>SCQU01000006.1 GCA_004299555.1 Rhodanobacteraceae bacterium
TTGGTACGACGATGGCTGACCCAAGCGTCTGCACGGATCATCGCATGCCTGCGCACGCCGGGACCGGCGCTCATCGCTCAGCTGGACATCCCGGCTTGAAAACGTGGGGAAACCTCAGGGTCAGGCCCCCGCGAGCTGCGCGACCGCGGCGCGATAGGCCGACGCAATCCGATCTTCATCGCGATGGCGGAAATCGCGCACCACCCACGCGCCGCCGGCCATGACATCACGCACCAGAGGCACGTTGCCGGCGAACAGGAAACTGTCGAGCACGCTCGAGGTGTCCCGCGCGGCCAGCGCCGGCGCGGCATCATCCAGCACGATCCAATCCGCAACCCCTGAACCACCTGGTACACCGGCAGCCTGACGCCCGCCGCGCGACGCCGCCCGCCAGAGCGCTTCACCCACGCTCGCGCCGGCTTTGCGTGCCGCAACATTGCGGTGACACGACGCCAGCCGCTGGCCATATTCCAGCCAACGCAACTCTTCGACGGGTGACACCGAGATGTGCGAGTCCGAGCCGATGCCAAGCACGCCGCCCGCATCCAGAAAGTTTGCCAGTGGAAACAAACCGTCACCGAGGTTGGCTTCGGTCGTCGGACACAACCCGGCCACCGCACCCGACTTTGCCAGTGCGTGCATTTCCGCCGGGTCAACGTGTGTTGCGTGGACCAGGCACCAGCGCGCATCCACATCCGCATGGCCGAACAGCCACTGGACCGGCCGCGCGTGGCGCAGGCTCAGGCAGTCCTGCACCTCGCCGATCTGCTCCGCGATGTGGATATGAACCGGACGACCCTGCGCCAGCGGCGCCGCCAGCACCTCGCGCATCGCGCCCTCCGGCACCGCACGCAAGGAATGCAGCGCGATGCCGACGCGCACGGCGGGCGACTCCAGCGCCAGCAGCGCTTCCAGCAGCCGCAGGTACGCATCGACCGACAACCCGAAACGCCGCTGGCGCGCGGACAGCGGACGGCCATCAAAACCGCCGGTCATGTACAGCACCGGCAACAGCGTCAGCCCGATACCGGCGTCGCGCGCGGCTTCGATGATCGCCTTCGACATCGCTGCCCGGTCGGCGTAGGGCTCGCCATCCGGCGCGTGGTGCAAATAGTGGAACTCGCACACGTGGGTGTAGCCGGCCTTCAGCATCTCCACATATAACTGCGTGGCTATTGCGCGCAGCGTATCCGGGTTGATGCGGGCCGCGAACCGGTACATGACTTCGCGCCAGGTCCAGAACGAATCGTCACCTGGCCCGCGCCGCTCGGCCAGGCCCGCCATCGCCCGCTGAAACGCGTGCGAATGCAGGTTCACCATCCCCGGCAGCGCAAAGCGGCCCCGCACACGCCCATCGGCCGCCGCGCCCACACGCACATCGTGCTGCCAGCCTGCGTGCGTCCAGGCATGTTCCGCGTGCAAGGCAGCGCCAGCGCCAGTCATCATCGTTCCGCCGAGAAAAAGCCGCGGTATTGTCGCACGCGGCCACCGACGAACGGAGGCCGCCTTCCGTGGCCGCGCGGCGGGCTCCCGGACGGCCGAGCTCAGCCCGGTGGATTCACGCAGCGGCTACAGCGGGCAAGCGCTACCATGCAGCGTCATGGGCTGATCGGATGATGCGATGCGCTGGGATCACCTGCTGCTCGATTGCACGCTGGCAACATTGGCCGGCGACGATGGCTACGGCCTGATCGAGCACGCCGCGCTTGGCTGGCGCGACGGGACGATCACCTACGCTGGCACCGTTCACGACCTTCCCGGTACTCCGGACGCACTCGCCACAACCAGCGAATCGGTACACGGCGCGCTGGTGACGCCGGGCCTGGTCGATTGCCACACGCACCTTGTGTTTGGCGGCGAGCGCGCCAACGAATTCGAGATGCGCTTGCAGGGTGAAAGCTATGAAGCGATCTCGCGTGCGGGCGGCGGCATCGTGTCCAGCGTGCGCGCGACCCGCGCGGCGAGTGAAGACGGACTGTTCGAACAATCACTACCGCGTGCGCGCGCACTGTTGCGCGATGGCGTCACCACACTCGAGATCAAATCCGGCTACGGGCTTGATCTTGCAACCGAAATGAAGATGCTGCGGGTGGCACGCCGGATCGGCAGCGCGCTCGGCATCAGCGTGCGCACGACGCTGCTGGGCCTGCACGCCCTGCCGCCCGAATTCAGCACGCGCCGGAACGACTACATCGCGATGGTCTGCGATGAATGGCTGCCGGCCGTCGCAGAGGCCGGACTCGCCGACGCCGTGGACGCGTTTTGCGAGGGCATTGCATTTGCACCCGAGGAAGTACGGCGTTACTTTGGGGCGGCCAGCAAACTTGGCCTGCGCGTCAAGCTGCACGCCGACCAGCTGTCCAATCTTGGCGGGGCCGCACTGGCGGCCGGGTACGGCGGTCTGTCGGCCGATCACCTGGAATGCACGGACGCGGCCGGCGTCGCCGCAATGGCGCGCGCGGGTACGGTAGCCGTGCTGTTGCCGGGCAGCTACTACGCGCTGCGCGAAACCCGTACGCCACCGATCGCGGCGTTCCGCGAACACGGCGTCGCCATGGCCGTGGCGACCGATCTCAACCCCGGAACCTCGCCGCTGCGCTCGCTGCGGCTGGCGCTGAACATGGCGTCAACCCTGTTCCGCCTGACGGCTGCGGAGTCGCTGCGTGGCGCTAGCGTCAACGCCGCGCGCGCGTTGGGCCTCGGCGACCGCGGCGCGCTCGCCGTCGGCCGCCGCGCTGACGTTGTCATCTGGAAGGCGCGTCAGCCGGCCGAACTGGCCTACTGGATCGGCGGCTCGCTGGCACAGCGTGTGTTCGCCGGCGGCGCCGACGTCCTACCCTGATACGGCGCGCGCGGCCACCGCCCGCACAACCACCCAGCCTACTTCGCGTGGTCGCGCTGCGGCGCTAGTATCGCCTCGACGTGCTGCGCAAGAAAAACCAGCAGCTCCTTGTCCGCGTTGCTGTAGTGGCGCGCGACGTCGTAGGACTGCACGACCAGGCACCCCACAGCCTTGCCGTCGTGGAGCACTGGCGCACCCAACCATTCCTCGCACCGCGGGCCGGTACTCTTGAACCGGCTGCCGATGGTGGTCTGCAAGGTCTCGCGCAAGCCCATGAGTGGCTTGCCCTCGTGGATCACATACCAGGTCGGGCTGCGCTCGATGTCGGCCATCCGCACGCCGTCTGACGGATCCGGCGGATACTCATCGACACTGTCGGCAAAATACGGATAACTGATCGTGTCGCGCTGCGCGTCGTAGGCCGCGACATAGAAATTCATCGCGTACATCAGCGAGCCAATGATGGCATGCAGCTGACCGAACATCGAGGCCTTGTCCGCGTTCGCCGTACTGGCCAGGTTTGAGATTGCATACATCGCGCGTTGCAAGCGCCGGGACCGGCCAAGCTGTTCGGCCGACTGCGCAAGGTCAACCTGCCGGTTCAGCGCTTCCGCACGTTCGGCCACCAGCTTCGCGGCCGTCCTCAATGGGCCGAGGCACCCCGTCGACCGCGGCGCGCTGGCAATAAAGGCGTCACCGTCACGCAAGGGTATTTGCAACAGGTACATCGACGCAGACTTGAATTGACGCATATGGGTCGCGTTTTTGACGCGCCAGAGCAGCCCACCGGGAATCAGGTCGCCCAGCAACGACCTGGCGCCATCCTCCAATTCCGCAACGCTGGTCGCGTCCAGCAGTTTGTCGATCGCCCGCAGCAGCAACAGCTCTCCAATTGGATGCTGCTCACTGCTGGCATTTGATGCAAGGGTCACAGTCACGATTATTCCTCGGCGGCAATGGCGTACAAACAGCACGATGCAATACACATGCCATCGCGCGTGCAGCCTGATTCACGCAAACTCATGCAGACCATTGATATACATGTATTTATTTCATACAGACCCGGTGCGGCGCGCAACGCGCTTGATGCATATCATCCGGCATTTGCGTATGGGTGCACATTCGCAATAGCAGCACGATCGCGAGCCGCTCCTGTGGCACCGACGCGCTGTAGGAATCTACAGGCATGCAGGCGACCGACTTCTCATAACCTGTCTGGTGCAAGTGATAGCGTGAAACCAGCACACAGACGACGCGAATACCATGTATGGAGCCCGCCAAAGCCATGACATTTAGAACTGCCACGGCAGACTCAAAATGAACAATTAAGGAAAACAATAATCACCAGGTGGGCAAGGCAATGCGCCGTACGCTTTTCACCAGGACTGCAACTGGATTGGGCACGCCTCCAATACTTGCCCATGCGATCGTGGTGCTGTTGATGGCGGTGATGGCGCAGGCGGCGTACGCCGCGGACCGCATGTCCACCCAGCCGGCAGGAGGCACCTTGGGCGGCGCCAGGACAACCGTACCAGCCGTCCCCCGCAGCGACAGTCCAGACGTAGCACACGCCGGCGGCCGCATCACCTTCCTTGGTGCCGTCCGCGTCGGCACGGCAGCAACGCCCGTCACTGTGGCCGCGTCACCCGGAGCCAGCGCGACGGTGATACTGCGTGCCGGGCGCTACGCCGCGCCGTCGAGGCAGGTGGCGGTCCGGCCATTCCAGCACCGGGAACTATCCCCGGAGATCAAACGCCTGGAGTTGCCCGGCGAACAGCTCGGACCGATGCAGGAAGCCATCGTGATGTACAGGTGAAACTGAACCTCGCGCGTCGGGGCTGCCCGCTGATTTGGGCCCTCTCGGCCGCGCACGGCGATAACAGAAAAAATGGCCCCGCAATCGGGGCCATTCCCACAAACAGAAAATCCGCCTGTCTACGTGGATTTCTTTGGTGCAGCCTTCTTGGCCGCCGTCTTCTTGACTGCCGGACGCGCCAGCGGCTTGGGGGCCGTCCTGGCGGCAGGCTTGGCCGCAGTCCTGGGTGCCGTCTTGATTGCGGTTTTCTTCACCGCTGCGTTTGCGGTCGGTGAATGCGGGCGCACGTTGCCGTGGCTCGCGGCGTAGATCTTGCCCTTGCGTGTCTTTTTGTCACCCTTGCCCATGTCGGTTCCTGCTGGTCGTGTGGAATCCGCGCACTGCGCGCGGCTCGTGGCATGGTACCAGCGCGCCGGCACCGCGCAACGTCGTGCCATCACGGTACCCGCGGGTGCGCATCACCATGCTCCGGGTCAACGCACTCACTGGACTCGACCTGGACCGTGACGTGGCTGATCTCGAACCGTTCACGCGCAACGCGCTGGATCGCCCGGAGCACGCGCTGCGCATCGCCGCCCTGGCACAACCGCGCGTGCAGCGTTGCCATGCGCGATCCCGAAGCAAGCTGCCAGACGTGCAGGTGATGCACCTCGGCGATGTCGGGGTCCGCCGCCGCCAGCGCCGCGCGCACCTCAGCGGGAGCCACGCCGTCGGGCACGCCTTCGAGCAGAATGTGCGCGGAGCGTTTGAGCAACACGAACGCGCCGCGCAGGATCAGCACGGACACCAACAACGACAACGCGGGGTCGGCCTGGTCCCAACCCAGGTAACGCACCAGCAAGGCCGCGAGCACGGTTGCCATCGAGCCGAGCAGGTCACCGAACACGTGCAGGCGCGCGCCCGCCGTATTGAGGTCATCGTGAACGTGGGCGTGGACATGCAGGCGCTGCAACACGAGGGTATTGACGGCCAGTCCGGCCACGGCAACGGCGAGCATCACGCCGGACTGGATGTGGACGCTGTCCGGCGCCAGCAGGCGCCGGGTCGCCGCATAGGCGATCCCGCAAACCAGCAACACCTGCACCAGCGCGTTGACGAAGCCGGCCAGCACTTCGAGCCGGCCGTACCCGAAGCTCCGGCGTGCGTCCGCGGGCTTCATCGCGTACACCGCCGCGCCCCACGCCAACGCCAGTGCGCCCGCGTCCACCAGCATGTGCGCAGCATCGGCCATGAGGGCCAGTGAGCCTGACCACCACCCGCCAACCGCCTCGACCACGAGCATCGCCAGCGTCAGCGCAAACGCTAAGGCCAGCTGCGCGTGGGTGCCGCCAGCCGCGTCTTGGACTGCCGGGGCGTGGAACTGATCGTGTGCCATGGCCACAAGGCTAGGCAGCCGCCCGGCGTTACACAATCACCCGGCGGTGGTGATCAAGCGGGATGCGTGCATGTCAGGCGATGCTGGCGGTGCGAGCAAACCAGATTGGTGATGTGCGCACTGGCAACCAGGACGCCACCGGTCACCACGCTGACGGTGTGGACCAGGACGTTGGCATCCAGGTCAATCGCGATGCCAAACACCAGCAGCGCGATACCCGGCACCATCAGGAACAGCGCCTGCGGCCGGCGGTGGCGGCGGTAACCGGCAAGAATGCTGCCGCCTGCCAGCAACGCCGCGCAGGTGACGAACACCCGCTCGAAGGTGTGCCCGGCAAGGAATTCAAGCCCGATCAACGGCAGCAGCGCCAACACGAACGGCAGCAGCACGCAATGCACCGCGCACAGCAACGAGGCCGTCGCGCCGACCCGGTCGACCAAGGTTGCGACATGACGTGGCGCTGCGGCCGGCGGCCGCAGGCCGGACAGCGCGACCATCGCCTGGGCAGAGGGAGTGCTCATTTTTACGGGGTTTCCTTCGGATTCTCAACACGGGCACTTTGATTTTGTTGGTCATTCCCGAATCGCGCGGCGCCCTCCGGAATCCGGTGCCGTTGCTGACCAACGCGCCAACAGCGAGTCACTGGATTCCCGCCTGCGCCGGAATGACCAGGAACTGCCCGCGGCGGGTCTGCACGCAGTTCCTGCACGAAGGCTACATTATAACATTACTTGCGTGCGGCAACACAAACCCCTGGTTGCCGGCGGCACCACGGGTCATCCAATCGGAGGAACGCCTTAGCGGGCCGCGCTGGCGCAGCGCCTGCACAGGCCGTGAACCTCGAGCGTCTGCGCCTTGGCGCGAAAGCCAAAGCCGTGCGCCTGCTGCTCGATCAACCTGGCAATGGCGCCCTCGTCACACACCTCGGTCGCGCTTTCGCACACATCGCAAATCAGGAACGGCACCTGGTGCGCTTCGGCCGGATGCTGACAAAACACGAATGCGTTGATCGATTCCAGCTTGTGGATAAACCCGTTCTCGAGCAGGAAATCCAGTGCGCGGTAGATCGTCGGCGGCGCCGCACCGGCGTGGTGGTCACGCAACGATTCCAGCAAGTCGTACGCCTTGACCGGCCGGTGGGCCTGCACGACCAGCACCAGCACTTCACGGCGCAGCGGCGTCAGCCGCAGGCCGCGCACGTCGCACTCGTGCTCCACTTCGCGCACGATGCCAGCCGCATCGTGGTGATGATGGTGCGCAACTTGGGGTGCGGTAACCATGCCAGCATTCTACGCGTTTGCCAGCGTCGCGCCGGCCTGTCCAAGATGGGGCCAAATCCCCCTCAACGCAACCATCGGTCACACCGTCACACGGTGGACGGCCTTCGCACCGCTCCGCGCGCATCCAACCGTTTGCGCGCCGGACCGTAACGGCCCGGTGGCAATGCCCACAGCGCGGCCCAGGCGATGGGACCCACCACCAGCCCCAGGACAATGCCAAGGCCAATGCGCCCGCGCCACCACCCGACCAGCGCGCCGACCACGGCGCAGGCCAGCGTAAACCAGATCAGCGGCCACCATGGCACCAGCGCCAGCAGGTTGTGCAGCAGCTGCCACGTCGCGCCCGGCGTGCCGGGGTTGACGCCCTGCAACAGCTTCTGCAGAAGGGCGTCCACTCAGCCGCCCGCGGCGTGCGCAAGCGCCGCATCGATGCGCCGCAGCGCGTCATCGCGCCCGACCAGGAACACGGTATCTTCGATCGACGGCGACACCGCGGTGCCGGTCATGGCAACGCGCAGCGGCTGCGCGATCCGGCCCATGCCGATGCCACGCGCGGACGCCAGCTCCTCGACGACCGTGTGGATGCCCGCGCGCGTCCATGGCTGCAGCGCCGCCAGCCGCGCGTGGGCCGCACGCAATACATCACCCGCACCATCGGCCTGCAGGTGCTTCTTGACGGCCTTGGCATCCCACTTCTCGATGGGCGCGTACCAGATGCGCGCCTGCTCGGCCATCGCCTTCAGGGTCTGCGCGCGCTCGCGCAGCGCCAGCACCGCTTCGGCGGGATCCGGCCCATGGCTGACCTCCAGCCCCAGGCGTTCGAGGTGCCACGCCAATTCCTTGCCCAGAACCCGCGGATCGCCTTGCTTGATGTAGTGCTGGTTGAGCCAGCCGAGCTTGGCAAAATCAAACCGCGCGGCCGAATGATTGACCTCGCCGATGTCGAAAAGGTCGATCATTTCCTGGAGCGAAAAAATTTCCTGGTCGCCGTGCGACCAGCCGAGGCGCACCAGGTAGTTCAGCAGCGCCTGCGGCAGGTAGCCATCCTCGCGGTATTGCATCACCCCGACCGCGCCATGGCGTTTGGACAGTTTCTGGCCATCGGGGCCAAGGATCATCGGCAGGTGGGCGAAGTCGGGTGGCGTCGCACCCAGCGCCGCGTACAGGTTGACCTGGCGCGGAGTGTTGTTGACGTGATCGTCGCCGCGGATGACCTGCGTGATGCGCATGTCCAGGTCATCGACCACCACCGCAAAGTTGTAGGTCGGAAACCCGTCCGAACGCAGCATCACGAAATCGTCGAGCTCGGCGTTGGCCCACTCGACGGTGCCCTTGATCCGGTCGTGGAATACAACGCTGCCGGTTTGCGGATTCTTGAACCGCAACACGCGGTTCGGATCGTCGCGACGCGGCAGATTCTGCTCGCGCGCCCGACCGTCGTAGCGCGGCTTTTCACCGCGCTCCTTCAGCGCCGCGCGCATCGCATCCAGTTCTTCCTTCGACTCGTACGCCCAATACGCCTTGCCAGCGGCCTGCAGCTGCTGCGCGACCGCCTGGTAACGATCCATCCGCCGGGTCTGGTAGAACGGGCCTTCGTCCGCATCCAGGCCCAGCCAGTGCATGCCGTCGATGATGGCGGCCACCGCCGCGTCGGTGGAACGTTCGCGGTCGGTGTCTTCGATCCGGAGGATGAACTGTCCACCGCGGTGACGGGCCTCCAGCCAGCAATACAGCGCGGTGCGCGCGCCGCCAATGTGCAGGAAGCCGGTAGGGCTGGGGGCAAAACGGGTACGAAAGGTCATGGCGGTCACGGTACGGATGCGCGGCCACAAATTGTACCCGCACCGCCGCCGCGCCCCGGGGGCTGGAACCCGCCGCGGTGCGCCCCCATCCTTTGACGATGCCCGCCATGCCCACCCAACCCAAGCGGGAACGCCGCGCCATCGCGATACTGTGGCCCTACGTCCGCCACTATCCCGGGCGCATGCTGGCCGCAGCAACGCTGCTGGTGATCGCCAAGGTCGCGACGGTATGGGTGCCGGTCGCCTTCAAGGACATCGTGGATCGCCTGGATCCGCGCATCGCGGTGCTGACGGTGCCGCTCGCGCTGATCGCCGTATACGGCGTCCTGCGCCTGATCGGTGCCCTGTTCGGACAGCTCCGCGACACGGTATTCGAGCGCGTCAGCCAGCGCGCGATGCGCGCATCCGGTTTGGACGCCTTCCGCCACCTGCACGAACTGTCCTTGCGGTTTCATCTCGACCGCCACACCGGCGGCATTGGCCGCGACATCTCGCGCGGCACCCGCGGGGTCTACAACCTGCTCGGCTGGGTGGTGTTCAACATCGTCCCGACCCTGTTCGAGATCCTGGTCGTCATCGCGCTGCTGCTGCGCCGGCTCGACTGGCGCTACGCGGTGGCGACGCTGGTGACGATGATCCTTTACATCGGCGCCACCATCTGGATCACCGAATGGCGCACCGCGGGTGTCCGCACGATGAACGAGGCCGAGAGCCTCGCCAACGCGCGCGCCATCGACAGCCTCCTCAACTACGAGACGGTCAAGTATTTCGGCAACGAAGCCTTCGAGGCTGAACGCTACGACGCCGACCTGCGCCGCTACGAGGACGCCGCGGTCAAGACCGAATCGTCGCTCGCGGTGCTCAACGGCGCGCAGGCGCTGGTGATCGCGGTCGGCCTGACCGTCGTGATGGCGATGGCCGCAGCGGGCGTGGTGGCGCACAAACTATCGGTCGGCGACATCGTGATGGTCAACGGCTGGCTGCTGCAGCTCGCGATTCCGCTCAACATGCTGGGCTTTACCTGGCGCCAGATCAAACAGGGCGTGATCGACATGGAACACATGTTCGCCCTGCTGGACGAACATGCCGAAGTGCAGGATGCCCCGCACGCGCCATCGCTGGTGGCGCGGCGCGGCGAGGTGCGTTTCGAGCATGTTTCCTTCCACTACAACCCCGACCGGGCGATCCTCGATGACATCGACTTTACGGTTCCACCCGGCCGCACCGTGGCCGTGGTCGGTGCCACCGGCGCCGGCAAGTCCACCCTGTCGCGCCTGCTGTTCCGCTTCTACGACGTGACGCACGGGCGCATCACGATCGACGGCCAGGACATCCGGGAAGTCAGCCAGACCAGCCTGCGCGCGGCGATCGGCATCGTGCCGCAGGACACCGTGCTCTTCAACGACACGATCTACTACAACATTGCCTACGGCCGCACCAGCGCCAGCCGCGAGGAAATCGAGGCCGCGGCGCGCGCCGCACACATCCATGACTTTGTCCTGTCCCTGCCGCAGGGCTACGCCACCACCGTCGGCGAACGCGGCTTGAAGTTGTCGGGTGGCGAGAAACAGCGCGTCGCCATCGCCCGCGCGCTGCTGAAAAAGCCGGCCATCCTCGTGTTTGATGAAGCCACCAGTGCGCTCGACACGCGTACCGAAAAAATCATCCAGGCAGAGTTGGCGGAAATCGCCCGCGGCCGCACCACCCTGATCGTGGCCCACCGGCTGTCGACCATCGTCGATGCCGACCGGATCGTGGTGCTCGATCACGGCCGCATCGTCGAATCAGGCAGCCACGCCGAACTCCTGGCCCAACACGGTCACTACGCGGCCCTGTGGGCGCTGCAGGCGCGCCAGCCCCAGGAAGCGGCAGCCGTCTGACCCCGCGTAACCAATGTTTACGCCAGTTTGCAGTTGTTGACACCACTCATGCCGCCAGCTTGCCTAAACTGGCACGCAGATTGCACCGATCATCGCAAGCGCACCTTGACCCCGCCTCCACCTTGGTCGCACTGGTTTCAAGAGGAACGCAGCCATGCAAGGCAAACAGGATATGACACTCGACTCTCTGCAAGACCCAGGTTCGGCTCCGCGCACGACCGCGGCGGGTTTGGAGACGTGGCTGTCCGGCCGGTACGCCGAGCCCGCGCGGGCAACGGCATCGGCAGGTGCGCCGCACGCACAGGCCGCCGCCACGCAGGCGTCCGCCGAAGCCGCAGGCGTTGCCGAAGCGATCGGTCCGGTGAACCTGGCGGAGGCCATCGCCCTCGGGCGTGTGACCAATGCGCGCAAGCTCACGGGTCCCGACGGCGCCGAGCTGATCATCGATCCCGACAACCACGCCTACCACTTCGAATCGACGGCGCTGAAACCGCTGACGGCGATCCTGCAGCAGCCCGCGGACCGCTGGGTGCCCGTCTATTCCGAGGCCTTGAAGGCAGCGCGCGCGGCGCATGCAGCGCAGCCGCTGGAGCGCCTGCGCTGGTACGCGGGCCTGATCGCCACCCCCGGCATCCTTGGCCGCGAGCTCAGCCGCAACGAGCATTACAAGCTGACCGGCTGGCCGGAAACGGAACGCGAGTTTCCGCGGCACTTCCGCATCGCCAAGGAACTGTCGAAGGACCCGGCAACCGCTGACGAGATTGCGACGGCAGCGGGCATGCCTTACGAAGATGTGGTCGATTACATGAATGCCAGTCACGCAGCCGGCCGGCTCACCGCAGCGTCGGCGCCGCACGCGGCGGCGGAACGCGACCACACCATCCCCCGCAAGGGGCGTCTGATGGCCCGCCTGAACAAGCCGCTGTTCGCGCGCTGACCCAACCCGTACCCGTTTGCCCGAAGCCGCGCGGCTCGTCCGCGCGGCTTCGTTTTGCGCGTCAGGTCACCAGCGCCAATCGAGCCGCACGCAGGCGCAAGGCATTGGTCACCACCGACACCGACGACAGGCTCATCGCCAACGCCGCGATCATCGGCGAGAGCACAAAGCCAAACGCGGGGTACAACACGCCGGCCGCGATCGGGATCCCGATGACGTTGTAACCAAAGGCCCAGAACAGGTTCTGGTGGATGTTGCGCACGGTCGCCCGCGACAGGGACCGCGCCCGCGCAATGCCGGACAAATCACCGCGCACCAGGGTCACCTGCGCGCTTTCCATCGCCACGTCCGTGCCGGTACCCATGGCGATGCCGACGTCAGCCGCGGCCAATGCCGGGGCGTCATTGATGCCATCGCCGGCCATTGCGACCTTGCGCCCTTCCCGTTGCAGGCCTTCGACCACACGGCCCTTGTCGGCCGGCGACACGTCGGCGTGTACCTCATCGATACCGAGCTGACGCGCGATGGCGCGCGCCGTGGTCTGGTTGTCGCCGGTCAACATCACGATCCGCAGCCCTTCTGCCCGCAGGCTGGTCAACGCCTTTGGCGTATTCAACTTGATCGAGTCTTCTACCGCCAGCAGCGCCGCCAGAGCGCCGTCGACCGCCAGCAGCATCACGGTCGCGCCTTCGCCACGCAGCGCGTCGGCGCGGGTTTCAACCATGCCATCCAATTTCACGCCCGTCTGGCGCATCAAGGCGGCGTTGCCAAGTGCCACCTGGTGCGTTTCCACACGCCCGCGCACACCCTGCCCCGTCACCGTGGTGAAATCACCCACGGCGGGGATGGCCGTGTCGCGCGCCTGTGCCGCGGCGACAATGGCCTGTGCCAACGGATGCTCACTGGGACGCTCCAGCGCCGCCGCCAACATCAATGCCTGCTGTTCATCGAAACCACCGAGCGTCTCGACACGCGTCAACGATGGCTTTCCTTCCGTCAGCGTGCCGGTCTTGTCCACCACCAGCGTATCGACATCGCGCAGCGCCTCGATGGCCGTGGCATCGCGAAACAGCACCCCCATGCGTGCACCGCGTCCGCTGGCTACCATGATCGAGATCGGTGTCGCCAGCCCCAGTGCGCACGGACAGGCAATGATCAGTACCGACACCGCGGCGATCAGCGCGTGCGTGAACGCAGGTTCCGGGCCAAGCACGATCCACGCAATGAAGGCAAACACCGCCACCGCCACCACGGCCGGCACGAACCAGGCCGCCACGCGGTCGGCGACCCGCTGCAACGGTGCCTTGCTGCGTTGCGCACGAGCCACCAGCGCGACGATCTGCGACAGCGTGGTCTCGGCGCCGACCTTTTCGGCGCGCATCGTCAACGCGCCATCCTGGTTGACGGTGCCCCCGGTCACGCGGTCGCCCTGCGTCTTTGCGACCGGCATCGCTTCGCCGGTCAGCATGGACTCATCGATATGGCTCGCCCCAGCGGTCACCGTGCCATCCACGGGCACTTTTTCGCCGGGGCGCACGCGCAAAACGTCGCCCGCCTGCACGCCCTCCAGCGGGACGTCGGTCTCGCTGCCGTCGGGCGCGATCCGGCGCGCGATCCTGGGCGCAAGATCGAGCAACGCGCGCAACGCCGAACCGGTGCGACGCCGGGCGCGCAACTCCAGGAAATCGCCCATCGTTATCAGGGTGACGATGACCGCCGCCGACTCAAAGTACACCCCGACTCCCCCGTGCGCGTCGCGGTAACCGGCCGGGAACAAGTCGGGCAGCAGGAACGCCACCGCGCTGTACAACCACGCCACACCGGCACCGAGCGCGATCAACGTGTACATGTTGGGGTTCCACGGCTTTAGCGAACGCCAGCCACGCGCGAAGAACGGCGCGCCACCCCATAACACGACCCCCGTCGCGAGCACCGCTTCAATCCATGCCGCAACGGCGCTCCACGGCGAGGGGAAATGCCAGCCAAACAGGTGCGGGCCCATCGCCAGAACGAACACCGGAAGCGTGAGCGCAACCAGCACCCAGAAGCGTCGGGCCATCGCGCGCACGTCGCTGTCATCCTCGTTGCCGGCGGCGGGCAACATGGGCTCCAGCGCCATGCCGCACTTGGGGCAGTGGCCGGGGCCGACCTGCCGTATCTCGGGGTGCATCGGGCAGGTGTAAATCGCGTCCGCGGAGGCTTCGCCAGCCGCCCCGATCCCCGCGGATGCTGCGAGGTAGCGCGCGGGGTCGGCATCGAATTTCGCGCGACAGTTTCCACCGCAAAAGTTGAGGTTGGTCCCGCGGTACCTGCTGCTGGAGCGCGGATGGCCTGGATCGGTCGGCATGCCGCACACCGGGTCAAGCCGCCCAGCCTCGACTTCGCGCCGCCGCGCCTTGGCCAGCACCGCCACGGGGTCCGCGACGAACTTCGCCTTGCAACCAGCGCTGCAAAAGTAGTAACTGACGCCCTGGTAGTCGGCACGCCGCTGCGAGGGCAGCGTCACCCGCATGCCGCAATTGGGGTCGATGGCAAACGTCGCGGATGCGGCCGCGCCGCTCCGCTGAGCGGATGGATCGTGCATGTTCATGGATTTGCTTCTCCGCCCAGCGCCCGCAGGATGGGACAATGCTCAAGCGCGCCGTGCCCCGGGCACGCGTCAATAAGCTGCTGCAGCCCGCGGCGCATCCGTTGCAACTCGCGGATGCGCTGCTGCACCTGGCCCAACCGCGCCTCGGCGCGCTGTTTGACACCTTTCACGCCGCGCTCGCGGTCTGTGGAAAGCGCGAGCAATTCGCGAATCTCCCCCAGCGTGAACCCCAGTTCCTTGGCCCGCCGGATGAACCTGAGCCGCTCGACGACACCGGGGTCATAGTCGCGGTAACCGGACGCGCGCCGGTGGGGTGCGGGCAACAGGCCCGCACGCTCGTAATAGCGGATGGTGTCAATGCTGACCTTGGCCCGTCGGGCAACGGTGCCGATGGTGACCGGCGTCGTTTGGGCATCCATGGATGCATCTTAAACCCTTGACTCGAGTCCAGAGTCAAGCAGCTCGGCACGGCCGCCTGGTGCGCCCGACTGGAATCGAACCAGCAACCGTCGGCTTAGAAGGCCGATGCTCTATCCAATTGAGCTACGGGCGCAAAGAAGCGAATGCTTTCGCCCAACGCAACAGCCGAAACCCGCGTGACAATACCGGTCGTGCGCCACGCGTGCTGACCACCGCAACACCGCGAATCTGGTCGGGGCAGAGGGATTCGAACCCCCGACGTCCAGCTCCCAAAGCTGGCGCTCTACCAGACTGAGCTATACCCCGACATGAAAACCACCGTGCACAGCGACGGTGGGGTTGCCATGGTACGGTCGCACGCGCACGCGGGTCAACGCAGAGCCCTTGTGAACCCCTCCGTCTGCAACGGCAATGAGAATCCGCCGCGCAGCGCCGCGGTCACATCAAGCGTGGTGCCGCCGTGCGCCAACGGCGCACGCAAGGTTGGAGTGGGCAGGCGCCGGGGACCGGCCGCCGTGCGCCGTCAATACCTGCGGCCGGGGTCGAACCCCGGCCAGCCACCGCCGCGCGGCCAGCCATCCCGCCGCACCAAGCGTTGCCATGCCGGCCACGAGCAGCGCAAAGCACAGCATCGGCGGCATGACGTGCAATTGCGAGACAGCGACGGCGATGCCGCCGGCCAGCGCCACCGCGAGCACGGCGACCCGGCGTACTGCCGGATAGGCAATTTGGGCGACATCGCGCTGCATGGGCTGGGATTGCATCATTGGCCTCGCCACGCAGCGTACTCCAATCGAGCCGGCGACGCACCGGCGCAGCCTTGCCTCCACCCACCGAATTTCTTCCCGGAAACACCGCCCATGCCGAAGCCTGGTCCAGCTTCCCGCAGCGCCCAGCGTCACAGGCAACCGCCACCGAAGGCTCGCGGATGGAACCGTCGGGCCCCAAAAACAACAACGCCAGCGACCTGCGGTCCCTGGCGTTGTTGAGGTTCAAATGGTGCGCCCGGAGGGATTCGAACCCCCGACCACTTAGTTCGTAGCCAAGTACTCTATCCAGCTGAGCTACGGGCGCATGGAAACCGATTCGCTTGACAGTGCAGCCTGCAAGCGGGCTGCAAATTATCATCGACGCGTGCGGTCGCGTCAACGAAAAACTGGCGGAGAGAGAGGGATTCGAACCCTCGATCAGGTTTTGTGACCCGATACTCCCTTAGCAGGGGAGCCCCTTCGGCCTCTCGGGCATCTCTCCGAATTTTTCGCTCAGTTTGCTCCAACAACCACCATTTGCGTGAATCAACACCCGGTTCGGGATTGCTCGCATCGTCCCTGATGCTCGCCCCTCGCTGCCCTCGTGGCCGGCCCTACGGCCGTCCGGATTCGTTCCCGACGAATCCGTCAAACCCTCGATCAGGTTTTGTGACCCGATACTCCCTTGCCAGGGGAGCCCCTTCGGCCTCTCGGGCATCTCTCCGGACATGTTGTGAAAACCGGCACCGGCGGTGCGGCACGCGGCGCCTTCACTTCGGCTTGCGGTTGAGCTGCCGGCGCCTGGCACCCGCGACCCACCGCCCAACGCGCACGCCAAACGCTGACCAAGGTCAGTCGGTTAGCATAGACGGATCACGGCTTGCGGTAAAGCGGACTGCCGCCAGGCATCACCCTTCGGCGGTATCGTGCGGCGCGGTACCCGCGGCATCGGCCGCGGCTTGATGTTCCTGCTGGATACGCTGGTAGATCTCTTCGCGATGCACCGCAACATCCTTGGGTGCGGTGATGCCAATGCGTACCTGATTACCCTTGACACCCAAAACCGTAACCGTTACCTGGTCGCCGATCATCAGGGTTTCCCCCACGCGGCGCGTCAAAATCAGCATGATAGAACTCCATGGACTCGGGTAGCTTAGACCCGAACTGAGCGCGCGCGTTCCCCCCTCGGGATTGCGCGACGCAACGTGAGGAGACGATCGCGAACAACGGCGGGCAAACCGTCATCATCCAGGTTCCTCCATCAGCCGTACCAGGCCGGTGCGGCGGCGATCGACACTCGGCCGATACTATACGAGCGGCTGCATGACATGCAATGAAACAGCCATGACTTTCGGCAGGGTATCGCGTGTTTATTTGACGCGTTGCGCGAGCCAACCCGCCACACCGCGCAGCGCAGCATCCAGCGCGGGCGAGTCGATGCCGCCGCCTTGCGCCAGGTCCGGCCGCCCACCGCCCTTGCCGCCAATCTGCTGCGCAACGTGCGCAACTACTTCGCCCGCCTTGACTTTGCCAAGTGCCGCGCCATGCACCCCGCCCACCAGGGATGCCTTGCCATCGCGGCCTGCTGCCAACAGCACCACGCAGTCACCCAGTTTCTGCTTCAGGCCATCCACGGCCTCACGCAAGGCCTTGGGCTCCATCGCATCGAGGCGTGCGGCCACCAGCTTGATGCCCGCCACATCTTCTGCGTGGCTGGCCAGATCACCGCTCGCCGAACTGGCGGCTTTCGCCTGCAGCACCCCCAGGTCATGTTCGAGCCGTTTCTGCTGCTCCAGCAGGTGGCGCAACTTGTCGGCCGCATCGCCGGTGGAAGACGCCAGCAACCCGGCGATTTGGTCCAGCTGACGTTCCTCGGCCGCGACATGCGCGATCGCGACCGCACCGGTCAACGCCTCGATACGGCGCACGCCGGCGGCGACGCCGGATTCGGACACGATCTTGAACAGGCCAATGTCGCCCGTGCGCGCAACGTGGGTGCCGCCACACAGCTCGGTCGAAAAATCCCCCATGCTCACGACCCGCACCTCGGCGCCGTACTTCTCGCCAAACAGCGCCATCGCACCGGTGGCGATGGCATCGTCATACGCCATGCGGCGCGTTTGCGCCGCATCGTTGTGGCGAATCTGTTGATTGACCCGATCCTCGACCCGCCGCAACTCGGCCGCCGTCAGCGGCTGGAAATGCGAGAAGTCGAAGCGCAACCGGTCGGGCGCGACCAGCGAGCCTTTCTGCGCGACATGCTCGCCCAGCGCCTCGCGCAGCGCCGCATGCAGCAAATGCGTCGCCGAGTGGTTCAGCACCGTGGCCTGCCGGCGGGCAGCGTCCACGTGCGCCGCCACCTGATCTCCCACCCGCAGGGGCGCATGGCCTTTCCACTGGCCGACGTGGCCGACGAATTGACCCGCGAATTTCTGCGTGTCACCCACGCTGAAATCACCCCCGGCGTGCGCCAGCATGCCGACATCACCGACCTGACCACCCGATTCGGCGTAAAACGGCGTGCGATCCAGAATGATCGCGCCGGTTTCGCCGGGTGCCAGGGCATCCACCGTACGTCCATCGCGCACCAGCGCGAGAACCCTGCACGCGGGCGAATCCAGTGTGTCGTAACCGAGAAATTGCGTTGGCGGCAGCCGGCTCGCGACGTCCGCCGGCAGTTGGGTCTTGCTTTCGAACCGGCTGGCCGAGCGTGCACGCCCGCGCTGTGCGTCCATCGCGCGCTCAAAGCCGGCCATGTCCACGCTCATGCCGCGCTCACGCGCCATGTCAGCCGTAAGGTCGACCGGGAAGCCGTAGGTGTCGTACAGGCGAAACGCGTCGGCGCCGGGAATGGTCTGGCCAGACCGTGCGGCCACTTCGTCGAACACCTTCATCCCGTGCTCGAGCGTCTCGCCAAAACGCTGCTCTTCGGCACGCAGCGCGTCCTCGACGAAAGTCCGCCTGGCCGCCAGCTCCGGATAGGCCACGCCCATTTCTGCGACCAGCGGCGCCACCATTTTCCAGAAAAATTCACCGTGCACCCCCAGCATCCAGCCGTGCCGGAGCGCACGCCGGATGATCCGGCGCAACACATACCCGCGGCCTTCATTGGACGGCAACACGCCATCCACGATCAGGAACGCACAGGCCCGAATGTGGTCGGCGATCACGCGCAATGACTTGTGCGCGTAATCCTTGCAACCCGTGAGCCGCTGCGCGGCCGCGATCAAGTGCTGGAACAGGTCGATTTCATAGTTCGAATGCACCCCCTGCAGCACCGCCGCCAGGCGCTCCAGGCCCATGCCGGTGTCCACGCACGGCGCAGGCAGCGGCGTGAGCGTGCCGTCGCCTGCACGGTCGAACTGCATGAACACCAGGTTCCAGATTTCGATGTAGCGGTCACCGTCCTCGTCCTTTGAACCCGGCGGACCGCCCTGAACGTCCGCACCGTGATCAAAGAAAATTTCCGTGCATGGCCCGCAGGGGCCGGTATCGGCCATCTGCCAGAAATTGTCCGACGCATACGGTGCGCCCTTGTTGTCACCGATCCGGACGATGCGCTCGGCCGGAACGCCCACCGCATCGTGCCAGATGGCATACGCCTCATCGTCGGTGTGGTAGACCGTCACCCACAATTTGTCGGCCGGCAGCTTGAATTGGACTGTCAGCAACTCCCACGCCCACTGGATGGCTTCCCGCTTGAAGTAATCCCCGAACGACCAGTTGCCCAGCATTTCAAAAAAAGTATGGTGCCGCGCGGTGTAGCCAACCGCGTCCAGGTCGTTGTGCTTGCCACCGGCGCGCAGGCAACGTTGCACGTCGGCCGCGCGCTGGTACGCGAGTCTTTCGCTGCCGAGGAAAACATTCTTGAACTGCACCATCCCCGAATTGGTGAACAGCAACGTTGGATCGTTGGCGGGAACCAGGGGTGCGGAAGGCACGATGGTGTGCCCGCGGGTCTTGAAAAATTCAAGGAAACGTGCGCGAATCTCTGCGGTTTTCATGCGGTTGCGCCGGCAAACTCGGGTAATTTGGAGACCGAGTCATGCGCCCTGCCCGCCTGCCGAATGACTGCAGGACGTCAAACGCTGGGGCCGCCAACCTCGGAATGGGTGACAATTCTAACGGTTTCGGCGGCAAATCCGCGCCGCAGCAGGAAAGCGGCACGCTTCCCGCGTTCCGCGTAGTCAACCGCGCGCCGCGCGCCGAACTTCTTGCGCAGCTGTGCCAATGCGAGCTCGGCCCAGTCAACCCCGGCCGCATCGAGCAACTCGCGAACCGCCGCGTCCGTCAGCGCGTGCGTCTTGAGCTCGGCGCGGATCCGGGTTGGCCCATATCCTTGTGCCACCCGCGTACGCACCAGCATTTCGCCGAACCGCCGGTCGTCCTGGTAACCGTGGTCATGCAATGCGTCGATGGCCGCCTGCGACTCGGCTGCAGCGCAACCCGCGCGCTCAAGCCGCGTGTGCAACTCGCGTTGGGAATACTCGCGCCGCGCCAGCATCGCCAGCGCGCGGTCGTATGCGGTGCGCGTATCCGCGCCGTCCCCGGAGTTGCGTCTGCGCGCCATTCAACCCATCACCCGAGCGGGCGCTGCGCCAACCGCGCGCACACGTTCAGGCCTCGAGGTCCTCGGTTGCCACCGCGTCCGGCTTGGGCGCGGTATCCAGCAGCCTGGCGCGCAGGGCCTCGTCCAGCTGTTTGGCCGCCGCCGGGTTGTCCTTGAAATACTGGCGCGCGTTTTCCTTGCCCTGCCCGATCCGCTCGCCGTTGTAGCTGTACCAGGCTCCGGATTTTTCGACCAGGTCATTGGCCACCCCCAGCTCAATCAGCTCACCTTCATAGGAAGTGCCTTCGCCGTAGAGGATCTCAAACTCGGCCTTGCGGAACGGCGGCGCGACCTTGTTCTTGACCACCTTCACGCGTGTTTCCGAGCCGATCACCTCGTCGCCTTTCTTGACCGCACCGATCCGCCGGATGTCGAGCCGCACCGACGCGTAGAACTTCAGCGCATTGCCACCGGTGGTGGTTTCGGGGTTGCCGAACATCACGCCAATCTTCATGCGAATCTGGTTGATGAAGATGACCAGCGTGTTGGAACGCTTGATGTTAGCGGTAAGTTTGCGCAGCGCCTGGCTCATCAGCCGGGCGTGCAGGCCGACGTGCGAATCGCCCATCTCGCCTTCGATTTCAGCCTTTGGCGTCAACGCCGCAACCGAGTCCACCACGACCACGTCGACTGCGTTGGAACGCACCAGCATGTCGCAGATTTCCAGGGCCTGCTCGCCGGTGTCGGGCTGCGACACCAGCATGTCATCGACATTGACGCCCAGCTTGGCGGCATAGGTCGGATCGAGCGCGTGCTCGGCATCGATGAACGCCGCGGTGCCACCGGTCTTTTGGCAGTTGGCAATCACCTGCAGGGTGAGCGTGGTCTTGCCCGAAGACTCCGGGCCGTAGATCTCGACCACGCGGCCACGCGGCAAACCGCCGACCCCCAGCGCGACGTCGAGGCCGAGCGATCCGGTCGACACCACGTCCATGACTTCGGCCACACGATCACCCATGCGCATCACCGCGCCCTTGCCGAACTGCTTTTCGATCTGGCCGAGTGCGGAAGCCAGTGCGCGGCGCTTGTTGTCATCCATTGCGGAACCCTCGAATGGTTGTGCTGAGGCAAATTGTCATGGATGCGGTTCTCAACGTTCGAGACCGCCACCATGCCCACCCGGTCATTATTCCATACCGCCCGGGCACGGACAGCGGCGTACGCCGCATCATGTTGTCAGGCTTTTCCGTACGCCGGCCAGGGCCGCGGCCACGGTGTGCCTGCGCACGGCGTCGCGGTCGCCATCAAAATGGAACACCTCGGTGCGGGCGTCGATCCCGCGCCGCTGCCACGCGATCCACACCGTGCCGACCGGCTTGTCCGGCGTGCCCCCGGCCGGCCCGGCGATGCCGGTCACCGCCACCGCGACACTCGCGCCAAAGCGTTCCAGCACGCCGGCCGCCATTTCCAGTGCGGTTGCGCGGCTGACCGCGCCGTACCGGTCCAGGGTCCGCTGCGCCACGCCCAGCACAGCCCGCTTGGCCGCGTTGCTGTAGGTGACCGCACCACCGTCGAACCACGCAGAGCTGCCCGCGACGTCCGTGCACGCCTTGGCAATCCAGCCGCCCGTACACGACTCGGCGGTCGCCAGCATCTCGCCGCGCGCCCGCAGGAGCTCCGACAGATTGACGACACAGGCCCGCAGCGACCCATCGGTCGGTACTTCTATCCTATCCATGCGACACTTCCCGTTTGCCAGCTTGTCTTTCTACATCGCCCCGATGACCGCGCCAAGCGCTGCAACACCGCAATCAGCCGACCTCGCCCAGCACACGCCGCTGATGCGGCAATACCTTGCGACCAAAGCCGCGTACCCCGACACGCTGCTGTTGTTCCGGATGGGTGATTTCTACGAGCTGTTCTACGAGGACGCGCGCAAGGCCGCACGCTTGCTGGACATTACGCTGACCCAGCGCGGCGCGTCGGCCGGCGCGCCGATCCCGATGGCGGGGGTGCCCTACCACGCGGTCGAGTCCTACCTCGCCAGGCTGGTCCGCGCCGGCGAGTCAGCGGCTATCTGCGAGCAAATCGGCGACCCGGACGGCAAGGGCCCGATGGAACGCAAGGTCGTCCGGGTGGTGACCCCGGGCACGCTCACCGACGAAGCCCTGTTGCAGGAACGCCGCGACAACCTGCTGCTGGCGATCGCCGCGGGCGCGCACGGCTACGGGCTGGCATGGGTGGACCTTGCCGGCGGGCGGTTTCTGTTGTCCGAGGTCGCCAATGCCGATGCCCTGGCCGCCGAGCTGGCGCGGCTCGCGCCCGCGGAAACCCTGGTCAGCGAAGAAACCGCCTGGCCGGCCGCCGTCACCGCGCTGGGTGGCCTGCGCAGGCGCCCGCCGTGGCACTTCGACCCTACCAGTGCGCAGCGCGAGCTGACGCGTTTTTTTGGCACGCGTGACCTTGGCGGGTTTGGCGCCGGCCGGGTGCCGCTGGCCGTGGGTGCCGCCGGCTGCCTCCTGCAATACCTCGAGGAAACCCAGAAAGCCGCGCTGCCGCACCTCACCAGCCTTGCGGTTGAAAGCGCGGAGGAAACGGTGGCAATGGACGCCGCCACCCGCCGCAACCTGGAGCTGGACACGCACCCTTCGGGCGACGGCCGCTTCACCTTGCTCGGCGTCCTCGATTCGACCGTCACGCCCATGGGCGCGCGCACGCTCCGGCGTTGGCTGCAACGGCCGCTGCGCGACCACGCGGTGCTGGGTCTGCGCCAGCAAGCGCTGGCCGCGCTGCTCGAGTCGGGCACGCTGGCGGCGCTGCGCGACCAGCTGCACGCCATTGGCGACCTCGAACGCATCCTGGCGCGTGTTGCGCTGCGTTCAGCGCGGCCGCGCGATCTTGCCACCCTGCGCGATGGCCTGGCGGCGGCACCATCCCTGCGCACAACGCTGGCAACGGTCGAATCACCCTTGCTGCACGAGCTGGTGGAACGGCTGGGTGAGCATGGCGACAGCGTACGGCAGTTGCAGGCCGCGATCGTCGAACGGCCACCCGCACTGCTGCGCGATGGCGGCGCGATTGCCGATGGCTACGACGCCGAACTCGACGAGCTGCGGCAACTGGCCACGCACGCCGACCAGTTCCTGGTGGAACTGGAAACGCGTGAACGCGCCGCCACCGGCATCGCGACCCTCAAGGTCGGCTACAACCGCGTGCACGGCTACTACATCGAATTCGGCAAGGCCCAGGCCGCCAAGGCTCCGGCGCACTACACGCGGCGCCAGACCACCAAGAACGCCGAACGCTACATCACCGACGAGCTGAAGGCATTCGAGACCAGGGTGCTGTCGGCGCGCGAGCGCTCGCTGATGCGCGAACGCGCCCTGTATGAGGACCTCCTCGACGGACTGACGGCAAAACTTGCGGTGCTCAAGCCGGCGGCGGAGGCGATCGCAGAGCTGGATGTGCTGGCTGCCCTCGCCGCACGCGCCGAGGCGCTCAATTGGGCACGCCCCGAGCTGGTGGACACGCACGTGATTGAAATTGAACGCGGCCGCCACCCGGTCATCGAACAGGTACGCGCCGAACCCTTCGAACCCAACGACCTTGCCCTCGACGACACGCGCCGGATGCTGGTGATCACCGGGCCCAACATGGGCGGCAAGTCGACCTACATGCGGCAAAACGCGCTGATCGTGCTGCTGGCGCACATCGGCAGCTTTGTGCCGGCTGCAGCCGCGCGCATCGGACCGATCGACCGCATCTTTACCCGCATCGGCGCCGGCGACGACCTGGCGCACGGTCAATCGACCTTCATGGTCGAGATGAGCGAGACCGCCAATATCCTGCACAACGCGACCGCGCAGTCGCTGGTGTTGATGGACGAAGTCGGGCGCGGCACGTCCACGTACGACGGCTTGGCCCTCGCGCGCGCGGCGGCGGTGCACCTGGCCGCCCACAACCGCGCCTTCACGCTGTTTGCCACCCACTACTTTGAACTGACCGCCCTGGCCGCCGAGTACGACGGCATCGCCAACGTCCACCTGGATGCGGTTGAATATCGCGACCCGAAGCAGGGCGAGCAACTGGTGTTCATGCACGCGGTCAAGGATGGGCCGGCCAATCGCAGCTATGGCCTGCAAGTGGCGGCGCTTGCGGGCCTGCCAAAGCCGGTCATCGCGCAAGCCCGGCAGATTCTCGCCGAACTGGAACGCGGGCAGGCCCAGCCGGCCGCTGGACGCAAACCGCAGGCTGACCTGTTTGCAGCGCCCGCAGCCGACCCGCGCGCCCAAGCGCTGATCGACATGCTGCGCAGCCTCGATCCTGACGCGATGACGCCGCGCGAGGCCCTCGAAGCGCTCTACCGGTTGCGCGCGCAGCTGTCCTGAAGCGCCAGTTCCGTGGCCCGCCGGCCGTTACTTCCTGCCGTCACTCGGCGAGGTCATCGTGCTTGGCTGGCACGGTCGTGTCGGCAACGGTCGCCGCCGGCTCTGCAGGCTTGGCCGCGTGAACGTGCAGCGTCAGCGATGACGAGGCACTGCCAAACACGCTGCGCAGGCGACTGCCGATCGATGGCCGCATGACCGCGCTGGTGGTCATGGTCGACCACGAATGCGCCGGTACGGCGGACGCTTCCGGCCCCGCATGCATGGGTTCGACCGGCACGGCCACCGTGACCGGTCGCGCCGCATGCGGCTCGACCGGACGCACCTGCGCCCCGGCACCCGCCGCAAGCAGGTTCGGAATGGGGTGTGGCGTTGTCGCTGCCGGCGGTACGGGTTGTGCGGCGGGAGACACACGCGCGTGCACGCCGTCCGCCGGCACCACCGCTCCTGCTGGCGCGGCCGCGGCATGGACATCATCGGGCATGCCAACTTCCGGAATGGCGTCCCACTCCGCGGCTGTCATGCCCTCTGGAATCGTATCCACGGGCTTGGCTTCCAGTCGTGCGGGCATCCGGTTTGCCTGTACCAGCGAACGAATCGCGTGGAACACGTCCGCGCGCCCGAACGGTTTCTTGACGAAACCGTCCGCACCGAAGCGCTGCACATAGAACTGCTCGGTCGCCTGCTGGTTGCCGCTCATCATGATGATCGGCGTGGTGTGGGTTCGTGAGTCGCGCCGCAGCGAGCGCAGCACCGCAAAGCCCGAGATGCCGGGCAGCACGATGTCGAGGAAAATCAGGTCCGGAAACTGCGCCTGTGCCAACTCGACCGCGCTTTCGCCATCGGCCGCCTTCAGCACCTCGTAGCCGTCCTGCGCCAACATCTTGCCCAGCACCGCCCGAATGGTGGCCGAGTCATCGACCACCAGTACACGCGCGCCCAGTGAAGCGCGAACACGCTCGTTGCCGCGGCGATCGCCGCCTGGCACGTTGGTGCCCACCAACCGCTTCAACAGATCAAACACCGCCATGTTCTTCCCCGAGAACCGCCATCCACCGGTATTTGCCGCAACCGCAACCCGAGCCTACGGCACGCCGTTGCACGTTTCCAGCCCCGCTCTGGGCGAATACCCGCGTAACATTTGTTCACGGTTGATTCTATCACTGGCCAAGGGCAACCCCGCCAGCCGGTTCGGGCAGCCTAGTGCGCCCATGCCGTCGCCATGGCCAACCTCGCGCTGACGCCACCTGTACCATCCCGCAACCGTTCGCCGCAGCACAAGGTCGCCCATGAGCGTTTCGAAACGCCAGATCGGTCTGGTCACCGCCACCGCGCTGGTGTTGGGCAACATGATCGGCTCGGGCGTGTTTCTGCTGCCCGCGACGCTTGCACCCTACGGCGGCTACAGCCTGGCCGGTTGGCTCATCAGCGCGATCGGGGCGCTGCTGCTGGCGAGCGTGTTCTACCGCCTCGCGCGCCGCGCGCCGCGTGCGGGCGGTCCCTATGCCTACAGCCGCGAAGCCTTCGGCGATTGCATCGGTTTTCTGGTGGCGTGGATGTACTGGCTGGGGCTGGTCGCCGGCAACGCGGCGCTCGCCGTTGGCGCGGCGAGCTATCTCTCGGCGCTCGCCCCTGCCGTAGGCAGCCACCCACTGTTCGGCGCGTTGGCCGCCCTCGCCACCATCTGGATATTCACGGCCATCAACATTGCGGGCGTGCGCGGCGCGGGCGTGGTGCAGGTCGTCACGACGATCCTGAAAATATTGCCGTTGCTGGCATTGGCGGTGTTCGGCTTCGTGCACTTCAATCCGCACCTGTTGACGCCGGGGCCGAGCGCCGGTTCCCCATGGCACGCCATCAGCTTCAGCGTCGCGGCGACCCTCTTCGCCTTTCTCGGCGTGGAAAGCGCCTCCATCCCGGCCAGTCATGTACGCAACCCGGAGCGCACCATTCCGCGGGCCACGCTGTTTGGCACCGCGCTCGCCGCACTCGTGTATATCGCCTGCACCACCGCAGTGATGGGCCTGCTGCCTGCCTCCGAGCTGGCCACGTCGCAGGCGCCGTTCGCGGATGCCGGACGCCTGCTGTGGGGCGGCTGGGCGGGCTGGCTGATCGCGGGTGCGGCCGTGGTCTCGTCGGTGGGATGTCTCAACGGCTGGACGCTGATCGTCGGCCAGTTTCCGCAGGCCGTGGCCAAGGACGGATTGTTTCCGCGCCTGTTCGCGCGTGAGTCCACGCGCGGCACGCCGGCGCCAGGCCTCGTCATCGCCGCCGTGATCGCCAGCATCCTGGTGCTGACCAATTACACCCACGGCATGGTCGCGATGTTCACCTTCATGCTGCTGCTGACGACCTTGACGTACGTGATCGCCTACCTCTTCAGTTCGATGGCCGACATCGTTCTTGCCTACCGCAGCGACACCGCGGCGCCGTGGCACCACCTGGCCATGGCGTGCGGCGCATTCGCGTTTTCTCTGTGGGCCGCGATCGGCGCCGGTCAGGACACGGTGTACTGGACGTTCATGCTGTTGATCGTCGGCATTCCACTGTACGTGTGGCAAACCCGTCACACCCAAGCCAGCGCCACAACGCGACGCTAAAGCGCGTCGAGGTCGCCCAGCGCACGCAGCAAACGCCGGGCACGTTTGTCAGGACGCCTGACCGGCGGCAGGTAACCGGCGCGGTCGACCCGGCGTTGTTCACGCGCGGCCGCCCGTGCAGTTGCCGACGCCGCCGATTCGCGGTACAGCGCCTGCGCCCGTGCCGCCGACCCGCGCTTGGCCGCGAGGGCGGTGACCTCGACCTGAAACACCTCCTCACCGCGCGTAATGCGCAACGCGTCGCCGACGCGCACCAGCTGCGCGGGCTTCAGCGTTGCGTCGCTGCGCACCACTCGTCCACGTTCGATCGCTTGTTTGGCCAGCGCGCGGGTTTTGAAAAAACGCGCGGCCCACAGCCAGGCGTCGATGCGAACGGCGGCAGATTCATTCATCGCGCGAACCTCCGGCGTTGCCCTCTCCCGGAGGGAAAGGGCAATCACGATTCAATCCGCGAGTAAACGATTCATCCGCTGCACGAACGCCGCAGGATCGGGCAGCAGCGCGCCCGCGGTGATTTCGGCCTGTTCCAGCAGCAACAGTGCCAGATCCTCGGCCTTCGCGTGGTCGGCTTCGGCATCGATGCGTTTGACCAGCGCGTGCGCCGGGTTGATTTCCAGCGTGGGCTTGGAGTCGGGGACAGCTTGCCCGGCCTCGCGCAGCAGCCGTGCCAGATGCGGTGCCAGCTCGTAATCGGACAACGCCAGGCAGGACGGTGAATCGGTGAGGCGCGCGGAAACCTTGACGTCGCTGACGCGCCCACCCAGAAGATCCTTCAATTTCTTGACCAGCGGTTCGGCCTCCTTGGCGGCGGCCTCCTGCTTTTTCTTGTCGGCCTCATCGAGCGGCAATTCGCCCTTGGCGACGTTGCGAAGCTGCTTGCCCGCGTACTCGGTGAACTGGCCGAGCACCCACGCGTCGACGCGATCAAACATCAGCAGCACTTCGATGCCCTTGGCCTTGAAGGCTTCGAGCTGCGGGCTGCCGGCCGCGGCCTTGTAGCTGTCGGCGGTCACGTACCAGATCGCATCCTGGCCCGGCTGCATGCGCGCGATGTACTCGTCGAGCGAAACATTCTGCGCACCGTCATCAGCGTGCGTGGACGCAAAACGCAGCAATTTCGCGATGCGCTCGCGGTTGGCCGGGTCCTCGACGAGGCCTTCCTTCAGGGTGTTGCCAAAGGCGCCACAGAACGTCTTGAACTTGTCCGCGTCGCTGGTTGCCAGTTTCTCCAGCAGGTCCAGCACGCGCTTGACGCACGACGCCTTGATCCGCTCGATCTGGCGGTTGTGCTGCAGGATTTCACGACTGACGTTGAGCGGCAGGTCGTCGGCGTCCACCACGCCGCGCACGAAACGCAGGTAGTTGGGCAGCAGTTCCGCCGCGGCATCCATGATGAACACGCGTTTGATGTAGAGCTTGACGCCCTTGCGTTCATCGCGGCCGCCCATCAACAGATCAAACGGTGGCTGCGCCGGAATGTAGAGCAGCGTGGTGAAGCGCTGGCTGCCCTCGACCCGGTGGTGGGACCAGGCCAGCGGATCGTTGAAATCGTGGCCGAGTGACTTGTAGAACGCCTTGTATTGGTCGTCGGTGATCCCGGCCTTGGCCTTGGCCCACAGCGCCGAGGCGTTGTTGACGGTTTCCCATTCGTCCGTCGGCTTGCCGTCCTTCTGCTTGTGCATCCGGATCGGGAATGCCACATGATCGGAATACCGGGTGATGAGGTCACGCAGCTTCCAGTGACCCAGGAACTCGGCATCATCGTCCTTGAGGTGCAGGACGACGCTGGTGCCGCGCGCGGGTAGGTCAGCGGCCGCCAATGCGTACTCGCCCTTGCCGTCGCTTTCCCAGCGCACCGCGTCGCCCGCATCGGCGCCAGCGCGGCGGGTCAGCACGGTGACCTTGTCGGCCACCACGAACGCCGAATAAAAGCCCACGCCAAACTGCCCGATCAGCCGTGCGTCGGCCTGCTGCTCGCCGCTCAGCGACTCCAGGAACCGGCGGGTACCCGAGCTTGCGATCGAACCGAGGTTCGCGATGACCTCGTCACGGCTCATCCCGATGCCGTTGTCGTGAATGGTGATGGTCTTGGCGTCGCTGTCGAAGTCGACGTCGATGTGCAGCCCGGCGTCGTCGCCCAGCAACTCCGGCTTGCCGATGGCCTGGAAACGCAGCTTGTCGCACGCGTCCGAGGCATTGGAAACCAGCTCGCGGAGGAAAATTTCCTTGTGCGAGTAGAGCGAATGCGTCACCAGGCGCAATACCTGTGCGACTTCGGCTTCAAAGGGGCGGGTTTCGGTGGTGGTGGTCATGGCAAGGATTCCGTGGCAGCAGTTGCAGACAAGGGTGCGCGCGACCGCGCGCAGCAGAGTTGGCGGTGGCAACGGCGCATTTCAAGGCGCCGCGTCAACGCATACCGGCAACACCCCGCGCCACATGTGCTGTCCAATGCCCGGTCTATGCGGCCTGCGCCATCTTGATGATCCACCGGTACAACACGGTCACGGTGACCGCAAACGCTACCCCGCCAATGATGATCGCCGGGGTACCAAAATCCGCGCCCACCAGCGCGATTGGATCCTGCTTGCCGCTAAAAGCGACGACACCGGCGAATACGACCGCCAGCAGACTCTCACCGACGATCAGGCCGGACGCCAGCAGCACGCCAAGCTGTTTGGTCGCCTCCACGCGCGGATGGCGCTCGGCGCGACGGTCAAACCAGGCCCCGACCAGCGCTCCCACCACCACCATCAACGTGGTCGAGGTCGGCAGATAAATACCCAGGCCCACCGCCAACGGCGGCAGGCGCGGCGTGCCGCGTTTCTTCGACAGGCCGAGCAGCTCATCCAGAATGATGATCGCCACCCCGATGCCGCCGCCCAGTCCAATCATGTCCCAGGGCACGTTGCCGGTAATCACGCCCTTGGCCAGGGCCGAGATCAGGCCCGCCTGCGGCGCGGGCAGCGCCTTGGCGGGATCGGCGCCAGGCGCGCCCAGGAAGCCGTAGGTGTGCTGCAGGAGATCCATCACCGGCGGAATCACCACCGCGCCCACCAGCACGCCAATCACCAAGGCCCATTGCTGCGTGGAGGGTGTCGCGTCGACCAGCTGGCCGGTCTTCAAATCCTGCAGGTTGTTGTTGGCGATCGACGCGACCGCAAACACGATCGCGGTGATGAACAGGGCGAACCCGACCAGCGCCCGGTCGGCCTCTGGCGGCAGGAACGGCTTCACGCCGACGACCAGCAACAGGGCCGCGATCACCACGACCAGGATGCCAATGCCCGACAGCGGGCTGTTGCTTGAACCAATCAGGCCGGCCATGTAACCGGTGACCGCCGATACCACGAAACTCAGCAATACCACGAACAGCAAGCCGCCGATGACCAGCGTCGCGGTCGCCTCGCCGAGGCCGTTGTTGACGGCAAAATGCCACAGCAGGTAAGCGATGGGGACCAGGCACACCAACGAGATCAGACCCACGATTCCGATCGGCATGTCGTGCTCGGTGCGTGGCAGCTGGTCGAGCGTGCCCGCCTTGCGCGCGCGCGCGGCGCGAAACGCACCCGCCAGGCCGCTGACCAAGGGTCCCACCAGCTTGGCCAGGGTCCAGACCGCAGCAACGCCGATGGTGCCGGCACCGATGAAACGCACATAGTTGCTCCAGCCCGCCTGCGCCACTTCCGCGGCCGCACCCGCGGCCCAGTGCAGGTGGGTGAAGTACGGTACCGCCCACGCCCAGCCAATCAGCGCGCCAACCAGCATCGCAATACCCACCCACAGGCCCACCAGGTGTCCGATCGCAAACAGCGCAAAGGACAGGCCGAAATCGAAGCCGGTGGCGCCGCCCTTGTCACCACCGACACGGAAATAACTGGTCACGCTGGCGGCAAATACCCTGGTCTGCACGATGACGTAAAAGACCGCCGACACCACCGCGCCCCACACGACGGCCTTGAGGCCAGCACCCCCGGTCTCGACCGCCTTCTCGGCATCGCCATGCTCGCCGGTACCGACCTTCAGCACCTCGGCACACGCCACGCCTTCGGGGTAGGGCAAGTCCGAATCGGTAACCAGCGCGCGCCGCAAGGGGATGGTGTACATCACGCCAAGGATGCCGCCCGTCGCGCAAATACCGGCCGAAATCCAGAATGGAAAGCCGCTCCAGTAGCCGATGATCACGAGGCCCGGCAACACGAAAATGATCGCCGACAGCGTGCCGGCGGCCGAGGCAATGGTCTGCACGATGTTGTTTTCCTGGATCGTCGCATCGTGCATCGCCTTCAGGATCGCCATCGAGATCACCGCGGCCGGGATCGAAGTTGAAAACGTCAGCCCCGCCTTCAAGCCAAAATAGACGTTTGCCGCCGTGAACACGACCGTGATCGCGATGCCGATGATGATTCCGCGGAGCGTCAGTTCATGGCGCGTGGGAATGGCGCTGGCTGCATGCATGGGCTTTGTCCCCCGGAAAGGCGATACCCGCCGCATGGTAGCCGCGCCGCGCGTTCACGCAAAATTGACACGCGTCCACCAGCCGGGGCGTAGGCTTGGCCGGCCGGAAGTCAAGAGCCTCGTCACTGCCAGGGCGGGTCACACCATCCACCTGTTGACGCGCTGGCGACCGCGCCTTGAAGGCACCGCATGGGATCATTCAGGCAGCCGTCGAACAAGAGCGCCGCTGTACCTCCGGCCACCACCGCGGCGCCTGGCCGCGTGGAAGCGATCCTCTATGATCCGCGCCTGATCGATGCCCTGCTGCGGGATCACGCCGAGCTCGGCCGCTTGTTCACCCAGCTCGGTGCGGTCGGAAAAACCGGCAACCTTGGCGAGGCGCGTTCGCTCCTGCTCACGTTTCAGGCGCGGCTCAAGGCGCACGTCGTGGCCGAGAACGTACGCTTCTACGACTACCTCGAACAGTCGCTGGCGCACGAACCCGAAACCTTGCACGTGGTGCGCACCTACCGCCGCAAGATGGTGGCGATAGGACGCACCGTGTTCGCATTCGTCCAGAAGTACCAGACCTCTACGTTCACGCCCGGCGAGCGGCGGCAATTCGCAGCCGACTATGAAACCGTGGGTGCGGCACTGGAAAGCCGGCTCGACAACGAGGAAGACAACCTGTACCGGCTGTACCGTCCATTTTGACGGCACCCGCGCGTACGCGGCATCCAAGCCCTTGAGCGTAGCAGGCGAACGGCCCGTACCGGCATCCTCGCCCCTGCCGCGGGCTGGCGCTAGGATTGACCTACAACCATTCATCGCGGAGGGGTCATGAGCACACGCGTGGCACTGGTAACGGGAGGTACCGGCGGCATCGGTACCGCGATCGTCCGCCGGCTCGCGAAGATGGGCTACAAGGTCGCGACCAACTACCGCAATGAAGAAAAAACCCAAGCCTGGCGCGCAAAGGTGGCCGCCGACGGCGTCGACGCGCTGACCGTCCGCGGTGACGTATCCGACCCGGAAGCATGCAAGGCAATGGTGCGGCAGATCGAGGAGAAGATCGGCCCGGTCGACGTGCTGATCAACAACGCCGGCATCACCCGCGACACCACGTTTCACAAGATGACCTATGAGCAGTGGACGGACGTGGTAAACACCAACCTCAACGCCTGCTTCAACGTCACGCGTCCCATCATCGAAGGCATGCGCGCGCGCAAATGGGGCCGCATCGTGCAAATCAGCTCGATCAACGGCCAGAAGGGCCAATACGGCCAGGCCAACTACGCGGCGGCCAAGGCCGGCATGCACGGCTTCACCATTTCGCTGGCGCAGGAAAACGCGCGCTACGGCATCACGGTCAATACCGTATCGCCCGGCTACATCGGCACCGACATGGTGATGGCGGTACCAGAAGAGGTGCGCGCGAAGATCGTCGCGCAGATTCCCCTGGGACGCCTCGGCAAGCCCGACGAGATCGCCTACGCGGTCGCGTTTTTCCTCGACGACGCCGCAGCGTGGTGTACCGGCTGCAACCTTGCGGTCAATGGCGGGCATTACATGGGGTGGTGACCCGCGGGGCTTCGCGCGCATGGCGCGCGGCCTGCTTTCCTTTCACGGAAAGCAGGCAAGGCTTCGGCAACCCGATGTTGCCGAAACCGGTGCGCCAGGCGCAATGGCCTTTCGCGCCTTCCTGCCAAAACAGAAACGCGCCCGCTCGCAAAGCGAGCGAAACCACCCTATGCGCCATGCGATAATCCGCGGCCTTGCCGCAATCCCGAAGCCAACCCGCAATGCCCCGCGAAATCCTCGTCACCAGCGCCCTGCCCTATGCCAATGGGCCGATCCACCTTGGCCACATCGTCGAGCACGTGCAGTCTGACATCTGGGTTCGGGCGATGCGCATGGCCGGGCACACGGTGCACTACGTTTGCGCGGACGACTCGCACGGCACCTCGATCATGCTGCGTGCCGAGAAGGAAGGCATCACGCCCGAGGCCCTCGTCGCCGGGGTGTGGCAGCAGCACACCGCCGACCTTGCCGACTTCGGCGTCGCCTATGACCACTATTCCAGCACCAACAGCGACGCCAACCGCGAGCTGACCAATCAAGTCTGGAAGGCACTCGAGGCCGGCGGCCACGTTGACGCGAAGCCGGTCAAGCAGTTGTTCGACCCGGAAAAGAACATCTTCCTGCCCGACCGCTTCATCAAGGGCGAGTGTCCCAACTGCCACGCCAAGGATCAGTATGGCGATGCGTGCGAAGCGTGCGGCAAGACCTACAACCCGACCGACCTCATCGACCCCTACTCGGTGGTGTCGGGTGCAAAACCGGTCGAGAAGGAATCGCTGCATTTCTTCGTGAAGCTCGCGGATTTCGAGGCACTGCTCCAGACCTGGCTGGAAGCGCGCCGCGCCGCCGGCGGTCTGCAATCGGAAGTGGTCAACAAGTTGCAGGAGTGGTTTGCGGACGGTCTCCGGAGCTGGGACGTGTCGCGCGACGCGCCATACTTCGGCTTCGAGATTCCCGATCACCCGGGCAAATACTTCTACGTCTGGGTCGACGCACCCATTGGCTACTTCGCGGCATTCAAGGAGCTCTGCGCGAGCGGCAAGAAACCGGAGCTTGCACCCGGCGATTTTGAGCGCTTCACCCGCCCCGGCACCAGCACCGAAATGGTGCATTTCATCGGCAAGGACATCATCTACTTCCACACCCTGTTCTGGCCGGCCATGCTGCACGGCGCCAACCTCAGGCTGCCAACCCAGATCAACGTCCACGGCTTCCTGACCGTGGACGGCGCCAAGATGTCCAAGTCGCGCGGCACCTTCATCAACGCACGCACCTACCTCGAACACCTGGATGCCGATTACCTGCGCTATTACCTCGCATCAATGCTGGGCCCAGCCCTCACGGACATCGACCTCGACCTGAAGGCCTTCGAGGAACGCGTCAATTCGCACCTCGTCGGCAAGTGGGTGAACATCGCCAGCCGCTGCGCCGGATTCGTACACAAATTTTTCGACGGCAAGCTCGCCGACTCGCTGCCCGCCGCGGAGCGCGCGCGCTACGCCGCCGCCGCCGCCAGGCTCGCCGGCTGCGCGGCGCTGTACGAGTCCCGCGACTATGCCGCCGCGATGCGCGTGATCATCGAGGTTGCCGGCGAGGCCAACGCGTACGTGGCCGAGCACGCCCCGTGGGTGCTGGCAAAGGATCCCGGCAAGCGCGATGAATTGCATACCGTCCTGACGCTGGCATTGAACTACTTCCGCCTGCTGACGATCTGGCTGGCACCGGTGGTCCCGGCCATCGCCGGGCGCGCACTGGCGTTCCTCGGCGAGCAGCCGGCCCGCTTCAACGCCGCCGCCCAGCCGCTGCTCGGCCACACCATCAAGCCGTTCCACGCGCTCGCCACGCGCATCGACCCCAAGCAGGTCGCGGCCATGATCGACGCGTCCAGGGAATCGTTGCGGCCAGCAACGCCTGCGCCCGGCGCTCCGGCCGCGAAAGCCGGCGCGGGAGGCGTGACCGCGGCCGTGCCGGCGGCGCCGGCCACGGTCTCGATCGACGATTTCGCCAGGCTGGACCTGCGCGTCGGCAAGGTCATGGTGTGCGAAGCAGTGGCCGATTCAAACAAGCTCCTCCGCTTTGAACTGGACGCCGGTGCGCTGGGCAAACGGCAAATCTTCTCCGGCATCAAGGCGGCCTATCCGGACCCCGGGCAGCTGGTCGGCCGCAACGTCGTGTTCATTGCCAACCTGGCTGCGCGCAAGATGCGCTTTGGCCTCAGCGAAGGCATGATCCTGTCTGCCGGCACGGGCGGCAGCGACCTGCAGCTGCTCGAGGTCGCGCCCGGCGCAGCACCCGGTGCCCAGGTGAAATAGCCACCACGCACGCGGGCACCCCCAACGGCGACGTCCGTGCAGCGTCGTGCACTTTCGTGGTCAGCGCGCTGGAAGCGACCGCAAGACCAACCGGTTGCAACCGGCCAAGGCCCGCACCGCCGGGCTTGCCGGCACCAGGACCGCGTTCCCGGAAAACGGTGCCGGCACCCGCTCGGGCTTTGCTATCGTGACCGCCTGGCCACGACGGAAGCCAACCATGACCCGTTTCCCGATCCTTGCCGCGACGCTCGCAGGCCTGTCCATTGGCCTGTTGCCCGCGCCGGGCTTGGCGGCCGCCACGGCGTCGGCCAGGCCCGCCCGCACCACCCAACAGGTGCTGGCTGCATCGACGCCTTCGGACTGGCGGCCACTCGACCCCAACGACACGCTGTACATGGACCTGCCGCAAGGCCGCGTCGTGATTGAACTTGATCCCTTGTACGCGCCGCTGCACGCAGCCAACATCCGCATCCTCGCGCACGAACACTACTGGGATGGACTTGCGATCCTGCGGGTGCAGGATGACTTCGTGACCCAGTGGGGCGACCCCGCCGCGGAGGCCGCGCGCCCAGGGCACCCACCCCGCTCCCTCGGCCACGCCAAGGCAACGATGGCGCCCGAATTCGAGCGCGCCACCACGCCGGACCTGCCCTTCACCAAGCTCCCCGACGGCGACGTGTACGCGCCGGAGGTGGGTTTCGGCGACGGCTTCCCCGTCGCGCGCGACCCGAAGACCGGCAAGACCTGGCTCGTGCATTGCTACGGCATGGTCGGCGCCGGCCGCGACAACGCCCCCGACTCGGGCCCCGGCACCGAGCTTTACGCCGTGATCGGCCAGGCGCCGCGCCAGCTCGATCGCAACATCGCGCTCGTCGGGCGCGTGGTCGAAGGGATGCAGTACCTGTCCGGACTACCGCGCGGCAACGGGCCGCTGGGGTTCTACAGGCATCCTGTCCACCAGACAAAAATCCTGCGCGTGCGGCTCGCTTCGGACCTGCCGCCGGCTGAGCGCATGCACCTTGAAGCACTGCGCACCGGCACACCGACCTTTGCCGCGCTCGTCGAGTCGCGCCGCAATCGCAGCGATGCGTGGTATCACTTCAAGGCCGGCAAGGTCGACGTCTGCAACGTACCGCTGCCGGTGCGTACCGCCGCCGGCGCAGACAACCGCTGACGTGCTGCGGACCGGCGCATCGCGCCGGTCCGCGTGACGCTACTCCACCACGGCCGGCAGTTTTTCCGCGGCTTCGGTGCCGACCTCCAGCTCACCGTCCTTGACGTCAAGGTTGACCTTGCCACCGCCCGCGAGCTTGCCAAACAGCAACTCGTCGGCGATCGCGCGCTTGACCTTGTCCTGGATGAGGCGCGCCATGGGCCGCGCGCCCATCTGCACGTCAAACCCGTGCTCGGCCAGCCAGCCGCGCGCGGCAGGCGTGACATTCAAGCCGACGCGTTTTTCCAGCAGCTGTGTTTCCAGTTCGATCAGGAACTTGTCGACCACGCGCAGGATGTGCTCGATCTCGAGCGGCTTGAACTGCACGATCGCATCCAGCCGGTTGCGGAACTCCGGCGTGAAGATGCGCCGGATGGTCTCCATCGCGTCGGTGGCGTGATCCTGCTCCAGAAACCCGATGCTGCGCCGTGCGGCCTGGCGCGCGCCGGCGTTGGTGGTCATCACCAGGATCACGTTGCGGAAGTTCGCCTCGCGCCCATTGGTGTCGGTGAGTACGCCGTGGTCCATGATCTGCAGCAGGATGTTGAAAAGGTCCGGATGCGCCTTCTCGATTTCATCCATCAGCAGCACGCAGTGCGGATGCTTGACCACCGATTCGGTCAACAGGCCGCCCTGGTCAAAACCAACGTAGCCCGGCGGTGCGCCGATCAGGCGCGACACCGAGTGCGGCTCCATGTACTCGGACATGTCAAACCGCACCAGCTCGATGCCAAGCTGCAGCGCCAGCTGCCGCGTAACCTCGGTCTTGCCGACGCCGGTTGGTCCCGAGAACAGGAAATTGCCGATGGGTTTGTCCGGGTTGCCAAGGCCCGAACGCGCCATCTTGATCGCCGAAGCCAGCGTGTCGATCGCCTCGTCCTGGCCGAAAATGACCATCTTCAGGTTGCGGTCAAGATTCCGCAGCACGTCGCGGTCCGACGCCGACACCTGCTTTTCCGGAATGCGCGCCATGCGCGCCACGATGTACTCGACCTCATGCACGTCGACCTTGCCGGTGCGTTTGTCCTCCGGCAACAACCGCTGGTGCGCACCGGCCTCGTCGATCACGTCGATGGCCTTGTCCGGCAGCAAGCGGTCCGGAATATGCTTGACCGACAGGTCCACCGCGGCCTGCAGCGCCGCGTCGGTGTAGGTCACGCCGTGGTGTTCCTCGAAGCGTGACTTCAGGCCCTTCAGGATCTCGACGGTATCGACCGGCGACGGTTCGACGACGTCGATCTTCTGGAAGCGCCGGGCCAGCGCACGATCCTTCTCGAACACCCCGCGGAACTCCTGGAAAGTCGTGGAACCGATGCAGCGCAGCTCGCCCGAAGCCAGTGCCGGCTTGATGAGGTTGGATGCATCCATGGTGCCGCCCGACGCCGACCCGGCGCCGATGATGGTATGGATTTCATCGACGAACAAAATTGCGTCCGGATCCTTCTTCAGCTGCGCGATCACGGCCTTCAGGCGTTTTTCAAAATCGCCGCGATATTTGGTCCCGGCCACCAGCGAGCCCAGGTCCAGGGCCCAGATCGTGGCGTCCTCCAGCACCTTCGGCACCTGGTGCTCGACGATGCGCCTTGCCAGACCCTCGGCCAGCGCGGTCTTGCCGACGCCCGACTCACCGACGTACAGCGGATTGTTCTTGCGCCGGCGGCACAGCACCTGCACGGTGCGCTCGATTTCGGCCTCACGGCCGATCAGCGGGTCGATCTTGCCCTGTTCGGCACGTTCGTTGAGGTTGGTCGCATATTCGGCCAGCGCGTTGTCCTTGGCTTTTTCCTCCGATTCCGCCTCGGTGCCAGCCTCGCCCGCGGGCGGTGCCGGATCAGCCTCGTGGCCAATCTTGGCGATCCCGTGCGACACATAATTGACGACGTCCAGCCGCTCGACTTCCTGCTGATGCATGAAGTAGACCGCGTGCGAATCCTTCTCGCCGAAGATCGCAACCAGCACATTGGCACCGGTCACTTCCTTGCGCCCCGAAGATTGCACGTGGTAGACGGCGCGTTGCAGCACGCGCTGGAAGCCAAGGGTCGGCTGCGTGTCGCGCTCGTCACCCGAGGGCAATACCGGCACCGTCTCGGTGATGATCGAACGCAGGTCCTTGCGCAGGCGGTCGAGGTCCATGCCGCATCCGCGCAGCACCGCCGCAGCCATGGGGTTGTCCAGCAACGCGAGCAGCAGGTGCTCCACCGTCATGAACTCGTGGCGTTGCTCACGGGCTGCCTTGTAGCATTGGCCGATGGTGTATTCGAGGTCCTTGCTGAACATGGGCTTGGGTCTCCGAAGCTCTATGCCCCTGATATGGGGCCGGTTAAGACTTTTCCATCGTGCACAGCAGCGGGTGTTGATGCAGGCGCGAAAACTCGTTGACCTGCGCTACCTTGCTTTCTGCCACCTCACGACTGAACACCCCGCAAACGCCCTTGCCGCGCGTATGAACATGCAACATGACCTGCGTCGCACGTTCGCGCGCCATGTTGAAAAACGTCTCCAGCACCACCACCACGAACTCCATGGGCGTGTAGTCATCGTTGAGCAGCACCACCTGGTACAGCGGCGGCTGTGCGGTCTGCGGCCGGCTGGCCTCGACCACCACGCCCTGTTCGCGTTCCGTCTCGTTGTTGGTCGTCTTGCCTGGTGTCATCGGTGCAACTCTCTTGGTTCCGAGTATAGGCCCGCCGCCGCCGGCAGGAAGTGACAAAACGTCACAGCAGATGATGGCAAAATGATGAAATTTCCAGTGCCAAATCCCATGCGCGACATTGCAAGCCCGCCCAAGCCCGCGGCCATCTGGTGCCCGCACGTCACCGTGGCCTGCGTGGTCGCCGACGCCGGCCGTTTCCTGCTGGTCGAGGAAGCCATCCAGGGTGAACTGCGTCTCAACCAGCCGGCCGGCCACCTCGAACCCAACGAGACCCTGCAACAGGCTGCGCTGCGCGAAACGCTGGAGGAATCGGGCTGGGACGTCGCACTTGAGCACTTCATCGGCGTCACCGAGTGGCACAGTCCGGTGCATGACCATCACATGGTGCGCTTTGGCTTCGCGGCGCGTCCGTTGCGGCAGCACGCCGAGCGCCGGCTCGACACCGGGATCGTGCGCGCGCTGTGGCTGACCTACCCCGAAATCCTCGCCGCCCGCGCGCGCCTGCGCAGCACGCTGGTGTTGACGGCCATCGAAGACTGGCTGGCAGGGCAGCGCCTGCCGCTTGCAACCCTGCGTTCGTTGCTGCCGGCCGCAGGCGCATGACCATGCGCATCGTCGTTGGCATGTCGGGAGGCGTCGACTCCTCGGTCGCGGCGTTGCTGCTGCAACGCGCGGGCCACGAGGTGTCGGGGTTCTTCATGCAAAACTGGGAAGATCAAGACCCCGAATCGGGCTGCCACGCCGATGCCGACCGCAAGGACGCGCTGGCCGTGTGCGCGCAACTTGGTATCCGCTTCCACAGCGGCAACTTCGCGGCCGACTATCGTACCCGCGTGTTCCAGCACTTCCTCGACGAGTACCGCGCGGGGCGCACGCCCAATCCCGACGTCCTGTGCAACCACGAGATCAAGTTCGGCGCCTTTCTGGAGGCGGTGCGCGCAGCCGGCGCCGACAAGCTCGCCACCGGCCACTACGCACGCAACGCATTCTCCGGCGGCCGCTGGAAGCTCTTGCGCGCGCACGACCAAAGCAAGGATCAAACCTATTTCCTGCACACCCTCGACCAGGAACAGCTTGGCGCAGCGGTGTTTCCGTTGGCCGACCTGGACAAGACGGAAGTGCGCCGGATCGCCGCCGCTGCGGCCCTGCCGGTGGCCGCCAAAAAGGACTCGACCGGCATCTGCTTCATTGGCGAGCGTGATTTCCGTACCTTCCTTTCGACCTTCATCCCGGCCCGACCCGGCGCGTTGCGCACGCCCGAAGGCACCGCGGTCGGTGAACACCAGGGCGCGATGTTCTACACGCTGGGGCAACGCGCGGGGCTGCACATTGGCGGCCGCGCCGCGGGCAACGGCGAGCCCTGGTACGTCGTGGGCAAGGCGATGGCCAGCAACACCGTCTACGTCGACCAGGGCCACGCCAGCCACTGGCTGCAGTCACGCTCGCTCACGGCCAACGCGCTGCATTGGGTCGCGGGGGTGGCGCCGGCGCCAACCTTCCAGTGCATGGCGATGACGCGCTACCGCCAGCCGCCACAGGCCTGCACCGTCGAGGTGGCTGGCGACACCTGCCGCGTGTCCTTCGAGGCGGTGCAGCGCGCGGTTGCACCCGGCCAGTCGGTGGTGTTCTACCGCGGCGACGAGTGCCTCGGCGGCGCGGTGATTGCAGCCACCGACGCACCGGCCATCGGAGCGCCGGCGTGAAGGAGTCGCGCGTCCTTGCCCTGGCCGGCGTGTTTCAGGCGCTGTCGCTGGTACGCGATATCGCCCGGAGGGGCGATTGTGACAACGAACCCATGGAGGCCAGCCTCGCGAGCGTCTTCAAGCTCGAAGCCGACAGCGCAACCGCCGTCTTTGGCGGCGACCGCGGCGTGCGTGTCGGACTGCGCGTCCTCGTCGAACAAATCGAGGGCGACGACCGCGACCTGCCCCTGTTCCACATGCTGGTCAACGTGATGAAACTGGAGCGCAGCCTGTCGAGGCAGCCGGAAATCAACCAGCGCCTGGGCGCCGCACTGATGGGCATGCAGCGCCAGCTGCAGCACTTTCCGGTGACCCACCCGGCCATCCTTGCGCGCCTGGCTGACCTCTACAGCGCCAACCTCTCGGGGCTCAAACCCCGCATCACGGTGGTCGGCAACCCGCTGTACCTGCAACAGCCGGCGCAGGCCCAGCGCATTCGCGCGCTGCTGCTGGCGGCCGTGCGCGCAACCGTGATGTGGCACCAGCTCGGCGGGCGCCGGCGCCAGCTGTTGTTTCGCCCGCAGCGCGAGGTCATGATCGCGCGTGGGATGCTGACCGGCGTGGCGTTGCGCGGCTGACTGCCGCCCTTTCCAGCCCTGCCCCGACCGGGTGGAGCCATACCTTGACCGGGAGCCGCACGCATGGCCCGGTCAGGAATGGCCGCAGCGACGGCGCTGGGAAGCACGCAACCGCCACGGCAATGGCGTCGCACGGGTGCGTCCCGCACGGCGGCATTTTGACACCACCAGGGTCGCGGCAATTGGCGCCGGGCCCCTGGCTGCCCTGCCGCGGCCGGCACCGGCGGCCCGCAAGGCACGGCGCTCGATCGACGGCAGCAAAAACATTCCGGCGTGTCCCGCTGCGGCAGCGTACGGCCATTTGCGCGATAATGGGCGGTTCCAGCAATGACATTCCCCGCGGCCGGTCCATCCGCCGCCAACAGGAGAGCATCATGCAAGATTCATTCGGGATTCGCGACACCCTCAACGTTGGCGGCAAGTCCTATCAGTTCGCCAACTTTGCCAAGCTCGACAAGAAGTACAACGTTGCCCGCTTGCCCTACCCGATGAAGGTGTTGCTGGAAAACCTGCTGCGCCGCGAGGATGGCGTGGAAGTCACCCATGCCCAAATCGAGGCGGTGCTGAACTGGGACCCAAAAGCCGAAGCGGCAACCGAAATCCCCTTCCTGCCTGCGCGCGTGCTGCTGCAGGACTTCACCGGCGTGCCCTCGATCGTTGACCTGGCGGCCATGCGCGACGCGATGGTGGCGCTCGGTGGCGATCCGACCAGGATCAACCCGCAATCGCCGTGCGAACTGGTGATCGACCACTCGGTGCAGGTGGACGTGTTCGGCCAGGCGGATGCGCCGGCCCGGAACGCCGAAATCGAATTCAAGCGCAATTACGAGCGTTACGCGTTCCTGCGCTGGGGCCAGAAGGCCCTCAAGAACTTCCGCGTGGTGCCGCCGGACACCGGCATCGTGCACCAGGTCAACCTTGAATACCTGGCACGCGTGGTGATGACCAGCGAAATCGACGGGGCGACGTTCGCCTACCCCGACACCCTCTTTGGCACCGACTCGCACACGACCATGGTCAACGGCCTCGGCGTGCTCGGCTGGGGCGTTGGCGGCATCGAGGCCGAGGCGGCGATGCTCGGCCAGGCCGCATCGATGCTGATTCCGCAGGTCGTCGGCTTCCGCTTCACCGGCGCGCTGCCGGACGGCGCGACCGCGACCGACCTGGTGCTGACCGTCGCGCAAATGCTGCGCAAGCACGGCGTGGTTGGAAAATTCGTGCAGTTCTTCGGCCCCGGCATGCAGCACCTCGCGCTCGCCACGCGCGCAACGCTTGGCAACATGTCACCGGAATACGGTGCCACCTGCGCCATCAGCGCGCTCGATCAGGAATCGCTCACCTACCTGCACCTGTCGGGCCGCGACCCCGGGCGCATCGCGCTCATCGAAGCCTACGCCAAGGCGCAGGGCATGTGGCACGACGCCAACACCCCCGACCCGGAGTTCAGCTCGGTATTGGAACTGGACCTCGCCGACGTCAAACCGTCGCTCGCGGGCCCGAAGCGGCCGCAGGATCGCGTGCTCCTGACCGACATGCGCAAGAGCTACCAATCGACGATGCAGGCGCTGTCCACCGTCAAAAAACCGGCCACCGACAGCGCCAAGGAACGCTTCCTCGATGAAGGCGGCAGTACCGCGGTCGGCCGCAAGCAGAGCCAGGCCGAACCCTCGCCCGGCGTGTGCGCGCCCGGCGAGCACTGCGACCTCGAGGACGGTTCGGTCGTGATTGCCGCCATCACCTCATGCACCAATACATCCAACCCCGCCGTCATGATCGGCGCCGGGCTCCTGGCCAAGCGCGCGGCCGAACGCGGGCTCAAGCCCAAGGCCTGGGTCAAGACTTCGCTCGCGCCGGGATCCAAGGTGGTCACCGATTACCTCGACGCTACGGGACTGACCCCGTACCTCGAGCAACTCGGGTTCTACCTGGTCGGCTACGGCTGCACCACGTGCATCGGCAACTCGGGCCCGTTGCCGGAAGACGTCAGCAGGCGCGTGGATGAAAAGAACCTTGCCGTCGCAGCGGTGTTGTCCGGCAACCGCAACTTCGAGGGCCGTATCCACGCGCAGACCAAGATGAACTACCTTGCCTCGCCGCCGCTGGTCGTCGCATTCGCGATCGCCGGCACGGTCGACATCGACCTTGCGACCCAGCCACTCGGCAAGGACAAGGCCGGCAAGGACGTGTACCTCAAGGACATCTGGCCGTCCAACAAGGAAATCGCCGATCTCGTCGCCAAGTCGATCAACTCCGGCATGTTCAAGAAGACCTACGGCGCAGTGTTCCAGGGCAACGACGACTGGAACTCCATCAAGGTACCGGAAGGCGACCAGTACGCCTGGAGCGGCAAGTCCACGTACATCAAGAACCCGCCCTACTTCGATGGCATGACGATGGCCATCCCCACCCACGCCGACATCGCGAACGCGCGCTGCATCGGGCTGTTTGGCGACTCGGTCACCACCGACCACATCTCACCCGCCGGTGCCATCAAGAAGGACTCGCCCGCCGGCAAGTACCTCATGGAGCACGGCGTCGAGCCGAAGAACTTCAACTCCTACGGCTCGCGCCGCGGCAATGACGACGTGATGGTGCGCGGCACGTTCGCCAACATCCGCATCAAGAACCGGCTGCTGGACGGGGTCGAGGGTGGCTACACCCTGCACATCCCGAGCGGCCAGCAGATGACGATCTATGACGCGGCAATGAAGTATCAGGCCGAAAAAACCCCGCTGATCGTGATCGCCGGCAAGGAATACGGCACCGGCTCATCGCGCGACTGGGCCGCCAAGGGCACCTTGCTGCTCGGCATCGGCGCCGTGATCGCCGAGAGCTTCGAGCGCATCCACCGCTCGAACCTCGTCGGCATGGGCGTCCTGCCGCTGCAGTTCAAGGACGGCGAGAACGCGCAGACGCTTGGCCTTACCGGCAAGGAGACCTACGCGATCACCGGTCTCAACGATGGGGACGCCAAACTCGTCCACGTTACGGCGACCGACAAGGACGGCAAGAAAAAAGCATTTGACGTGCGCGTGATGCTGCTGACGCCGAAGGAGCGCGCGTTCTACAAGCACGGCGGCATCCTGCAATACGTGTTGCGCGACCTTGCCAAAAAGGCCGCGTAACGCCCGCACCATCGCGGGCCTTCGCGGCGCGCGGCACCAGGACAGGCCCCTTCATCGAAAGGGGGCTTTGTTTACGTGGTCTGACCCGCCCCAAGCCAAGGGCTGAGCGTGCGGTGCCGGGACGCGATCGCACCACCACGACCGGACGGGCGGGCAACGCGCGCGAAGCGATGTTGCTGCGGAGCGGCCGGCGACCTGCTGAACGAGCCAGTGGGGCGACGGCGCGCCGACCTGGCGCCGTGCGCCAGCGCGCTCAGAGCCGCTGCGGCTCCGTCTCGATCTTGGCGTGCTTGCGCAACGCGGCGATGAACGCCTGCAGATCAGCATCGCCAAACGCGCGCGCCATCTGCTCACGCAGGAAGCTGTGCGCTTCGGCGGGCACGGTCGCCGGGTCGCCCGGCTTGACCGCGGTCAAGGCCACCAGCGCAAAGTGTCCGCCCTGGAGCGGAACCAGCGCCCGCGTCGTTGCCCCCGGTGCCGGATGCGCGAGCGTGAATACGGCCTTCAACAGGGCCGGATCGACGCCCTGCGCATTGCGCAGCGCCCCGGTTTCCTGCTTGACCGGCTGCCCCGCCGCCTGCGCCAGCGCGTCGAGCTGGGTGCCAGCCTCAAGCTTGGCAAATGCGGCTCCGGCCGCCGCCTTGGCCGTGGCGTCCACCCGTTGCTGGATGATGTCCTGCCTGATCTGGTCGCTCACTGATGCCAACGGCTTGGGGGCCGCAGCAACGTGTTTGTTGAGATGGATCACGACCATGTGGTCGGGGCCAAGATCGATCGGGTCGGAAGTATTGCCCTGCACCAGCACGATATCGGAAAACGCCGCCTTGACGACCTTGGGGTTGGCCGCGATGCCAGCCTTGGCCCCCGTGCGCCCGAACAGCGGTGTCGTCTGCACGGTCAACCCCAACTTCTTGGCGGCCGGCTTCAGCGAGGTCGGATCGTTGTAGATCATGTCGGTGAGCTTGCCGCCGACATCGCGATAGGCATCTTTGCTCGCGTCCTTCTTGGCCTCGGCCACCAATTGGTCACGCACGTCGGCAAACGACTGGGTATGGCCGGCACGCAGATCGCGCAGATCGATGATGTGGTAGCCGTCGCCGGTCAACACCGGGGCCGAAATGTCGCCCTTCTGCATCTTGTCCAGCGCCGCCTGGAATTCCGGACCCGCATCGCCCTTTTGCAACCAGCCCAAGTCGCCCCCCTGACGCTTGGAACCCAGGTCATCGGAATACTGCTCGGCCAGCTTCGCAAAATCAGCGCCCGGCGCCTTGGCCAGCGCGTCGATCTTTTCGGCCTTGGCAAGGGCCGCCTGCTTCTCGGCAGCCGTCGGCTTGGCCGGAAGCTTCACGAGAATATGCGCGACTTCCCACTGCGACGGGGTCACGAACCGGGCCTTTTCCTTCGTGTACTGTGCCTCGAGCGCCTTGTCGCTCAGGTCAGGCTTGGCGTCCATGGTCGCGGCATTGAGCTCGATGTAATTGACCGACACCTCTTCCGGATTCATGAACTCGGTGCGGTGAGCCTGGTAGTAGTCCGCGATCTGCGCGGCCGTCACGTCGCTTTGCGCGGCGGTCGGCGCCGGCGGTGGCAGGTCGACATAGCTGAAATCGCGCTGCTGCAACTGCAACTTCAGGAACGCATCGACCTCGGCCTTGGTCGCAAACGCGGTGCCCACGATCGCCTGCGGTACCTCGCGCGAGGCCAAATCCGAGCGAATCGAATCCTGGAACTCAGCGGCCGTCTTGCCCTGCTGCGCAAGGTAGGACAGATACGTCGATGGATCGAACTTGCCGTTGACCTGGAACACCGGGAACGATGCGATCTCCGCGCGTATGGCGGCGTCGGGCACGCGCACGCCCAGTTTGTCGTTTTCGTTCAACAGCAACTGCCGGTTGATGACGAGGTCGAGCACCTTCTGCTTGACCGCTGGCTTCTCGAACTCGGAAGCGTCCACGGTACTGCCCGGCTGGTTCATCTGCGACTGCCGGTAGTTGTTGAAGGCGGTCTGGAAATCCTGCTGCGAAATCTCGTGGCCATCCACCTTCGCAACCCAGGTCGCGTTGCTCTGGCTGAAGTAGCCCTCGATGCCGAAGAACAGGAACGCGATGACCACCACCACGCCAAACAGCGCGATGACAATCCAGCTCTTGAACAGGTTGCGGATGAATTGCAGCATGGTTACCGCCGTAGGTAGGGCCCGGTCGGCCGACTATTGTAAGGGATGCGCCACCACGGACGCCGCCATGGTGGGTGCTGAGGGTTTCGAACCCCCGACCCTCTCCGTGTAAAGGAGACGCTCTACCACTGAGCTAAGCACCCGCGTTTCAATCAATACCGCATCGCGCGCAGCGCGATTATCGCTCCCCCTCTCCCTCCGGGGGAGGGCAAGGGGTGAGGGTACGACATTCGCGTAATGTTTGACCATACGCGACTCAGAACCCTCACCCGGCGCTACGCACCACCCTCTCCCGGGGGGAGAGGGACAAGAACCAAAGACTTAGCACACAAAATCGTACGCCCCGAAACGCGGCGGCCGACGCCATTGCTTGCGTCGGCCGCCCAAACCCCAAGTGCAGCCTGCCTGCGCAGGCCGCACCGTGAAACTCAGTTCAACGCATCCTTCAACGCCTTGCCAGCCTTGAACGCCGGCACCTTGGACGCCTTGATCTTGATGGTGGCACCGGTACGCGGGTTGCGACCCGTACGCGCGGCGCGCTTGCGCACGACGAACGTGCCAAAGCCGACCAGTGACACGTCTTCGCCCTTCTTCAACGCACGCTTGACCTGATCCATCACGGCATCAAGCGCACGGCCGGCGTCGGCCTTGGTCAGTTCGGCATGGTCTGCAATCTTGCTGATCAATTCGGTTTTGTTCATGGAGACTCCCTCTGGGATTTGCGAGCAGCCCGCGAAATGTTCGATGGAACGGCGCACCTTCAAACTGTAATCGGCGCATCCGTTTCGGTCGTGTTGCAGTTCCCGTATCGAGACGCGACGTTTGACGTCGGCGCCGCACGGCCCGGCCTTTATACCAGTGCCCCCGGGGGCGCGCAATACAAGGTGTGGTGCGGATTTCAGACCGGTTGGGATGGGCGCGCCGCCGGGCCGATGTGGAGCACGACACGCGCAATAACGCAAGTGCCGCACGTTGGTACCGGCCCGTGCCGCCAACGAACCCGGCAGGTGGGTCGCTCAATGGGTGCGCGCCGCGTTGCCATCTCCTGCCAGCTCGTGCGCGGCGCCGGCCACGACCGTCGGGTCAACGACGGCAGGATCGGGGTCTGGCAACGGTGTCAGCGGGCGCTCCAGGGCCAGATCCAGCACCTCGTCGATCCAGCGTACCGGGTGGATCGTCAGGGCGTCGGTGACGTTCTTCGGGATCTCGGCCAGGTCCTTCCGGTTTTCCTCCGGGATGAGCACCGTGCTGATGCCGCCCCGGTGCGCAGCCAACAACTTTTCCTTCAGCCCCCCGATCGGCAACACGCGGCCGCGCAACGTAATCTCGCCGGTCATCGCCAGCTCCGCACGCACCGGATTGCGGGTCAGCGCGGACACCAGCGCGGTACACATCGCGATGCCCGCGCTGGGGCCGTCCTTCGGTGTCGCGCCTTCGGGCACATGCACATGGATGTCGTACTTGTCGTGGAAATCGGGCTCGATCCCGAGCCGCTGGCTGCGGGCCCGCACCACCGACTGTGCCGCCACGATCGATTCCTTCATCACGTCGCCGAGCTGGCCGGTCTGGATCAACTTGCCCTTGCCGGGCATCACGGTGGCTTCGATGCTGAGCAGATCCCCGCCCACCGACGTCCACGCGAGCCCAGTCACCACGCCGACTTCGTTTTGCTGTTCCTTGCGGCCGAAGTCAAAGCGGCGCACGCCCAGATATTTGCCGAGATTCTTGGCATCGACCCTGTGCGCGGCCGGCGTACGCTTTCTGGCGGCGCGTTTGCCCGCCGTTGCAACAACCCTGGGAGCCGTCGTCTTCGCGTTCGCGTCGCTGCCCGCGAGCGCTACTTCCTTGACGACCTTGCGGCAGATCTTGGCCAGCTCGCGCTCGACGTTGCGCACGCCCGCCTCCCGCGTGTAGTAGCGGATGATGTCGCGTATCGCACCCTCGGACACCGACAGCTCGTGTTCCTTGAGGCCCGCCGCCTTCAGTTGCTTGGGCAGCAGGTACTTGGTTGCGATCGCGGTCTTCTCGTCTTCGGTGTAGCCCGGAATGCGGATCACCTCCATGCGATCGAGCAACGGCGCCGGGATGTTCATCGAGTTTGCGGTCGCGATCCACATCACCTCGGACAGGTCGAAATCGACTTCGAGGTAGTGGTCGTTGAAGGCGTGGTTCTGCTCCGGATCCAGTACTTCCAGCAGCGCCGCCGACGGGTCGCCGCGAAAGTCCATCGCCATCTTGTCAATCTCGTCCAGCATGAACATCGGGTTCCTGGTGCCGACCTTGGACATGTTCTGCACGATCCGGCCCGGCAGGGAACCGATATAGGTGCGCCGGTGACCGCGGATCTCGGCCTCGTCACGCACGCCGCCGAGGCTCTGGCGCACGAACTTGCGGTTGGTCGCGCGCGCGATGGAATGCCCGAGCGAGGTCTTGCCGACGCCCGGCGGGCCCACCAGGCACAGGATCGGGCCCTTGATCTTGTTCACGCGCTGCTGCACGGCCAGGTACTCGAGGATGCGTTCCTTGACCTTCTCCAGGCCATAGTGATCCTCGTCCAGTACGCGTTCGGCCACGCGCAGATCCTTGCGCACCTTGCTGCGCTTCTTCCATGGCACGCCGGTCAACCAGTCGAGATAGTTGCGCACGACCGTGGCCTCGGCCGACATCGGCGGCATGTGCTTGAGCTTGTTGAACTCGCCCGTGGCCTTGGCCAGCACGTCCTTGGGCATGCCCGCCGCCTTGATTTTCTTTTCCAGCACGTCGATCTCGTTGCCGCCATCCTCAATGTCGCCCAGCTCCTTCTGGATCGCCTTCATCTGCTCATTGAGGTAATACTCGCGCTGGCTCTTCTCCATCTGCGTCTTGATGCGCCCGCGGATCCGCTTCTCGACCTGCTGCAGGTCCAGCTCGGCCTCGACCAGGCCAATCAGCATCTCGATCCTGGCGCCAATCTCGGGGCTTTCCAGCACCTTCTGCTTGTCGGCCAGACGCACCGACAGGTGCGCGGCGACCGAGTCCGCCAGACGCGACAGGTCGTCGATGCCGGACAATCCGGTCAACACCTCGGGCGGCAACTTGCGGCTCTGCCGCACCAATTGCTCGAACAGGCTGACCAGCATCCGCGACGCGGCTTCCAGCTCGACCGCCGGACGGTCGAACACCGGCTGCAGCGGCTCGGCCTGCGCCCGCAGCATGCCGTCGATCTCGGTACAGGTCCGCAGCTGCGCCCGGGTCTGGCCTTCGGCCAACACCTTGACCGTGCCATCGGGCAGCTTCACCAGCTGCAGCAGGCTTCCGATCGTGCCAATGGAATGCAGGTCGGCCTCGCCCGGGTCATCGGTTTCCGGCACCTTCTGCGCGACCAGCAGAATCCGCCGGTCACCTTCCATCGCCGCTTCCAGCGCCTTCATCGACTTCTCGCGGCCGACGAACAGCGGAATCACCATGTGCGGGTACACCACCACGTCGCGCAGCGGCAGCACCGGCAGCTCGACGGTTGCGATGACGGTTTCGTTGGTTTCAGTTGCCATATCGGATACTTGCACTGGATCGCGCGGAACCCGCACTGCGGGCGACCACATGAGGATGGTGGCGGCAGACGCCGCAATCAAGCCGCGACCCGGCACGCCATGCGACGGCCGGCCCGCCGCTGGCGCGCGAGCTCCTCTTGTTACGGCACGCAATCCTTGCTTGCGCCTCGCATGATGGTTTCAGCGGCGTCCTGAAAAGGGGCGGGACAGCTTTGCTTCGGCGTCGGCCATCCATGGCCTGCTTCGTTGGTACTTGCGGTGTCGCAGGCCACGGAGGGCTGGCCATCGAAGCGCACCTTGGCGCCATTGCACGCCGCCGAGCATCGCAGCGCCAAGCGGGAGCAAGGCGCGAATGTTTGAGCGCACGGACGCGCGAGTTCGCGCCGGCCCGCCTGGCGCAAGAAGCACAGGGGAGTCGTGCCGACACGAAGTCGGCGCGACCGGTGTGAGGGCGCAGTGGCTTTGGTTACTTCCCCGAAAGGAAAGTAACCCGCTCGGCGGCAGCCGAGCGGAACGGCGAATAAGTCAGTCGCCCATTTGCTTTTGCAGGTGCTCGCGGCGTTCCTGCGCGTCCAGCGACAGTACGGCGATCGGGCGCGCCTCCAGGCGCTCCAGACCGATTTCCTCGTCGGTCTCCTCGCAATAACCGTAGCGGCCTTCCTCGATCTTGCGCAGGGCCTTTTCGATCTTGGAAATCAGCTTGCGATACCGGTCGCGCGTCCGTAGTTCCAGCGAGTTCTCGGTCTCACGCGTGGCGCGCTCGGCATCATCGCCGACGTCACGCACTTCGCCGCGCAGATTTTCCATCGTCTGGCGCGATTCCTCGACCAGCTGGTCGCGCCAGCTCTTCAGCTTCTGGCGAAAGTACGCCAGCTGCCGCGGCCCCATGTATTCCTCTTTGTCGTTCGGATGGTAGTCCTTGGGCAGGTCGATGTTGACGGTCGCCGGCAACGCGTAGCGGCCATCCTCGCGGGTCAACGTCTGCTCATCGACGGCGGCCACGTTCAACCGCGCCGCAACGCCGCCGGCTGGCCGTGCCGGCACCGGCTTGCGCACCGGCGCAGGGGCGCGTACCACCGGCTGCGCGGCTGCGCCATGCGCGTGCGCCCTGGCGCCATGCGCGTGGGTTTGCCGCGTGGACGCCGCGGCCGCCGGCTTGTTGGCGCGCGTGCGCGCATGCGGAGCCTGCGCCGCCTTCCGGGCGGCCGGCTTCACCGGCCTGGCGGCCGGAGCCGCGGCCCGCACCTTTCCCTGGCGCGGCTTTGCAGTCTTGGCAGCCTTCACGGGCGCCTTGCGGAGGGGCCTTGCAGCCGTCTTCTTCACGGGCTTGGCCTTGACAGCCTTGGCCTTGACAGCCTTGGCCGCGGGCTTGGCTGCCTTCGGACTGCGCTTGGCGGCGCGTTGCTTCGGTTTTGCCATGGTCCCTGCACTCGAGGTTGTGGAGATGCGACCGCGTGTTATAGCGTAGTCACCCCGACCGGGCAACCGGTTTGAACACATCCGCCCACCGGTTGGCCCCATCGCCCGTGCTCCGCATCCTGCTATTCATGATCGCCGCGTACAAGCGCGTGCTGAGTCCGTTCATCGGCGGGCACTGCCGTTTTTACCCCACCTGCTCCACTTACGCGCGCATCGCCATCGTGCGTTTCGGGCCCTGGCGCGGCAGCCTGCTTGCGGCGTGGCGTATCCTGCGCTGCCAGCCCCTGTGTGAGGGCGGTACCGATCCCGTGCCCGATCATTTCACGCTGCACCGCTGCGGCACCCACGGAGAACACTGAATGGCCGACTGGCTGATCCGGAACGCCGAACTCGTCAGCGAAGGCCGGCGTTTTGGTGCCGACCTGCGCGTACGCGGACAGCGGATCGAGCAGATCGGCGCTGGCCTCGCGGCCCACGCGAACGAGCGGGTCTTTGACGCCTCGGGCCTGTGGCTGCTGCCCGGGATGATCGATGACCATGTGCATTTCCGTGAGCCAGGCTACACCGCCAAGGCCGACATCGCGTCCGAATCGCGCGCGGCGGTGGCGGGTGGTGTCACCAGTTTTTTCGAGATGCCCAACACCCGGCCAGCGACGCTGAGCCAGGCGCTGCTGGAGGACAAATACGCGATCGCCGCGCGCACCTCGCTTGCCAACTACGCCTTCTATTTCGGCGCCAGCAACGGCAACCTCGACGCGATCCGTGCGCTCGACCCGCGCAAGGTGCCAGGCGTCAAGGTGTTCCTGTGCGAATCCACCGGCGATCTGTGCGTCAGTGATCCCGCCGCGCTGGACGGCGTGTTCCGCGACTCGCCGGTCACGGTGCTGGTGCATTGCGAGGACGCCCGCACCGTCCACGCCAACCTCGACCGTGCCAAGGCACGCTACGGTGATGCGATCCCGATCGCACGGCACCCTGAAATCCGGTCACGCCAGGCCTGTTTCGAGTCGACCCGATGGGCGGTGGCGACCGCGCGCCGCCACGGTACGCGCCTGCACGTGTTGCACGTCTCGACCGCCGACGAGCTGGCACTGTTCGAACCCGGCCCGATCGCGGGAAAACAGGTTACCGCCGAGACCTGCGTGCATTTCCTGCGCTGGTGCGACGCCGATTACGCAACCCTTGGCGGCAAGATCAAGTGCAACCCGGCGATCAAGGCCGCGGCGGATCGCGCAGCGTTGACCAGGGCACTGGCCGACACCCGCATCGACATCCTTGCGACCGACCACGCGCCGCACCTCGCGTCGGAAAAGGCCAACCCCTACGTGCGCTGCCCGTCCGGGATCCCGTTGATCCAGTTCGCGCTGCAGGCGGCACTGGAATGCGTATTCCGCGGCGACCTCACGCTGGAGCGGCTGGTCGAGGCGTATGCCCACGCGCCCGCCGTGCGCTTCGCGGTCACGGATCGGGGTTTCCTGCGTGAAGGCTATTTTGCAGACCTCGTACTGGTCAATCCCGCGCAACCGCAAACCGTGCACCGGGAGCAGATCCTGTCGAAGTGCGGCTGGTCGCCGTTCGAGGGCGATACGTTCCGCACCAGCATTGCCGCGACGTTCGTGAACGGGAATCTGGTTGCGCGCGAGGGCACGCTGCTGCACGCGGCGCCCGGCCTGCGGCTGACGTTCAACCGTTGAGGGCTCAGAAGTTCTTGCAGACTTCCGCGACCGCATCGTGCGGGTGCAGGCTTTCGTGGTGCGCCGCCCGGATACGGTAGCCGGCGATGCGCGCGTCGGTGTCGAGCGCCGCGCACATGCGTCGCGCGGCGTCCTCGCAAAACATCAGGTTTTCGGCGTTCAATTTCGCAAACGCCTGCTCGTCTTCGCGCTTGACGGCCGTCTGCACCGGCGTCGCCAGCGCGCGCTCAAGCATGTCCACCAGCTCGGACACCGGCAGATCAAACCCTGCCGCCAACCGCACCACGACGTTCGCCGTGCTGCGTTGTGCGTGCGGGGTTGCGGCCACGCCGCGTTCACTGCCCAGCCATTCACGCACGGCACGCTGCGACGGTACCGCACCCGCAAAATCCGCGTCGAAGCGTTGCTGGTTGAGCTGCCGCGACAACGCGGCCGAGGCCGGACACGTCGACGAGTAGAGCAGTTCGCAACCCAGTTGCACACTGAAGCGTTCACCCAGCAGCTGCGCTTCAACCGTGACCGGGTAGGCACGCCAACCGGTGTTGTCACTGACCAGCGCCGGGCGTTGCAGCAGCTGCGAATACTCGACGCGCAGGCGGGCCCGGCTGGAAAGCCCCGCGTGCGACGCCACCAGCGCGTGCAACAAGCTGCACAAACCCGCGGGCGTCAACACCTGACCTGCGAGCGACTGCTCGAGCGCGAGATACAGGCGCGACATGTGGATACCACGCGCGGCGGGATCGGCAAGGTTCACCTGCACCGACACCCGCGCGGGCACGGTCAGCGTGCCCCCGCGGCCATCCGCACAACGCACCGGCAAGTCGATGCCATCCATGCCCACCCAGTCCAGTGCGCCGCCCGCGGCCGGCTCGGGGCCGGTCGCCACATCAGGCAAGCGCCGATCATCTGCAACCGTATTCATGAGCTCGACTCGCTTTGCGCCATGCCACGCCAGATGCGGGCCGCACGCCAGGTTTTCAATACGTTCCCCACGCGATGCACCGGCGCACGCAACGCCGCCACCGGATCGTCCGCCCGCTGCGCGCGCCGGAGCGAATCCAGATCGCGCTGGCCGCCGGCGAGGCGAAACAGCGTCAGCGGCCCCGCCAGTGTAGCCGCGCCCGCCAGCCGCCGTTCGAGCGTGGCCAGGTAGTCCCGGTACGCCGCGCGACGCGCCGCGCTGTCGCGGCCCAACGCGTCGATGCTGAGCGCGTGGCGGGCCAGCAGGTTCATCGGCAATGGCGAGCGCGCATGTTCCACTTCGGCATCCAGTCCCCGCGCCGCGCCTGCGAGGTGCGCCAGCAGCGTTACCTCGGCCGCGCGCGGGCTGTCGGCGCCGGCATCAAACCAGACCCGCGTCTCCAGTGCCGCGACCGCGTGCGCAAACGGGGCGCGGGCCGCGCACTGCGCCGCAAAGTCCGCGGCCGGCGCGGCGTCCAGCCATGCAACCGCCGCGTCCACCGGCGCCGTCCAGTATCCCTCGGGCACCCGCTTCGCGCGCGCATCGGCAAACAGCGCCCCGGTCAGCGGATGCCGGGTTTCACCGCGGGCCGCGTGTTCCATCTCTTCACGCCACCAGCCCAATTTGACGATCGCAACCTGTGGTTCCCGCACCTCGCGTACGGCCTTCAGCCACTCGCGTTCCAGGGCCGCCAGCGCGCCGAAACAGGCGCGCTCATCGGCACGCAGGAACAGCCATGCCACCGCGCACTCCGGGTGCGCGTCGCGCCACTGGTCAAGATAGCTGTCGAACGCGCTTGCGCTCATGCCGCACCCAGCAGCCGTGCGAGCTCAGCCGCATCCGCGCTGACGGCGTCCGGTCGCCAGGCGCGTGGATCGGCACCGTCCAGATACCCCCACGCTGCCGCCACGGTGAACAGGCCCGCCGCGTGACCAGCCTGGATGTCGCGCGGATCGTCCCCGACAAACACACTCCGCCCCGGGTCGACGTGCGCCAGCGCGCAGGCGTGCAGGACCGGCGCCGGATCGGGCTTGCGCTGCCGCAAGGTGTCGCCACCCACGATCGCTGCCGCACGCGCGGCATAGCCCAGTTTGTCAATCACCAGCTCCACCAGATTTTCCGCCTTGTTGCTGACCACCCCCCAGGCCACGCCGCGGGTCTCGAGCGCACGCAGCAACGCGTCGATGCCGGCAAAGGCCCGGGTCTGCGCCATGCCGGTCGCCACGTACAGGGCAAGGAAGCGCGGCAGCGCCGCATCGACCGCGGATTCATCGTCACCCACGGCGCTGCGCAAAACCGCACGCGCGCCCCGCGAGACGATCTCGCGCACGCGCGTGAACGGCGGCACCGGAAGTCCACGTTCGCCGCACAGCGCCGCGAGCGCCGCATGCATGTCGCGCGCCGAATCCACGAGGGTGCCGTCGAGGTCAAAAAACACCCCGGCCAAGGGTTGCGGCAGCCGTTTCATGGGCTGGGCTTGCTGGCACACACGAGGTAATTGACCGCCAGGTGTCGCGTCAGCCAAACCTTGCGATTCAACGGGTTGTAGGCAATTCCTGACAGCTCGTCAAGTACCAGCCCGGCATGACGCAACAGCGCGGCAAGTTCGGAGGGCTTGATGAATTGCCGGTAGTCGTGGGTGCCGCGCGGCAGCAGGCGCGCCACGTACTCGGCGCCCAGAATCGCCGTCAGGAAACTCGCCGGCGTGCGGTTCAGGGTCGAGACGAACAGCTTGCCGCCCGGCCGCAGCAACGCAGCCAGGTCGGCCACCAGCGCCGCCGGATCGGGGACGTGCTCGATCAGTTCCATGCAACACACGGCATCGAATGCGGCGGGTTCGGCCGCCGCGAGGTCGCGCGAGGAACACAGCCGATAATCGATCGCCAGCGGGTCCGGCAACCCGGCGTTGGTCTCGCGCAGATGCAATCTGGCGACTTCGATGACTTCCGGCGCAAGGTCAATCGCCGTCACCCCGGCCCCGGCCTTGGCCAGTGCCTCGCTCAAGAGTCCCCCGCCGCACCCCACATCGGCTACACGCGCCCCCCGCAGCACCACGCGCTGCGCCACGTAGGCCAGGCGTACCGGGTTGAGGTCGTGCAACGGGCGCGATTCTCCATCCGGATCCCACCAGCGATACGCGAGCTTGCCGAAACGGGCCAGTTCCTCGGGATCGGCGTTGTGGTCTGCTGGCGTCATGACATGGGCGTGCATCGAGTGCCGGCGATGCGGTCGCGCCACCGGTGGGCTTTGTCCAGCACGCCGGCAAGGTCGAAATCGACCAGCTCGCCCGCGGCCAGCTTGCGTTTGCCGTCGATCCACACGTCGCTCACCTGCCGGCGCGACGCCGCATAGACCAGCTGCGAGATGACATTGTAAAGCGGCCGGGTTTCCACCGCGTCCAGGTTCACCGCGGCAAGGTCCGCGCGCTTGCCCGCCGTAATCGACCCGATGCGCTCGCCGAGGCCCAGCGCGCGCGCGCCGTTCAGGGTCGCCGCCTGCAGCGCGAACGCGGCAGCGAACGCGGACGCGTCACCGGCCACGCCCTTGGCCAGCAGTGCGGCGGTGCGCAGTTCGCCGAACATGTCCAGGTCGTTGTTGGACGCGCAGCCGTCGGTGCCCAGCGCAAGGTTGACACCCGCGCGGCGGATCTTCTCGGCGGGGCAGAACCCCGAGGCGAGCTTCAGGTTGGACTCGGGGCAGTGCACCACCGACACGCCGGCTTCGGCGCAGGTCGCGATTTCCGAATCGGTAACCTGCGTCATGTGGACCGCGATCAGGCGGTCATTGACCAGCCCCAGCTTTTGCAGGCGCTGCAACGGACGCACGCCGTGCTCGCGCTTGCTGTCTTCGACTTCCTGCGCCGTCTCCATGAGGTGCAGGTGTACCGGCAGATCAAGCTGGTCGGCCAGCGTACGGATGCGTTCGAACGCTGCGTCCGCGACCGTGTACGGCGCGTGCGGTGCAAACGAGGTGCTCACGAGCGCATCGCCGCGATAGCGGTCATGGACCTCGAGCGCGCGATCGAAATACTCGTCACGCGTCTGCGCCCAGGCGCTCGGAAACTCGACGATGGGCAGGCCCACGAGGGCGCGGAACCCATGCTGCCGGTAGACCTGCGCCTGTACGTCGGGAAAGAAATAGTTCTCACTGCAGCAGGTCGTGCCGCCGCGGAGCATCCCGGCGATCGCGAGCTCAACGCCATCGCGCACGAACCCGGGCCCCATCACCCTGGCTTCGACCGGCCAGACGTGCTCGCGCAGCCAGGTCATGAGCGGCAGGTCGTCGGCCAGCCCGCGCAGCAGGATCATCGGGTTGTGGGTGTGCGCGTTGACGAAGCCCGGGAGCAACGCGTGATCGGGCAACCTGACGCGCTCGCGGGGCGCGTATTTGGCGTCCGCCACCGCGGCCGGCAGTACCTCGACGATCAAGCCGGCATCGACCGCGACCGCGTGGTGTTCCAGCACTTCTTCGGCCGGCTCAACCGGCACCACCCAGCGGGCGCTGAGGAGAAGGTCGATGGGTTGCGGCGTCGGGGCGCGCGCGATGTCGGTCATGGAGCGCCTTTCCTATGCTGTCATTCCCGCACCGGCGGGCGTCCGGCGCCGTGGCTGCCCCTGGCACCGGATCGCCGCCGATCCGTCCCAGAAACGATACCTTGGCGAAACCGCGCGCGGCCGATGCGTCATTTCACCCGGCTCACGTACTCGCCGGTACGCGTATCGACACGGATTACCTCGTCCTGGTTGACGAACAGGGGTACGCGCACCACCGCGCCGGTTTCCAGGGTGGCCGGCTTGCCGCCGCCGCCCGAGGTGTCGCCCCGCACGCCGGGGTCGGTCTGGGCAATCTTGAGCTCAACGAAATTGGGCGGCAACACCGACAGCGGGGCACCGTTCCACAAGGTGACGATGCACTCCTCCTCGCCCTTGAGCCACTGCGCCGCCTCGCCCATCGCAGCCTTGTCGGCGCGATGCTGTTCGAAGGACTCGGGCTCCATGAAATACCAGAACTCGCCGTCGGTGTAGAGGTACTGCATGTTGGTGTCGATAACATCGGCGCCCTCGACGCCATCGGTCGCCTTCATGGTTTTTTCGGTGGTGCGGCCGTTCTTCAGGTTGCGGATGCGAATGCGTGTGAACGCCTGCCCTTTTCCAGGCTTGATGAAATCCGCACCGACGATGACATAGGGGTCACCGTCGACGATGATCTTCAAGCCGTTCTTGACATCGTTCAGACCGTAGTTGGCCATACTGGGCTCCGTGGATGCGTGGCACCCGCCGGGCGCGTGGCCGCAACGGGGTGGTTGATCTAGAATGATGGATTGCGCGGACCCAAAACTCCGCGCCAGGGTCGCACATGATAACTGCAATCAGTCAATCCACGCAGCCGGGAACCCTGCCCGACTGGCGTCAGGGGCTGCGCGACGCGGTGACCGACGCGCACGAGCTGCTGGCACTGGTCGGCCTGCCGGAACTGGCCAACCGCCTGCCGGCCGCGGACGCCGGCTTCGCACTGAAGGTCACCCGCAGCTTCATCCGGCGGATGCGCCGCCGCGACCCGAGGGACCCCCTGCTGCTGCAGGTGTTGCCGGTGCTGGCCGAGCTGGACGAGGTGCCGGGATTCACCGATGACGCGGTGGGCGACCTCGACGCCATCGAAGGCCACGGCGTCCTGCACAAGTACCAGGGCCGCGCGCTGTTGATTGCCGCCGGTTCCTGCGCGGTGAACTGCCGCTATTGCTTCCGCCGCCACTTTCCCTATGCCGAGGAACTGGCGGCCGGCCATGCGTGGTATGAGGCTTTGAAATGCCTCAAGGCCGACCCCTCGATCGGCGAAGTCATCCTTTCCGGCGGTGACCCGCTGGTGCTGTCGACCAAAAAGCTCAAGGACTTCACCGACGGCTTGCGCGACGTGCCGCAGGTCACGCGCCTGCGGATCCATTCGCGCCTGCCGGTGGTATTGCCCGAACGGATCGACGCCGCTTTTTGCACCTGGCTTGCCGAGCTGCCCCTGCAGCGCGTCGTGGTCATCCACGCCAACCACGCCAACGAGCTGGACGCGACCGTAGCGGCGGCCTGCGCGCGGATGCAGGCGGCCGGCATCACGTTGTTCAACCAATCGGTGTTGCTGCGCGGGGTCAATGACAGCGCCGATGCCCTGGTCGACCTGTCCGAGCGGCTGTTTGCAATCGGCGTGCTGCCCTATTACCTGCACCAGCTCGACCGCGTGCGCGGCACCGCCCACTTCGAAGTGCCTGATGCGCGCGCGCGCGAACTTGCCCACGCCATGCGCAGCCGCCTGCCCGGATTCCTGGTTCCGCGTCTGGTGCGCGAGGTTGCCGGCGAGGACTCCAAGCACCCGCTATGACGGCACCGCTTATGACGGCACGGCTGGCGCCGCCCGCGACGATCGGGTACAAAGCGGGGATGGGATGATTACGGCGACTGCCTACCCGGGAGCTTTTACCGGTACCGTGGGTGCCGAAAGCGTGCAAGGATGCCGTTGCACCTGCAGGATGCAACCTGCCCAAGCGGTGCCTGCAATCGAAGGTTCATAAATGTTGCCGGAACCGATTACCAAACTGCTCATTGCCGAGGATCAGGCCGAGGACGCCGAGCAGGTCATCAGCGTGCTGCGCAACAGCGGCATCGCCTTGCGTCCGCAGCGTATTTCGACGGAAGAAGAGCTGGCGGTCACGCTGGAGTCGTTCACGCCGGACATGGTGCTCGCCAATCCGAACTGCAAGGAAATTACCCTTGCGGCGATCGCGCACGCACTGGACGCGACCGGCAAGGACGTCGCCCTCCTGGTGCTTACCGACCGCCTGACCGACGACCTGGTCACCAGGATCCACACCCACAGCAGCATTCGCGGCATCGCCCTGCGTACCCGCACCGACCAGCTGCAGGCGGTCGTCCGCCGCGAACTGGATGCGCTGGACACCCGCCGCAACGTGCGCCGGCTCGAAGCCGCCCTGCGCGAATCCGAGCGCCGTTGCGATGCCCTGCTCGACTCCTCGCGCGACCCGATCGCCTACATCCACGAAGGCACCCACGTCCGCGCCAACAATGCCTATCTCGAGATGTTCGGGTTCGACAGCTTCGAGGACGTCGAGGGGCTCACGATCCTTGACCTGGTCGCGCCCCAGCACACCGCCGACTTCAAGGACCTGTTGAAGCGCCTGGCGCGCGGCGAGAAGCCGCCACCGCGGCTGGACCTGTCGGTCAAGCGCGCGGACGGTACGACCTTCGACGCGGTCATGGAATTTGCGCCCGCGACCTACGAGGGCGAGCCCTGCCAGCAGGTCGTGTTTCGCCAGCCGGCTTCCAACCCCGAGACCGAAGAAGAGCTGCGCCGGCTCAAAACCCAGGACCCCCTCACGGGCCTGTCCAACCGCACGCACTTCCTGGAACTCATCGACGATGCCGTGGCGCGTGCCATCGGCGGTACCACCGACCAGGCCCTGCTGCTGCTGGAGCCCGACAACTACCGGCACGTTCTGGAATCGGTCGGCATCACCGGCGCGGACGACGTCCTGCGGGCAATCGCCCGCACGATCAAGCAGCGCCTGCGGGCCAGCGACAACGCCGGCCGGATAGGCGACCACGTCTTTGGCCTGCTGTTGTCCGGTTGCGCGCAGGCGGAAGCCCAGCAGATCTCCGAATCGCTGCGCAGCAGCCTTGAAGCTGCCATCATCGAGGCGGGCGGGCATTCGATCAGCCTCACCATCAGCATCGGCGGCAGCCTGCTGGGCGAGAAAAACGCGAAGTCGCAGGTGCTGCTCTCGCAAGCCGACGATGCACTGCGCGCAGCCGCCGGCCAGGGCGGCAACCGCATCGACATCCACGACCCGGCGGCGGCCGACAAGGCCGAACTCGCGCGCGAAACCCAGTGGCTCGACCTGATCGACGACGCGCTCGCCAACGACAAGTTCACGCTGTACTACCAGCCCATCATCAACCTGCACGGCGAGGAAGGGGAATTCTTCGAGGTGCTGCTGCGCATGCAGGGCCCGACCGAAGAAGTCATGCCCGCGCTCTTTTTGCCCATCGCCGAGCGCCACGACCGCCTGCTCGCGATCGACCGCTGGGTCATCGAGCACGTCATCGCGGAACTCGGCAAGCGCGTGGGGCAAGGCCCGACCACCACGGCGTTCATCAAGTTGTCGGTGCTGACCCTGAGCGATGAAACCCTGGCCGACTGGGTCGACGCCAAGCTGGCGGCGGCCGGCGTCAAGGCCGCGCAACTGGTCTTCGAGGTGCCTGAAGCCAAGGTGATGACCTGCCTGAAGCCCGCCCGCGAATTCGTCGAGCGCTGGCGCAAGGGCGGCGGCGGCTTCGAGCTGGAACAGTTCGGCATGGGGCTCAATTCGTTCCAGACCCTGAAACACATCGACGCCGACTACCTGAAGCTGGATCGCGCGATCACCGCCGACATCAGCCAGCACGCCGAGAACGAACTGAAGGTACGGGAGCTGTGCTCGCAGGCGCACGCCGCCGGCAAGATGACCATGGTCGAGTGGATCGAGGAAGCCTCCAGCATGCCAGCCCTGTTTTCGGCCGGCGTCCATTTCGCGCAGGGCAACTTCCTGGCGCCCCCCGCGCCCGAAATGCGCTACGTGACCTGACGCCGGCAGGCGCGCGGAAGCCGGCGGTGCCGAAGACACCGCGGATGTGGTGCGTTGCGGCTGCGGTACCTGAGGCTACGGTTCGAACTGCTCATCCAAAATGCGTTGCGCCAGGCTGCGCTCCGGGTCAAACAGCAGCGTGATCGAACGCTCGTGCGCCTCGCGCACGTCAATCTGCACCGCATCGCGCACTTCGTGAAAATCGGCGGTGGCGCTGACCGGGCGATGTCCCGGTTCCAGCACGCGCAGGCCCACCCGGGTCGCGACCGGCAGCAACGCTCCGCGCCAGCGGCGGGGCCGGAACGGACTGATCGGCGTCAACGCCAGCACGTTGGCATCCAGCGGCAGGATCGGACCGTGGGCCGAGAGGTTGTAGGCGGTCGAGCCAGCGGGCGTTGATACCAGCAGGCCATCGCACACCAGGCTTGCGAGCTTCACCTTGCTATTCAGCGACACCTCGACGTGCGCGGCCTGGTTGGTCTGCCGCAGCAGGGATATTTCGTTGAATGCCAGCGCCGTCACCGCGCCGCCAGCCGCCGCAGTCACCCGCATCTCGAGCGGGTGCAGCATTGCCGGGTGCGCGGCCGCGATCCGCGCCGGCAGGTCGTCTGGCGTATAGCCGTTCATGAGGAATCCGACGCGGCCGAGCTTCATGCCGTACACCGGCAGTCCGCGATCCAGCTGCGCATGCAACGTGCGCAACATGAACCCGTCACCACCCAGCGCAACGATGACATCGGCCGCATCCGGTGCCACGGCGCCGTAGCGGGTTTCAAGCGCAGCGCACGCATCACGCGCCGTGGCGGACGCCGAGGCGACGAATGCCAATCGCGGATGCACGCCCACCGGATGCAGGGCCGTGGTCATGGCGTCAGTGTGGCGCGAACGCGGTCATTAGTGAATCACCACCCGGTATCGCCGGACGGCATCCCACCGATGCGGTCTGGTTGCGCGGCCGCGTCACCCCCTTGGTCCCGAAGGCGGTGGGCACCACAAGCCCAGCCGCAGGTGCCGTGAACCGCTGAAGAGTCGTCGCGAGCGACGGCAGATTGCGGGTCGCCGGCGGGCCGGAAGCGGAGGGTACCCGTCGGTACATGGGCATGACCCGCCGCATCCGCCGCGCACCTTGCGGGCCATTCGCTTCGCGAATGTTTGCTCCGGCATCCTGCCTCCGCAGTCCGGGCACCGCCGGCGCGCAAGCTGCCGGGCGCAGCAGGCCATTCAGGCATCCATCAACCGGCCTGCGCCAGTTGGGCCAACCGCCGCAGCGCGACCGACGCGATCGGGTAGTCGACATCCACGCTGCGGATTTCATTGAGCATGCCGCGCGTGAACTTCAACTGCGGATCATCGCGGTCGAGCCACGCCGATACCGCACCATCGGCACTTTGCTTGCCGTGCTCGGAGTTGAGGATCTCGCGCACCATCTTGCGCTGTTGGACCGCCAGCTCGTCACGCAGGGCGCCGCGCGCCTGTGCGTGCCAGCGGCTCTCGACGACCAGTTTTTCAATCTGGCTGCGCAGCCATTCGATGTCCAGCGCCTCGCCGAGGTCAAAGAACACGCGTGCGACGTGCTCGACCGGACGCCCGGATTCAAGCGAGGTTTCCAGTACATCCATCGCGACTTCCAGCGACGGGACGGTGGCCATGTGGCGCGCCAGCTCCGCCGGGAACCCAAGTCCCTTCCAGCCATCGAGGCGCGCGTTCCACGCCGCGCGCGTGGTCTCGCCCAACGCCGCGGGCAGCGCCTCGCGCAGTGTGTCCATCCCCGGCTGGTAGCGTTCGACGAGCGCCGAAATGCCGAGGGCCGACCCGCCGCGATTGAGCAGCCACCGTGTCATGCCGCGCAGCAACGACCAGATTTTCATCAGCGCGTCGGTCTGTGCTGCGGTCGGAACCTTGCCGTCCAGCGCATCGATCGCCGCCCACAGTTCGCGTGCGTGCAGGATCTGCCGCGCCGCATTGTAGGCCTTGACCACCGCCGCAGCCGTTTGCCCGGTGTCTTCCTGGGTGCGCAGCACGAAGGTTGCGCCCATGCGATTGACGATCGAGTTGGTGACGACCGTCGAGATGATTTCGCGCTTCAGCCGGTGCCGCTGCATGTGGGTTGCGTACTTGGCATGCAGCGGCTCGGGGAAGTAGCTCATCAGCTCGTGCGACAGGAACGGGTCCTCCGGTACGTCCGAATCCACCAGCTCCTGGAACAGCACGATTTTGGAGTACGACAGCAGGATCGCCAGTTCCGGCCGCGTCAGGCCGAGGTGGTGCGTGCGCCGCTCAGCCAGCTCGGAATCGGTCGGCAGCGACTCGATCTGGCGGTCGAGCTGGCCGCGCGCCTCGAGCGTGCGGATGAAGTGCGCCATGGTCCCGATGCGCCCGACCGACATGTGCTCCATGAGGCCCAGCGCGACGTTCTGCCGGTAGTTGTCGCGCAACACCAGCTGCGCCACTTCGTCGGTCATCGAGTGCAGCAGCTTGTTGCGCGCCTCGATGTCCATTTCCTTGCGCTGCACCGCGTCGTTCAGCAGGATCTTGATGTTGACCTCATGGTCGGACGTGTCCACGCCTGCGGAGTTGTCGATGAAGTCGGTATTGAGGATCACGCCCGCCTGTGCCGCCTCGACGCGGCCCTTCTGCGTGAAGCCGAGATTGCCGCCTTCGCCGACGATCTTGCACCTGAGGTCGCCGCCGTTGATCCGCAGCGCGTTGTTGGCACGATCGCCAACGTCGGCGTTGGACTCGGATGCCGCCTTGACGTAGGTGCCGATACCGCCATTCCACAGCAGGTCAACCGGGGCCTTGAGGATCGCGCTGATCATCTCGGTTGGCGACAACGACTCGACGCCATCGGCAATCCCGAGCGCGCGGCGCATCTCGGGCGTGATCGTGATGGCCTTAAGGCTGCGCGCAAACACGCCGCCACCCTTGGAGATCAGCGCCTTGTTGTAGTCGTCCCACGACGAGCGCGGCAGTGCAAACATGCGTTCACGTTCGGCAAACGACTTCTCCGTGTCCGGCGCGGGGTCGATGAAGATATGCCGGTGATCGAACGCGGCCAGCAGGCGCGTGTGCCGTGAACGCAGGAGGCCGTTGCCAAACACGTCGCCCGACATGTCGCCGATGCCGACGCAAGTGAAGTCTTCGGCCTGGCAATCGCGGCCCAGCGAGCGGAAGTGGCACTTCACCGACTCCCAGCCGCCGCGCGAGGTGATGCCCATGTCCTTGTGGTCAAACCCGGCCGAACCACCCGACGCGTAGGCATCGCCCAGCCAGTAGCCATGCGCGATGGAAATGCCGTTGGCGATATCGGAAAACTTCGCCGTGCCCTTGTCGGCCGCGACCACGAGGTACGGATCGTCCGCGTCGTGGCGCACCACATCGGCCGGATGCAGCACCTTGTTGGCTGCCGTATCGATGTTGTCGGTAATGTCCAGCAGGCCGTTCATGAACATCTTGTAGCAGGCGATGCCCTCAGCCAGCACCGCATCCCGGTCGCCCCCCACGGGCGAGCGCTTGACGAAGAACCCGCCCTTGGACCCCACCGGCACGATCACCGTGTTCTTCACCATCTGTGCCTTGACCAGGCCCAGCACCTCGGTGCGGAAGTCCTCGCGGCGGTCGGACCAGCGGATGCCACCGCGTGCGACCGGCCCAAACCGCAGGTGGACGCCTTCCACCCGTGGCGCGTACACCCAGATTTCACGATACGGTACGGGCTTGGGCACGTCCGGCACCTGGTGCGAATCGAGCTTGTAGGCGATGTACTCGGCGGGCTTGCCATCATGCAGCTGCCAGTAGTTGGTGCGCAGCGTGGCGCGGATGAGGCCCATGAACCCGCGCAGGATGCGGTCATCGTCCAGACTGGAAACGTCGACCAGCAGGGTCTTGATGGCGTTGATCAGTCCATCGACCTGTTCACCGCGCGGCTTTTCCAGCAACGCCGCAACGCGCTTGACGAAATCCGGATTGGCCCGGCACACGGTTTCCGGCGTCAGCGCCGTGAGCTCACGCTCGAGGTCGGCGCGCGCCTGCTTGCGGCTCGCGGCGTCATCCTGCTCGCGGCGCACGTCGAACTTGGCTTCAAACAGCTCAACCAGCAGGCCCGCAATCATCGGATAGCGGTTGAGGGTTTCCTCCATGTAGGCCTGCGAGAACGGCGTACCGACCTGTTGCTGGTACTTGCAGTAGCCGCGCAGCATCGCAATCTGGCGCCAGCCAAGGCCGGCGACCAGCAGCAGCGTATTGAAACGGTCGCTTTCCGCCTGGCCATGCCAGATTGCGGCAAACGCGGCTTCAAAACGCGCATGCACGTCCTCAAGCTTGAACTTCAAGGGTGACGCCGGGCGCACCACGAAGTCCTGGATGCAGGCCTTGGTGCCGTGCAGGTCCAGGGCGTGGACGTTTTCGGTGTCGACCTTGAGGCCGGCATTTTCCAGCAGCGGCAACGCGTCGGACAGCGGGATGTCATCGCCCGCGCGGAAAATCTTGAAGTGCAACTCGCCAGGCGTCCGGTAGGACTCGTGGAAGGCCAGGCGCATGTCCTCGCCGTGGTCGGTCAGCGCCGTCAGGATGCCAACGTCCTCGGCCGCGCGCGCGATCGTCTGCTCTTCGATGTAGGTCGAGGGCAGCGTGCTGCCCCAGCGGCTGGCCAGCTGTGTGCCGCGCTCCTCGCCGAGGCCGCCCACCAGCGCCGCCCGCAGCTCGTCGTGCCAGCTGCGCACGATCGGTGCGAGCCGGGATTCCAGCGCCGCCAGATCGACGTTTACGCTGTCACCCGTGCGCGGGCGCACGACCACATGCATCCGCGCCATTGGCGCGTCGCCGATCTGCACCGTGGCATCGGCACTGGTACCGTGCAGTTCGCGCCGCAGCATGTCCTGCACGCGTTCGCCGACGGCCGCGTTGTAATGGTCGCGCGGAATGAACACCAGGCACGAGAAGAACCGGCCATAGGCGTCGCGCCGCACGAACAGCCGCGCCTGGCGGCGTTCATTTACCTCGAAAATGCCTTCGGCCAGCGTGTAGACCTCATCGCTCGACGCCTGCAGCAATTCGTCGCGCGGCAAGGTTTCCAGGATCGAACGGAACGCCTTGCCGGAATGCGATTGTGGGCGCAGCCCCGACCGGTGCTCCGCGGTTTCAAACTTCTTGCGCACCAGCGGCACGTCCTGCGGACGGCGCATGTAGGAGGTCGAGGTATACAGGCCGAGGAAACGTGACTCGCCGGTCGGCTTGCCCTTGCGGTCAAAGCGCAGCACGCCGATGTAGTCCATGTAGCCCGCGCGATGCACGCGCGAACGCGCGTTGGTCTTGGTCAGGATGATGGCGTCCATCGAACCGGACTGCGGCAGGCGGCTCGCGGTCAGGCTCTTGACCGAACGCGGCGCGGTGGCCAGGCCCGGGTCGCGCAGGATGCCGAGGCCGGACCCCGCGCGCGCCTTCAGGAGCTCGTCCCCTTTTTCCGCCACCACGTCATATTCGCGGTAACCAAGGAACGTGAAATGGTTGTCCGCGGCCCAGCGCAGGAACGCCTGGCCTTCCGCGACCTCCTCCGGACCGAGGATGGTGTTGCCCTCGCCGAGGGTGTCGGCAATGGCCAGCATCTTGTCGTGCATGGCCTGCCAGTCATCGACCGCCGCATGGACGTCCGCCAGCGCCGCGGCCACGGCCGCCTGCAGCTTGTCCAGCGTAGCCTGGTCGACCCGATCGATTTCGGCATACATCACCGACTCCGCCGGGCCGGCACCCGCACACGCGGTCACGCCTTGCAGATGGCCGTGCGCATCGCGCTGCACGTCCAGAACCGGATGCACCATCCGGTGCAACCGTACGCCCACGCTGCCAACCGCCATTTCCAGCGAATCCACCAGGAACGGTGCATCGTCGGTGGCAACCTCGATGATCGAATGCGGCGAGCTCCAGCCCTGCTGCCCACGCTCGGGATTGAACGCGCGCACGCGGGTGCTGCCCGCAGCGCGCTGGTGCATCCAGCCGAACAGGTCAGCGACCAGCGCACCCCAATGCTCCGCTCCGCGCGGCGCCAGTTCCTCGACGTCAAGTTCGGCGCAGACGAGCTTGGCGAAGGCCTCGGCAGCATTGGCGTCGGCAGCGCCGACCCGGCCACGGACCGCGGCCGCGATGGCCGTAATTTCAGCGCCTCCGGTGGAGGTACGCAGTGCATTCATGTCGATTCGACTGAGGTTGATTAGGGAACGCCTAGAATACTGCGCCAGGCCAATACCGATCCACCCCATGCGGTCGCGGGACGGCGTAAACGCAAGGCGCGCACGCGCCTGATCCACGGGCTCGACACGGTTTTGGCGGCACCTGCGCAGCGCCGCCGACGGCCGTGCCGGGGTAGGCACATCACAGCTGAACGCGACGCCGAAAACCATTGCCCCATGACTGTTGACCCGTGGCGAATGCGGCAATTTGCGCGATAATGGCCGATTACTGACCTGTTGAGTAGAGAAATCGCGATGTCCCATTCGCTCTATCGCGTCGCCGGAAGCGTCGCGCTGATCCTCCTACTCAGTGCCTGCAGCCACTCCGCTCCGCCCGCCGCCGCCGTGCCCGAAATCGGCGTGGTCATCGCGCAACCGCAAACCGTCCCCCTGACCCGCAATTTCGTCGGCCGGCTGTCGGCCTACCGCAGCGCGGATGTGCGCGCGCGGGTTGCGGGCGTGCTGCTGAAACGCGACTACCAGGAAGGCAGCGAGGTCAAGGCCGGACAGCTCCTGTTCCAGATCGATCCGGCCCCGCTCAAGGCCGCACTGGCAAACGCCGAAGCCGGGCTGGCGCAGGCTGAAGCGGCCTACACCAACGCACGCGTCAACGCGCAACGTGCGCAAAGCCTCGCGCCCGAGGGTTACATTTCCAGGACCGATCTGGACAACGCCGAGGCGGCCGCGCGCACCACGCGCGCCCAGGTGCAGGCCGCCAGGGCACAGGTCCAGACCGCGCGCATCAATCTTGGCTACGCCAGCGTCACGGCGCCGATCGCGGGCCGCGCCGGCGAGCAGCAGGTCACCGAAGGCGCCCTGGTCGGCAACGGCAGCGATACGTTGCTCACGACCATCGATCAGATTGACCCGCTGTATGTGAATTTCACCATCAGCGTCGGCGAGCTCGACCAGCTGCGCCAGGCCCAGCAGGGTGGCGGCGTGCAACTGCGCCAGATGAACAAGGCAACGGTCAAGGTCACGCTGCAAGACGGCACCGTCTACCCACAAACCGGCAGCGTTGATTTTTCCTCGGTCAACGTCAACCCGGCGACGGGCGCGGTCAACCTGCGCGCCCTGCTGCCCAACCCCGCGCACACGTTGTTGCCGGGCACGTTCGTGACCCTCACCGTGGGGCTGGGGGAACGCCACAACGCGTACCTGGTGCCGCAGGCCGCAGTACAACGCGACACCGCCGGCACCTATGTGTTCGTCGTCGGCAAGGACGGCAAGGTCGCGCGGAGGAACGTCACCACCGCCGGTACGCACGGCGTGGACTGGGTGGTTACCCACGGCCTCGACAAGGGCGATGCGGTCGTGGTGTCGGGCATCCAGGTCGTCCATCCCGGCGGCACCGCCAAGGCCGTACCATGGCAACCGGCGGCGCCCCCAGCCAGCGCGATGACGGCCGGCGCCCCTGCCGCAGCCGCCACCGCGAAGTAACAGGCCACCGGCATGTTGTCCAAGTTTTTCATCGACCGGCCGATCTTCGCCTGGGTCATCGCGATCCTGATCACGCTGGGCGGCGTGATTTCAATCATGAACCTCGGCGTGCAGTCGTATCCCGACATCGCGCCGCCCGAGGTTTCGGTGGTCGCGCGCTACCCCGGCGCCAGCGCGAGCACCGCCGAAGGCTCGGTGACCGAAGTCATCGAGCAGCAGCTGACGGGCATCGACAACCTGCTGTATTTCAGCTCGTCGACCAGCTCCAACGGCCGCGTGAGCATTTCACTGACGTTCCGGCCCGGCACCAATCCCGACATCGCCGCGGTGCAGGTGCAAAACCAGGTCTCGCGCGCGGAGCCGCTGCTGCCGCAGGAAGTGGTGCAACAGGGCATCGTGGTCGCCAAGGCCAACCCCGACACGCTGATGGCCGTCGCCCTGCGCTCGGTCAATCCGGCGATCGACCGCGACCGCCTGAACGACATCGTGGCCTCGCAGGTACTTAACCCCATCTCGCGCATTTCAGGCGTGGGCACCACGCGCCAGTTCGGCGCCGAGTACGCGATGCGGATCTGGCTCAACCCGGAAAAGCTCCAGGGTTACGGCCTGTCCGCCACCGACGTGCTGAACGCGATCCAGGCGCAGAACATCCAGATCGCGGCCGGTACCCTCGGTGCCGATCCCGCCACCAAGGGCTGGGGCTTCACCGCCAACGTCTCCGGCGAAGGTCTGTTCTCGACCCCGCAGCAATTCCTGAACATCATCCTGCGCGCCAATCCCGATGGCACGGTGGTGAAACTCGGCGACGTGGCCACCGCGAACTTCGGGCCGCAGAACTACGGTTTTGACACCACCTACAACGGCAAGCCGATCGGCGCGTTCGCCATCCAGGCCCTGCCCGGCGCCAACGCGCTGACGGTGGCCAAGGCCGTGCGCGCCGAGATGGCCAAGCTGCAGGTGGGCTTTCCGGAGGGCGTTAGCTGGTTCATTCCCTATGACACCACCACCTTCGTCACCATCTCGATCCAGGACGTCCTGAAGACGCTGGTCGAGGCGTTGATCCTGGTGTTCGCGGTGATGCTGCTCTTCCTGCAGAATTTCCGCGCCACGTTGATCCCCGCCATCGTGATCCCGATCGCGCTGTTGGGCGCCTTCATCGGCATGGACGCACTGGGGTTCACGATCAATCAGCTGACGTTGTTCGGCATGGTGATGGCCATCGGCATCGTGGTCGATGACGCGATCGTCGTGATCGAGAACATCGAACGCATCATGACCGAGCAGGGCTTGCCGCCCAGGGAAGCGGCGCGCAAGGGCATGGGCGAAATCTCCGGCGCCGTCATCGCGATCACGGTGGTGCTGGCCGCCGTGTTCATCCCATCCGCGTTGCAGTCGGGCTCGACCGGCATCATCTACCGGCAATTCGCGCTCACCATCGCAATCTCGATGCTGTTCTCCGCGTTCCTGGCGCTGACCTTCACCCCCGCCTTGTGTGCAAACTTCCTGAAGCCGGCCGGCGAGGCCGGGCGCAAAAACATCTTCACGCGCAAGTTCAACCAGCTGTTTGCCTGGACCCACCACACCTACATACAGCACACCATGGCCGCGGTGCGCCACGCACCACGCTGGATGGCGGTGTTCGTGGTGGTCGCGATACTGGCCGGATTCCTCTACACCAAACTGCCCGGAAGCTTTCTGCCCCAAGAGGACCAGGGCTACCTGATGGCAATGATCCAGCTGCCGCCAGGCGCGACCAAGCAGCGTACCGAAAAGGCGATGCACCAGATGTACGCGGTGCTGAAGACCGATCCGGCAATCAAAAACGTGATGCAGATCGTCGGTTTCAGTTTCGTGGGCTCGGGCGAAAACAACGGCATGGCCTTCATCCAGTTGAAGGACTGGGGCCAACGCCAGTACACCGCCGAACAGCTGATACCGCGGCTCAACAAACAGCTTGGCCACGACATCCGCGACGGCAAGATCGTCGTGGTCAACCTGCCGACGGTACATGGCCTCGGCCAGTTCGGCGGGTTTGACATGTTCCTGGAAAACCGCAGCGGTTCGGGCCGCGCGGCGCTCAACAGCGCGCTGCAAACGGTGGTCGACAAGGCAAAACAAAACAAGGTGCTGACCCAGGTGCGGCCGAACGAGCTGCCGCCCGCACCGCAACTCGATTTCAACATCGACCGCGTACAGGCCGCGTCCATGGGGCTGTCGGTGACCGACATTTCCAACGCCATCAGCCTGATGCTGGCCCCGGTGCAGGTCGGCCAGATGTTTGCCGAGGGCCGCGTCAAATTCGTGATGATGCAGGCCGCCGCGCCGTTCCGGATGAGCCGCTCGGCGTTCAACGACTTCTACACGCCAAGCAGTACCCAGAAGAATCCCGACGGCACGCCGGCGATGATCCCGATTGCCAACGTGGTCCACAGCCACTGGACGATGGTGTCGCCGTCATTGTCCCGCTTCAACGGCTACCCGGCGATCGAAGTCGTGGGCGATGCCACCGCCGGCCACGCGTCGGGCGAGGCCATGACCGCCGTGCAGAAGATCGTGCAGGACGACTTGCCCCACGGTTTCAGCTTCGACTGGACCGGACAATCCTTCCAGGAAATGGAATCGGGCAACGCGGCCACCATGCTGATGGTGCTGTCGATTCTCGTGGTGTTCCTGGCGCTGGCCGCACTGTATGAAAGCTGGTCGGTGCCGGTCGCGGTACTCCTGATCGTGCCGCTCACCCTGCTCGGCACGGTGCTGTTCACGATGGCACGCGGACTGCCCAACGACGTGTTCTTCAAGATCGGACTGGTCACCGTCATCGGCCTGGCCGCCAAGAACGCGATCCTGATCGTCGAGTACGCGGTAGCCGCGCAGAAGGAAGGCAAAAGCCTGCGCGAGAGCGTCGTCACCGCGGCCCGGCTGCGTTTCCGTCCGATCCTGATGACATCGCTGGCCTTCATCCTCGGCGTGTTCCCGCTGTTCGTGTCCTCGGGCGCCGGTGCCAACGCGCGTCACGCGATCGGCACCGGGGTCATCGGCGGCATGTTGTTCGCGACCTTCTTCGGGCTGCTGCTGGTACCCGTGTTCTACGTCATCGTCCGGCGGCTGGCCGGCGACAAGCTGGATGGCGGGGCGGCGGACACCGACGACGGCGTCGAGGAAATCAAGCCGTTCGATTGACCGCGGCGTGCGGTGCAGCGAATGCGCCGCACGGCCCCGACGATGCCGCAGCGGCCCGGCTACGCCCGCTTGCGCACGTGCGCGATCTCGGCCAGCGCATCGAACTCGGCATCCGTGAGTTCGATGTCGGCGGCGGCAACGTTCTCTTCCAGGTGCGGGCGCTTGGACGTGCCCGGGATCGGGATCATCACCGGGCTGCGCTTCAGCAGCCACGCAATCGCGATCTGGGTCGGGCTGGCCTGATGCCGCCGCGCGATTTCCGCCAGCGGTGAATCGGACTGGGTGAGAGAGCCCCCCGACAAGGGATACCATGGAATGAACCCGATGCCGTGCGCCTCGCAGTAGTCCAGCACGTCGTCGTACATGCGGTAATTGGCGCTGTAGCGGTTCTGTACGGTCGCCACCGGAAACACCTTCGATGCCGCCTCGATTTCCGCAACGGTCACCTCGCTCAAGCCCGCGTAGCGGATCAGGCCGGCATCGAGCATGGACTTGATCGCACCAAACTGCTCATCCTTTGGTACCTTGGGGTCAATCCGGTGCAGCTGCCACAGGGTGATCTGTTCGAGGCCAAGCCAGCGCAGGCTCATCTTGACCTGCTGCAGCAAATAGCCTGGCCGCCCAAGCGGAATCCACTCGCTCGGCCCAGTGCGGATCTGTCCACCCTTGGTGCCGATCACCAGATCCTGCGGATACGGCCACAGCGCTTCGCGCAGCATGGGTTCGGACACCGTGGGGCCATAGGCATCGGCCGTGTCGATGAAATTCACGCCAAGCTCGGGTGCCCGCCGCACGGTTGCCAGGCATTGCGCGCGATCGGCAGGCTCGCCCCAAACGCCCGTGCCCGTGATGCGCATCGCGCCATAACCCAAGCGGTGGATTTCAAGTTCACCGCCGATCCGGAACGTTCCCGCATGTGCAGCGTTTGCAATACTCATGTGACACCTCCAACCAACCGCACCCACCAGCATACGCGCGCAGCGATCGGACTGCGCACGTGCGGCGGCAAGCAGCCAGCGCCCTTAGCCGCGTGATGACGCTTGCAGTCAACGCTGCGGCAAGCCGCGCCCGCCCATGCCCTTCATCGCACCGGACATTTGCCGCATCAGGCCTTTCATGCCGCCGCGCGCAAACTTGCCCATCATCTTTTCCATCTGTGTGTACTGTTTCAGCAAGCGGTTGACGTCCTGCGGCTGCGTGCCGGACCCGTGCGCGACGCGCGCGCGTCGCGAACCATTCAAGAGGTTCGGGTGCCGGCGCTCTTTTTTGGTCATCGAACCAATGATCGCAATCATGCGTTTGACTTCCTTGTCGTTGACCTGTGACTTCACCTTGTCGGGCAGGCTCGACACCCCGGGCAGCTTTTCCATGAGGCCGGCAAGACCGCCCATGTTGAGCATCTGGTCCAGCTGATCCTTCATGTCGTTCAGGTCGAACTTCTTGCCCTTGGCGAGCTTCGCGGCGACCTTGGCGGCTTTCTCGGCATCGGTCTTGCGCTGCACATCCTCGACCAGGCTGAGCACGTCACCCATGCCAAGGATGCGGCTGGCCATGCGGTCGGGATGGAAGGCCTCCAGCGCATCGGTTTTCTCACCTGCGCCCAGGAACTTGATCGGGCGGCCGGTGACGTAGCGCACGCTCAATGCCGCGCCGCCACGCGCATCGCCATCGACTTTCGTCAGGATCACGCCGGTCAACGGCAGCGCATCGGCAAACGCTTTCGCGGTATTGGCGGCGTCCTGGCCGGTCATCGAATCGACCACGAACAGGGTTTCGACCGGGTTCAAGGCCGCGTGCAGTGCCTTGATCTCGGCCATCATGGCCGCATCGACCGCGGTGCGGCCGGCCGTATCGACGATGAGTACGTCCGCGACTTCACGTTTGGCCGCGGCAATCGCGGCCCGGGCGATTGCGACGGGCTGCTGGCCCGGCTGTGACGGGACGAAGCCGGCGCCGACCTGCTGCGCCAGCGTCTGCAATTGCTCAATGGCGGCGGGGCGGTAGACGTCCGCGCTGACCACCAGCACCTTCTTCTTCTGTTCGATGAGGTGCCTGGCGAGCTTGGCGACCGTCGTGGTTTTGCCGGCGCCCTGCAGGCCCGCCATCAACACGATGGCCGGCGGCGTGGCCGCCACGTTGAGCGACGCGCTTTGCGTGCCCATCACCGCCGTCAGTTCATCGCGCACCACCTTGACCAGGGCCTGGCCGGGGGTAAGCGATTTCAAGACCTCCTGTCCGACCGCGCGCACCTTGATGCGCTCGATCAGCGCCTGCACCACCGGCAGCGCAACATCAGCCTCCAGCAGCGCCACGCGCACTTCCCGCAGTGCCTCGCGAATGTTTTCCTCGGTCAGGCGCCCGCGCCCGGTCAGGCGCTGCACGGTCGCGGCCAGGCGTTGGGTCAAGTTGTCGAACATGGCGGCACGCTGAGTTGGAAACTTCGGATTGTAACGGGTCGCGGCCTGGCCCCACGCAGCGCAATCAATATGCCGGCGCTGCAGCGCCGCGCTCAGTGCAGCCCGGCATCCAGCGAACGCAGGGCCGGCACCTGCGCGGGATCAAGTATTTGCAAGCCGACAATCTGATCCTTGGGGTTGCAGGCAAACACGGCGGCCATGTTCATCGCCTGAAACTTCATGGGTGCCGCCATCATCGCGTGCCCGTCCAGCGTCCGCGGGACGAACCGTCCCAGCGATTCAAACTTGCCGGCCTGCGCCACCAGCTGCTGCCACATCGCGTGCAACACGCTGGGTGAGAGGTGGATCTTGACCTCGGCGGAAAAATGCTGGCCAACGGCGCCGTAGAGGCCTTGCGTCCACGCCGCAAACGCAATCTCGCCATACCTCTGGCAGGTCGGGCTGGGGGCGCCGAGCGCCGAAGCACAGCACAACACGCCACCCAGCACCGTCCCGGCCATCCACACCTTGCGAATTTTCATGCTGCATCCTTTAAGTTCCGAGCATCGCGGAAACTACGCGCACCCCCGTCAGCCCGCAAGCCGCCGCGAACTGCCAGTGGAACCGGTACCCGGCACCGTGCGACACTCATCCGATGCCGATGCACTCAACCACCATGGGACTGGCCGCCGTTCTCGCGATTGCGCTGTATTTTGCCGCCGCCGCCGCCCTCGCGCGTCCGCTGCTCAGCCAGGGCGCCATCGCTCGCCGGGCCGCCCTGGCGATGGGTACGGTCGCGGTACTGCTGCACTTCGCGATCCTGTTCGGTATCCATCGCGGCGCGGTGGACCTGCATTTTTATGCCGCGCTCTCGCTGGTGTCGGCGGTGATCGCCGGACTCACCCTGATGGTCAACGTGACGCGCCCGGTCGCTGCGCTCGGCATCATCCTGTTCCCGCTGGCGGGCATGTTCCTTGCAATCGACGAATTCATCGCACCGCCCACCGCGCCGTTTCCGCTCGATTGGCAAATCGGCCTGCACGTCATCATCGCGCTGCTGGCCTACAGCCTGCTTGCGATCGCCGCGGTACTGGCGCTGCTGCTGGCGAGCCAGGAGCGTGCGCTGCAGACCCGGCGCCTCAGCGCGTGGGCCGCCGCACTGCCGCCGCTGGTGCGGATCGAATCCCTGATGTTCAAGCTGATCGGTGCCGGGTTCGCGCTGCTGACGCTGACCCTGCTGTCGGGCGTATTGTTCGTGCACAACCTGCACGCGCAGCACCAGGCGCACACCGCGATCCTGTCGTTGGTGGCGTGGATCATGTTCGGGGTGCTGCTGTTCGGCCGCTGGCGTTGGGGTTGGCGCGGCCACCGCGCGGTGCGGATGACGCTGACCGGCATGGCGATCCTGCTGCTGGCGTTCTTTGGTTCGAAGTTCGTGCTGGAACAGATCCTGCACCGGCCCGGCATGTAGCGGCCGGCCGGCCTTGCGCGGATGGCGGTGCAACGCAAGCGCGATTGTGCAACCATCGGCCGCTTTGCAACCTTTAGTCTGACGGAGTTTCCATGACAGCAGCGATCGGTTCCACGCCGGCGTGGCGCGGCAGGCCCTGGACGTTTGCGCGCCTGGCGGGGGGCTGGATGCTGGCGCTGGGTCTCGCCGGCGTCGCCATTGGCACCGCGCACGCCGATGCCACCTTGAACCCGGCACTGCTGCCGGCGATCCAGTCGGCGACCTTCGAAGTCGTGGCGGCCAAACCCAAGGACACGCTCAGCTACGAAAAACCGCTGCCGCTGGATCTGCTGCCGTACCAGGAACGCATCGACAAGTACTACTCGATCGGCACCGCGTTTGCGATCGGCCCCAACCGCTTCGTCACCGCCGGGCACGTGCTGATGCCGGGCTACCAGAGCCTGTGGGGGCCGCCGGAACTGCGGGACGCCGCCGGCAAGGTGTACGCCATCGACAAGATCGAAAAGTTCGCGCTGCGACGTGACTTCGTGGTGTTCTCGCTGCAAGACCCGCCCAAGGTTACGCCGCTCGCGGTCGATGCGAATCCGGCGTTGAACCAAGTCGTGTACTCGGTCGGCAATGCGCTCGGCACCGGCATCGTGATCAGGAACGGGCTTTACACCTCGAACACGCCGGAAGATCAAAGCGGCGCGTGGAAGTGGATCCGTTTCTCGGCCGCGGCATCGCCCGGCAACAGTGGCGGCCCGCTGCTGGATCAGAACGGCAAGGTGATCGGCGTGGTGCTGATGAAGTCACCCAACGAGAACCTCAACTACGCACTGCCGATCAGCGAGGTATTGGACGCACCCAAGGACCTCGCCCGCTACGACAAGCGCATGAGCTACCAGTTTGACGTCTTCGACTCGACCCTGACCGGTACCTTCAAGGGCAGTTTCAAATTGCCGCTGTCGACCGCGGATTTCTTCGCCGCCTACGCGCGCGCGTTCCACCCGTACCTGGACGCGCAGCTGCAGGCACTGCTCACGCAGCAATCGGCGCGGCTGTTCCCGCATGGCAATGGCGCACACCAGTTGCTCTACAACGGTCCGGCGATGGGCGATTTCCCGCAGCTGGTGACTCGCAACAGCGACGGCGTGTGGGCACTCGCCGGCCGTTCCACCACCAAGATCACCCTGCCCGCCAACGGCTACCTTTCGGGTGGCGTGGTGGCGCAGAACATCCTCTTCCACCTGCGCAAGCCGGATACCATTCCGGAGGCAAGTTTCCATCACGATGCCAAGGGCGTGATGGACATGCTGCTCAGGACCGGCTTCCTGAAGCGCCGCATCGGTCCCGAACAAATCCGCGTCACCTCGCTCGGCAATCCCGGCCAGACCGGAACCTGGACCGACCGCTGGGGCCGGCATTGGCAAACCTGGCGCTGGCCGGTGCCCTACGCCAACGGTTTCATCAGCCTGTTCGCACTGCCCACCCCGGATGGCTACGCGCTCCTGATGCGCATCGAGCCGGCGGCATCGCGCCACGACACGACGATCAACATGCGGGCGTTGACCGACTTCGTGAGCCTGCCCTACGACGGCACGCTCGCGCAGTGGAAGGCCTTCCTGGCTGAAACCGATCTGCTGCCGGACGCGTTCAAGCACATCCAGATCAGCTTTGATTACGGCGGGGCGTTCCACTACGACTCATCGCGGCTCGCGTTCTCATTCACGCCAGCGCTGCAGAAAATCAGCGCCGACAGCATGCTCACGCTCGGTTTCACCTTCTTCCCCGACCGCGCGGGCAAGGTCGTGTGGAACGTGGGCCAGGTCTGGCTGGCGCAGGACAACCACGATCACCACTGGCTCAGCCTGCTGCGCAACCATGCGCCACCGGCGGATCTGGCCGACAGCTACCAGAGCTACTGGAAGAAGATCGTGGACCGGCGCCATCCTTACGATGCCAAGGCCTACACCGAAAACGACATGACCAAAATCAACGCCGTCGTACCGCCGCCACCCGGCACCAGACCGGCATCGGTGCTCTACACCGCGTACGTTTACCAGCCCGGTACCCAGACGCAAGCCGAGATGCAGCAGAAGCTCGACCTGCTGCTGCAAAACCTGACCATCAAGGCCCGGTAGACACCGAAGGCACAGCACGCTGCCCACCCCAGCGGACCTCCGGCGCGTGGACCCGCCGGGGCGGTGAACCGCCGGCACGGCCCATCCAACGCGGGTATCCGGCCGCAGTAGGTCCTTTGCGCAATCCGCGACCGGCGTCGAACCGCGTTCGCGCAAGTGGTGATGCGACGCACATATTCCCGACCGGCGCCATGGAAGAATGTTACAAAATGTAACACGGGCCACGGGATGCCATTTCATCCAAGGCCGCAGGCCATCGGGAAGACCCACAGGGGAGCACAGCATGGCGGTAACCAAGCAGTCGGTCGTCGAAGCCATCCGGTACCGGAATCAAACCTGGATGGTGCTGCTGGAGTTGACCGGTCAGGGGCTGTACCCGTGGCGCTGGTGGGCCAAACCCACGACCGGCGGAGCCATGGTGAAGGGGGTGCTGGGGTTTGCAGGCCGCGCCAGCAGCGCGACCACCGCGGTGTTTCAGGCACGCGACGTGCTGGAACGCTACGGCTTGTCCGACTACCAGATGTACCACGTTCCCGCGCTGCGCCGGGTCGCTCCGCTGCGCTGGCCGCAGCCGCACCTGCGGTCGGTCGCCGCCAATCAGGCGGCGCCGGCCGCTCCACGGCCGCAACCGCGCCGGCTTGCCGCCTGAGGGCCCCTGCGCGGCGGCCACCCCGCACGGCGATGCACGCGTTGCCGCCACGCAAACAAACGTACACGGCGCCACGCCCTTCGGTCAGCGGCGAAGCAGTTCCTCCGCCTGCGCCACCACGTTGTCCACCGTGAAACCGTATTTGGCCAACACCGTACCGCCCGGCGCCGATGCACCGTAGCGATCGATAGTCAGCGTTGCCCCCGCATCGCCTACCCAGCGCGACCAGCCTTGCGCTACGCCTGCCTCGACCGCGAGGCGCCGGTGTACCGCGGGCGGCAACACCGACTCGCGATACGCCTGATCCTGGGCCGCGAACAGCTCCCAGCTCGGCATCGACACCGCGCGCACCTTGACGCCGTCTGCCTGCAACCGCTCGGCCGCCTGCGCCACCAGGCCAGTCTCGGCACCGGTACCGATGAGAATGAGGTCCGGCGCGCCACCGGGCGCATCCAGCAACACATACGCACCGCGGCGCAGCCCTTCCGCGCTGGCGAACTTGTTGCGATCGAGCGTCGGCACGTTCTGGCGCGAGAGCACGATCACGGTTGGGCGGTGGCTGGACTCGATGGCGACCTTCCACGCGACGGCGGTCTCGTTGGCGTCGCCGGGCCGGATCACGTCGAGGTTCGGCACCGAACGCAGGCCCGCGAGTTGCTCGACCGGTTCGTGGGTCGGGCCATCTTCACCCACCGCGATCGAGTCGTGGGTGAACACGTTGATCACATGCAGCCCCATGAGCGCGGCGAGGCGCATCGGCGGGCGCATGTAGTCCGAAAACACCATGAAGGTCGCGGTGTAGGGAATGCACCCGCCGTGCGCCGCCATGCCGTTGGCGATGGCACCCATCGCGTGCTCGCGTACGCCGAAGTGCAGGTTGCGGCCGGCATAGCTCCACACCTCATCGGCGCTGCCTTGCTCGTCGACTTCCTTGCCGGGCGAAAACACGCCAAGGCCCTTGACCGCGGTGTGGGTGGACGGGTCGAGGTCGGCCGAACCGCCGCTCACGGCCGGCAAACGGGCGGCGATCGCCGACAGTACCTTGCCGCCCGCGACGCGGGTCGCGATGCCCTTGGCGTCGGCGGGAAATACCGGGATACCGGCATCCCAACCGGCCGGCAACCTGCCATCGAAGGACATCTGCAATTCTGCCGCAAGCTCCGGAAATGTCTTGGCATACTTGTTCCAACGCCGCTTCCAGCCTGCTTCCGCGCCCTTGCCTTTCGCATCGGCCTCACGGAAATGCGCGAGCGCCTCGTCGGGTACCAGAAACGCCGGCTGCTCGGGCCAGCCGAGCGCCTTCTTGGTTGCAGCCGTATTGTCCACACCCAGCGGCGAGCCGTGCGACTTGAAGCTGTCCTGCAGCGGCGAGCCGTAGCCGATGTGGGTACGCACCAGAACCAGCGACGGCTGCCCCTTCCTGCGCTGGGCCCGTTTGATGGCCTGCTCGATGGCGCCCAGGTCGTTGCCGTCCGCAACCGTCTGCACGTGCCAGCCGTAGGCCTTGAAACGCGCACCACGATCCTCGGTGAAGGTAATGTCGGTACCGGCCGAAAGCGTCACGTAGTTGTCGTCGTAAAGGCAAATCAGCTTGCCAAGCTGCAGATGCCCGGCCAGCGAAGCCGCCTCGGAGGCGACGCCCTCCATCAGGTCCCCGTCGCTGACGATCGCGTAGGTGTAATGATCGATGACCCTGTGCCCGTCGCGGTTGTAGCGCGCGGCAAGTTGGGCCTCGGCGATCGCCATGCCGACCGCGTTGGACATGCCCTGGCCGAGCGGCCCGGTGGTGGTTTCAACGCCCGGCACGTGGCCACGCTCGGGGTGCCCCGGGGCCTTGCTGCCCCACTGGCGGAACTGCTTGATGTCATCCAGCGACAAGTCGTAACCGGTCAGGTACAGCAGGCTGTACAGCAGCGCCGAGCCATGGCCGGCCGACAGCACGAAACGGTCGCGGTCCACCCAGTGGGGATTGGCCGGGTGGTGCTTGAGGAATTTCGTCCACAGTACATACGCCATGGGCGCGGCGCCGAGCGGCAAGCCAGGGTGGCCGCTGTTGGCCTTCTGGATCATGTCCACCGACAGAAAACGAACGGTATTGATACAAGTCTGGTCGAGATCGGCTGCCACGGCGCTAACTCCAGGACATTGGGCTGCGAAGCCACCTAGGATACCCTGCTGCCCGTACGCTGTCCGCACGCTTGCGACAAGCAGCCGCGCACGCTAGACTTTCTGGCTTCGTTTTGATCAGACCACCCTTGAGGAGCCCGCCGTGAAGGTGCTTTCATCCCTGAAGTCCGCCAAGACGCGGCATCGCGATTGCAAGATCGTGCGCCGGCGCGGCAAGGTGTTCGTCATCTGCAAGAGCAACCCGCGCTTCAAGGCGCGTCAGCGTTAAGTTGTACGCACAACCCCCTGAAAAGGCCGCACGCAAGCGGCCTTTTTCTTGGCCGCAGCGCTGGCGCAGCGCGTCAAATTTTGTTACAACTGCGCATCGGCGCAGACGGCGCCCGGGGAAGCCAAGGCCATGAAACGCATCGCTACCAGCTTGATTGCCGCCACACTCGCGCTGGCGGCAGTACCGTTGTTGATGCCGGCAGCCGCGCACGCCGAAACCCTGCGCATGAAGGTGCAGCAGGAACAGCGCATGAACCTGCCGGCCCGCGGCATGACCATGGCCGAGGTCAAGCGCGTCTATGGCCCACCACTGAAAATCCTGCCGACCCGCGGTGGCAGCTCGAAATTCCAGCCACCGATTCATCGCTGGGAATACGCGAAGTACGTGGTCTACTTCGAATACAGCCACGTGATCCATTCGGTGCTGCGTACGCCGGGCCGCAACGCGTTGTAGGCGTATCCGCCGCGGACCGCCGCAGGTCCAGGCGTCCGGTTCGCGGCAAGACGTGATTTCCGGCGCTGCCGGCGCCGGTACTGAAACCGCCTGCAGCGACCGTGGCCGCGTCCACACAGCTTCTGGTGCCGGGCATTGCATACGGTTTTGACCAACCCATGAACAAACCTCGAGTGCGGCTGCCCGCGGAATGGGAGCCACAGGCGGCCGTGTTGCTCGCATGGCCGCACGCCGGAACCGATTGGGCCGCGCGCCTGGACAGCGTGGAAGCGTCCTGCGCTGCCCTCGTTGCCGCGATTTCGCACTTTGAACCTGCCATCGTCTGCGTACCCGACGCCGAAATCGGCGCCCACGCCGCCAACCTGCTGCGCGAAACCGGCGCCGACCTCACACGCGTTCGTTTCCTTGACATCCCCTACGATGACACCTGGCTGCGCGACTCGGGGCCGATCACCCTGCACGACGGCGGCAGCCGCTTCGTCCTGCTGGATTTTCGCTTCACCGGCTGGGGCGGCAAGTACGAAGGCTCCCGCGACGACGCGTTGATCGCGGGCCTGATCGAACGCGGCCTGTTCCGCCGCGACGCACGCCATCAACGGGTGGACTGGGCGCTGGAAGGCGGCGCGATCGAAACCGACGGCCGCGGCACACTGCTGACGACCTGGCGTTGCCTGCACCAGCGCCACCCGGAGCAGTCACGCACAGGGATCGAGCGGGCCCTGCTGGACGCGTTCGCCGCGCAACGCGTCCTGTGGCTGGACCGTGGCGGCCTGCTGGGCGACGACACCGACGCGCACATTGACACGCTGGCCCGCTTCGCGCCGGACAACGCGATCGTGTACCAGGCATGCAGCGACCCGGACGACCCGCAACATGCCGAACTTGCCGCGATGCAGCGCGAAATCGAAGCCCTGCGCACCCTCGAGGGTCATCCCTACCGGCTGTTTCCGTTGCCGTGGGCGCGGCCGATCATGGATGCGGGGCGCCGGCTCGCGGCCTCGTATGCGAACTACCTGATCGTCAACGGCGCCGTCCTGGTGCCGGCCTACGGCGACGAGGCCGACGCCGCAGCGGCGGGGACGATCGCCCGCGCCCACCCCGGGCGAAAGGTCGTACCGGTCCCTTGCCGGCCGTTGATCTGGCAAAATGGCAGCCTGCATTGCATGACGATGCAGCTTCCGGATGGTGTAATGGCAGCCTGAACCCCCAAGGCTGCCGTCGATGTCCATCCGAATGCTCAAAGTCGCACTGCTGCAGGAAGTCGACCACGGCAGCGTTGCCGCCAATCTCGATGCCATCGAGAGCGGCCTGCGCAAGGCCGCCAAGGCGGGCGCGCAACTGGTACTGCTGCAGGAAATCCACAACGGCGCCTATTTTTGCCAGCACGAATCGGCAGCCGAGTTCGACCGCGCGGAAACGATCCCCGGTCCATCGACGGCGCGCCTCGGAAAACTGGCCGCCGAACTGCAACTGGTACTGGTGGCATCGCTGTTCGAGCGCCGCGCCGTGGGGCTGTACCACAACACCGCGGTCGTGTTTGACCGTTCGGCCGCGATCGCCGGCAGGTACCGCAAGATGCACATTCCGGACGACCCGGCGTACTACGAGAAATTCTATTTCACGCCGGGCGATCTGGGCTTTCATCCCATCCAGACGTCGATCGGCAAGCTCGGCGTGCTGGTGTGCTGGGACCAGTGGTACCCCGAGGCCGCGCGCTTGATGGCACTCGCCGGCGCCGAACTCCTCTTGTATCCGACCGCGATCGGCTGGGACCCCGCCGACCCGCAGGATGAAAAGGACCGGCAGCGCGACGCGTGGATCACCGTCCAGCGCGGCCACGCCATCGCCAACGGCTTGCCGCTTTTGGCCTGCAACCGGGTCGGATTCGAGCCCGCGCCCGGTGGCAGCGGCCGCGGCGCGCAGTTCTGGGGTTCGAGTTTCGTTGCCGGCCCGCAGGGCGAACTGCTGGCCATGGGCGGCACCGACAAGGCCGAGCTGCTGCTGGCCGATATCGACCTCGCGCGCAGCGAAGCCGTACGCCGCATCTGGCCGTTCCTGCGCGACCGCCGCGTCGACGCCTACGGCGACCTGACCAAACGCTTTCGAGACTAGGCCCGCACCTTGAACACGCAATCTGAAGCGGTGTCGAACGCCGACGCCGCGGCCGACCCACTGCACGACCAGCCGATCGCGCGCGTGACCCGCGACGGCGTCGAGTACGTCCTGCTCGGCACCGCGCACGTCTCCCGCGCCTCTGTTGCCGCCGTGAACGCGATGGTCGCAGCCGAGCATTTCGACGCCATCGCCATCGAGCTGTGCGACAGCCGCGCGCGGGGGCTGCGTGATCCCGACGCGTTCGCGAAAATGGATTTATTCCACATCATCCGCAGCGGCAAGGCGGGCATGGTGTTCGCATCGCTCGCGCTGTCATCCTTCCAGCAACGCATCGCCGAACAATACGGCATCGAACCGGGCGCCGAGATGAAGGCCGCGATGGCCGCGGCCGACGCGGGCGGCGTGCCACTGTGGCTGGTCGACCGCGAGATTGGCACCACGCTCAACCACGCGTACCGCGGCGTACGTTTCCGCGATCGCATGGGCATCATCGGCAGCCTGTTCGCGAGCGTGTTCTCGCACGAGGCAATCGACGAAGCCGAGATCGAAAAGCTCAAGCAGGGCGACATCCTTGAAGGCGCGTTCGGCGAATTCGCGCACCAGTCCAAACCGCTGTACGACGCCCTGATCGGTGAGCGCGACCGCTTCATGGGCGCACGTTTGCGCGAAGAATCGGCACTGAACCCGGACGTGCACCGTGTATTGGTCGTGATTGGCGCCGGACACCTCGCGGGCGTCAGCCGTGAAATCACCGGGCAGCAGCAACCACCGCGAACGGTGATCGAGCCCCTGGCGGCAAAGTTGCCCGCCCCCAGGTGGCCAAAATACGTCGCCATCGGCGTGATGCTGGCGATCGCCATCGCGATCGTGTTCCTGTTCTATCGCAACGCCACGATGGGCTGGCACGCGCTGCGTGACTGGGTGATCTACACCGCGGCGTTGAGCGCCATCGGCGCCGCGATCGCGGGCGGCCACCCGCTGTCGGTGCTGGTCGGGGCCATCATGGGGCCGCTCAAACCGCTACGTCCGCCGGGGTTGTCCTCGGGCGTGTTCTCGGGGATGACCGAGGCCTGGCTGCGCAAACCGCGCGTCGCGGATTTCCAGTCGCTGCGCAAGGATCTCTTGCACGCATCCGGCTGGTGGCACAACCGCGTGGCCCGCACGCTGCTGGTATTCATGCTGACCAACCTCGGCACCATCGCGGGCGAATACATCGCCGGCATCAGCATCTTCAGCAAACTGTTCTGATCAGGCGCCCACGGGCGGCCAGTACGCGCTGTCGGGGACCGCACGCGCACCAAAGATGGCCTGCCCGACGCGCACGGTCGTCGCGCCTTCCTCGATGGCGAGCTCAAAGTCGCCTGACATGCCCATCGACAGTTCGTCCATCACGACGCCGGCCGGTGCGGACTGCCGCAGGCGCTCGCGCAGTTGCCGCAGGCGCACGAAGCACGGGCGAACCTTGGCCGCGTCGGCGGAAAACAACGCCAGCGTCATGAGGCCGCGTACCCGCAGGGATGCAAACGCCGGCAGCTGCTTGACGAACGCCTCCACCGCATCCGGCGCCAGACCAAACTTGCTCGCCTCGGCCGAGGTGTTGACCTGCACCAGCACATCCAGCGAGCGGCCAAGCGCCTGCAGATGCGTGTCCAGGGCCTTCGCCACGCGCAGGCTGTCCAGCGCCTGGAACTCGGACGTAAACTCGGCCACGAGCTTGGCCTTGTTGGTCTGCAGGTGGCCGATGATCGCCCAGCCCAGGTCGGGCAAGTCAGACATGGCCTGCCACTTGCGGTGCGCTTCCTGCACCTTGTTTTCGCCCAGCCGCCGGCAACCCGCGGCGTAGGCGTGGCGAATCCGTTCCTCAGGCACGGTCTTGCTGACCGGCAACAGCCGCACCGTCGCCGGATCGCGCCCCGCGCGCTTGCACGCGGCGGCGATCCGCGCGTGGATGCCGGCAAGGTGCTGGCGGAATTCTTCGACCGTGCTGGCGGTGGTGTACGTAGTCATGCCGTCATTGTAGGCGCCGCGCCGTCGTGGCCCAAGGTCGACGCGCGTATCCTTGGCGCATGCCGCACGTTGCCGCTGCACCCGCAAACCCACCCTGGCCCGCAACGCTGTGGACGATCGGGCATTCCACCCGCACCAGCGACGAGTTCATCGCCCTGCTGACCGCCAACCGGATCCAACTGCTCGCCGACGTGCGCCACTTCCCGGGCTCGCGCAAATATCCGCACTTCAACGTGGAGCCGCTGCAGCGCGCCGTGCATGACGCCGGCATCGATTACCTGCCGTTTACCGAGCTCGGCGGGCGCCGCAGGGTACGGCCTGATTCACCCAACATCGCCTGGCGCCATCCCGCGTTCCGCGGTTATGCCGACTACATGGAGACCGAAGCGTTCCGGCAAGGGATCGAACGGTTGAAGGTCATCGCCTGCGTCAAACGCACCGCGATCATGTGCGCCGAGGCCGTGTGGTGGCGGTGTCACCGCGGCCTGATTGCCGACGTGTTCAAGCTGGCGGGCACGCGGGTATTGCACATCACGGGGCCAAGTGCGCCGCGCGAGCACCCGTACACGTCAGCCGCGCAGGTCATCGACGGCCAGCTCGATTACACGCACCCGGAGACCGTGCCGGCACCTGACGCGACGCGCTGAAGCTGCAATCCAGCGCTGGCCGGTGCGGGGCCACTCTTGCGCCAACCGCAGTCGCATCGATACGCCGCACGGTCACAGCCGCTGGCTCGCTTTCGGTCATCCATGACTTTTGGCCGATTGCACTACTACGAAGTACACTATAGCTTGCTTCAACATACGAATTGAATCAAACCAGAGCCGTGGCAGACACCGACGTACATATCAAGAAATTTGAAAAGGAACTGGCCGCCGGCACGGTATCCCTGGTGTTGCTGGCGGTTTTGGCGGGCGCGCGCGAGCCGCTGTATGGCTACCAGATCGCCAAGCGGTTGGAGCAGGACGCCGGCGGCGTATTGCTGGGCAAGCAGAGCGCGCTATACCCCGTGCTGCGCAACCTTTCTGCCGCGGAATTGCTGGACACGTTCACGCAACCATCGGAAGCCGGGCCGCCCCGCCGTTATTACCGCGTCACTCCACTCGGCAAGAAAGTCCTGCGGCAATGGACCGACGCCTGGAACTCGACCCGCCGCTACGTCGACTCGATCTTGAAGGATTGAAGCCATGCACGCCCCAGAAACCATCAGCGAATACCTCGCGCAGCTGCGCGCGGCACTTGCCGGCGCCGATCCCGCGATGATCCAGGACGCGCTGTACGACGCCGAGGAGCACCTGCGCTCGGAGCTCGCCGAAAGCACCGGTCTGAGCGAAGCCGAATTGTTGGCAAAAATTGCGACCAGCTACGGCGCACCGGACGAGGTGGCCGAGATCTATCGCACGACCGAACAGACCGTCGCGCGGGCGCTGCACCGGCCACCGCCGCGCGTGCGGCGATCCGCGATCGGCCGCTTCTTCGGTGTGGTCGCCGATCCGCACACCTGGGGCGCGCTGTTCTACATGCTGCTGGCGCTTGCGACCGGCATCTTCTATTTCACCTGGGCCGTCACCGGGCTCTCGATGTCCGCCGGGTTTGCGCTGATGATTTTCGGCATCCCGTTTTTCCTGCTGTTCATGGCCTCGGTACGCGGGCTGTCGCTGCTGGAAAGCCGGATCGTCGAGGGCATGCTCGGGGTGCGCATGGCACGCCGCCCGCCCTACACGGAACACGACCAGCCGTGGCTGCGACGGATCGGGCGCATGCTGTCTGATCCGCGCACCTGGTTCACCCTGCTGTACATGGTGTTGATGCTGCCGCTTGGCATCGTCTATTTCATCGTCACGGTGACGCTGTCGTGCGTGTCGCTGGCACTGATCGCAACCCCGATCCTGAAGCTGTGGGCCGACGCGCTGCAGCAGGAAACCCAATGCAGCGGCGCGCCCGACTGGGTCTGCGGGCTTGCCAGCTGGTCAAGCAGTTGGAGCGGCGTCGCGGTGTGGTTCGTGCTCGGCATCGTGCTGCTGTTCGCGACCCTGCACCTGGTGCGCGCCATCGGCCGGATGCACGGCGCATTGGCCAAACAGCTGCTGGTACGCAGCGCGCGGGCTTGAAGTCTGCAGCGGATTAGCGTGTCGCGGTCTGTGCCTGCAGGAACGCGACAACCCGCCGCGTGGCAATTCCGCCACGGTCAAAGCAATGGCGGATCACCCACACGCGCGGCCACGGACTCGTGAACCACGCAAGCGTGATGGCCACCGCAAGCACGCAACCCGCGGCGGCCACCCGCAGCGCCACCATTTTCATCCCACGGCGCGCTACGCCGCCGGCGGTGTGCTCGCGGCCGGCTTGTCATGCAGCTTGCGCATCAGCGGCTCGAACAGATCCAGCGGCAACGGAAACGCGATGGTGTTGGTCTTGTTGCCGGAAATGCCGGCAACCTCGACCAGCGTCTGCAGGTAGCGCAGCTGGATCGACTGCGGCTGCTCCATCAGCGTCTGCGCCGCCTGCATCAATTTCTGCGATGCCTGCAATTCGCCCTCGGCGTTGATGACCTTGGCGCGGCGCTGGCGCTCGGCCTCGGCCTGGCGGGCGATGGCGCGCACCATGGTGTCATCCAGGTCCACCTGCTTGATTTCAACGTTCGACACCTTGATGCCCCAGGCGTCGGTGTGCTGGTCGAGGATGATCTGGATGTCGTGGTTGAGCTTGTCGCGCTCGGCCAGCATTTCGTCCAATTCGTGCTGGCCCAGCACCGAGCGCAGCGTGGTCTGCGCCAGCTGGCTGGTCGCCTCGGGTGCGTTCTCGACCTGGATGACCGCCTTCTCGGGATCAATTACCCGGTACAGGATCATGGCGTTGACCTTGACCGGCACGTTGTCGCGCGAGATCACGTCCTGCGGTGGCACCTCCATCACGATCGTGCGCAGGTCGATCCGCACCATCTGCTGCGCGATCGGGATGAGGATAATGATGCCCGGCCCCTTGACCGCCTGGAAGCGCCCGAACAGGAAGATCACGCCGCGTTCGTATTCGCGCAGCACCTTCAACGATGACATCAGGATGATCAGGACGACAATCACGATCACCGCGATTACGGGATACAGCGTCATGGCAATGGCTCCTTCAAATTGCGGACAGGTTCAACGCTCAGGATCAAACCGTGCATGCCGGTCACGGTCACCTGCTGGCCGCGCCGCAAGGGGACACTGGAATCGGCCTGCCAGCGTTCACCGTGCAGGTGCACCATGCCGCGGCCATTGAAGTCGGCCACGACTTCGGCCAGGTTGCCGACCATTTCTTCGCGCCCGCTGACCACGCGCTGGCGGTGCGAGCGCAAGGCCAGCCAAACGATACCCGCCAGCACCCCCGCCGCCGCCAGCGCAATGCCGATCACGACCGGCACCGCAATGCCAAAACCCGGAACACCCGTGTGCATCAGGATCACCGAACCCATGACGAAGGAAATGACGCCGCCCGTGCCGAGCACACCGTAGGCCGGTACGAAGGCTTCCGACACGATCAGGATCACGCCGAGGAAAATCAGCGCCAGCCCGGCATAATTGACTGGCAACAGCTGGAACGCATACAACGCCAGCAACAGGCAGATCGCGCCGACCACGCCGGGCAGTATGCCGCCCGGATGCATGCCCTCCAGCACCAGCCCGCCAAGGCCGATGATGAGCAGGATGTAGGCGATCGACGGGTTGGCGATCACGCCGAGAAACTGGCTGCGCACGCCGGGCCGGACCTCGGTAAGGGCCGCGCCCCTGGTGTGCAACACCACCGTCCCGGCCGCAGTCTCGACGCTGCGGCCATCAACCTCGGCGAGCAGCGTTGGAATGTCGGGCGCGAGCAAGTCGACCACGTGCAGCTTCAACGCCTCTGCAGCCGGCACACTCACCGCCTCGCGCACGGCCTTTTCGGCCCAGTCCGCGTTGCGGCCGCGACGTTCGGCCAGCCCGCGGATGTAGGCCACCGCATCGTTGGTGACCTTGCGCGTTTCGGTCGACTCGGTGGCCGCACGCGGCGGCTTGCCGCTGCTGGACGCCGGCAACGGCAGGCTGCCGCCGCCCGTGATCGACACCGGCGTCGCCGCGCCGATATTGGTGGCTGGTGCCATGGCGGCGACGTGGCACGCATACATGATGTAGGTGCCCGCACTCGCCGCGCGCGCGCCGGACGGTGCAACGTAACCAATCACCGGTACCGGTGACGCGAGGATCGCCTTGACGATGTCGCGCATCGAGCTCGACAGCCCGCCAGGCGTATCCAGTTCCAGCACGATGGCATCCGCATGCACCGAATCCGCACGCGCGATGCCACGCACAATGTAAGCGGCGCTGGCCGGGCTGATCGCACCGTCAACCTGCAACACGACAACCGTCGGCGCGGCCGCAGGTGCCGCTGGGCGCGCACCCGCAGCCACCCACATCGTCGCCAGCAGCGCGACCAACGCCCAGCCGATGGAATGCCATGTCCGCATGGGCCCATCAGAGCATTACCTGGCGCGCTTGGCAAACCCCCGCGGCGCGATCACTGGCGCTGCCGACGCTGACCGCCATCAACGCACGCAAACCCGAAAGGCGTACAGTAGGCCACCTGCACAACGTTACCTTGAGGAGACCACTGTGGAACACGCGATGTACCCCGAATCCAATACCGAGATCCGCCACAAACGCCGCGACCTTGCACCCAAACAGCTGGAAGCGTTCCAGAACTTCAGCCGCGCGGCGTTCGCCGACGGCGCGCTGCCGTCAGTCACCAAGCAATTGATCGCGGTGGCCGTGGCGCATACGACCCAGTGCCCCTACTGCATCAAGGGCCACACCGAAGGCGCGCTGAAAGCAGGCGCCACCGAACAGCAGATCATGGAAGCAATCTGGGTCGCGGCCGAAATGCGTGCAGGCGGTGCCTACGCGCACTCCACCCTCGCCATCGACGTCATGCAGCACGCGCACCCGGCGCCGCCCGCAGCCTGACCGCGCGAGCCGCCCCTTCCACGCTTTCCGCGACCGCCGGTCAGCGGCTATACTTTTGCTTTGCCACCGCGGCGCAGGCCGCCCGCAAGGAACCCGGAGACATGACCCGATCGATGCTGACTGTCGCCCTGATGGCGGGGTGCGTGTGCTTTGCATCCACTGCACTGGCCAAGGGCGACGCGGCCCAGGGCAAGTTCGAGGTGTATTCCTGCCACGGCTGCCACGGTGTGCCCGGCTATGAGTCGGCCTACCCGCAGTACCATGTGCCGCGCATCGCGGGGCAGAACGAGCAGTACATCATCGATGCGCTCAACGAATACAGGAGTGGCGCCCGCAAGTACCCGACCATGAGCGCGCAGGCCCACAGCCTGACCGAGCAGCAGATCGAGAACATTGCCGCCTACTTGTCCAGTCTGGCGCCCAAGCAACTGCACGAGAACAGCCAGGAGTACTGACATGCAGCGGCGTATCCTTTGTGTTCCCCTCCTGGCCGCAGGCCTGCTGCTGGCATTTGGTACCGCGTCGGCTGACGGCAACATCGCGGCCGGCCAGAAGAAAGCGGTTGCGTGTGAGGCCTGCCACGGCACCGACGGCAACGGCATCGCACCGAACTACCCTGCGCTCGCCGGCCAGTATCAGGACTACCTTGAGCAGGCGCTGCACGACTACAAGGACGGTCAGCGCACGAACGCCATCATGAACGGCATGGCCGCACCCCTGAGCGACCAGGACATCAAGGACGTGACGGCGTATTTTTCCAGCCTGAAGAGCAAGCTTTCCAGCCTGCACGGCAAGGTCCAGGGCAGCGGTCACGGGCTATGAGCATGACACTTGCCGAGCTAGCCGCACTTCGCTGTGAACCGCGCAAGGGTTCGCAGGATCTGCTGTCACCGGCGCGCGTTGGCGAACTGCTGGGATTGCTTGCAGGGTGGAAAGCGGCACCCGACGGCAAGGCCATCGGCAAGACCTTCCGGTTCGACAACTTCTACCAGACGCTTGGTTTCGTCAACGCGATCGGCTGGATGGCCAACCGGCAGGATCATCATCCCGACCTCGAGGTCGGCTACAACCGCTGCGCGGTGCATTGGTCCACGCACGACGTCGGCGGCTTGTCGCTGAACGACTTCATCTGCGCCGCCCGCGTCAACGCAATCGCAACAGCGTAATGCCCGCTCCTTGAAGGGGCTCCGGGAAACCCACCCATCTTGACCGCGCCATCGCCGCAAAGGCGGGCCGCATTGGCGCAACTGCCAGTGCGAACGCCGTGTGCGGCCCGGGGCCAGCAGGTGTGCGGCGAGTCCACCATAACCTTCTGCGTGAACAACACGAACCGCCGATCCCAGCCTTCGCGGGACGACGGTTTTTTTAAGGTTCCCCCGCAGGTGCAACAACGCGTAGGGCTACCTGGGGGCGAGCCATCCCCCTCAATCCCCCTTCCTGCGGAAGGAGGAAGAAGATCTGAGAACGTACCCTGCCCAACAGATCGAGGAAGAACGTTCGAGCGCGCGCCCCCCCTTCCAACGGAAGGGGGCCGATGCGCAGCATCGGCGGGATGCCGGCGCCACCTGCAACAATCCCGCGCCTCCCGCGCCGAAAAAAACGCGGCCCCAAGGCCGCGCTTTTTGTCCAATCAAACAGCTGGACCGGCTCACCGCACGTCCGTGCGCCAGCCGCAACGAGCCCATCCTGAGCTCACTTGGCGCCGATCTTCACCAGTGTGACATCAAACACCAGGGTTTCATTCGGCGGGAAGCCGTTCTTGGGCTCTGCGCCGTACGCGAGGTCGGATGGCACCACGAACTTGTAGTGGCTGCCTACCGGCATCAGCATCAGGGCTTCCTTGAAGCCGGGGAACACGTTGGCGAGGTCCAGTTTGGCCGGACCGGCACCGTGTTTGGCCGAGGAGTCAAACTCTTCGCCGTTGACGAACGAACCGGTGTAGTTGACCTGCACCGTATCGGTGGCCTTCGGCTTGGGGCCGGTGCCCTGCGTGATGACCTGGTACTGCAAACCGTCCGCGGTCGTGCGGACGCCCGGCTGCGCCTTGTTCTTGGCGAGGAACGCCGCGCCTTCCCGCTGGTTCTGGGCCGAAACTTCCGCGTAGTGCTGCTTGGCGCGTGCCGCAAACTGCGCACCGAACGCCTTGGCCACGCTCTCCGCCTGGGTCTGGCTGAGTGTCGGTTTCTGGCCTTCCAGCGCACGCGTTACCGCCGCACCCACCTGCTGCGGATTGATCAGGCTGCGCGCCCAATCCGGGTAGCGGCCGGCCAGCTCATAGCCCACGACTTCGCTCGCCTGCGCCTTGTTGACGGGGGCGGTGCTGGTGCTGGTTTGCGCTTGCGAGACACCGGCCAAGCCGAGTGCCGCGATCACGGCAACGGCGGCCAAGGTCGGCCGCATGATCTGCTTCATCTATGTATTCCTCTGGTCAAGGGGCTGCACGCCAAACCCTTGGCGTGAAGTACAGCACGAAGTTGCCCATTCTGCGTGTTCTGCCGCGGAATCGCAACGTGCCGAATTCTGACAACGGCAAATCGGCGGGGTTCATTCAGTGACACGCCCGGGTACGGGAAACGAGGCCCGCCGCGCAAGCAGCCCCAATACCCGCTCGCGCCGAAAACCCGCGATCCCGCAGCGGCGTGCGCGGGGACCCCATGACTGATGGCAGGGGGTATTGACAGGCCAATTCCCAGTGTTATAGTTCACTACAGCACCGGTAAACGAGATCACCAAGGAGCCCAGCCATGAACATCCAAAAGTCCATCGCCTTCGCCGCTGCCGTCCTGATCACGGCCGCAGGCATGGTCGGCATCATCAACTACACCAACGCCGGCGCCAGCCCCACCCGCGAGGCGATCCCTGCCACCACCGACGTGATCCAGACCCTGCCGACCCTTCACGTCTTCCCGACCCGCGAACAGCTGCGCCAGTTGCACGACGGCCAGGCCAACGCCAACCCGGCCAATCCCGACATGCCGTACTACTCGTTCGCGAACGACACCACCGGTGTTTGACGCACCACGGGAGCGCCTCGCGCAATCGGCGAGGATGGCGGTACCACCGGCAGGACCTGAACCATGAGCGTAACCTGGAATGACAACGTCCCGATCTATCGCCAACTGCGCGCCCGCGTGGTCGCGATGATCCTGGACGGGGTCCTCAACGAGGGCGATGCCCTGCCCTCGGTGCGGCAGGTCGCGGCCGACTATCAGATCAACCCGCTCACCGTTTCCAAGGCCTACCAGGAATTGGTGGATGAGCAACTGGTGGAAAAACGCCGCGGCCTCGGGATGTTCGTCACCGACGGCGCCCGCGCCGCGCTGCTGAAAAGCGAGCGCGAACACTTCCTCAGCAAGGAATGGCCGCGCATCCGCGCCCGCATCGAACGCATGAACCTTGACCTGCAAAAATTGCTGGCCACGCCGGCACCTGCTCCCGACAAGAGGGAATCGTGATGAACGTTGCAGCTGAAACCATCGCGGAACGGCCCGCCACGCCATCGGTCGACGGTTCTGACACCGTCATCCAAGCGCACGGACTGACCAAGCTTTACAAGAACGCGCGCGCCCTGGACGGTGCGGATTTTCGCGTCGGCGCGGGCCGCATCGTCGGCCTGATCGGCCCCAACGGCGCCGGCAAGACCACCGCCCTCAAGGCCATCCTTGGCCTGACCGATTTCCAGGGCGAGCTTGAGGTGCTGGGCATGGACCCGCGCAGGCAGCGGCCGCAGCTGATGCGCGACGTGTGCTTCATCGCCGACGTCGCCACCCTGCCCCGCTGGATCCGCGTACACGAGGCGATCGATTTCGTCGCCGGCGTACACCCGCGTTTCGACCGCGCCAAGTGCGAACGTTTTCTCGAACGCACGAAGTTGAAACCCAACCAGCGCGTACGCGAAATGTCCAAGGGCATGATCGTGCAGCTGCACCTTGCGATCGTGATGGCCATCGACGCCCGGCTGCTGGTGCTGGACGAACCCACCCTCGGGCTCGACATCCTGTATCGCAAGCAGTTCTACCAGAGCCTGCTGGAAGATTACTTCGACGAGAACAAGACCATCCTCATCACCACCCATCAGGTCGAGGAAATCGAGCACATCCTGACCGACCTGCTGTTCATCCGCGACGGCAAGATTGCGCTGACGACGACGATGGACGAAATGGGCGCGCGCTTTGCCGAGGTGTTGGTCAGCGCCGCCCAGGTCGAAGCAGCGCGGGCTCTCCACCCGATCGATGAACGCGCGGCGGTGTTCGGCAAAAGCATCTTCGTGTATGACGGCGCCGACCCGGAACCGCTGGCGCGGCTGGGTGAAGTCAAGCGGCCATCGGTCTCTGACCTGTTTGTCGCCATCATGAAAGGAACCTACGCATGAAAGCGCTCGTGAAATCGCCCTTCGTCTGGCTGCTGAGGCGCGAATACTGGCAGGAACGGCGCGGTGCCTTATGGTCCCAGGTCACCCTTGCCGCCATCCTGATCGTGCTGTCGATCTTCGGCATCATCGTGGCCGAGGCAGCCCGCATCCGGGCTGGCGTCAACGTCCACTTCGTCACTGGCGGCGACATCGGGCAAACGCTGGCAAGCGCGCTCAGCCACGATACCCCGGGGCTGGTGCTGGGGCTGGACAGCATGATGTGGACCTTTGGCCTGATGGCCGCGCTGGTGCTGTCCTTCACGCTGTTCTTCTACCTGCTCGGCGCGCTGTATGACGATCGCAAGGATCGCAGCATCCTGTTCTGGAAATCGTTGCCGGTGTCAGACACCGCCACCGTCCTGTCCAAGGTCGTCACCGCCATTCTGGTGCTGCCATTGATCGCGCTTGGCGTGACGCTCGCTGGCTACCTCGGCGAGCAGATCGTCGCCAGCATCTGGTTCGCGGCACACGGGCTCAATCCGTTCACGCTGCTGTGGGCGCACTGGGGCCCGTACTCGACCTGGCTGCACCTCGTGGCGACGATTCCGGTCAGCGCGGTGTGGGCCTTGCCGGCCATTGGCTGGCTGCTCTTCTGGTCCGCTGCCGCACGCAGCAAGCCGTTCCTGTGGGCGGTCATGGTTCCGGTGCTGGCCGGCGTGCTGAACTCGTGGATCGCGCTGCTGCGGTTGCCGCACGTCCCGATCGAGTTTTTCTGGGGCAATCTGGTTGCCCGCCCGTTGCTCAGCATCATCCCGGGCAGCTGGGTGACAACCTATGCGGCCAACCCCGGCTTCGTCATCCCCGCCGACATCACGGGGATCGACCGCACACTCGGCACCTTCGGGACGATGTACCAGACGCTGCTGCAACCTGAAATGTGGATCGGCGCGATCGTCGGCACCGCCCTGATCGCCGCCGCGATCTGGTTCCGCCGCTGGCGCGATGAAGTGTAAATCCGGTGAGGACACGACCATGCGCAAACTTTGGATCACCACGACCGCCACGCTTATCGGCCTCGCGCTCGCGGGCTGCAGCAGTGGCCAGCCAGACGCCACCACTGCCGCGGCAACGAGCTCGCCCCTGGACCACGCGCTCAACCACGTGCTCGACCGCGCCGCCACCCAACTCCAAACCGAGGACCTGACGCTCGACAACAAGCACGATATCGCCCCGGAAGGCAAGATCACGCCACAGGGCGATCTGCTTATCGCCGGCAAACCGGTACCGCTAACGTCCGCGCAACGCAGCGAAGTACTCGCCTACCGACAGCAAGCCATCGCCGTTGGCGAGCAAGGCATCGCGATTGGCCGCAGCGGCGCAGCGCTTGGCTTGCAAGCAGCCAGCACGGCAATTGCCGCAGTGTTCTCAGGTAAGTCCGGCCAAGAGGTCAAACAACAGCTCGAAGCAAAGGCGACGGGCATCCGCGAATCGGCGCTGAAACTTTGCCGGCAGTTGCCTGCGATGATGGCGGCGCAGCAGAAACTGGCCACCGACGTGCCGGCCTTCCGGCCCTACGCCACCATCACGCAACACGACGTGAGCCACTGCATGGATGACGCAGTCCACGGCGGCAACGCTACCAGCGGTGCAGCGACTTCGGCACCCAGGCGCACAACCCACTGACGCAAACCGCTGACGTAAAAAAGAAGGTCACCCATGGGCGGCCTTCCTTCCATTGCAACCACAGCGAATCACTTACCGCCGTGGATGCCGCCCTTCGTCAACGTCAGCGGATCCAGCAGCTTTCTCAATTCCGCTTTTGACAAACCGGTCGTTTCCAGTGCCACGTCGAGGATCGGCCGTTTTTCGTGGTACGCCTGCTTGGCCGTCCTGGCGCCCTTCTCATAGCCGATGACCGGATTCAGCGCGGTCACCAGGATGGGGTTCAACGCCAGCGCCGCATCAACGTGTTTCCTGTTGACCTTGAAGCCCGCGATGGCCTTGTCGGCCAACAGCCGCGAGGCGTTGGCGAGGATCGTGATCGACTGCAAGAGGTTGTAGGCAATCAGGGGCAGCATCACGTTCAACTGGAAGTTGCCGGCCTGCCCGCCGAGGGTGATCGCGGCGTCGTTGCCGATGACCTGCGCGCACACCATCACCATCGCTTCGGGGATCACGGGGTTGATCTTGCCCGGCATGATCGACGAGCCGGGTTGCAACGCCACCAGCTCAATTTCACCAATGCCGGCAAGCGGGCCGGAATTCATCCAGCGCAAGTCGTTGGAGATTTTCATCAGGCCGCACGCAAGGGCCTTCAACTGACCGGACAATTCGACCGCCGTGTCCTGCGAGGACAAGCCTTCAAAGAAGTTGTCCATCGGCGCGAACCTGACCTTGGTCGCGCGCGACAGCCCGGTGCAGAACGCCTTCGCAAACTTCGGGTCGGCATTGATACCGGTGCCCACCGCGGTGCCGCCCTGCGGCAGCCTCTGCAGGCGGTGCAACGTGTCTTCGATCCGCGCAACGCCGGACGCTACCTGCGCGGACCAACCCGACAGTTCCTGGCCAAAGGTCACCGGCATCGCGTCCATCAGGTGCGTGCGCCCGGTCTTGGCCACGGTCTTCAGTTCCCGTGCGCGCTTGTCGATCACCTTTTGCAGGTGCTTCAGCGCCGGCAGCAGCTGTTCGCGCGCGGCGACGGCCGCACTGACGCGCAGCGTGGTCGGAATCGTGTCGTTCGAGCTCTGCCCGTAGTTGACGTGGTCGTTGGGGTGGATCTTGACCCTGGAATTGGCCGAGGCGATGTGTGCGATCACCTCGTTGGCATTCATGTTGGTCGAGGTGCCGGAGCCGGTCTGGAAAATGTCGATCGGAAACTGTGCATCGAACTCGCCGTCGGCCACGCGCTGCGCGGCCTTGCGGATGGCCACCGACTGCGCCGCGGTCAGGCGGCCAAGCTTCAGGTTGGCCTCCGCTGCCGCGACCTTGACCAACCCGAGCGCGCGAATGAAATCGCGCTGGAGGGTCAGGCCGGAAATCGGGAAATTGTCGACCGCACGCTGGGTTTGTGCACCCCACAATGCCTCGGCGGGTACCTGCAGTTCGCCCATGCTGTCGTGTTCCGTGCGGAAGTTCGCCATTGCCTTGGTTCCAGTCGGTAAAGGCGTCCATTATAACGACTGGCCGCCGCTACAATGCCGCATTTGCGTCGCCACGGAGCCGCCGTCCATGCACCTTGAACCCCTCACCGCCATCTCGCCACTGGACGGGCGCTACGCCAGCAAGGTCGACGCGTTGCGCCCGATCTTCAGCGAATACGGACTGATGCAACGCCGCGTACAGGTCGAGATCGCGTGGTTGATCGCGTTGTCCGACGCGCCCGGCATTGTCGAGCTGGCACCCTTCAAGGCCACCGCGCGTGCCAAACTGCGGCAGATCGCCACCGGCTTTTCGGTCGCCGGGGCCACGCGCATCAAGACCATCGAAGCCACCACCAACCACGACGTCAAGGCGGTCGAGTACTTCATCAAGGAGTGCATCGGCGATGACGTCGAACTGAAACAGGCCCGCGAGTTTGTCCACTTCGCGTGTACCAGCGAAGACATCAACAACCTGTCCTACGCGCTGATCCTGCGCGACGCGCGCGAGCAGGTATTGCTCACCGAACTGGACCGCGTGACGGCCAGGTTGCGCGAACTTGCGCACGTCAACGCCGCACTGCCGATGTTGTCGCGCACGCACGGCCAGACGGCGTCACCCACCACGCTCGGCAAGGAGATGGCCAACGTGGTGGCGCGCCTGGAACGCCAGCGCGCCGGGTTGGCCGCCATCACGATCCCCGCCAAAATCAACGGCGCCGTCGGCAACTTCAACGCCCATGCGATTGCGTACCCGGAAATGGACTGGCGTGGATTCTCGCAGCGCTTCGTCGAAGCGCTGGGGTTGCAGTGGAGCGAGTACACCACCCAGATCGAGCCCCACGACGGCATCGCCGAACTCTGCGACGCGCAACGCCGCATCGATACGATCCTGCTTGACCTCGCACGTGACCTCTGGGGCTACATTTCGCTCGGCTACTTCAAGCAAACGCTGAAAGCCGGCGAAGTAGGCTCATCGACGATGCCGCACAAGGTCAACCCGATCGACTTTGAAAATGCCGAAGGCAACTTCGGCATCGCCAATGCACTGCTCGAACACTTCAGCCGCAAGCTGCCGATCAGCCGCTGGCAACGCGACCTCACGGACTCCACCACGCTGCGTGCGCTGGGCGAAGCCTTCGGCCACGCCGTGGTTGGATTTGCCTCGCTGGCGAAGGGCCTCGGCAAACTCGAAGTCAACGCCGACCGCATCGCGGCGGACCTCGACCAGGCCTGGGAAGTATTGGCCGAAGCGGTGCAAACGGTCATGCGCCGCTATGGCTTGCCGCAACCCTACGAACAGCTGAAGGCCCTGACCCGCGGCAAGGGCATCTCGCAGGCCACGCTGCAGCAATTCATCGAATCGCTCGAACTGCCGGCTGCCGCCAAGCAACGGCTGCTGGCGCTGACGCCGGCGACCTACACCGGCCTCGCCGCCGACCTTGCGCGCGGCGTCTGACATGGCAGCGCCCGCGATCGAAGTCCACGCGCGCCGCCGGCAACCGCTGGGCATGCCGCCGGCCCGTTTCCTGCGCGACTATTGGCAGAAGCGGCCACTCCTGATCCGCCACGCATTCCCGGATTTCCAGCCACCGTTGACCCCCGACGACCTTGCGGGTCTTGCCTGCATGGAAGGCGCACTGGCAAGAATCGTTTCACACCGGCAAAAGCCAAAGGTTCTGGATGCGCACCGGCGCCGGAACGACGGCGAATGGACGGTGCGTACCGGCCCCTTCGACGAGGCGCTGTTCGCCCAGCTGCCAGAGACCGGCTGGACGCTGCTGGTGCAGGACGTGGACAAATGGAATGACGATACCGCGGCCCTGCTTGCGCACTTCGCGTTCATCCCCAGCTGGCGCATCGACGACGTGATGGTCAGCTACGCCACCGATCGCGGCGGCGTGGGCGCGCACGTTGACCAGTACGACGTGTTCCTGCTGCAGGGCTCCGGGCGGCGCCACTGGTCAATCGACGTGCGCCCGCATCCGGACCTGCGCTTCCGCGGCGATGTGGAGCTGAAACTGCTGCGCGCATTCCACCCCAGTCACAGCTGGATACTCGAGCCGGGGGACGTGCTGTACCTGCCACCGGGCGTGCCGCACGACGGCGTCGGCGTCGGCGAATGCACCACCTGGTCCGTTGGCATGCGGGCGCCGGCGACGGGCGAGCTGCTGTTGGACCTGGCCGCGCAACTCGCGGAGACACTGCCGGAAGCACAGCGGTTCGCCGACCCCGACCTCACGCCGGCAAAACAGGCTGGCGAAATTGACGCTGCAGCGATCGCGCGCGCGCGCAACACGCTCGGTCCCCTCGCGGCCATGCTCGATGACGACGCGCTCGGTGACTGGTTTGGCAGCTTCATCACGCGCTACCGCGCGGCGCAGGTCGCAACCCCCCGCAGGCGCACGTTGACGCCCGCGGCACTGGCCGCGCGCCTGCCGCGGTCCGTGGTGCAACGCGACCCATGGACGCGGTTCGCATGGCGTCGTACCGGTCGCGGCGCCAGGCTGTACGCGGGCGGAAACGCATACGACGCGCCACCCGCGTGGGCGCGTGCGCTGGCAGGAACGCCACGCAGCATCGATGGCGCCGTCCTGCAAGCGCTGCCCGGGCGGGCGCGCGGGCTCGCGCTTTTGACCGCGCTTGCCAACGCAGGCTGCGTCGGTTTGCGACGGCGCTGAAGTTCTCTACAATCGACCCACACTCTACCCACCCGGTGCCCCGCGGAGCTCGAAGGCATGCCGATCCCCGACGACTTTCACGTTGAAGTGTGCGACTGGCAGAGCACCGCCGATCGCGCAGCGCTGCTTGGCGTTCGCGCAACGGTATTCATCGAGGAACAACACGTGCCCGCCGACATCGAGCGCGACGATGACGATGCGCGCGCGGTGCACCTGCTGGCGCGCACGCCGGCCGGGGACCCGGTAGGTACCGGCCGGCTGCTGGTCGACCCCGCGCCCGGGGATGGCCACAGCACCGGCCGCACGGGCCACATCGGCCGCATGGCGGTGCTGTCCGCATGGCGCCGCCGCGGCGTCGGCAGCACCCTCCTGCACGGCCTGCTGGACCACGCACGTGCGCGCGGCGTCCGCGAAATCTGCTTGCACGCCCAGCACACCGCCATTGCGTTCTATCAGCGCCATGGGTTTACGGCGCGCGGCGCGGAATTCGAGGAAGCCGGCATTCCCCACGTCGAAATGACCCTGCAATTGACACCGCTGGCGGCGCCCGAACGCCCGGCGCTTGCGCCGGCACCCGCGGCCGTGATCCTGCGCGCTGCGACCCGCGAAGAACTCATCGACGTCACCCGCACCCTGCTCGCGGGCGCCAAGCACAGCATCTGCATCCTGGTGCGCGAGCTGCATCCGCAACTGCTGGACGACACCGCATGCCTAGTCGAACTGCGGCGGCTCGCGGTCTCCGGCCGCGGCGCGTCAATCCGCATCGTTGCCCAGGACCTCAGCCGCGCGCTGGAGGAAGGCACGCGCGTGCTCGAATTGGCGCAACGCGTCTCCAGCGTCGTCCAGCTGCGGCGGCCGCTCGAACCGGCAGACCAAAAGTACGCGTCGGCGTTCATGTGTACCGACACGCAAGGCTACCTGTTCCGGCCGGTTGAAGGCGACATGATGGCCACCGGTTCCACCTACGCACCCGGCCGCCACGCTGAACTGACCCGCCTGTTCGAGGGTATCTGGGAGCGCTCCGAGCCCTGGCCGGAGCTGCGCATCCTCGGAATCTAGGCGGGCCATCGAATCTGGCCCGGCGCTCCCGCACTGCAGCATTTAACCGTTATAATTGCAGGTCGCGGCGCGACACGGCCTTGGGCGGTGCCCGCAATCCAACCTTCGCGTGGTGACCATCGTGAGTGACGGCGGCAGTTTGTTGCAGCAATTGGCGGAAACGTCCCAGTTTGGCGGCGGCAACGCCGCCTATCTCGAGCAGTTGTACGAAGCCTGGCTGCACGACCCGCAGTCGGTCGCGCCCGCGTGGCGCACCTGGTTCCAGAGCCTCCACGGCGCGGGTGACGTTTCCCACACCGACGCCATCGCGCGGATTGTGGCCGCCCAGCAACAAGGGCGCCGTGCCGGAGCGCCGGTCGACGACGCCCACGCGCGCAAACAGGCGGGCGTGCTGCGGTTCCTGACCGCCTACCGGTCGCGCGGACACCTCGCGGCCGACCTGGACCCGTTGGCGATCGCGCCCAAGCGCCCGGCCCCGGACCTCGACTTGCCGTTCCACGGTCTGGCCGACTCGGACCTCGACACCGAGTTTGATTGCGGCAGCTTCGCCGGCGGCGGCCAGCGCATGACGCTGCGTGAACTGCGCGAACGCCTGCGGCGCACCTACGTCGGCAGCATCGGCGCCGAGTTCATGCACATCAGCGACCACACCCAACGGCGCTGGATCTACGACCGGCTCGAGAAGGCCAGCGGCGACCCGGGCCTCGAGGACAGCGACCGCAGGCGCGTGCTGGCCAAACTGACCGCGGCGGACGGCCTCGAACGCTACCTGCACACCAAGTACGTTGGGCAGAAGCGCTTTTCGCTCGAGGGCGGTGACTCGCTGATCCCGCTGCTGGACGACATGATCCGCCGCGCCCGCGGCGACGGCGTCTACGAACTGGTGATCGGCATGGCCCACCGCGGCCGCCTGAACGTGCTGGTCAACATCCTGGGCAAGCCGCCGCAGCAACTGTTCGCCGAATTCGAAGGCAAGCACGACGGCCCGGATGACCCCGGTCATTCCGGCGACGTGAAATACCATCTTGGTTTTTCCGCCGACATCGTGGCGCCCGCGGGTGACATCCATGTGGCGCTGGCGTTCAACCCGTCGCACCTTGAGATTGTCAATCCGGTGGTGTCGGGCTCGGTGCGCGCGCGCCAGGTCCGCACCCACGACGGCGCCCACGAGCACGTGCTGCCGGTACTGATCCACGGTGACGCAGCGCTGGCCGGCCAGGGCGTTAACATGGAGCTGTTCAACATGTCGCAGACGCGCGGCTTTGGCGTTGGCGGCACCGTGCACATCGTCATCAACAACCAGATCGGTTTCACCACCGATTCCACCGACGGCCGCAGCACGCTGTACTGCACCGACGTGGCCAAGATGGTCAACGCGCCCGTGCTGCACGTGAATGGGGACGATGCCGAAGCCGTGATCCAGTGCGCGCGGCTGGCATTTGATTTTCGCCAGCAGTTTCACAAGGACGTGGTGCTTGACCTCGTCTGCTACCGGCGCCACGGCCACAACGAAGCCGACGAACCCGCGGCCACCCAGCCGGTCATGTACGCGGTCATCAAGCGCCTGCCGCCAACCCGCGAGGTTTACGCGCGGACGCTGGTCCAGCGCGGCCTGATTGCCGACGGTGACGCCCAGAAGCTGTTCGACGCATTCCGCGCCCAGCTCGACGCCGGTACGCCGGTGCCGGACCTGGCACCGCCCGGATCGCAAAAGTATGCCGTTGACTGGCGCCGCTTCATCGGCGGGCGCCTCGATCAGGACGTCAAGACGGGGGTGCCGCGCAAGACGCTGGACGCCCTGGCCAGCAAAATCCTCACCTGGCCGGCCAACGTCACGCTGCATCCGCGCGTGGCCAAGATCTACCAGACCCGCCACCAGATGGCCGAAGGCAAGGTGCCGCTGGACTGGGGCTATGCGGAAAACATGGCCTACGCGACGCTGATCGCGGAGGGCAGCGCGCTGCGCCTGGTGGGCCAGGACACACCGCGCGGCACCTTCTTCCACCGCCACGCGGAATTGCACGACCAGAAGACCGGCGAAATCTACACGCCCCTCGCGCACATCCGCGACGACGTCGCGGTCGAAGTCGTCGATTCGTTGTTGTCGGAAACCGCGGTGATGGCGTTCGAGTACGGCTTTGCCACCGCCGATCCGGACACGCTGGCCATCTGGGAGGCCCAATTCGGCGACTTCGCCAACAGCGCCCAGGTCGTGATCGACCAGTTCATTTCATCGGGTGAGGCCAAGTGGAACCGGCTGTGCGGGTTGGTGGTACTGCTGCCGCACGGCTACGAAGGCCAGGGCCCGGAGCATTCCTCCGCGCGCCTGGAGCGCTACCTGCAGCTGTGCGCCATGGACAACATGCAGGTGTGCATCCCGACGACCCCGGCGCAGATGTTCCACATGCTGCGACGGCAGATGTTGCGTGACTGCAGGAAGCCCCTGATCGTGATGACGCCAAAATCGCTGCTGCGCCACAAGCTCGCGGTATCGACGCTGGAAGACCTGGAAACGGGCCACTTCCACAAGGTCATTGGCGATCAGCGCATCCAGGCCGCGAAAAAGGTCAAGCGCGTGGTGCTGTGCGCGGGCAAGGTCTACTACGACCTGTTTGCCGCGGCCGAAAAAGCCGGGCTCGACAGCGTCGCACTCGTGCGCGTGGAACAGCTGTACCCGTTCCCGCGCGGCGAAGTCACCGCGGAGCTCGCGAAATATCCGGCGGCGCGCGAAGTCATCTGGTGCCAGGAAGAGCCGCAAAACCAGGGCGCGTGGTTCCAGATCCGCCATCACCTGCAGGCCTGCGCAGATGGTGACCACAGCCTCCATTACGCGGGCCGCGTACGCTCCCCGGCGCCCGCCGCCGGCTACCACAACACCGACAGCGCCGAGCAGCAGGCACTGGTACAGCAGGCGCTGATTGATCCAGCGGGTGACGACCACTCGCTGGAGTAATGCCCGGTCATCCCGGCCACGGGCGGGCCGGGGCCCAGCACCACGGACGGCGCCCACGCAATCCACTGGATTCCCGCCGCGGCGGGGATGACCGCACACAACTTACGCATCCGAGGATATTCCATGTCGATCGAAGTCAAAGTACCGGTACTGCCCGAATCCGTCAGTGACGCCACCATCGCGACGTGGCACAAGCAGCCGGGCGAAGCGGTCAAGCGCGACGAGAACCTGGTCGACCTCGAAACGGACAAGGTGGTGCTGGAAGTCCCCGCCCCCGCCGACGGCGTGCTGAAGGAAATCCGTCACGCCGAAGGCGATACGGTCAACAGTCAGGACGTGATCGCGGTGCTCGAAGAAGGCGCGGTTGCGGCGGCACCCGCTCCTGCGAAGGAAGCGCCCAAGGCGGCACCTGCTGCGGCCAGCAAGCCCGCGCCCGCCGCACCCGCAAAGGCGGCACCAGCCGCGGCGTCGGCAGCCAGCGCCGGCCTGTCACCGGCAGGCCGCCGCGTCGCCGCCGAAGCCAACATTGACGTTGCGCAGGTTGAAGGCACGGGTCGCGGAGGCCGGGTTACCAAGGAGGATCTGGTCAATTTCGCCAAGGGCGGCAGCCCCGCGGCGGCCCCACGCGCCGCGGCAACGCCCGGCCTGCGCCCGGAAGAGCGTGTACCGATGACGCGGATGCGCGCGCGCATCGCCGAACGCCTGATGCAGTCGAAAAATTCGATCGCCATGCTGACCTCGTCCAACGAGGTCAACCTCGCGAAGGTCGTCGCCATGCGCAAGCAGCTGGGCGAACGGTTCCAGAAGACCCACGGCATCAAGCTCGGTTACATGAGCTTTTTCGTCAAGGCCGCCAGTGCCGCGCTGCAGCGCTACCCGGTGGTCAACGCATCGGTCGATGGCAACGACATCATCTACCACGGTTACCAGGACATCTCGATCGCGGTGGCAACCGATCGCGGACTGGTGACGCCGGTGCTGCGTGATGCCCAGGACATGGGTTTTGCCGATATCGAAAAGGCCATCGCGGATTTCGCCACCCGTGCCCGCGCCGGCAAGCTGACCCTCGATGACCTCCAGGGCGGCACCTTTACGGTCACCAATGGCGGCACCTTTGGCTCGTTGTTCTCGACCCCGATCGTCAACCCGCCGCAAAGCGCCATCCTTGGCATCCACACGATCAAGGAACGCGCGGTGGTCGAAAACGGCCAGGTCGTCGCGGCGCCCATGATGTACATCGCGATCAGTTACGACCACCGGATCGTCGATGGCAAGGATGCGGTACTGTTCCTGGTCGACATCAAGAACCAGCTTGAAAACCCGTACACGATGCTGCTGGAGATTTGACGCTCCCGGACCCTCGCCCGCCGGGCGGGGGCCAGGGTGAGGGTCCGGCAGCGCGATCCTCACCAACCCCGTATCTCCTTATCCGGCGCTGCACGCCGCCTGCTCCCGCGGGGAGAAGGCAGAAGCTTAGGAACCCAAATGGCTGACAATCAGTTTGACGTGATCATCATCGGCGGCGGTCCCGCCGGCTATGTGTGCGCGATCCGCGCGGCCCAGCTCGGCCTGAAGACCGCCTGCGTCGACGCGTTCAAGGGCAAGGATGGCAAGCAGGCGCTCGGCGGCACCTGCCTCAACGTCGGGTGCATCCCATCCAAGGCGCTGCTCGACTCGTCCAAGCAGTTCTGGGGCCTCACCCACAACCTGCCGGCTCATGGCATCAGCGTCGACGGTGTCAAGGTCGACATGGCAACCCTGATCAGCCGCAAGGACAAGATCGTCAAGCAGTTCACCGGCGGCGTCGGCATGCTCTTCAAGAGCAACCAGGTCACGCCGTTCTTCGGCACCGGCAAATTGCTCAAGGGCAATCAGGTTGAGGTCACCGGCTTTGACGGCAGCAAGCACCTGCTCGTGGCGCCAAACGTCATCATCGCGACCGGATCGATTCCGGTCGAACTGCCGTTCGCAAAGTTCAACGGCAAGACCATCATCGACAACGCCGGCGCACTGGACATCGACAAGGTGCCAAAGCGCCTGGGCGTGATCGGTGCGGGCGTCATCGGGCTGGAACTTGGCTCGGTGTGGCGGCGCCTCGGCGCGGAAGTCACGATCCTCGAAGCCCTGCCGGATTTCCTCGGCATCGCCGACGCCGACATCGCCAAGGTCGCCGCACGCGAGTTCAAGAAGCAGGGCCTCGACATCCACCTCGGCGCCAAGGTTTCCAAGGCCGACGTCCGGAAAAACGCCGTCGAGGTCACCTACGCGGACAAGGATGGCGAACACACGCTCACCGTCGACAAGCTGCTGGTCGCGGTCGGCCGCCGCGCCTGGACCAAGGACGTCCTCGGTGACGCTACCGGCGTGAAGCTCGACCCGCGCGGTCGCGTCGAAGTGGACGAACACTGCTGGACCGGTGTTGACGGCGTATGGGCCATCGGTGACTGCGTGCGCGGCCCGATGCTCGCACACAAGGGCGAGGAAGAAGGCGTGATGGTGGCCGAACTCATCGCCGGCAAGGCGGGCGAGGTCAACTACGACGTCATCCCGTCGGTCGTCTACACCGAACCCGAAATCGCCTGGGCGGGCAAAACCGAGCAGCAGTGCAAGGACGAGGGCATCGCGTACAAGACCGGTACCTTCCCGTTTGCCGCCAACGGCCGCGCGGTCGCGATGAACGAGCCCGTGGGCCTGGTGAAAGTGATCGCCAACGCCGAAACCGATCGCATCCTCGGCGTCCACATGGTGGGGCCGGTGGTGTCCGAACTGATTGCCGAGGCCGTGGTCGCGATGGAATTCAAGGGTTCGTCCGAGGACCTGGCACGCATCGTCCATGCGCATCCGACCCTCTCCGAAGTCGTCCACGAAGCGGCGCTGTCGGTCGACAAGCGGGCCCTGAACAAGGCCAATTGAGTTCAGGACCAACGCATCCCGTGCCGGCCAGGGATGGCCGGCGACGCGGCATCGGGATCAGCAACCCACGGCAACAAACAGCGCACACGCGTGCATGTCCGTCGCGTCCAGTCCAAAATGGCAGCCTTGCCGCCCTGCACTGGAACACCATGGGTTCGCCACCAGATTTCCGCGCCTTCCGCATCCATAACGATGACGCCGGCTACCGCGCCGGCATCGAGTCGCTGCGCCTCGACGAACTGTCGCCCGGCGAGGTCGTGATCCAGACGGCGTACTCGGCGGTCAACTACAAGGATGCGCTGGCCGGTACGGGCAAGGGCAAGATCCTGCGCCGGTTTCCGCTGAACGGCGGGATCGACGTCGCCGGTCACGTGGTGCGTTCCAGCGATCCGCGCTTCAAGGCGGGCGACGCGGTGCTGTGCACCGGCTGCGGCCTGTCTGAGACCCGCGACGGCGGCTATGCCGAATACGCCCGGCTCAAGGCCGAATGGACCATCGCGCTGCCGGCGGGCTTGAGCCTGCGCGAAGCGATGATCCTCGGCACCGCAGGATTCACCGCGGCCCTGGCACTGCTCCGGATGCGCGACAACCGGCAGGTGCCTGAACTTGGCCCGATCGCCGTTACCGGCGCCACCGGCGGCGTGGGCATGCTGGCGGTCGCCATTTTTTCCCGCGCCGGATTCGACACCCACGCGATCAGCGGTAAGCCCGAACACGCCGGTTTTCTGCGTGCGCTCGGCGCCCGCGAAGTACTCGACCGCCACCATCTCGACCTGGGTACGCGCGCGCTCGAGTCGGCCCGTTTCGGCGGCGCGGTGGACAGCGCCGGCGGTGCGCTGCTGGCGCAGCTGCTGGCCTGCACGCAGCCTTACGGCAACGTCGCCAGCATCGGCCTGGCCGCCGGCAGCAAGCTTGCGACCACCGTCATGCCCTTCATCATCCGTGGCGTCAGCCTGCTCGGCATCGCTTCGGCCGGGACCGCGCGCGACATCCGCGAGGCCATCTGGCAACACCTCGCCAGCGACTGGAAACCGGCACAGCTGGACCGGATTTGCACGCGCGAGGTCGATCTGGACGGGCTGCCAACCGTATTCGAGCCCATGCTGGGCGGACACTCGTTTGGCCGCACGCTGGTGCGCATCGGCGCGGATGCGTAGTAGAAACAACTTTGCGACCCGCATGCAACCTGCTGTATCGGCGGTTGTCCTTGGCCGGCGCGGGCGATTGTTCCGTTGCCGGCAACCCGCCCTGCCGTGGCGCTCGCGGCCTCGGATCCCTACAATACGCGCTTCCGCCTTGGGGAATTTCGCATGGCCCGCATCCTGATCGTCGATGATTCGCCGTCGCAACTGGAAGGCTTGAAGCGCATGGTCGAAAAACTCGGCCACCAGACCATCACAGCGACCGACGGTGCGGCTGGGGTAGAAGCCACCAAGCGCGACCAGCCGGATCTGGTGCTGATGGACATCGTCATGCCAAACCTCAACGGTTTCCAGGCCACGCGGGCCATCGCCAAGAATCCGGAGACGGCGCACATCCCAGTCATTCTGGTGACGACCAAGGATCAGGAGACCGACAAGGTCTGGGGCATGCGCCAGGGCGCCAAGGCCTACGTCACCAAGCCGGTGAACGAGGCCGAACTGACCAAGGCGCTCGGCGGACTGCTCGGCGCCAAGTGAGGCCCGCGCGAGGCGACGCGCACGCGCATCACGCGCGCGGGTCGAACCCGGCAAACGCCCGCTCGAACGCCTGATACGCCGCTTTGGCGTCGGCCCCATTGGCCGGCGGCGTTCGAATCAGCAAGGCCACGATCTGGTCGCCAGCGACCTTGCCCGGCATGCCGCGCCCTTTCAGGCGCAGCTTTTGCCCGCTGTTGGCACCCGCCGGGATCCTGAGTTCGACCACGCCACCCAGCGTCGGCACCGGCACCTTGGCGCCAAGTGCGGCCTCCCACGGCGCGACCGCCACCTCGACTTCGATGTTGCGCCCCCGCAACTTGTATTGCCGGTCATCGCGTACGTGCACTTCCAGCAGCAGGTCGCCGGTTGGGCCTCCGCCGGATCCCGGCTCGCCCTGCCCGGCCAGGCGGATGACCTTGCCCGGCAGGATGCCGGCCGGAATGTTGACCTCCAGCGTGCGCTCACCGGTCGCATCCCGCAGCCCGAACCGCTGCTTGCCGCCTGCATAGGCGGTACGCACGTCGATTTCAACGTTCGCCCGCACGTCCTTGCCGCGCCTCGGCCCACGTTGCACGTGGGCGCCGCCGCGACCACCAAACAACGACTCGAAGAAGTCGCTGAAGCCGGCCGCATCGCCGCCACCGCCAAAGTCGCGGAATTCAAACCCGCCCGGTGCCTGCTGCTGCCAGCCCGGGGGCGGCCGGAAATGATCACCCGCGCTGTAACCACCAGCGCGCAGGTTGTCATACGCGGCCCGCTTTTGCTTGTCGTGCAGCACCTCGTAGGCTTCGCTCACGGCCTTGAACTTGTCCTCGGCGCCCGGTTCCTTGTTCCGGTCGGGATGGTATTTGCGCGCGAGCTTGCGGTACGCCGACTTGATCTCGTCGTCGGCGGCACCCTGTTTGACGCCAAGCGTTTGGTAGTAGTCCTGAAACTCCATCGACTCCCCCGGATCCAGACAAGAACCCGCGGCGGATCGCGCCGCCGCGGGTTTCGATTATGCCGTACCGGTGCGCATAACCTGCGCGCCGGCCGTACTCACTCGACTTCGATGTCGATCTTGCGCGGCGTGGTTTCCGGGCGCTTGGGAATCTCGATTTCCAGCACGCCGTACTTGCCGGTGGCCCGGATGCCGTCCGGGTTGGCGCTGTCGGGCAGCGCGAAGCGGCGGTGGAACACGCCATGTGCACGTTCGACCCGCGTGTACTTGCCATCCTCGACGGTATGCTCACTCTTGCGTTCACCGCGGATCGACAGCACACCCTTGTCCATGTTGACTTCGATGTTCTTCGGGTCAACGCCGGGGATGTCGGCCTCAATCACGAAGCGCTTGTCTTCCTCACGGATGTCGACGCGTGGCGCCCATTCACTGGTCACGACGTCGGACTGGTCGGCCCCCGACAGGTCGAACAGGCGGCTGAACGCGCGGCTGAGGTCAGCCGGGAGATGATCGGACTCTTGCCAGAATGGAAAACGTTGAATTGCCATGTTGCACTCCTAAGGTCAGATAGGCCGAGTCGGCCACTGGTCCCGAGGTATGGGCCACGCCCGGAGTTTCAAGCCCGCGGACGCGGCATTGCGGTACGATGGCGGGATCACCCAACGCGGAAGCCACCATGACCATACGGATCGGCGAGCGCCTGCCCGCCGCCACCTTCGCCGTCCTGCGTGACGGCGTGCAAAAACTAACCACCGACGACGTATTCAAGGGCAAACGGGTCGTCCTGTTCGCGGTTCCCGGTGCGTTCACCCCGACCTGCTCGGAGCGGCACCTGCCGGGCTATATCAGCCACTATCAGGACTTCAAGCAGCGTGGCATCGACGTCGCCTGCATGGCCGTCAACGATGCCTTCGTGATGCAGGCCTGGGCACGCCACCGCAAGGTACCGGACGGCCTGACGATGCTGGCCGATGGCAACGGCGACTTTGCCAAGGCGCTCGGTCTGGAAATGGACTCCACGCGATTTGGCATGGGCATGCGCTCCAGGCGCTTCGCGCTGTACGCCGACGACAGCGTGGTCAAGCTCCTGCACGTCGAAGCGCCGGGTGAGTTCCGCGTATCCAGTGCCGAAGCCATGCTGGCGGCCATCAGCTGAGGCATGCCCCGATGAGCGGCGCCGCCGCACGCGCACCGGGTGCCGCACAGCTGTTTACCCGGTGGTGGCGTCGGCTGCAGCCTCCGCGCCGTCCTCATCGCCGTCACTCTCGATTTTCACGACGCCCACCAGCTTTTCATCATCGGGCAGGCGGATCAGGGTAACGCCCTGGGTGTTGCGGCCAACCTCCGAAACTTCCGCCACCCGCGTCCGCACCAGCGTGCCGTGGTCGGAAATCAGCATCAGGTCATGCCGGCCGGCGGTGGCAAGCGCCGCCACCAGCGCGCCGTTGCGCTCGCTGCACTGGATCGCAATCACGCCTTGCGTACCGCGGCCCTTGCGCGGGAACTCCGCGAGCGCCGTGCGCTTGCCGTAGCCCCGCTCGGTCGCGGTGAGCACGTCGCAACCGTCAGCTTCCGAACGGTCGTCGGCAACCACCATCGATACCACCTCGGCGCCTTCGGCAAGGCGCATTCCGCGCACGCCATGTGCGGTGCGCCCCGTCGGTCGCACGTCACCGCCGGCAAACCGTGCGGCTTTGCCATTGGACGCGAACAGGATCACGTCGCAGTTGCCGTCGGTCAGTTCCGCTTCGACCAGCCCGTCGTCCGCGTCGAGCCCGATCGCGATCTTTCCACGCTGCAGCTGGTACTCGAACTCCGTCAGCGGCGTCTTCTTCACCGTGCCATGGCGCGTGGCAAAGAACACGAAGCGGTCCTCCGGATAGTCACGCACCGGCAATACCGCCTGCACGGTTTCATGGGGCTCGAGCGGCAGCAGGTTGACGATGGGCTTGCCGCGCGCCCCCGGGCCCGCCTCGGGAATGCGGTACACATTGAGCCAGTACACGCGGCCGGCGCTGGTAAAGGCGAGCAGCGTGTCGTGGGTGTTGACGATCCACAACTTTTCGATGAAGTCTTCTTCCTTCATGGCGGTCGCTGAGCGGCCCTTGCCGCCGCGCTTCTGCGCCCGGTAGATGTCCAGCGACTGGCGCTTGCAGTAGCCCGCGTGGGACAGCGTGACGGCCACGTCTTCCTGCGCGATGAGGTCCAGGGTTTCCAGGTCTTCCTGGGTGTGCAGGATCTGGGTCCGCCGCGCATCGCCGTAGAGTTCCTTCATCTCGACCAGCTCGCCGCGGATCACCGCCAGCAACTTGTCGGGGTCCTCAAGGATCGCGATGAGCCCGTGGATGACCTCGAGCAGCTGCCGGTACTCCTCGGTCAGCTTGTCCTGCTCAAGCCCGGTCAGGCGATGCAGGCGCATCTCGAGGATCTCCTTGGCCTGTACATCGGACAGCTGGTAGCCGTCGGCCTGCAGTCCCTCCTTCGGGTCCAGCGCCTCCGGCCGCGACGCGCCGGCGCCGGTGGCCTCCAAAAGGCTCCGCACCATTCCGGGCTCCCACTTCCGCGCGAGCATCCGCTCCCGCGCAACCTGCGGCGATGCCGACGTCTTGATCAGTTCGATCATGGCGTCGATGTTGGCCAAGGCAACCGTCAAGCCTTCGAGGACGTGCGCGCGTGCGCGCGCTTTCCGCAGGTCGAAAATCGTGCGCCGCGTCACCACCTCGCGGCGGTGGCGAATGAAGTGCCCGATGATCTCCTTGAGGTTCAGCAGGCGCGGCTGGCCCTCGACCAGCGCCACCATGTTGATGCCGAAGGTAACCTGCAGCTGGGTCTGCTGGAACAGGTTGTTCAGCACCACCTCGGCAACCGCGTCGCGGCGCACCTCGATCACGACGCGCATGCCGTCCTTGTCGGACTCGTCGCGCAAGCCACTGATCCCCTCGAGCCGTTTTTCCTTGACCAGTTCGGCGATTTTTTCGATCAGGCGCGCCTTGTTGACCTGGTAGGGCAGCTCGGTGGCGATGATCGCCTCGTGGCCGTGCTCATTGGTTTCAATTTCAGTGCGCGCGCGTACCAGCACCCGGCCGCGCCCGGTGCGGTAGGCCTGCACGATACCGGCTGCCCCGTTGATGATCCCGGCCGTCGGAAAATCCGGACCTGGCACGAATCGCATCAACTCATCGATACCAAGGCCGGGGTTGTCGATCAGCGCCACCGTCGCGTCGATCACCTCGCCCATGTTGTGCGGCGGCACGTTGGTCGCCATGCCCACCGCGATGCCGGCCGAGCCGTTGACCAGCAGGTTCGGCACCTTGGTCGGCAGCACCAGGGGCTCGTGTTCGCTTTCGTCGTAGTTGGGACCAAAATCAACGGTTTCCTTGTCGATGTCGGCCAGCAGCTCATGCGTGAGGCGCGCCATGCGTACCTCGGTGTAGCGCATGGCCGCTGCGCTGTCGCCATCGACGGAGCCGAAATTGCCTTGTCCGTCCACCAGCATGTAACGCAGCGAAAACGGCTGTGCCATGCGCACGATCGCGTCGTACACCGAGGAATCACCATGCGGATGGTATTTACCGATCACGTCGCCCACCACGCGCGCGGATTTCTTGTACGGCTTGTTCCATACGTTGCCAAGTTCGTGCATCGCAAACAGCACCCGGCGATGCACCGGCTTCAAGCCGTCACGCACGTCCGGCAGTGCACGACCGACGATCACGCTCATGGCGTAATCGAGGTAGCTCTGCCGCATCTCGTCTTCAATGTTGACGCGAATTATTTCGCTGCCCGGCTCCGCCATCCGTTTATGTCCCGTATTCGATGAACGAAAAAAGCGCGGGTTGCAAGAGCTGTCCGCGCTTCGAAATCAACCCGCAAATTGTATCACAACGGGGCTGGTTTCACCCCGGAAAAATCCAGCAGGGACGCCAACTTACGCGTCCTGGTTGTGGCTGGCTCCGGAATCGCCGCGCGCGCGCTTGCGCGACCTCGCAAACACCCACTGCCTGGCCCCGAGAAAGTTGACCGCGGACCCCGGCAGGGACCCCGCGGCCACGCCGATCGCGGGCCACGCGCGGACGAAGTGCGAAAAGTAGACCACCAGCACGTAGGTCGCGTAGTTGAGCGCAAAGCCTGCCGACATGGCCGCAACGTAACGCGACCACTCACCAAACAGCGTGTACTCGCCACGCTGATGAAAGGTATAACGGCGATTGAAAAGCCACGTCGCCGTCGCCGCACACAGGAAGGAAAACAGCCGTCCGAGGTAGGGATCCGCGTGCAAGGCGCTCACCAGCAGCTGCACGGTGCCGGCATCGACGACAAAGCCGACGAAGCCGCCGATACCAAACCACACGAGTTGCCTGGACAGGTGATGCATTTCAGCGCCGGGCCGGTCGCGCAAACACCGCATGCAGCGCCGCGCCGTTGGGCCGGGCAATCACGCCGCGTTCGGTCACCAGAACGTCGATCAGGTCGTGCGGCGTCACGTCAAACACCGGGTTCCACGCCCGGGTGCCGGCCACCGTTGTGCGCTGACCGGCATAGCCCAGCAGTTCGTCCGGACCACGCAGTTCTATTTCGATGGAAGCGCCGGTTGGCGTCGCAAGATCAACCGTCGTCGAGGGCGCCACCACCATGAATTTCACGCCGTGGTGCCGCGCCGCAATCGCCAGCTGGTAGGTACCGATCTTGTTGGCGGTATCGCCGTTCGCGGCGATGCGGTCCGCGCCCACGACCGCCCACTGTACCTGGCCAGAATGCAGCAGGTACGCCGCGGCAGAATCCGCGATCAGGGTGGCCGGTATGCCGTCGCGCGCCAGTTCCCACATGGTCAGCCGCGCGCCCTGCAGCCACGGCCGGGTTTCATCGGCGTACACGCGCGCGATGACGCCCGCCGCGTAACCCGCGCGGATCACCCCGAGGGCGGTACCGAAACCGGCGGTCGCCAGCGACCCGGTGTTGCAATGGGTAAGTACCCCGCTGCCGGGCGCGATCAACGCCGCGCCCATGGCGCCCATGGCACGGTTGGCGGCCAGATCCTCGTCCTGCAACGCCTGGGCTTCATGCGCCAAGGCTGACGCGTCCGCACCTGCAGCGACACACGCCTGCATCCGCTCCAGCGCCGCCATCAGGTTCACCGCGGTCGGGCGCGCCGCGCGCAGCGCCTGCACCGCCTGGGCGATGGCATCGCCACGTTGGGCCGCCAGCACCACGCCCCACGCCGCGGCAATCCCGATCGCGGGCGCACCGCGCACCACCAGGTCACCGATTGCCTGCGCCACTTCGCCGGCATCACGGCACTCGACCCAGGCCTCGGCCTGCGGCAGCTGGCGCTGGTCCAGCAGGCGCAGACGATCGCGCTGCCATTGCACCGCGCGCACGCTGTCGTGGTCACTCAACGGTTGGGGAACAGCGGACATGCGGTATCGCGCCATGGGATCGCGCAAGCGTAGCACGCGGGGCCCGTATTACCGCAGCCACGGCCGGCATCCGACGGCAGCCTTTCCCCGGACCCCCGCTGCCGGCCAGAACCTGTCTCCGGCACCAGCAAAGAATCCAGCTAATGTATAATTTCATTAGCCAATTACTGATCGGTGCTTTTGGACCCACATGCCGGCATCCACGACAAACCGTTTCCCCTTGCTGGGTGAGCCCATCGCGCTGGACCTTGCGAACACCCGGGTCCGGCGCCAGGGTGAAACCGTTGACCTGCTGGACACGCCGGCCGCACTCGCGGCGTGGCTGCGGTACGAACACGCGCGCCTGCCCTGGGCAGGCACGGTCACAGGCGGCGACGTCACGGCCGTACGCGAGCTGCGCGATGCGGTGGTGGTGCTGCTGGATGCCGCCCAGCAGCACACCCGGGCCCCCGCCAGCGCACTGCATAGCCTGAATGCGGCGCTCGCGGACGGCCGCGCAACGTCCCTGCAACTCGGTTGGACCGACACGCAACCGCATCTGGTTGCGCCTCGGGCGCACACGCGGCGCAGCGTGCTGTTGCACGCGCTGGCGGCCGATGCCATCGCCTTGCTGACCGGCCCGGACGCCAAACGGCTGCGCCAATGCGCGCACCCCGATTGCATTCTCCGCTTCGTGGCCACCAACCCGCGCCGGCGCTGGTGCTGCGACGCCACCTGCGGCAACCGCGCGCGCGTTGCACGCCACTACCTGCGCCACCGCGAGGCACATTGATGGCTGCCGTACCGTTGCCGGCCACGCCGGCAGACACCCCGCGCTGGCTGCTGCCCGTCGTCTGCGGTGCGGCGTTCATGGTGTTTACGCAAACCTTCATGGTGGCGCCGCTCATTCCGCGTTTGGCGGCGGTATTTGGCAGCCCGATCGGATGGGTCGCGCTCGCCATTCCGGCGTACGTCGTGCCGCAGGCCATCGGGACGCTCTGCAGCGGGCCGCTCTCGGACCGGCTGGGCCGCCGCGGCGTCATCCTCGGCTCGCTGCTTGTGTTCATCGTGTTGACCGCGGCCACGGCGACCGCGCACCGGGTCGACACCTTCATCATCTGGCGCGTGCTCACCGGCGTGAGCGCCGCGGGCATCGTGCCGATCAGCCTGACGCTGATTGGCGACGTGGTGCCGTTCCAGCGCCGCGGCCGCGCAGTGGGCTGGCTGTTTGGATCGATCGCCGGCGGCACCGCAACGGGCGCCGCCATCGGGGCCCTGCTGGAACCTGTGCTCGGCTGGCGCAGCCTCTTTCTTGGCGTCGCCGCACTGTGCGCGCTGGTGGTGTTGCTCGCGATTGCGACCCGGGCGCTGCCACGGTCGCAACGCCTAACGGCCGCGCCCGCATGGCGCCAGCTTGTACGCGGCTATCGCGCGCTGCTGGCGCGGCGGCGCGCGCAGCGCACCTACACCTACGTACTGTTGAACGCGATCCTGCAATCGGGCGTGTTTACCTGGCTGGGTGTGTACCTGCACCAGCGCTTCGGCCTTGGTGAAATGGGCATCGGGCTGGTGCTGCTCGGCTACGGCGTACCCGGGCTGTTGTTTGGCCCCGTCATCGGCAAGCTGGCCGATCGCTTTGGCCGCGCCCGCATCATCCCGGCCGGGGTTGCGCTGACCGGCCTGTGCGCGCTGGCGCTCGCGCTACCGCTCCATTTGGGTCTGGTGCAGACGGCGATCATCCTGCTGTCGCTCGGTTTCGACCTCACCCAGCCGCTGCTGGCAGCCATCGCCACCGACCTGCACGGCGACCGCGGGCAGACCGTGGCCCTGATGGCGTTCTCGCTGTTCACGGGGTTCGGCGTGGGCAGCCTTGTGTTTCAGGGTGCGCTCGCGCTCGGCTTCACGGCGGCGCTGGTGCTGTTCGGGCTGGCGGCACTGGCGGCCGCTGGCGTGGCGCTGCGGCTGTTTCGTGACGAGCGTCCGGCCGCCGCACCGCAGCTGCACGCGTAACGGGCCGGCGCGCGGGTTTCCGGGTAGTCTGGCCGCATTCCTTGGCGCACATTCATGCAAGCCATCCAAATCGTCGAACTGGGCAAACCGCTGCAGGCACGCGACGTGCCGCTGCCGGAGCCGGGCCCGCACGAGATCCGGATCAAGATCGAAGCGGCGGGCATCTGCCATTCGGATGCCCACTACCGCGCCGGAACCGCCAGCGTCGCCCGCCTGCCGATCACGCCCGGGCACGAGATCGCGGGTCGCGTTGACAAGCTGGGTGCAGACGTCACCCGGTTGGCCGTGGGCGATCGCGTTGCCCTGCACTACCTTGTCACCTGTGGCACCTGCGATTACTGCGGCCGCGGCCTCGAGCAGTTTTGCCGCCACGGCCAGATGCTCGGCAAGCACCTTGACGGTGGCTACGCGGAATATGTGGTGGCGCCGGCCCACAACGCGATTGCGATTGCGGCGGAGGTCAGCTCACCCGCTGCGGCGATCATGATGTGCTCAAGCTCCACCGCGTTCCATGCACTGCGCCAGGCGCGGATGCAGCCGGGCGACCGCGTTGCAATATTCGGTGCCGGCGGGCTTGGCATGTCCGCCGTGCAGCTGGCACGCGCGTGCGGTGCAGCCGAAGTGTTCGCGGTGGATATCGATCGTCGCAAGCTCGGCGCGGCTGCACGCTACGGCGCCATTCCGGTCGATCCTGCCGACGGCGCGCCCGACCGCCAGCTGCGCGCGGCCACGCACGGTGAGGGCGTCGAGGTTGCGCTGGAATTTGCGGGCCTGCCGGTCACGCAGCAACAGGCGACCGCAGCGCTGGCGGTACACGGGCGGGTGGCGCTGGCCGGCATTTCCCGCCAGCCGTTCGCGGTCGACAGCTTTGCGACCGTCATCAACCAGGAAGCCGAGATCATCGGTGTATCCGATCACCTGCGCAGCGAGCTCGTGACCTTGATGGACTTCGCGCGCCGCGGCCTGCTCGACCTCGAGAGCGTGATCGCGGACCGCCTGCCGCTGGACGCCGACGAAATCAACCGGCGCCTGGACGCGTTGGCCGGGTTCCACGGCTTCACCCGCTCGGTGATCGTCGCGTAAGCGCAAATACCACGCATTGCGCGCAGCAACGCGAATCTAGCGACGCCGACGCTTGGGCAACCACGATCCCAATGCAGCCTCGGCCAGTTCCGGCCAGCGCGCGTTGGCGGCCGGGCTTGCGGGACTCGGGTGCGGCAGGTAGCGGATTTCGACATCCTCACCCAGCACGGCGCGCGCGCGACGTTCGGCGTAGCGCCCGATGCCGACGACCGCGGCCGGTTGCAGCGCACGCACCACCGCGGTCAGTGCGCGGTCGCACACCGCGCCCAGCGCGGCGTGCTCAGTACGGCTCAAGCGCTCCGGGATCAGGTTGTGGTCATCGCCGATGAACAGCAGCGGGCAATAGTTCCACACAAAGAAGCGCGAGAAGAATGCATCCGGCGGCCCCAGCCGTGCTTCGGCCCAGCGCCACAGGCGCGAACCGCTGCCCTCGTTGCGATGGCACGCCATGCCGAGGATGGGGTACTTGCGATGCTGCGCCGGCAACCTGGCGCTGAGCTTGGCGTCGATGCCAAACCATTCGCGCACCATCAGCACGTCGCCAAAGGGCACGCCGGTTTGCGCCATGCCCCAGGGCCCGGGGTTCATGCCCAGCAGCAGTACCCGCCCGCACCCGCTGCCGTAGCGCCGCAGGTATTCGCGGTATCCGCCCCAGGCGTAAGCCAGCGGGTTGTAGACGTGGCTCGGCGTGCTCCATTCGAGTGTTTCGACCTCGCGCGCGAGGCGCCGGGCGATGCGTTGCAGCGGGATCGAACCAGCCATGCCCTTCAGTGCCCTACCCACCCCTGAAACCTCCGCCCGCAAACCAATGGTTCCGCGCCGCGTCATCAATCTTCCTGCGGAATCAGAATCCACAGGATGATGTAGACCAGCAAGCCCGGAAACGCCGCCGAGAAAATCGACACCAGCACATAGATCACGCGCGCGAGCGTCGGATCCAGTCCGAAGTAGTCGGCAAGTCCGCCAACGACCCCGGCAATCCAGCGATCCCGGCGCGAACGACGCAAATGGCGTGCAGTGTCCATGCCGGCAATTCTAGCCGTACCCGCCATCTGGCGTTGCCAACGTGGCCGCTGAATAAGCGTCGCGAGCGATGGCAGATTGCGTGACGCCGGCTAAATCGACAGGGAACGCCGATTTGAACGCCGCAGGCGGCCCGTAGGGCGAGCCACAGGGATGTGGCGAGTCAGCGCAGGAAGCCGAGTGTACACGCCAGTACCTGAGCGTTGACTCGTCGCGTCCGCGACTCACCCTTCGGGCCATTCGCTTCGCGAATGTTCGCTCTGGCATCCTGCCTCCGCGGTCGGGCACCGCCGGCACGCAAGCTGCTGAGCGCAGCGGGCTGTTCAGGAGTCACCGGGTGCGCTTGGCCAGCCACTCATGGATCGCCGGCGGTACCTCGCGCTGCGCGCGACCCGAAACATAGATGCCGATGTGGCCGCCCTTGAACGCCAGTTGCGTGTAATCCTTGGTACCCACGTGCTCACCCAGCGGGCGCGCTGCCGACGGCGGCACCAGGTGATCCTGCTCGGCAAAGATGTTCAGCACCGGCAGCGTGATGTTTTTCAGGTCGATCGCGTGGCCGCCAATCTCAAGCCCGCCTTCGACCAGTTTGTTGCCCTGGTAGAAATCCTTGATGAACTGCCGGAACGCCTCGCCGGCCTGGTCGGGCGAATCGAAGATCCACTTTTCCATGCGCAGGAAGTTTTCCAGCTCGACCTTGTCGTCCATGATGTCCAGCATCGCGATGTACTTCTGCTGGTTGAGGCGCACCGGCTTCAGGGTGAGGTAGCAGAAGTTCATCAGGTCGGCCGGCACGTTGCCCAGCGTGTCAACGAACAGGTCCACGTCCATGTCGCGCGTCCAGTGCGACAGCATGTTGTCCTTGGTGTGGAAATCACAGGGCGTCACCATCGTGATCAGGTTCTGCAGCTTGTCCTGATGCAAGGCGGCGAAGCAGAGCGAAAACGCGCCGCCCTCGCAAATGCCAAGCAGGTTGATCTTCTTGACGCCCGAATGATTCGCGACGGCGTCGACGCAGCGCCGGATGTAGCCATTGATGTAGTCGTCCAGGGTCAGCCAGCGATCGGCGCGGTCCGGATAGCCCCAGTCGATGATGTAGACATCCTCGCCAAGCGCCAAGAGATTCTTCACCAGCGAGCGGTTGTCCTGCAGGTCCACCATGTACGGACGATTGACCAGCGCATAGCAAATCAGGATCGGCGCCTTGGCGGTCGGCTTGCCCTTGCCCTTGTAGCGATATACGACGACCTTGTCCTCGGTGTAGATCGCTTCCTTGTCGGTCGCACCGTAGTTGACGTCGTCGATTTCCCGCAGGGTGCGGAAGCTCGCGGCCAGTTTCTGCTGGGCGCGCAGGGCCTCATCCAGCGCACGCTTCGGATCAATGCGGATCGATTCCATGGCGGTCACTCCTTGCGCTGCCTGGCGGCAGCCTTCGCAGTGGGTTTGCGTGGACGCGGAGCCTTTGGCGGCCCCGCTTTCAACCGCGCGACGTCCGCGCGCAGCGCGGCAATTTCCGCGCGCAGCGCGGCATCGCTCTCCGCACGGTTCTTCGCCGCACGATGCAGCTCGTGTACGCGTTTGCCGATGCTGTCGACCTCGGTACGCGTGGGCATGCCAAGATCGTTGGAAACCTTCTCCACCTCGCGCTGGACGCCCTGGCGCACGCGCATCTGGGCGTTGACCAGCGCCCCGTAGACTTCGCGGAACTCGGGCGACAGGGCAACCTCCGCGTAGGCCTCTTCCGCCGCATCCACCCACACGTCGTACAACCCGCGTACCGAATCGATCTGCCGGCCGGGTTCGGCGCGCTCGCCCAATTTGTCTTCAAACAGCGTGAACGCGCGCTGGCTGGCGCGGGCAATCAAGGCGTTGTAGCGATTGGTTTCATGCTGATAGTCCAGCCACGCCTTGGCCATGCGCTGGTAGTGTTCCTGATGCTCGCGCGCGAAGCCGAATGCCGGCACGTCAAGCAGCGACCGCGCCTCGGCCAGCGCCGGTTCCAGGCCTTGCATCATCTGTTCGAAACCCTTGGCGCCATGCCCGGCCAGCTCGCGCAGCGCGCGTGCCAGCGGATTGTCGCGGAGCGCGGCGTCGGCGCCCGGAAAATTGAACGACTCGCGCAGGCACTCGGCCCAGGCTTGCGGATCGGCCTTGCCATCCGCGCCCTTCTCGGCCAGTGACTGCAGCAGCGCAAAATAGCTGCGCGCCCCGGCCAACAGGCGCTCGACCACCTCGCTTTGGCTGTCCTGCGCCTTGTGCGCGTCAAACAGCCGCGACCATTGCTCAAGCCCTTCGTGCCACGGCATCTTGCCGGTGCTGGCGTCGGCGGTGGTACCGAACGCGTTGCGCGTGGCGTCGGTCCACGCGTCCCAATACTGCTGCGAAAGCGCCTGCCAATCACCCTGCACGCGCGTGGAACCGGCGCCCTTGGCCATGTCGATGGTCTCTGGAAATAGTCGTTGCCTATGGTAGTTGCGTTGATGCTGCACCGCAACAATCGGCGTTCAGCGCAACCCCGCGTTGATCTGCGCCAGGATGGCGCTGCCAGGGCACAGCTCGCGTTCGTGCAAGGTATTGAAAGCCACCGGTACGGTATCGAGGTGCGCGTGCAGATCCGGGGCATCGGGATCGACGTACAACAGGCCGGTGACAATTTCTCCGCGCGCCTGGCAGGCGTGCAGGTAGTTCATTGCCGCCACCCGGTCACCGGTGTCGTGCGACGCCGGCAGCTTGTGCAGGAGTAGAACGCTGCCATCGTGCTGGCGCACTTCACGCACCTCGCCGGCCGGATAGTCAACGCTGATCGCATCCTGCGGCGCAATGAAATCCATTTGGCACAACGCGTGATTGTGCTCGCGCACATAGTCGTAGCTCTTGGTGCTGCCGGGGTGATTGTTGAACGCCACGCACGGGCTGATGACGTCCACGAACGAGGTCCCCACGTGCGTCATAGCGGCTTTGAGCGTCGGCACCAGCTGCGCCTTGTCACCCGAAAAGCTGCGCGCGACGAAACTGGCGCCGAGCTGCAGTGCCATGCCGACCATGTCGACCGGTGCGTCGGTATTGATCGCGCCCTTCTTGGACTTGCTGCCCTGATCGGCCGTGGCCGAAAACTGTCCCTTGGTCAGGCCATACACACCATTGTTTTCGACGATGTAGACCATGTTGACGCCACGCCGGACCGCATGCACGAACTGGCCGATACCGATGGACGCGGAATCGCCGTCGCCGGAGATCCCCAGGTACATCAGCTCGCGGTTGGCGAGGTTGGCGCCGGTCAATACCGAGGGCATGCGGCCATGCACGGCATTGAAGCCGTGCGAGGCCGACAGGAAATACGTGGGCGTCTTGGAACTGCAGCCGATCCCGGAAATCTTGGCGACCCGATGCGGCTGGATATCCAGTTCCCAGCAGGCCTGGATGATGGCCGCCGAGATCGAGTCGTGCCCACAACCGGCGCACAGCGTTGACATGGCGCCTTCGTAGTCGCGCCGCGTGAAGCCGACGCGGTTTCTCTGCAGCGACGGGTGGTGGATTCTGGGTTTGGGCAGATAGGTCATATCAAGCCGTCCGCTGCGGGCCGTTCTCCCGAGGGGAGAAGCGAATGCATCGATCCCTCTCCTTCCGGGAGAAGGGGCTGGGGTGAGGGTCCGCACTCGCGCAATGTTGAATCGTGCATTTTCCGAACCCTCATCCGGCGCTGCGCGCCACCTTTTCCCGGAGGCAGAAGGGGAAAGCTACGCCACCTTGTCGCCGCGCAGCGCCTGTACACACACCGGCTGCATCCGCGTACCGATTGCCCTGGCAATGAAGCGCGCGGTAACCGGTGTGCCGTCGTAATGCAGGATCCTGACCAGACGCGCAGGGTCGATTTCAAACTGCTCGATCAGCAACGCGCGCAGTTGCGCGTCGCGGTTCTGCTCGACCACGAATACGGACTCGTGCGCGGCGATGAATTCACGCACGGCATCGGCAAAGGGGTAGCCACGCACCCGCAGCGCGTCCACGTGCATGCCATCGGCATCGAGCTTCGCGATCGCCTCGGCCATCGCCGGCGAGGTCGAGCCAAAGTAGATTGCGCCGTGCCGGGCCGGCTGCCGCGCGCGCTGGAGCACAGGCTGTGGCAGCAGTGCTTTCGCGGTTTGCAATTTGCGCTGCAGGCGTTCGACGTTTTCGACGTAGTCTTCGCCCTTTTCCGAATACCGCGCGTCGGCGTTCTTGCTGGTACCGCGCGTGAAAAAGCTGCCGCGCGCCGGATGGGTGCCTGGATACGTGCGATACGGAATTCCGTCGCCATCCACATCGCGGTAGCGGCCGAAGGGCCGGCCGGCTTCCAGTTCCTCGGCCGTCAGCACCTTGCCGCGGTCATAGCGGCGCGCATCGTCCCACGCAAACGGTTGGCATAGCCGATGGTTCATGCCAATGTCGAGATCGCTCAACACGAACACCGGCGTCTGCAGGCGATCAGCCAGGTCCAGCGCCGCAGCCGCAAACTCGAAGCACTCGTACGGGTCCTCCGGGAACAGCAGCACGTGGTTGGTGTCGCCATGCGACGCGTGCGCACAAAACGTGACATCGGCCTGCTGGGTACGCGTCGGCATGCCGGTGGATGGCCCGCCCCGCTGCACGTCCACGATGGTCACCGGGATCTCGGCGAAGTACGCCAAGCCGATGATTTCGTTCATCAGCGAAATACCGGGACCGGAGGTGGCGGTGAACGCCCGCGCGCCATTCCAGCCGGCGCCGGTCACGATGCCGATCGAGGCAATCTCGTCCTCGGCCTGTACGATCGCGTAGCGATGCTTGCCGGTTGCAGGATCGATCCGCAGCGTCACGCAATACTTCTGGAACGTTTCGGCCAGCGATGACGAGGGCGTGATCGGGTACCACGCACACACCGTCGCGCCGCCGTACACCATGCCCAACGCGGCGGCGCTGTTGCCGTCGACGAAGATGCGGCCGCCCACGCAGTCACGGCGTTCGATCTTCAACGCCAGCGGCTGCAGGTGGTCGGCCACATAGGCGCGGCCGAGATCCAGCGCGCGCACGTTGGGCTCCAGCAACGCCTGCTTGCCATGGTATTGCTCGCCGATCAAGCGCACGATCACGTCGCGCTCGATGCCAAGCAGTACCGACAGCGCACCGACGTACATGATGTTCTTGAGCAGTTGGCGCTGACGCAGATCGTCCCAGCTTGCGTTGGCCATTTGCATCAGCGGCACGCCGATCACGCTGATGTCGTCGCGGAACTTCGACCGCGGCAGCGGCTTGCTGCTGTCGTAAAGCAGATAACCGCCGGACGCCAGCCCCGCGACATCGGCGTCCCACGTCTGCGGATTCATCTGCACCAGCAGGTCGTAGCCGCCGCGGCGCCCCAGCCACCCGGCCTCGCTGACGCGCACCTCGTACCACGTCGGCAAACCCTGGATGTTGGACGGAAAGATGTTGCGGGGGCTGACCGGCACACCCATGCGCAGGATGCATTTGGCGAACAGCTCGTTGGCCGACGCCGATCCGGAGCCATTGATGTTGGCGAACTTGATGACGAAGTCGTTGGTGGCAGCGATGGGGGTCATTCGAAATCTGCCGTTGGCAACCCAAACGGCCCCGCCAGGCGGCCGCCGCATCCCCCTTTGGAACGAAGGGGGATTGGGGGCGATACCGGGTCACCGCGCAACCGCATCCCCCCGCGCCGGCGGCCCGGCCCCCTTCCCATGGAAGGGGGTGATGAATTGGTACACAGGAACGCCCCCGCCTTCATGCCGCCGCCTGCTTTTTGCATGGCAATGCCGAATAATCCTCACCGCGGCCAGCGTAGGATTCGGCAAACAGAAACCGCTGCATGTCCCACGCACCGGTCGGGCACCGCTCGGCGCAGAGGCCGCAGTGCAGGCATGTGTCCTCGTCCTTCACCATCACGCGCCCGGTCTTGACCGGACCGCCAACGTACAAGTCCTGCGCAAGGTTCAGAGCCGGCGCGGTAAGGCGCGTACGCAGGTCGGCTTCGTCGCCGTCCGCGGTGAAGGTGATGCAATCCATCGGGCACACGTCGACACAGGCGTCGCACTCGATGCAGACGTCTTTCGTGAATACGGTCTGCACATCACAGTTGAGGCAACGCTGGGCTTCCTTCCACGCGGTCTGCAAATCGAAGCCCAACTCGACTTCCTGATGGATGTTCTTGAGCGTCTTCTCCTGCGCCGCCCATGGCACCACGAAGCGTTCGTCCGGCGAGATGTCATTGTCGTAACTCCACTCGTGGATACCCATCTTCTGCGACACGAGGTTGGTAAGCGGCGGCGGCCGTTTGCGCACGTCTTCGCGCTGCAGCAGGTTGTGGATCGACACCGCCGCCTGGTGCCCATGCTCGACCGCCCAGATGATGTTCTTGGGGCCAAACGCGGCATCGCCGCCAAAAAATACCTTGGGCAGCGTCGATTGCATGGTGAGCTTGTCGAGCTTCGGCATGCCCCGGTCGTCGAATTCGATGCCGAGATCGCGTTCGATCCACGGAAACGCGTTCTCCTGCCCGATCGCAACCAACACTTCATCGCACTCGAAGAAACGCTCGGGTTCACCGGTCGGCAGCAACTTGCGCTTGCCATTGGCGTCATGTTCGGCGCACATCGGCGTAAACCACATGCCGGTGAGCTTGCCATCCTCGTGCACGAAGGATTTCGGGTTGAGCCAATTGAGGATCTCGACGCCTTCGCGTTCGGCGTCTTCCTTTTCCCATGGACTGGCCTTCATCTCGTCGTAGCCCGAGCGCACAATCACCTTGACGTCGTCACCGCCGAGGCGCCGCGCGCTCCGGCAGCAATCCATCGCGGTATTGCCGCCGCCCAGCACGATCATGCGCTTGCCAACCTTCTTCACGTGCTCGAAGTAAACCGCTGCCAGCCACTCGATGCCGACATGAATCTTGTCCGCCGCCGCGTCGCGGCCCTCGATGTGCAGGTCGCGTCCGCGCGGCGCGCCGCAGCCGATGAATACGGCATCGAAGTTTTGCGCCAGCAACGCGCGCAGCGAATCGACCGGGTGCCCGCCCACGAACTCCACACCCAGGTTGAGGATGTAACCAACCTCCTCGTCGATCACGGCTTCCGGCAACCGAAAGCGTGGCACCTGGGTACGCATGAAGCCGCCACCCTTGGCATCGGCCTCGAACAGGGTGACGTTGTAACCCAGCGGCGCGAGATCGCGCGCCACCGTGAGTGCAGAGGGCCCGGCGCCCACGCACGCCACGCGTAATTGATCCGCTCCCGGCACGCGCTCGGGCAGGCGCTTGCGCATCTGTGCCTCGACGCTGTCGCTGCGGTTGTCGGCAGCCACGCGTTTGAGCCGGCAAATGGCTACCGGCTCGGGTTTCGCACCGTTGTTCTCTTCGACCCGCCCGCGCCGGCACGCGGGTTCGCAGGGGCGGTCGCAGGTGCGGCCAAGGATGCCCGGGAACACGTTGGAATCCCAGTTCAGGAGGTACGCGTCATCGAAACGCCCAGCCGCGATCAGGCGGATGTATTCGGGCACCCGGGTGTGCGCGGGGCACGCCCACTGGCAGTCCACCACCTTGTGGAAATACTGCGGGTTGCGGATATCGGTGGGTTGCATGGCGCCCTCCAGGATTCCGCGGGGACGCTGGCCCAGCCGTCGCCCGTCGGGGCGAGTCTACCCGTTTTGCGCAAAAGCGGAAGAGTGCGACCACGCGCGGCCCGCGCGCCCGCGCCGGCAGCATCGGCGCGTTCCAGTGGCGTCCCCGCAGCGGCCGATCGTGGGCAGTAGCGCCACTGGCCAGCACCGGCACACCGGCAGCGGCGAAGCCGCGCTCACACGCACACCATCGCGCTGTGCCAGCTACCACAACGGCAACAAAAAACCGGGCCAATCAGCCCGGTCTTTTGTCAACCCGACCAGCCGTCGCGATCAGGCGGTTTCCGCCTTCTCTTCCTCGGTCACCGCCTTCATCGACAGGCGGATGCGGCCCTGCTTGTCAACTTCCAGCACCTTGACCTTGACGATGTCGCCTTCCTTGAGTTTGTCCGAAACCTTCTCGACGCGCTCATTGGAAATCTGCGAGACGTGAACCAGGCCATCCTTGCCCGGCAGGATCGTCACGAAGGCACCAAAGTCCATGATCTTGACGACCTTGCCCTCGTAGATCCGGCCCGGTTCGACGTCCGCCACGATCTGCTCGATGCGATGCTTGGCCGCATCGGCGGCTTCGCGGTTGACCGACGCGATCACGATCGTGCCATCGTCGTTGATGTCGATGGTGGTACCAGTTTCCTCGGTGATCGAACGGATCGTCGAGCCGCCCTTGCCAATCACTTCGCGGATCTTGTCCGGATGGATCTTGATGGTCAAAAGGCGCGGCGCATATTCGCTCATTTCACCACGCGGCGCAGAGATCACCTTGGCCATTTCACCCAGGATGTGCATCCGGCCCTTGTGCGCCTGCGCCAGCGCGGTACGCATGATTTCCTCGGTGATGCCATCGGTCTTGATGTCCATCTGCAGCGCGGAAATGCCGTTTTCGGTACCGGCCACCTTGAAATCCATGTCGCCGAGGTGGTCCTCGTCGCCCATGATGTCCGACAGCACGACGTAGTTGTCGCCTTCCTTCATCAAGCCCATCGCGATGCCCGCCACCGGTGCCTTCAGCGGCACGCCGGCATCCATCATGGCCAGCGACGAACCGCACACCGACGCCATCGACGACGAGCCGTTGGACTCGGTGATTTCGCTGACGCAGCGGATGACGTAGGGGAACTCTTCCATCGACGGCTTGACTGCCATCACGCCGCGCTTGGCGAGGCGGCCATGGCCGATTTCACGGCGCTTGGGGCTGCCCATGCGGCCGGTCTCGCCCACCGAATAAGGCGGGAAGTTGTAATGGAACAGGAACGGATCCTTCCATTCGCCTTCCGGCGCGTCGATGATCTGCGAGTCGCGGCCGGTGCCAAGGGTGACCGTCACCAGCGCCTGGGTCTCGCCGCGCGTGAAGAGCGCCGAACCGTGGGTGCGCGGCAGTACGCCGACGCGCACGCTGATCGGGCGCACGTCTTCCAGCCCGCGGCCATCGATGCGCTGCTTGGTCGAGAGCACGTGGTTGCGTACCGTGTGGTATTCCATGTCTTCGAATTCGCCGGCAAGCTCGGCCGCCGGCCAGCCCTTGTCCGCGGCCTGTGCCTTGACCGCTTCCAGCACTTCGGCCTTCAACGCGGCGATCGCATCGCGGCGTTGCAACTTGTCCTTGATCTGGAACGCCCGCGCCAGCTTGTCACCCACCGCGTCATGCACCGCGGCGATGAGCGCCGGATCGCGTACCGGAGCCTGCCAGTCCCACTGCGGCTTGCCCACTTCCCGGGCTAGCTCGGCGATGGCACCGATCGCCACCTGCATTTCCTTGTGGCCGAACACCACCGCGCCCAGCATCACGTCCTCGGACAGCAGCTTGGCTTCCGATTCGACCATCAGCACGGCTTTGGCGGTACCGGCCACGACCAGTTCAAGCTCGGAGGTCTTGAGCTCGGTCACGGTCGGATTGAGGATGTACTTGCCGTTGGCATAGCCCACGCGCGCGGCGCCAATCGGCCCCTTGAACGGAATGCCGGCCAGGGTCAGCGCGGCCGAAGCGCCCAGCAGCGCCGGAATGTCGCCATCGACCTCGGGGTTGCGCGACAACACCGTCGCAACCACCTGCACTTCGTTCTTGAACGCCGAGGGAAACAACGGGCGCAGCGGCCGATCGATCAAGCGGCTGGTCAGCGTTTCCTTTTCGGTCGGCCGGCCCTCGCGCTTGAAGAAACCACCCGGGATGCGGCCGGCGGAATAGAACTTTTCCTGATAGTCGACGGTGAGCGGGAAGAAATCCTGCCCCTCGCGCGCCTTGGCGGCGCCAACGGCCGCCACCAGCACCACCGTACCGGCCATGCTGACGATCACGGCGCCCGATGCCTGGCGCGCGATTTCACCGGTCTCGATGGTGACCGGGTATTGGCCGTACTGGAAAGTCTTGCTTACTTTTGCCACGGTAGGTGTCCTTGAGATGTGCGTTCAAGTGAACGCCGAAAGCCGGCGAGCGTTCGGAGTCGACGGCTGCCGGCGCCTTGGAGCAGACGATGGAGCGTCGCTCAGCGACGCAGGCCAAGACGCCCGATCAGCGCCTGATAGCGCTCGGCATCTTTGTCCTTAAGGTAACCAAGCAGGCGGCGGCGGCGGTTGACCATCTTCAAAAGGCCGCGACGCGAGTGGTGGTCTTTCTTGTGGGTCTCGAAGTGGCCGGACAACTGCTGGATACGCGCGGACAACAGCGCAACCTGCACCTCCGGCGAACCGGTGTCGGTCGGCGCACGGCGATAATCGGCGATGATCTTGCTGGTTTCTTCGGTGGAAAGCGGCATGGAAGCCTTCTCGGTGAATGGTGAGGTTCCGGCATGTGGCTTGCGCAACGGCGCCGTAAAGGTGCCGTTGCACAAGCCGCCGCCGGGATGGTTCAGACCCGAATCGAACGGGCCGGTGAGCCGGTTAGTCTAGCTGCAACAAGCAGTTGGCGACAAGGGGCATCCGCGCCCGAGTGACACGCGGCGCCCTGCGCTGCCTCGCGCGGCGACCCGCGCCGACCGGCCGCCCCGCGCTCCCGGCGATTGAGCAGACGGCCCATTCCCGTTACACTGCGCGCCCCGGCCACCGCAGCCGGGCTGTCGCCGCTCGCGACTCGCTGCACCTGTGGGCAGTTAGCTCAGCGGTAGAGCACTACCTTGACATGGTAGGGGTCACAGGTTCGATCCCTGTACTGCCCACCAAACGTGAACGCACATCAACGCGTGCGGCGATCCCATCAATCGCCGTGCTCGGCACGCCGCCAGACGCTGCCGTTCGCGCTCGCCTGGTCGAGCCCGGCCAAGCGCGCGGCGTGCGCGGCAAGCTCGGCTTCACTGGCGCGCTGCACGCGCAGGCTGAGTTTGGCGTCGACCGGCGTGACGCGCGCCACCACGGCGCCATTCCCGTCTGCCGGCCGATTGCCGCCAAGCGCCAGCGCGCCCTGGCCCGCGGTCATCGCGATCCACACGTCGGCCAAAAGGTGCGCATCCAGCAGGGCGCCATGGACTTCGCGATGACTGTTGTCAACGCCAAGGCGCTTGCACAGCGCATCCAGCGTATTTTCTGGCCCGGGTATTTCTGCCGCGCGAGCGCCAGCGTATCAACCACCGTCGCATGGTCGGCCACGCGGCCCAGCGTTGGGTCCGCGCGTTGCAGCTCGCTGTCGAGAAAGCCGGTGTCAAACGCGGCGTTGTGGATCAGGATTTCCGCACCGTCGATGAACGCCAGAAACTCCGCCGCCACTTCCGCAAACCGCGGCTTGTCGGCCAGGAACTGGTCGGTAATGCCATGCACCGCCACCGCGCCGGCGCCGACGGTGCGCTCGGGGTTGAGGTAGCGCTGGAACGTACGTCCGCTGGGACGGCGATCGACCAGCTCCACGCAGCCAATTTCAATGACCCGGTGGCCGCGTTCGACCTCAAGGCCGGTCGTTTCGGTATCGAGTACCACCTGGCGTGTCATGCCGCCCCCTTGATGCGTTCGGCTGCGGCGCGCGCCGCCTGATCCACGCGCTCGTTCTCCGGATGCCCGGAGTGCCCTTTCACCCATTGCCAGCGCACTCGATGGCGTTGACACGCCGCGGACAGGCGCTGCCACAAATCCTGATTCTTGACCGGTTGCTTGCCGGCGGTGCGCCAACCATTGGCGCGCCACTTCGGCAGCCACTGTTCAACGCCCTGCATGACATAGCGCGAGTCGGTCGTGAGCACCACCGTGCAGGGACGCTGCAACGCTTCGAGGCCGGAGATGGCGGCCATGAGCTCCATGCGGTTGTTGGTGGTCGACGCCTCGCCCGCGGCAAGCAACTTTTCAATCTCGCCCCAGCGCAGCAGCGCCGCCCAGCCGCCCGGGCCCGGATTGCCAAGGCAGGCACCATCCGTGAACACGGCCACCGGACGCTCACCTTCACTCATGCGCACTGCCGCTGCGCGCCGGGCACCAAGGTGCCCGATTCGACCGTGCGCCGTCCGGCCAGCTGCCGTAGCGGCAGCGTGGCAAGCACGCTGCGCCTCGACCACATACGCCCCGCCAGCCACGCGCTGCACCCACGAGGGTACCCCCGCAACGCCGCGCGCGCGCGGCCACGGCGCCCCGCAACGCACCGCGGGCTTCACGCTCAGGCCGGCGCCGCGCAGCCAACGCTCCCACCGACCCGGCAGCACCCCGCGGCACCACAGCGAATACGGGTGGAAGCCGGCGACCAGCAGCGTGCCATGTGGCGCCAATACCCGCGCCAGCTCGGCAGCGACCGCTCCGGTGGCCTCGGCACGGTCCATGAAGCACGCCAGTACCGCGCAAAACGAATCATCGGCGAACGGCAGCTCCAGCGTCTGCGCGCGCAGCGGCCCCCGCCAGCCGCCAGCCGGTGCCGACGGACGCAGGATGGTCCAGCGCGCAACCCCGGCCACCTTGGGCACGTACATGCCGATGCCATCCAGGAGCAGGCCGTGGGTGCCGGCCACACGCGTCAGCCGCGTCAGGCACCGTGCCGACACCGAGGCGCCCAGTGCGGCGAGGGCAGCGCCATCGCGCGGGGATCGCGGATTTGGTTGTGCCGTATACACCTGCGTTGCGCACATCCGGAACGAAAGCAACATTGTGACTGAATTGTGAGCGCGGGATAAGCGGTGGCTCGCACTTAACGTTCTTGTAACGAGCGCCCGCGGATCGCCTGCTAAGGTCGAGTTTTTTTGGCGACCCCAGCTGCCGCATGCCAACCCTGCGACCCCTCCCAGCGCTGCGCGACAACTACATCTGGATGCTCGCCGACGCGACGGCGGGCTGCGCATTGGTGGTCGATCCAGGGGCAGCCAAACCGGTGCTGGACGCGTTGACAGGGGCAGGCTTGCGGCTGTCCACCATTCTTTTGACGCACCACCACGCCGACCACATCGGCGGTGTACCCGAGTTGGCCAGGCGCTATCCAGACGCGGCCATTTACGCGCCACGCGACAGCCGTATTCCCGTCGCCACCCATCGCGTGGCCGACGGCGACGCGATCCACGTGGCACCCGCGGCGGATTTTACCGTCATTGAAGTCCACGGCCACACGCGTACCCACGTCGCCTACTACGGCGAGGGCCTGCTGTTTTGTGGTGACACCCTCTTCAGCCTCGGCTGCGGCCGGGTGTTTGAAGGCACCCCCGCCGAGATGCTGGCCTCACTGGACCGCCTGGCAGAGCTGCCGACGACGACGCAGATCTGCTGCGCCCACGAATACACGCTCGCCAACGGCGCCTTCGCGCTCAGCGTGGAACCGGGCAACCACGCGCTCCAGGCACGCATACGCAGCGCGCGCGACCTGCGCGCCCGGAACGCGCCCACCCTGCCGGCCTTGCTGGCCGACGAGCTGGCCGCCAACCCCTTCCTGCGCGTCGACGCCATGGGCGATGCCAACATTCCATGGCCCACGCGGTTTCGACCCCCACCCGGCCGGGCAGCGCGCTTTGCCGCGCTGCGTCTGGCCAAGGACCGATTCGCCGCATGAGGGCGCGCACCGCCGGCATCCGCCTCACCCTGACGCTCCTGGCGAGCGCGGTGCTTGCCGCGTGCGCGGTACAACCACCCAAACCACCAGCGACCGCTGCCGTGGTCACCGCGCTGCCGGCCGTGCCGACACCTGCCGGCGCGGTGGTCAAGCCACACGTCAATCCAGTCGTGCAGCCGTGGGCCAGCATCCAGGCCAGCGACGTCATGCACGACTGCGCCGATGCGCCGCTCATTCGTGCGAACGCCGCCCGCTACGCGCGTTCACCCGCGCATTTCGAGGCGCTGCTGCGGCAATCGCTGCCGCTCATCACCTATGTACAGACCAAGCTGCGGGCCAACGGCATCCCGGGTGAATTCGCGATGTTGCCGATGCTGGAAAGCTCCTATCGCGCGGACGAGCCGAGCCGCCACGGCGATGCGGCCGGCATGTGGCAGTTCATGCCCACCACCGCACGCCGGCACGGCATCACGGTCAGCCGTCACTACGATGGCCGCCTGGACCCGGTGGCTTCCACCCAGGCCGCGGTCACCATGCTGAAGTCGCTGCAACGGCAATTTGGTGACTGGCGCCTGGTCGACATGGCCTACAACGCCGGCCCGTACGCCGTCACGGCCGCCCTGCGCGGCCATCCCGGCCTGGGCTCCGGTGCCATTCCAGACATTCCCATCGGCGCCGCCGGCCGCAGGCACCTCGCAAAACTGATGGCGCTCAACTGCATCGTGCGCGAGCCGGCGCGCTTTGCCGTCAGGCTGCCCAAGCCCACGGGCGGCAATGCGCTGACGACGGTCAAGGTTCCGGCCGGCAGCCACCTCAGCACCGTTGCCAGCATGGCCGACGTCTCCACCTCGGCGCTGCGCCAGCTCAACCCCGGCTATCGCGGCGCGCGAATACCCGCCGACAGTCCGCGCACCCTGTTGTTGCCGGCCGATGCGGCGCAGACGCTGCTGACGGCGCTGACGGTCAATGCTTCCGAGTCGGTCGCGCAGGTTGACACCAACACGCCGCAGCTGGCCGCTGGCGGCGGTATTCCGCTGCCCGCCGAGCCCGTCGCACCTGATCCGGACAGCATCGCGCCCGACTCCGATCCGACGCCCGCCGTGCCAGCCGAGCACCGGGTACACGATGGCGAAACGCTGTGGTCGATCGCGCACCAGTTCCATGTGAGCGTCGGCGACCTCAAGCATTGGAACCACCTGCACGGCAATACCGTCCGCGCCGGGGCAGTGCTGCACGTGCACGGCTGATCCTCGCCGCGCGGCAGCACTCGCGTACAATGGCGGCCTTTCCCGCACCCCAATCGGAGCACCGCGGACATGGGTTTCCTTCAAGGCAAGCGCGCACTCGTCACCGGCATCCTCAGCAACCGCTCCATTGCCTGGGGCATCGCGCAGGCCTTGCATCGCGAAGGCGCCGAGCTCGCGCTCACCTACGTCGACGAGAAGTTCCGCGGCCGGGTGGACGATGCGGCCGGGCAACTGGGCTCCAGCATCGTGCTGCCCTGCGACGTTGGCCGCGACAGCGACATCGATAACCTGTTCACCAGTCTCGGCAAACAGTGGGACGGACTGGATATCCTGATCCACTCCATCGGCTTTGCCCCGCGCGAAGCGCTCGCCGGCGAGTTCCTGGACGGACTGACCCGCGAAAACTTCAAGATCGCGCACGATATTTCCAGCTACAGCCTGGCGGCGCTGGCCAAAGCCGCGCGTCCGCTGATGCAAAACCGCCACGGCGCGATCCTGACCCTCACCTACCTCGGCGCCGAGCGCGCGCTCCCGTCCTACAACGTCATGGGCCTGGCCAAGGCCAGCCTCGAAGCCAATGTGCGCTATCTTGCCTACAACCTCGGCCCGGAAGGCACCCGCGTCAACGCGATTTCGGCCGGGCCGATCAAAACCCTCGCGGCAGCGGGAGTCGCCGGGTTGCGCAAGATGCTCGACCACGTTGGCCAGGTGTCACCGCTGCGCCGCAACGTCGGCATCGATGACATCGGCAACGCGGCCGCGTTCCTGTGCTCGGATCTCGCCGCCGGCATCACGGGTGAGGTCGTCCACGTCGACGCGGGCTACAGCACGCTTGGCATGGCCGGTCTGGACACCGGCGCCTGACCCACGCGACCGGCTACCGCTCGGCACCAGCCGGCAGCGGCTGCAGCGTCAACACCTCGAACGGTTGCAACGTCATCGTGACCGGATGCCGGGCGTCCACCGTGGCCGGCACGCTGCTGCCACCACTGTGCCATACGTCGGTGGCGTTGAACCTGCGCGCGGCGCGCGGCGGCAACTGCAACTGGCGCCCGACATCAAGGATCGCAAGCCGTGGCTTGTCGTCGGGATTGCGCAGGGTAATGAAGGATTTGCCCGGCGACCACGCAGCCCAACCGTAGACGTCCAGCCGCCCGGGATCGCCACCGATCCAGTGGGTATCCTCCAGCACCTTCGCATTGGCGCGTGACCAGTTGGCGGCGTCAACCAGCGTGTCCCAGTCCGGCGTCGTCAGCAACGACGGCGTGATGTACAGCTCCTGCAGATCGGTGCCGGTTGCAAAGTACGAATGCACTTCGTTGGCGAAATCGTGGCCCGGATCGGTATTCAGCCCCACCGCGTGTTGCGCAAAGATGATCCCGTGCAGCATCAGTGAATTGAGCGGAAACAGCGGCCCCTTGATCACGATGTTCCGGTAGGTCTGCTCATCGCGATAGGTGATCCACTGTTCGCGCTTGGGGCCGACTCCCGCAAAATTGTGATCGTAACCGTCGCGCCAGATGGAATCGGCGTACCGCAGCCAGAACGGTGACGCCCAGGTACCGGTCGTGAGGTTGATGAAGGTATCCGGCTTGTCGGCGCGGATGTCGTCGATCAACTGGATTGCCGCCGCAAAGTCGCTGTCGAACTGGCTGCCCGGATAAATCGTATCGACGTTGCCGGTGCCGTCGAACTTGAACTGGTTGATGCAGTCATCGTCGAGCAACGTCATCACGACATGGTGGAAGCGCTGCCAATATTCCGGCGCGGACAACGCCAGCCCACCGTCGACGATGCCGTAACCGGTCTTGCGTCCATTCGCCACGCGCTCCTGTCGTGGCTTCCCGTAACCGCCCCACGGCGAAAGCCAGATTCCAGGCGCGGCGCCATACTTTTCTGCAGCCTTGCACAGCGGCACGAAGCCGTGCGGAAACGCCTTCGAGAAATTCCAGCCGCCGCTGTAGTCGTCCCAGCCATCGTCGAACAGGAACGATGACATTTTCACATGGCGCTTTTCGACCAGCTCTTTGCCGAAGGTATTGATGCGGTCCAGGGCCTGGGCTTCGGTGTACGGCGTGAAAAATCCAATGTCGTACCATGAGTTGTAATGCAGGAACGGGCGATACGGATGCGCGCGTTCACGCTCGACGTAGTTGGCAAAATCGCGCCGCATCTGGCCTGGGTGCGCGACGCCGATCACCGCCGAATACGTTACCGACTGCCCGTTGCGCAACGGCAATGTGCGATTGATCCACAGCTTGACCTTGCCGCGCCAGGCATCAGCCTTGGCCATCGGTTGCTCGAAGCCAAGCCAGTCGGCATGCGATACCACCGGCGAACCATCGACCGAGCCATCGACAAACGCATCCGGTGCATCCGCGCCGAACAGCGCCACCTTGGCAATGTCCGCATCGGTACCGATCGCGGTAATGGAAACGACCTCGCGCAGGTAATCCGAACCATCGCGTTGCAGCAGCTTCCAGTCGACCGTCACGTGGCCATTCGGCCCAAGGAAGCGACCCTCGATGGCCCGGCCGGGAAAATGCTCCACCAGGCGTGCGGCCCCAGCTTCCACCGGCAACGAGGCCGGGGGCAAGGCGCCCTGCAAGCGGAAATCGCCCGTGTCGAGCGTGCTGCCGTCCTTGAATGTCAGCGAAAAAGGATCGGTGACTTCGATCCGCCGCTGGTGGAGCTCGTCCGTGACAACCAGGCCGGATAGCCGGCCGCCTGCGAGCACCCAGTTCGCGGTGATCGGGGCGTGCCCGAATTCCGCGGGTTGCGTACCTGCACCCGGACTCGCCTCGTTGGCTAGCGTGGTCACGGGCAGCGCCAAGATTGCGAGTGCGGCAAGCCGGATGACGACGCGGGCAACCCACACGCACCGCGCGCCTGGCGATCCGGCGTGGCTTGGTGCGGTCAGGCGATATGCGGTCCTCTCACGGATCCATGGTAACGCAGGGATCACTTCGCGCTGTCGGCGGCAACGCCCTTCAACAGCGAGCCGACGGCAACCTCACTCCGATCAGCGTCTGACCTGTATCGCCCCCGGTGGGACTCACGAGAACGCGCCGGACAGCACCACGATGCCGGCACCAAACAGTACGACTCCCGTCACCCGCGGCAGCCAGTTGCCGGCAGGCATCACCTTTTCCGCCAGCACGACAATGGACAGCACCGCGATCCACAGCAGGTTCATCACGCCACCGACGAACAGCAGCAGCATCAGCGCCCAGCAGCAGCCGATGCAGTAGAGACCGTGACGCAAGCCCAGTGCCAGCGAGCGGCGTAGCGCCCGGCGGAACCCGCCGAGTTGCAGGATGAAGGAAAGCGGCGCCTGACAATGACGCAGGCATGCCTGCTTCACGGGCGTCCACTGATACACGCCCGCTACGATGAGTACCGCGCCGCTCAGCATGGTGTTGGCGCTGGCCATCATGGGCGTCAGCAGCAAGGCGCGATGCAGTCCCCACTGCGCGGCCGTCGCCGCCAGCGCGAACGCGGACCACGCGAGCAGATAACCTCCGGCAAAAAAACCGGTCGCGGCCAGCGGCTTGCCCTGAAGGGTGGCCTGCCTGCCAACGCGCGCGTAGATCAGGACCATCGGCGCAGCGGACGGCGTCATCATGCCGACCATCATCACCGTCCACATCACGAACATCAGCACGAATTCACTGGTCGTCCACGACCGTGCCACGCCGACCATGCCATCCACCGACATGCCCATGCCCAGCGCCAGCCAGAGGAGATAACCCCAGGCCAGCGCGGTCAGGGCGGCCAGCGAGGCTTGCACAAGCGTGCGGTCTCGCCGCAGCACGGCCTCGAGCGCGCTGCCCGCAGTGGCGGCATCAGGCATGGTTGGCGACGCCATTTCCGGTCAGGTGCAAACTGGCAAAATACGCGTGCGAGTCATCGAGCGACATGGCCAGCGCACCTTGCGTCTTGGCCCGGCCGCTGGCGACCTCGCAGATGTCGTACTCGAAGCCGGATGGCAGGTTGATGCGCGCGCGGTGCGCGTTTCCGGTAATCGGATTGACGATCGGGTTGCCGTGGGCTTCCGCCACGCCCGGGATCAGCACATGGGAGGTGCGCCCATCGATGTCGAATTCGAAGTCGATTTTCCCAATGACCGGATCATGCACCTTGTCGTAGGTCGTGGAGAACACCTGGAAAACCGTGGCCCCCGGCTCGGTGTCCTGCCCGCACATGATCCGCAGCAGTGCCTCGCGCTGCTCCGGCGAGGCGCGCTCATCCACGATCGGCACCGCTTGACCCCGACCCAGATGGATGGGTCCAGGCCACGACACGATCAATGCGAAACGCAGGCCATCGAGTCGGGTATTGCCGTGGTGCCCCTGGTCCACCTGGAAGACCATGAGTGCCCGACAGTCGCCGTAGGTGGGCAGCGCGTTGAACTGGCACGGACAGCCATAGGCGCAATTGCAGTTGGTGTATTCGCGTGCCTTGATTTCCCAACTGGTCATATGAGTCGTCTCCGGTTTGCAACCAAGTGACTGTTTCGCGGCTGGGACCACCTTGAGCGCAACGACAGCGGCCCGCGCTCTCATCCGAGCCACCGCAATGCAGCCCCGTCAGTCGGACGCGTAGGCAAACGGACTACGGAAACCGGCACGCCCGGACAATTTCCAGTTCCAGTCGTAGTCCTTGAACCTGAATGACTGCGAGCGCGCCACCGTGGCGGGTTCACCGGGCGCAATGCACAGCGGATGCCCGGCAATCGTGATCGGGCCGCCACCCTGGCCTTCGAGCAGTTTGATCTCAGCTTCGATAATCCCAGGAACGGACAAGCTGCTCTGCTTGCCCTCGCTCTTGAAGTGCATTGGCACGCTTTTGGCGCCCAGCATCTTGCCAACGAAAGAGGCAAGGACTGCCGGATGCCCGCCGGCCTGACCGGAGAAGATCTTGTGCAGCGCCTCTGTCTGCGCCGCATCGGCGCGCTCGTCGAAATAGGCCGCCGCGGTCCACTTGGTCTCGACCATCGTGCCCGGCGCATGCACCGCAAGTGCGGCGTTCAGTCCATCGAGATTAACGTCACCGTACTTCCCGCGCTCGATATGCCAGGCGATCAGCACGGTGCACTCACCCTGTGTGGGTGGACTGGTGAACACGCACGGGCAAGCCGCGTCGCAGTTGCAGGTTTCGAAATAACTGCCCTTGAGTTTCCATTTGACATTTTCCATGGTTCCATCCTCTTGCGGACCGGTACATCGTCCAACGATCAGGGCGCTCCTCCGTCCAAGACTCCCAGAATGCCCTTCTACTTGGAGCAACCCGTTGACATGGATGTGTTTTTCTCTCACTTACGGGTTGGCGCTCAGCCAACCGGGACGGGTGGTCTTCTGCCTGTCGACCGCCGCGGGCTCGATACCTGGTAGATCATCGTCTCCGCCGTCGACAGCACGGCACCTGACATCGGTTTTTCGAGGCTGCTTAATTACCCCCGTCCCCTTTTGGGGTCAGTGTCGGCACGGGCGGCGCGTGCAGCTATGACCTATACTCCTCAGTACATGCTCAAAACGCCCGCGGAAGCGACGAGCAGCGATGGCCACCGACCTGCTTTCCCACGTGCTGACGCTAGTGCGCCTGACCGGCGCGCTGATCTTTCAGGTCGAAGTGAAGGGGCCGTGGGGCGTCGTGGCACAGCCCACGGTGGAGAAATTCGCACCGCTGTTGCCACCCGGCACCAATCAGGTTATCGCCTTCCACATCGTGCTGGATGGACGGTGCTGGGTTCGACACGCGGCCCACGACTGGTTCCCCGTGCCTGCTGGCCACGCGGTAGTCATCGCGCACGGCGACCGTCACGAGCTGTGCGATCAGCCGGGTCGCACGACCGTGCCGTTCGCGACAATGCTGGGCAAGCGGGCACTGCTCGACGCAAGGCAAGTCCGTTTCGAGAACGGGCCGGGCGAATCGACGCGTCTGCTGTGCGGTTTCCTCGGCTGCGACCGGCGTGCGTTCGAACCGTTGTGCCGTTCACTGCCACCGGTATTCAAGGTCGATCTTGGGCCGCGCATGGATACGCTGGTGCGCTACGCCGCCGCGAACGCGCTCGACGACGACCCGGGCGCTGCGAGCCTGCGCGGACGCCTGGCCGAGCTTTTGTTCGTGGCAGCGTTGCGGTTGCACATGCAATCGCTGCCGGCGAATGCCACCGGTTGGCTGGCCGGCCTGCATGATCCGCTGGTCGGGCGTGCCATGCAATCCCTGCACGAAACCCCCTGGCGGCACTGGTCGGTGGAGGATCTCGCTCGTGTCACCGCCAGCTCTCGCTCGGTCCTGGCCGAACGCTTCCGCGCGGTGATCGGGGAACCACCGATGCACTATCTGACCGGGTTGCGGATGCACCTGGCGGCACGCCGCCTCCGTGAGAGCAGGCAGAGCATCGCCAGCGTCGCGGACGAGGTCGGATACGAATCCGACGCCGCCTTCCAGCGCGCTTTCAAACGCAGCTTCGGAACACCGCCGGCAACGTGGCGCAGGAATCAGGCAAGCGGCGCCGTCACCGGACGGGTCCCGCACCAGCGCGAGCGGCGGAGTCGCCAGCGGCGAAGCACGGACGGTGCTATCCCTCAATGAGCGCCTTGGCTCGATCCTGGCTCTGCAGCCACCAGTAATTCGCCTGGGCAGCAAGGTAGCCGAACGGCCGCCGGGTACTTTGCAAGCCGAACGGCGCGAACCCTCGCCAACCTTCACCGCCATTGGCGATGGCATCAGCCAGCAGCTCGCCCGCTGCACAGGTCGGCGCGGTGCCGTGCCCCCCGAATGCCTGCATCCACCACAACCCGTCGCCGCGCGTGCCCAGTTGCGGCATCTGGTGTGTTGCATAGCTCATGAGGCCCGACCACGCATAGTCAATCTTGACGCCCGCCAGCTGCGGGAACACGTGCAGCAAATCGCGCAGCAGCAATTTCCGCACCGCCGCGGGCGCGCGTTCGCGGATGGAAATGCGGCCACCCCACAGCAGGCGCGAATCCTTGAGCGGCCGGTAGTAGTCGAACGCAAACCGAGTGTCGTAGATCGCGGCATCGGTGTGCAGGCACTGGTGCAAGCGTTCGCCCAGCGGTTCGGTCACCATCACATAGGTGGCGATCGGCAGCACCGCGTGGTCAATTTCGCGATCCAGGTGCGCCAGATAGCCACCGCACGCCAGCACCACGGTCTCGGCGTTGACCTCACCGGCCGCGGTCGCCACGCGCCAGCCTGCGCCGCGCCGCTCGACGCTGCGTACGCGGGACTGCTCGTGGACCTCAACGCCCTGCCCCGCGGCCGCGCGCACCATGCCGTGCAGATAATCGAGCGGGTGCAGATGCAACGCGTGGTGCTCGAACAGGCCGCCGTGGTAACGCCGACTGTGAATGACGCTGCGCAGTTGCGCCTCAGGCAGCCATTCCCATTCGATCCCGTAGGCGTCCTGCAGCAGCCGCTGGCGCGTGCGCAGCACCTCGGGATCGCGGAACCAGTTGGCCCAGATGACCCCGGCGTTGACCGCATCACACTCGATCGCATAGCGCGCGATGCGCCGGCCAATCAGGTCCACCGCGCTGGTGGTCGCGGCGTACAGCGCGCGTGCGCCCCCGGCGCCGAGCTGCCGCAGCAACGCGTCCTCGCCCAACGAGTAGCCGCCGAAAACGAAACCGCCGTTGCGCCCCGACGCGCCGTGGCCGATGCTGTCACTCTCCAGCAACACGACGTCGCGCACGCCGCGCTCGGCCAGGCCCAGCGCCAGACACACGCCCGCGTATCCACCACCGACGATCGCGACCCGCGCGTCGCGGGTACCGGCCAGCGGTGGCAACGAAGCGAACGGACGAGCGCTGGCGGCGTACCAGGTTCCGGGTGTCATCGGGCGAGCATAACGCGCGAGGCCGTGCCCGTCAGGATGTACCCGGCAGGCCCGTGACCAGGTGGCGCAACTCCGGGTCGGCCGCGGCAACGTGCAACGTTGCGCGCACCATGCCGGCCTTGTTGCCGCAGTCAAAACGCTGGCCCGCGAAACGATGCGCCAATACCGGCGTTTCCTTCAGCAGGGCGGCAATGGCGTCGGTCAGCTGGATCTCGCCACCCGCACCCGGCGTGGTGGTTTCCAGAAGGTCGAAAATGCGCGGCGGCAACACGTAGCGCCCCACCACCGCAAGATTGGACGGCGCTTCGGCTGGGCTTGGTTTTTCCACCATGTGGCGAATGCGGTCGCCGCCAGGTTCGACGTCGACTATTCCGTATTTGCCGGTGTCCGCGTATGGCACTTCCTCGACCGCAAGCACGCCCGTCTTGCCATCGGCCGCGCGCCCGGCCATCTGCCGCAGCGCGCCGGGGCCATCGTTCAGGATCAGGTCGTCCGGCAGGATGATGCCAAACGGTTCATCACCGATCACGGCGCGTGCGCACAATACCGCGTGCCCCAAGCCGCGCGCGCGCTCCTGGGTCACGTAGATGCACCGCACGCGCAACGGCAGCAGGCCCTGGATGGTGGCCAGCAGCTTGCGCTTGCCCGCGTGTTCGAGGGTTTCTTCCAGTTCGTAGGCCGAATCAAAGTAATCGGCGATCGCGTGCTTGTAGCGATTGGTGACAAACACCAGCGTGTCGGCGCCAGCATCAACCGCCTCATCGACCGCGTACTGGATCAGCGGCCGGTCCAGCACCGGCAGCATCTCCTTGGGCACCACTTTCGTGGCCGGCAGAAACCGCGTCCCCAGGCCGGCGACCGGAAACACCACCTTGTGTAGTCTTGTCACGTTGTTTCTGCTCCTCGTTCAGGCCGCGTAGTCGCCGCCACCGCGTTGCAGCGGCACCACCTGCGCGCCGGGCTTGGCGTCGCCGGTTTCCCACCGAAACGCCGGCAGCAGAGCACCCACGCAATGCTGGAGGGTTTCTTCATCGAACCTTGCCACCGCCTCCGTGGCACGCGCGAGTTGCGCGGCGACCATCGCCGCCGCCTGCTGGCGCGGCGCGGCCTCAAAGATTTTTGGATGCGCGGTGCCGTGGTAATTTTCCAGCGGATGGAACAATTCCTCGAACAGTTTTTCACCGGGCCGCAGGCCGGTGAAGAGGATTTGCACATCCCGTCCCGCCTGCTTGCCCGCCAGCCGGATCATCTGTTCGGCCAGATCGCGGATGCGTACCGGTTCGCCCATGTCCAAGGCGAAGGTTTCGCCCCCACGCCCCATCGACATCGCCTGCAGGATCAATTGGCAGGCTTCCGGGATGGTCATGAAGTAACGGGAAATCTCGGGATGGGTCACGGTCACGGGGCCACCGGCCGCGATCTGGCGCCGGAACAGCGGCACGACCGAGCCCGCCGAGTCCAGCACGTTGCCAAAGCGCACCGTCACGAAACGGGTGGCGCTCCCCGCCGCGGTGACCTGGCACACGATCTCGGCGGCGCGCTTGCAGGCGCCCATCACGCTGGTGGGATTCACCGCCTTGTCGGTCGAGATCAGGACGAAACTTTCGACGCCGTAGCGCACGGCGTGTTCGGCCACGGTGCGGGTGCCGAGCACGTTGTTGCGAAAGGCTTCGCGCAGCTGGTTTTGCAACAACGGCACATGCTTGTACGCGGCGGCGTGAAACACCCGCTGCGGCCGGGCCAGCGCGAATGCGTTGTTGCAGGTGGCGGGATCCCCGCAGTCGCCGATCAAGCAGCGCAACAGCAATTCCGGATACTGCGCGCGCAGTTCCTGTTCGATACGGTACAGGTTGTATTCAGACAGCTCGACAATCGTGAGCTCGGACGCACCGAGACGTGCGATCTGCCGGCACAGTTCGGAGCCGATGGAGCCGCCGCCACCCGTGACCAGCACCCGCTGACCGGTGAGGCTGAGGCGAATCGCATTCCATTCCAATTTCACCGGATCGCGTCCCAGCAGGTCCTCGATCGCCACTTCCTTCAACTGGTTGAACTGTGCGCGCCCGGATACGACATCGTCCAGCCGCGGCACGGTGCGAAACGGCAACCCGGTGGCCTCGCAACGCTCGACCACCCGCCGCATCTGCTCCTTGTCGGCGCTCGGCAGCGCGATCAACAGCATCTCCGCGCCCGCACGCCGGGCCAGCTCGGCCAGCCTGTCGGTGCCACCCAGCACCGGCACGCCCTGCAGGCGCGTACCGCGCAGCGCCACGTCGTCGTCGACAAAACCGGCGGGGACGTAGTGCACGTCGCGCCGCAGGTCCCGCACCAGCGCCTCGCCCGCGCGGCCCGCCCCGATCACCAGCACGCGCTGGCTGTGCCGCGCGTGGAACAGGTCCAGCTGGCTGTCCTTCCAGTAGCGGTAGGCCAGCCGCGGCGCACCCAACAGGATGGCCAGCAGCACGGGATAAATCAGCAACACCGTGCGCGAAATTCCGGCCATGCGGTCATACAGGAACAGACCAACGTAGATGGCAACGGTGCCGGCGACCACCGCGCGTACGATGTTCCACAAGTCGGGCACGCTCGCAAACCGCCACAGCCCCTTGTACAGGCCGGTCCAGTAGAACATCACCGCCTGCACGCCAAGTACGATCAACGTTTGCCAGCCCCAAAGGTCAAGCCGCTGGCCATAGGGCAGCATCGCGTAGCGCAAGGTATTGGTCAGCCACCACGCCAACAGCGTCATGCCGAGGTCGTGCAACACCACCGCACTGCGGGGGTGCAACCAGTTGACGGGATCACGCAGTTTCACGATACGCACTCCAACGGACCACGGCAAGACACGCGCGTTTGCCGAGATACCAGACAACGCCCGTTGCGGCGTACGCCGCAAGCGCACACCACGCGCCCCGATGCGGCCAGCGCGCAGCAAGCCACGCCAGCGGCGCAACGAGCAGAAGGTTCCAGAGCATATAGGCACCATCCGTGCGTGCGTGGCTCCAGTTTACCCGCACCAGCCATTGATACAGATGCTGCCGGTGCGGCGCGTACCAGCGCTGGCCCGCCAGCACGCGGTGCAACAGGGTCAAGCCGCTGTCCACCAGGAACGCGGAAGGCAGGATCGCGCAGGCCCACAGCGCACCCGGAAACCGTCGCACCAGCAGTGCCGCCGACGCGCCCAGCACCAGCCCGAGGGCTCCCGAGCCTACGTCACCCATGAAAATCCGCGCCGGCGGAAGGTTATAGAAAAGGAAGCCAAGGCACCCGGCCGCGCCCGCGAAGGCCAATACCGCAACACCCGGGGCGCCCAGCCACGCGGCCAGCACCCCGATGCCCAGCAGCACGAACAATCCTTGCTGCCCAAGGAGGCCATCGATGCCATCCATGAAATTGTGCGCATTGATAAAGGCGGCCAGTAGCAGCGCCAGCGGCAGCAAAAACCACCAGCGGGCAGGCGCGTCCAGCGCCGGCGGCGCCAGTATGGCCGCAGCCACCAGCAGCGCAGCACCCGCATGCACCGCGAGCCGCGGTAGAACCGGCAGTGGCACATGATCGTCACGCCAGCCGATCAAGGCCACCGCGAGCACCGCCAGGGTGACCGCGGCGGGCTGCCACCAGCCGGACGCCGCGCCCGTGATGCACCACGCCGGAATCCCTATCAACACGACCGCCGCCACCACGCCGATGCCGCCGCCGCGCGGCGTGGGCGTCGTGTGCGAGCGCCGCCGACCGGGTTGATCCAGCAGCCCGCGCCGCCGCGCGTAAGCCAACGCGACGCGGGTGACGCCCATGGACAATGCCAGTGCCGCCGCGACCACCAGCCCCAGGAGCGCCGCGGTGGTCATGCGTAGGCGCGCCCGGTCACTCGCTGACCACGCTGTGGATGGGCCGCACCGTGCCCCAACTCTTGCAACTGGGGCACTGCCAGTGGTGCGCCTTGGCGCCAAAGCCGCAGTGATTGCAGCGGTACATCGCGCGCCCCTCCAGCAGCTTGCGGGTGAGATCGCGCAGGATCAGGAAGTTCTCGCGGGCTTCGCCCTGTGTGCTCTCGAGCGTGGCATCGATCAACGCCATCATGCCGCGTACCGAGGGCCGTTGTCGCAGCTGGCCGGTCAGGAATTCGACCGCGGCCCGCTCACCCTCGTGTTGGCTGTACAGCCGGGTCAACGCCAGTACCGGGGTGATGCCGTGGTAGCGCTCAACGACGTGCTGCAGGAACTTTTCTGCCCGCTCCATCTGCCCCGCATGGGTGTATGCATCCAGCAGCGGCGACAGGATCTCGGGCACGAAGTCGACGTCCGCATCGACCGCCTGCTCGAAGGCCAGCACGGCATCGCGCCACTGGGCTTCCTCGGCGTACAGGTGGCCGCTGATCATGTAGCCGCGGACGCAACCGGGCTGGCTGGCAAAAGCTTCATCCAGGTACGCGCGGGCCTCGGCGCGCGCGCCGTGCTGGCGCGACTGCTCGGCCAATTCACAATAAAACTGTGCGATGGTCGCCGCCTGCGATTCGCCGGTCATCTTCTCCAGCCGCCGCGCATGGCCGATCGCCTTGTGCCAGTCGCGCTCGTGCTGGTAAATGGCCACCAGGTGCCGCAACGCCGACGGCGCGTGGGCGTCCATCGCCACCAGGTCATCGAACAGTGCTTCGGCGCGATCCAGCAATCCCGCGCGCATGTAGTCCTCGCCCAGTTCCAGCAGGGCCACGGTGCGCTCGGCCTCACTCAGATTGGAACGGCTGACCAGGTGCTGGTGGACACGAATGGCACGGTCGACCTCGCCGCGGCGCCGGAACAGGTTGCCAAGCGCGAGGTGGGTTTCAACCGTATCGCGGTTGAACTCGGCCAGCTTCATGAAAACTTCGATGGCCTTGTCCGGCTGCTCGTTGAGCAGGTAGTTGAGGCCACGAAAGTAATGCGACGACAGCTCGGTGACGCGGGCACCCGAGCGGCGCGCGGACGCCCGCCGGCCGATGATCCAGCCCAGCCAACCCGCCAGCACCAGCGCCGGCACCAGGAACATCCACATCAAGGGGTCGAAAAAGCCGTTCACCCACACCTCCGGCGCCGCACCATGCAACCGATCAGCGGAGTGTCCGCCCTGCCAACCGCGAGCCCTCCAGACTACCCGGCGTCGATCCCGTTCACACGCTGCCGCAGCTCTTTGCCCGGCTTGAAGTGCGGAACGTACTTGCCTGGCAAGGCTACCGCCGTGCCGGTCTTGGGATTGCGCCCGGTACGCGGGGGGCGAAAGTGCAGCGAAAAACTGCCGAAGCCGCGAATCTCGATGCGATCGCCGCCCGCCAGCGCGGCGCTCATCTGCTCGATCACGTTGCGCACGGCGAGCTCGACATCCGCGAACGCCAGATGCTTCTGGCGCTCGGCGAGCGCGGCGATCAGTTCGGATTTCGTCATGGATGGCAACGTACGACTACCCTTGCGGCTGACTGGAACAGGTCACGCGCGTAACGCTTCAGCGGGGTGCCACCCACGCGCGTGGATGGCACCCGGCCGAACAAAACGCCTGCACGGATACAGGCTTACTCCGACTTGTGCAACTGCTCTTTGAGCAACGCACCCAGTTTGGTGGTCGTGTGCTCGACGTGCTGCGACTGGTACTCGGACAGCGTCTCGGCCATTTCTTCCTCGTCCTTGGCCCGGATCGAAAGCGACAGCATGCGCCCCTTGCGATCCATGCCCGTGAACTTGGCTTCCACCTTGTCGCCGACCTTGAGGTGCTGGCTGAGATCCTCGATACGGTCCTTGGAGAAATCACGCGCGGACAGGTAGCCTTCGATGCCCTCGGCCAACTGGATGACGGCACCCTTGGCGTCGACTTCCTTGACGCTGCCGGTGAGCACCGCACCACGCGGATTGGCCGCCATGTACTGGCCGAACGGGTCCTGTTCGAGCTGCTTGATGCCAAGGCTGATGCGCTCGCGCTCGGGGTCGACCGCCAACACCACGGCGTCGACTTCCTCGCCCTTCTTGAACTCGCGTACCAGCTCCTCGCCGTTGCCCTGCCAGGAAATGTCCGACAGGTGCACCAGGCCGTCGATGCCGCCCTCGAGGCCGACAAAGATGCCAAAGTCGGTGATCGACTTGATCGCGCCGTGGACCTTGTCGCCCTTCTTGAAGGTCACCGCGAAGGCTTCCCACGGGTTGGATTGGGTCTGTTTCATGCCAAGGGAAATGCGGCGGCGCTCCTCGTCCACGTCGAGCACCATCACCTCCACTTCATCGCCCACCTGCACGACCTTGGCCGGGTTGACGTTCTTGTTGGTCCAGTCCATCTCGGAAACGTGAACCAGGCCTTCCACGCCCGGCTCCAGCTCGACGAAGCAGCCATAATCGGTAACGTTCGAGACCTTGCCGAACAGGCGGGTACCGGACGGATAACGCCGCGAAATGTTGACCCACGGATCGTCGCCCAGCTGCTTCAGGCCCAGGCTGACGCGATTGCGCTCGCGGTCGAACTTCAGCACGCGCACGTCGAGCTCATCGCCAACGTTGACGATTTCGGACGGATGCCGCACGCGCTTCCACGCCATGTCGGTGATGTGCAGCAGGCCATCGATGCCGCCGAGGTCCACGAACGCGCCGTAATCGGTGAGGTTCTTGACCACGCCGTGCAGGATCGCG
>SCQU01000001.1 GCA_004299555.1 Rhodanobacteraceae bacterium
AACAACCGATCCAGCAGCTCAGCATCAAACTTCGAGCCGTACACGCGCATTGCCATACATCACTCCTTCGCCCGTTCCGGGCAGCGTATGGCTCATGACACAAAATTGCTTACACACTCCTGATTCTTGTATACGGCCTGCACCTCGCCGCCATCCACCATCACGTGCAGGTGGTCCTCGCCGGTACTCGGCTGTCCGATCTTGGCGCCCGTGACGACAACCTCTAGCCGCACCGGGTCACTGACCACACTGCCCGCTTGCGGCGACACGATCGTGAACGTCGGTGTCGCGGCGCTTGCCGCCGTCACCGGCAACCCGCAAGCCAACAGCGCACCGGTTGCGAGTCCCGCGGCCAGGCGCAACCCGCGCCACCCGCCGCACCGCATACATTTCGTCATTCCAGCCTCCTGCAGCGCATCACCTTGCCGCACATTATCGCGCCAACGCGTGCTTCACATTCACGCCGGCGCCACACACACTACGCCAATCGGCATTCTGTGGCTGCGACGCTGCGCGCAACGCACGCCGATCCACGCCAACGCCATTGATCCAACCCCCGATGCCATCCGCCGATGCCCCTGCACACCTGCCCGACGCGGTGCGCCGCCGGCTATTGGCGGTGATGACGGTCTGGTTCTGCATGGCGCTCATCGACGTCGGCATCGTCAACGTGGCGCTGCCATCGATCCAGCACGACCTTGGCGCGACGGCGTCGGATCTGCAATGGATTCTTTCCGGCTACGCACTGACCTTCGGCGCGGTGTTGATCGCGGCTGGCCGCGCAGGCGACATCCTGGGCCATGGCGGCCTGTTCCTTGCCGGCCTGGCCGTCTTCACGGCGGCGTCGCTCGCTGCCGCCCTCGCGCCCTCGCCGGCCTGGCTGAATGCTGCACGCTTTGTCGAGGGCATCGGTGCCGGCGGCATGAGCCCACAGGTTTACGGCATGGTGCAGCAATACTTCCACGGTGCCGAGCGCGGCCGGGCCTTCGGGCTCCTCGGCATGGCCACCAGCCTGTCGGTCGCGATTGCGCCGCCGCTCGGCGGCGCCTTGATCGCACTCGGCGGACCGTTCTGGGGCTGGCGCCTGACCTTTCTCATCAACGTCCCGCTCGGCGCCGCAGGCTGCGTGCTGGCATGGCTGTGGTTCCCCAGACCGCTCGTCCGCTTGCATGCAAGCACGACGCACGCCGAATCGGCGCCGCACGGATTGCTGGCTTCACTCGACGTCGTGGGTTCGCTCATCGCCGCCATCGCGGTGCTCGCGCTGTTGCTTCCGTTCGTGGAATTTCACGCATCAAAGTGGGTGTGGGCGTGGCTGCCGGTGGGGCTTGCCGCGGTGTGGGCGTGGGTCGCGTGGGAACGCTGGTACGCGCACGCCGGCAAGCCCGCGATGGTGGACCTGAAACTGTTTACGCTGGCGAGTTTCGCCAACGGCCTCACGATCCAGACGCTGTACTTTCTTGGCATGACGAGCGTGTGGGTGCTGGTCGCGCTGTACGCGCAGGAAGCCGCCGGCATGTCGGCGTTTGCGACCGGACTGCTCGGCGTGCCCTCGGCACTGCTCGCCGCCACCGCCGCGCACTGGGCCGGCAAGCGCGTGGCGCGCGCGGGCCGAAAACTCGTCATTGCCGGGCAAACGGTGGCCGTCGCCGGGCTCGCCCTGAGTGCGCTGGCGGTACTCGCGCACGCGCACCTCGGCATCAGCCTGTGGTGGCTGCTGGCGACGCTCGGTGTGTACGGCCTTGGGCAAGGGGCCACCGTCAGCCCCAACCAGACCCTGACGCTGGCGGCGGTTCCGGTGGCCTACGCAGGCAGCGCCGGCGCACTGGTATCGGCCAGCCAGCGCGTGGGCGCTGCGGTCGGGATCGCGGTGGTGACCGGTGTGGTGTTCGCCACCCTCACACGCGCAGCTTGGAGTACCGCGACCGTCGCGGGATTCACGCTGATCGCGGTGCTGATGCTGGCCGCAATCGGCGTTGGCATACGGGACCTGCGCCACGCGAAGCGCAGCTGATTCAGGCCCCTTCAAGGCCGATGCGGTACCCTGTGCAGTCCCATGGGTTCCCTCACCCCATCGTCAAAAAGGCCCCGTATGCCGTTGGTCACCGCCCTCGATGCCACGCGCTCGCGGTACCTCGCCGCGCTGGTGGCGTTGCATATTGCCATCATCATCGCCAGCAACTACCTGGTGCAGATTCCGCTGACGCTGTTTGGCTTCAACAGCACCTGGGGCGCCTTCAGCTTTCCGCTGATTTTCCTGGCTACGGACCTCACCGCGCGCCTGATCGGCAAGGTTGCGGCGCGGCGCGTGATCACCCGCGCAATGCTGCCGGCGCTAGCTGCGTCCTACGTCGTTGGCGTGCTTTTCCATGCCGGGCGCTTCGATGGCATCGCCGCGCTTGGACGCTTTGACAGCGTGGTGTTTCGCGTTGCCTTTGCGAGCTATGCGGCGTACGTCTTCGGACAATTGCTGGACGTGCACGTGTTCGACCATATCCGCCGGCGCAGCCGCCACTGGTGGCCCGCACCCACACTGTCGGCGGTCTTCGGGCAGGCGCTCGACACCGCAGCGTTCTTCTCGATCGCCTTCGCCGGCAGTTCCAACGCGTTCATGGCCGCCCACTGGGCCGAAATTGCGCTGGTCGACTACGTCATCAAACTCCTGGCCAGCGCCGTGTTCCTGGTGCCAGCCTACGGGGTGCTGCTGGCATCGATCATGCGCGTGCTTGGCCCGCGCGCCGCGCCGCTCACGCACACCGTCGAACCCGGGTGAGCACGACGACGCATAATGACCCGATGACCGAACACTATTTCCATTTCAGCGCCAACTGGCCGGGCGGCCGCAACAGCGTCGGCACGATCCACAGCGGGCAACTTGAAACCAAGGTTTCCATCGCCACCGGCATGGGCGGGCCGGGCGTTGGCACCAACCCGGACGAGATGCTGCTGGGCGCGGCGGCAACCTGTTACCTCATGACGCTGGCGGCCATGCTCGAACACGCGCACCTGCCGGTGTTGTCACTGACGCTGGAATCGGACATCACGGTGGTCGTGGACCGCGGCGCCTACCGCTGCACCCGCATCGTCCACCGGCCCGGGGTCACGCTCGCAGCCCACGCGACCGCAGCGCAGATGGCGCGGCTCGCGTCTCTCGTCAACCTGGCCGAACAGCACTGCATGGTATCCAACGCCCTGCGCGGCAACGTGGACATCAGCGTCGCCGCGCAGATCGAACAACTGCCCTGACGCGGCGCCCCACGACGCGTCGGCGTCTCAGGCGCTGAGACGCCGCAGCACCAGCGTGACGCAATGAACGCCACCGCGCCGCTTCCACCACCACCCGATACCGGCAAAGCCGCAGCACTCGCCGCGCGGCTGCAACGGAAATATGCCGACCGCATTACCGGCGTCATCACGCAACCGGCTGCGCCCGGACGCTACGCCGCGTTTCCCGACGACCTTCCGCTTGCGTTGCGCGAGGCGCTCGCCAGCCGCGGCATCCACCAGCTCTACAGCCATCAGGCCGAAGCCTGGCGTGCGGCGGCACGCGGCGAGCATCTGGTGGTGGCGACCCCGACCGCGTCGGGCAAGTCGCTGTGTTACACCCTGCCGGTCGTCGCGGCCGCCATGGCGCGCCACGCCAAGGCGCTGTACCTGTTTCCAACCAAGGCACTGGCGCAGGATCAGGTCACTGAACTGGTCGAACTGTCACGCGCGGGCGAGCTTGGCATCCGTGCAGCCACATTCGATGGCGACACGCCCGGCGACCAGCGCCGCGCAATCCGCATCAATGGCGACATCGTGGTATCCAACCCCGACATGCTGCATCAGGGCATCCTGCCGCACCACACCAAGTGGGCGCGGTTTTTCGAGGGGCTCAGGTTTGTGGTCGTCGACGAAATCCACACCTACCGCGGTGTGTTTGGCTCGCACCTTGCCAACGTGATCCGGCGTCTGCAGCGCATCTGCGCCTTCTACGGCACGCGGCCGCAGTTCATCTTGTGCTCGGCAACCATCGGCAACCCGGAGGCACACGCCGAAGCGCTCATCGGCGCACCCGTCACCGCCATCACGCAGTCCGGCGCGCCGTCCGGCGGCAGGTGCGTATTGCTGTGGAACCCGCCCATCGTGAACCCGGACCTCGGCCTGCGCGCGTCCGCACGCTCGCAGTCCAACCGCATCGCACGCCTCGCGATCCGGGCCGGACTGAAAACCCTGGTGTTCGCCCGCTCGCGCACGCTGGTGGAGGTGTTGACCAAGTACCTGAAGGACGTGTTTGACCACGACCCGCGCAAGCCCGCGCGCATTCGGGCCTACCGCGGCGGCTACCTGCCGACCGAGCGGCGTGCGTCCGAACGCGCGATGCGCGCGGGCCAGGTCGACGGCATCGTCGCCACGTCCGCGCTGGAGCTCGGGGTCGACATCGGCGCGCTGGACGCCGTGGTGCTCAATGGCTACCCCGGCTCGGTGGCAGCCAGCTGGCAGCGGATCGGCCGCGCCGGGCGTCGCCAACAGGCCTCGCTTGGAGTCATGGTTGCCACCAGCGATCCGCTCGACCAGTACCTCATCCGGCATCCGGAGTTTTTCTCCCACGCGTCACCGGAACAGGCCCGCATCGCACCCGACCAGCCGGTGATCCTGCTCGACCACATCCGCTGCGCGGCGTTCGAGTTGCCGTTCACGATTGGTGAGCGTTTCGGCGCGGTCGACCCTACGGTGTACCTGCAGCTCCTGGCCGAAGACGGCGTCGTGTACCGCGAAGGCGAGCGCTTCGAGTGGATCGATGACAGCTATCCGGCCAACGCGGTCACCCTGCGTTCGGTGGCGGACGGCAACTTCGTGGTCGTCGATCGCACCGATGGCCGGCAGACGATCATCGCCGAGGTCGATTTTTCCTCCGCGCCATTGATGCTGTATGAAGGCGCGATCCACATGGTGCAGTCCACGCCCTATCAGGTCGAGCGGCTGGACTGGGACGGCCGCAAGGCGTTCGTGCGGCGTACCCACGCCGACTACTACACCGATGCCATCGACTACACACGGCTAAAGGTGCTGGATGAGTTTGCCACCTGCATGGCGGGCACCGGCGCCTGCCAGCACGGCGAGGTGCACGTGGTGCGACGCGTCGCCGGTTACAAGAAGATCCGCTACTACAGCCACGAAAACATCGGCTACGGTCCGGTGCATCTCCCGGATCAGGAAATGCACACCAGCGCAGTCTGGTGGCGACTCCCGCAGGCCGTGCTGGATGGCCTGTTCGCGTCGCGGCAGGACGCGCTGGACGGCTTCCTTGGCGCGGCCTACGCCCTGCATGCGGTGGCGCGGGTCGCGGTCATGGCCGACAGCGCGGATCTGCAAAGGGCCGTCGGCAGCGCCGATGGCGCGTGGTCGGCCAACGGCGACGGCTCCGGACGTGGGCAATTGCGCGCGCTTGACGGCCAGGTCCTGCCCGCCGCGGCCATCGGGCAGTTCACCCCCGCGGTATACCTCTATGACAACTACCCGGGCGGCGTCGGGCTGTCCGAACCGCTGTGGCAGCGCCAGGCCGAACTTGTCGCGCACGCACTGGCGCTGGTGCGCGCGTGCGGGTGCCGCGCCGGGTGCCCCGCGTGCGTTGGCCCGGTACTGGATGACTCGATTGCGTATGCCGTTTCGCCCAAGGCCCACGCGGTGCGCGTGCTGGCCGCCTGGCACGCGTCATGACGCCGACCCTCGCGCAACTGCAAGCATTGCACGCACAAGCCGGCGCGCGACCGCGCGCCCTGCCCGTCCCGCCCCTTGATGCGATGGGCCGTTCACCCCGGCAGCCTGACGTCCACACGCTGCGGCAGTGGTTGCGCCTGCGCGATCCCGCCCCCGCAACGCCCGCCTCCGGCGCCGTGGACCGCAGCTTGCCAGGCACGGAAATTGCGCCCGGATTGCGCCTGATCGAAGCGCGGCTGCCGTCACCCGCCCCGTCACGCATCGCGGGTGCGTTCGACCGCAGGGACGCCATCGACACCCATCGCGTATTGTTTTTCGACACCGAAACCACCGGGCTTGCCGGCGGTACGGGCACCCGCGCGTTCCTGGTCGCCGCCTCGGCGTGGAACCAACAAGGCCTCCACATCCGCCAATTGCTGATGACCACCCTCGCCGCCGAGTCCGCGCTGCTCGGCGAGTTCGCACGCTGGCTGGCACCGGACACGATCCTCGTCAGTTACAACGGCAAGTCCTACGATGCGCCGCTGCTGCGCACCCGCTACCGGCTTGCGCGGCGCGCGGATCCGCTCGCGGGCCTTGCCCACGTGGACCTGCTGTACCCCACGCGGCGCCAATACCGCGGTGCGTTCGCAAACTGCCGCCTCGCCACCATCGAACGCGAGGTACTGAACATCGTCCGCGCCGACGACCTGCCCGGGAGCGCGGCGCCCGCGGCGTGGAAGACCTACCTGCACGGCCGCGCGTCCACCAGCCTCAAGCGCGTCCTCGCGCACAACCAGCAGGATGTCGCGACGCTGGCGCAACTCTTGCCGCACCTGTCCACCCACGCGGCAACGCAGGCCACCCGCAAAGGCAAGGTTGGCACGCGGCTCGGTCCAGTGGCTGCCATCACCACCAGCGCTGAACGGCCAAGCTGACGCCAGCGGTCCGCCCGGCACCGCCGGACCCGGACACGCGGCGCAACGGCGCATCCTTGGCGTAGCGGGCGCCGCGCGGGTTTACTTCAGCGTGAGGTTGTAGACCTCGACCGCCGGGTCCTGCAAATCCAGCTTGCGCTCGAAGCCAAGGCGTGCCGCAAGGTGGTGGCTGCCATCGGAGCTTGCCGGCGCGAACGCGCGCAACCTTCGGATGCCGCGTGCGCGCGCCGCCTGGATCAAGAGCCGCATCAACGCCGACCCGACGCCGCGCTTTTGCCACTCGTCGCTCACCGTCACCGAGCAATCACAACCATCACCCTTGGCGTTGGCGTGAAAGTGCGCCGCGCCGATCTGCCGATCGCGCCCGGCGTCTGACACCAGTGCGATGAAACCGGCCGCGTTGGCGGGGTCGAGGTGGGTCAACCGACGGGCCACGTCGGGGCATGGCTCCTGGATCAGGCCGAGAAACCGCAGGCTGCGCATTTCCGGCGACAGGCGGTTCAGAAAGTCCAGTTCCAGTTCCGCGTCTTGCGCGCCGATCGGCCGGATGCGAACGACCGTGCCGTCATCCAGACGCTTGCTCCAGCCGATATCCGGCGGCAGGTGGGGTCTGGGCGTCCAGCCGGTGCCTTGGAGCGTACCGAGTTGAGACATGACGTTCACCATCCTCAGCCGGGCCTTCGATCATACCATCGATCCAGCACGGATCGCCGACCGTTGTCAATATGCGCGCGGCTGCGCCAGCACTCGCGGCGCAAGGCCGCCGGCAGGTACGCCACGGACTTCAAACACGGCGGCGGTCCACCCACCCACGCACCACCACGCTGCCGGGCGTACCCGCCGAGGACGCGCGGATCGAAACCGCGCCATGCCGCGTCGACGCGCGCCTGCGGCAGCGCCCCGGGTCGCACTCCTGCGGCAGGGCGACGGCCACGCCGCGCACCCGGACGAATCCAAACCACGCACGCGGCCATCGGTGCCGTGCAATACGCTTGCCAACGCGCGAGAATGACCACGGTGACGGTGGCGGTTCGGAGCGTCGAAGCGGCGGCACCGCACGCCGGTACCACCACCGGCATTTGGAGCAAACATGCAAACCACCATCACCGAGATCGCCCCCGATTGGTTCCGCCTGTCCACGTTCAGTCCCGCCGGCATCCAGTTCAACGAATTCCTGCTGCGCGACACGCAGCCGTTCCTGATGCACACCGGCCTGCGCAAGATGTTCCCGGCCACCCTGGAAGCCGTCGCCTCGTTGATCGACCCAAAGGACTTGCGCTGGATCGGCTTCAGCCACTTCGAACCGGATGAGTGCGGCGCGCTCAACCAATGGCTGCAGGTTGCACCGCGCGCCCAGGCCGTCTGCAGCACCATCGGCGCGCGCATGCTCGGCGATTTCGCCGATCGCCCTGCCCGCGCGCTGAACGACGACGAGGTGCTGAACACCGGCACGCACCGCATGCGCTTCCTGTCCACGCCGTACGTACCGCACTGCTGGGACGCCGGCCTGTTTTTTGACGCGACCCAGCAGACGCTGATGTGCTCGGACCTGTTCTTTCACCCGGGCAACCCCCAGCCGGTCACCGAAGGTGATGTGGTCGCGCCGGCCAAGGCTGCACTGCTTGCCAGCATCGCCAGCCCGACGGGCAGCGGCATGCCCTACACGCCGCAAACCGACGGCACGCTGCGACGGCTCGCCGCCCTCAAGCCGCACACCCTCGCGATCATGCACGGGTCGTCGTTCCGCGGTGACGGCGCGCGTGCCATCCTGGACTTGGCCAGGGTCGCCGGTGAAGCACTGGGCGCCGGCCGTACCGGCGCGACCCCCGCACCGCACTGAGACCGTCGCGCACACTGCGCACGGATTCGTGGGACCGCGAGCAACGGTCGTCGAACGACAGCGCGTAAAAATCCAACAACGCACGTAGCCCGCGTTCCAGGCCCTCGGCCAGCGTTTCCTGGCGCGGTTCCCGTGCACGCGACGGATCGCACCGTACCCGAACGCGGCGTGCAGGTCACATCGGTCTAGCGCGGTAGCGGCGCCGCCAGCCTGCCCCCTGTTCCGGCGTCGGACACTCAGGCCCCGAACGCCGCCAGGCACCAGCTGTAGAACACGCCAGAACCCGCGATCATCGCAATAAGCCCCAGGGCGTTGATCGACAGCAGCCAGCGCGCAGCCAGGTCAGGCTTGGCAACGAGGGGTTCGGTACCCGCGACCGGAGCGTCGAAGTACATGACCTTGACGACGCGCAGGTAATAGAACAGGCCAATGATGGCGCAGATGATCGCGACGATCGCGAGCCACAGCATGCCGCCATCGATCGCGGCCTTCAGCACCAGCACCTTGGCCGCAAAGCCCCACAGCGGCGGGATTCCGGCCAGCGAAAACATGGAAATGGCCATCATGCCGGCAAACCACGGCGAACGATGGTTGAGGCCCTTCAGGTCGGCGATCATCTCGCACTCGAAGCCCTTGCGCGACAGCGCCAGGATCACGCCGAAGGCCACGGTCTCCATCAAGGCAAAGCACACCGCGTAGAACACCGCCGATGAATACCCTTCCGGCGTCGGGTTGGACAACGCCAGGAACACGAAACCCATGTGCGAGATCGTCGAGTACGCCAGCATGCGCTTGAAGTTGGTCTGCGCGATGGCCACCACGTTGCCGACCACCAGCGACAGCGCGGCCATGATCGCCAGCATCACGCGCCAATCCATCGCCAGCGGCCCCATGCCAACTTCCAGCAGTCGATACGCGAGCCCGACGGCGGCGAGCTTTGGCACCGCGCTGATGTACATCGCGATCGGGGTCGGTGCGCCTTCATACACGTCGGGCAACCACATGTGGAACGGCACCGCGCCGAATTCGAAACCGATGCCGACCACCAGAAACACCAGGCCAAATTCCAGCAGGTGCAAATGGCTGGTGGTACCGATTGCCAGGAAGATGCGGTGCAGGTCCAGCGTACCCGTCGCGCCGTAGATCAGCGACATGCCGAACAACAGCAAGCCCGACGCCAGCGCGCCCAGCACGAAGAACTTGATGGCGGCTTCCGACGCGAGCTTTGACTCGCGGTTCATCGCCACCAGCGCGTACGCCGGCAGCGAAAACAGTTCCAATCCAAGGTACACCGTGATCAGGCTGCCGGCCGAAACCAGCAGCATCACGCCGAGCACCGAGAACATCGACAGCGAATAGAACTCGCCAACAAAGAGCTTCCGGTCCTTGAGCCACGGCCGCGCCAGCACAAACATCAGGATGGTCGCGATCATCACGGTAACTTTCAGGATTTCGGCCATGTGGTCACGGATGAACATGCCGCCGAAAGCCGTCACCGTTTGCGGCGTCTGCCCGTGGATCACGAGGAAGATCGCGACCACCATGACGATCGTCGCCACCCAGTGCGTCGCGTCGCGCTGGTCGTCGTTGATGAAGACGTCAAACAGCAACACCAGGCACGCGGCAGCCGTCAGGTACAGTTCGGGCAACATCACCAGCAGGTCGTTTACGGAAATCATGCGTTCACCTTCATCCGATCTTGCTGGTCATCAAATGGGTCACGATCTGCGCGACCGACGAATCCATCAGGTGCATGAGCGGCCACGGGTAGACGCCAATCGCGAGCACCGCCAGCGCAAAGCCGGTCAGCACCCAGCCTTCACGGGCGTTCAGGTGCGGCATCGCGGCGGCCTTCGGGGTCGGCGCGGTACCCCAGATGATGCGCCGCACCAGATACAGCGTGTAGCCGGCGCTGATGATGAGCGAGTACGCCGCGAACAGCGCAATCCACGGACTGGCCTTGAACGCCGACATGATCACCATGAACTCGCCAACGAAGCCGCTGGTTCCGGGCAGGCCCGTGTTCGCCATCGCAAACAGGATCCAGAACGCGCCGAACCATGGCATGACCTTGGCGAGGCCGCCGAACACCGAAATTTCGTGTGTGTGCAGGCGGTCATACATGACGCCGATGCAGGTAAAGAGTGCGCCCGAAACAAACCCGTGTGACACCATTTGCACCACCGCGCCCTGCACACCGAGCTGGGCCATGCCGGGATCATTCAACTGCCGTGCCAGCATGTACACGATGAACAGGCCCAGGGTGACGAAACCCATGTGCGCGATCGACGAATACGCCACCAGCTTCTTCATGTCCGGCTGCACCATCGCGACGTAGCCGATGTAGATGATCGCGATGAGGCTCAAGACAATGATGAGCCACGCAAAGTGCTGCGACGCGTCGGGCGTGATCAGCAACGGGAAGCGGAGGAACCCATAGGTGCCGACCTTCAACATGATCGCCGCCAGAATCACCGAACCGCCAGTCGGCGCCTCGACGTGCGCGTCAGGCAGCCAGGTGTGGACCGGCACCATCGGGGTCTTGATCGCAAACGCGATCACGAACGAGAAAAACAGCCAGGTCTGTTCCTTGAACGTGAACGGGAAGTTCTGCAGCGTCTGCAGATCAAACGTCCCCGCCCGGTGGTACATGTACAGGATGCCGATCAGGAAAAAGATCGAGCCGAAAAAGGTGTAAATGAAGAACTTCAGGGTTGCATATACGCGTCGCTCGCCGCCCCACACGCCGATCAGGAAAAACATCGGAATCAGGATGGCTTCAAAGAACAGGTAGAAGAGCAGCGCATCCATCGCGCAGAACACGCCGATCAAAAGGCCGTCCAGCACCAGCACGGCGGCCATGTACTGGTGCACCTTGACCTTGATGACCTGCCACGCGCCACCCACGACCAGGATGTGGATCACGGCGGTCAACACGACCAGTGCGACGGAAATGCCGTCCACGCCAAGGTGGTAACTGGTGTTGATTCCGGGGATCCAGTGCAGGTTCTCCTGCATCTGGAAGCCGCTGGGCGCGACCCAGTAGACCGCCAGCATCACCAGGCTCAGGCCGAACGTCGCGACGCTGAACAGCAGTGACAGCCACCTGGCCAGCCGTGGGCGCGCATTGCCCGCGAGCAGCACCACGATGGCGCCGGCGCACGGCAACCAGATCAACCAGCTGAGGATGGGCCAGTCCATCATGCAAAATCCTTGGAACGTTCAGCAGCGAACATCATGTCAATCCCCAGTACCACAGCCCGCCCAGCAGCAGGATCAGGCCAATGATCATCGCGAACGCGTAGTGGTACAGAAAGCCGGTCTGCAGGCGCCGGAACACGCGTGAACCGCGCTCGGTGACAAAGGCCGCACCGTTCACGGCACCGTCAAACACGCCCATGTCGGTGCCCTTCCAGAACCAGCGGCCCAGGCGGATGCCGCCCCAGGCGAAAAGGTTGTACTGCAGGTAATCGGCGTAGTACTTGCGATTGAGGAGCTTGTAGAGCGGCAGCAACGCGCGTGCCACCTTGCCCGCAACCCGCGGGTTGAACTGGTAGACGTAGGTCGCAACGGCAAAGCCGGCCAGCGCCAGCAGGAACGGCGCCGAGTAGAAACTGTGCCAGAACATCGGCAGCGCGCCGTGGAACTCGGCGCCCATCCCCGCCAGCACATCGTGACCCGGGAGCACCTTGATCGACGACTTGAACCAGTCGCCATACAGCAGCGGCCTGACGGTGAACCAGCCGATGATGACCGACGGGATCGCCAGCAGGATCAGCGGAATCGTCACCACCAGCGGCGACTCCTTTGGCTCGTGCGGCAACACGCCCGGCTGCGGGATGGCGCCTTCCTCTTCATGCAGTCCAGGCACCACTTTCCAGCGCGGCTTGCCATGGAAGGTCATGTACAACAGGCGGAAGCTGTACAGCGCCGTCACGAATACGCCCAGCAACACGCACCAGTAGGCGTAGGTCGCGCCCCAGATGTGCGATGCACCCGCGGCTTCGATGATCTGATCCTTGGAAAAGAATCCGGAAAATCCGGGCATGGCACACAGGGCCAGGGAACCCGCCCACATCGTGAGATAGGTGATCGGCATGCGCTTGCGCAGGCCGCCCATGAATCGCATGTCCTGGCCATGATGCATGGCCATGATGACCGAGCCCGAGCACAGGAACAGCAGCGCCTTGAAGAAGGCGTGGGTCATCAGGTGGAAGATGCCGGCGGCATACGCCGACGCGCCAAGCGCCACCACCATGTAGCCCAACTGGGACAACGTCGAATAGGCAATGACCTTCTTGATGTCGTTGTGGACGACGCCGATCAGGCCCATGAAGAACGCGGTCGTGGCGCCGACGATCAGCACCACCGACAGCGCGGTGGGCGACATCTCATACAGCGGCGACATGCGGGCAACCATGAAGATGCCGGCCGTGACCATGGTCGCCGCATGGATCAGGGCCGAGATCGGGGTCGGGCCTTCCATCGAATCAGGCAGCCACACGTGCAGTGGCGCCTGCGCAGACTTGCCGACCGCGCCGATGAACAACAGGATGCAGATGACGGTCGCCAGCGACCACGGGTGACCGCTGACCACGGTGATCGTTTGCCCGGCCAGCGCGTTCGCGTGCGCGAACACCGGCGCGTAATCCAGCGTCGGGCCATAGCCCAGCTGGTTGGTCGCATACAGCACCGCAGCAATGCCGAGGATGAAGCCGAAATCGCCGACCCGATTGACGATGAACGCCTTGAGCGCCGCGAAATTCGCCTTCCGTTTGTGAAACCAGAACCCGATCAAAAGGTAGGACACCAACCCCACCAACTCCCAGCCCACGAACAGCTGCAGGAAGTTGTTGGCGATGACCAAAATGAGCATCGAGAACGTGAACAACGCGATATAGGCGAAGAAGCGCTGGAAACCCGGATCCTCGCGCATGTAGCCGATGGTGTAGATGTGCACCATCAGCGACACAAACGTCACCGTGACCAGCATCAGTGCGGTCAGGCGGTCAACGAGGAATCCTATGCCAATTGAAAACTTGCCGACTTCGAGCCAGGTGTAGACGTTGGCGTTGAAAACCGGCGCCCCGCCCCAGACCAGCTGGTAGAACACCACGCAGGAGGCGAAGAATGAAAGCGCCACCGAGGCAATCGCGACCGCGGCAGCACCGGCACGGCCGATCCGGTTGCGCAGCAAGCCCGCGATCAGCGCGCCAACCAGCGGCGCCGCCGTCAGCACTATCAACAGGTTCTGGCTGATCACGCTTGCACCTCACGCGTCACGGCAACAATTGTCCGATGGGCCACGCCGGGGGCGGCGCGGCATCGCAGGCAACGATGTGGCATCCAGAAACCCCTCTAGTAGCGCAGCGAATCAAGCTCGCCGACGTTGATCGTGCGGCGATTGCGGAACATCAGGACGACGATGGCCAAACCGATGGCCGACTCGGCCGCCGCCACCGTCAGGATGAAAAACACGAATACCTGGCCGCCGGGATTGCCGAGGAAACGCGAGAACGCAACGAAATTCGTGTTGACCGCGAGCAGCATCAGCTCGATGCACATGAGCAGCACGATCACGTTCTTGCGGTTGATGAAGATGCCCGCGATGGAAATGCAAAACAGCACCGTCGCGAACACGATGTACCAGGACTCGGGGATGCTCATGCCTGCGGCTCCTTGGCGGGTTCGGGCGCGGGCGCGGGCGCAACGGCCACGACCGCCGCCATCTTGACCAGCCGGATGCGCTCGCCGGCGCGCACCGCCGACTGCGCGGCCGCGTTCTGGTGTTTGGAGAAGGTGCGCACGCGCAGGGCCAGCGCCACCGCGGCCACCAGGCCGACGGTCAGGATCAACGCCGCAATTTCAAACGGCAGCAGGAAATGCGTGAACAGCGCCTCGCCCAGCCACTCGATGTTGGATTCACCCGCCGGGTTGGGGCCGGCCTGGATGTCGAACGCCTTGATGCCAATGATGCCGAGCATCTCGACCAGCATGATCACCGCGGCGGCAATGCCTACCGGCAGGTACCGGATGAAACCTTCACGCATCGGTTCGAGATCGATGTCCAGCATCATCACCACGAACAGGAACAGCACCATCACCGCGCCGACGTAGACGACCACCAGCGCCAGCCCCAGGAACTCCGCCTGCGCCAGGAGCCACAGGCAGGCAACCGAAAAAAAGGTCAGCACCAGGGACAGCACCGAATGCACGGTATTCTTGGCCAATACCACGGTCAGCGCGGCGCCCAGTGCCACCGCGGCGAACACCACGAAGCAGGCCATCTGCAAGGTTGCGTGATTCATGGGCATCACCTGTAGGCCGCGTCTTGCGCACGGTTGGCCGCGATTTCCTTTTCGAAGCGGTCGCCAACAGCCAGCAGTTGCGGTTTGGTGTAGATGTTCTCGCCGCGGCGCTCGAAGTGGTACTCGAGGATGTCGGTGAGCACGATCGAGTCCACCGGGCACGCCTCTTCGCAGAAGCCGCAATAGATGCACTTGAACAGGTCAATGTCATAGCGCGTGGTGCGGCGCGTACCGTCCGATGCGCGCGGTGCCGAGTCGATGGTGATGGCGAGCGCCGGGCACACCGCTTCGCACAGCTTGCATGCGATGCACCGCTCTTCGCCATTCGCGTACCGGCGCAGTGCGTGCAGGCCGCGGAAGCGCACCGAACGCGGAATCTTTTCCATTGGAAACCGCATGGTGTACTTGGGCTTGAACAGGTACTTCAAGGTCAGCCACAAGCCGGCCGCAAGTTCAATCAGCAAAAGACTCTTGAGGTATTCAATCGTGCGTTTCATCTCAATGCCCTATCGTCACGATGCCGAAATACCGAAGGATGCCCGCCACAAAGATCCACGCGATTGAAATCGGAATGAATACCTTCCACCCGAGCCGCATGATCTGGTCGTACCGGTAACGGGGGAAGGTGGCGCGCAACCACAGCAACGACGTCGCAAAAATGAACACCTTGAGGCCCAGCCACCACCAGCCCGGGTCGGACAGCCAGCCAAGGTGCCAGCCCTGAAACGGGCTGAGCCAGCCGCCCATGAACAGGATCGGCGCCAGGAACGACAACAGGATCATGTTGGCGTACTCGGCCAGGAAGAACAGCGCAAACGCCGATCCGGAATACTCGACGTGAAAACCGGCAACGATTTCCGATTCACCCTCGGCCACGTCGAACGGCAGGCGATTGGTTTCCGCCACGCCGGAGATGTAGTACACGAAAAACATCGGCAGCAACGGCAACCAGAACCAGTCAAACAGACCCTTGGTCCCGGCCTGCGCGTTGACGATCGCGGTGAAGTTGAGGCTGCCCGCCAGCACCAGCACGCACACCAGCGCCATGCCCATGCAGACTTCGTAGGAAATCATCTGCGCGGCCGAACGCATCGCACCAAGCAGTGCATACCGCGAGTTGGACGCCCAGCCCGCAAGAATGATGCCGTACACGCCCAGCGAAGTCATCGCCAGCAGGAACAGCACGCCGGCATTGGCGTTTGACAGCACCACGCCGTTGTCGAACGGCACGATGGCCCATACGGCCAGCGCCGGAATCACCGACAGCAACGGTGCCGTGAAGTACAGGAAACGGTTGGCGTTGGTCGGGATGATGACCTCCTTGATCAGGAGTTTCGTCACATCCGCAAACGCCTGCAGCAAACCCCACGGGCCGACCTTGTTCGGTCCCATGCGTACGTGCATCCACCCGATCACCTTGCGTTCCCACCACACATACATCGCGACCGCGATGATGAGCGGAACCGCGATCAGGAGGATCTTGCCGAGGGTGAGCCCGAAGATCAGGGCGTCGGACGTCATCATGCGGTCACCGCCTTGATGCTGAGGATCGCGCCATAGGGCGGCAGCGCTCCGGTGCCGTCGTGACCCGCCTCGATCCACGCACAACCCTGCGGCACCGCGGCGTCCACGGCCACCGGCAGCGGCGTGCCGTTGACCTCGGCCTTGGTGCCGTCAAGTACGCCCAGCACGCGTGCATCTTCCGCGCACAGCCGCAACTCCGGCGGCCGGTTGAGTGGATGCTTCTGCAGGGCCTTCGCCCGCCGCACCACGGCATCGGTGCGGTAGATGCCGGTGGTCGCAAGGCGCGTCAGCCCGGCGGTGGTGTGGCCTGGGCGCGGGGCCAGACCCCGCGTCTGCCCGGCGACCGGCTGCCCGATGCACTCATGGATGCGTGCATGCACATCGGCAATGTCGACAAAGTCAAAACCGCCGACGCCGACCGCGGCACCCAGCGCACGCAGCACCTTCCAGCCCGGGCGCGCCGCACCCGGCAGCGTGGCGCCCGCGGCGACCATCTGCACGCAGCCATCGACATTGACGTAGGTACCGTCAATCTCTGGCGGCAAGCCGATTGGCAAGACCGCATCGGCGCGTGCACGCAGCCGCCCGCACGCAAAGGCACCGACATGCACGTAAAATTCGGCGCTCTCACGCGCCTGCAGGTACGCCGTTGGGGCGTACACGTCCTGCGCACCGAGCTGCCAGCTGACAAGCACCTTCGCCGGCTGTTCCATGATCGCCCGTGCGCTGTTGCGCGCGCCGGGCGACTGCGCGCCCACCCGGGCGAGGCCGACGGCATTCGCCCCGGACGGCAGTTCGTTGTACGCACTGGCGGTCGCCCCGGCGATGCCGCGCGCCAGCGCGCGCAGCCACGACGCCTGCGGGTGCTGGGTCGCCGCGTCGCCAATGATCACGACCGACGATGGCGCGTCGCGCAGCGCCGCGACCCACTGGTGGGCGTCCGTGTAGTCGGTGGCGGCCGCAATCGCCGCAGCCAGCCCGGCATCGTCGCTCTTGACGCCGGCGGCCTTGGCGACACACAGCAACGCATCGACCAGATCCTGTGGCGCGGATACTTTTTCACCCGCCAGGTCAAACTTGAAGTCGAAACCCACGGGATTGATGGCGTAGATTTTCGCGCCGTCGATCGTGGCAATGTCGTAGTTGGCCGGGTTGGCGATGTGCGGCTTGCGCGAATCGTGCCGGGTCGCGCGGCGCAACCGCTGGTTCAACAATGGCATCTCGAAACGCGTCAGGCTGCCAATCACCAGTGCCGCACGCACTTCCGCAACTTCCTCGACCGGCATTTCAAACGCCTGCCCGGCGGGGCCGCCGTCGCTGAAGTCCTGGATCCGCACGCGGTGGTCGACGCGCTCGCTGCCAAGACCGTGGAGCAGCTGCGCCAGCAGATACCCTTCCTCGCACGAGGCCAGCGGCGCCAGCAGTGCGGCAACGTCATGGCCGGCCCTCTTCAGCCCGGCGGCGACAAACTGGATTGCCTCGTCCCACTCGACCTCGGTGAGCTCGCCGTTCTTGCGGATCATGGGTTTTTGCACCCGGTCTTCCGCGTACAGGCCCTCGTGGCTGTAGCGGTCGCGATCGGCCAGCCAGCATTCGTTGACCGCCTCGTTGTCGCGCGGCACCACCCGCAGCACCTGGCCGCGTTTGGTGTGCAGCCACAGGTTCGAGCCGAGCGCATCGTGATAGCCGATCGACGGCTTGGCGATCAATTCCCACGCCCGCGCCTTGAACTGGAACACCTTGTCGGTCAGCGCGCCGACCGGGCACACGTCAATGACATTGCCGGACAGTTCCGAGCCAATGCCGCGCCCGATCCAGGTGCCAATGACATGCCGGTCACCGCGATCGAAGTCGCCGAACTCGTAACTGCCCGCAACCTCGCCCAAAAACCGTACGCAACGGGTGCAGTGGATGCAGCGGGTCATTTCGGTCGCAACCAGCGGCCCGACGTTCTCATCGGTGATGGTGCGCTTGCGCTCGGTGAAACGCGACACCGAACGGCCATAGCCCATCGCCAGATCCTGCAACTCGCACTCGCCCCCCTGGTCGCAAATCGGGCAATCGAGCGGGTGATTGATCAGCACGAACTCCAGTGCATTTTGCTGCGCGTGGATGGCGCGCGGGGTCTTGGTGAACACTTTCATGCCCTGCGCCACCGGCGTCGCACAGGCCACCTGGGGCTTGCCCATCATGCGCCCGCCCATTTCGACTTCCACCATGCACTGGCGGCATACCGCGGCAATCGGCAATTTCTTGTGGTAGCAGAAACGCGGAATCGGGATGCCCGCCGCATCGGCTGCCTGGATGATCATCGAACCCTTGGGCGCCCGCACCGGGTGGCCGTTGATCTCGAACTCGACCATGGGCACCGACGGCCTGGCGTCTTCGGGTTGCGCGCTCATGCCGCCACCTTCTGCTGCTCATCGACGATCGAGTGGCCGTGCTTGCAGTAGTACTCGAACTCGTCCCAGAAATTGGCCAGAAATGCCTGCACCGGCCACGCCGCGGCTTCACCAAACGCACAAATGGTGTGGCCTTCAATCTGGCCCGCGACCGCCTTCAGGCGGTGCAGGTCTTCATCGGTGCCGCCGCCGGCAACGATGCGCGCCAGCACCCGGTGCATCCAGCCGGTGCCTTCGCGGCACGGGGTGCATTGGCCGCACGATTCCATGTGGTAGAAGCGCGACACGCGCTCGCAGGCGCGCACCATGCAGGTGGTCTCATCCATCACGATGACCGCCCCCGAACCCAAGCCCGACCCCGCACTGCGGAGCGAGTCATAGTCCATCGTGCATTGCATCATCTTGTCGGCTTTCAGGATCTTCATGGAAGACCCGCCAGGGATGACGGCCTTCAATGTGTGGCCACTGCGGACACCGCCGGCCAGTGCCAGCAGCTCGGGAAACGGCGTACCCAGCGGGATCTCGTAGTTGCCGGGTTTTGCGACGTGACCCGAGACCGAAAAAATCTTCGGCCCGCCGTTGTTGGGCTTGCCGACGCCAAGGAACCATTCGGCGCCACGCCGCAACACCGCCGGCACCGAGGCATAGGTTTCGGTGTTGTTGATGGTGCTGGGCCGGCCGTAGAGGCCAAACCCGGCCGGGAACGGCGGCTTGAAGCGCGGCCAGCCTTTTTTCCCCTCCAGCGATTCCATCAGTGCGGTTTCCTCGCCGCAAATGTAGGCGCCGGCGCCGAGCGCGTTGTGGATGGTGACGTCCACCCCGCTACCGCGGATGTTTTGGCCCAGAAGGCCCGCGGCTTCCGCTTCGTGCAGCGCCTGTTCGATGTGCTCGAACGGCTCGCGATGGAACTCGCCGCGCAGATAGTTGTAGGCGACCGTTGAACCGGTCGCGTAGCAGGCGATCGCCATGCCTTCCAGCACCGCGTGCGGGTTGAACCGCAAAATATCGCGATCCTTGCAGGTGCCGGGTTCGGACTCATCCGAATTGCACAGGATGTATTTCTGGCCCGGTGCCTTGCGCGGCATGAACGACCACTTCATGCCGGTCGGGAAGCCCGCACCGCCGCGTCCGCGCAGCGAGCTTTTCTTCAACTCGTCGATGATCGCGGCCGGGTCGGTCTTTTCGGCGAGGATCTTTTCCCACGCCTGCCAGCCGCCGACCTTGCGGTAGCTTTCGAGCGTCCACGGCTGATCAAAATGCAGCGTGGTGTAGACGACCTGGTGGTCTTTGGGTTCGGGTCCGTATGCCATGTTCTTTCCGCTTGGGGCTTTGCAGGAGCGAGCGCGCTCGCAACCGGTCGCCTGCACGCAGGCTCCTACACAGTTATTTCAAACCATCAAGGATCGCATCGACCTTTTCCGGCGTCAGGCGCTCGTGATAGTTGCCATCCACCTGCATCACCGGCGCACCGCAGCACGCAGCCAGGCATTCCTCTTCGCGCTTGAGGTAGACGCGGCCATCGGCCGTGCTTTCACCCAGCTTGACGCCCAGCTTCTGTTCGCAGTGCCTGGCGATGCCGTCGGCTCCATTCAACCAGCACGAAATGTTGGTGCACACCGACACCTCGTGCCGCCCGACCGGATGGGTGTTCATCATCGAGTAGAACGACGCCACCTCGTAGGCAAATACCGGTTTGATGTCCAAATACTTGGCGACCGCCGTCGTCAGCTCATCGGTGAGGAAGCCCCGGTTCTGCTCCTGCGCGGCCATCAGCGCCTGGATCACCGCCGAGCGCTTGCGGTCGGGCGGGAACTTTGCGGCCCAGTGGTCGATGTGCGCACGCGTTTCCGCGGTCAGCACCGTGAGCGGGTCGACGTCCTTGACCTTGTCGTAATTGTTGGTGGCTTTCATCGATCGACCTCTCCAAACACCAGGTCATAGGTGCCGATCATCGCGACCACGTCGGGCAGCATGTGCCCGCGCGTCAGTTCATCGATCGACGCGAGATGCGGAAAACTTGGCGCCCGCAGGTGGACCCGGAACGGTTTATTGGCGCCATCAGAGACCAGGTAGCAACCAAACTCGCCCTTGGGCGCTTCGACCGCCGCGTAGGTTTCGCCGGCCGGCACGCTGTAGCCTTCCGAGAACAGCTTGAACCAATGGATCAACGCCTCCATCGACTCCTTCATGTCCTCGCGCTTGGGCGGCGCGACCTTGTAATTGTTGACCATCACCGGGCCCGGGTTGGCCCGGAGCCACTTCACGCACTGGCGGATGATCAGCGCCGATTGGCGCATCTCATTGACGCGTACGAGATAGCGGTCGTAGCAGTCACCGCGGGTACCGACCGGAATGTCGAAATCAACCTCGGCATACTTGGCGTACGGCTGGGTCTTGCGCAAATCCCATTCGACGCCCGACGCGCGCAGCATCGGGCCACTGAAGCCCAGCGCCTTCGCACGCTCGGGGCTGACGATGCCGATGTCGACGGTGCGCTGCTTCCAGATGCGGTTGTCGGTCAGGAGCTCTTCGTACTCGTCGACCTTGTGCTGGAAGTCTTCGGCAAACGCGTCCAGGAAGTCCAGCATCGACCCTTCGCGCCACTGGTTCATGCGCGCAAGGTCCTTGCCTTTGTGCCACGGCGATTCGTGGTACTGGATCATCTTGCCGGGCAGGTCGCGATATACGCCGCCCGGGCGGTAGTAGGTCGCGTGCATGCGCGTGCCCGACACCGCCTCGTAGCAATCCATCAGTTCCTCGCGCTCGCGGAACGCATACAGGAACACCGCCATCGCACCGAGGTCCAGCGCGTTGGAGCCAATCCACATCAAGTGGTTGAGGATGCGCGTGATCTCGTCGAACATGGTGCGGATCCACTGCGCGCGCGGCGGCGGCTCGACGCCCATGAGCTGCTCGATCGCGCGCACGTAGGCGTGCTCGTTGCACATCATCGATACGTAATCAAGCCGGTCCATGTAACCGATCGAATGGTTGAATGGCTTGGACTCGGCCAGTTTTTCGGTGCCACGGTGCAGCAGACCGATGTGCGGGTCGATCCGCATGATCGTCTCGCCTTCCATCTCCATCACCAGGCGCAGCACACCGTGCGAGGCCGGGTGCTGGGGCCCGAAGTTCATGGTGTAGCTGCGGATTTCGCCCGACTCGTCGGCCATCTCAGTTGTCCTTCCAGTCGTCGGCGGCTTCGGTCTGCGAAGTCAGCCAGCGCGAATCCTCGCGCACCACGCGGGCGACGGTGACGCGCGGCGTCACCGAGGTCACCGGCTCGTACACCACGCGCTTGGCTTCGGGATCGTAGCGAACTTCGACGTTGCCGATCAGCGGAAAATCCTTGCGGAATGGGTGACCGACAAAACCATAATCAGTAAGGATGCGGCGCAAGTCAGGATGACCCTCGAACACGATGCCAAACAGGTCGAAGGCCTCGCGCTCGTACCAGTTGGCCGATGGCCACACGCTGGTGAGGGTGGGCAACACCGGCAGGGCGTCTTCCGGCGCAAAGCAGCGGATCCGCAAGCGGGCGTTGTGCGCAAACGACAACAAATGCACCACCGCCGCGAACCGGCGCAGGATCTGCGGATGCGGCTGGCGCCCCGCCCAGTCGAAGCGGCCAGGTGCCGTGGTGCCGGTGACCCCGCGGCCAAACCCTTGCGAGGTGGCGGTGTCTGATTCCGGGATCTCGCCCTCGCCGTAGCCCAGGAAGTCGATGCCGCAGAGGTCGGTCAGCTGTTCGAAGTGGAAGTCGGCCTCGTCGCGCAGCGCCGTGCAAACCTCGACCAGGTGCGCCGCGGTCACTTCAACCGTCGCCTGACCGTGCGCCAGCGTCACGTTGCTGAGGTGGCCGGCAAAGCGCGCACGCAGCAAATCGGCCAGTTGTTGCGGCATGGTTTGACTCATGGTCATCCGTTCAGCGAGCAATCGTGTTGGTGCGGCGAATTTTCTTCAGCAGTTGCAGAATCCCGTACACCAGCGCCTCGGCCGTCGGCGGGCAGCCGGGCACATAGATGTCGACCGGCACGATGCGGTCGCAGCCGCGCACCACCGAATATGAATAGTGGTAGTAGCCGCCGCCATTGGCACAGCTGCCCATCGAAATCACCCACTTGGGCTCGGGCATCTGGTCGTACACCTTGCGCAGCGCCGGTGCCATCTTGTTGACCAGCGTGCCGGCCACGATCATCACGTCCGATTGGCGCGGCGAGGGGCGGAAGATCACGCCGTAACGGTCAAGATCCAGGCGCGACGCGCCGGCGTGCATCATTTCCACCGCACAACAGGCCAGGCCAAAGGTCATCGGCCACATGGAACCCGTGCGCGCCCAATTGAACAGCGCGTCGATCGTGGTGACGCCGAAGCCTTCCCGCATGACCGGGTTGTCGGCCTCGGGGCGCAGGATGTCATCCACCTTCCCGATCGGAACCGGGTTGTGCATGGACTTGTCAATGGCAGACATCAATCCCATTCGAGCGCCCCTTTCTTCCACACGTAGATGTAGCCCACGACCAAGAGCAGCAGGAAGGTGAACATTTCCACCAGCGCGATGATGCCGATCCTGGTGAACACCGTCGCCCACGGAAACAGGAAGGCGATTTCCAGATCGAACAGGATGAACAGGATCGCGATGAGGTAGTAGCGCACATCAAACTTCATGCGCGCGCCCTCGAAGGGCTCGAAGCCGCACTCGTAGGGCGAGTACTTTTCGGCATCGGGGCGGCGCGGCCCGGCCAGCCAGCCAATCACGATCAGCGCAACGCCGATGGCGCCGGCGACGATGAGGAACAAAAGAATGGGCCAGTATCCAGTCAGCATGCCGTTCGATCCACGTTATCCGCTCAATTTTCGCACGCACCGGCAGATGTCGCAATCCAAATCCGCCTGTTGCTCACGCCAGCGGCCAGCCACCTGCGGCTTCGATGGCGGCATCAATGCCGGCTTGGAGCACCAGTGTACGCGCCAACGCGGCGGTGATGTTCTGGTAGTGGCTCAGGTCATCGTAGGACAGCGTCCGGCCCTTGCGATCCTTCAGCCACTTTTCGGCCACCCGATAACCGCCGATGTGCATGTCCCACACGGCTTGCGGCACGCCCTCGAAGTATTGCCGGGCGTTGATCCACACGCGGCCGGCGTCGACTTCCCCCTTCGGCACGAAGGGGGATTGAAGGAGATGGCTTTTCAGATCGCTCGTCAGCATCCCCCCGCCGCGTTGCGGCGACCCCCTTCCAATGGAAGGGGGTGCGGATGCCGCGTAACGAACCTTCACCACCTCGTTGCTGCCGGCGACCGGAAACCCGGTTACGCGCGGCAGCCTGGTTTGCATGGTGTGCAGCGCAATCAGCTCGCGGCCGGCCGCCACCAGCGCGGCGAACAGCTTGCGCTCGGTGGTCAGCGGTACGCGCGGGAAATCACGCTTCAGGAAATCCGCGTAGCGCGTGCGATAGGACGGCGCGTACAGGACGGCGTAGATATACGCCAGCGTGTCTTCGGGGCTGGACGCGGCGCCGGTGGCCTGCGTCAGCGCGGCAACGAATGCCGGCGCGAGGTTGGCGACTCTCCGCGTTGGACCGTTATCGCCGTGTCGTTTGACCTCGTGCGGATAGAGCCAAAGCGGACTCACCGCCATGATCCCACGGTTGCTGTACATCGCTCTGTTATCAGCCACGTTCCCAACAGCCAAGATATGCGAGTAGCCACGGTCTATTGATGCCTGCCGCATCATTGCGAGGCCAACATTCGCGAGTCCGACAAAGTTGTCGAACGCCCGCGTACGCCGGTGAACCGCCACGTTTGAATCCCACACCGTCCAGCGCACATCGAACGGCCGATACAAGATCGGCACAACTTTCTCACGCCACTTCCCATCCGCCAGTTCCCGCTTGGCACGGGCATAGCGCCACTGATCCTGTGAGCACAACTTGAACAGGCCACGGGCTTCGGATTCGGTCGTGGTCGCCAGCAGGCGCTCGACCTTGCGCGCGGCCTCTTCCGGCGTCCAAGAAATTGCAAACTCGTCGTGCGTGGTGACGATGCCAGGCGCGGGATCGCCATTGGGCGCGAACACATCACGCAACGACCAGCCGTGCTCGTATTCAGCCAACCGATCCGCGTCTTGCTGCACAAACAGGAAGCTGGGCGACGCCGGCGTCAGTTCCGTCCATTGCGTCACCGCCACCGACTGCGCATCGAGCGCGGCGTACTTCACCGCGCGGGTGCCGTAAAGGTCGGCGTGGAAGACGCGCGCCAGCCTTTTCCCCTCTCCCGCCGGGAGAGGGTGCCCCGAAGGGGCGGGTGAGGGTTCGGCCTGGCCCAGGGATGATGCAGTGCGCGTATTCGTACCCTCACCCCTGCCCCTCTCCCGGCGGGAGAGGGGTTCAATCTTGGCCGGCGCCACGCGCCGCGAACGCGGTTCAACGGCGGCGGCGCCTTGTTCCGCTCGCCCTTGGACAGGCTCAGGACGAACCGGGTCTTGCACATGCCTGACGAAAATCCCGATCGCCACGCCCTGCTGGATGTCGAACACGTTTTCATCCTTGCCGCCATCGGGCGCGTGCTCCTTCTTCTTGCTGTTGCCGTGCAGGTCACAAACGTAAATCTCGTCGAAACTGCGCATCAGGCTGAAGCGCATGTCCATGAACGTCGGGTTGTCGAGGTAGCCGTGGTTGGTGACAAAAGCCAGGATGCCATAGCCGGTCTGCTCGATCCGCCACTGCGCGAAGCGGATGAACTTCACGTAGTCATCGGACAGCCATTTCGCCTGCGCCGGTTTCTGCAATTCCGCGCTTTGCTTGTATTCGCCCATCAGGTCTTCGATCCACTCGCCCTTGTTGGACGAATGCCCCGAGTACGGCGGATTGCCCAGCACCACCATCACCGGCACGTCGCGCTTGATGCGCGAGGCGGCCTGCGATTCATCGGCCAGCCATTGGCTGAACAGCGGCAAGCCGGTTTTCTCGTGGGCCTCTTCCAGCGAATTGGTCAGGAATACGCCGAGCCGCTCGTCGCTGGAAAAATCATAGCCGCTGCGTTCGAGCTCCAGCCCCAGCTTCATGTGCGCGACCGCGTACGGCGCCATCAGCAGCTCGAAACCGAACAGGCGCGGCAGCAGGTGCTCGGCAACGTAACCCGGCCACGCGCCGGCATTGCCTTCGAAGCGTTCGCGGATTTTCTGGATGACCGCGTACAGGAACGTACCGGTACCGGTCGCGGGATCGAGGATCTGCACCCGGTGCGTCCACGCCTCGACCTCGGTGATCTGGGTCGACGACTTGCGCTTGCCGTGGGTGGTGTCGTGCTTCAGTGATTTCCAGCGCACCTTGCCGGCGTGGGCCAGGCCTTCCTTCAGGCCGAACTCGCGCTGCAGCAACGCATCCACGCTGCGCACGATGTAGCCCACCACCGGCTCGGGCGTGTAATACACGCCGCGTGCCTCGCGCATCTTCGGATCGTAGGCCGCAAGGAAAGTCTCATAAAAATGCACCACCGGGTCTTCGCGGCGGGTGCGGTGCCCGAAATCCGCGAGGATGGCCGCCATGTCCGCGCGCGCCAGCAGCTCGGCCAGCTGATCCACCGCCCAACTGACACGCGGATCGAGGTCGGGCCCGGCAATGGAGTGAAACAGCTTGCGCAGGAACGGGTTGGTTTTCGGCAGCTGCGCGGCGGCGCTCTGGCGCGTGAATCCCGCGGACGGCGCATTGCAGCGCGCGGCGAACAAACCGTAGCACAGCGTCTGCGCGTACATGTCGGCAAACTGTTTGACGCTCAGTGACTTGATCAACACCTTGCGAAAGGCTTCGAACTGCGCATGCAGCTCGCCGCGGTCGCCTTCGGTGCTGAAGCTGTTTTCGATCAGTCCGCGGATCAGCTGCGCCAGTCTGGCCATCCGCGTCGCCAGATCATGCGGCGTGGATTTCAGCGGCAGGTCGGCGGCGAGAAATTGCGTCAGCAGCTGGGCCACCTCCGACGCAGCGCTTTCGTTCCAGCGGATGCGGCCGTTGCCGCCGGGCCGCGGCAGGCTGGCAGTGAGACGCAATTCGCCATCGAGGTACCAGCGGAACTCGAGGTAATCGGTCAGTACCAGGTTGCCGAGCGATCCCCGATAGCGCAGCAATTGTTCGCTGCGTTCGACCTTGGCCAAACCAATACCGACGTCCTTGGCTTCGATGTAACCCAACGGCACGGTGCCGCGCACGATGATGAAGTCGGGCGCGCCGCAGTCGATCTGGCGCGGCTCGTTGACCGCCGTGACGCCGGCGCCCGCCAGCGCCTCGATCAGCGTCTTGCACGCGGGCCGGTAGGTGTGTTCGGTGGCATTGCCCGCGCGGTACGCCTGCTCGACCGCGGCAAGATAGGCTTTCAGCGCGGCGTCTGGCGGCATCGTGGGGTTCCCGGGTTGCGAAGGCCGGCGCAACGCAACAAAAACCCCGCCGGAGCGGGGTCAATGTACAGCATCGAAAAGCTGGTGCCCAAGAGGGGACTCGAACCCCTACGGATCTCTCCGCTACCACCTCAAGGTAGTGCGTCTACCAATTCCGCCACCTGGGCATGCAAACCCATTCCTGGGAAACCCCCGGCACATCCCTGTACCGGGCTATTTACAAACGTAAAAAGCCCCCGGGAAACTCCGCGCACATCCCAGTGCGCAATGGTCCACGAAAAGCAAAACCATTCCCGGGAAACATCCGGCGCATGGCCGTGCCAGAGTACTCACAAAACCAAGCTCAGTGCGATGCCGCAGGCACCGGGGCCGAGGCTGCCGGGGCGGCTGCCTTTGCCGGCACCGCCGGATGGGTCACCGGGGCCGACGTTGGCGCGGCTGGAACTTCCGCCTGCCGGGCGGGTGCCGACGCGGCCGGCGCGCCAGCCGCGGGCGCGCTCGCGACGGGTGCGGATGCCGCCGGCGTCGCGGCGCCGGCCATGACACCAAGCGTCTGTTTGGCCGTCGGCGCCACGCCGTGGTGGCTCAGGTACATGCCCATGCCAAGGGTAAGCAAAAAAAAGACCCCGGCCAGGACCGCGGTGGTACGCGTCAGGAAGCTGGCGGCGCCGCGCGCACCGAACACGGTGCCCGACGAGCCGCCGCCGAAACTGGCGCCCGCATTGGCGCCATCGCCGCGCTGCATCAGGATCAGCACGATCATCGCAGCCGCGATGAGCACATAGAACACGCTGAAAATCGTGAATATCATGGACGGTTCCTGTACGCGCGGGCGTCAGCCCGCAGCCGCACATATAGAGACAAAATCGGTAGCCTGCAACGCCGCGCCGCCGATCAGGCCGCCATCGATGTCGGCCTCGGCAAACAACTCGGCCGCGTTGCCGGGTTTGACGCTGCCGCCATAAACGATACGGGTTGAACCGGCGATTGTAGCATCGTCCCGCGCGAGCTGGCTACGCAGCAGTGCGTGGACGTCCTGCGCCTGCTGCGGGGTCGCACAACGCCCCGTACCGATGGCCCATACCGGTTCGTAGGCGATGACAATGTGGCCAAAAGCCGCTATGCCGCAACGCTCCATCACGGCAGCCAGCTGGTTGCCCACTACCGCAGCCGTCGCACCGGCTTCGTGCTGCTCCAGCGTTTCACCCACGCACAGCACCGGCGTCAGGCCGTGCGCCAGCGCCTGCGCCACCTTGGCCGCGACCAGTTCATTGGACTCTTGGTGGAACTGCCGGCGCTCGGAGTGGCCGGCCAACACCGTTGCACAGCCGACGTCACGCAGCATCGCGGCCGAAACCTCGCCCGTGAAGGCACCCGCTTCGTGCTGGCTCGAGTCCTGCCCGCCCACCACGATGCGCGAACCGGCACAGGCCGCGCATACTTCGCGCAGGTAGGGGAACGGCGGGAACAAGGCAACGTCGACCGTGCTGCCGATATCGGCATCCACGATCGCGCCGGCCAGCGCCGATGCCATCGCGCGCGAGCCGTTCAGCTTCCAGTTTCCGCCCACCCACTTGCGGCGCATGGCCCGGCTCCGTTGACTTGGGCCCGCGAGGATAGCCAACCACGCGGCACCCGCGCAAACTTCGCCGTGCGATCATCCAGGCCCGTGGCGCCCGCGCGCGCTCAACCCATGGCTGGTGCTGTCAGTATTCAACACGCACGGCCCCCGCAGCCTTACCTCCACCACAACCACTTGAACATGCAACCTTCTCCGCACCATCGCGCCCTCGTGACCGGCGCATCCTCCGGCATCGGCGCGGAGTTCGCGCGCCAGCTGGCCGCGCGCGGCACCGATCTCGTACTGACGGCACGCCGCGCGGAGCGCCTGCGCGCCTTGGCCACCGAGCTTGGCGAGCGGCACCACGTCAAGGTGGACGTCAGCGTCGAGGACCTCGCCGACCCGGGCGCGCCGGCGCGCATTGCCACTGCCGCGGCCGCCAGTGGCCGCGCGATCGACATCCTCATCAACAACGCGGGCTATGGCGTGCCGGGACGCTACGACAAGGTCGATTGGGCCACCCACGCGCGTTTCATGCAGGTGCTGGTGACGGCACCGCTGGCGTTGTGCCACCTGCTGCTGCCGGCCATGCACGAGCATGGCTACGGGCGCATCATCAACGTCGCCTCGCTGGCGGGATTGGTGCCGGCGACGCCCGGCAACACGCTCTACGGGCCGGCCAAGGCCTTCTGGGTGCGCACCTCGCAGGCACTGGCGCTGGAAAACCGCGCGCTCGGGATCCACGTCTGCGCGCTGTGCCCTGGGTTCACGCACTCGGAGTTTCACGAGGTCAGCCACGCCCGCGGGCTGGTCAGCAAGCTGCCGGCGTGGATGTGGTCGGACGCTGACGCCGTGGTGCGGCAAGGTCTCGACGCGGTTGAGCGCGGACGCGTGGTGTGCGTGCCGGGCCGCGTGAACCGCGCGATCAAGGTGCTGATGGACGTGCTGCCCGACCGCTGGTCGCTCGCGCTGGTCGCGCGGCGGGCGCGGCAATTTCGCGTGCGGCACTGACCGGGCGGCCCTCAGCTTGCCAGCAGCCGCACCACCCGCGCCGCCGAATCGGCGGCCGATTCCTGATCGGAATGCAGATGGATCTCGGGCGCTTCGGGCGCCTCGTAGGGTGAGCCGATGCCGGTGAAATTGGCGATCTTGCCCGCGCGCGCCTTGGCATAGAGGCCCTTGACGTCGCGCGCTTCACACACCTCGAGCGGCGCATCCACGAACACTTCCATGAACCCCCCCTCGCCAATCAGGTCGCGCGCCATGTCGCGCTCGGCGCGGAACGGGCTGATGAAGGACACCAGCACGATCAGGCCGGCGTCCAGCATCAGCTTGGCAACCTCGGCCACGCGACGGATGTTCTCGACGCGATCGGCGTCGGTAAACCCGAGGTCACGATTCAAGCCGTGGCGCACGTTGTCGCCATCGAGCAGGATGGTGTGGAAACCCGCGGCCAGCAGACGCCGTTCGACCAGGTTGGCGATGGTGGATTTGCCGGCGCCCGACAGGCCCGTGAACCACAGGCAGCGCGGGGTCTGGCCCTTGATCTTCGCGCGTGCCGCGCGATCGACGTCGAGCTCCTGCCAGTGGACGTTGGTATCGCGGCGCAGGCCAAAATCCAGCGTGCCGCAACCAACCGTGGCGTTGGTTTCGCGGTCGATGAGGATGAAACCGCCGAGGCGCCGATCCTCGCGATAGGGCCGGAACGCGATGTCCGCATCCAGCGACAAATTGCAATAGGCAATCTCGTTGGCCCCAAGCCGCGTAGCCGCAAGGTGCGCCTGGGTATCGGGATCGATGCGGTGCTTGATCTCGGTAACCTGGGCGCCAATGACCTGGGTGGCCAGTTTCAGCAGGTAGCGCCGCCCCGGCAGCAGCGGGGCATCGTCCAGCCACAACAGGTGGCACGCAAACTGCGCCGCGACCTGCGGCGGCCGGGCCGGATCGGCAATCACGTCACCACGCGCCACGTCGATCTGGTCGGCGAGCGTCAGGGTGACCGCCTGCCCTGCCGCCGCCGCGTCCAGGTCGTGATCGCCGCCCACCACACGCGCGACGCGCGAACGCTGCCCGGACGGCAACACCACGATCTCATCGCCGGGCGCCACGCGGCCGCCGGCGACGGTGCCGGCATACCCGCGAAAACTGTGGTCGGGCCGGTTGACCCACTGCACCGGCAGCGTGAATGCCGCGTCCAGCCTGCGCTCGACCGGAACGGTTTCAAGGTATTCCAGCAATGGCTTGCCGCCGTACCACGGCGTGCGGGGCGAGCGCACCACCAGGTTGTCGGCGTTGATCGCCGACACCGGGATCGCATCGGCATGCTCGATTCCAAGCCCGCGCGCAAGTTCGCGGCACTCGTGCTCGATCGCGTGGTAGCGCGCTTCGTCGTAGCCGATGAGGTCAAGCTTGTTGACCGCAAACAGGACGCGCCGCAGACCAAACAACGCAAGGATCGCCGCGTGCCGGCGGGTTTGCGTCAGGACCCCCGCGTGCGCGTCGACCAGCACGATGCCAAGCTCGGCCGTGGAAGCCCCGCTCGCCATGTTGCGGGTGTACTGCGCATGGCCCGGGCAATCGGCAACGATGAAGGCGCGCTTGTCGGTGCCAAAGTAACGCCACGCGACGTCGATGGTTATGCCCTGCTCGCGCTCGGCTTCAAGCCCGTCCAGCAGCAGCGAGTAGTCGGGCCTGCCGTTTTGGGTGCCGTGGACCTTGCTGTCGCGCACCATCTGCGCCAGGCGATCTTCCGGCACCATGCCTGACTCGGCCAGCAAACGCCCCAGCAGTGTGCTCTTGCCATCGTCCACGCTGCCGCACATCGCAAAGCGCAACGTATCACGCGCTTCAAGGGCCGCGAGGCGCGCGGCCAACGCCGGGCGCGTGGTGTTCACGCGTGCATCAGAAGTAGCCTTCACGCTTCTTGCGCTCCATGGAATCGGTGGGGTCGCGATCGATCACGCGGCCGGCACGCTCGGACTGCCGGGTATCGAGCATCTCGGCGACGATGGCATCGAGGTCCGCGGCGTCGGATTCAATCGCGGCGGTCAGCGGCCAGCCGCCGAGTGTGCGGAAGCGCACCCGCTTCGGGACCAGTTGCTCGCCGGGCGCGAGCGGTACGCGGTCATCGTCACGCACCAGCAAGGTGTCGTTGCGGATGAAAGTCGGGCGTACCGCGGCGTAATACAGCGGCACCACCTCGATGCCTTCACGGCGGATGTAGAGCCACACATCGAGTTCGGTCCAGTCGGAAATCGGGAACACCCGCAGCGTTTCCCCCGCGCCCAGCCTGGCGTTGAACAGGCCCCACGGCTCCGGCCGCTGCTTGCGCGGATCCCAGCGCTGGCCGGCGCTACGCAGCGAGAACACCCGTTCCTTGGCGCGCGAGACTTCCTCATCACGCCGCGCGCCGCCGATCGCCGCATCGAACCCGTACTTGGCCAGCGCCTGCCGCAGCGCCTGGGTTTTCATGACGTCCGTATGCCTGGCCGCGCCATCCTTGATGGGGTCGGTGCCCTGCCGCACGCCTTCTTCATTGATGTACACGCGCAGATCAACGCCGGTTTCGCGCGCGATCCGGTCGCGAAACTCGATCATCTCGCGAAACTGCCAGGTGGTGTCGATGTGCAGCAGCGGCAACGGCGGCCTGGCGGGATAAAACGCCTTCAGCAGCAGGTGCAGCAGCACCGAGGAATCCTTGCCGATCGAGTACAGCAGCACCGGCTTGGCGCACTCGGCCACCGTTTCGCGCAGGATGCGGATGGACTCGGCCTCAAGGCGGTCAAGGTGGGTTTGCAGGCGGGTGGCGTTCACGCAATTTCCTGTGGTTTCGGCCGGCCGCAACGCACCGGCCGCGCACCGGTCCGGCAAGTATAGTTGGGTGTTTTTGCACTCACGAAATGCTGGCGGCACGCAGCTTATACTCGGCCCGCATGAGCCCGCCACGCCCCACATCGCCCGCCGACCGGCCCGCGGCCCGCCTCGCGTTCGTACGCGCCGCGCTCGACACTGCCACGGCCACCATCGAACCGGCGTCCGCGGATGCCAGCGCCCGCAGTTACTGGCGTGTCCGCACGGCCGGCGGCGACAGCCGCGTGCTGATGGACGCCCCGCCCGGCGCGGGCGATCTGGGTATGTGGCTGGACATCGACCTGCGCCTGCGGCGTGCGGGCCTCAATGCGCCCGAGGTCTTCGCGGCCGACCGCGCGCACGGGTTTCTCCTGTTGTCGGACCTTGGCGAGCGTGCGTACCTTTCCGTACTTGACGCCGCCAATGCCGATGCCCTGTACGCGGACGCGCTGGATGCACTGCTGACCATGCAAACGCACGTCAGCGCCAGTGGCCTGCCGCACTTTGACGAACCGTTCATCGTGCGTGAACTTGAACTGATGCCGAGGTGGTTCCTCGAGCGCCATCTCGGCATCGCCGTCGGCTGCGGGGAATGGGACGTCATCGAGCTCGCGTTCCGGCAGCTGATCAACAATGCCGTCGGCCAGCCCCAAGTGTTCATGCACCGCGACTATCACAGCCGCAACCTCATGCAAGTTGCGGGGCTCAATCCGGGCATCATCGACTTCCAGGACGCGGTACTGGGGCCCGTCACCTACGACGCCGTTTCGCTGCTGCGTGACTGTTATATCGCCTGGGACGATGCGCGCGTGCGCGGCTGGGCCGAGGGCCATCGCCAGCGGCTGCTCGGCGCCGGCGCGCTTGACCCGCGGGTCGACGCCGCGCGTTGGCAACGCTGGTTTGACCTGACGGGCCTCCAGCGCCACCTCAAGGTGCTCGGCATCTTTTGCCGGTTGTGGTACCGCGACGGCAAGCGCGGCTACCTCAAGGACCTGCCACTCGTGTGGCACTATGTTCACACGGTTGCCGCGCGCTACCCGGAACTGCATGACTTCAATGCCCTCATGGAGCGCTTTACGGGCAAACGCGACCTGACGGCGCCGCGCGCATGAAGGCGCTGCTGTTTGCGGCCGGTCGTGGCGAGCGGATGCGTCCACTGAGCAAGGTGACGCCCAAACCCTTGCTCGTGGCCGGCGGCAAACGGCTGATCGAATGGCAGCTGCAGCGTCTTGCCGCCGCCGGCGTGCGCGACGTCATCATCAACATCGCGCATCTGGCCGAGCAGTTCCCCGCCGCGCTCGGCGACGGTTCGCGCTACGGCCTGCGCATCGCCTACAGCCGCGAGGGGGCCGAGCCGCTGGAGACCGGCGGCGGCATGCTGTATGCGCTGCCCCTCCTGGGCACCGCGCCGTTCCTCGCGGTCAACGCCGACATTTTCACCGATTTCAACTTCGCCGCCCTGCCCGCCGACCCCGCGGGTGCGGCCGAACTGGTATTGGTGGACGACCCGCCGCAGCACCCGCAGGGCGACTTCGGCATCGACCCGGACGGGCGCCTGCTGCCGTATGCGGATTCCGATGGTGCCACCCGCGCGCTCACCTTTGCCGGCATCGGTGTGTACCGGCCCGAGTTGCTGCACGACTGGCTGCACGCTGCCGGCGCCACCACCGGCGCGCGCGCGACTCCGCCCCGGTTTTCCCTGACGCCGTTGTTGCGCGCCGCCATTGCGCGCGATGCCGTCGCTTGGCGGCGCCACACCGGCGTGTGGACGGACGTTGGCACCCCGGAGCGGCTGGCCGCGCTCGACGCGAGCCTGCGCGCGTAACGTCCCGCCACACCGCCCGACTTTCCCCTTCGTCGCGCCGGGAAACCGAGGGCACTGGCCGTTCGTGCGGCAGCGAGGCAAACAGCCCCTTGCGTTTCGGCGGGGGTGCCCGCGGGTCACGCGCCCGGCGCTCGCAGCAACTCGCGCAGGAACGGGATGGTCACGCGTCGCTGCGCGGCAAGCGTTGCACGATCGAGCCGCTGCAACAGCGCGACCAGCGAGGCGGGGTCCCGCGACTGGCGGGCAAACCACCAATCGAGCACATCATCCTCCAGCCGCAACCCGAGCCGCCCCGCCAGCAGCCCCAGCATCGCGCGCCGCCCGGCATCATCGAGCGGGCGCAGCGGGCATCGGGTACACATCTCAAGGCGCGACACGAGGTCTGCCAGGCCGATGCCCAGCGCCGCCGGTGCCGCCCTCGCCGCAAACAGCATCTGCGCATGGGCCGCTCGCGCGCGGTTGTAAAGATCAAACAAGGCGCGCTCGGCGTCCGGATCACCGGCGACCGTCCCAGTGCTGTCAATCGCCACCAGCCCTTCGACCGCAATTGCGCCAATGGCCCCGGCCCGCGGCGCCGGGAGCTCCGCCAGGCCGACGTAGCGCGCCCGCCGGCCCGCATCCAGCGCCGCCCGGCACGCGCCGATCAACAGGTGGCTCTTGCCGGTGCCTGCCGCGCCATGGACATACAGCCACGCACTTGCGCCCGCCGCGGCGGCGGCGACCCCACGCAGCGCGGTGGCGTTGGGCCCGGGCCAAAACGCATCCAGCCGCTGGTGGGGCGGCCAGCGCAAGTCGAGCGGGTATTGCCGGATCATGGTTCCTTGGACGCCGGCACGGCAGCATCGGGTGCGGTGGCGGTGCTGGGCTGCGCCGCGTCGCCTGCAGGCGACGCACCGTGCGGGCCACCCTCGCCAACATACAGCGGGCTGGCTTGGTAGCGTTCACGCAGGAACCGCAGCAGCACCAGAACCACCGCGGCCATTGGCAACGCCAACAGGATGCCTACAAACCCGAACAGCTCCCCGAATGCAAGCACGGCAAAGATGACCGCCACGGGATGCAGGCCGATGCGGTCCCCCACCAGCTTTGGCACCAGAACGTAACTTTCGAGCAGGCTGCCGATACCAAAGACCGCCAACACCAGCACCAGGTGCAGCGCATCGTGGTACTGCATCAGCACGGCAATGACGCTGGCCACGATACCGACAATGAAGCCGAGATAGGGCACAAAGCTGACCAGCCCGGCGATCATGCCGATCAGCGGCCCGACATCCAGGCCGACCAGCTTCAGCGCGACCGCGTAGAAGATGCCAAGGCCGACCATCACCAAAAGCTGGCCGCGCACGAAGGCGCCCAGCACGCTGTCGGTTTCGCGCGCCAGGCGGCGGATCGTGGGCTGCGCATCGCGCGGCAGCAGTGCGTCGACGTGCGCGATCAGCTTGTCCCAGTCGCGCAACAGGTAAAACGTCACCACCGGCACCAGCACGACCGATACACCCCAGCCGATCAGGGCCAGGCCCGAACGGGTCGCATAGCCGAGCACGGTTGCGGCAATGCCCCCCGCGGCGCCCAGATGGCCGCGTACGCGCGCCAGCACGGCAGCCGGATCAAACTCGCTGGCCGGGATGTTCAAGCGCTGTTCCAGCCACGGGATCGCATTGTGGGTGACCCACGCCGCGTACGCCGGCAGCGCCGCGACCAGGCGCGCGATCTGGCGCTGGATCAGCGGCACCAGCAGCACGACCGCCAGCGCGACGGCCAGCAGCATCAACAGGAACACGAGGCTGGCCGCGAGTCCCCGCCCAAGGTGCCAACGTTCCAGCCGATCCACCAGCGGATCGCCGAGATAGGCAAACACGGCCGCCAACACGAACGGCATCAGGATGGGGGACAACACCCACACGAGCCAACCCACCACGGCCACGATGACCAACCATTGCCAGCGCTGGACGCTGCTCATGCGGACGGCTTCCTGCGCGCCAATTCGCGCCGCGCCAACCATCCCCAGCGCACCACGTAGTCCAGCCCGCTGGCGGCGGTGAGGGCGGCAACGATCCACACCGACTGCCACATCGGCGCCTGCCAGCCGAACGCGCGATCGGCCAGCACCCACAATACGAAGCCGATCTGGGCAACGGTGGTGGTTTTCGACAGCCAGCTCGGGTGCGCCACAAAGTTGTGCAAGACCCGCTGCCACGCCAGCGCGCCCAGCAGGATCACCAGATCGCGCGCGACCACCAGCAGCACCAGCCAGCGGGGTACCTCGTGCATCCAGCCGAGTACGAGCAGGCTGCCGACCAGCATCGCCTTGTCGCCCGCCGGGTCCAGGATCGAACCCAGACGGCTCTGCCAGTGGAAGCGTCGCGCGAGGTAACCATCCACGCCGTCTGAAACACCGGCCACCACCGCAACCACCAGCGCGGCCTCGTAGCGTTCGGCCGTGATGAGCAGCAGCAGGGGCACCACCAACACGATGCGCAGGCCGGAAATCAGGTTGGGCAGGTGCCGCCATGCCGTTGCGTGGTCGGGCAGGGTCGTGGTCATGGAGCCGTCCGCGCAGCCGCGCCAGTGGCCAGCGGCGGCGTGGTCACGGCGTCCACTGCAAGGCCGCATCCGCGCCTGGATGCGGCTGCGGCGACGGGGTCAGGTGACCGTTGGGTGTAGCCAGGGCCGCCACTACTGCCGCCAGCGGCTGGCTGTAATCGACCTGCAGCATGACCCCGGCGCCAGACGCGGCGACGGGGACCACGTTCTTCAGCTGCGGATCCCCGCGCAACAGCGCGAGTACGCTCGCAAATGCGTGGCTGCTGTCGATGCCGCCCACCCACAGGGTGCCCGTGCCGCTGCTGGCTACAGCCTGGGACGGCGCCGTGCCGGACCCCGGAACGGCGGCGCTCGCGCTGGATGCCGCCGCTGGCGCTGCGGCGGCGGCCGTCGCCGCGCCGCCGCCACCCGGGCGCGCGAGCATGCGACCTACCGCGGCCGGATCGAAATCGACCTGCAACTCCAGACCCACCCCGCTCGCGGCCCGCCGGTAGCGGTAGTCCCGCACATAGCCCGCCGCGTTCGCCAGCATGCCGGCGTCGGGGCTGAACCCCGGCGAGATGCCCTGCAACACTACCGTCAGCGCGGCGGCAATCGCGGCGCTGCGCTGGGCATCGCTGGTACCCGCCACCGGCACCGTGGCGGAATACGGGTTGGCGGCCGGCGCGACCGCTGCGGCGCCGGCCGCGGGCGGTACCGCCGGCCCGGGCGGCGGGGTTTGCGCCATGGCCGCACCGGACACGCCGAGCGCCAGCAACAAGCCCACCCAAGTTCGCATCATGGCCGTGCACCTCCAACCGGACGCTGCAAGTCTGCCCAATCACGGGCTCAGCGTCTATCATGGCCGATCCAGCCACTCAGTGCGTACGCCCCGGATGCTGCCGTGACCGCCAACGACGAAGCCCTCTCCTACCGCGCCGCAGGCGTTGACATCGACGCCGGCAGTGCAGTGGTGGAACGCATCAAGCCGCTGGTCGGCAAAACCTTCCGGCCCGAGGTCATGGGCGGCCTGGGTGGTTTTGGCGCGCTGTTCGACCTGTCCGGAAAATACCGCAACCCGGTACTGGTGTCGGGCACCGACGGTGTCGGCACCAAGCTGCGTCTGGCGCAACAGTTGCACCGTCACGACACCATCGGCATCGACCTCGTGGGCATGTGCGTCAACGACGTGCTGGTGCAGGGCGCCGAGCCGCTGTTCTTCCTCGACTATTTCGCCACCGGCAAGCTTGACGTGGACACCACCGTCGCGGTGGTAGGCGGCATCGCGAAAGGTTGCGAGTTGGCCGGCTGTGCGCTGATCGGCGGCGAAACCGCAGAAATGCCCAGCATGTATCCGCCGGGCGAATACGACCTCGCGGGCTTCAACGTCGGTGCGGTGGAAAAGTCCGGCCTCATCGACGGCAGCGCGATTTGCAAGGGTGACGTGATCCTCGGCGTCGAATCCAGCGGCCCGCACTCAAACGGCTTTTCGCTGATCCGCAAGATCCTCGAGCGCGCGGGCTCGCCGTTTGACCTCAAGCTCGGCCACGCGACGCTGGCCGACGCCCTGATGATGCCGACCACAATCTACGTCAAGCCCATCCTCGCGCTGCTGCGCGGCAACCGCGGCATGATCCATGGCATGGCCCACATCACGGGCGGGGGCCTGAAGGAAAACATCATCCGCGTGGTACCCAAGGGCCTTGGCCTTGCCATCGATGCCTCGGCCTGGCCGCTGCCCGCCGTGTTTGCGTGGCTGCAGCAGGAAGGCAGGCTGCCGACGGATGAAATGTGGCGCACCTTCAATTGCGGCGTCGGTTTCACGCTGATCCTGGCACCCGGCGACGTGGCACACGTCCGCACCGCACTGACCCAGTGGAACCTTGCCAGCTGGCCGATCGGCGAAGTCGTGACCGCCACCGGTGACGACCGCGTCCACATCGCATGACACTGCCCGTCGCGGTACTCGCGTCCGGACGCGGCAGCAACCTCGCGGCGCTGATCGCCGCGCGCGCGGCCGGCGAACTGCCCATCGAGTTCACGCTGGTGGCCGGCGACAAGGCCGATGCGCCAGCGCTGCGCAACGCCGAAGCACATGGCATCCCGACCTTTGCGCTGGAGCCAAAATCGTTCGCTGCGCGCGCCGAATTTGACGCAGCGTTGTTCGCGAACGTGAAAGCCAGCGGCGCGCAACTGGTCGTGCTGGCCGGCTACATGCGCATCCTCGATCCGGCGGTCACCGCGCAATGGACGGGCCGGATGATCAACATCCACCCGTCACTGCTGCCCAAATACCGCGGCCTGCACACCCACCGGCGCGCGCTCGAGGCGGGCGATACCGAGCACGGATCCAGCGTCCACTTCGTCAGCGCCGAGCTTGACGGCGGCCCGGTCATCGCGCAGGTGCGCATCAAAATCCACCCGCGCGATACCGAGGACACCCTGGCCGAGCGCCTGTTGCCCAAGGAACACCGCCTGCTGGTCGCGTGCGTCGGGGCCATCGCCCGCGGCCGCGTGTGTGAACGCAACGGGCAAACCTGGTGCGATGGCCGGCCACTTGCGAAACCCCTGCAGCTCAATACCGATGGACGGCTTGCCGGCGCGTGAAGCTGCGTTCAGTATTGTCGCGCCACGCTTGCTGGCAACCTTTCGTGCCGGTGTTGCCACCATGCCATTTGTTCGCCGCTCCCTGTATGCCCTTGGGCTCGCACTGGTTGCCGTGTGCGCGGCAGCCGTCGCCGCAGCACCGGTGCCCGCCTTTACCGCCCACTATCGCCTGCTGCGGGACGGTTCGCAGATTGGCACCGCCACCGTGACGCTGGTGCAAGGCCGTGACAACACCTGGACCTACACCACCGCCAGCCGCGGCACGTCCGGCCTGGCCTCACTGCTCGGCGCCAACGTCAAGGAAGAGTCGACCTTCCAGTGGGTGGGCAACCTGCCGCAGGGCGACAGCTACGACTACAGCATGGATACCGCGCTGAAGCAGAAGCACCGCACGGTGCGGTTCGACTGGCGCACCCACACGATCGAAGTGAACGACCGCGGCATCCACAGTTTCGCGACCCAGCCGGGCGTGCTCGAACGCCACACCGTTCCGCTGGCATTGATCGCGGGATTGCGGGCAGGCAAAACCACGTTCGCCTTGCCGGTGGCGGTACGCGACCGGATCCAGCTGCAACACTACCGCGTGCGCGGACACCAGGAGGTCAGCGTACCAGCCGGCACCTTCCAGGCCATCGACGTCACGCGCACCGACGGCGGCGATCCGTTCGAGGCGTGGTTTGCGCCGGAGCAGCTTCCGGTGCCGGTCAAGCTCGACCAGCGCGGCAAGGACGAGTTCTCGCTGGAGCTGGAGAGCTGGAGCAAAGGCTGAGCGAGATCCCGCTCCGCGCATTCGCACGTCACGGCCTCGCCGCAACGGCTCAATTCGGTAGCCGCCGGATGTGCGCGCCAAGGCCGCCGAGCTTTTCTTCGATGTTTTCATACCCACGGTCGATGTGGTAGATGCGGTCGACGGTGGTGTCGCCTTCGGCCACCAGTCCCGCGAGCACCAGCGACGCCGACGCCCGCAGGTCGGTCGCCATCATCTGTGCCCCTGACATGTGCGGCACGCCGCGTACGATCGCGGTGTTGCCTTCAAGCTTGATGTCGGCACCCAGCCGGCGCAGCTCCTGCACATGCATGAAACGGTTTTCAAACACGGTCTCGGTGATGACGCCGGTGCCTTCGGCGACGCAGTTGAGCGCGGTGAACTGCGCCTGCATATCGGTCGGGAACGCCGGGTACGGCGCCGTGGTGATGTCCACCGCGCGCGGCCTGCGGCCGCGCATGTCCAGCTCGATCGTGTCCTCGTCGCAATTGATGTGTGCACCCGTGTCTTCAAGCTTGGACAGCACCGACTTCAGCAAATCGGGACGCGCGTGTTTGGTGCGCACCCGGCCGCTCGTGATCGCGCCGGCAACCAGGAAGGTGCCGGTCTCGATGCGATCGGGCAGCACGTTGTAATCAGTGCCGTGCAGGCGCTCGACGCCATCGATCACCAGCCTTGTCGTACCGATGCCGCTGATCTGCGCACCCATGCTGTTGAGGCACTGGGCCAGATCGCAGACCTCGGGTTCCTCGGCCGCGTTGTCGATCACCGTGGTGCCCTGCGCGAGCGTCGCCGCCATCATGATGTTTTCGGTGCCGGTGACGGTCACCATGTCCATCGCGACACGCGCACCCTTGAGCCGCCCCGCACGCGCCTTGATGTAGCCGTTTTCGACCACGATCTCGGCGCCGAGCGCGCGCAGGCCCTTGATGTGCTGATCGACCGGGCGCGAACCGATCGCGCAGCCACCCGGCAGCGAGACTTCGGCCTGACCGTACTTGGCCAGCAGCGGCCCCAGCACCACGATCGAGGCGCGCATCGTCTTGACCAGTTCATAGGGCGCGAAGAAGCGATCGGTCGAACGCGGATCCACCCGGATGCGCATGTGCTCGTCAACCACGAGCTCGGCGCCCATCTGGCCGAGGAGCTCCATGGTCGTTGTCACGTCGTGCAGGTGCGGCACGTTGCCGACGGTGACGGGCTCATCGGCCAGCAGGCACGCCGCCAGGATCGGCAGCACCGCGTTCTTGGCGCCCGAGATCCACACGTCGCCATTCAGCGGACGGCCGCCGGAAATGAGGATCCTGGCCATCAGCCGTTCTCCGCTTCAGCGGGCGTCAGGGTCCGCAGGGACAAGGCGTGGACCTCGCCGCCCATGCGCTCGCCAAGCGCCGCGTACACCAGGCGGTGCCGCGCAAGCGTCGGCTTGCCCGCAAACTCGCGCGCGACGATCCGGGCCTGAAAATGCACGTCGTCCACCGTCACCACCTTGACCTCGGCGCCGGGCAGCGCCGCCAAAAACAGGGCTTCCATCTCTTCCGCTTGCATGAACCGCTCTCTAACAGTGGGGCCGTCGCGCGAGCCGTCACGCCCTTCGAAATGCGCGAACGAACCGCCTATAGCCTGTAGAATGCCAACCTGCGATGTTACTGGAAATCGCGCCCCGGCTGAACGCCACCACAGGAGTACACCCGCATGCATGCGCACACAACCGCGGCTGCGCCCGCCCTCGCCGCCGCCGGCCAACAGGCCGCGCTGGTGGTGAGCGCGCGCAAGGTCATCGAGCTTGAAGCCCGCGCCATCGAGGCGCTGGGCCCGCGCGTGAACGGTGACTTCAGCGTGGCTTGCGAAATGCTGCTGGCCTGCACCGGCCGCGTGGTCGTGTCCGGCATGGGCAAATCCGGCCACATTGCGCGCAAGATCGCCGCGACCCTGGCTTCGACCGGTACACCCGCATTCTTCGTTCACCCCGGCGAGGCCAGCCACGGCGACATCGGGATGATCACCTCGGGCGATGTGGTACTGCTGCTCTCGAACTCGGGTGAAACCGAGGAAGTCCTCACCATCATCCCGTTCCTGAAGCGCCAGGGCAACGCATTGATCGCGATGACCGGCAACCCCAATTCCACCCTGGCGCGCGATGCCGACGTACACATCGACGCCAGTGTCTCGGGTGAAGCCTGTCCCCTTGGCCTTGCCCCCACCGCCAGTACCACCGCGGCGCTGGTGCTTGGCGACGCACTGGCCATCGCGCTGCTGGAAGCGCGCGGTTTCACCGCCGAGGATTTCGCGCGCTCACACCCCGCGGGCGCGCTCGGCCGGCGCCTGCTGAAGATCGCCGACGTGATGCACACCGGCGACGCCATTCCGCTGGTCAACGTCGATGCCACGCTGACCGAGGCGCTGATGGAGATGTCGCGCAAGGGCCTCGGCATGACCGCCGTGGTGGACGCCGCGCACAAACTGGTCGGCGTCTTCACCGACGGCGACCTGCGCCGCAGCCTCGATGACAACGGCGTCAACCTGCGCACGACGTCGGTTCACGATGCCATGAGCACCCACCCGAAAACCATCGGTCCGCGCAAGCTCGCGGCCGAGGCGGCGCAGCTCATGGAAGAATACAAAATCCACGCGCTGCTGGTCGTAGATGCCGAGCAGCAGGTGGTTGGTGCGCTCAACATCCACGACCTGCTGCGCGCACGCGTGGTGTGATTCTCAGCTTCCCCGCTCGCGAACGGAATCAGCGCGAAGCGCCGGGGGATGGCAGCGCGCAGCAACCAGCAACGCATCCCCCGCGATCCCCCGTTTTGCGGACAGGGAGGTCCTGGCCGGGTGCTCCGGCTACGATGACCGATCATCCGGTGTTACCAGGCAACAACCAGCCAACATGCCCACCGCTCCCGCAATTCCCGCCGACATCCGTGTTCGCGCGGCCCAGGTTCGATTGGTCGCGTTCGACGTTGACGGCACCCTCACCGACGGCCGCCTGTGGCTGACCGAGGACGGGCACGAGATCAAGGTATTCCACGTCCATGACGGCCTTGGCCTCAAGCTGCTGCGCCAACACGGCATCGAAGTCGCGCTGATCAGTGCCCGCATCAGCCATGCGGTCGAGCTGCGCGCGGCACAACTTGGCATTGATTACGTCTACCAGGGCAAGACCAACAAGCTCGGCTGCCTCGAAGACATCCTGCGTGCGTCCGGCCTGGCCGCCAGTGCCGCGGCATACGTCGGCGATGACCTGCCCGACCTGCCACCCATGCGCGCGTGCGGGCTCGCGATCGCGGTCGCCAATGCCCGCCCGGAAGTCCTGGCCGCGGCGCACTGGCACACCCGTGCGCGCGGTGGCGAAGGCGCCGCGCGGGAAGTGGCAGACTTCGTTCTCGCGGCCCGGACGGCATGAAAGACCGGCGTACCGTCGCGTGGGTGGTCGCGCTGGCGTTTGCCGCCGCGCTCACGCAACTGTTGGTGTGGTGGCTCAAGCCGCCGCCCAAAACGGTGGCCATCGTCGGCCCGCCGCGCTCCAGTTACGAGCTGGACCACTTCACGCTGCACGCCTTCGGACTGGACGGCCGGCTGGCCTTCACCATGACCGCACCCCACCTCGCGCGGCGCGAAGGCAACGCCGCGCTGTACGTCAACTCGCCGCACTACTTTTTCGTCGGCAGCGACGGCTCGAACTGGTACGGCACCTCGCAGTATGCGTGGATCAGCGCAGACAACAACCTGGTGAAGCTGATCGGTGCCATCAATATGCGCCGCCCGCCCACGCCCGCCCTCTCCGCAGCCGAGATCCACACCGCCGACGCCACCGTGTGGACCCAGGACAAGCGCATGGCGACCGCGGCACCCAGCGTAATTCAGGAGCCGGGCTCTATACTGCGCGGCACCGGCATGAAGGCCGATTTCACCACCCACAGCCTGGAGCTGCTCTCCGATGTCCACGCCACGCTCGCGCCACACGCGCGCACGCACTGACCTGTTGCTCGTGCTGGTTGCAGCGCTCGGATGCGCGGGTGCCGCGCAGGCCAAACAATCGGACAAAACCCAGCCCATCAACATCACCGCCGACGCGTTCGCCGGCAGCCAGGACAGCGGCAAGATCACCTTCACTGGCAAGGTGGCGATGGATCAGGGCACCTTTCACGCCGACGGCGCCAAGGCCGTCGGCTACACCGACCCGAACGACACCAGCCAATGGCAGCGCGTGGTGCTGACCGGAACCCCGGCGCACTTCCAGCAAACCCAGGACAACGGCACCCTTGTGCACGGGCAGGCGCTTACGCTGGACTACAAGGTATCGGAAAACACCGTGATCCTGACCGGCGACGCCAGCGTGGTACAACAGGGCCGCGGCGAGTTCCACGGCAACCAGCTGGCCTATGACACCGACACCGGTGCGATCAAGGGCAGCGCCAGCGGCGGCGGACGGGTCCACATCACCCTGCAGCCACGCACCAAGCCCGCGCCCGCCAGTACGGCCAAGCCGGCCGCAGCCGGTAACGCCGTGCCAGCGCCATCGACCAGCACCGCCAGCGCGCCGGTGTCTGCAAGCAGCCCCACGGCCCGTCCGGCGCCGGCCGCCACGGCTGCCGCACCCGCGGCCAGCGGGACGCCCTGATCCATGCTCACCGCGCAGGGTTTGCAAAAAAGCTTCCGCTCGCGCCAGGTGGTGCAGGATTTCGGTTTTGAAATCCGCCAGGGCGAAGTCGTGGGCCTGCTCGGTCCCAACGGTGCGGGCAAGACCACCTGCTTTTACATGGTGGTTGGACTGATTGAAGCCGACGCCGGGCGCATCACGCTGGACGGCGAGGACATCACCGGCCTGCCCATGCACCTGCGCGCCCGCAAGGGCATCGGCTACCTGCCGCAGGAGGCCTCGGTGTTCCGGCGCCTGTCGGTGGCCGACAACATCATGGCGGTACTGGAGCTGCGCAGCGATCTTGCCACCGGCGCGCGCCAGGGCGAGCTGGATGCACTGCTGGACGAACTGAAGATCGCGCACATCGCGACCCAGAAGGGCATCAGCCTTTCGGGCGGCGAGCGGCGCCGGGTCGAAATCGCGCGCGCGCTCGCGGCCAACCCGCGTTACATGCTGCTGGACGAGCCCTTCGCCGGTGTCGACCCGATTTCCGTGGGCGAGATCCAGCGCATCGTGCGCCACCTGCGCGACCGCGGCATCGGCGTACTGATTACCGACCACAACGTGCGCGAAGCGCTCGGCATCTGTGAGCACGCCTATATCCTCAACGAAGGCAAGGTGCTCGCGCTGGGCACGCCGGCCGAGATCCTGGCGCACAAGCAGGTGCGCGAGGTGTATCTCGGCCACGAATTCCACATGTAGCGTGATCATCCCTGATCACGTCCCGAACAGGTTCCCCGGCACTCGCGGCCGGGCGAGATTCCGGGCCTCCAACGGCCATCCATGGCCTGACTTTCCGCAACCCCCGCCGTGATCCCGCCGGCCCGGTGCGGGACACGGCCGGGCCGCAAGCAAAATGCGTGCCGACGGGCTACCCACAAGGGCAGCCGTGCTATAGGATGCAGGTGACTGTCCACGAAGGTCGCCATGAAACCCGGCATCCAGCTTCGCCAGTCGCAGCAACTGTCCCTGACGCCACAACTGCAACAGGCGATCAAGCTGCTGCAGCTGTCGCAAATTGAATTGCAGACCGAGCTGCGGGAACTGGTGGAAGCCAATCCCATGCTCGATCTGGACGAGGCCGATCCGGCCGACGAGGCACCGGCGGAAGTCTCGTCGGCCGACACCAGCCCGCCCGGTGAAAGCGCCAACGAACCCGCCGAAGACAGTGAGTACTGGGATGAAAACTCACCCCAGGTCATCGAATGGGCCAAGTCCAGCAACAATTTTGACGACGATGACGCCCCGGATCCGCAGGACGCGGCGCCCGTGGGCCTGCGGGATCACCTGCAATGGCAGGCGAACCTGACCAGTTTTACGGCGCGTGAAGCGGCCATCGCCGGTGCCATCATCGACGCACTGGACGACGACGGTTACCTGCGCGACGGTCTGGAACCCGTGTTGGCCGCGCTGCATACGCTGAAACCCGCACTCGACAAGCGCGAAGCCGAGGCCGTGCGCCTGCGTATCCAGCACTTCGAGCCGACCGGGGTCGCCAGCCTGGACCTTGGTGACTGCCTTGGCGCGCAGCTCGAACAGCTCGATCCCGCGATCCCCGGGCGCGAACTGGCGCGCGCCATCGTCACCAGCGAGCTCGACCTGCTGGCGCGCCGCGACGTAGCCAAGCTCGCGCAAAAATTCAACGCGCCCGAGGACATGGTCATTGCCGCCACACTGCTGATCCGCTCGCTCGATCCGCACCCCGGAACCCGCTTTGACCCTGCCCCCGCCGAATACGTCACCCCGGACGCCTATGCCATCAAGTCTGGAGGCCGCTGGCGCGTTTCGTTGTCGCCCGACTGCCAGCCGCGGCTGGCCATCAACCAGCACTACTGCAGCCTGATCGCGCGTGCCCAGCGCGGCGATGCGGCGTGGCTGTGCGGGCAACTGCAGGAAGCGCGCTGGCTCATCAAGAGCCTCGAATCACGCGCCGACACGTTGCTGAAGGTGGCGCAGGCAATCGTCCGTACCCAAAGCGCGTTTCTCGACTTTGGCCCCCAAGCCATGCGCCCGCTGGTGATGCGCGAACTGGCCGAGGAGCTGGGCCTGCACGAGTCGACGATCTCGCGCGTGACCACCCGCAAGTACCTGCACACGCCGCGGGGCACGTTTGAATTCAAGCATTTCTTTTCCAGCAGCGTCGCCACCGAGGATGGCGGCAGTGCATCGGCGCTGGCTATCCAGGCCATGATCCGCAAACTGGTGGACGATGAGGACCCCTGCAAACCGCTGTCGGACCAGGCGCTCACCACGGAATTGAACCGGCGCGGCATCCAGGTGGCGCGCCGTACCGTCGCCAAATACCGCGAGCAATTGCGCATCGCCAACTCGAGCGAACGCACGCGCGCGCGTTGAACCTTCGTGCAACAGAAACTTCACGTCGGCCGTTGCATTCTGGATGCAACTTTCCACCCCGTCCGCGATCACAAGGAGTAAGCAACCGGCACCCATGCCACCGGCATCACGCCGCACCAGGTTTGGAGCCACAGCCAAACCGTCACCTTCGCTGCAGAGGAGTCCATCATGCAAACACAGGTAAGCGGTCATCAGGTCGAAATAACCCCCGCGTTGCGCGATTTCGTGGATGCGCGCCGCGAACGATTGGCGCGACGTTTCGACAACCTGACTTCACTCAACGTGGTGCTGGAAGTGGAAAAAAACCGCCTGGCAAACCGCGCTGAAGGCACGCTGACGACGACCGGCACTGTGCTGCACGCGGACGCGGTGCACCAGGACATGTACGCGGCCATCGACGCGTTGTTCGCAAAGCTCGACGCTCAGGTACGCCGGCACAAGGACAAGCAGGCCACCCACGATCGCGAAGACATCCGCAACCTGGCGTAGCGACGGCCAGCACCCACACTGGCACAATGTCCCCGCCCGCGATCCGCGCGGGCGGGGATACGCAGTGAACCGACTCAGCGCAAAAGCACTCTTTGCAGACATCCAGGAACGCATGGCGCTGCGCTGGGTGGCGGGCCAGGCAGGCGCCGAGCGCGAACTGCAAGCGGGCGGACCGGGCCAGCGGCGCCCATCCGAGATCGGCTATCTCAACATCATCTACCCGAACAAGCTGCAGATCGTCGGCGGCGAGGAGCTGAACTACCTCGACGGCCTGGATTCGCGCCAACGCTGGGAGACGGTACAGAAAATCTTCGCGGCCCAGCCGGTCGCATTGATCATCACCAAGGATCAGGCGGTGCCCGCGGACCTGCGCGAGGCGGCCGAGGAAACCCAGACCCCGCTGTGGGTCAGCGCCCGCCGCGGCCACGACATCCTGACCTACCTGCAATACAAGCTCGCGCGCGCGCTGGCGCCGCAGGTCACGCTGCATGGCGTGTTCATGGAAGTCCATTCCATCGGCGTCCTCATCACCGGAACGCCGGGCAGCGGCAAGAGCGAGCTGGCGCTGGAACTCATCACCCGCGGCCACCGGCTGGTCGCCGACGACGCGCCCGAGTTCACCATGATCGCGCCGGACGTACTGGATGGCACCTGCCCCGAAATCCTGCGCGACCTGCTGGAAGTGCGCGGGCTCGGCGTGCTCAACGTGCGCGAGATGTTTGGCCACACCGCGGTCAAGCGTTCGAAGTACCTGCGCCTGATCGTGCAGCTGCGGCCAGCGGGCGACGAGCCCGAGGACGCGATGGTGCGCCTGACCGGCGACGTCGGCGTCCGCGAGGTGCTGGAGGTGAAGGTGCCGCAGATCACGCTGCCGGTCGCGCCGGGCCGCAATCTGGCGGTGCTGGTCGAGGCCGCGGTGCGCAGCCACATGCTGAAATCGCAGGGCATCGACCAGGCCCGCATTTTCATGGACCGCCAGGCCGCACGCATGCAGCATCAACCGGGGTGACCGCCATGCATACCGATGCCGCCACGCCAGGAAAAATCCGCGTCGTCGTCCTGACCGGACTCTCCGGCGCCGGCAAGACCGTCGCCCTGCGCGCGTTCGAAGACCTGGGCTTCTACTGTGTCGACAATCTGCCGACCAGCCTGCTGCCCGCGTTGTACCGCGCGCTGGTCGAAGGCAGGCGCGACCTGCCGCGCGGCATTGCGGTCGGTGTGGACGTGCGCAGCCGGGGCGATCTCGAACGCCTGCCGGACGCCTTGTCCCGGCTCGCCGAGGCCGGCGCGGACGCCGAGTTGGCCTTTCTCGAGTCCCGTGACGCCGTGCTGCTCAAGCGCTACGCCAGCAGCCGCCGCCGGCACCCGCTGTCCGAGGATGGCCTTTCGCTGGTCGATGCGATCGCCGAAGAACGCCGTCGCTTGCGCCCGCTCATGGCCATTGCCAACCGCACCATCGACACCAGCGACAGCAACGTCCACCAGCTGCGGCGCCAGATCGCCACCGACTACGGCGCCGCCACCGGCGGCCTGACCCTGATGTTCGAGTCTTTCGCCTACGGTCGCGGCCTGCCACCCGACTGCGACTTCGTGTTTGATGCGCGCTGCCTGCCAAATCCGCACTGGGACCCGCGTCTGCGGCCATTTTCGGGCCTGGACGCGGCCGTACGCGACTTTCTGGATGGTCAAGGCGTCGTAGTACAATACTTGGCTGACGTCCAGCAGTTTCTGGACGCCTGGTTGCCGCGCTTTGAAAGCGAAGACAAGGGCTACCTGACGGTCGCAATCGGCTGTACGGGCGGGCGGCACCGCTCGGTCTATATTGCCGAACGGCTGGCCGACCACTATCGCGCGAGTCGTGACCAGGTTCTCTCTTTCCACCGTGAACTGGAATAGCGCTGGGGCCGGTTGGACCGAATCTTGCAAGCCATTGGCTACCTGACTGCCACTACCCATCATGAATACGGCCACCGCACTGCAACCCGCTGACACTACCGTGCCGGCCGGCATTTTGCTGCTGACGCACGAAGAAATCGGCCGCGCATTGATGACCGCGGCGCAGCATGTCATGCCGCGCCTGCCATGCCAGCTCGACACCCTGGAAGTCGGCGCCAACGACGACCCGGCGGTGATGCTGCCGGCCGCGGCGCGCGCGGCGCGCACGCTCGATCATGGCGGCGGCGTGCTGGTGTTGTCCGACCTGTACGGTTCGACCCCGTGCAACATCGCCAATCAACTGGCCGACCTTGGCGTGCGCGCGCGGTGCGTATCGGGCCTCAACCTGCCGATGCTGTTGCGGGTACTGAACTACCCCGACAAGCCACTGGACGAGCTGGCCGAAGTTGCGGCCAGCGGCGGCCGCGGCGGCATTCGCATCGACAAGGCACACTAGCCGCTTTAAAAAGGGGACGGAGGGAATTAAGTCGCGACTTAATTCCCTCCGTCCCCTTTTTGGCAGTTTTGGTAACGTAGGCGTGCGTTGCCACCGTTGCGTGGAAGACCCGATGGTCGAACAAGAAATCATGGTCAGCAACAAACTTGGCCTGCACGCACGCGCGTCGGCCAAGCTTGTGCAGTTGGTGCAGGGTTTCAAATCGACCATCTGGCTCATCAGCGGTGGCCGTGAAGTCAACGCCAAAAGCATCATGGGGGTGATGATGCTGGCCGCCGGCCTTGGCACACCGCTCCTGCTGCGCGCCGAGGGCGTGGACGAAGCCGAGGCGCTGGCCGCGGTCGCGGACCTGTTCGACCGCAAGTTCGACGAGGGCACATGAGGCGGACGTTCCCCGGGCATCCCGCAGCGCCAGGCATGGCGCTGGGCCGCGTGCGGCTGGAGCAGCCGGCGCGTTTCAGCATCGACACCTCGCCCCTGCCGGATGCGGAGATCGACGCCGAAGTTGCGCGGCTCGAACGCGCATTCGCGGTCGCCCGCGAGGACATGGCCGAGCTGCGCCGCAAGTTGCACGGCGCACTGGCGCGGGAGGTCGGTGAATTCATCGATGCCCACGCGCAGCTGCTCGACGATCCGGACCTGATCGAAGGCGTGCGCGCGATGATCCGCCGCGGCCACTACCGCGCCGCAGCCGCGCTCAAGGCACAGCGCGACCGGCTGGTCGCGGTGTTCGACGAGATGGATGATCCGTATCTGCGCAGCCGCGGCGAGGACGTCGACCACGTCATCGCGCGCGTACAAAGCGCACTCGCACGCCAGGCCAGCGCCGAAGAGAAGAAACTCGCCACCCGCGTCGGCGAGATCCTGGTCACCGACAGCGTCGCGCCGGGCGAACTGGCACACCTCGCGAGCCACGGCATCCTCGCGGTGGTCGCCGGTTCCGGCAGTCCATACTCGCACACCGCCATTCTCGCCCGCAGCCTGCACCTGCCGATGCTGGTCAACGCCGACGGCGTGCTCGAGGACCTCCGCGACGGTGACCTCGCGCTGGTCGACGGCGTGCGCGGCGAGGTGGTGGTGCATCCGGCGGCGCAGGACCTGGCCCGCTATCGGACCTGGCAACGCGACAGCCTGCGCGAAGGCCAGCGCCTGGCAGAACTGGCCGGCGCGGAAACGCGCACCCGCGACGGACACCAGCTGCGCCTGTTCGCCAACGCCGAGCGCCCGGAAGACATCGAGCGCGCACGCAATCTCGGCGTTGCCGGCATCGGCCTGTACCGCACCGAGTTCCTGTTCCTCGCCCACGATGGCTTGCCGACCGAGAACGAGCAGTTCACCGCCTATCGGGACGCGCTGCTCGGCGCTGGCGGCCTGCCGGTCACGATCCGCACCCTCGACCTGGGCGCCGACAAGGCCGATGCGGCGGGGTTGGTCACGGCCGCCGAACCCAACCCGGCGCTGGGCGTGCGCGGCGTGCGCCTGTCGCTGCGCCAACCCGACGTCTTCATCACCCAGCTGCGCGCGATCCTGCGCGCCAGCTGTTACGGTCCGCTGCGCATTCTGGTGCCGATGGTCACCGATGCCGCGGAGCTGACCGAGGTCCGCCGCTTGATCGAAGAGTGCGGGCGTGATCTGCGCACCGCCGGCTTCGAGATTCCAGAACAATTCGACCTCGGCGCGATGATCGAGGTACCGGCGGCCGCACTCAACGTGCGCGCCATGCTCGAGGTCGCCGATTTTCTCGCCATCGGCAGCAACGATCTGACCCAGTACATCCTCGCGGCCGATCGCAACAACGACCAATTGGGCAAGCTGTACCGGCCAGCGCATCCGGCGGTACTGCGAATGCTGGCCTACGTCATCGCGCGCGCGCGCGCGGCGCGCAAGCCCGTCTGCCTGTGCGGCGAAATAGCCGGCGATCCGGCCTTCGCGCCCATTCTGGTCGCGCTGGGCCTGGACGATTTCAGCATGCAGCCCGACCGGATCCTCGGCCAGCGCGACGCGTTGTCGCGCTGCGAACGCAAGACGCTGCGCAAACTGGTGCCGCGCCTGCTGCGCGCGCGTGGCAGCGAGGAAATTGCGGCGCTGGTCGCCAGCGTCCAGGTCACGGCCTGACCCGCCGCCGGCCGCGGCGGCACGCAAGCCGCGCGACACTATCATCGAACCAGCCACCACGAGGGAGCACCACCATGCATCGCCGACTGCTCGTTGCCGCCACCGCAGCGATTGTCTCGATCCCGGCCGCCCTCGCCGCGGAAGGCCCGGCCCTCACGGTCTATCACGCCGACAACGAGGCGCTCTTCACCGGTACTGCGCAGGGTACGCTCGACGCCGGCCACGCGCTGGTCCACGAACGGCGCATGCTCAAGCTTGCAGCCGGCACGCACGAAGTGCGCATCGGCGGGCTGCCCGCCACACTCGACCCCGAGGCGATCGCCGTCGGGTTTGGCGCCGGGCCGGCGGTTGCGGTGCTCGGACAACGTGTGGTGCTGGCCAACGCCAGCGCCAGCGGCGCGCTGGACGCCGCGATTGGCAGCCACATCACGGTCAATACCGGCAGCGGCAGCCTCGAAGGCACCCTGCTTGGCGCGTCGAGCGCGGGCTTACTGCTCCGTACCGCCGACGGCCAGGCGCACTGGCTGCATCAATACGCGTCACTCACCCTGCCGGCCGGTTCGGTGGCCAGCGGCAACAGCCTGCTGCTGGACGTGGACGCAAGGGCTGCCGGCACCCGCGACGCGTCCCTGACCTATACGACCGCGGGAATCGGCTGGCGCGCCGCCTACAGTGCCACGCTGACGGGTGGCGACCCTTGCCACATGCAATTCAAGCCCGAGGCCAGCATCGCCAACCGCAGCGGCCGCGATTACACCGGTGCCACGCTGAAGCTGGTCGCCGGCCAGCCCAACTTCGGCCAGCGCGGCGGGCTCGTCGCCGAACGTTTCATCGCGCCCATGGCCGCAGCGGCGCCGCGCCTGCCCACGCAGGCAACGCTCGGCGACTACCGCAGCTTCACGCTGCACGGCGCGATCAGTCTTCCCAATGGCACGGTCACGCTGACGCCGCTGTACCGCGCGCAACCGCTGGCCTGCCAGCGCCAATACATCGTTGAAGACGGCAACCCGGCCTATCCGCCGCACCCCAACACCAACGATTACGGCGCGCAGGACTACCGCGACCGCGCGATCGACAGCACCCTCGCCTTCACGGCCCCCGCGGCCCTGCCGGCCGGAACCTTGCGTGCGTGGCTGACCGGCCAGGATGGTACCCCCGCGTTGCTGGGGGAAGGCGGCGTCGCAGATAGTCCCAAGGGACAAAAGGTCACGGTGCGGCTGGGTCAAAGCTTTGACCTGCGCGCGAGTCGCGACCGCACCGCATTCCACGTCGATGCCAAGGCCCACCGGCTCAGCGAGTCCTACCGCATCACGCTCAGCAACGGTGGCGCCATCGCGCGCACCGTGACGGTGCGCGAGCATCCCAGTCGCTGGCGCGAATGGACCGTCACCGCATCGAGCCAGAAGGCCACGCAGGAGACGCCGCAGCTCCTCGAATTCGCGGTGCGCGTACCCGCACGGGGCAAGGCCACGCTCACCTACAGCGTGCAGTACAGCTGGACCGCACAAGACCTCTGAGGCCACGCCCATGCTCGACACCATCGACCACCCCCACGGCATCCGCGAGCTGCGACTCGCCCGGCCGCCCGTCAACGCGCTCGATCCGGAACTGGCCGCGACCTTGAGGCGCGCCATCGAGCAAGCGCCGCGCGACGGCGCGCAGGCACTGGTACTGGCCGGCGCGCCGGGCCTGTTTTCGGCGGGGCTGGACATCCCGGTGCTGCTGCAACTCGATCGCGCAGCCATGCATGCATTCTGGGATGACTTCTTCGGCATCTGCGCGGCACTCGCGCGCGCGCCGATCCCGACGGTGGCGGCGGTCACCGGCCACAGCCCGGCCGGCGGCGCGGTGCTCGCGATCTTCTGCGACTACCGGGTGATGGCGCGGGGTGAATTCAGGATCGGCCTCAACGAGGTGCAGGTCGGGCTCACCGTGCCCGCCTGCATCCAGGCCGCGATGCGCCGGCTGGTCGGAATCCATCGTGCCGAACGCCTGCTCACCGCGGGCACGATGCTCGACTCGGACGCCGCGCTCGCCGTCGGCCTCGTCGACGAACTGGCCGGCGTCGAGGCGGTCGTCACGCGCGCATTCGCGTGGCTGGAATCCCTGCTGGCGTTGCCGCGCCAGGCGCTGCTGACCACGCGCGCCGTCGCGCGCGCGGACCTTGCGCGGCTGTTTGAGGATCCTGCAACGCTGCCGGTTGACGAGTTCCTCGACGGCTGGTTCGCGCCCGAGGCGCAAGCCACCCTGCACGCACTGGTCCAGCGCCTGCAAAGCAAGCACCAGGAAACGCCGGCCCGTGCCGCGCAGGGCACTGTCGGCGGGTCGCATCTTCAGCCGCGAGCGTGAAACCGCGCCGGTGTTACGCGGCCATCGAGCCGATCTTCACCGCCGGGCCGGTACGGCGTCATGCCGAGGGGTCCGATGCGTCTCCCCACGCCGGGCCGCCGCAGCTCCATGGTCAGGCGCCTGGCCCTGGTTGAATCCGGCATCCGGTCCGCCTGCGCGAACCTCAAGATCCGCCGCCGTCCGCACGGGTGGTGGCCGGACCGATGGCGTGGGCTAATGCCGGCGGACTCAATGCCCGCCGCCGCCCCTGGCTCGCTGGATGAAAGGCGGCTTGGACAGCCATACCACCGCGATCAGGGCGAAGAAGCCAAACCCCAACCCGTCGAAGATGTGGTTGAAGGAAACCTGCATGCCCTGCTGGGTGATGACGCCGTTGATTTCGGCCGCGTAGCGCTGCAGGGCGCCGCCCATGGCGGCGACCCCTCGGCGCACCTCGGGGTTGTAGGCGTTGATGTGCTCGGCCAGGTTCGCGTGGCTGACCGCGCCGCCCCGCGTCCACAGGTAGGTCACGATGGAAACCGCAAAGCTCGCGCCAACCGTACGCAGGAAGGTTGCCGAGCCCGAGCCTTCCGCGATCTCCGGGCCTTCGAGGTCTGACAGCAGGATGGTCAGGATCGGCATGAAGAACAACGCAATCCCGAGGCCAAGAGCCAGCTCGGTGACGGCGACGGCGGCGAAGCCGACATCGGTATTGAAACTGCCAAAGCGCAGGCACACGAAGCCCATCACCGCAAACGAGCCTGCGGTCATCAGGCGCAAATCGAACTTGTGTGCGTACTTGCCGACCCAGAAGGTCAGCAGGATCGGGATGACGCCCATCGGCGCCGCAGCCAAACCCGACCACAGTGCCGTGTAGCCGAGCACGTTCTGCAACCACAGCGGCAGCAGCAGCGAGATCGAGAAGAACAGCGCGAACGCCAGCACCAGCGCCAGCGTACCGGCGGCAAAGTTGCGGTGCCGGAATAGCCGCAAGTCCACCAACGGCTGGTCATCGGTCAATTCCCAGGTCACCCACACCGTAAGCGACACCGCCGCCACGATCGCCAGCGTGACGATCAGGTTGGAATTGAACCAGTCGAGGTCATTGCCCTTGTCCAGCAGGATCTGCAACGCGCCGACCCCGAGGATCAACGTGACCACGCCCACCCAGTCGATGCGCGCACGGCGCAGCTGCTCGATGCGTTTGCCCATCTGCGCCGCGACGACCACGGCGGCAAAGATGCCTATCGGTACATTGATGAAAAAGATCCAGCGCCAGGAATAGGAATCGGTGATCCAGCCGCCAGCGACCGGCCCGACGATTGGCGCCACCACCGTGATCATGGAGATGATCGCCAGTGCCATGCCGCGCTTCTCACGCGGATAGATCGACACCATCAGGCTTTGGGTGATCGGGTACATCGGTCCGACCACCGCACCCTGCAGTGCGCGAAACACGATCAACATCGACAGGCTGGCGGCAAAGCCGCACAACAACGAGAACAGCGAAAACAGCAACACCGCCCACACGAACACCTTGACCTCGCCAAAACGCCGCGACAGGAAGCCCGTCATCGGCAACGTAATCGCCTGGCACACCGTGAACGAGGTGATCACCCAGGTCGACTGGTCCTGACTGGCGCCAAGGTTGCCGGCAATCGTTGGCAACGACACGTTGGCGATGGTCATGTCCAGCACCTGCATGAAGGTGCCAAGCGACAGGCCAATGGTCGCCAGCGACAAGCTCGAAGGTCGAAACTCGCCTACGGAAGGGGCAACGGTGGCAGCGGTCGCGGCCATGAACCGGCGCTCAATGCATTCCGGCCAGCGCGCCGCCGGCGTGGGCCACGGGCGCCTGGTCCGCCGCACCCGCGTTGGCCTTTATGATCCGCGCAATCAGCGCATCGGCCCCGGCCTCGTTGCGCGCAAACACATTGGTGCTGAACACCGGGTGCCGCGGCGGCTGGGTCGAGAGCATGGGGCCTTTCCGGTTGTGCAGGTTGACTTCGACATCCATCGACATGCCGATGCGCAGGGGCTGCTTCTCCAATTCCCTGGGGTCGAGTGAAATCCGCACCGGCAGGCGTTGCACGATCTTGATCCAGTTGCCGGATGCGTTCTGCGCCGGCAGCAGCGCGAACGCGCTGCCGGTGCCGATGCCGAGACCTTCGACGCGGCCGTGGTATTTCACCGAGCCGCCATACACGCCGGACGTCAACGTGACCGGCTGGCCGATGCGCATGTCGGTCAACTGGGTTTCCTTGAAATTGGCGTCCACCCATGCCTGCTTCAGCGGTACCACCGCCATCAGCGGCATCCCCGGCTGTACCCGCTGGCCCACCTGCACCGTGCGCTTGGCGACATAGCCGGACACCGGCGCCAGCAGGGTGGTGCGCTGATCGTTCAGCCACGCCGCACGTACCCGCGCCGCCGCCGCATTCACGTCGGGATTGTTGGTGATCTGCGTCCCCGAGATCTGCGCATCGGCGGTCGTGCGCTGCGCTTGCGCCGCTGCGAGGGCGCTTTCCGCTGTCGTCAGCGCGTCACGCGCGTGGGCAAGCTCCTCATTGGAAATGGCGCCGGATGCGGCAAGACCCTGACGCCGCTGGTAGTCGGCCCGGGCCTGCCTGACCGCTGCTTCACGCACGGCCACATCCGCGCTCGCGCTGTGTACGGTCGACTGCAGGCCACGCACCCTGCGCACCGCTTGCGCCAGTGCGGCTTCGGCCTTCGCCAGCGCCACATCGGCGTCGGCCGGGTCCAGCTTCACCAGCGGCTGGCCCACGCGCACGAAATCGTTGTCGTCGGCGCCGATGCTGATGACGGTGCCCGGTATCTGCGGCGTGATCTGCACCACGTTGCCGCTGACGTAGGCGTCGTCGGTACCCTCGTACCAGCGCGCGACCAGGAGGTAATACAGCGTCCAGGCGATCGCCACGAGGACGATCACGCCCACCAGTCCGCGCAGCACCCAGCGGCGCTTGGCCAGGCGTCTGGCCTTGACCCCGGCGGCCTTTTCCTCTTCGGTGATGGGGTTTTGAATGATGGGCGAAGTCATGGTCTGGCCTTGTCCGCAGGCTGTGGGTTGGTTGTCGTGTTGGCGAGTGCCGGTGCGTCTGGCGCGGGCTGGAACCCGCCGCCGAGTGCGGCATTGAGCATGGCCCAGGCCCCGCTCTCCTGGATTCGCACCGCCGCCAGTTGCTGCTCGGCGACGATGAGTTCCTGACGCACGCTCAGGGCCTCGAGGAAGCTGCCAACGCCGGCGCGATAGCGCTGCATCGCCAGCTTGTACGCCTCGGCGGCACTGGCGCGTGCGGACTCGGCGTCCTGCACCTGGAGCCTGAGCGAACGCAGGTCGTCCACCTGCGAGGCCACCTGATTGACCGCGCGCACCAGCGTCTGGTTGTAGCTGGCCACCGCAACGTCGCGCGCGGCCTCCTTGCCGGCGAGGTTCGCGCGCAGCGCACCGCCTTCGAAAATCGGCAGGCTCACCGCGGGGGCCGCGGTATAGAAACGGTTGCCGAGCGCGAACAGGTCCAGCGCGGATGGCGCGATCAGGCCCGCCAGCGAACTGATGCTGACGTTTGGCAGGAACTTCGCCTTCGCCGCCTTGATGTCCTTGCCGGTGGCCTCCACCCGCCAGCGCGCAGCCACGACGTCGGGCCTGCGCCCGAGCAATTCGGCCGGCAGGTCACTCGGCAAGGCCAGCGCAGGAACAGCCGGCAAGGCGGGACGCTGGATGGACAATGCGCGATCCGGCCCCTTGCCGAGCAGGGCAGCCAGAACCAGGCCACTGGTATGTACCGTGTTGTCCGCGGCCGCGAGGTGCGCGCGCGCACTGGCCGCCTCACCATCGATGCGCGCCAGCGAGAACTTGCTGTCGATCCCGCTGCTGACGCGTTTTTGCGTCAGCTGGCGGAAATCCTCGGCCCGCTTCAGCTCGGCACGCGCAAGGTCACGCTGGGTGTAGGCCCCCGCCAGGTTGAAATACGCCCGTACCACGTCGGCCGACAGCTGCAGCCGCGCCGCCTGGGCATCTACCGCAGAGGCACGCGCGCTGCCGACCGCGGCCTGCCAGGCCGCACGCTTGCCGCCCCACAGGTCAAGCTCCCACTTGAAGCTCAGGTAGCCGTACTGGATGATGCCGAAATGGCCATTGGCAATCGGTGGCAACATGGGCGGCACGCGCGCGCCCGACACGCTCGCGCCGGCATTGAGCGTGGGCTTGCGTTGCGCATCGGCCGCACCAGCCGCGGCGAGGGCCGCGCGAACGCGGGCGTCCACCAACGCCATGCCGGGGCTGTCCGCCAGGGCTTCGGACACCAGTCGATCGAGCTGCGCGTCCCCGACCTGCTTCCACCAGTCGGTGGCGGGCCACGCCGCGGAGTCCAGCTTGACGCCCGCCAGGCTCCGCCGCGCATGCAGGCTGGCCGCCTGCAGCGGCGTCGCGGTGGAACGCAGGCCCCCGGTGCTGGCGCAGCCGCCGAGCAAGGCCGCACCCAACAAAACAACAACGGTACCGCGACGCATGGAATGCACGGGTTTCATGGTGGTGGACTGTGTCAGGTCGAATCAGGAGCCGGCGCGGCAATCGCGCTCGGCGTGCAGGTGTTCCAGTACGCGCGTCAGCAGGTGATGCAACGCGCGCTGTTCAGCGTCGCTAACATCGGTAAACGCCCGCTCCGCGGCGGCGTCACTGCAGGCCAGCATCCGCTTCCGGATCTCCGACCCCGCGGCGGTCAACTCCAGGCGCAGCGCACGCCGATCATTGGGATCGGGTACACGCTGCAGGTAGCCAAGGTGCTCCAGCTTGTCCAGCAGACGCGTCAATGCACCCGGGTTGTAGTTGAGCGAGCGTGCCAGTTCGCCTGGCGCCATGGGGCCGTTTTCACCGAGGCGTTTCAGGGCCAAAAACTGGCTGAAATTGAGCCCGACGCCCGCATCGGTCAAGGCCTGCTCGATGCCAAGCACGATTTCACCACGGATCTGGCCGATCAGGCGGCACAGGCCAAATGGCGTTTCGGGCGCCGTTGACGACGTTTGCATGCTGCGGATAATATAGCCGAAACATTATTTGTCAAGGCATTATATCAAAGGCAACTTTCATGAACGACCCCAGTCAGCAGGCCAACATCGCAGCACATTGCCCATTACACATATGTTCATTGAGTAATCCGCGACAACTCCCCACTATCAGGGACGGTCGAAGCAACGGCCGCACATACCGGAGACGCACCGTGGCGCTCAAATATGGTTGGTTGGTGGCAGCTTTGCTGATGGCGCCGCTGGCGGCAAACGCGACCGGATTTGACCTTACGGCCGGGCCCAGTGCCACCGCGTCGGAACGGACAACGGCGGCGGTGTTTGCCAGCGCGTTCGGCACGCCCGCCGCCGATGGCCGCATCCATGTCGAGCCGATCGGCAGCATCGGCTGGATCGCGTCACGCTCCACCCACGTGGACAACCTCCACCACCAGGTCTTCCTCGCTGGCGGCGGCGTACGCATCCTTGCACCCAATCACCACTGGTTCGTCAGCGAACAGGTGGCCGCCACCAGCACCCGCACCAATGCGCTGTCGAGTCGCTTTGAGTTCATGACCAGCGTTGGCTGGCAACGCGGCCACTTCATCGCCATGCTGCGGCACATCTCCGACGGCCACCTGATCGGTGGCGGCAGGAACATGGGCGAGACCATGCTGCTGGCCGGCGTGCGGTTTTAGTCGCCGGTGGCGACGGGTCGCGACGGATCGCTCACCCATCCGCTCCACGACGGCGCGAACAAGCGTGAGTCCGGCAATCCGGCCGCCTCCATCGCCAGCAGGTTGTGGCACGCGGTGACGCCCGAGCCGCACATGTGGACGACGTCGGCCGCCGCATGCGGGCCGAGCAGGGCGGTGAATTCCTGACGCAGCACGGACGCCGGCTTGAAGTGGTCATCCGGCGCAAGGTTTTGCGAAAAGGGCCGGTTGCGCGCGCCGGGCACGTGGCCCGCGGCGCGATCGATCGGCTCGGATTCGCCGCGAAACCGCGCGGCCGCACGCGCATCGAGCACCAGCGTTGCCGGTTGCCGCCGCAGACGGTCGAACGTATCGACATACACCACCCGACAGGAATCAAAACGCAAGTCGGTGATTGCGGACGGCGTTGGCAACGTGGCACCCGCCTCGACGGGCAGCCCAGACGCGCTCCACGCCTGCCAGCCCCCGTCCAGTACGCTGGCAGCAATCCCGACGCTGCCCAGCATCCACCACAGCCGCGCCGCCGCCAGCGCACCGCCCGCAGCGTCGTAGGCCACGATACGCTGACCCCGGTGCCAGCCCCACCGTGCGAGGGTACGCGCGAACGCATCGACGTCCGGCAGCGGATGCCGGCCGAGGCCGCGCTTGGACAAGTCCGACAGGTCCTGGTCCAGGCTCGCGTACACGGCGTGCGGTACATGGGCGTCCAGAAACGCGCGCTTGCCCTGCCCCGGATCGGCCAGCGCAAAGCGGCAATCAACCACCAGTACTTCATCCGGCGCCAGCGCTGCCAGCGCGCGGGCATCGATCAGGACGTTTTCTGCGGCCATTGGAGCGTACCCATCCGTTGCATCAGGTTGACCAGCATCAGCGCCGTCGCCCCCCAGATGCGCGGCGCCACACCAACGTATTCATACACCTTGCGGCGCTCGGCGTGCACGCGATATTCAAACTGGCGCAGATTCCGCGGCTCAAGCAGAAACCGCAAGGGCACCTCGAACACCTGCGCCACCTCGTCCGGCTGCGCCGTCAACACGGCGTCAGGCGCGAGACGCGCCACCACGGGCGTCACGCAATAACCGCTGATGGTCTCAAGGCAATCGAGATAACCCAGAGGTTCGGCCGCCGCCGGATCCAGCGCGATTTCCTCGCGGCTTTCGCGCATGGCGGTGGCGATCGCGTCCGCATCGCCTGCCTCCACGCCGCCGCCCGGAAAACTTACCTGCCCCCCATGCTGCGCCAACCCCGCACGCCGCAGCGTGAATACCATGCGCGGCTCGGCCACGTCGCGCACCGCCAGCAACACGGCCGCGTCGCGGCGCGGCGCGTCGCCGATCAGTTCGAGCAGATAATCGTGATTCCACCCGGGCGGCGCCGGCGGCGCATCCAGCGGATACAGCGCCGGCCTGACGCGTCCGGCCCAGCCGGTCACGAGCGGACGGGTGGCCGCAGGGGTCGTTGCTCGCGCATCCAACGTTGACGCTCCTCGTTGCTCATCGTGCCCCAGCGCGCAATTTCGGCCAGCGTCCGCCGGCAGCCAAGGCACAGGCCGGCAGCATCCAAACGGCACACACCCACGCAGGGGCTCGCCGCCGCAGTATCGCCATTGCTCGAAGGTCTGGCCTGCATGACGCCAGCGTAGCGCAGATCGCGCGACACGGGCGCGCGGCGGCCCACACTGCGCGCGCCGCCGCGGCACAGGCTACGGCTTGACCCCGAGCAGGTGGATGTCGAACACCAACGCCTCGTTGGGCCCGATCCGCGGTGGCTCGCCACGAATCCCGTAGGCCTGGTCCGGTGGAATGAACACCTGCCAGTGGTCGCCCACGTGCATCCGGGTGATGACATCGCGCCATCCGGGAATCATCTGGTTGACCGGAAACACCACCGGCTTGCCATGATCTTCGGTGTTGTCAAACACCGTACCGTCCAGGAATTCGCCGCGATATTGCAGCGTCACCTCGCTGCCGATCGTCGGGCTGTGGTTGCCGCTGCCGCCATCGAGCACCTTGTACTGCACACCCGAGGGCAGCGTTACGACGCCCTTCTTCTTGCCGTTGGCGGCGAAGAACGCGGTCGATTTTTTCAGGTTCTCCGCCGCAAATCGCGCATAAGCCGCACGCGCCCTGGCGATCATCGCGCGCTGCATCGACTGGATGACCTGCTGCATCCGCTGCGGCGAATATTCCGGCTTGCCGCGCGAATAGCCATCGCGCACGCCGCGCAGCACCGTCTGGATGTCGACGTCGAGTTTGCGCTGGCCAAGATCAAGCCCCGCCTCATACCCCAGCGCGTAGGACAGCTCGGCCCGGCTGGTCGCGGGCGCGGCGGGCGCTTCTGGAGCCTGCGCCATGGCCTGGCCAAGTGGCCAGGCAATACCGGCGACCAACGCCGCCACCACCACGATCCTGCTCATGTCGATCCGAAATCCTGCGGTCTGCCCCATACCAAGACGTTCCGTCCTGACCGTACGGCATTGCCAATTTTGAGCGCTGCGGCGGGCAAAGGTTCCCACCGGTCAGGGCACAGGTGCGTATTTGAGCTCACCCGCGTCGACCCGGACGGCCAGGTGATTTTCCGGCGGCGCCAAGGGGCAGGTTGCAAACGCGGTGAAACAGCATGGCGGATTGTAGGCCCGGTTGAAATCCAGCACGAGCTTGCCGTCGTGCGGCGGGTCCGCGTACAGGAACCGCGCGGCGGCGTGGGTTTCCACCCCCGAGGTCTGGTCGGCGAAAATCAAGAACAACTGTTTGGCCGCGGGTGTCTCCAGCACCGGATACACGGTAAAGCGCTCGCCACGGCGGCGGAACACCGCCATGCCGGGCGCCGGGTAATGCTCGACGGTGCCGATCACCGTACCGGTGGCCAGCTGGAACGGCGGACTCAGCGGGGTCCAGTCGGCAACGATCCGCCAGCCAGGATCGACCGGAAAGCGCTGGATGCCGGCAAACCGCGTGCGCGTCGGTGCCTGGCTGTCGCGCACCCGCAGGCCCTTGCGTCCGCTGCGATCAAGCGCGATGAAACTCACGTTGCCAAAGGACACCACGGTCGGTGCCGTGTGGCTGTCGTCCAGCAGCTCGGCGTGCGTGACGGCACGCCCGTCGATACGGGCAGCAGCGGCCGGGTCGAGCTCGATCGTGAGCGTCCCGTCTTCGGCCCAGGTCACCGTACCCAGGTGCGGCGGCAGCCTGGCCAGCACGACATCGTTGTCATCGGCGCTGCCCACGCGATTGGCGCCTGGCCTGAGCCACTCAAGACCGACCAGGCTCAACCAGCCGTCCGGCGCGGTCAACCGCTGGATGCGCGCCGCGTGCCAGCGTTCAACCTCGCGTACATAGGTGTCATTTGCAGGCATGGCGCACATCTACCTTCCACGCAGGAAAAGTTTGTCCAACTCGGGAAGCGAGAGCTGCGTCCAGGTCGGCCGTCCATGATTGCACTGTCCGGAGCGCTCGGTGGCTTCCATTTCCCGCAGCAGCGCATTCATCTCGGGTACCGCAAGGCGCCGGTGCGCGCGCACCGAACCGTGGCAGGCCATGGTGGACAGCAGTTCATTTTGCAGTTCTTCCAGCCTTCGCGAGCTGCCATGCTCGGCCAGCTCACCCAGCACGTCGCGCGCCAGTTGCGGAGCGTCGGCGCCGTCCAGCAACGCCGGGATCCGCCTGACCGTCACCTGTCGCGGACCGCTGCGATCGAGTTCCATGCCAAAGCCGGCGAGCATCGTTGCGTATTCCTCGGCGGCGGCGGCTTCACGATCGCTGACCGCGATCGCTTCGGGCACCAACAGTTGCTGGGAGCGCACCGCATCGACCGCGCGTGCCGCCTTCAGCCGCTCATAGGTGACCCGTTCGTGCGCGGCATGCATGTCCACCAGCACCAACCCTTGCGCGTTCTCGGCCAGGATGTAAATACCAGCCAGCTGCGCCAGCGCGTAACCCAGTGGCGGCACGTCGCCTGCCGCCACGGCCGGCAGCGGCGGGGATGCGGGGTTCACGGCCTCGCGTTGCCCGAGCAACACGGCGTATGCATCGACCGGTGCTTCATGCACACCCAGCCCGAACTGGCGCACGGCCCGGTCAGGCACATTTTCCCGCAGCGGTGCCCGCGGCTCCATGGGTCCAGGTCGAGAAAGGGGATTGGACTCCGTTGCACGGCCCGCCCGCGTTTCCGCTACCGCAGAGTGCAAGGCGTGAAACATGAAATCGTGTACCAGGCGCGCGTCGCGAAACCGCACCTCGCGCTTGGCCGGGTGGACGTTGACATCCACCGTGGCCGGGTCCAGTTCAAGAAACAACACGAACGCCGGGTGCCGGCCGTGGTACAGGACGTCGGCGTACGCCTGGCGCACCGCGTGGGCGACACTCTTGTCGCGCACCAGACGCCCGTTCACATGGAAATACTGCTGGTCGGCCTGCGCACGCGAGGCCGTAGGCAGGCCAATCCATCCCGTCAGCACAAGGCCCGCCGCTGCGTGTTCGATCCGCAGGCAGTTTTGCGCAAACGCCGCGCCCAGCAATTCACCAGCACGCTGGAGCTGCGCCGCCGCATCCACCGCGGGTCTCAACACGCGCACCGGCTTGCCATTGTGGATGAGCCGAAACTCGACCCTGGGCCGCGCGAGCGCGAGCGACCGCACCAACTCGTCGACGTGGCCAAATTCGGTGCGCTCGCTGCGCAGGAACTTGCGCCGCGCCGGCACCGCGTGGAACAGGTCGCGCACTTCAACGGTGGTGCCAACCGGATGCGCCGCCGGCTGCGGTGCGCCGGACGTGCCGGCCACGATGCGCGCACCGTGCGCGTCGCCAGCGCGTCGCGAAGTGATCGTCAGGCGCGACACGGACGCGACCGAAGCCAGGGCTTCACCGCGAAAGCCCATGCTGGCCACACACACCAGATCTTCAAAGCTGGCGATCTTGCTGGTCGCGTGCGGCGCCAGCGCCAGCGGCAGATCGTCCGCGGCAATCCCGGCGCCATCGTCGCGCACGCGGATCAGGCGCATCCCGCCCTGCTCGACCTCGATATCGATCTTGTGCGCGCCGGCGTCCAGGCTGTTCTCCGCCAATTCCTTGACCACCGATGCCGGGCGCTCGATCACCTCGCCTGCGGCGATCTGATTGACGAGTTCAAGCGGTAGCGGATGAATGGCGCTCATCGCACGCAGCATAACCGGGCTGCCGCTCAACCCGCGGCGCCGCCGACGATTCTGTAGCAGGGAACATACTTGTGACCCGGCAGCTTCATGCGCTGCTGCGCCACGAAGCTTCGCAGCAATGTGTCGAGTGCGCGCATGAACTCGGGGTCGCCATGGATCTCGTACGGCCCGTAGCGCTCGATCTCGGCCATGCCCTCTTCCTTGACGTTGCCGGACACGATGCCCGAGAACGCGCGCCGCATGTCGGCCGCCAGCGCATGGGGTGCCTGGCCGCTGTGCAGGTTGAGTGCCGCCATCGCCATGTGCGTCGGATGAAACGGTTGCTGAAATCCAAGGTCGACCTGGATCTCCCAGTTGAAGAAGAACGCATCGTGCTGTTCCACGCGATGGTCGCGTACGGTCTCGATGCCCTGCCGGATGGTACGCGCGACCGCCGCCGGGTCGTCGATGATGATCTGGTAGCGCTTGGCGGCGGCCTCGCCCAGCACCAGGCGCAGGAAGCGGTCGATCTGTTCGAAGTATGGCGCCGCCGACCGCGGCCCCGTGAACACCAGCGGAAACGGCACCGCGGCGTTGACCGGGTCGAGGAGGATGCCGAGGAGGTACAGGATTTCCTCGCAGGTACCGACGCCGCCAGGAAACACGATGAAGCCGTGGCCGACGCGCACGAAGGCTTCCAGCCGTTTTTCAATATCCGGCAGGATCACCAGGCTGTTGACGATCGGGTTGGGTGACTCGGCCGCAATGATGCTGGGTTCGGTCAGGCCGATGTAGCGATTTTCGTAGTGGCGTTGCTTGGCGTGCGCGATGGTGGCGCCCTTCATCGGCCCCTTCATCGCACCCGGCCCGCAGCCGGTGCAGATGTCCATCCCGCGCAAGCCGAGCTGGTAGCCCACCACCTTGGTGTAATCGTATTCCTCGCGTGAAATCGAATGCCCGCCCCAGCACACCGCGAGGTTGGGGTCAAAATGCGCCCGCAGCACCCGCGCGTTCCGGAGGATGTCGAACACGGCATGGGTGATGCCGCTGGAGTCGCCAAGGTTGAACTCGCCGGACGCGAGTTTGGTCGACTGGTAGACGATGTCGCGCACCACCGCGAACAGCAGTTCGTTGGTGCCGCGAATGATCTTGCCATCGACGAACGCCTGCGCCGGCGCGCCCTTCAGGTCCAGCTTGACCCCGCGATCCTGCTGCAGCACCTGGATGTCGAAGTCCGGGTACTGCCCGAGCATCGCGCGCGCGCTGTCTTGCACCGCACCGGACGTCAACACCGCCAACGAGCACGAACGCAACAACGCGTGCAGGCCGGCGGCGGTCGCATCATGCAGGCGCGCGATCTCGTTGCGCGACAGCAGGTCCAGCGCCCCCGCGGGCGAGATCCGGGCGTCGACGGTCGGCATCCGGACTGCGGTTTCCTGACGAGCATCAGCCATACGTCAGCTCCATTTTGTTTGGTACCGTGCCACCGAAGGCATGGCGGGGCCGCGCCGGCGGTGTCTACGGCGCGTGCAGGTATGCCTCGAGCCCGCCGAGAAACAGTTGCACCGACAACGCAATCAGCAGCATGCCCATCACGCGTTCGAGCGCGGTCAATACGCTTTCGCCGAGGAACTTGAACAACCACGTCGCGCTCAACAGGATGGCCGCCGTGGCGAGCCACGCCGCCAGCAAGGCGAGGCCCCATTCAACTTCGCGCCCGGGCTGGGTGCTGGTCAGCAGCAGCAACGTCGCCATCGCCGACGGCCCCGCCACGCCGGGAATCGCGAGCGGCACGATGAACGGCTCGCCCTGGCCGGCGGCGTCACCAAAAATGCCGCCGTCCCGGGGTGGAAACACCATCTTGATCGCGATCAGGAACAATACGATGCCGCCGGCGATGCTGATCGCCTCCTGCCGCAATTGCATGATCGACAGCAGCTCGCGCCCGCCGATCAAGAACGCCACCAACACGCCCAACGCGATCAGCAGTTCACGCACCATCACCCAACGCCGGCGCTTGGGCGGCACTTCCTTCAGGATCGACAGGAAGAACGGCACGTTGCCGAGCGGGTCAAGCACCAGAAACAGCATCACGCCCGCCGACAGCACGGTCATCTGCGTGTGCATGGACTACCCCTTGCCGGGCGCTCGCGGGCGCAAATCGAGCACGCTGCCACGCGCCGCCTTGGCGGCGGGCGACAACAGGTACAGCACGGCCTGCGCCGCCGCGTCGGGGGTGGCGATGGTGGCCGGATCTTCACCGGCCCAAACCGTGCGCCGCAGCCCGGTGCGCATCGGTGCCGGCAGCAGCGTGTGCACGCGCAACCCGGTACTGTCGGTCTCCTCGTGCAGGATCGACGCCAGACCTTCAAGACCCGCCTTGGCGACGCCATACGCGCCCCAGTGCGCACGCCCCATGCGGTCGGGATCGTCCAGCACAAACACCACCGCGCTGTCCTCGCGCGCCAACAGCAGCGGCAGGCACGCTTGCGTCAACAGGAACGGCGCGGACAGGTCCACGTGCAGCGTCGACACCCACTCCTCGGGTGACAGCATGGACAACGGGGTCAGGCCCTCGCACTTCACCGCCGCATGCACGACGCCATCCAGCCGCCCGAGCTGGCGGTTCACCGATTCGGCAAACGTCTGGTATTCGAGCGGCGTGGCACCCTGCAGATCCATCGGCTGCAGCACCGGCTGCGGCGCACCCGGCAGGGCCGCGATGGCGTCATAGACCGGTTCGAGCGAGCGCGCCTTGCGGTCGGCCAGCAATACCGTCGCACCCGCCTTCGCGCATGCCAGCGCGGAGGCGCGGCCAAGGCCGCCGGCGGCACCGGTGATCAGGATCACCCGCTCCGCCAGCGACACCCCGGCGGACGTCCAGCCCGCCGGCAGTCGCGTGACGGGCAGCGTCACGACGCGGCCGTCTGCTTGGCAGCCTCGGTCACCATGCGCTGCAGCTCGCCGGACTCGTTGAGTTCGAGCGCAATGTCGCAGCCGCCGATCAACTCGCCATTGATGAACAACTGCGGAAACGTCGGCCAGTTGGAGTACCGCGGCAGGTTGGCGCGGATCTCAGGGTCTTCGAGCACGTTGACCGAGAAATACTCGACACCCGTGGCATTGAGGGCCTGCGAGGTACGCATCGAAAATCCGCACATCGGAAATTCGGGCGTACCCTTCATGTACAAGACAACGGGGTGCGCGGCAAGCGTCTGTTTGATGCGTTCGGTTACGTCCATAACGTTATGAAACCCGTGGTTCGTGGAAGGTCGAAAACAGCCGCGGCACCCGCGCCGTCGCGTCAAACAAACAACCGGCGTACGCCTGCGCGGGCTCGATTGCACCCCGACCACGCATCCCTGTGTTGCCGGTGGAACGCCCCGGGCCACGCCGATTTTTCAGAAGTCCGTTGTGCGTCTAGAATGGGGCTTGGTGTCGTGCGGACGCGGCGTATTGTATCAGGCGTCTTTCGTGCCCGGCCGACTTTTGTACTTCCCCACTTCCAAGGAGAACCCCATGGCGATTGAACTTCCACCGCTTCCCTACGAACGCAGCGCACTGGCGCCGCACATCTCCGAGGAGACCCTGAACTTCCACTACGGCAAGCACCACGCGGGCTATGTCACCAAGCTCAATGTGCAGATCGAAGGCACCGATTTTGCGGACATGAACCTCGAGGACATCGTCAAGAAGGCCACCGGCGGCATGTTCAACAACGCCGCGCAGGCCTGGAACCACACGTTTTACTGGAACTCGATGTCACCCAAGGGTGGCGGCGACCCGTCGGGCAAGCTGGCCGACGCCATCGTCAAGGCATTCAAGGACGTGGCCACGTTCAAGGCCGATTTCGCCAAGCTTGCGACCGGTACCTTCGGTTCTGGCTGGGCCTGGCTGGTACAGCGCGCCGACGGCTCGCTGGGCCTGGTCAGCACCGCCAATGCCGGTACGCCGCTGACCGGCAGCGACCGCCCGCTCCTGACCTGCGACGTCTGGGAGCACGCGTACTATATCGATTACCGCAATGCGCGCGCCAAGTACATCGATGCGTTCTGGAACCTCGTGAACTGGGATTTTGCCGCCAGCCGCATGGCCTGAATCCCGCGCTGCAGCCTGTCGATCAAAAAAGGGGACGGAGGGAATTAAGTTCGCTTAATTCCCTCCGTCCCCTTTTTTGTTTCAAGCGCCAACGGCGGCGGCGGTGACGGCGTCGGTCAGGCGCGCGACAAGGGCGGAAACCTCGTCGGCATCCTCGCCTTCAATGGTGACCCGCACCAACGGTTCGGTACCCGACGGCCGCAACACGACCCGTCCGCGGCCACGCAGCACGGCTTGAACTTCGGCAAGCGCCTTCTGCACGCTGGCTGAATCCAGCGCCCTCCGCGCGCCGGCGCCACGCACGTTGCGCGTGATCTGCGGCAATTTGGTGAGGCCCTCACGCGCGTTGGACAAGTCCTCACCGGCACGCGCAAGCGCATCCAGCACCGCCAGCGCCGACACGATGCCATCGCCGGTGCTGGCCCGGTCCAGGCACAGGATATGGCCGGATGTTTCACCACCCAGCACGCCCCCTTGCGTTTTCAACTGGCGCAACACATGGCGGTCGCCCACGTTGGCACGCACAAAACGCACCCCGACGCCGGTCAGCGCCCGCTCCAGTCCAAAGTTGCTCATCAGGGTGCCGACCACGGGCCCCCGCAAGCGCCCTCGCGCCAGCCAGTCGCGCGCAAGCACATACAAAAGGTCATCACCGTCGGCGAGCTCGCCATTGCGATCAATCATCTGTACGCGATCACCATCGCCGTCGAAGGCAATGCCAAGGTCGGCGTGCTGCTCGATCACCGTGCCGCGCAGCGCCGCCGGGTGGGTGGAACCCACCGCGCGGTTGATGTTGAATCCATCAGGCGCGCAGCCGATGCGGGTCACGCGTGCACCCAGCGACTCGAACACCTTGGGCGCAACGATGTAGGTTGCCCCGTGCGCGCAATCGAGCACGATGTGCTGGCCCGACAAATCCGGCGGCGTCCCCAGGGTGCCAAGGCAAAACCGCGCGTAGCGTTCGACGGCGTCGTCGATGCGGTGCGCCTTGCCGAGGCGTTCGGCCGGCACCGTCGCGAACGCTGCATCGATTTCACGCTCGATCGCAAGCTCCACCGCATCCTCAAGTTTTTCGCCGCCGGCGGAAAAAAACTTGATGCCGTTGTCCTGGTACGGATTGTGCGACGCGCTGATCACGACCCCTGCACTGGCTCCAAGCTCACGTGCCAGCTCGGCCACGGCCGGCGTCGGCAGCGGCCCCAGAAGGCCCACGTCCGCCCCGGCCGCGACCAGGCCGGCTTCGAGCGCGGACTCGAACATGTAGCCCGACACGCGCGTGTCCTTGCCGATCAGCACCAGCGGGCGGCGCCCGTTGGCCAGCACGACGCCTGCGGCACGCCCAAGCTTCAGCATGAATTCGGCGGTGATCGGCCACTCGCCGACCTTGCCGCGCACGCCATCGGTGCCAAAGTACTTGCGGGCGGAACTCGGGACGCGCGATTCGGACATCAACGTCTACCAGAAAAAATGTGCCGGGGCCGGCGCAAAGTGTACGCGCGCCTTCCGCGCGTGGCGGAAGCCCGGGACGGCCAAGCGCGCGTCACGGGCAGCCGCAAAACCTCAGTCGTCATCAAACCGCTGCGAGCCAAACGCCACCGGGACGCGTCCGGGCGGCGCGTCGCCTGCGTGGACGCCCTGCCACACCGCCAACGCATCGCGGGTGACCGCCACATCATGCACGCGCACGATCATGGCACCGCGCTGCGCGGCGATCACGGCCGCGGCCGCAGAACCGACGGCGCGGTCAGCGCCACCCTGGCGTTCCGTCAACGCGCCGATCATGGCCTTCCGCGACAGCCCCACATAGACGCCCGCCGCCAGATCGCGAAACCGCTCGAGCGCGCGCAGCAGTGCCAGGTTGTGCTCCAGCGTCTTGCCGAAACCAAACCCCGGGTCAACGAGGACCCGGCGCTTGTCGATGCCAGCCATCTCGCAGGCAAAAACGCGCTCGGCCAGGAAACGATGCACCTCGCCCACCACGTCGTCGTAGTGCGGGGCATCCTGCATGGTGCCAGGCTCGCCCTGCATATGCATCACGCACACCGGCACCTTCAATTCGGCCGCCGCATCCAGCGCGCCATCCCGCCGCAGCGCGTAGACATCGTTGACCAGACCGGCGCCCGCGGCAACCGCGGCGCGCATCACCTCGGGTTTTGACGTATCCACCGAAAGCGGTACCGGCACACGCGCGGCGAGCGCCTTGATGACCGGCACCACGCGCGCAATCTCGGTTGCCGCATCGACGGCGGCGGCACCCGGGCGGGTCGACTCGGCACCGATGTCCAGCATGTCGGCGCCCTGCTGGACCATCGCCACGCCACGCGCAACGGCAGCGTCGACGTCAGCGCCAACGCCGTCACCCGAAAACGAATCGGCCGTCAGGTTGACGATGCCGCAAATGCGTGGACGATCCAGCCGCAAGGCGCGGCCATTGCAATCAAGGGCAGGAGTCGTGTCGAACATGCGTGCAGTGTAGGGCAACCGGTCAGCGCCAAAAGCCGCGAGGCCGCAACGCACGGCCCCGGGGGTTGGGGTGGCGGTCGCCAGCGCAGGTCAGCACATCAATGCTGACTTGCCGGATGACTTGACGGCACCACCGGAGCCGCCCCTGGCGCCGCAGCCGGCTTGCCGCCGCCGGTGCCGCTGTCGCGCGGGCGCCAATCCTTGGGTGGGCCGGGCTCGCGGCCTTCCATGATCGCGGCAATCTGTTCGCGGTCGATGGTTTCGTACTGCAGCAGCGCCGCCGCCATCGCGTGCAGGGTTTCGATGTTGTCGGTCAACACCTGGCGGGCCTTGGTGTAGGCCGCGTCGATCACCTCGCGCACGGCAATGTCGATCTTGCGCGCGGTTTCGTCGGAGACGTTTTTGTGCTGGGACACCGAGCGCCCGAGAAACACCTCCTCCTCTTCCTCGGCGTACGTCATGGGACCGAGGTCCGGGGAAAGCCCGTATTTGGTCACCATGTCGCGGGCCAGCTGCGTGGCCCGCTGGATGTCGTTGGAAGCCCCCGTGGTGACCTTCTCGGTGCCAAAGATCAGCTCCTCGGCCACGCGCCCGCCAAACAGGCTGGCAAGCTTGCTTTCCAGCGACAGCTTGCTGTGACTGTAACGATCGGACTCGGGCAGGAACATCGTGACGCCAAGCGCGCGGCCCCGCGGAATGATCGTGACCTTGTGCACCGGGTCGTGGTCGGGCACCGACAGGCCGACGATCGCGTGGCCGGATTCGTGATAGGCCGTGAGCTTCTTCTCGTCCTCGCTCATGATCATCGAGCGCCGCTCGGAGCCCATCATGATCTTGTCCTTGGCACGCTCGAAAAAGCTCATGCGCACGTCGCGCGCATTCTCACGCGCCGCGAACAACGCCGCCTCGTTGACAAGGTTGGCAAGGTCCGCGCCGGAAAACCCCGGTGTGCCGCGCGCAATCACCAGCGGATCCACGTCGACCGCAATCGGCACCTTGCGCATGTGGACTTTCAGGATCTGCTCACGACCCTTCAGATCGGGCAACGGCACCACGACCTGACGGTCAAACCGGCCGGGCCGCAACAGCGCCGGATCGAGCACGTCGGGGCGGTTGGTCGCCGCGATCACGATGACGCCCTCGCTGCCTTCGAAACCGTCCATCTCGACCAGCAACTGGTTGAGGGTCTGCTCGCGTTCATCGTGTCCGCCGCCGAGGCCGGCGCCGCGGTGGCGGCCGACCGCATCGATTTCGTCGATGAAGATGATGCACGGCGCGTGTTTCTTGGCCTGTTCGAACATGTCGCGCACGCGTGCGGCACCGACGCCGACGAACATCTCGACGAAGTCGGAGCCCGAGATCGAGAAGAACGGCACCTTGGCTTCGCCGGCGATGGCCTTGGCCAGCAGCGTTTTGCCCGTCCCGGGCGACCCCACCATCAGCACACCGCGCGGAATCTTGCCGCCGAGCTTGGTGAACTTGCCCGGATCACGCAGAAAGTCCACCAGCTCTGAAACCTCTTCCTTGGCTTCCTCGCAACCGGCCACGTCGTTGAACGTGACCTTGATCTGATCCTCGCCCTGGAGCTTGGCACGCGAACGGCCAAAGCTCATGGCGCCGCGTCCGCCGGCACCCTGCTGCATGGACCGCATGAACCAGATCAGGATGGCGATGAAGATGAGGATCGGCCCCCAATCGAGCAACAAGCGCCACAGCGAGAAGCCGTTGTCGCCAGGCTTCTGCGTGGTCTTGACCTGGTGCGCGTCGAGCAACGGTTGCAGATCCCTGCCCGCATAGACCGGCAGCACCGTGTGCAGCGTATTGCCATCCTTGAGCTTGCCGGTGATCACCGTCGGCAGGTTCGGACTGGCGGTAATCGACTCGACGTTGTCGTTTTTCACCTGCTGCACGAACTGCGAGTAGGACATCTGCTGCTCGCTGCTGGTGAGGCGCGGGCTGAGGCTCTGGTAGACCAGCAGCACGATCACCGCGACGGCGACCCACAGCAGGGCCTGCTTGGCAAGTTCACTCATCGGGGGTTTCATGCGCGTCGGCCTCCGCCACGCACGCCCGCGCGGGCGGCGTGAATCCTGTGCAGTGATCGAAATGCAAACGTTCTCATACGGTACCTTTCCAACCGGCGGCCAACGCATACACTTCACGCGAACGCGCGCGCGATGCCTTCGGCTTACGCAGTGTCACCCGCGCGAAGCCGCCGCGCAACCCGCGCAGATATTCGTCAAAGCCGCGACCCTGGAACAGTTTCAGCAATAGTGCGCCGCCGGGTGCCAGGCACCTGCGTGCGAAATCCGTCGCCAGCTCTGCCAGATTCATTGCGCGCGCCTGATCGGCCATCTCGATACCGCTGATATTGGGCGCCATGTCCGAGAGCACAAGGTGTACCGGCTCCCCTGCCAGCCTCGCGGTCAGCGCCTCGAACACGTCCGCATCGCGAAAATCGCCCTGGATGAAATCGACACCGCCGATGCCCTGCATCGGCAGGATGTCGAGCGCCACCACCCGGCCATGGTCACCCAGCCGCTGGCGCACCAGTTGCGACCAGCCGCCAGGCGCCGCGCCCAGGTCAACGACCGTCATGCCGGGCTTCAGCAACTTGTTGCGCGCCAGCAGCTCGTCCAGCTTGAACGCCGCCCGTGAACGGTAGCCCTCGGCCTGCGCCCGCTTGACGAACTCGTCGGCGAAATGCTCCTTCAACCAACGTGCGCTGCTTTTCGACCTGGCCATGAAACCCTATCCGTGGACGGCATGCCGCTGCCGCCCGTCGATGAACCAACCCGGTGACCATGATACCCTGAACGCCCTTCCACACCGGTGCGGACGCTGAACCCATGGCGTTGACGGCTTCACAAACCCGTTACCTGCGGGGTCTTGCCCATCCGCTGAAACCCATCGTGATGCTGGGCGGCAAAGGGGTCACGCCGAACGTGCTGAAGGAATTGGAACAGGCGCTCTGCGACCACGAGTTGCTCAAGGTCAGATTATCGGGCGATGACCGCGCCGCACGTGCCGCTGACCTCGCCAAACTCGTGGCATCCAGCCGCGCCGAGCCGGTGCAGGCCATCGGGCGGATCGCGGTGTTGTACCGCCGCAATGCAGAGCAGCCTGGAATCGCGCTGCCCAAGTGAAGCCATCGTGGAACTGAACCTCGAACGCCCGCAAGACTACCTGTTCGTGCATCGGGCCGACGCACACGGCGTGGTCGTGGCCAACCAACGCTACAGCACCAGCATCATCCTGACCCGTGACAAGGTCATCGACAGCTGGGCCGTGGCGGACATCGCCACGCTGGAACCCGCCAACGTCAAGCCTATCCTGGCGCTGAAACCCGACGTCGTACTGCTCGGCACCGGCGCACACCAGCAATTCCCGTCGCAGGCCGTACTCGCTGCCTTCCTGCAATCGGGAGTCGGCGTGGAAGTGATGGACAACGCCGCCGCTGCACGCACCTGGGACATCCTGGCCAGCGAAGGGCGCAGCGTGGTCGCGGCGTTTATTCTCGCGTAGCGCCCCCCAAAAAGGGGACGGAGGGAATTAAGCACAACCTTAATTCCCTCCGTCCCCTTTTTGGGGAAGGAACCCCAGCGGGTCAACCGGTTTGCCGTCCTTCCGGATTTCAAAGTGCAACTCGACGCGCGGCGCGCCCGATGCCCCCATCAGCGCGATTTCCTGCCCGGCACCCACGTGCTGGCCTTCCTTCACCAGCCGCTTGCTGTTGTGGCCATACGCCGAGAGATAGGTATCGTTGTGCTTGATGATGATCAGCTCACCGTAACCGATCAGGCCGTCACCGCTGTAGACGACGGTTCCCGCGGCGGCCGCGCGTACCGGGTCGCCGGCGTTGCCGGCAATGTCGAGCCCCGCACCGTCACCGCCCTTGCCGGACGTGAACCCGCCAATCACCTTGCCAGCCGCCGGCCACTGCCACGCGATGCCGGCGACGGTACGCGACGCACCAATGGCAGGGATGGACACGGGTGATTCGGCGGCAGGTGGCGGTACCGGGATCGCCGCGGCCGGCGCCGCAGTCGAGGAGGCCACCGCGGTCGCCGGGGCCATACCGGTGGTCGCGGCGGGCGCCACGCCGCTGGCGGTGAGGGTCTGGGTGGTCACAGGACCAAACACCGGCGCCGACGGCTGCGTTGGCGTTGGCGTTGGCGTTGGCGCTGGCGCTGGCGGTGACGCCGGCGGTGGCGTTGCGGCGACCGCCCGCGGTGTCACCGGAGCCGCGCCCGCGGCGGCAACGCCGCCCGCAGGCGCAGCCGCGATCGGCGTGGACGGGCTCAAACGCAACACCTGCCCCGGGTGGATGACGTAGGGTGCCGCGATGCCATTCAGCGCCGCAAGGTCGCGCACGTCCATGCCGTGCGCGAACGCGATGCTGTACAGGGTGTCACCGCGCGCCACGGTGTAACCGGCCGCCGTCACGGTACCGTTTGCGTGGCTGCCGAGACCGAAGGTTTTGGCCCCGCCACCGGCAGCGGGTGTGGCCTGCGCGGCGGGTGCCGATGCAGCCGGCTGGCCGTTGCCGCCAAACGAATAGTTGGTGACCGGCGCCGGATTTGACGCACACGCCGCCAACAGGATCGTGGCTGTCACAACCACGCACAAACGCCGGGTAAATTTCATCGCAGACATGGTGCGCAAGGATACCCGACCGGCACGCCCCCTTGCAGCCTGCGGCGACCCCCGCCAGCCGGCGTTGGCGCAAGCCCGTCGCAGCTGCTCAGGCGGCCGCATCGCGGAAGCGGTTCGTCGCGGCGATGAGCTCGTGCGCGTTGCCCGGTTCGAACGCCGAATGGCCCGCGTCAGGCACGATCCGCAAGTCGGCCGTCGGCCACGCGCGGTGCAGATCCCACGCACTGCGCAGCGGGCATACGACGTCGTAACGGCCTTGCACAATGACGCCTGGAATGCCGCGCAGGCGATCCGCGTTGCGCAGCAACTGGTCGTCGTGCTCGAAGAAACCCGCGTGTACGAAGTAGTGGTTTTCGATTCCGGCAAAAGCGAGCGCGAACTCATCGCCCGCACTCGCGCGAACGTAGGCTTCGTCCGGCAACAGGAAACTGGTCGAGGCTTCCCACGTCGACCACGCGCGCGCCGCGGCCAGCCGCACCGCACGGTCGGCCGCCGTCAGGCGCCGGTGGTAAGCCATCACCAGGTCATCGTGTTCGGCAGCCGGAATGGCCGCGAGGTACTGTTCCCAGGCATCGGGATAGAGCATGTCGCAACCGCGCTGGTAGAACCAGGCAAGCTCGCGCTTGCGCAACATGAAAATGCCGCGCAACACCAGCTCGGTCACGCGCTCGGGATGGGTCTCGGCATAGGCCAGCGCCAGCGTTGAGCCCCACGAACCGCCAAACACCTGCCAACGGTCGACCCGCAGGTGTTCGCGCAGGCGTTCGATGTCGGCCACGAGATCCCACGTCGTGTTCTCGCGCAACTCGGCGTACGGCGTTGAACGCCCACAGCCACGCTGGTCAAACAGCACAATGCGATACACCTTGGGGTCAAAAAACCGCCGGCACTTGGCGTTGCAGCCGGCTCCCGGCCCGCCGTGGAGAAACACCACGGGCTTGCCGTGCGGGCTGCCGCACTGCTCGTAGTACAGCGTATGCAATCCCGAGACCGGCAGCGTGCCGCTGTCGAACGGCTGGATTTCGGGATACAGGGCCAAACGCGTAGGCGGCATGTCCATCGGCGGCATTTCATCCATAAACCAAACCGCGCTAGCCTAACACCCTACCCAGCCAAGGATGCGACCCGGCACCACCATGAAGACTTCGTTCCCCAAGCAGGACATCAAGATCGTATTGCTGGAGGGCATCCACCAGAGCGCGGTCGACGCGTTCCACGCGGCGGGCTACACCAACATCACGCACCACGAGAAAGCTTTGCCGCGCGACGAACTGTTCGCGGCCATCGCGGACGCGCACGTCATCGGCCTGCGCTCGCGCACCCAGCTCGACCAGGAAGCCATTTCCCATACCCGGCACCTGTTTGCGGTCGGCTGCTTTTGCATCGGCACCAACCAGGTCGACCTCACGCAAACGGGCCAACTCGGCGTACCGGTCTTCAACGCGCCCTATTCCAACACCCGCAGCGTTGCGGAACTGGTGATTGCCGAAGCCATCCTGCTGCTGCGCCGCGTGCCCGAGCGCAACGCGTCGTGCCACCGGGGCGGCTGGGCGAAATCCGCCGATGGCAGCTTCGAGGCCCGCGGCAAAACCATCGGCATCATCGGCTACGGTCATATTGGCACGCAGGTAGGCGTGCTGGCCGAAGCGCTCGGGATGCACGTGCTGTACCACGACATCGAGGCCAAGCTGGCCCTCGGCAACGCGGCACGCGCGCGCAGTCTTGACGAGCTGCTGGCACGCGCGGACGTGGTGACACTGCACGTGCCGGCGACAGCGGAAACCAAAGGCATGCTGGGCGCCGCGGAAATCGCGCGGATGCACGCCGGCGCGATGCTGATCAATGCCTCGCGCGGCAACGTGGTCAATATCGACGCACTGGTGGAAGCCTTGCGCAACAAGCGTATTGCCGGCGCCGCGGTGGATGTGTTTCCCAAAGAGCCCAAGAGCCGCGACGAAGCCTTCGAGTCGGCGTTGCGTGAATTCGACAACGTGTTGCTGACGCCGCACGTCGGCGGCAGCACGCAGGAGGCGCAACGCAACATCGGCACCGAAGTCGCGTCCAAACTGGTGCGCTACAGCGACAACGGTTCGACCCTTTCGGCGGTCAATTTCCCCGAGGTCAACCTGCCCGAACACGCCGGCAGCAGCCGCCTGTTGCACATCCACCACAACGTGCCCGGCGTGCTTTCGCGCATCAACGATGTGTTCTCGAAACTCGGCGTCAACATCAACGGCCAGCACCTGCAGACCGCCGGTGACCTCGGCTACGTGGTGCTTGACGCGTCGGCATCCGATGCGCAATCGGAAGCCCTGCGGGAACAGCTCTCGGCAATTCCGGGCACGATCAGGACGCGGTTGCTGTACTGATGGGGTGGCGCCGCTCGCCTGCAAAAGAGCGGTTCCGCTCGCTACCGCGAGCGGGCTACTTCAAAGAGCGATTTCGCCGGCTCCGCCGGCGAGCTACTTTTGTTACGGGGAAAGTAACCCGCGCGCGCAGCGCGGAACCGCTTTTGGCGAGGCGAGCGAAAAGGACATGAACCCGCCACCGCCAAGACACTGGATCCCCGCCTACGCGGGGATGACGAGCAACAGCCAGATTCGTCTGCGCTGCCACCGCACACTGGCAAAAAAATTCCGGCCTGCGGCGGAACGATAAGCATGTGGTTGGTCGGGGCGACAGGATTTGAACCTGCGACCCCCTGCCCCCCAGGCAGATGCGCTACCAGGCTGCGCTACGCCCCGACCGGTCTACCTGACCATGATAGCCGATCACGCGCCCGCGTACGCGCGTCACACGCGGTGGATCGGTTCACGCAGCAACTGCAGCAATTGCTCAAGTTCCAACCGCATCTGATGCACGATCTGCTGCGAGATGGACGCCTCCATCCTGCCCTGCTGGCCTTCCAGCCGTGCGCGCGCGCCGGTGATGGTGAAGCCCTGGTCGTACAGCAGGGCGCGGATCTGGCGGATCATCAGCACGTCGTGGCGCTGGTAGTAGCGGCGGTTGCCGCGCCGCTTCACCGGGTTCAGGGCCGGAAATTCCTGTTCCCAGTAGCGCAAGACGTGCGGCTTGACCGCACACAGTTCGCTGACCTCGCCAATGGTGAAGTACCGCTTGGCGGGGATGGGCGGAAGCTCGTTATTGTTGCCCTGATCCAACATGGTTCTCGACCCTCAGTTTCAGCTTTTGCCCGGGACGAAAGGTGACGACGCGACGCGCGGAGATGGGAATCTCCTCGCCGGTCTTCGGATTGCGTCCCGGACGCTGATTCTTGTTGCGCAGGTCAAAGTTGCCAAACCCCGACAGCTTCACCTGCTCCCCCCGTTCGAGTGCCTCGCGCAACACCTCAAAGAAGGCATCCACGCACTCCCTGGCTTCGCGTTTGTTGAGCCCCACGTCAAGAAACAGGCGCTCGGCCATTTCTGCCTTGGTCAGCGTCATTTCAACTCCTGAGCTTGGCCCCAAACTCGCGTTCCAGCAGCGCCAGCACGTCGGCGACGCAGCGATCCGCGTCCTGATCTGTAAGCGTGCGCGAATCATCCTGCAAAATCAAGCCAATAGCGAGGCTTTTTCGTCCCGTTTGCAACCCGGGGCCGCGGAAACAGTCAAATAGGACCAGCTCGTTCAACATTGTTTGCAAGCCTGAACGGACCGCGGCCTCGATCCGCGCCCACTCGACACCTTCATCGACTTCGATGGCAATGTCGCGCCTGACCGACGGGAAGCGCGGCAGGCGGCCGGCAACCGGGACGGCCCGCTGACGCAACGCGGTCAGCTGCACCTCGAACAAGTAGATTTCAGGCACGTCGAGCTGGCGTTGCAGGGCCGGGTGCAAAGCGCCCACCTCACCGACGGCAATGCCATCACGCAAGACCCGCGCACTCCGTCCCGGATGCATCCACGGCGGTATGCCGTGCGCATCGAACGACCACGCCGCCGGCACGCCAGACAATGCCAGCAGGGCTTCAAGGTCGCCGCGGAGGTCGTAAAAGTCGAGCGCGCGCGCGGGCGTACCCCATTGCTCGGCGTGCGCGGTACCGCACGCTGCCGCCGCCAGCATCGCCGTTTCCACCGGGGCGCCATCACCCGGCGCCGCTGGATCCGGCGGCGCAAACACGCTGCCGGTTTCAAACAACCGCACGCGTGATTGCTGCCGGTTGCGATTGCGCTTGATCGCGTCGACCAGCCCCGGCAACAGCGACGGGCGCATGTCGGCAAGCTCGGCCGACAGCGGGTTCGCCAGCGCCACCACCCGGCCGGCAAGCTGCCACGCCTCCAGCCAGCGTGGATCGACAAACGCGTAGCAGATGGCTTCGTGGTAGTCACGCGCCGCCAGCACCGCATTCAAGGCACGTGCCGGCAGCACCCCCTCATCGTCACGCGGCAGGGGAGGCGCCCCGGACGGCAGCTGCGCGGGGATCGCGGCGTAGCCGTGAATCCGCGCCACTTCCTCGATCAGGTCTTCCTCGCGTTCGATGTCAAAGCGGCGCGAGCGCGGCGTGGCGCGCCAGCCATCGGGCTGCCGCTCAACCGTCATGCCGAGCCCGGCCAGCGTGGCCTCGACTGCCCCATCGGCCACCGATACCCCCAGCACGCGCGCAATGCGCGCACGGCGGAGCGTGACCGGCTGGCGTTCGGGCCGGAAGCCCGGCAATGTTGCGCCCAGGATTTCACCCGCCTTGCCGCCCGCCACGGCAACCAGCAACGCGGTTGCACGTTCCAGCGCGACGCGCGGCAAGGCCGGATCCACGCCGCGCTCGAAACGGTGCGCGGCGTCGGTGGCAAGCCCGAGCGTGCGTGCCTTGCCCATGATGGCAGCGGGCACGAAGTGGGCCGCTTCCAGGAAGATGTCGCGGGTCGCTGCGGTGACGCGCGAGTCGAAGCCGCCGATTACACCGGCGACCGCCAACACCTGCGATGGATCGGTGATCACGACGAAGGACGGGTCCAGTTCCGCGCTGTCGCCGGTCAACAACTTGACGGCCTCGCCCGCGCGGGCGTGGCGCACCACGATGTCGCCCGCAAGCTTGCTTTCATCGAACGCATGCAATGGTTGCCCGGTTTCCAGCATCACATAGTTGGTGACATCAACCACGGCGTTGATTGGCTTGATACCCGCGACCCGCAGGCGCTGTGCCATCCATGCCGGGGTTGCAGCGGCTATGTCGATGCCACGCACCGCACGGCCCAAATAGCACGGGCAATCAGTGCCGGCATCGAGCCGGATCACGCGTGGCGCGGCAATGGCGGGTACGACCGGCGCGACTTCCAATGGCTTCGCGCGGGTACCAAACTCCGCCGCGACCTCGTCGGCCAGTCCGGCCATTCCAAGGCAATCACCACGGTTGGGCGTCAGCTCAATTTCAATCGCGGCATCCGGCAGCCCCAGATACTCGGCCAACGGCTGGCCAACCGGCGCATCGGCTGGCAGCTCCATCAAGCCCGTCGCGTCGGTAGCGATGCCAAGTTCCTTCGCCGAGCACAACATGCCGGACGATTCGACGCCGCGGAGCTTGGCGGCCTTGATGGTGATTCCCCCCGGCAGTTTCGCGCCGAGCGTCGCCAGCGGTGCCACCAGGCCCGCGCGCGCATTCGGCGCGCCGCACACGATCTGCACCTCACCGGCACCGGTGTCCACCCGGCAAATGTGCAGCTTGTCGGCGTTGGGATGCGCGTCGCAGGCTTGAATCCGCGCCACCACCACGCCCGGAAGGTCGCCTCCCACAACCTCGGCGCCGGCCACTTCCAGGCCACTCAAGGTCAGGCGCTGGAGCAGCATCGCCCGATCGGCCGGAATAGCGACCAGCTGCCGCAACCAGTTCTCACTGAATTTCATGCTTGATCCTCACGCGAACTGCGCCAGAAACCGCACATCGTTCTCGAAGAACGCGCGCAGGTCGGTCACGCCGTAGCGCAGCATCGCGAGGCGTTCGACCCCCATGCCGAAGGCGAATCCGGTGTAGCGCTCGGGGTCGATTCGGCAGTTCCGGAGCACGTTCGGATGCACCATGCCGCAGCCCAGCACTTCCAGCCAGCGCTCACCCCAGCGAATGTCGACCTCGGCCGAAGGCTCGGTGAAGGGAAAGTAGCTGGGGCGAAAGCGCATCTCGAACGCACGCCCGAAGAAGGCCGCCACAAACGCCTTGAGGGTGCCGATCAGGTCGCCAAACGATGCCGATTCATCGACCAGCAGGCCCTCGACCTGATGAAACATCGGCGAGTGGGTCTGGTCGGAGTCGGCCCGGTACACCTTGCCCGGCGCAATGATGCGAATGGGCGGTTGCCGCCCCTGCATGGTGCGGATCTGCACCGGCGAGGTATGCGTGCGCAACACGCGCCCATCGCCGAAGTAAAACGTGTCGTGCAGGGCCCGCGCCGGATGGTGCGCAGGAAAATTGAGCGCTTCGAAGTTGTGCCAGTCGTCCTCGATCTCGGGGCCCTCGGCGACCGAATAACCGAGCTTGGCAAAAATCACCTCGATGCGTTCGCGCGTCCGCGTCAAGGGATGGATCGTGCCACACGCGTGGTCACGGCCGGGCTGGGTGACATCGATACGTTCGGACGCCAGCCGCTGCGCCAGCGCGTCGCCCTCGAGCGCGGTCCTGCGCGCGGCGATGGCCGCGGCAATTTGGCCTTTGGCGGCATTGACTTCCGCCCCGCGCAGCTTGCGTGCATCCGGCGGCAACTTGCCAAGCGCCTTCAGCTCCACCGTAAGCGCGCCGCTCTTGCCGAGCAAGGCCACCCGCTCGGCGTCAAGCATGTCCAGCGAAGCCGCCGCGGCAATCGCCGCCAGCGCCTCGTCGATGCGTTGCTTCAAAGTATCCATTGCAGCCCCACGCAAAATGAAAGCGGGGAGAAGGCAAGGCCTTCTCCCCGCTCGCGTGCATCATCATAACGTCAGGCGCGAACGCCGTGACGGATCACGCCGCCAGCTTGGCCTTGGCCTGTTCGGCGATGGCACCGAACGCCGCAATGTCATGCACGGCGAGATCCGCCAGCACCTTGCGGTCGATCGTGATGCCGGCCTTGGCGAGGCCGTCGATCAGGCGGCTGTAGGACAGCCCGAACTGGCGCGCGGCCGCGTTGATGCGGACGATCCACAACGCGCGGAACTGGCGCTTCTTCTGCTTGCGGCCGATGTAGGCATACTGCTGGGCCTTGGTGACGGCCTGCTTGGCAACGCGATAGACCTTGCGCCGGGCGTTGAAATAGCCCTTGGCGGCCTTGAGGGTTTTCTTGTGCCGCGCACGCGCGGTGACGCCACGTTTGACTCGTGCCATGGTTGGTCTCCTTACGCGTAGGGCAACATGCGGGCGACACGCTTCGTGTCGCAATCACGCACGCGGTTGATGGCGCGCAAGCCACGCTTGCGCTTGGTCGACTTCTTGGTGAGGATGTGCGACCTGAATGCGTGTCCGGCCTTGAACTTGCCGGAGGCGGTCTTGCGGAACCGCTTGGCGGCGGCCCGATTGGTCTTGATCTTTGGCATGATTGCCACTCCGTTGGGATTTTCGTGACTGGCGCGGGCGACGATCATTGATCGCGCTTTCCATCCCTGCCCGAACCTGCGTGTTGTCGCGCCGATCGCTGTTTTGACCAGTGCCGTGACCATCCGTCGCTCCACGACGAACGGGTTGCTGCTGCTACTTTTTCTTGGGGCTGATCATCATCGTCATCTGCCGCCCTTCCATGCGCGGGAACTGATCGACCACCCCGATCTCGAGCACGTCCTTCTGGATACGCCGTGCCAACTCCATCCCGAGTTCCTGGTGCCGCATTTCGCGACCCCGGAAACGCACGTTGACCTTGACCTTGTCACCGTCGTCCAGAAACCGCTGCATGTTGCGCAGCTTGATGTTGTAGTCGCCGACGTCCGTGGTCGGCCGAAACTTCACTTCCTTGATCTCGACCTGGCGGCTGCGCTTGCGCGCGGCGGCCGTCTTCTTTTGCTGCTCGAACTTGAACTTGCCGAAGTCCATGATCCGGCACACCGGCGGTTCGGCGGTGGGTTGGATCTCGACCAGATCCAGGCCGGCTTCCTCGGCCATCGCGAGCGCTTCGTCGCGCTCAAGTACTCCGACCTGCTCCCCATCAGCGCCAATGACGCGCACACGCGGAACGCGAATGTCGTGGTTGCGCCGATTGCCTTTGTTTTCGGTAGCGATACCGTCATCTCCTGCTCAAGTTCGCCAGCGATGCCTGGCGTGCATTCCGTCAGCGTGGCCGCGTTTCGGCCCGCAGACGCTCGACGAAGGCCGGCAGCGACATCGCCCCCAGATCTTCGCCGGAACGTGTACGCACCGAAACAGCGCCCTTCTCCTTCTCGCGATCACCGACCACGAGCAGCCAAGGCACCTTCTGCAGCGTATGCTCACGGATTTTATAGCCGATTTTCTCGTTACGCAAATCGGCCTCGACCCGGACGCCCGCCTCATTCAGCTGCCGGGCCACGTCGCGCACATAGCCGGCCTGGCCATCGGTGATGTTCAGCACCACGGCCTGAACAGGAGCCAGCCAGGTCGGGAAGTTGCCGGCATGATGCTCGATCAGGATGCCGATGAAGCGCTCCATCGATCCCACGATCGCCCGGTGCAGCATCACCGGGACATGCCGCTGGGAATCCTCGCCCACATATTCGGCTCCCAGCCGTCCGGGCATCGAAAAGTCCACCTGCATGGTACCGAGCTGCCAGTCGCGGCCGATCGCGTCGCGCAGGTGGTATTCGATCTTGGGGCCGTAGAACGCGCCCTCACCCGGCAATTCCTGCCACTTGGCACCCGCCTTGCGCAGGGCCGACCGCAGCGCATCCTCGGCCTTGTCCCAGATGGCGTCATCGCCAATCCGGGCTTCGGGCCGCAGCGCCAGCATCAGCTGGACATCGGTGAAGCCGAAATCCTTGTAGACCTTGAGCGCCTGCCCGTGGAACGCCATCACCTCGGATTCGATCTGGTCCTCGGTGCAGAAAATGTGGCCATCGTCCTGGGTGAAATTGCGTACCCGCATCAGGCCGTGCAGCGCACCCGAGGGCTCGTTGCGGGTGCATGAGCCGAATTCGGCGATCCGCACGGGCAGGTCGCGGTAGCTGCGCAGGGTGTTCTTGAAGATCTGCACGTGGCCGGGGCAGTTCATGGGCTTCACCGCATAGGTCCGCTTCTCCGACTCGGTGAAGAACATGTTCTCCTTGTAGTTGTCCCAGTGGCCGGACTTCTTCCACAGCGATACGTCGAGGATCGACGGGCAATGCACCTCGTCGTAACCGGAACTCCGGTACACGCCGCGCATGTATTGCTCGACCTGCTGCCAGAGCACCCAGCCGCGCGGGTGCCAGAAGGCCATGCCCGGCGCCTCTTCCTGCATGTGGAAAAGATCCAGCTGCTTGCCGAGCTTGCGGTGGTCGCGCTTTTCGGCTTCCTCGATGCGGGTGAGGTAGGCCTTCAGGTCCTTCTCGTTCAACCACGCGGTGCCGTAGATGCGGGACAGCATCGCGTTGTTGGAGTCGCCGCGCCAGTACGCGCCCGCCGTCTTCATCAACTTGAACGCCTTCAGCCGCCCGGTATCCGGCACATGCGGGCCGCGGCAAAGGTCGGTGAATTCACCCTGCGAATACAGCGACAGTTCTTCGCCGGCGGGGATCGACTCGATGATCTCGGCCTTGTAGTCCTCACCCTTGCCACGGAAGAACCGCACCGCGTCATCCCGGGATTTCACGCTGCGGGTGAGCGGTTGCGCTGCCTTGGCGAGTTTGTGCATCTCGGCTTCGATCGCGGGCAGGTCTTCCGGCTTGAACGGCTCGCCCTTGGGCGCGAAGTCGTAATAGAAACCGTCCTCGATCACCGGCCCGATCGTCACCTGGGTGCCGGGGTACAGGCGCTGCACCGCCTGCGCCAGGAGGTGCGCCGTCGAATGGCGAATGATTTCCAGCGCGTCGGGCGATTTTTCAGTGATGATCTCGACCCGCGCGTCGTGCTCGATGCGGCGCGAAAGATCCACCAGCTTGCCATCGACCTTGCCGGCCAGCGCGGCCTTGGCGAGGCCCGCGCCGATCGCCGCGGCCACGTCATGCACGCTTGGGGGGGCGTCGAAGGATTTGGTGCTGTTGTCTGGGAGTGTGATCGTGATCATGGGAGCTTCAGGCAATAAAAAAGGGCGCTGCGCGCCCTCGCTGAATGGCAAGGCGCGTTGCATCAGGTGGGGGTGTTGGTAGTTTCCATGTCGCACACTCGGCCAGCGCTTCCGCGGGCCACCGTTTGCCGTAAAGCATCAACTTAATGCAGCCTCCACGCGGCGTCAACGCTCGCGGCCCAGGCGATGGCATGCTGAACGCACCGCACAAACAACCCGCACTGTCCGACGCAATCCATTGATCCGCCGTGTCTCAATCCATGAGCCCCGGATAGGTGTACATTTGTACACCATGGCACCCACACCTGCCCAACTGAAGGTCCTGCGCTTTTTGCGCGACCACATCATCCGCCGCGGCTACCCGCCCAGCGTGCGCGAAATCCAGCACGCGTTCGGGTTTGCCTCGCCCAACGCCGCGGCCAAGCACCTGCACGCGCTGGCGGCACAAGGCCTGCTGGAACTGGCAGGACGCGCGCGCGGGATCCGCCTGCTTGGCGGTGCCCTGCCAGCTGCGGACACCCTGACCCTGCCGCTGATCGGCAAGGTGGCGGCGGGCATGCCGATCCTCGTCGAAGCCCATGTCGAACGCAACCTCAGCCTCGACCGCAGCCTGTTCAAGCCTGAGCCGGATTACCTTCTGCGGGTCGTGGGCGACTCGATGATCGACGCCGGAATCCTGGACGCTGATCTGATCGCCATCCGCCACACCCCCGAAGCCCGCAACGGCCAGATCGTGGTTGCCCGGGTCGATGGCGCAGTGACGGTGAAGGTGTTTCGCCGCGATCATCGCGGCGTCCACCTCATGCCGCGCAACCCCGCCTACTCAGCCATCGAGGTCGATGCAACAAGCGACTTCGCCATCGAAGGGCTCTATTGCGGCCTGGTGCGGGGCGCCTGACATGCACGCCAGCACCAGCCTCGACACCCTCATTCGCGAGCGCCGCATCTGGCGCGGGCGCCCGGCCGCATTGCCCCCCGGCACCCAACCCACGGGTTTGGCGGCACTCGACGCCGCACTGCCAACGGGCGGCTGGCCGGAAGCCTCGCTGACAGAAATCCTCATCCCCGCCGACGGCGTCGGCGAATTGCAACTGGTGTTGCCGGCCGTGGCGCGACTGACGCAGCGCCGGCGGCGTGTGGCCGTGGTCGCACCGCCCTATCCGCCCTATGCGCCAGCATGGCGTGCGGCCGGCGTGGATCTGTGCTGGCTGACCCTCATTGCAACCCAGTGCGAACAGGTTGCATGGTCGATGGAGCAGTGCCTGCGCTCGGGCTCCTGTGCTGCCGTCCTCGGCTGGCCAGCCGGCGCGGACGACACGGCGCTGCGCCGGTTGCAGGTTGCCGCCAATACGGGGCAAGCCCTGGGTTTTGCGTTCCGCGACCGCACGGCACTTGGCAACGCCTCACCGGCCGCATTGCGGATCGAGATTGACGTCACCCGCGCGCGCCTCATCGTCCACAAGTGCCGCGGCGGCAACCCGCCCCCACCCATCGCGTTTGCACACGCGTGAGGATGGCGCGCCATGGCGTGGGCCTGCGTACTCCTGCCGTCCCTGGCGCTCGATGGTGCCCTGCGCAACCGGCCACCACTTGATACGCCGTTTGCCCTGGTATCCGGGCCGGTGCAGCAACGCCGGCTGGTGGCGGTCAACGCCGCAGCACGCGCCGCGGGACTGCACCCGGGCCAGCGGCTGGCCACGGCGCAGGCCATTTGCCGCGACCTTGCAACCGCCGGCCACGACCCGCACCAGCTGGCAGCCAACCTGGCCCTCATTGCGGCGTGGGCCTACCGGTTCTCCGCCGAGGTCGCACTGGCCCCGCCCCGCGCGATCGTGCTGGAGGCCGGCAAAAGCCTCGGCTTGTTCGGACCCTGGCCACGGTTTGCAGGGCGGCTGCGCCAGGAACTCGCCGGACTCGGCTTTCGCCACCAGATCGCGCTGGCACCCAACCCGTGCGCGGCCAAAGTGCTGGCGGGTGTACACGATGGCGCGTGCGTGCCCGGAGCCTCCGCGCTGGAACGCGCGCTGGCAGACATTCCCATCACCCGTGCGGGCCTGCCGCCTGCCGCAGCCGATGCCCTGCCCGGCATGGGTGTCCGCACCCTGGGGCAACTGCTGGCGCTGCCACGCGCAGCCCTGCAACGGCGCTTCGGTGCCGCGCTGATCACCACGCTGGAGCAATTGCTCGGCCAGCAACCAGCCCCGTTCACGCCGTACCGGCCCCCCGACCATTTCGTAGGCCGCATCGAGTGGCCATTCGGCGTCACCAACCATACGACACTGCTGTTTCCATTGCGCCGGTTGCTGGGCGACCTGGCCGCCTGCGTCGCGGCGCGCGACAGCGGTGTACAACAATTCTCCGTCCGCTTCGAACACGAACACGCAGCACCGACCGATCTCACGATCGGTTTGCTCGCCCCCCAGCGCGAAGCCGCGGCGCTGTTCGACATCGCCAAGCTGCGACTGGAACGCACGGCCCTGCCCCACCCCGTCATCGCACTTGGCGTGCGTGCAGCGACCTTGCCGCCATTCGTACCCACGGGGCACGACCTGTTCGACACCCGGCCCGCCAACGCGATCCCGTGGGAGCAACTGCGCGAACGCCTGCGTGCGCGCCTCGGTGAGCACGCCGTGCACCGGCTCGCCGCCGATCCCGACCCCCGGCCGGAACGCGCGAGCGCGTATGACACGCCAGCGTCCCCCGGCGATCCGCCGCCGTTGCCGCCCCGGCCAACCTGGTTGCTGGAACGGCCCATTCCCCTGCGCGGCCCCACGCCGCACATCCTGGCCGGGCCCGAGCGCCTCGAAACCGGCTGGTGGGACGGTGGTGACATCCGTCGCGACTACTACATCGTTGAAATCGGCAACGGTCAGCGCGCGTGGGCCTTTTGTCCGCCGGGTGAGCGCACGGGCTGGATGCTGCACGGATGGTTCGCATGACGGCCCGCACAATCCCAGCCACGCCACCCGCCCTCTGCGGTACGAAGGGGGCCGATGCGCGGCATCGGGGGGATGCTGGCACCGTGGGCGCCCCGGCCTACGCCGAACTGCACTGCCTTTCAGACTTCTCGTTTGGACGCGGGGCTTCCAGCGCGCGCGAACTGTTTGTCCGCGCCAGGCGCTGCGGCTACACCGCGCTCGCGATCACCGACGAATGCTCGCTGGCCGGGATCGTCCGCGCCCATGAAGCGGCACGCGACACCGGCGTGCCGCTCGTCATCGGCAGCGAAATCCGGCTGGATGATGGTTTGAGGCTGGTACTGCTGGCCGAAAACGCGGTGGGCTACACCCATCTGTGCGAGCTCATCACGCGTGGGCGGCGCGCCGCCGGCAAGGGCGCCTACCGGCTCACCCGCGCCGACCTCGCCACGGGGCTGCCCGGCACGCTGGCGTTGTGGCTGCCCGCGGCTGTGCCCGAACGTGCGCAAGGCGAATGGCTGCACGGCCGGTTCGGCGAGCGCCTGTGGCTTGCGGTCGAGCTGCACCACGACACCGATGCCGCGGCCAAGCTTGCACGCCTCACCGCGCTTGCCCACGCGCTTGGCATCCCCGCCGTGGCCGCGGGTGACGTACACATGCACCTACGTTCGCGTCGCGCGTTGCAGGATCTTCTGACCGCCGTACGCAACCACCAGACCCTCATCGAAGCGCGCGGACTCCTGTTTCGCAACGGCGAGCGGCACCTGCGCCGGCGCGAGGCGCTCGCCGCCCTGTATCCGGCGGCGCTCATCGAGGAAACCCTCCGGATTGCCCGCCGCTGCACCTTTGCGCTGGATCAGCTGCACTACCACTACCCCGCCGAGCTGGTGCCGGGCGGGCATACGCCCACCACCTGGTTGCGCGAACTCACCAAGGAAGGCCTTGCGCGGCGCTGGCCCGGCGGCGCATCCCCGGCAGTGCGCGCACAGGTCGAGCACGAACTGGCGCTGATTGCCGAACTCGGATACGAACCGTACTTCCTGACGGTCAACGACATCGTCCACTTCGCGCGCGCACGCGGAATCCTGTGCCAGGGCCGCGGTTCGGCCGCCAATTCCGCCGTATGTTTCGCGCTTGGCATCACCGCGGTCGACCCGGCCCGTGCCAACACCCTGGTCGAACGCTTCATCTCGAAGGAACGCAACGAGCCTCCCGACATCGACGTCGATTTCGAGCACGAGCGGCGCGAGGAAGTCCTGCAATACATCTACCGGAAATACGGGCGCGAACGCGCCGCCATCACCGCCGAGGTCATCTGCTACCGCGCCCGGAGCGCGGTGCGTGACGTGGCGACGGCCCTGGGCCTGCCGCCCGATGCCACGGACAAGCTTTCCTTCGCGCTGGGCCACTGGAACGGCGAGACGCCGCTGGACGATCGCCTGCACGAGGCCGGCTTCGACCCGGCGAGCCCCAGCATCCGCCGCATCCTGCACCTCACCCGCGCATTGTTGGGCCGGCCGCGGCATCTATCGCAGCACGTTGGCGGCTTCGTGATTTCCGACGCCCCGCTTGCAACCCTGGTGCCGGTCGAAAACGCGGCCATGCCCGAGCGCACGATCATCCAGTGGGACAAGGACGATCTCGACGCCCTCGGCTTGTTGAAAGTGGACTGCCTTGCGCTCGGCATGCTGACCTGCCTGCGCAAGACCCTGGATCTTCTGCGCCAACACCAGCGGCAAGACCTCACCCTGGCCACGATTCCAGCCGAGGACCCCGCCACCTACGCGATGCTCCAGCGTGCCGACACCGTGGGCGTATTCCAGATCGAATCGCGCGCACAAATGGCGATGCTGCCGCGCCTCAAGCCCGACCACTTCTACGACCTCGTGATCGAAGTGGCGATCGTGCGCCCCGGCCCGATCCAGGGCGACATGATCCACCCCTACCTTCGCCGCCGGAATGGCAAGGAAGCCGTGACGTACCCTTCCGCCGACGTGAAGGCCGTGCTGGAGCGTACCCTTGGCGTGCCGCTGTTCCAGGAGCAGGTGATGAAACTCGCCATCGTTGCGGCCGGCTACACACCCGGCCAAGCCGACCAGCTGCGGCGCTCGATGGCGGCATGGAAACGCCACGGTGACATCGAGCGCCATCGCGAACGCATCACGCAGGGCATGCTGGCGCGCGGCTACACGGCGGAATTTGCAACCCAGCTGTTCGACCAGCTGAAAGGCTTCGGCAGCTACGGTTTTCCGGAATCACACGCAGCGAGTTTCGCGCTGCTGGCCTACGCCAGCGCCTGGATGAAGTGCCACGAACCCGCGGCCTTCATGTGCGCATTGCTGAACTCCCTGCCCATGGGTTTCTACAGCGAAAGCCAGCTGGTACAGGACGCCCGCCGCCACGGCATCCAGGTACACCCGGTCGACGTACGCTGCAGCGACTGGGATTGCACCCTGGAGCGCAACCCCGATGACCCGGCGGCCCAGTCCGCCATCCGGCTGGGCCTCCGGCTGGTGCGCGGTTTGCGTGCCGATGCCGCGGCGCGGATCAGCGCCGCGCGTGCGCAACACGCATTTACGGACAGCGCCGACCTGGTCGAACGCGCAGGCCTGGACGCCAGCGCCCGGCGCTTGCTGGCCGCAGCCGGCGCGCTGCGCGCCCTCGCCGGCCACCGGCACGCAGCCCGCTGGGCGGTCGCGGGTGTTGAACCGGAGCGTCCCCTGTTTGGCTTGGCCAGCCCCCCCGAACCCGGCGCCGCATTGCCGCCGCCAACCACCTGGGAAGACACGCGCGCCGATTACGCGACGATGGGCCTTACGCTCGGCCCGCATCCGGTCGGCCAGCTGCGCGCGCAATTGCGTGCCCGCCGTTGCCGCCGTTCGCGCGAACTCAAGGCGTGTCCCAGCGGTTCAAGGGTGCGCGCCGCCGGCCTGGTCACGCTGCGGCAACGGCCGCACGCCGCCCACGGCGTCACCTTCGTGACGCTGGAAGACGAAGACGGGATGGTCAACGTCATCATCTGGCGCGACCTTGCCGAACGCCAGCGGCGGACGCTGCTGGCCGCCACGCTGCTGGGCGTGGACGGACGCTGGGAAAGTGTCGACGGCGTGCAAAACCTGATCGCCGAGCGCCTGTTTGATTACAGCCCCTTGCTCGGTGCGCTGGACAGCCGCTCGCGGGATTTCCGGTAAGCCTCGCCAGGTACCGGGCACAAAAAAACGCCCCGGCAAGCCGGGGCGTTCAAACCTGCAACCAAAACCCCGAGGGGTATTGATTACTCGGCGCTGGAAGCCGGCGCCGACGACGCTTCAGGTGCCTTGGCCGTGTGCTTCTTGGCGTGATGCGACGCCTTCCTGGTGTGGTGCTTGGCGGCGTGATGATGCGCGCTCTTTGAGGTCTTGTGCTCGGCCTTCGCCGGGGCTTCAGCCTGGGCCGGAGCGGTGGCCGGGGCCGCCTGCTCGGTGGCCGGCGCAGAGCTGGCCGGGGTGGTCTGGGCGGCAAACGCCGGGATCGAGAACGCGGCCGCGACCAGCGCGGCAAGGATCAGCTTACGCATTGAAATGGTCTCCTGGAATTGCACGGGCCACGATGACCCGGCGCTGCGCATACTCCGCCTTTTCGATGGACTGGACGCTGAACGTTGGATGTAAATTTTTTGTGGTTCCGGCGCACGATTCGGCCCCCAAGCATTGACCACGGTGCCCCCGTTTGCCATGCTGAACGGCTGTCTCACCAACCTCGCCGGGAGCCATCACCGATGGCCGCTGCAACCCGTTACAACGCTGCCGACATCGAAGTCCTGTCGGGTCTGGAACCTGTCCGCCGCCGCCCCGGCATGTACACCGACACCACGCGCCCGAACCATCTGGTGCAGGAGGTCGTGGACAACTCGGTGGACGAGGCCCTCAGCGGGTTCGCCAAGACCATCGACGTCACCCTGCACAAGGACGGCTCGGTCACCGTGACCGACGATGGCCGCGGGATGCCGGTCGACATCCATCCGGAAGAACACGTGCCCGGCGTCGAACTGATCCTCACCCGCCTGCACGCCGGTGCCAAGTTCTCCAACCGCAACTACACCTTTTCGGGCGGCCTGCATGGCGTGGGGGTGTCGGTGGTCAACGCGCTGTCGTCGTTCCTCGAAGTGGTGATCAGGCGCGAAGGCATCGAATACCGGATGGGCTTCAAGGACGGCGAGGCCGTCAGCAAACTCGAGACCGTGGGCGAGGTTTCCAAACGCCGTACCGGCACCACGCTGCGCTTCCTGCCAAATCCCAAATACTTCGACTCACCCAAGATCGCGCTGCCGAAGCTGAAGCACCTGTTGCGCGCAAAGGCCGTCCTGTGTGCGGGCTTGACGGTAACCCTGCTGGATGAAGCCAGCGGTGAAGCGGAAACCTGGCACTACGACGATGGCCTCGCCGAATACCTCACGCTGGAACTGGACGGCGCGGCGTGCCTGCCCGCGGAACTGTTCGTGTACCACAACCAGCACGAGGACGGCGGCATCGACGCCGCGCTTGCATGGGTACCCGAGGGCGAGCTGGTACAGGAAAGCTACGTCAACCTGATCCCGACCTTGCAGGGCGGTACCCACGTCAACGGACTGCGTTCAGGCTTGACCAACGCGGTGCGCGAATTCTGCGACCTCAGAAACCTGCTGCCGCGCGGCATGAAGCTGACCCCCGAGGACGTATGGGAGCGCGTGACATTCGTGTTGTCGGTGAAAATGCGCGACCCGCAATTCGCCGGCCAGATCAAGGAACGCCTGTCCTCGCGCGACGCGGCCAGTGCGACGGAAGGCGCGATTCACGACGCACTCGCGCTGTGGCTGAACCAGAACGTCACCAGCGGCGAAGCAATCGCGCAGCTGGCGATCGAACACGCGACCGCGCGCCTCAAGGCCGCCAAGCGCGTGGTGCGCAAGAAGATTACCCAGGGCCCGGCGCTGCCCGGCAAGCTCGCCGACTGCGCATCCAGCGACCCCGACCGCACCGAACTCTTCCTGGTCGAAGGCGATTCCGCCGGCGGTTCGGCCAAACAGGCACGCGACAAGGACTATCAGGCCATCCTGCCGTTGCGCGGCAAGATCCTCAACACCTGGGAAGTCGAGTCCGGCGCGGTACTTGCGTCCGAGGAAGTCCACAACCTCGCGGTTGCCATCGGCTGTGATCCCGGCAAGGACGACATCTCGGGACTGCGCTACGGCAAGATCATCGTGCTCGCCGATGCCGATTCCGACGGCCTGCACATCGCCACCTTGCTGTCGGCATTGTTCCTGCGCCACTTCCCGGCGCTGGTGCGCGGGGGGCACGTGTGCATCGCGATGCCGCCCCTGTTCCGGGTGGACGTGGGCAAGCAGGTGTTCTACTGTCTGGACGAAGGCGAGCGCGACGCGCTGCTGGCACGCATCCAGCGTGAAAAAATGAAGGGTGCCGTCGCGGTAACGCGCTTCAAGGGACTGGGCGAGATGAACCCATCGCAGCTGCGCGAATCCACCATCCACCCCGATACCCGGCGGCTGGTGCAGCTGACCATCGACGATGCCGAGGCCACCACCAAGCTGATGGACATGCTGCTGGCCCGGAAGCGCGCGTCCGATCGCCGTGTCTGGCTCGAGGAGAAGGGCGATCTGGCATCACTGGACGTCTGATGCCGCTGCCCGACCGCCATCTGGATCTGGGTTGCGGCAAGTCGCCACGCAACCCCTATCAGCGCGCGCAGCTGTGTGGGGTGGACATCCAGCCGCGGGACCCGGCAGCCGATTTTGACTGCCGCACCGCCAATCTGGCCATCGAGCCGATCCCGTTTCCGGATAACCATTTCGGCTCGGTGTCTGCATTCGACTTCATCGAACACATTCCGCGCATTCTTGTGGCACCCGACCGTTCCGGTACCCGTTTCCCGTTCGTGCAGCTGATGGGCGAGATATGGCGTGTCCTCGCGCCCGGAGGGCGGTTTTATGCACTGACGCCGGCCTATCCGCACCTGGAGGCGTTCACCGACCCGACGCACGTGAACATCATCACCGTGCACACCCACGAATACTTTTGTGGCCCGGAACCGCTGGGGCGGATGTACGGTTTCACTGGCGACTTCCGTGCGCTGCGCGTCCGCTGGACGCTGCGCGGTGCCGCCTATGGCGCCATCAGGGGATCGGCCGACAACTACTCGGCGGCAAAAAGAACCGCACGCAGATTGCGCGCCCTGTCGCGCTGGATGCGTGGCAAACAGCCAACTGCAAAGCCCCCCTACCTGCTGTGGGAGCTGGAGGCAACCAAGCCCGCTTGAAGGCAAAACGGCCATGCGCGGCGTGCCCGGACGCGCAATCCGCCCGCGCAACACGATGGCGCGCGACCCTGGGCACGCGGGCGCAGTGCAACCGCCTGCGCCGGATCACGCCACGATCCACGAATTGGCGCTATGGTGCGCCAACACCCACACAGGAACGGCCATGTCGCTTGCACCCGCCTTCAACCTGCAACGCTGGATTGACGACCACCGCCACCTCTTGAAGCCGCCGGTCGGCAACAAATGCATCGTCGACGGCGATTTCATCGTCATGATCGTCGGCGGCCCCAACTCGCGCACCGACTACCACTGGGACGAAGGCCCGGAATTCTTCTACCAGCTCGAAGGCGAGATGGTGCTGCGCGTGCAGGATGGCGGGCAGCGGCGCGACATTCCGATCCGCGCCGGCGAAATCTTCTACCTGCCGCCGCACACCCCCCACTCACCACAACGAATGCTGCATTCGATCGGCCTCGTGATCGAACGCCGCCGGCTGCCGCACGAAAAGGACGGGCTGCTGTGGTTCTGCGAGAAATGCAACCACAAGCTCTACGAGGAATACTTCGTCCTCGGCAGCATCGAAAAGGACTTTCCGCCCGTGTTCGAGCGCTACTACGGCTCGGTCAAGGCCCGTACTTGCGCGGCCTGCGGCCACGTCGACCAGCCGCCGCAAAAGTAGCGCGGCAGCGACCACGGAGTCCTGGTGCCCGGGGCGGGGATTGAACCCGCATGGCCTTGCGGCCGAGGGATTTTAAGTCCCTTGCGTCTACCAGTTTCGCCACCCGGGCGCGCGCCGGTCCGACCCCGCACAATCGCGCGAAGACTCAGGCGGCGTCACCCTCGCCCGCCACCCGCTGCTGCAGGTTGCCGCGGTAGATGAGGTAGGGCTCAGCCTGACCGTTGATCACCGCCTCATCGACCACCACCTTGCTGACGTGCTCGAGCGATGGCAATTCGTACATGGTATCCAGCAGTACGCTTTCGAGGATCGTACGCAGCCCGCGCGCACCGGTCTTGCGCTTGATCGCACGCTTGGCGATCGCGTTCAGCGCATCGGGCCGGAACTCGAGTTCGACATTTTCCATGTCGAAGATTTTCTTGAACTGCTTGGTGATTGCGTTGCGCGGCTCGGTGAGGATCTTCACCAGCGCATCCTCGTCCAGCTCATCCAGCGTGGCCACCACCGGCAGACGGCCGACGAATTCCGGGATCAGTCCGTACTTGACCAGATCCTCCGGTTCGACGTTCGCCAATAGCGCACCCACGTTCTGCTTGCGCTTCTTTGAGCGAATTTCGGCGGAAAAGCCGATGCCGGTAGTCTCCGAACGCTGCTGGATGACCTTGTCCAATCCCGAAAACGCCCCCCCGCAGATGAACAGGATGTTCTTGGTGTCAACCTGCAGGAACTCCTGCTGCGGATGCTTGCGGCCACCCTGCGGCGGCACCGAGGCCACGGTGCCCTCGATGAGTTTCAGCAGCGCCTGCTGCACGCCTTCGCCCGACACATCGCGCGTAATCGACGGGTTTTCACTCTTGCGCGAGATCTTGTCGATTTCGTCAATGTAGACGATGCCGGCCTGCGCCTTCTCGACATCGTAGTCGCATTTCTGCAGCAGCTTCTGGATGATGTTTTCGACGTCTTCACCGACGTAGCCGGCTTCGGTGAGCGTCGTGGCATCGGCGATGGTGAAGGGTACGTTCAAGAGCCGCGCGAGTGTTTCGGCCAGCAGTGTCTTACCGCAGCCGGTCGGCCCGATCAAAAGGATGTTCGACTTGGCCAGCTCGATGTCATCCTTCTTGGCGCGCGACTCCATGCGCTTGTAGTGGTTGTACACCGCGACGGCCAGGGCCTTCTTGGCGCGCGGCTGCCCGATCACATACTGATCGAGCGTGTCCATGATTTCGCGCGGCTTGGGCAGCTGGGTATGGCCTGACGCGGCCTTTTCTTCCAGCTCCTCGCGAATGATGTCATTGCACAACTCGACGCATTCGTCGCAGATGAACACGCTGGGACCCGCAATCAGCTTGCGGACCTCATGCTGGCTCTTGCCGCAAAACGAGCAATACAGGATCTTGCCGCCTTCGTTGCCGCGGCCAGGCCGGTCGTCGCTCATTGCATGCTCCGTCGATCAGTCATCGGGTTACCCCAACTGCAGCCGCAGCATAGCACAGCGCAATCATGCGCCTGGCCCACCCAGACTCGGCAACACAGGAAAAACAGCCGGAAAACCGCGCGCTTGCGACCCGCTTCTCAAGCCGACTTTACCGAGACGTCGGCGCGACGGTCGAACACCGAGTCGATCAGACCGTAGTCCTTGGCTTCATCCGCACTCATGAAACGATCGCGTTCCATGTCGTGCGCGACCTGCTCGACGGTCTTGCCGGTGTGTTTGGCGTAGATTTCGTTGAGGCGCCCGCGCAGGTAGAGGATTTCCTTGGCGTGGATTTCGATGTCGGTCGCCTGGCCCTGCGCGCCGCCGGACGGCTGGTGGATCATCACCCGCGAGTTCGGCAGCGCAAACCGCTTGCCATGGGTGCCGGCCATGAGCAGCAGCGAAGCGGCGCTGCAGGCCTGGCCCACGCACATGGTGCTGACATCGGGCTTGACGAACTGCATGGTGTCATAGATCGCAAGACCGGCCGAGACCACCCCGCCCGGGCTGTTGATGTAGAACTGGATGTCCTTCTCGGGGTTTTCCGATTCGAGGAACAGCATCTGCGCCACCACGAGGTTGGCCACGCCGTCATCGATCGGCCCCACCAGAAAAATGATGCGTTCCTTCAGCAGGCGCGAGTAGATGTCGTACGAGCGCTCGCCGCGCGCGGTTTGCTCGACGACGATCGGCACCAGGCCGAGGTCGCGCACTTCAGAACTGCCGGAACGCTGCATGGGGTTCTCCAGGTGACGAACGCGGCACTCAGGCCGTGGTGTTCTGCGGATGCATCACTTCATCGAAGCTCAGGCTTACTTCGGTGACATCGGCGTGGTCGGCCACCCACTCCGAAACCTGATCCTCAAGGACTGCGGTCCGCACGTTGTCCATCATCTGGGGGTTGCCGCGATAGAGTTCAACAACCTGCTCGGGTTCTTCATAGGTTGAGGCAATCTTCATGATGCGGTCGGTCACCTTGCCGTTGTCGACCCGCAGGTTGTTGCTCTGCGCGATTTGCCGCAGCAACAGGCCCGCGATCACCCGCTGATGGGCGATCGGCAGCGCGGCTTCGAGCGCCGCGGCCGGAATCGACTGCTGGTCGGTCAGGCCCGGCATGGCGGCACGGACCAGCGCCTCGGCCTCGGCGCGCTGCAGCACCTTGGGCACTTCGACATCGGCGTACGCCGCTGCCAGCTTGCCGCCGACCTCGTTGCGCAGGCGCGCACGCAGCGCGTTCTCGAGCTCGCGCTCGAGGTTGGCGCGCACTTCCTTGCGGAAGGTCGCGACCGTGCCATCGGCGATGCCGAAATTGCGGATGAAGGCCGTATCGACTTCCGGCATGCGTGATGCCTGGACTTCGCCGACGCGCAGCTCGACCCTGGCGGTCTTGCCGGCCAGTTGCGGAATCGGAAAGCTGACCGGAAACTCGGCCTCAAAGGCCAGCTCGTCGCCGGCCTTGTGCCCGGTCAACGCAGTATCAAACACGGCCAGCGCCGTGTTGCCGCCGAGCACGGTCGCCGCGCGCTCGCGGCCTTCGGCCGGATGCCGGTGCTCGGCCGATTGCGCGACGTAATCCACGATCACCATGTCGCCATCGGCGGCGGCGCGGTCGACCTTCTCGAACACCCGGCGCTGCACGCGCAGCGTCTCGATCATCTTGTCGATGTCGGGCTCACCCACCTCGGCCCTGGTGCGGTCGATCTTGAGGATCGTGACGTCGACGGTCGGGAGTTCCGGCATGACTTCGAACGTCGCCGTATAGGCGATTTCGCCATTCTCGGGCTTGCCGTCGGTGTCGATGTTGGGATTGGCCACCGGTTGCAGGTTTTGCTGCTGCACGGCTTCGCGGAACGTCGTGCCGATCAGGTCGGACAGCGCCTCACCGCGCACCTGGTCGCCGTAGCGCTGTTCGAGCACCTTGACTGGAATCCGGCCCGGGCGGAAGCCCTTCAGGCGTACGCTGTGGCCAAGCTCCGAGATGCGCTGGCGCACCTTGGACTCGAACTGTTCGGCGGGAAATCTGACCGTCAGCTTGCGCTCGAGCTTGCTGACGTTTTCCAGAGATACTTGCATGGCTGCTCCTGACGCTTGCCGCGCGCTGTTGTTTCAACCGCACGCCAGAGGCGTGCACATGGGCTCTTGCGGCGTCACGCTGGTGCGAAAGGCGGGACTCGAACCCGCACGGGTTGCCCCACTGGAACCTAAATCCAGCGCGTCTGCCAGTTCCGCCACTCTCGCGATGCGTAGATCCCGAAGCGTACGTTGCGTGGAATGGTGGGCCGTGTAGGGCTCGAACCTACGACCAAGAGATTAAGAGTCTCCTGCTCTACCAACTGAGCTAACGGCCCGCAAACCGGGCATTGTACAGAAATTGGGGTGGATGATGGGATTCGAACCCACGACAACCGGAATCACAATCCGGGACTCTACCAACTGAGCTACATCCACCACTGCAACCTTTCAACCCGCCATCCCTAGCGTACTCTCCGCCGCACTTGATTCGACCAGCATCCCGGCCGAAAGGTCAGTGAGCCGGCAATTTTCATCGACCAGCCCGAAAGTTGCAAGCACGCGGGGGGGCCGATTGCGTTGCCGCCGTGGCTGCGCTAGTTTGCGCGGATGCCCAAGTCGACGGCCAAAACCAGCACGCAACCCGTCCCCTCGCCCGTTGCGCAGTTCGAGCAATCCCTCAACGAGCTCGAAGTGCTGGTGACAAAAATGGAAGCCGGGGATCTGAGTCTGGATGAATCCCTGCGCGCATTCGAACGCGGCATCGCACTCTACCGCGGCTGCCAGACCGCGCTGGAGCAAGCCACCGCCCGCGTGCAGTTGCTGCTTGACCCCGAAGATCCCGCCAGCGCCGAACCATTCGCGGTCAAGGAACCCTGACGCCGGCGCGCACGCGCGACGGACGCAACTGCATGGCCTGCCGCATCCGGGCGCACCCGATCCGCGGGCACACCCGGGTGCCGCCGTCAGCTGATCAGCCGCAGCACCAGCGGGTAACGATAACTGCCGCGGTTGCTCACCTGTACCGCCGCAAGAATGCAGAACACCAGGTTCAGCACCCACAGCAGCGGCAGCAGGATCAGGCCGATCAACACAAAGGTCAGGATCCAGCACACAACATAACCAATCAGGATCGAGAGCTGGAAGTTCAAGGCTTCCTTGGACTCGGTCGTCAGGTAGCCCTTGGCCGGATTGTCCTTGTGGATCAGCCACACGATCAACGGTACGATGAAGCCGAACAGGATGCCCGACAGGTGGGTCAGCATCGCGAGGTTGCGATCTTCGGCGCCGCCCGCAGCAGTGGGGCCGCCTTGTGGTACGGATTCCGGTGGAACGCTCATCTCGGTTCTCCCTCAGTCCAGGACGGGTGGAACGGAATCAGCCGCAAGCAAACTCTCACCCGGCCCGCTGCAGGTGTCAAGCACCCGCAGGCGCGTCACGCCGCCGCGCGCACGTCCGCCAGCAATCCACCCATCGGCGCCACCTTGGCACTGCCCGGAAATACCCTGGACGCGAGCAGCGATTCGGCGACGCCAAGGTGCGCGCCGAGCACCCCCTTGAACACCGAGCGGAAATCGGTCGTCGCGTGTACATCACGCTGCTGATACAGATCGCCGGCGCCGATGCCCGGCCAGCTGCCGGCGACGCGACCACCACGCAACGCCCCGCCCGCCAGAAACATCGAGCCGCCGGTGCCGTGATCGGTACCGCCAGTACCGTTGATGCGTGCAGTGCGGCCAAATTCGGTGGCGACGATGACGACGGTACGCTTCCACACCGGCCTGATGGATTGATGGAATGCTTTCAGACCCGCATCCAGTTCCGCGATCTTGCGGGTGACGATGGCCGCCTCGTTGGCGTGGGTATCCCAGCCGTCATCTTCCACGAACGCGACGCGCGGCCCGCCCGCCTTGCCCATGAACCCGCCCGCGGCAGCCATCATCACCGGCAGGCCGCCTGCTCGCTTCTGGTGCGGTTTGCCGCCGGCCATCGCCATGTTCCCGGCACCCGATTCCGGCACCGGTGAATCCTGCTGTTGCGCGATCGCGCGCGCAAACGGCCCGGCCAATCGAGGGTCGGCGGCGTACAACGGCTGCAGACGCTGCAACAGGATTGGGTTGACCTCGGTCGGCAGCGGCGGCGACCAGGTTTCCACCGTCGCCGACCCGCGCATGGTCAGCGGCATCACCGCGGCGCAGGCCAAGCCGGCCACGCCCGGCATACAGGCAATGCAGCGATTCAGCCAGCCCGTTTGGGCGCCGTCCGGTTTCGCGGTGCCATTTTCGACACAATTCTGCGCCTGGAAATGCGAGCGCCCCCAGTACGGCGGCGCGGCGGCGACCACCGGCATGAACTGGCCCTGCGCATACAGCTGGGCCGCGAAGTCGAACGAAGGATGCAGCGCGAACACGTGGTCGAGGCGATGCGCAGGTTTTGCCGCCGAAGGCGACAAGGCCAACGCGCCACGCATCGCCTGATAGCCCGGATCACCATACGGAGGCACCGATTCAAGGCCATCCAGACCGCCGCGCAACAGCACGAACAGGAACCGCGTATCCGAACCGGTCGCGGCAAAGGTGAGCTGCGGCCAGATCAGCAAGGCTGCCGCGCCGAGCGCGGTATGGACGAAGAATCGGCGCCGGCTGAGCATGACTTCCGGCACCGCGGGTTGATCGGGGTGCTGCACGGACGATGGCATCGTTACACCCTCCACTGGAATGCGGGGCACGCGAACAACGTCGCGTGGGCCTGCCGCTTCGATTCGGCACGCCGGATGGCCTGTTCGGTATCCGCGTCCAGCAGCGGACCCAGGATGTCTTGTGCCAGGCCAAGGGGCTGCCCGCCGGCCTGTGCGACCCGCGCCGACAGCGCCTCGGCTGCCTGGACGCGTTTCCACACCGCATCCGGATCGATCCAGTTGGCCGAGGCGTCACTGAAGCCGGCGGGCGAGCGCGGATCGAACACGGGCTCGCCGAGGTTCATCAGCAACGCCAGCACCGGTTGCGGCTTGTCGCCAAGGTCGATCTGCGCCGCACGCAGCGACGCGATCACGAAGTCCTGCGGCGTCCTGAACTTGCGCGCATTCGCGTCCCAGGCTTCCGGGCTTGCAATCAGCGTGCGGTAGACCGCGGCAAGGCTGGTATCGTGGTCGAGATAGCTTTTCGCCATCCGTTCAACCAGCGCCTGCGGCGGCTGGTCGGACACGAAATGTTGCGCCAGTTGCAGCGCCAGGTGCTTTGCGGTCGCGGGCTGGCGGGCAAGAAATTCCAGGATCGCCCGGCCCTGTGCAAACCCACCCGCCGGGAAGGTCTTGCCCATCACCCGGCGTGCGCCAGGCTCATGTGCGTTGGCGCGGAATACGAACGCCGACTGCGGCTGCTTGCCGTTGGCGAAATCACGTGGAAACGGAATGCTCCAACCCGTGAGCGCACGCGAGAATTCGGTGACATCGGCTTGCGTATAACCCGCGCCCACGCCAACGGTGTGCAGTTCCATCGCCTCGCGACCGAGGTTTTCATTCAGGCCGCCGGCCTTGCCCTTGTCCTGGTTGCCCCCGCGCGCGAGGCGCATCGCGATACGTTGCCCAAGCCGCGAGTTGGGGCCGACCGAGCGTATGTTGTCCAGATACAACAGCATCGCCGGATGCGTTTCCACCGCCAGCAGCATGTCGGCAAAGCGGCCGCTGACATGCGGCCGGATCGCCTCGCGTTCCAGCGGCGCCGCAAACAACCGCGCCGGACGCTTGTCCACCGATACCGCGAAATGGTTGGACCAGAAATGCACCAGCCGTTCAATGAACGGTGTATCGGTGATGCTCGCAACCCGGTACCGCGCCGCCGCCTGGGCCAGCAGGTCGTCGCGCTCGTGCCTGCGATAAGGCCGCAACGCTTGTTGCAGCTCCGCCGCCCCGGTCTTGCCATCAGCCGGTGACGCCTGTGGGCCGGCCGCCAGCAACGTACGCCGCCCGCGATTGCCATGCTTGAACTCGCGCCGCACCGCCTGCAAGGTGGCTTCCTCGCGCAGCAGATTGAGGCTTGTCGGCAGATTGGCAAACAGCGCCCCGGCATCGGAACCGCGGGCGATTTGCGCGTCAAGCCACCCGCGCGGGTCGTGGACGCTCGCCAGTTCACCGGGCTTGCCGCCCAGTCCGAAGCGGTTGACGGCCGCGGTGACGGCGTTGCCGGACATGCTCATGGAACCCACCTTGCGCGGTGCGGATGGAGCGGTAACGCATCCTCCGCCGGTTCGGTTGACGGGCTAGGCGCGTCTGTTCAGGCCAAGGCCATCACTCGCCCGCGATGGTCATTCGGCCGACCAGGATCGAACCCACCAGGAACGACGAGCGCGGGTCCACATCCGACCCGATCGCCTGCACGCCCATGAACATGTCGCGCAGGTTGCCGGCGATGGTGATTTCCTGCACCGGATAGGCGATCTTGCCGCCCTCGACCCAAAACCCGGCCGCCCCCCGCGAGTAATCGCCGGTGATGATCGACACGCCCTGGCCGATCAGCTCGGTCACCAAAAGCCCCGTGCCCATCCGCTGCAGCATGCCCGCGAAATCGAGCACCGCACCCTCACGCGAACCGGCCGCCACCTTGAGGTTGTGTACGCCGCCGGCGTTCCCGGTCGACTGCAAGCCCAGCTTGCGCGCCGCGTAACTGCCCAGCACATAGCGCTGCAGCACGCCGCCGGCAACGAGCGCCGACTCGGATGTCGCGACGCCTTCGGCATCAAACGCGGTGGACGCATGCCCGCCGGCCAGCAGCGGTTGCTCGACCAGGTTGACGAACGCCGGCAACACGGCCTTTCCGGCATGGTCGAGCAGGAAGCTCGCGTGCCGGTAGAGCGCGCCGCCACTGACCGCGCTGACCAGATGCCCGACCAGCGAACGTGCGGCTTCCGGCGCAAACAGGACCGGGCACTCGCGCGTCGACAGTCGCCGCGCGCCCAGGCGTGCTGCCGCGCGCGAGGCGGCTTTGCGCCCGACCGCTGCAAACTCAGGAAACGTGCTGGCGTCGCGCACATACTCGTACCAGCCGTCGCGCTGCATCGCGTCGCCCGAGCCAGCTATCAGTGAACACGACACCGAGTGATGGGTGTCGCGCGCACGCCCGAGAAAGCCGTGCGAATTGGCGTACACGCCCACCGCGTCACCGCACTGCACGCCCGCGCCTTCCGAGTTGGTGATGCTGGCATTGGCGCGCCCGGCGGCTTCGATTTCCTGGCCGATCGCAATCGCACGATCGACCTCGGGCCGCCACGGATGCCACAGGTCCAAGTCGGGAAACTCGTGTTGCATCAAGGCTGCGTCGGCCAGCCCGGCGCAGGGGTCGGGCTCGGTGTAGCGCGCAATCGCGCAGGCCTGCGCAAGGGTCGCTTCGATCGATTCCGGTTTCAGGTCGGCGGTCGATGCACCGCCCTTGCGCTGGCCAAAGTACACGGTGAGCCCGAAACCGCGGTCCAGGTTGCGCTCGACGGTTTCAACCTCACCCAGCCGCACGTTGACCGCAAGCCCGGTGGCGACGCTCGCGGAAACCTCAGCCTGCGAGGCACCGGCGGCACGTGCGCGGCCGATCACGTCCGCGGCAAGGTCCGCCAGACGGTCGAGTTCATCCAGGCTGTGGTCGGCGATGGCGATGTGGGTATTCAAGCGCGGCTCCGGTGATGGGCTCGGCTACTATACCGGCCACCATGCGTCCGACTGATACCGAAGCCACCCCTGAAGCCGAACGCCCGAGCCGCGGCGCCCGCAAGCGCGAGGCCATGGACGTGTTGGCACTGGCCAAACAGCTGTTGGAATTGCCGGCCGCGCGCAGCGCCCAACTGGAGCTGCCGGAAGACGTCCGCGAAGAGCTGGCCCGGGTGCGGCACGTGCCATCGCACATCGCGCACAAGCGTGAACTCGCATACCTCGCCAAGCTGATGCGCACGCACGATGAAGATGCGTTTGCAGCCGCGCGCGCCGCCCTCGCAAACGCGCATACCGCCAGCGCACGCGACGCGGCGGCACTGCACCAGGTCGAAACCCTGCGCGCCAGGCTCCTGGGTGACGCGGGTGACGCCGCGCTGGCGGCGTGCATCGCGGCACACCCGGACGCGGATCATCAACGGCTGCGCGCCCTGGTGCGGCAAGCGCGCCGCGAACTGGCTGCGGGCAAGCCGCCGCGCGCGCAACGCGAGCTGTTTCGGCTGCTGCGTAACCTGCAACCGGCAAGCCGATAGCGGACGCGGTGCCCACCGCGCGCAGCACGCGCCCCTGCAAAAGCACGCGGCCGCTCCGCAACGCACACGCTGCCGACCCGATGGGCCGATTGCCGGTTTGAACGCCGCAGGCGGTACGAAGGGCGAACCGTACGCGGTGGCGGGTCGCGCGGCCGCTTTTCAACCGCTCGCGGTACCGCCCACGGTCATCGCCAGCACTTTCGTCGTCGGCATCCCGACGCCCACCGGCACGCTCTGGCCTTCCTTGCCGCATACGCCGACGCCTTCATCGAGGGCGAGGTCGTTGCCGATCATCGCGACGCGCGTCAGCACCTCGGGCCCCGAGCCAATCAGCGTCGCACCCTTGACCGGCCGCGTGATCCTGCCGTGCTCAATCAAGTACGCCTCGCTGGCGCTGAAGACGAACTTGCCGTTGGTGATGTCGACCTGCCCGCCGCCAAAGTTGACGGCGTACAGGCCATGCTCGACGGAGGCGATGATTTCCGCCGGGTCGCGCCTGCCGGCCAGCATGTAGGTGTTGGTCATGCGCGGCATCGGTAGGTTCGCGAATGATTCGCGCCGGCCATTGCCGGTGGGCGCCATGCCCATCAGGCGCGCATTGTGCTTGTCCTGCATGTAGCCGACGAGGCGCCCGTTCTCGATCAGCGTCGTGCAATGGGTCGGCGTGCCCTCATCGTCGATGCTGAGCGAGCCGCGCCGCCCGGGCAAGGTGCCGTCATCGACCACCGTGACGCCTTCCGCTGCAACCTTGTCGCCCATCCGGCCGGCGAACGCCGATGTGCCCTTGCGGTTGAAGTCGCCCTCGAGCCCGTGGCCGATCGCCTCGTGCAGCAACACGCCCGGCCAGCCAGGGCCAAGCACGACATCCATGGTGCCGGCGGGTGCGGCGACGGCTTCAAGGTTGACCAGCGCCTGCCTGACCGCTTCACGCGCCCACGCCTGGGGCCGGCCGGAATCGATCAGTTCGCGATACCCGCAGCGCCCGCCGCCGCCGGCGTAGCCGGTCTCGCGCCGTCCATTGGACTCGACGATCACCTGCACGTTGACGCGCGTCAGCGGCCGCACGTCCGCCGCCAGCGTGCCGTCGGCCGCCGCGACCAGGATCGAGTCGTGCGTCGCACTGACGCTGACGATGACCTGCTGGACGCGTGGATCGAGGCCGCGCGCCAGGGCGTCGAGCTCACGCAACAGTGCGATCTTGGCGGCATTGTCCAGGCCATCGATCGGATCGTCCGCCGGATACAGCGCGCGCGCCCCGCGCACCGCCAGCGGCTTGCCTGCACCGTTGCCGTCGCGCGCGATCGCCCGCGCGGCGCCCGCGGCTTCCAGCAACTGCGGCAGCACGATGTCGTCGGAATAGGCGAAGCCGGTTTTCTCGCCCGCGACCGCACGCACCCCGACGCCTTGTTCGATGCTGTGGTTGCCATCGCGCACGATGCCATCTTCCAGTACCCACGATTCGCTGCGGGAATGCTGGAAATACAGATCGGCGGCGTCGATGGACGGCGCCATCACGCGCGAGAAGACGCGCTCCAGGTCGTGGATCGACAACCCGCCGGGCGCCAACAGGCTGTGTTCGACCAGAGCAAGCGATGAATCCATCAACGGGCCTTGTGACTTCAATCGGTTCAAACGTAAGGGCGCCCCTGCCGTTCCGCAAGCGGCCGCCCGCCGTCAGGGACCGCTGGGCGCAGTCGCGGACGCCGCCGCCGCGGGTACCGCGGCCGCCCTCGGCGCGCTGACGGTGGTCGCAGGTGACGGCGCGCCTGGCGCCACCACGGGCGCGGATTGCACGGTGACGATCTTGGGTTTGTCCCAGCTACCCGTTACCTGATAAATGGTGCCAGCCGCCTTGTTGATGCCGTGGCCCATCAGGCCCTGCACGACCAGCCCCGCAGCGGCGCCAACCGGGCCGCCGATCACCGCACCCACGACCGGCAGCGTGCCGCCAAGGTGCGGCGTGACATGCACGGTCAGGTCATAGTCTTGCGCCCTGAACCCGGTGCGGCCGCGCATTTCAATTTGCGCGGCCGGAGCCTCGATGAGCAGGTTCTGCGTATACGCACTGCCGCCTTCCACCGTAAACGCCGCCGAGGCCTTGTCAAACCCAAAGCCCGACTTGAACACATCGCCAAAATGCAGCAGCAGGCGGCTCGGCAATTCGCGCAGCGACAGCAGGCCGAGCAGCCGGCCCAGTCCCGGCTTGACCGCCAAAACCTGGCCCTCACCCACCTTGAGGTCCAGCTTGCCCTGCATCCATGCCAGCGAAAAATCCGAAGGTGAACCCGGCCAGGTGCCATCGATCTGCACGTTGGCGTCCCGGCCACCGGCAAGCAGCCCGTTGAACCCGAACGCACCGAGCGTCTTGCCGAAATCATCCGAGTCGATGCCGATCACCATGTGCGAATGGCTCGCGGCCTTGCTGCCGTCCCAATCACCGTGCGCCCGGATGGTGAAATCGGCACCTTTCGAATCGAACCTTGCAATATGCATTCCCCGCACGCTGGGCGCGCTCTCGAACGCGGTGGCACCCAACTGCGCCTTGCCGAGTTTCAAATCGGCCACCGTCACATGCAGCGGCGGCACGGACGCCGGGGCCACCGGCGAACTCGGGTTGGGCGGTGCGGGCGGACCCGGCTGCGCCGGCGGTTCGGGCCAGTACAGGTGCTTGAGGTTCGCGGTGATGCCGCGCGTCATCAGGCCGCTGGTCGGTACGCTGATCGTGCCATCGGCAGCCGCGCCATCCAGCGTGACGGTGTCCACCCCGGCTGCCGCTGCAAACCCGAACTTCAGGGCGCCGAGGCCGGTCCCGAACACGCTCGCGGCGTCGGCCGTCACCTGCGCCTGGTCAAGCGCCGGAAACACGCCGCCCGAACTTCCGGCCAGCGCCTGCTGGATCCAGCCGCTCAAGTCGAGCGTGGCGGCGTGGCCCCCCACGACGAGGCCCCGCGCGGGCACGTTCGCGGGGGGCGTTGTGCCAAAGTCCAGCGCCAGTGCGGTTGGCAGCTTGCGCGCGGGATCAGCCAGCCGCCCGCGCACCTGCAGCACCGTGCCCAACGATGCCGTCAACGGTGCACCCGCGGGTGGCAACCGCAAACGCAGGTCGAGCGGCCAGGCGGGGTTTGCAGGCTTGTTGAGCGGTGCCGGAAAGTCCAGCGCGATCCCGGCAAGGCTGGATTGCACGGTGAGGACCGGCATCGCCGGTGCCGATCCTTTCCCCGTGACTACCTTCACCGCCACATGAAACGGTGCAACGCCACTGGCGTGCGCCACCAGTCCATCCAGGTCCGGGAAGCCCTGTGCGAGCGTCCGCGCCGATACGCGTGTATCCATCGCAGCCTCGACGCTGTCGGCCGGATCGGTGACGCTGTTGCCCCCCACCGCGATCGAAAGCGTCGCCGGCGCCCCGCGAAAGGTCGCGCTGAGCCCGGCGGCGCTGAAGCCCTTGTCATTCAGCAACAGCGGGCCGCCGAGATTCTGCAACGCCAGATTCCACTTCCGATTGCTGACGTCCGCCTTGGCCAGTTGCACCTTGCCGCCCAGCGTGAAATTTTCAGCCGCATCCAGCGGAATCGACAGCTGCACGCCGAACGCACCGGTACCGCCCACCGTCAATCCATCCAGTGCCGTCACGGCGTCCGCGCCCACCGGGCTGTGCCGTACGAAGTCCAGCAATTGCCCGCCACTGCCGCCGCCCTTGATGTCCAGTGCCAGCACGGGCTTGCGGAAGTCGGGGATGTCGGCCACCACGTGGCTCACGGTGACCTCACGCGCTTTGGCACGGGTGGCCACAATGTGCATGCCGTTGTCGATGAATTCGACCGCGGCGTCGAGGCCCGTTGCACGCGGCCAGGCGTCCGCAAAATCGAATGTGGCGTTGTCGACCGTACCGATCGCCGCGAAACGGCCGGCGTGGTCAATGAACGGCCAGTCCGCCAGATCACCCCGCACCACGACGCGTCCCGACGTCACCTCGCCGCCGACCAGCGCATGGTCGAGCCACTTCACCAGGTGTCCGGGCATGCTGCGGTAGGGCCAAAAGAAGTCGGCATCGCCCACGTTGGTGTGGGTCAAGGCCGCATAAGCGGACAGGAACGGGGGGCGCCCGCGGCCCAGCCAGGTCAGGCGCGCGCGCGCATTGCCAGTCAGGGTGCCGGTGTCAAAATGCAGCGCATCGGTCGCGAGGTTCCACTGTCCGCCCGTGTGCCACGCCACCAGTGTGCCGCCCAGGTGCTGGAACACGAAAGGTTTACGGAACATGTGCGTCAGCCCGACGACCGTGCGCTGGTCCGGCAATTCCAACGATACGGCGCCGTTGTCCGCCCGCACCGTTCCCTGCGCCAGCGCCAGGCCGGGAATCGCGCCACTCGCGTCCGCCCGCAGGTCCGAGAACTGGACATCAGCACTGAAGCGCCCGCCTTCCTGCCACGCCAGCGCCGCCGCATCGATGCGCACATGGGGCTGCGCGTGTGCCATCCACTCAGCCGCCGCCTTTGGCGCCCGTGGCGCCAGCGCCAGCAACGACAACCACGACGTCGCGTCGACCGCACGCGCCGCGGCCGTCACGCTCCACGCACCGGGGTGGCCGCGCACCTGCGCAACCGCACCGCCGGCTTGATCAATGTTGGCCTTTGACCGGGCCGGGCCGCGCCACGCAACGTTCCACCCGCCAGTGACGCGGGTGGCTCGCACCACTCCCCCCAGCGTCACCACGGCCACGCTGTGGCCGGCCGGGTCGGACGCTGCCAGATCCCGCATCGCATACCGCAGCGCCGCAGATTGCAACTTGCCGGCGCGCCAGTGTCCCCACAATTGAAAATCACCCACTCCACTGCGTACCGCATAGCCATGCAGGTTCACGTCGTGCGCGGCCTCGGCCACGTTGAACCCGCGCGTCGCAACATACAGGTCGTAATCGCGCATGGCGGCGTCCACCCGGCCGCTGACCGTCACCGCCTGCTGCGTACCCAGGCGCCGCATGCTGCCGCCAAAACGGATCGCGTTGCCGACATTCACCACCCGCAGGTGCGGCGCATACACCCGCCAAGAGCGATGCCGTGCATCGTCGATGACATCCACCCGCAGGTCGCGCAAATCCAGATCCACCGGCAGCGACTGCAGCGACACGTGCGACTCGCTGGCCGAAGTGCCAAACCCCGCCACCAGCCAGCCCGACGCACCGTGTTCCACGCGCAGTTCCAGTCCCTTGAGGCGCAAGGTGATCCAGCGCCGTGACGGCCGCAACCACGCGCCGAAATCAAACTTCAGCGCCGCGTGCGGCAGGGTGACGGACTTGCCGCCGGGCTGCATCGGGCCAAGCGTCAAGTCGCGCACCATGAGCAACGGGCCCGATGGCTGCCATTGACTCGACACGGCCGCAAAGCTGACCGGGCGTTGCAGGCGCGCCGACAGCTGGCGTGCGATGAAGCCGGGGTGCTGCGTGGCCAGGGGCAACAGCACCTGCACCAGGCCCATCGCAACCGCCGCGCCGATCAGCACGACGGCTACCGACACCGTGGCCGCGAAGCGCGCGCGCCGCAGCTGGTGGCGCCAGGGGGTCATGGCACCGACGGCCTCGTGCAATTACCTGTTGCGCCACCCTTGTTCATGTCCGCCCGGCCGCCAAAGAGCGGTTCCGCTCGCGCGCCATGGAACAGTTCCGTTCGGCTGCCGCCGAACAGGTTACTTTCGTTGCGGGGAAAGCAACCAAAGCCACTGCGCCCCGCATGACGGTCTCGCCGACCTCGTGTCGGCTCGACTACCCTGCGCTTCTCGCGCCAAGCGGGCGGGCGCGAACGGCTCGCCACGCCCCTGTGGCTCGCCCCTTGCTTACGCTCGGGGCCGCCTGCGGCATTCAACTCGGCAGTCCCTGCCGATTTAGGCGCACATCCCTGTGTTCGGACATTCGCGCCTTGTTCCCGCTTGGCGCTGCGATGCTCGGCGCCATGCAAAGGCGCCTGGACCGCCTCGATGACGGCCATCCATGGCCTCGACCGGAGCGAGGTCGAACAACCTCCGCTGCCCAGCCCCGCGCGCACGATGCGCGCCAGACGGGCCCCCTGTGCCGCGGTGAGGCTCGGACGGCCAGGCCCGCAGGGCGGGCGAAATGGATTGCGCCCACTTGCCGCCGCGCCAGGGACGGCGCGGCGGCAAACCCGGCCGGGTCGAACGAACTCTTCGTCCAGGGATGGACGAAAAGCGCAGCACCGGGGTGGCCTTCCCTTTGGTGATTTTCTCTTGGCCATGCAAGAGAAAGTCACACGCCCGCCCGGGAGGCGGACGGAAAAAGACATGGACGTCGGATTGAACGCCCGACGCCAGTCCGCGCCCTCACCCGGCGCCACGCGCCACGCTCTCCCGCGGGGAGAGGGCACCAAGATGTCGGCCGCCCGCCAACGGCGGAACAACTCCGCGTCACAGCAGTACGACATCAAACTGCTCCTGCGCGTACTGTTCCTCCGGCTGGAACCGGATCGACTTGCCGATGAAGGCTTCGAGCTCGGCGACCGCGGACGATTCATCCTCCAGCATGCGCGCGACCACCTTCGGCGCCGCCAACACCAGCAGTTTTTCGGCGTTGAACTGGCGCACCGCGCGGGTGATCTCGCGGAAAATTTCGTAGCCGACGGTCTCGGCCGTCTTGACAATGCCGCGGCCCGCACAGGCCGGGCACGGTTCGCACAGCTGGCGTGCGAGGCTGTCGGTGGTGCGCTTGCGGGTCATCTCGACCAGTCCGAGCGGGCTGATGTCGTACACGGTGGTCTTGGCGCGGTCATGCGCGAGCGCCTTTTCAAGCGTGCGCAACACCTGGCGCTTGTGTTCGTCGTCGTGCATGTCGATGAAGTCGATGATGATGATGCCGCCAAGATTGCGCAGCCGCAGCTGCCGCGCGCTGGCCTGCGCGGCTTCCAGGTTGGTGCGAAACGCCGTGTCCTCGAGATTGCGGGTACCCAGATAGGCGCCGGTATTGACATCGACCGTGGTCATGGCCTCGGTCTGGTCGATGACGAGATAGCCGCCGGACTTTAGCGGCACTTCCTTGCGCAGGGCTTTCTGGATTTCGTCTTCGACGCCATACAGGTCAAAAATCGGGCGCTCACCGGGATAGTGTTCGATCCGGCCGCTGAGGTCCGGCATGAACTGGCGCGCAAACGCCCGCGCGCGCTCGAAGGTTTCGTGCGAATCGACGCGCACCTTTTCGATGTCATCGTGCAGCAGGTCGCGCAGCACACGCAACGGCAGCGCCGGTTCCTCATAGACACGGTCACCGGGTTCGGCGTGCGCGATGGCCGCCGCTACGGTGTGCCATACGCGCGTGACGTAGGCCACATCCTCGGCCAGCTGCTCGCGTCCGACCCCCTCGGCATTGGTGCGTGCGATCAGTCCGAAGCCGCCGTCGGCGGCCAGCTCGCCAAGCAGTGTGCGCAACCGCTCGCGCTCGGCCTCGTCCTCGATCCGCACCGAGACCCCGAGCGTCGTGCTGTGGGCAAGCAGCACCAGGTAGCGCGACGGAATTGAAAGGTGCGTGGACAAGCGCGCGCCCTTGGAACTGATGGGATCCTTGATGACCTGCACGATGACGCGTTGACCCTCGTGCACCAACTCGGTAATGGCAGGAACGCTGACCGGGGCCTGCGTGCCGCCGCCATCAGGTTCGGCGGCAAGCGTTGCCTGCGCCATGTCCGCGGCGTGCAGGAACGCGCTGCGCGCAAGGCCGATGTCCACGAACGCGGCCTGTATCCCGCACATGACCCGCTGGACCCGGCCGCAATAGATATTGCCAACATAGCCACGATGCCCGTTGCGCTCGATGTGGACCTCCTGCAACATGCCATTCTCGACCACGCCGACCCTGGCTTCGCGGGGCGTCACGTTGATCAGGATTTCTTCGGTCATCAGGCGCTGTCCACGCGGCGTGGTACACCCTTATAGCCCGGCGGGTCTGTACCTGTCGATGTGGAAACTCGCACGGTTCAGCCGCGCTCACACCGGGACATCGACGGCGTGGAGCAGCCGTACCGTCTCATGCAGCGGCAGGCCCATCACGCCGGAGTAGCTGCCCGCAAGGTGCGTGATGAACGCGGCCGCGCGGCCCTGGATTGCGTAGCCACCCGCCTTGCCCGCGAACTCGCCGGTGGCGAGGTAGCGTTCGATGGCCACGCCGTCCAGCTCGGCGAACGTCACCCGGGACGTACACGCGGCGACGGGCTCGGCCACGCCACTGGCACAGCAGACGACCGAAATCACGGTATGGGTACGTCCCGACAGTGCGCGCAACATGGCCGCCGCAGCGGCGGCATCACGCGGCTTGCCAAACACCCGGCCGCCCAGCACCACCTCGGTGTCGGCACCCAGCACCACGGCGCCAAGGTCGCGCTGCGCCGCGATCGCCAGCCCCGCGCGCGCCTTCATCCGCGCTACGCGTTCGACGTAGGCACGCGGCGACTCGGCGGCACCGAGCACCTCGGGCACGTCAACCCCGAGGACCTCAAACGCCACGCCGATCTGCTCCAGCAGCGCACGCCGGCGGGGAGATTGCGAAGCCAGATACAGCATCCGGCAAGCATAACGGGAACCCCCCAAAACCGGCGGCCGTCCGCGCCTTGGGGGAATGACGGCAAAAAACGGTCTTCCCGCGGTGCCAAAACACCACTCACACGGCCGGATTCAGGCGGCCGCAGCGGCGGCCTCCGGCACTGGCGGCACCAGCGCAATCACCGTCCAGCCACTCCGCGGCTCGGTCTTACGCTGGGTGTTGACGATCCGCAAGCGTCCATTGGGTTCGACCGCAAACAGCAGCACGGCGGCGCCCCCATGCCGGGCCTGGAAATCCGCCCAGCCGAAGGCCTCGGCCAGGGCGCTGGATTTGATCTGCCAGCCTGCCTCCAGCAGTTCGCCGAAGCGGGCGTGCGTCGTGTTCTTGTCAAACAACCCCTTGGCCCGCAGGCTGCCCACGAACGCGGCGCGGTCGCCCGCATCCTCGGGTGCCAGCACGCGCAACCGGTACACCCGTTCGCGGCCAAACTCCTGGCGGTAGTGCAGGCACGCCAGCGAATTGAGCTCGCGCCGCCCCGACAGTGCAAGCAAGCGTCCGATCCCCGTCAGATCGAGATGCAGCGCGGCGTGCTGCGAGGTCGGGTTGCCGAAGAACGTCGTCAAACCCGCCATCCGCGCCGCGCTGATGCCATCCCAGTCATCGTCGGCCAGCAGCACCTGAAACCGCTGCTCGGCCAAGGCGGCGCCCACCGCACGCGCGACGGCATCGGAGCCAAAGATCAACACCCCGTCCGGATCGGGATCGGCAACCTGCAGCCACCGCGCCAGCGGGCGCGCGGTTGCACTTTGCAGCACCACCGTCCCGATGATGAGCGTGAATACCAGCGGCACCAGCGCGTCCGCGTCCGCTATCCCCAACGCACCCAACTGCAGCGCAAACAGCGATGACACCGATGCGGCGACGATGCCGCGCGGCGATACAAAGCCAATCAACGCGCGCTCGCGCCAGGTCAGGTTGCTGCCCAGCGTCGCCACCCACACCGAAACGGGCCGGATCGCAAGCTGCGCCGCCACGAACACCAGGATGCCGGCCAGCAGCATGCCGGGAGGCAACGGCCACTGCAGCCGCGCCGCCAGGATCACGAACAGCAGCGACACCAGCAACAGCGACAGGTGCTCCTTGAAGTCCATGATGTCGCCCATGTGGACGTGTTTGAGGTTGCCGAGCGTGATGCCCATCAGCGTGACCGCGATCAGGCCCGACTCGTGCGTGAGCTGGTTGGACAACGTGAACGCACCCAGCACCGCAACCAGGGTGCCGAAGGATTGCAGGTACTCCGGGATCATCTGCCGGTACAGCAGGAACGCCAACGCCGCCGCCATGCCAAGGCCAATCCCGGCACCGATGCCGACCGTCGCGCCAAATACCGCCAGCGAATGACCCTGCTGGTGCGACACGATCGCCTCGAACACCAGCACCGCGAACAGCGCGCCCAAGGGATCCAGCACGATGCCTTCCCAGCGCAGCGCGCTGGCGATGCGCGCGTTGGGCCGAAGCGTTCGCAGCATCGGCGTAATCACCGTGGGCCCGGTCACGCAGGCGAGCGCGCCAAACAGCAGGGCAACTTCCCAGCGCAGGCCGGCAATCCAGTGCGCGGCGGCCGCGAGCAGCACCAACGCCACGATCGCGCCGTAGGTGACCATCCCGTGCACGGCGCGGCCGATCCCGCGCAGCTCGGAAAACCGCAGCGTCAGGCTGCCCTCGAACAGGATCAATGCCACCGCCAGCGACACCGTGGGGAACAGGAAATTGCCGAGCACCTTGTCCGGTTCGAACAGGTGCGTCGCCGGCCCCAGTACCAGACCGGTCAGCAACAGGAAGAGGATCGCCGGCAGCCGCATCCGCCACGCCAGCCACTGCGCCAGGAAACCGACCACCAGCAGCACCGTCAGGATCACGCCAAGATCGATTGCCATGCAGCGTTGCCTTCGCAGATCAGGGGCCGATGGTACCGGCGACTTTTCGCCCGTGCCGGGCGCGCCTGCTTCCAACGGGTAGGCCCAGGCTGAATCGGCACGCAAGACGGCGGTGCCCGGGGCACGGCGCGCGGGCCGGTGGCGGATTCAAGCAGCCAGAAGCCGAGCCAGCGCTGCATGGCCCACCTGCCCCGCGCAGGTACCACGGTCATCCGGCACCGCCAAGTGCTCGCCGCCGGCGGCGAGCTTGCCCGCCAGCGCGGTGGGCTTGGCCTAGCCGCGTTGGGCGCGCACGCCCAGCCAGCCCTTGAGCGCGGCAATCAGCATCGGCACCGCGCCGAAGATGATGAACACCAGGTCGCCCGGCAGGCGCAGCCATTCGAGCAGGTGCGAACGCGGCATGCTGACGTAGGCGACGCTGCGCGCGTGCCAGTAGCCGTGCTGGACGACGTCCCACAGCTGCAGCACCCCGCTCGGAAACAGGCTCATCACGATCATCAGGACCAGTCCCAGGTTGGTGCCCCAAAACGCCACCTTGACGTATTTCTCTATGCCCGGCCAGGTCTTGTCATCGGCGGTCTGGCGCAGTACGAACACCATCAGCGCCAGCGCCAGCATGCCGAATACACCCATCATCGCGGCGTGGGCGTGGTTGGGCGTCAACTGCGTGCCGACTTCGTAGTAGCTCACGATCGGCAGGTTGATCAGGAAGCCGAACATGCCGGCGCCAACGAAGTTCCAGAAGCCGACCGCCATCAGGAAGTAGAACGTCCACTTGTGGGGCACGCGGCGCACCGTGCCGTCGACGTCGATCTCACCCTTGGTGGTTTTGACAAAGTCCCAGGCATCCAGGGTCAGCAGCGTCAGCGGAACGACCTCGAGCACCGAAAATATCGCCGACATCGCCATGTTGAACTGGGTGTGGCCAATGAAGTACCAGTGGTGGCCGGTGCCGATCAGGCCGCCAACGAAGTACAAGATTGCGTCCAGATAGATGACCCGCAGCGCCGTGTTGCGCCGCGCCAGCCCCAGTTGATACAGCACCAGCGCCACCACGGTGGTGGCGAAGAACTCGAAGAAACCTTCGACCCAAAGGTGGATGATCCAGAACCGCCAGGTCTCCACCACCGTGTAGTTCGTGCGGGCGCCAAAGAACAACGCCGGGATGTAGAACACCGGGATCGCCAGCGCGGCAATCAGGAACATCCGCACGATCGGCCGCACTTCAACATTTTCGACTTTGCCCGGGCGCGCCACCCAGTAGAGCAGCGCGAACCACGTCAACAGGCCAAGCACCAGGATGTATTGCCAGATACGGCCCAGTTCGAGGTACTCCCAGCCCTGGTTGCCGAGCCAGAACCACCACCTGCCGAGCAGGTCGGATATGCCCGCCCACTCGCCGAGCAGGCTGCCGACGATCACGACGCCGAAGGCAACGAACAGCAGATGCATCCACATCGCCAAGCCGCGCGGTTCATCGCGGCGCAGGCTGCGGCCCAGGAACAGCGCAGCGGCGACGTACGCGGTGGCAATCCACATGATCGCGCTTTGCAGGTGCCAGGTGCGCATCAAGTTGCTGGGGAAGATGTCTTCCAGCTGGAAGCCGTAGAAGCTCCCGGGGTCGGCGCGAAAATGCGCCGTTGCACCACCGACCAGGGTCTGGAACAGGAACAACGCCGCTACCAGGACGAAAAACTTCACCAGCGCCCGCTGCCCCGGGCCGGCCTCACCCGGCACGATCTGCGGGCGGATCGTGTGTCCACGCGAAATCCAGCCCAGGTAATCGAACTTGCCGAACAGCATGAGCACCGCGGCAATGCCACCCAGCAGCACCAGCAGGCTCAACGCGCTCCACAGCAAGGCGCCGGCGATCGGCGTATTGCCGACCAGCGGGTCGTAGGGAAAGTTGTTGGTGTAGGAATAGCCATAGCCGGGTCTGTTGGCGACCGATGCCCACGCGGCCCAGGTCACGAACGCCGTAAATTCCTGCAGCTCGGCCGGATCGGTAATCAGGTCCGGTTTCAGGCCACCGTTGTCGACCGGGTTCTTGAAGTAGTCGGTCCAGTGCGTGATCTGCTGGCGCCAAGCCACCGACTCGGAAGGCGTGAGCGTCAGCGTGCCGGTTGCCGCGGCGTAGCGGTTGGTCTTCAGCGTGACCGCAACCTGCGCGCGTACCGCCGCCTGCTGCCCGGCATCGAGTGCCGCCATCGGCTTGCCGTATTGTTGCTGCGCCAGTGATTGAGCGGTGTCAAGGCCGATGCGGTGCAGCGCCGCGGCGGAAAAATCCGGCCCCAGATAGGCCCCATGACCCCAGATCGAGCCGTTGTCCATCAGCCCGTACTTGAGAAATACGCCCTGCCCGGCGCGTATCTCGCTGCCGGTGAACAGCGTCACCCCTTGCGCGTCCACGACCTGGCCGGGGATGGGCGGCGCGTTCTTGTAGCCCAGCACCGTGATTGCAATCAGTACGGCGAAGCCAAACACCATCACGATCAGGATCGCCCGCATCCACCATGGCGACAGCGGACCGTCTTCGGGCTCAGGTTGCGGCATCGTTGCGGCCATGATGATCTTGCCTCACCTGCGCGACCAAGGTTGGGCAATGCTACAGGGCCCGCGAGGAGCCGTGTTGATTGTGGCCAAAGCCATGCCCCCGCGCCAAGCAAACGGCATCCGCGATTCCGGCCAAGCAACGGCGTCGTGGCTGTGCGCGGCCGCCAGCGACGGCCCTGCAGAGGCCGCCAGGACGCCCACCCGGCGGTTGCCGACCGGCCAGCACCGGGCGGTCAGCACAGGGTCAACGGCCACCTGCGGGCTCATCGCTTGACCGGCGCACGGCTTTCATGCCGTCTTACGCAGGCGCCGAAAGTTCGGCGCACGCGACAAACTTCACAAGGACCCACGCAACGTTTGCCGCACCCGGCGTCGGGTCGGCCGGCGACCGATGCACGGCCCCGGAGAGCGCTATCGACGTCGCCGATGTACACCGCATCCGGCGCGCCGTCGAACGCGACGCGGGCCGTAACGACCCGTTGAAGTCATTGGCGAACGGCTGCTTCCAGGATGGCTGGTGTAGGTCGTCGCGGTACGCAAGCCGTAATGCACGACGCGTAACCACCAGCGAACCTGATCCAGCAAGCGTGGCGCACCTGGCTCGCCGCGGCCGTTACATCGGCTCCTGACCTGTAAAATTCATAAGCCACCATACCGTGCCCGTACCGCGCAGATTGACTGACGCCGCATCACAACGGAAGCGAGCCAGTTCTTGTTGGCGCGAAGGATTCTGTTGATTGCGATGCAAGGGCCGGCGCGTGATACTCGGTGCACCAGCCTTTAAGGTCGTCAAATTGCTGTTAAACGTCAAGGCACGTACGGTGTTCCAATGCTGACTCATGAACAGGCGCGCGCATTTTACGATCGCTTTGGGTCCAAGCAAGATTGGCAACGCTTTTACGAAGACCGTGCTGTAAATGACATGATTTCGCACGGTGCATTCGACACTGCATCGTCGGTCTTTGAGTTCGGCTGCGGCACTGGTCGGCTCGCCGAGCGGCTGCTTATGCAGTGCCTCCCACAAAACGTGAGCTATCTCGCGATCGACAGTAGTCCGACCATGATTAATCTGGCGCAGAATCGGCTAAGTCGGTTTCAAGACCGTGCGAAGGTCCGACTCTCCCTCGGCGACATGGCGCTCGATGTGGGACCAAACCAGTTCGACCGCTTTGTGTGTACCTACGTTATGGATCTTCTTGCAGAGAACGATATCCGCGCCGTTATACGTGAGGCGCATAGGGTATTAGCACCCAATGGACTTCTATGCCTCGTCAGCCTGACTCACGGCTATACCACGGTTTGCCGGTTTGTCGAGAAGTTGTGGGTGTCCGTTCACTCCTTCCGGCCTGTGTTGGTCGGAGGCTGTCGGCCCGTCTTGCTGCATCCCTTTCTGGAAGGCCCGAAGTGGAACATTCGACATGAGAACCAGATATCCAACTTCGGATTGACATCTCAAATCATTGTTGCAGAGAAGGTCGCTACCTGACGGCTTCATTCAAGTAGCTACACTTTCAACCATTCGACGCGTTCCTGGACACTTTTTGACTGACCGCCACACCGCGTGCAGTTGAAGAGGTCGACCGGCCACGTTGGCCGAATATAGAATGTGAGCCGTGAACCGGCGGACTCGTTACAGTTGTGCGGTGGCCAAATGGTAGTTCATGTACCGGTCATGTACCGGCGGCGGTTCACCGGGCACGGCACCGGGCTTTGGAAGCATCGCGCACCAATCGTTGGGACCATGCGTCCGTCTGCGCGCTCTATCGATTTTCGGCAAGCGCGCGCCTGCCGCGTGTGCAGCGTTTACCACCCGTGCGCTGGATGAACGTTCCATGCACCATGGCGTTTTCGACACGGCATCGAGCGTCAGGTCAATTGCGCGGGAGCGTGTTTCGCGGCGTCGTTCGGGCAATCGAGGATCCGTCCAGCGTGCCGGATGCCGGCGAACGGGCCGGGCCACCGCAGGCGGCCCGGCGGTAGTCTTGTCGTGGGTTTTTATCCATGAGGTCCCGCACGTGCACATCCGGAAGGCCAGAGAAGCAGACAGCGCGGAGCTTTGGGTGCTGATGCGGGACCTGGCGGTTTTCGAGAAATACATCGACTCGTTCGCCATCACGCCGGAGGTGGTGCGCGACAGCGGGTTCCGGAAAAACCCACCGGATTTCCATTGCATCGTCGCGGAAGAAACCGGCAAGCTCGTCGGGATGCTGGTGTATTACTTCCTTCCCTACACGGCCCAAAACCGGCCGGCGGTCTACATGAAGGAGTTGTTTGTCAGCGAGGGCCACCGGGGGCACGGTGTCGGCCGGCGACTGATGGACGCACTGCGGGCCGCGGCGAAAGAACACAACTGCGCGCAAATCAAGTGGACGGTGGCGCCCTGGAACCAGGCAGGAGTGCGATTTTATGAGCAGCTCGGAGCCAAGGAGAACCGGGACTGGTTAAGCTTTGACTGGAACGTGTGACGCGGGCCCGGCCAGGCGGTACGTGCGCCTTGGCCCGTCAAGGTTGCATCCAGCCGGTCTTGGACTCCCGCGCCGACTCGCACCGCGTACCGCAGGCACCGGAGCGCGTGGACAGCATGGCCAGCAGCATTGAATTCGTCGACTACGTTACCGGGCAAATCGCCCTTGGCGGGCGCTTGACGTGCAGGCCACTGTTTGGCGAGTATGCGCTGTATGTCGATGGCAAGGTCGTCGCCTTCGTATGCGACAACAGCCTGTTCGTGAAACCATCCGCGGCCGTAACGCGCCTGGCGCCCGACCTGCCGCAACGGCCACCCTACCCCGGCGCGAAGAATTATCCGGTCGCAGACGAATGGCTTGACGACTCCGACGCGCTGCGCAAGCTGATCGTCGAGACCGCGCGGCTCATGCCTGCACCCAAGCCAAAAAAGACCGCCCGTACGCGGCGTTCGCAGCATTGAGGTTCACGGGCGCGCCAATCCCGGCGGCCGGGCCGACGTTCACCCGCGGTGATACGGATGCCCGTTGATGATCGTCACTGCGCGGTACAGCTGTTCGGCGACGATGAGCCGTACCAGCATGTGCGGAAGCGTGAGGGCACCCAGCGACCAGCACTGGTCGGCGCGTTGCAACACGTCGCGCGCGTGGCCATCGGGGCCGCCAATCAGGAAGGCAAGGTCGCGCCCGGCCATCCGCCACTCGAGCAACTGTTTGGCCAGCTGCTCGCTCGACCACGCGCTGCCGTGACCGTCCAGCGCCACGACGTGCGCGTCGCGCGGCAACGCGGCCAACAGTTCGGTGCCCTCGGCGGCCATGGCGCGCGCGCCGTCGCGGCCCTTGCCGCGCACCCCTGGCTTCAGTTCGACGAGTTGCAGCGGCAGCTCGTGCGACAACCGCTTGGCGTATTCGGCCAGGCCGGCCGCGACCCACGCGGGCATGCGCTCACCGACGGCGATCAACCGTGCGTGCACGGCACGTCAATCAGCCAACGCTGACTGCTTCGGCATCGGCATCCGCGTCCTGTTCATCGCCTACGGTCCACAGGCGTTCCAGCCCGTAAAACTCGCGGACGCGCGGCAGCATCACGTGCACGATGATGTCGCCGAGATCGACCAGCACCCACTCGGATTCGTCTTCGCCTTCGACGCCGAGCGGCACCATGCCCGCGCGTTTGGCAAATTTCACGACTTCGTCGGCAATGGACTTGACGTGGCGCGATGAGGTGCCGGAAGCGATGATCAGGAGATCGGCGATGGAGGTGCGGCCGCGGACATCGATTTCACGGACGTCGTGCGCCTTCAGTTCATCCAGCGCGGCAAGCACGCGCCGGCGCAACGTCGCAGTGGTGGGAGAACGGGTGACGGGGGTGGCGGCAGGGCGCGCCTTGGTCGGACGGGTCAAGTTGAGGTAGGCCTCGGCCTGTGGTCATGCGCGGAGTGCGCGGGTTCAGTATGCGCCATCAGGATTGAAGTGCAAGCGTCGCGCTAGCCGCGTCCGCTGCCCGTTGCCGGCGGCCGATAAGCGGCCAGGAGCCGGGGATCATCCAGCAGCGCCTGCGGCACCAGCCAGCGCGGCTCGCGGCCCTCCGCCAGCAGTGCGCGGATACGGGTCGCCGAGATGCCAAGCGCCGATACCACCATGTCCAGTACGCGACCGGCCGGAGCGGCGCACAGGGCCTCGACGCCACCGGCGTGGCGCGCCGCGACCTCGGCCGCCAGCTCGTCCGGCATGGCTGGAATCTGCGCCGGACGCGTCAGGACGCACACGTGTGCCAGCGTGAACAATTCACGCCAGCGGTGCCACCCCGCCAGGCCCGCAAATGCGTCGGCCCCGATCACCAGCACCAATGGCCGGGTCGAGCCGACTTCACCGCGCAACGACGTCAGCGTGTCGAACGTGAAGGACGGGCCAGGCCGGTCCAGTTCGCGCAAATCGAGCCGCAGCCGCTCCTGACCCGCCAGCGCCGCGCGCAACATCGCGACGCGTTGCTCAGGGCTTGCCACGGGCTGCGGCCGGTGCGGCGGAATCTTTGCGGGCACCAGACGCACCTCGGCACCCAGGGCTTCGGCTGCTTCCCACGCGGCCCGCAGGTGGCCGATATGCACCGGGTCGAAGGTGCCGCCAAAAACCGCGAGCGGGGGCGCGGTCATCCGGCAGCCAGCAGTACGCTGGCGGTCCGCGGCGCGGCCAGCGCTACCAGCAGGCGTTCCAGCCCGCGCCAGGGGTCGCCCGACTCCCGGCCCTTGGCCTGCCGATCGATGCGGGCACATTCGGCCAGGCAGCGCCGCCAGTGCGCGTTGCCGCGCCCGGCGCGTTGCAACGCACCCGCGAACAACTGCTGGCGCGCAGGCCACAGGCCGTATTCACTGCGCACACCGGTGGCAAAATCCGGGGCCGACGCCAACCGCAGGGCAAGATCAAGCTGATTGATCAGCCACCCCATCAGCCCGATCACGTCCTCGCCCTCGGCCCGCAGGCCGGCGAGGATGTGCAACGCGCGCGCTGCGTCGCCCGCAAACGCGGCGTCGGTCAACTTGAAGACGTCATACACGGCGTTGTCGGCACCGATCGACTCCAGCTCCGCGGCATCGACCTTGCCGCCGTCCCGCTGCGCTGCCAGCTTGTCGATTTCCTGCGCGATGGCCAGCAGGTTGCCTTCCGCGCGTGCCGCCAGCAGCGCGACCGCATCGTCGGTGGGGGCAAAGCCCTTGGCCCGCATCCGCGCCTGGATCCAGGCCGGCAGCTGATCGACCCGCGGCGCCCGCAGCCAGACGTACCGGCCCGCGCGCTCGACCGCCTTCACCCACGCCGCTTCGTGTTTCTTGCTCCACTGCATCGCGCTGATGAAAAGCACCGTATCCGGCGCCGGCGCCTTGCACCACCCGGTAATCGCGGCCGCCCCATCACGGTCGGGCTTGCCGGTCGGCAGGCGCAGCTCGATCAGCCGCCGTGACGCAAACAACGACAGGTTGGCGCCGCTGCGGGCGAGATTGTCCCAGTCAAAATGCGCCTCGACGTCCAGCACCTCGCGCTCGGTGAAGCCCAGGGTGCGCGCGCGGGCGCGCAACGCGTCACCCGCTTCCAACAGCTGCAACGGTTCGTCGCCGGCCAGGAGATACACCGGCGCCAGCTCGCCGCGTGCCAGCGACTTGACGAACGCTTCGAACTCGGCGGCCACGGTTCAGCCCGCGCTGGATGCCGCTGCGGGCGCCGCCGTACCCGCGGCCGCTGGCGCTACCGTACCGCCGGTAGCCGGCGCCACCGTACGCGCCCGCGCCTCCAGCCGCCGCATCACCGCATCGGTCATTTCACGCACCAGGCTGCGCTGGATGGCCTCGGTCTCACTGGAGATGGCGGAAAACTGGGTCGAATCGATCGCAAATTCGTGCGACAGCGAAATCGACTGCGCCGGTACCACGACGTTGCCGTTCGCGTCGGTCAAGGTGAAGGTCACGTTGAAGCTGACCACGTACTCGCCAACCCGCTGCACCGAACCGCTGGTCAGCATGCGCGAACCGAATGCCGCGCTGGGCACCGCCAGCGTGGCGACGCCCTGGGTCGCCGTGTCGAGCACGTCGACCTTGCTGGCCCGCAGCGCCGCCGCCAGCGACCGCGCGAACTCGCCGCCGCCGTTGACCTGCAAATACACCTGCTGCTGCATGACCTTGGGTACCACCGCGCTTTGGCGCAGGTGAAACCCGCAGCCCGCAAGCAGGACGCTGGCGCCGATGCACGACAAAACCATCAAGAACTTCTGGATGTGCATCGAATCGGCTCCACTTTCGAGTATTGTGCGCTGGGTCAGGGTTCCAGGCGCGCCGAACACGCTTGGCTTTTCCGCCCCCTTCCGCAGGAAAGGGGGATTGAGGCGATGGCGTTGCCGCGTGCCAGCCGGCATCCCCCGGTGCTTTCGCGCGGACCCCTTCGTCCCGAAGGAGGTGAGCATCTTTTCGACGTTGCGGATGCGCGAAAGCATACCAGCGGCACGCCCGATCGCCGGTTCAGCCGGCCACGATGTTGACGATCTTGCCGGGTACCACGATCACCTTGCGCACCGCCTTGCCGCCCAGCGCCGCGACCACCCCCGGGAGCGCGCGCGCCGCGGCTTCCAGCGCGCCCCGCGGCGCATCCGGTGCGGCGTCGAGCGTGCCGCGCAACTTGCCATTGACCTGCACCGCCAGGGTGACGCTGTCGCGCACCAGCGCGGCCGGATCGGCCCTGGGCCACGCCACGTCCTCGATCAGCGTTTCCGCGTGGCCGAGCATTTGCCACAGCGCGTGGCTCGCGTGCGGCGTGAACGGGTTCAGCAGCAGCACCATCGACTCCAGCACTTCGTGCCGCAGGGCACGGCCCGCGTCGCTCACGTCGGTGAATTTTTCCAGCGCATTCAGCAATTCCATCAGCGACGCGATGGCGGTATTGAAGGCGCGCCGGCGGCCAATGTCGTCGCCCACCTTGGCGATGGTTGCGTGCAACTGGCGCCGCAATGCCTTTTGCGCCGGTTTCAGCGTCGCGGGATCGAGCGGCGGGTGATCGGGCTGCGCCGCGTGCGCCGCGACGTCACGCCAGAAGCGGCGCAGGAAGCGTGCCATGCCTTCGACGCCGGCCTCGCTCCATTCCAGCGACTGGTCCGGCGGCGCCGCGAACATCGAAAACAGGCGCACCGTGTCGGCGCCGTACCTGTCGATCATCAGCTGCGGGTCGACGCCGTTGTTCTTGGACTTGGACATCTTTTCAGTCGCGCCAATGGACACCGGCAGTCCGCCCGCCCTCAGCGTTGCCCCCGCGACCCGCCCGCGGGCGTCGCGCGTGACGTCAATGTCGGCCGGGTTGATCCAGGTCTTCTCACCGTTTGCGCCGGCGCGGAAATACGTCTCGGCAATCACCATTCCCTGACACAACAGGTTGGCCGCCGGTTCATCGGAATGCACCAGCCCCGCGTCGCGCAGGAGCTTGTGGTAGAAGCGGAAATACAGCAGGTGCAGGATCGCATGTTCGATGCCGCCGATGTACTGGTCGACCGGCAGCCAGTAGTCCGCACGCGCGTCGATCTGCGTGGCGGCACCCGGCGAGCAATAGCGCGCGTAGTACCACGACGATTCCATGAACGTGTCGAAGGTGTCGGTCTCGCGCTCGGCCGCGCCGCCGCACTGCGGGCACTGGCACCTGCGCCATTCCGGATCGGACTTCAGCGGTGACCGCACGCCGGAAAACGCCACGTCCTCCGGAAGCTTCACCGGCAGCTGGTCTTCGGGCACCGGCACCGCGCCGCACTTCGCGCAGTAGACGACGGGAATCGGACAACCCCAGTAACGCTGGCGCGAGATGCCCCAGTCACGCAGCCGCCAATTGACCTTGCGCCGTCCGCGGCCTTCGTGCGCGAAACGCTCGGCCAGCGCATCGAAGGCCTGGTCGTAGTCCATGCCATCGTACGCGCCGGAATTGACCAGCGTGCCGTGCGCACAGAACGGCCCGTCCACGATGATCCTGTGCGCGTACTCATCCAGGATCGACGCCGCCGACGAGGGCTCGACCACATCGATCGCCTTGGACTGGCCGAGCGCCGCACTCATCGCGTCGGTATTGTCAGCCGCATCGCGCGCCAGTTCGGCAATCGCATCGCGCACCGGATCGCTGATGACCACCATCGTGATCGGCAGGTCGTACTTGGTCGCAAACTCCCAGTCCCGCTGGTCGTGCGCCGGCACCGCCATCAGCGCACCCGTGCCGTAGCCCATCAATACGAAATTGGCGATCCAGATCGGGATCCGCTCGCCCGTGACCGGATGCAGCGCAAACAAGCCGGTATCGATGCCCAGCTTTTCGCGCGTTTCAAGTTCGGCTTCCGATACGCCGCCCTGCTTGCAAGCATCCACGAATTTTTGCAGCTGCGGATTGTGGCGCGCGGCTTCCAGCGCCAGCGGATGCTCTGCCGCGATGGCAAGGTAGGTCACGCCCATCAAGGTGTCCGGCCGCGTGGTAAAGACTTCCAGCGATCCGCCGCCCTCGACGTCAAACCGCAATTCAAGCCCTTCCGAACGCCCGAGCCAGTTGCGCTGCATGATCTTGACCGCGTCCGGCCAGCCCGGCAGCCGGTCCAGGCCATCCAGCAGTTCCTGCGCGTAGACGGTGATCTTCAGGAACCACTGCGGGATCTCGCGCTTCTGGACCGGTGCGCCCGAGCGCCAACCGCGGCCGTCGACGACCTGCTCGTTGGCCAGCACGGTCTGGTCGACCGGGTCCCAATTGACCACGCTGTTCTTGCGATACACCATGCCCTGTTTGAACAGGCGCACGAACATCCGCTGCTCGTGGACATAGTACGCGGGGTCGCAGGTGGCAAATTCACGCGACCAGTCGATCGCAAACCCCATCGCCTGCAACTGTCCGCGCATGTGTTCGATGTTCTGCCGCGTCCACCTGGCGGGCGGTATGCCGCGCTTGATCGCAGCGTTCTCGGCCGGCAGGCCAAACGCATCCCAGCCCATCGGCTGCAACACGTTGTCACCCTGCATCCGCTGGAAGCGGCTGATCACGTCACCAATCGTGTAATTGCGCACATGCCCCATGTGCAGCGCCCCGGACGGGTACGGCAGCATCGACAGGCAGTAGTACTTCTGGCGCGCCGCGTCTTCCTTCACTTCGAACGCGTGGGTCGCGGCCCAGAATTTCTGCGCGGCGGTTTCAACGGTGCGGGGGTCGTAGGTTTCCGGCATGGTGGTGGCACAACCGCAAGCAAGGGCTCAGGATCGGCCAGCCTACCGCAGTGCAGCAAATGCGCCAAGCGTGACCCGCACACCGCGGATCGACCCGCGCGTCGAACGCCGCGACCCTCGACACGGCGCGATCCGCGCGCGCTGCCAACGCCGCCAACCCCGGGGGCCGCACCGTTGGGTAGACTAGGGCGTTCAGCCACCGGGAGGGGACACACCATGCAGTACGCAACACGCCACCTTGAGCGCAGCTGGGCGCCACTTGCCCTTGCGGCCGCCATCACCGCGCTCGCAACCGGCAGCGCGCCCGCAGCCCCCGCACCCGCCGCACCCGCGCTGACGGTGATCCACTGTGCGCATGTACTGGACACGGCAGCCGGCAAGCTCCTCGGCGCCAACAGCATCGTCATCGACGGCCAGCGGATCCGCGAAGTTGTCGCCGGCACCATCACGCGTGACGGCGCGAAGGTCATCGACATGCCGGCAAACGATACCTGCCTGCCGGGCCTGATCGACGCCCACACGCACCTCACGATGCAATTTGGCAAGTCGACCTACAGCGACAAGTTCCACTTGAATCCGGCCGACTACGCCATCCGCAGCACCGTATACGCGCGCCGCACGCTGTTGGCCGGTTTCACCACGGTGCGCAACCTCGGTGAAAGCGACAACTCGTCGATCGCGCTGCGCAACGCCATCAACGCCGGACAAATTGCCGGCCCGCGCATCTTTACCGCCGGCAAGTTCATCGGCACCACCGGCGGGCATGCCGACCCGACCAACGGTTTCCGCTGGGACCTGCAGGGCGATCCGGGCCCGAAGGACGGCATCATCGACTCGCCGGCCGATGCGTGGAAGGCCGTCCGCCAGCACTACAAGGACGGCGCCGATCTCATCAAGATCATGCCATCGGGCGGCGTGCTGGATGAATCGTCGAGTTCGGAAAACCCGCAGATGACGCTGGCCGAAATCCAGGCCGTGGTCGCGGCCGCGCACGACTACGGCTTCACCGTGGCCGCGCACGCGCACGGCGCCGAGGCCATCCGCCGCGCGGTGCTGGGCGGGGTCGATTCGATCGAACACGGCACCTTCATGAACGCCGAGGACATGCAATTGATGAAGCAGCACGGCACCTGGTACGTGCCGACCATCATCGCCGGCGAGTTCGTGATGGGCAAAGCCAACGCGGGCTGGTACCCGCCGCAGGTCGCGCGCAAGGCGCTGGAAGTTGGGCCCAAGATCATGGCCACCGCGGGCAAGGCGTACAAGGCCGGCGTGAAGATCGCGTTCGGCACCGACGCCGGCGTGTATCCGCACGGCGAAAACGCGCAGGAATTTGCCTACATGGTGCAGGCCGGCATGCCGCCCCTGTACGTGATCCAGGCCGCGACCACGCACGCGGCCGCACTGCTGAAGCACAGCAGCGACTTTGGCCGCATCAGCGCCGGCCAGTACGCCGACGTGGTGGCGGTGCCCGGCAACCCGCTCACCGACATCACCTTGATGAAGAACATGGACTTTGTGATGAAGGAAGGTACCGTATACAAACGCAACGGCGTGCCCACCGCCGCCGTCTTTACCTCCACCCTCACCAAGTAACCGGAATCCAGGCACCGCCATGACCAATCCCGCACCCGCCACCAATGCCGCCGCGCCGCCCCTCGTATTTGAAGCCGGCGAAGCCACCTTCGAAACCGCGGTCTTGCAGGCATCGATGCAGACCCCCGTCCTGGTGGACTTCTGGGCCACCTGGTGCGGGCCCTGCAAGGCGCTCAGCCCGATCCTGGACAAGCTCGCCGAAGACTACGCGGGTGCCTTCCGGCTGGCCAAGGTCGATTGCGACAAGGAACAGCAGCTCGCGGGCATGTTCGGGGTGCGCAGCATCCCGACGGTGGTGCTGATCCAGGGTGGACAGATCGTCGATGCGTTCTCCGGCGCACTGCCGGAATCGGAGGTGCGCCAGTTCCTGGAGCGCCACCAGATCAAGCCCGCAACACGGATCGAAGCTCCGGCCGACGCGATCGATGATGCCACGCCAGCGGCCGTTGAAACCCCGCAGGCGGCGGTCGCGCGCCTGCAAAAGGCGGTGGACGCGGACCCGGGCAACACCGGGCTGCAGCTCGATCTCGCGCTGGCCAAGGCGCGCAGCGGTGATACCGCGAGCGCACAGGCTACGCTGGATGCACTGCCGGTCAACCTGGCCGAGGACGACCGCGCCAAGGCACTGGCGGCGCTGCTGTCGCTGCAGCAGTCGCTGGCTGCCGTCCCGCCGGCCGCAGAGCTGCTGGCACGCGTTGAACGCGACCCGCGCGATTTTGCCGCCCGCGACGGCATTGCCGTCCGCCAATTGCTGGGCGGCAACGCAGCCGAAGCGCTGCAGCAGTGGCTCGCCATCCTTGGCTCCAGCCGCGACTGGAACGACGGACTCGCGCGCAAGCGGCTGCTTGACGCCTTCCGCATCATCGACGACGACGCACTGGTCACGCACGCGCGCCAGCAGATGGCATCCCTGCTCTTCTGAAGCGCGGCACACCCAGCCGGGTGTGCCGCGCTGCCCCGGCGCCTGTTCCACCAGCCACACCACCCGGGACCGTTTCCGCCTTCAACGCGGCCATGATCCCCGGTGGCAGGGGCCGTTGACGCGACGCGCGCCGCCGGTATCCACACCTCTGCCGGGGCCCGGTGCCGATCGCCGCGGTGCGCCGGCTCTGGGCGCCGTCTCCGCGCCGCCGCCACCTCGAAAGCCACCAATCGGACGACGCCTGACGGTCTGCGTCAACCGCCGGGAAGCATGACTTGTGGCGTATGCCCTTGGTGCTGCGCGCGCGCATACTCGGGCGCTGCGGACAAGCGCCAGACGCCCGCCCCCATCGTCCAGACCAGCCGGGAACCCGCCATGAAACACAATCACCTCGCCGTCGCCATCGCTTCACTGTTGCTGTGCAGCGCCCCCGCGTTCGCCGCCCCGCCCGCCAGTTCGGCCAGTCCTGCGCCCAGCAGCACCGCCGCCAGTGAACCATCGGAAAGCCTGACCCAGCGCTTGATGAAGCCGCTGTCGTCCACCACCACCGGCACCGTCACCGTCGAAGGCAAATCGATCAGCTACCAGGCCATCGCCGGCACGCTGGTCATCGACGGCACGGGTGCCAAGGAATCGACCCCCGAAATCGCGATGGGTTACGTCGCCTACTTCAAGCAGGGCGCCGATCCATCCAAACGCCCGGTGACCTTCATCTACAACGGTGGGCCCGGATCCTCGACCGTATGGCTGCACATGGGCGCCTGGGGGCCAAAGCGCGTGGTCACCAACGATGACACCCACACCCCGGCCGCGCCCTACCAGCTGGTCAACAACGAATACAGCCTGCTCGACGCGTCGGACCTCGTCTTCATCGACATGCCCGGCACCGGGTTTGGCCGGTTGCTGCCGCAAGGCAAGGATGACGCTGCACGTGCCAAGGATCGTAAGGAGCTGGCAAAACAGATCTGGAGCGTGGACGGTGACGCGAAGGCGTTTTCCCAGTTCATCACCCAGTTCCTGTCCAAGTACGGGCGCTGGAATTCGCCAAAGTACCTGTTTGGTGAAAGCTACGGCACCACCCGTTCGGCCGTGCTGTCGGCCATCCTCGAAGGCGAGGACAACATTGACCTGAACGGGGTGATCCTGCTGTCGCAAATCCTCAACTTCAACACCAGCGTGGACGGCGCCAGCTCCGACCCCGGCATCGACCTGCCCTATGAGTTGGCTTTGCCCACCTACGCCGCCACCGCCTGGTATCACAAGAAGCTTCCCAAATACGACAACGGCAAGCTCGAGCCGCTGCTGCAGCAAGCCATCGCGTTTGCCAAGGGCGAATACCACGATGCGCTGTACGCGGGCTCGACCCTGAGCACAGCCGAGGAACACAAGGTCGCCGAAAAACTGCACGACCTGACCGGACTGCCGGTCGCCTACCTGCTGCGCGCCAACCTGCGCGTCGATGGCGGCATGTTCGAGCACGAACTGCAGATTGGTACCGATACCGCCACCGGCCGCCTCGACACGCGGTTTTCGGGTCCGGTCATGGATCCGATGGGCAAGGAGACCGAATACGACCCGCAATCGGCGGCGATCAGCTCGGCCTACGTGTCCGCGTTCAACGAATATGTGCGCAAGGACCTGAAGTTCGGCCAGGACATGAAATACCGTCCGGAGGTATACGGTGCGGGCGACTTCGACTGGAGCATGAAGCACCGTGCGCCCGGTTCGCGCCGCGCGCGCTCGGGCACGCTCAACGTCATGGGCGACCTTGCCGCCGCCATGAAGTACAACCCGAACCTGAAGGTCATGGTGAACGGCGGGTTCTATGACCTTGCCACACCGTTCTACGCCGCGATCTACGAGGACGAGCACCTGCCGATCCCGGCGCAGTTGCGCCACAACATTACCTACGCGTTCTATCCGTCCGGGCACATGGTGTACGCGCATATTCCCTCGCTGCACCAGTTGCATGACAACGTGGTGAAGTTCATCGACGACACCGACAACGGGGACGCGGGCAAGGCAGGCGCTGCGTCCAACTAGCGACCACGCTTGCCCGTTGCAACACCAACCGGCGCGATGCACATCGCGCCGGTCTTTTATTGGGCGTCGGCCGCGAAATCGGCCAGCGCGGCGATCCTGCGACGGGCCTCGGCCAAGCCATGACCAGTCATGTCGTCCAGCAGAAACCGCCCCCAGCGTGCCCTCTCGAAGGCTCGCCCTAGAACACGCGCCAGTGCCCACAGGACCGGAATCGCCACGATGCCAAGCGCGACGTTGGTCTCGATCCATCCGCTGCCAACCGAATAGAGATCGAATCCCGATATCACCCGTGCCAAGACGATCGCCAGCGGCACCCACAACAAGCACACGAGCAACACTGTCACCTTGATCACGCGCAGGCGCAACACGTAGAGGCGTTCCAGGCTCTCCTGGATCGCTACCACACGGTCACCGAAATCAATCTGCAACAGCGAGCGTACCTGCAGCACGCTGCTGGCAAGCAGCGCAATGCTTGCGGCCATCAGCAGCAACGCCGGGGCAATGTAGCGCGCCGCTTCCTGGTGCGTCACGAAGACCCCGAGCAACACGACCATCAGGCCATTGGACAGCAGCTCGCACCAGATCATCGCGCCGGTGCGCCGCAGCGGTGGTGCTGCTGCGTTCTTGCGCACATCCAGACGCAGACTTTTGTACTCGGATTGCAACCCGTCCAGCTTCGCCGATACTTCTTGCCATACCCGTTTCATGTCATCGAGTTCCATAACCCACTCCTTCGGTTTGCGCCGCGCCCACCTGTCCGCGCGGTTTCTGTTTGATGCGGTTGAGCTTGGTCGCAACGTTGGTTTCGGAGATGCCGAGCACCTCGGCGATTTCGGCGTAGCTGCGGTCTTCCAGATACAGCAGCACCAGCGCGCGATTCAGTGCATCGAGCCTGCGGATGAATGCATGCAACGCGGTGACACGTTCCTCGCGGTCCATGGCATCTGGTTGCGCAGCAATCGAGTCAGCGACCGTGTCGAGATGCACGTCGTCAAGCGGTTCAAGGTGCTCCGCAGCGTAGCGTTTCGCACTGCGCAAATGCGAAATCGCCACGTTCAACGCAACCCGATACATCCAGGTCGTGAATTTCGCGCGTCGAGCGTCGAATGAGTCGAACGAACGCCATAGCCGCTCGGCGATTTCCTGTACCAGATCTTCGCGATCGGCTCCGGCGTGCGCATACACGCCTGCGACCTTGTACACGATCCGCTGGTGTTCGCGCAGCAAGGCTTCGAATCGCTGTTGCCGCTTACGTGGTGTCATCGCCCGCATTCCGACCCGTTTCCCCGTGCTTCGCCGCCGCGCGGAAAAAATCACACCTGCCGACCCGCGCGGCTCGATTACAATGCCCGAAACTCGGGGAACCGCGGTGCCTGCAGTCGATCTCCACATCAAGCGCTACCTGATCACGGGTCTTTTGGCCTTCATCCCGGTGTGGATCACCTGGGTGGTGTTCAAATTCGTGTTCACCCTGCTCGCCGGCGTTGGCGCACCCCTGGTGACCGGCATCATCGAGCTGATCGGACTCGGCGCACCACGCCTGGCCGAGACACTCCAGCGCGACTGGGTGGTACCAATCCTCGCCTTCGTGCTGACCATCGTCGCCTTGTACCTGCTCGGCTGGCTTTCCACCCGAGTGCTGGGCAGGCGCATCCTCAGCACCGTCGACAAGCTGTTTGGACGCATCCCGCTGGTGCACACGATTTACGGCGGCGTCAAGAAACTGATGACGCTGATGCGCAACAAGCCGGGCGGGACGCAGCGCGTGGTGCTGATCGACTTTCCAGGGCCAGGCTTGAAGGCGATCGGCTTCGTGACCCGCACCTTCATCGATGCTTCGGGGCAGGAAATCGCTGCGGTGTATGTGCCGACCACGCCCAATCCAACCGGCGGCTATCTCGAACTGGTACCAACCGACCGCCTGACCTCGACCGACTGGAGCATGGATCAGGCGATGGCCTTCATCGTGTCCGGCGGTGCGGTCGGCCCCGAGCAACTGCCGCCCATCGAGGCGAAAGGCTCGCGCCAGCCGGCACCTCACGAGCGCGCACCCTCGTGACCGCCGCCACGTCGCCCGCAAACCAAGGCGGCGTGCGCTGCTTTCTCGCCTTGCTCCCGGATGCCGAAAGCCTCCGCGCGTTGCAGCGGTGCCGGGAGGCCCTGGAAGCTACCAGCGGCGGCGGCGCGCGCGGTGTGCGCTGGATCGACGCGCACGCGCTGCACCTGACATTGCGGTTCTTCGCCGCGGCCAACCCGGCGCAGCTCGGACAATTGAAACCTGCGTTGCCCCCACTCGCCTGCGCCCTGCCTGCCATCGGCGCACGGCGTTGCGCCATCTGGCCCAACCGCGTACGCCCGCGCCTGCTTACCCTGGAACTTGACGCGCCGCCCGCACTGCTTGCGCTGGCGCGCGCGTGTGAAATGCTGGCGCACCAGGCCGGATTTGCACCCGAGCCACGCAGCTATCGCGCACACGTGACGCTTGCGCGGTTGCGACCCGGCTGCCCACTCGCCACGCCGCCGCTGCCACCGACGCGCCTCAGCTTCGACACCCTGGCGTTGCTGGCCAGTGAGCCTTCGGCGGCAGGTTCGCGCTACCGGCCACTCGCGCACACACCGTGGCCGGCAACCGCACGCGTTTGATGCGGTTCAGGCACGAATACGCTACACTGCGCAGCGTTTGACGCGTTGCATCGCGAACTTCCCTCGTGGATCAACCCGATCGAGCAGCCACTCCGGCCTCGATCCGATCCCCTGCCACTCGCACCTCGCGCATACCCGGCGCCGCAACCGCGGCCGCCGTCAACAAGTTGTACTTTGCTCGCGGCGCGGTTCCAGGGAACGCTTCGGGTTACACAGGAGTTTCCCGCATGACGTTCGAATCACTCGGGCTCGCGCCCGCGCTGCTGCGCGCCCTCACCGAAATGGGCTACGCAGAACCCACCCCGGTCCAGGCCGCGGCAATCCCGCTGGTGCTGGAAGGCGACGACCTGATGGCCGGCGCCCAGACCGGCACCGGCAAGACCGCAGCGTTCGCGCTGCCGCTGTTGCAACGCCTCGGCGTGGATGCCGAGTTCACCCAGCGCAACCAGATCCGCCGCCCGCGCGCATTGGTGCTGACGCCCACGCGCGAACTGGCCGCGCAAATCCATGACAACGTCCGTACCTACGGCAAGTACCTGCGCGTGCGCAGCTGCACCATCTTTGGCGGCGTCGGCATGGGCGGCCAGCTCCAGAACCTGCGCCGGGGCGTCGATCTCATCGTCGCCACGCCCGGGCGCCTGATCGACCACCTGCAGCATCACAACGTGGATTTGTCCGCGATCGAATGGCTGGTGCTCGACGAAGCCGATCGCATGCTCGACATGGGCTTCCTGCCCGCGTTGAAACAGATCCTTGGCGCCCTGCCCAGGCAGCGCCAGACGCTGTTGTTCTCGGCTACCCTCGACCCGGCGATCAAAACCCTCGCCGCGCAGTTCATGCGCACCCCGCACGAAGTGCAAATGGCCGCCCCCAACGCGATCGCGGCGGGCGTCACCCACCGCGTGCACCCGGTCGATGCCGAACGCAAGCGCGACCTTCTGCTGCACGTTCTGGCCGCGGACAGCCGCCGCCAGACGCTGGTGTTTGCGCGCACCAAGCACGGTGCGGACAAGCTGTGCCGGCACCTCGAACAGCACGGTTTCCGCGCAGCCGCGATCCACGGCAACAAAAGCCAGAACCAGCGCACGCGTGCACTGGCCGACTTCAAGCACGGCAAGGTGACGGTGCTGGTCGCGACCGACATCGCCGCCCGCGGGCTGGATATCGACCAGCTGCCGGTGGTGGTCAACTACGACCTGCCGATGGTCGCCCACGACTACGTGCATCGCATCGGCCGTACCGGCCGTGCAGGTGCAGAAGGCCTGGCCCTGTCGCTGGTCAGCCGCGAGGAGGAAGGCCTCCTGCACGACATCCGCAAGCTGCTTGGCCAGGAGCTGGTCATTGAACCGGTGGCGGGGTTCGAGCCGACCTGGACGCTGCGGCAGGATCGTGCGGGCGCACCGCCGGCACGCCGGCCGAGCCAGCGGGCCGGCAAGCCGCGGCCGTCGCAACACGTCCGCCGCGGGCACGCCAAGAATGCGGCCGAGGCGACCCTGCGCCCGGCCAACCCGGCATACGCGCGCGGTCCACAGGCAGCGCAAGCCGACGCCGCATCGCGGCCGCGGAAGGCTTCGCGCAACCACAGCCGCAACCGGAGCTGGGCCAAGCCGCAACCGCGCTGAGCGCAACCGCCGGCGGCGTGGCGACAGCCGCGCCCCCGGTCCGGAACAACCCACCCACGCCCGTCCCCTTCGCCACGAAGGGGCTCGACGGTGACGGCTCGTCAGCCTCAATGAAACTACCGCGCCCGCAGCGCGTCCTCCTTCGGAAGGGGCAAACAAGCGGCTGGCGCGCACCCATCGGGCTTCGCACCCATGACTAACGGCCTATGGGCGTGCAGCCGCAGATATTGCTGGCACAATCGGTGGTTCATGCCACACGCGGCGCGCGTGATGGCGACCTGATTCGACGCCAAAGGATTCCTTCCATGCACAAACACCTGATGACCCCGATCGCACTGGCCGTTGGCGCGGCCCTGGCGATCTCCGGCTGCAGCAACACGACCTCGCAAGCCCCATCGAGCTCCACGCCCGCCACCTCGGCTTCCGCGGCGGCACCGGCGCACACGGCACCCGCCCCGGCCTCGACCGTCACCATCCCGCCCGAGCAGCCGGTGGCATTCACGCTGGATGACCAGTTCCAGCCCTGCGACAACTTCGCGGAATACGTCAACGCCAAGTGGAACGCAGCCAACCCCATCCCGGCCGACGAGACCCGCTGGGGTGCGTTCAACGTGCTCAACCAGCGCAGCCAGCTGGAGCAAAGGCAGATCCTGGAAACCTCGGCCGCCGACGCCAAGGATAAAAAGGGCAGCGCACTCCAGCAAAAACTGGGCAACCTGTACGCCGCCGGCATGGATACCGCCGCGATCGACAAGCTGGGCTATGACCCGATCAAGCCGCAGCTCGCCGCGATCGACGCGCTGAAGACGCCCGCCGACATCGCGGGCTTCCTCGACACCAGCTTCAACAACGGCGACAGCTACGTCTTCAGTTTCGGCTCGGGCGCGGACTTCAAGGACGCGACCAAGCAGATCGGCTACGTGTTCCAGGATGGCCTTGGGCTGCCGACCCGCGACTACTACACCCAAGCCAAGTACAAGGACATTCGCGATGCCTACCTCAAGTACATCGCCAAGTCCCTGGAACTGGTCGGTACCCCGGCAGCCGACGCGGCCAAGCAGGCCGACCAGGTGATGGCATTTGAAACCGACCTTGCCAAGGCGTCGCTGTCACCGACGGAACTGCGCAATCTCGACAACGAATACCACTTCGTCAGCGTGGCGCAGGCCGACAAGGTCACGCCCCACTTCAACTGGCAACACTTCTTCAAGGCGCAGGGCGTTGACGTCGGCAAGGGCTTCTCGCTGTCGCAGCCGAAGTTCATGGCCGAGTTCGACAAGCTCCTGGCAACCGCGCCCGCCGCGCAGTGGCAGGCATACCTGAAGTTCCATCTCATCAGCAACGCTTCGACCGCGCTCAGCCAGCCGTTCCGCGACAACAACTTCGAGTTCTACGGCAAGACGCTGCGCGGCCAGCCAGAACAGAAGCCGCGCTGGAAACAGGTCATCCAGGGCACCAACCATGCCATGGGCATGGGGCTCGGCGAGCTGTACGTGGCCAAGTATTTCCCGCCTGAAGCCAAGCAGCGGGCGGAAACGCTGGTCACCAACATCCGCGCCGCCCTCAAGGAGCACATCGAGAACGCCGATTGGATGAGCGAAGCCACCAAGAAAAAAGCACTCGAAAAGTGGGCGCTGTTCCTGCCCAAGATCGGCTACCCCGACAAGGAACACTGGCGCGACTGGTCGGGCCTGACGATCGAACCTGGCAAGTGGTACGCCAACCTCGAAGCCGCTTCCAAGTACAACTACCACTACGATATCGGCAAGATCGGCAAGGCCACGGACCGCAAGGAATGGGGCATGACCCCGCAGACGGTCAACGCCTACTACGACCCGTCGACCAACACGATCAACTTCCCAGCCGCGATTTTGCAGCCGCCGTTCTTCTACGCCAAGGGTGACGACGCGCTCAACTACGGCGGCATCGGTTTCGTGATCGGGCACGAGTCGAGCCACGGCTTCGACGACCAGGGCAGCCAGTTCGACGGCCACGGCAACCGGGTCAACTGGTGGACGCCGAAAGACAAGCGCCAGTTCGACGCGCGCGCCGCGGCGCTGGTCAAGCAGTACGACGGCTACACGCCGATTGCCGGCAAGCCCGACCTGCACGTCAACGGCAAGCTGACGCTCGGTGAGGACATCGCCGACCTCGGGGGCCTCAACATTGCCTACACCGCACTGCAAACCGCGTTGAAGCAGGATCCACAGGAAGCCGACGAGAAGATCGGCGGCATGACCGAAAACCAGCGGTTTTTCCTGAACTCGGCCCGCGTGTGGGAGGGTACGGCGCGCGAGAAGACCGCCGAGCTCATGCTGAACGTTGATCCGCACGCCCCGGCGAAAATCCGCGCCTTTGCGTCGGCCAGCAACATGCCGCAGTTTGCACAGGCCTTTGAATGCAAGCCCGGCAGCAAGATGGTGCGCAAGAATCCCGTCAAGATCTGGTGACATGGCCGGTTGGGCCGTGGCGACGCCACGGCCCAACCGGGCCCCGGCACCGCCGCAACGCCGCACGCAAGTGCGGTTTTTTTTGGGCGCCCTGATTTCAGTCAATTTATATTGCATATCGTTCTCGTTCGCGTTAGTGTTCATCGCGCCGTACGTAAGCGTCCCGCGCGCTTCGCCCAGGCCATCACATCGCTGCACCGCAGCCCCGTATCGGCGTCGCGACGCTGCGATGCAGTGCGGGCAATCGCACGGTGCCTGACACAACACAAGGATAAACATTCATGCCGATCCACCCACGTGGGCCCGTCTTCCGAAAGCGCAAGGCGCTCCCGCTTGTGCTTTCCGTGCTTGCACTTGCCGTTGCCGCAAGTCCGACCGCCCGTGCGGCGGACGGCGCTGCGGCCGGCCTGACACAGCTGCCAACGATCAGGGTGGTCGGAAACGTGAGTCCCTACCAGGTATCCGCGACCGCAACCGCCACGCGCACGGATACGCCGTTGCTGGACATCCCGCAGGCGATCCAGGCCCTGCCCATCCAGCTGCTGCGCGATCAGGCCGCCAACACCCTGGGTGATGCGATGCGCAATGCGCCGGGCGTGTCGGTGGCGCAGGGCGAAGGCAACCGCGACCAGCTGGTGATCCGCGGCGTGTCGACCAAATCCGACTTCTTCATCGACGGCGTACGCGACGACTCCGAGTACTTTCGCGACCTCTACAACCTGAGCGAAGTGGACGTGTTGCAGGGCCCGGCCGCGTTGTTGTTCGGGCGCGGCAATTCCGGCGGGCTGGTCAACCTTGTCACCAAGCAACCCGAACGCGCGTCGATCCACGCGCTGGATGTAGATGCCGGCGGCTACGGCTTCGCGCGCGGCACGGTGGACCTTGGAACCGCCCTGGGCGACAACGCCGCGTTCCGCATCAATGCGATGGCGCAGCGCAACGGCGGCGACTTCAGCTTCCGCAACGACTATTTCGAACACCGCTACGGCGTCGATCCGGAATTCAAGTTCTGGTTCGGCAACGACACCACGCTTGAATTCGGCGTCAGCGGACTTGCCGAACGCCAGATCGCCGACCGCGGCGTGCCGTCGATGGGCAATCGTCCCGTCGCCGTGCCGCGCGGCACCTTCTTCGGCTCGCCTGACCAGAACCATGTGCGCATCTCGGTGGGTGAGGCCCACGCGCGGATGACGCACGCATTCAGCGACCAGCTGCAGTTCAGCGATACGTTGCGGATCAGCCGTACCAACCACTTCTACCAGAACATGTATCCAGGCAGCGGCGTCGACGCCGGCGGCACCTTCAGCATGAAGGGCTATTACCACGGCAACGGGCGTACCAGCGTCTTCAACCACGCGGACCTGACCTACACCGCCGATACCGGCGCCATCCACCACCAGCTGCTGACGGGGATCGACATCGGCTACCAGCGCGATGGCGATTACAAGGTCAACGCGCAGACGATCAACGACGTGCCGCTGGCCGATCCGGTGGTGGTGGGCGCGTTCAACGCACCCAGCCGCGACAACACGGCGCGCGCGGATTTCGTCAACGTGTATGCGCAGGATCAGCTCAGCTTCGGCAGCCACTGGAAGGCACTCCTCGGCGTTGCCTGGGAGCGCTTCAACGTGCGCGCGCGGTACCTCCTGCTGCCACCCGGGACCGCCACCCGGCACACCGATGTCAGCTTCACGCCGCGGGTCGGCCTGATCTACCAGCCGGTGCCGAACGATTCGCTGTACGCGTCGGTTTCGCGCACCTTCACGCCACAGGGCGCCAACCTGTCGCTGTCGCTGAAAAGCCCGGCCGGCGCGGATCTCGCGGCCGAAACGGCGACCAACTATGAAATCGGCAACAAGCTCGACCTGCTGGGCGGCAACCTGTCGCTGACGGCCGCCGTGTTCCAGCTGAACCTGAAAAACATCCTCAATACGGACCCGCTCGATCCGAGTGTATTCGTGCTGACCGGTGCACAACGCAACCGCGGATTTGAATTCACGGCGCGAGGCAACCTCACGTCCCACTTGAGCCTCGCCGCAAACTACGCCTACGTCGACGCCCGCATCACCAGCGCGTCGACCGACGGACCGGCGGGCGCGATCGCGGGCCTGGTTCCCTACAACCAGGCCTCGCTGTGGACCCGTTACGCCATCAACAACCACTGGGGATTCGGCGGCGGCGTCCTTGGCCGGTCGCGCGCATTCACATCGTTCAGCAATGCGGTGGTCCTGCCGGGCTTCGCGCGCGCCGACGCCATGGCGTACTACCAGACGCCGGCGTACCGCATCCAGCTGAACCTCCGCAACCTGTTGGACCGGCGCTACTACGCCACCGCGAACGGTGACAACCAGATCATGCCCGGCGCGCCGCGCGAGGTGTCGGTGAGCTTCCGCACGAAGTTCTGACCTGCGCTGCTGCGGCGGGCGGCCCGTGCACGACACCACCGCCCGCCGCGCACGCGATCGCGCGATAATAGGCGGCTTTCCTGCCGACATTGCCGCGATGAATTACATACCGGGCCAGCGCTGGGTCTCTGAGGCGGAGCCCGAACTCGGCCTCGGCACCGTGCTGCGCTGCGACGAACGGGCCATCCAGGTCCTGTTCGCCAGGTCTGGCGTGGTGCGCAACTACTCGGCACACGGCGCCCCGCTCACACGCGCCACCTTCAGGGTCGGCCAGCGCATCGCGGGGCGCGGCATCGCGTTCGTGATCGAACGCATCGACCTGCACGACGGGTTGCTGGTGTACTCCGGCGAGAAGCGCGAACTCGTCGAGGGCCAGCTCGACGACGACCAGCCCGTCTCGCAAGCCGACGCGCGACTCATTTCCGCGCGGGTGGACAAGCCCCACCACTTCGAGCTGCGCAGGCAAGCCTTGCTGGCACGCGCGAATGCGCGCCGCTCGGACGCCTGGGGTATTTTGTCCGCGCGCGTGGACCTGCTGCCGCACCAACTCGGCGTCGTGGCCGCCTGCATGGAGCGCGAGCATCCGCGCGCACTGCTGGCCGACGAGGCCGGCCTTGGCAAAACCATCGAGGCCGGCATGCTGATCGCCCGCATGCTTGCCACCGGGCGCGCCACCCGCGTATTGATCGTGCTGCCGGATGCGCTGGTGGTGCAGTGGTTTGTGGAGATGCGCCGGCGGTTTCAGCTGGCGTTTGCCATCCTCGATGAGGAGCGCTGCGCCGCCATCACGGCCACCGACGCCGGGCACAATCCGTTCGACGACGAGCAACTCGCGATCGCGTCGTTGGCCTGGCTCGCGCAGAACCATGGGCGCTGCGCACAGGCGCTGGCCGCAGGCTGGGACATGCTGGTCGTTGACGAGGCGCATCACCTGGAATGGACACCCGGGGCCGCGAGCGCCGAATACCGGGCGGTCGAAACACTCGCCTCCACGCCGAGCGTCTTGCTGCTGACCGCGACACCCGAACAACTCGGGCGGCGCGCGCATTTCGCGCGCCTGCGATTGCTCGATCCGGCGCGCTTCAACGATCTTGACCGCTATCTCGCCGAAGCGGACGACTACGCCCGCCTGTCGCCACTGGCCGAGCGCATCGCCGCCGGGGCAGCACTGCCGGCCGACGCCCGCGCGGAACTGCGCACACGCTTTCCGCACGACCCTGCCCTGCACGCGCTCATTGATGCCTATCCGCGGGACGCGGCGGCACTCTTGTCGGCGCTGATCGACCGCCACGGCACCGGCCGCGTGATGTACCGCAACCGACGCGCCGCGGTAGGCGGATTCTCCGGGCGGGTACTCCAGTCCGCGAGCGTGGACATCGATGCCACCGCCACCCAGCGCGAAAACCTGCTGGCCGAGTTCGACGACGACCTGCGGGGTCCCGCGGACCCGCAGCGCGCACTCGACTACGCCGGCGATCCGCGCGTACCGTGGCTCGTGCAGCTGCTGGAGGCGCACCGCGAAGACAAGTTCCTCCTGATCGCGACCACGCGGGCCAAGGTCGAAGCCATCGACGCTGCGCTGCGCACGCGTACGGGCGCCGCGGTCGCCTGCTTCCACGAGGGCATGACGCTGCTGCAGCGTGATCGCGCTGCGGCGTGGTTCGCCACGGCCAGGGGCGCGCGCCTGCTGCTGTGCGCGGAGATCGGCTCCGAGGGCCGCAACTTCCAGTTTGCGCACCACCTCGTCCTGTGGGACCTGCCGCTTGACCCGGACCTTTTGGAACAGCGCATCGGCCGGCTCGACCGCATCGGCCAGCACGCGCCGGTATTGCTGCACGTGCCCCCGCTGCCCGGCACCGCGCAGCAGGCGCTGGCACGCTGGCACGCCGAAGGCACCCGCGTGCTCCATGAATGCCCGGCGGACGGGCGCGAGCTGCTGCGCCAATGCGGAGAGGACATCGTACGCGTGGCCCACGCACACGCGGCCGTGGCCGAAGCCGAGGACCCGGAACTCGATGCGGTCATCGCGGCCACCGCCGCCCGGCACGCCAGCCTGTCCGACGCCGTCCGCGCCGGCCGTGACCGGCTGCTCGAGCTGGCCGCCAGCCACGCCGACGGCAAGGCACTGCTTGCGGCGATGCGCAGCGCCGACGCGGACACGGCCACGCACGCCTTGATGCAGCAATGCTTCGAACCGTTCGGTGTCCACGTCGAGGATCTGGGCGATGGCAGCGTGCTGCTGGACCCGGAGTTCCTCGCCACCGACGCGCTGCCGGGATTCACCAACGGCGCGCGCCGCGCCACCTGCGACCGCGCATTGGCCCTGGCGCGCGAGGACCTGGACCTGCTGCGCATGGATCACCCGCTGGTGGCGGGCGCGTTCGACCTGCTGCTGGGCGGCGAGTTCGGCAACGCGTCATTTCTGGTTGACCCGGCACTGCCGCCGCGCAGCGTATTGCTCGAAGCGGTGTACGTCCTCGAGTGCGTGGCCGACATCCGCCTCGACAGCGGCCGCTTCCTGCCCGTGCTGCCGCTGCAAACCTGCGTCGATTCGCGCCTCGCCGAGCGCGACTACACGCCATCGGCGCCGGCGCTCGCGCTCGCGCGCACGCGCGCGCCCGACGTGTCGCACTACCGCCGCTACCTCGCGCAACTGGTGCCGCCGATGCTGGAGCAGACCGATGCCCTGGCCACGGCCAAGGCGCGTGAGGCCATCGACGCGGCGGCGGCCCGGGCGCGCCGGATACTCGGCGCCCGCGTCGCGCGCCTGCGCGCCCTGGCAGCCAGCCACGCCAGCGTCAGCGCCGATGAAATTGCCGCAGCCGAAGCCAACCGCGATGCGGTCCTTGCCGCACTCGCCACCGCACGGCCGCGCCTTGACGCGGCCCGCATGGCCGTCAGCCCCGACTTCCTGAAACTGCGCTAGACGCGGCCGACACCTGCGTCACCAGGCCCCGGCGCGACACGGGATCGCCGCGTCGCGTTCCGCCGCCCGGCCGCCTACGGCCGCCGCGCAAGTTCCGGGTTTTCGCGGGTCACCGGCATCAGGTCGTTCTTGGACACCCCAAACCAGAGGAGCAGCGGGCTGGCGAAAAAGATCGAGGACAGCGTGCCAACCAGGATGCCGATGAGCATGGTGATCGCAAAACCATGCACCGCCGAACCGCCAAACAGCCACAGCGAGGCCATCGCCAGCGCGGTGAAACCCGAGGTGATGATCGTCCGCGACAGGGTGTTGTTGATCGCGCGGTTGAGGATGTCCTGGGTCTTGGCCTTGCGCGTCAGGCGGAACAGCTCACGCACGCGGTCGAACACGACAACCTTGTCGTTGATCGAATAGCCGACCACGGCAAGGATCGACGCCAGCACGGTCATGTCGAACTCACGCTGCACCAGGGCGATGATGCCAAGGGTGATGACGGTATCGTGGATTTCGCTGGCCACCGCCGCAAACGCAAAACGTTTCTCGAACCGTGCCCACAGGTACACCACGATCCCGATGATGACGACGATCACCGCGTAGATGCCGCTTTGCTTGAGCTGCTGGCCGACCTCCGGGCCGACGAAATCGGGTGCCTGTGCGAGCTTGGCGCCGGGATGGCCGGCCTGCAGCGCGGTCAGCACCTTCTTGGACATGGCTCCGGCCACCTGATCCGGACTCACGTGCCGGTCGCGGTTTTTCGGCAGCTGCAGGCGGATCGAAATCGAACGCGTGCCGCCCACGCTCTGCACCACCGCGTGGTCGAGCCCGGCTTTGGTCAACGCCGTGCGTACATCACCGACATCGATCGGCCGCTCGTAATTGACCTGGATCAGGACGCCGCCGGTGAAGTCGAGGCCGTAATTGAGGCCCTTCACCATGATCGCCCAGATCGACACCAGCACCAGCAGCGTCGAGATGACGATGCTGACCTTGCGCATGCCCAGGAAATTGATGTTCAGGTTGTGGGGGAAAATTTCCATGGATTTCCGCTACGTCTGGTCGGTGTCGGGCGGGTCGAAAGCCAAGACCGTCATACCCAAAGGGTTTTGAGCTTCCGGTGGCGCCCGCCATGAATCAACGCGGTGATCGCGTGGGTCATGGTCAACGAGGTGAACAACGAGATGATGATGCCGATGGCCAAGGTCACCCCAAAGCCCTTGATGGCGCCGGCACCCGCCGCGATCAGCGCGATCGACGCAATCAGGTGGGTCACGTGCGCATCCACGATCACCGGGAACGAGTGCTCGTAACCGGCCCGGATCGCCGCCAGCGGCGTCGAGCCATTGCGCAATTCCTCGCGTATGCGTTCGCAGATCAGCACGTTGGCGTCGATGGCCATGCCGAGCGCGAGGATGATGCCCGCGATGCCCGGCATGGTGAGCGTGACGCCCACGACCGACATCACGGCGACCAGCAGCAACAGGTTGAACACCAGCGCGACATCCGCCACCAGCCCGAACAGGCGGTAGTAGATGGCCGCCGCCAGCAACACCAGCGACAGGCCGAGCACGATCGCGCGATCGCCCTTCTTGATGTTGTCCTGGCCAAGGCTCGGGCCAATCACGCTTTGCTCGACGATGTCCATGGGCGCGGCAAGCGAGCCCGACCGGAGCATCAGCGACAGGTTCTGGGCTTCCTGCTGCGACAGGCCGGTGGTCTGGAACTTCTTGCCGAATACGCCCTGGATCACCGCGTTGTTCAGCACCGTCTCGGTGGTCCTGGAGGTATGGACTTCCTTGCCATCAACGATCTTCACGACCGGCGTGGTCTCGATGTACACGACGCCCATGCGCTTGCCGACGTTCTCCGTCGTAAAGTCGAGCATCCTTCGGGCGCCGGCCGAATTCAGGGTCACGTTGACGTCGGGCATGCCGGACTGCTGGTCGAAGCCCGCGGACGCGTCCACCAGCTCGTCGCCGCTGACGATGACGCGTTTTTTCAGCACCACCGGCGTACCGTCCTTCATGAAGTACAGGCGGTCATCGGGTGGCACATCCCCCGTGCGCTGGGCTTCCTGCGGGTTCACGTTCGGATCGTCGGCGTGGTATTCAAGCGTGGCGGTTGCGCCGAGCGCACGCTTGGCTTCGGCGGTGTCTTGCACCCCCGGAAGCTCAACCACGATGCGGCTCTGGCCCTGCTGCTGGATCAGGGGCTCGGACACGCCCAGCGCGTTGACGCGATTGCGCAGCGTGGTGACGTTCTGGGTGATCGCGGCCTGCGCAAGGGTGCGCAACACGTCGGGCTTGATGTCGGCATGCAGCGCATAACCGCCGCCGGGCGTGCGCGCGTCGGTCAGGTTGAGGTCGGTCGTATCGGCGCCAATGGCGGTGGTCGCCTTGTCGCGGTCGTCGGCCGACTTGAACACCGCCTGCACGCCGTCGCCGCTCAGCGAGACCACATCGTAGGGAATCTGCTTTTGCCGCAGGATCGAGCGGATGTCGTCCAGGTAGCGCTGTTGCTGCTTTTTCAGCACCGCATTTTCATCGACCGACAACAGGAAATGCACCCCGCCCTGGAGGTCAAGGCCAAGCGGCATCGCACGCGCGCCGATGGCCTGCAGCCAGTGCGGCACCGTGGTGGCAAGATTGAGCGCCACCGTGTAGTCGTCGCCCAGCGCGAGGCGCAGCGTGTCCGAGCCCTGCAGCTGCACCTGGGTGTTTGCAAACCGCACCAGCATCCGGTCCTTGCCGATCGCAATGTCCTGGAAAGGAATGTGGGCCTTGGTAAGGTCGGCCGCCACCTGCTTTTGCAACGCCGCGTCGATCTTGGCCTCGCGGTTGGCCGAAATCTGCACGGCCGGCTGCGGACGGTACACGTTCGGCGTGGCGTACACGAGGCCCAGCACCATCACGATGCCAACCAGCCAATATCTCCAGCGGGGAAAGTCAGTCATAGGTGCGCAAGCATGGTGTTGGGCGTAGGGGACCGGGCCACGCAGGCCTCAGGCGGATTTCATCGTGCCCTTGGGCACCACCGTCGTGACGGCCCCCTTCTGCACCCGGATGTGTACGTTGTCGGCGATCTCGAGCGTGAGGAAGTGCTCGCCGACATTTTCGACACGCGCCAGGATGCCAGCGGCGATCACTTCATCGCCGCGGGCCAGTTCGGCGATCATTTTCTTCTGTTCCTTCGCGCGCTTGGACTGCGGCCGGATCAGCAGAAAATAAAACACCACCACCAGTACGATCAGCGGCAGGAAATCGATCAGGGGATTGCTCTTGGCCGCCTGCGCGGCCGGTGCCGCAACTGCGGCAACAAACGTTGACAACATGGGGGACTCTCGGTTGTGGGGCAGGCCAACGCAGCGCGCCTGCCCAAAAGACAGCGGATTATGCCATGGGTTCGCAGACAACGCACACCCGCACCGGTACCCAGCACCCCGTGCATGACGAACCCAAGACACGCTGCGATAATTCCAAGCCTGCCTTCGCAAAGGATTCATCCATGCAACACCTCACCGTAATCACGACCGGGGGCACCATCGACAAGGTCTACTTCGACGCCAAGTCGGACTACCAGGTCGGGGCCCCGCAGATCGGCGAGATCCTCGTCCGGCTGGGCGTCGGGTTCGAATTTGACGTGGTGCCGGTGCTGCGGAAAGACAGCCTGGAAATAACCGGCGCCGATCGCGCGGCGATCCGCGCCGCGGTGCTGGCACAGCCACACCGGCACATCATCATCACCCACGGCACCGACACCATGGTCGATACGGCGCGCGCGCTGGCGGGCATCACCGGCAAGACGATCGTCCTCACCGGCGCCCTCAACCCGGCACGCTTCCAGGGCTCGGACGCGGTGTTCAACATCGGCTGCGCGGTCGGTGCCGTGCAAAGCCTGGGCGACGGGGTCTGGATTGCGATGAACGGGCGCATCTGGGACCCCGCACACGTGCGCAAGAACCGCGCCGCCAACCGCTTCGAGGAAGTTCGGTAGCGAACCGCCACCGCCGCTGCTCTAAAAAAAGCCCGGCAGGTGCCGGGCTTGAAATCGTACTGGAACGTTGCGGTCAGAGCGAAGCCGCTGCCTGGCTCATGATGATGCTGCCGAAACCGGTGCAGTAGTCCCAACCCGGCGCCGCGTGCTCGCCGCCGTTGCTGCCGGAGGTGACATCATGGAACGCCGCAGCCGGCAGCTGGTAGAGCTTCGGCGCGGCGAAGCCGATGCCGGTGCCCTTGGCCGCGATCATGCGCGCCCAGAAGCCCACAAACAGCGGTGACGCCAGGCTGGTGCCGCCGTACTGCGCCGCACTGCCATTCACGATGATGATGGCGCCGCTGTTGGGATCAGCGTCGAACGCGATGTCGGGCACGCCACGCGTGGTGTGGCCGGCATTCTGCCCCACCCCAACCTGCCAGCTCGGGATCGGTTCAAAGGTACTGGGGCTGCCGCCGGTGTCTGACCACACGGTTTCACCCTGCCAGGTGGTGGCGGTGGCGTTCAGCGTGGTGCCGCCGACCGCAACCACATATGGCGAACTGGCAGGCCAGCTCGGCGTGGTGCCCTTCGGGCCGCCGCCGCTGCACTCGTTGGAACCGGAATCACCCGATGACACCGAGAAGGTCTGCCCCTGCGCGTCGGCCTGCTGGAAGATCGCATCGGCGGCTGCAGCGGATCCATCGCCCTTCGCTGAGGTCTCGCACTCACCCAGTGACACGTTGATGACCTTGACCGCATCCGCGCTGACCACGGTGTTGAAGTCGCTCACCATGCTCGAGTTCGCCAGGGTCGGGATGTTGTAGAAGACAATCTTGCCGACCTGCCCGCCGCCCATGCCGACGATGTCCTGGCTGTCGAGATCCCATTCGGGCGTGCCGCTGGTATCGGTGCCGGTGCCACCGGTGTTGACGATCTGCGTGGTCACCGTTGCCAGGCCATTTTGCGAAGTGAAGGTGTTGAGGTCGGACAGTGTCTGCGTGAGATCGCCATTCGAAATGATGCCGACCGCCACGCCGGCCGCGGTTGGCAGGCTGGTGCCCCCGTAGATCGACGGAAACTGCACCGGGTCGTGGCCAATGATGGAACCACCACCACCGCTGCCTGGCTTGCCCTTGAACGCGTGCGGCACATGCACCGTCTGCAGACCAACCACACCGCTCACACCATGCAGCGAACTCGGCATTGATACGTCAGTCGAATTGGCGAAGGCATTGCGTCCATCGTGGGTGCGCACATGCACCAGGTTTGTATGGAACGCGGACTGCACGGCTGCAACCGATCCGGTCGCCGAAACCAATACGCGGTTCGGTGAGACCGTGACACCTTCGAAGCCCCGTTGCTTCAGCCAAGTGGCAACCGCAGCCGCATCGGACACGGTCGGACTGTATCGCGCCACGAATTCCGCGGGCGTCAGGTTGGGGTGTCCGGGGTTGGCGATCAGCGCCTGCAGCTGCGCTTCGTTGCGCAGTTGCAGCGAGACCACCACATGTATGGGTTGGGTCAGCGCAACCGGGCCCGTAATCATGTCGCCGGTACGCAGACGCGTTGCGTGCGCGACGAGCGCAGCACCGGCGGTACCAGCTGGCGCGGCCGCAAGGGCGGTCACTCCAACAGACAGGCCGATGGCGATGACGAGCGCATTCAAACAGAGTCGATTCTTCATCAAGGGTTCCTCGGATAGGCATCGAGAAAACGCAGGCTCGTCCCTTCAGACGGGCACTGCACATTGCATCCTGAGTCAACACTCCCCGTTCGGTGACAACACCGAACCGTTCCTGTTACCCCACGTGGCCATGCATGCCACGCGACGCCCCACAACCCTCATTGCGACGGCGGCCGGACGTTATCACAGGTATCCCAACACTGCATTCTGCAGTGCACAATCCGAATGACCGGCATGGCCGCCGCGCCGGCGCAACGTACGCCGACACGCATCACACGCCGATCCGTACCCCATCATGCCGCATGGGCGAAGTCACAGGCTACCGGCATTCAAGGCGCGCTGCCCCTCCCGCCTGGCGCGCACAGCTGCTGCTCAGCGCCAGGCCGCGACCAGCTCTTGCAAGGGCTGCAGGTGGGCCTGGAAATGGCGCCAACGCGCCACCGAACTGCGATAGATCGGACGCCGCACCTGGGCGAGGCTTGCGGTCGCCACCACCCGCCGGTTGCGGTGGAATTCGAGGCACCGCGCATCCCACGGCAGTCCAAGGTAACCCAGCATCCGCCGTACCTGGCCTTCGGTATCGCCGACCAGCTCTTCGTAACGCACGTCGAGTACGGCATCGGGAACCACGGCGTGCCAGTGCCGCATGAGGGTCGCGTAGCGGACAAAGTAGCGCCCGAGGGTACCAAGGTCGTAGGTGTAGGGCAGATTGTCGCCATCGAAAAGGTGCGTGTAGCACGAAAAGCACGAATCCATCGGGTCGCGCCGCGCATGGATGATGCGGGCCCCGGGCAGCACCATGCGGATCAGGCCGACGTGCCGGTAATTGAGCGTGGTCTTGTTGATGACGTGGGTTGCCATCGGTGCGCGCTGGAACACCCGTTCGACGTACTCCGCGCCGATTCGCCGCAGCTCCGCGGGCGCCAGCCGCGGGACGCGGCCCGGCCAACCTGGCGGCGGACCGGCGTATTTGGCGACGACGTCGCCAAAATCCGGTATCTCACCTGCACCCCGTACCTGCGGATGGCTCGCGAGAATCTGCTCGATGAGGCTCGTCCCCGAGCGCGGCATGCCCACCACGAACACCGGCACCCGGTTGCCTGCCGCCACCGCTGCAGGATGGCGCGCAAGCAAGGCCGCGTCGAACGCAGCGCAGGTGCGCCGCAACCAGCCCTCCGCATCCGCCTCGTCCAGCGCGAACAGGCTGCCGCGTACACGATTGCCCTCGGCGTAGGCCGCAAACGCCGCGTCGAAGCGGCCGGCGTCCTCACGCATCTTGCCCAGTGCGAACCAATAGCGGGCGCGTTTCATTGGCGGCAGCGCCGCGATGCGCGGCTGCACCGACTCGGCCTGCACGAGCACCGGATCGTCGGCGGCAAACTGGTGCAACGGCGACAGCAGGTGATACGCATCCACGCACAGCGGATCGGTCTGCAGCGCCTGTTGGAACCAGCCGCACGCGGCGTCAAGCCGGCCTTGCTGACGCGCGCAGGTGCCCAGCCCGAGCAACGCCTGCACCTGACCCGGTTGCAGCGCCAACGCGCCCCCGTAGAGCTGTTCGGCGGCCTGCCAGCGAAATTGCCGCTGCAGGCAATAGGCGAGGCCCACCCGTTCGGGCACCGCATCGGGCGTCGCCGCAAGCGCTGCCGCAAACTGGGCCGCCGCGCCCGGAAAGTCACGCAGATCCAGCAGCACGAATCCGAGGTTTGCGTGTGCCTGCGGAAAATCGGGATACGCATCCAGCAACGCGCGGTAGGCACGCGCAGCGGCGGGCAGATCCCGGGCGCGCGCCATGGCGTCGGCCTTACGGAACTGGCGTTCCGCCGCGGATACCGGGGCTTCCGATGGCCGCGACGGCAACTCTTCACTCACACCCACTTCCTCGCAATTGCGATCCGCGTTGCGGCCAGACCCACCCCGGTCTGTGGCACGCGCATAAAAATGGGCCCGGTCGCGAACGTCCGGGCCCAATGTTCACTCCGAACCATCATGGGAGACAACCGATGGTTCGAATCCTGGCGGCATCACTCAGAACGTCATGCTCCAGCCGTTCAGGGTGCCGTAATCTCCTCCATCGCCCCAGACATCATCGTCGATGACCTTGAGCTTCCAGGTGCCATTGCCCAGCACCGAGGAGGCGTTGACGTCGTAGGTGGTGTTGATGTTGCCATCGTTGTTGTAGTCGGGGTACTGCAGGATCGCGTAGGAGCCGTTTGGCGCCACTAGCTCGATCTCGAGGTCGCCCGACCAGTTGTGCGTGATGTTGACATGCACCGCCAGATCGGCCGGCGCGTCGCCGGGTTCACCGGTCACGCTGATCTTGCTGGTCACCGTGCGGTCGTCCCGGATCACATATTTGGTGTTGTTCGAGAACGTCGCACCGGACGGCGGTGGCGGCGGTGGCGGCGGTGGTGGCGGCGGCGGTGGTGGCGGCGGTGGCGGTGGCGGCGGTGGTGGTGGCGGCGGCGGCGGTGGCGGCGGTGGGCTTACCGCGCCACCTGCCACGTTGGCGATGAAGTTCGCGATGTTGATCGAACCGAAACCGGTGGTGTAGTCCCAACCCACCGCAGCGGTCTCGCCGTTGTTGTTGCCCGAGGTCACATCGTGGAAGTCGCTCGCATAGTGCGCGGCGGCATCCTGATAGATCAGCGGTGCGGCAAACCCAAGGCTCGAATTGGCGGCCAGGGTACGCGCCCAGATCCCGACGAACAGCGGCGAGGCCAGGCTGGTACCGCCGATCTGCTCCTTCGAGCCATCGACGATGACCATGGCACCGGAAACGGGGCTGGCGTCAAAGGCAACGTCCGGCACGCCACGGGTGGTGTGGCCGGCGTTCTGGCCTACTCCTTGCTGCCAGCTTGGCATCGCCTCGAAAGTCGAAGGGCTGCCGCCAGTCGCGCCCTCGTTCTGGCTCAGGTTGTTCCAGACGGTCTCGTTTTCCCAGGTGGTGCCCGAGGTGTAAAGCTCGGTACCACCGACCGCGACGACATACTGCGAATCGGCGGGCCAGCTCGGGATCACGCCGCCGTTGTTGCACTCGTCCGCGCCGGAGTCACCCGAGGACACCGAGAAGGTCATGCCCTCGGAATCGGCCGCCTCGAAGACATTGTCGCCGGTCGCGGCCCCATTGGTTTCGGTACCGGTTTCGCAACCGCCAATCGAGACATTGACCACGCGCACGACATTGGCGGACTCGGCCGCGCTGAAGTCATCGACCAGATCCTGGGTCGACAGCGACGCGGTGTCATACAGGTACAGCGCCTTGACCCCGCCGGACACGCCGACGATGTCCTGGCTGTCCAGATCCCACTCGCCATCGCCGCTGGTGCTCGAACCGCCACCATCGACCTTGACCACGTTCATCGGGATGCTGCTGAAGCCGTTCTGGCTCAGGAACGAGCTGAAGTCGCTCTTGACCTTGGTCATGCTGCCAGAGGTGATGATGCCAACGTTGATGGTCGACGCCGTCGCGGTGCTGCCGGCGTTATAGATCGCGGCAAAATCGGTCGGGTTGTGCGACGTGGCGCTGCCCGTGGCAGCGGTGTGCGGCAACACGTGGAAGCGATGGACGTTTTGCAGGCCGAGCACTTCATGCACGACGCCGTTGAGGTCGTTTGGAATCCGCGCAACGGTGGAGTTGGCAAACGCCATCCGGCCATGTTTCGTGCGTACGTTGACGAGGCTGGTGTGGAACGCCGACTGCACCGTGGCAACCCGCGCCTCGCCGGAAACCAGCATGTTGTCGGCCGAAACCTTGAGGTCGTGGAACCCCTGTTGTTGCATGAACGCCTTGACGCGCGCGACCTGGGCGGGGGTCGGGCCGTACTTGGCCAGAAACTCGGCGTGGGTCAGGTTCGCGTGGTGCGGGTTGGCAACGAATGCATCCAGCTGCGCCTTGTTGCGCAGCTTCAGCGACATCGTCACCCGCATGGATTGGGTCAGTGCCATCGGGCCGACCACGGCATCGCCGGCACGCATGTGCGTGGCGAATGTAACCACCGAGGTATTGGCGAGGACAGCAGCGGGTGTTGCAGCAAACGCTGCCGTACCGGCAGCAAGGCCCATGGCAACGACCAGGGCCTTCAAACGGAGATTGCTTGGCATCACAGACTCCTGCAGGTTGGGAATGCGCAGCCACGCGTTGCGAGCGCGAAACTGCGCGACGCGAATCCGCCATGCATACTCCCCACCCGGCGGCGCCAGCCGCCAAGCCCTGCTTGAACCCCTGCACATGCCGCGTTTCGAAAAACGCGTGTACGGATCGCTGGATTGGCGCCCTCACACCAACGCAGCGGACGCAACGTAGACAAACGTCAACAAGGCGTCACGCTGCACCGCAGCATGACGTTCAGCTTCCAGACAGGATACCTGTCAACCGTTGCCGGGCCGGTGCGTTGCAGCGACGATCCCGCGGCAGCCCCGGTGCCGGGTGCGAAGCCAATTCCGGCACCCGCACGTCACATCATGCCGGTCTGCAGCTTGGCCTCATCCGACATCATGGTCTGGTTCCACGGCGGGTCGAACACCAGGTCGATCTGCGCTTCGCCGACCGTCGGGATCAGTTCGAGCTTGGTGCGTGCGTCCTCGACCATGATGTCGCCCATGCCACACCCCGGCGCGGTCAACGTCAGCTTGACGTAGACCTTGCGCTGGCCGTCGTCCAGATGCTCCATGCTGAGGTCATAGACCAGGCCCAGATCCACCACGTTGATCGGAATCTCCGGGTCGAACACGGTACGCAACTGCTCCCAGACGACCTGCTCGACATCGGCGTCGTTGGCGTTCTCGGGCACGGTCAGGGGTTCGGGCGGCGGCTGGCCCAGTGCATCCGCATCCTTGCCATCGACCCGGAACAGGCTGCCCTCGACATACACCGTGAAGCTGCCGCCCATGGCCTGCGTGATGTAGCCCGTCTGGCCCGCCGGCAGGTTGACGACATCGCCGTACGGCACATGCACCGCATGGCAATCGCGCTGCAGGGTAAACGGTTCGTTGGACGAGCTGGACATCTCGGTGCGCCGTGGCGGCAATATGTCGTTGTGTGACTGCCAAGGATAACAACATCCGCGGCTACGCAGCTTTGATGGAGGTCAGGCGCCGCGCGCGGCGCCGTCGCGCAACCATCCGCGCCACGAGTGCCGTATCATCCCGGGTTCTGCCGTCCCATCGACGCTGCGTGAACATCTCGATCATTCCCGCCTCGCATGCACCCGCACGCAAATCCCGCGCCACCCTGGCAAAGGTGGCGGCGGGCGCCGGTACCGGTTTCGGATGGCTGATGTGCACGCTCGCCACCGGCGCGGTGGCAGCCTTTGCCGCGCTGGTGCTCGGCGTGCGGCCCAGCTGGCTGCTTTTGTTGCTGGCGCTGCCGCTGACCGTGGCGCTGAAGTTTTGCGGCTGCCTGTACGGACGCTGGTCCGCACCGGTGGCCGCCGCCTCGGTATTGCTGGCGGGCTTCTACGCGGCCTGTCTGGTCGCGATCGCGCGCATCGCAGCCGCGACCGGGTTTCCATTCGGACTGGCCTTTCGCACGGGCGGCATCGCGCTTACGCTGCAGGTCGCGAAACTCGGCCTCAACGCGTTGTCCGTACTGGTTTATGCGGGTGCCGCCGCCCTCGCGGCGGCGCTTGCGGCGCGCCTGGCATCTTCAGGCGATCGTCCCTGATCGCTGCGCTGCCGGGCTGCCATTCAAGAACAAACCACTTCAGCCGCCGAGCACCAGAACGGCCATCCCTGGCCTGACTGTTCACAACAGCGGCTTTGATCAAACATCCAAAGTCTTCAAGCCGGCGACCAGCTCCCCGGCCATGGCCTGGCCATCGCCATACAGCATCCGGGTGTTGTCGGCGTAAAACAGTGCGTTCTCGATGCCGGCAAAACCCTTGCCGCGGCCGCGCTTGATGACGATCACGTTCCTGGCCTTCGAGACATCGAGGATCGGCATGCCATAGATGGGCGAGCCCTTGTCGGTGCGCGCCACGGGATTGACTACGTCGTTGGCGCCGATCACCAGCGCCACGTCGATGTTCGGAAACTCGGGGTTGATGTCGTCCATGTCCTCGATCAGGTCATACGGCACGCCGGCCTCGGCCAACAGCACGTTCATGTGGCCCGGCATCCGGCCGGCAACCGGATGGATCGCGAACCGCACCTTCACCCCGCGCGAGATCAGCAGCTTGGCAAACTCCCAGACCTTGTGCTGTGCCTGCGCCACCGCCATGCCGTAACCCGGAACGATCGCGACGCGTTCGGCGTACGCCATCATCACCGCCGCGTCGTTGGCATCGATGGGTTTCAACGCACCCGAGATGTCCTGCTGCGCCGCGCCGCCGCCCGTGCCGAAGTTGCTGAACAGGACGTTGGTAAGCGAGCGGTTCATCGCCTTGGCCATGAGTTGCGTCAGGAGCGTACCGGCCGCACCCACCACCATGCCGGCGATGATCATGGCCTCGTTTTGCAGCACGAAGCCTTCGAATGCCACCGCGAGGCCGGTGAAGGCGTTGTACATCGAGATCACGACCGGCATGTCCGCGCCGCCGATCGGCAGCGTCATCGCGACGCCAAACACCAGCGCCAGCAGCACAAATGCAATCAGCAGGCCCCACGCGAACGCGTGTCCGTCGATCCCGGCCACCAGGGCGATGCCGCCGCACACGACCGCGGCCGCGAAGAACGCCAGGTTCACCCAGCGCTGCAACGGGAAAATGAAGCGCTTGTCCATCCAGCCCTGCAATTTTGCGAACGCAATCGCCGAACCGGTGAACGAAACCGCGCCAATGAGGATTCCGAGGTACGCCAGCGCGAGCTCGACCGGACTCAGGTGCGCGGTCGCGCCGGCCGACGCCCCGGGCAGCAGCGCCGCGTTGAACTTGATGAGTTCGACCGCGCCGATCGCGGCCGCCGCACCGCCGCCCATGCCGTTGAAGATCGCGACCATTTGCGGCATCGCGGTCATCGGCACGCGCCGGCCAACCCACCATGAAACCACGACCCCCACCACCACCGCGCCGACCATCCAGCCAAGGTTGTGCATGCCCGGCAGGAAGAACGTCACCAGGATCGCGGCCGCCATGCCGACGCCCGCCCACACGATACCGGTGCGCGCGGTGCGCGGCGAGCTCATGCGCTTGATGCCCCAGATGAACAACACCGCCGCGATGAAGTAGATCGCGTCGGCCAGGGCCGGCATCCAGGCCGGCAGCGTCATGACTTTTTCTCCGCTGCGCGCGCCGCCGAGAATTTGCTGGTCTTGAACATCTCCAGCATCCGTTCGGTGACGACGTAGCCACCCGCGACGTTGCCGGCGGCCAGCAGCACCGCGACCACCCCGATGGTGGTTTCAGTGGTCCCGGCGGCGTGGCCCAGCGCAACCATCGCGCCGACCAGCACGATCCCATGCACGAAATTCGAGCCCGACATCAACGGCGTATGCAGGATGACCGGCACCCGGCTGATGATTTCATAGCCGGTGAACGCCGCCAACATGAAGATGTACAGTGCCAGAAAACCCGTCATCGTGATTCCCTCGTGCAAACGCGGCCATCATACATACCGGCCTTGCCGCGCGCGCAACCAGCGGTCAACCCGATCCGCGCCAATGCGTTATCCAAGACAAGCCAGAGTGCATGAAAGCTGAGGATGCCACGCCTGTCGGGACCACCACGGTGATGCTGGACGCCACGGCGGCGCTGGGCGTGGCCGCAGCGCAGGTGGCCGTGCGGCCCGTTCCGGCGACGCTGGACGCATTCCTGCGTGGCATCGAGCGCCACGCGTGGCGCATGGCGGAAATCGCGCTGCGCGATCCCGACGATGCCCTGGACGCGGTGCAAGACAGCATGCTGCGCCTGGTGCGCCACTATGGCCACAAGCCCGCAGCGGAATGGACGCCGCTCTTCTGGGGCATCCTGCGGCGGCGCATCACCGACCTCCAGCGCCGCCGCACCGTGCGCAACCGGGTGCTGGTCTGGGCCGGGCGTGCGGTCGGCGACGAGGAGGGGTTGCCTGCCTGGGAAGCGCCGGATCTGGGCCCGGACCCGACGCGGATCCTGGCCTCACGCCAGGCCCACGCGGCGATGTCGAAAGCCATCCGCGCGCTGCCGCGGCGCCAACAGCAGGCCTTCATGCTGCGCGTGCTGGAAGGGCTGGACGTGGCCGACACGGCAACCGCGATGGGCTGCAGCGACGGCAGCGTCAAAACCCATCTGTCGCGCGCCATGGAGGCACTGCGTACACAACTCGAGGACTGGCGGTGATGCATACGTTCCACAACCCACCTGCCCGGCCGCCGGACGCCGCCGCGGTCGCGGCCCGCGCGCAGGCGATTTTCAGCACCGCCTGCGACAACGTCGACTCATACCACGCGCGCCGGCTCGACCTGGCCCGCCAGCACGCCGTACGCGGTTATGCCCCGCACCCCACGCTGCGCATGTGGGCCCCGCTGGCCGGGGCCGCCGCCTGCTGCGTGCTGGTCGCCGGCATCCTGTGGACGCGGCCGGCACCCCGCGCGCACGGCACGGCCGCGCCCCGCATCACCGCCGCCGTGCCGCAAACAGCCGCCACGCCCGCAGACGATGCCGCCGCCGTTGATGTTGGCAGCGGCCAGGCCGAGATGATGCAGAATCTCGACTTCTACCGCTGGCTGGCGGCGCAACCCGCCGTCGCGGTGGCGCCGGGCACGGGCGGGCACTAGCGATGCGCGCCGCGCTGCAGACGGCCGCATCGATCGCGCTGGCATGCCTGCTGGTGCCGGCTGCGGCGGCCGCGCAGACCAGCACTGCGATTCCCATGCACAGCGGCCCGCCGGCCACGCTGCCCGCGCGCCCGGCTCCCGCGCCGCCGCTGGGCTGGGATCGCCTCTCGCCGGCGCAACAGCACGCGCTGGCGCCCCTGCGCGCGCAGTGGAGCCAGCTGCCGCCGGCGCGCCAGCACCGGCTGGCGGCGCACGCGACGCACTGGGCCACCCTGCCGCCCGGGCATCAACAGCTCATCCGCGAACGTCTGACCCGCTGGGCCAACATGACACCAGCCGAACGCCGCCAGCTGCGCGACAATGCGCGCGCGTTCCGCAACCTTCCGCCCGCCGAGCGGGCCAAGGTCGATGCCGCGTTTCATCGTTTCCAGCAGCTCTCGCCCGGCGAACGGCGCGCGTTGCGCCAACGCTTTCGCGCCCTGCCGCGGGCCCAGCGCCTGCACTGGGCCGCCGAACACCCCGAGCCGCCCATCCCGATGCACCCGGCCGGCACATCGGGCCACTGAGGCGCGCCGCGAGCGGTGTCAGGCCTTGCCGAACACCACCTCTCCATCGCGCGTGACGCAGGTCCCGGCCACCAGTTCGTCGTCGAAATCCGGTTTCCACGCGCCATCGGTGACCACCAGCTCGCAAAAATGCAGCAGGTTGCGGGCGAACATTTCCGAGGCATGCAGTGGCGCGCCCGCCGGCAGGTTGAGCGGCCCGATGATGCTGACGCCGTTGCGCTCAACCCGCTCGCCGGGCTGCGTGGCTTCACAGTTGCCGCCGCCCTCGGCGGCGAGATCCACGATCACGGCGCCTGCCTTCATGCCGTCCACCATCGACAGCGGGATGATCTTCGGTGCCGGCCGCCCGGGCACCGCCGCGGTGGTGACGATCACATCGACCGTCTTGACGTGGTCGGCCAGTTTGGCCTGCTGCGCCGCCTTTTCTTCGGCCGTCAGCTCGCGCGCATAGCCACCCTGCCCCGCGGCGCTGACGCCAAGGTCAAGAAACTTCGCACCCAGGGATTCGATCTGCTCGCGGGTTTCGGGGCGGACGTCGAAACCTTCCACCATCGCACCGAGCCGTCGCGCCGTGGCGATGGCCTGCAGGCCGGCCACGCCCGCGCCGATCACCAGCACCTTGGAGGGCCGCAGCGTGCCCGCGGCGGTCGTCAACATGGGGAAGAACTTGGGCGCCGCCTCGGCTGCGATCAGCATGGCGCGATAGCCGGCCACCGCCGCTTGCGAGGACAGGATATCCATCGCCTGTCCGCGCGTCGTGCGCGGCAACAGCTCCAGCGAAAACGCACTGAGCCTGCGCTGCGCATACCGCGCCAGCCGTTCGGCCGCACGATGCGGTTGCAACGCCCCAATGAGCGCCGCGCCTTCCCGCATCGAGGCGATGTACTCGTCCGCCGGCGGCTGCACGCACAGCAACACGTCGGCCTGTGCCGCAACGCTTGCCGCAGCCGCAAATTCGACGCCGGCGTACGCCGCGTCCGGAAATCCGGCGCGCGCGCCGGCGCCATGCTCCAGCACGACCCGCGCACCGCGCGCCGCCAGCTTTTTTGCGGTCTCCGGCGTCACCGCGACACGGCGTTCAAGCGTGGCCGTTTCGCGCAGTGCGGCAATCGTGATCGGCATGCTGTATCTCCCGTTGCAATCGCCGCATCGTAGCGCAAAGCCGGCGCACCCGGCTGCTAGACTGGCCGGATGCGCAACGACCTTGCCCTTCAATTCCTGCGCGACCGGCGTTCGGTACCCGCCCCGCAACTGCGGCGTCCCGGCCCGTCCACTGCCGAACTGCACGCGATCATCGAGACGGCGATCCGGGTGCCCGATCACGGCAAGCTGGTGCCGTGGCGCCTGATTGCATTCACCGGCGACGCGGGAACGCGCTACGGCGAGGCGCTGGCCACGTTGCACGCCCGTGTGGATCCTGCTGCGCCGGCGGCCAGGCTGGCCAAGGACCGCGACCGCTTTGCGCACTCGCCGGCGGTACTGGCCGTCGTTGCCCGCATCGACGACAGGCACCCAAAAATTCCCGCGCAGGAACAGCTCCTGTCCGCCGGATGCCTGGCGTTCAACCTGCTGCTGGCCGCGCAGGCCGAAGGCTTTGGCGCGCAGTTGCTGACCGGCTGGTCGTGCTATGACCGCAACGCCGCACGGTTGCTGGGCCTCGCCGGCAACGAGCGCGCGATCGCCTACATCCACATCGGCGGCCGCGGCGACGAGCCGCCCGAACGCAAGCGTCCGGACGTGGCGGATGTCCTAAGCGCATGGCAAGCGTGACTGGCACGGCACCCGCAGCGACGGCGTACCTGATCGATGCCAGCATGTACGTGTTTCGGGCCTGGCATTCGATGCCGGACACGTTCTTCGACGTCGACGGCCAGCCCGTCAATGCCGTCCACGGGTTCGCGCACTTCCTCCTCGATTTCGTCGAACGCACCCACGCAACGCACGTCGTGGCGGCGTTCGACATTGCGCTGACCAGTTCCTTCCGCAACGCCATCTACCCGGCCTACAAGGCCAATCGCGATCCGGCCCCGCCCCAGCTGAAGCGCCAGTTCCAGTACTGCCGCGATCTGGCCGCCGCATTTGGTTTTACCGTGCTGGCCGATGCCACCTACGAGGCCGATGACCTCATTGGCAGCGTCTTGGCCGCGACGCGCCGCCACGGCCTGCATACGGTCATCGTGTCGGCCGACAAGGACTTTGGCCAGCTGCTGGACGCCGACACCGAACAATGGGACTACGCACGCGGCCAGCGCTGGAACGCGGCCGGCGTCCCCGCACGTCTCGGCGTCCAGGCCCGTCAGGTGGTCGATTTTCTCGCCTTGATGGGCGATGCCATCGACAACATTCCGGGCGTGCCGGGCATCGGGGCCAAAAGTGCGGCGGCGCTGCTCGCCCACTTTGGTGACCTCGACACCCTGCTCGCACGCATTGACGAAGTACCCTTCCTGCGCGTGCGCGGCGCCAAGTCGCTGGCCGAAAAATTGCGCGCGCACGCGGACATGGCGCGGCTGTCGCAGCGCCTGGCGCGGATCGCACGCGACGCCCCCATACCGGCGACGCCCGCGGGCCTCGTGCGGCACAGCGCCGACGCGGGGGTGCTGGACGCATTGTGTGCGCGCCTGCGGATCGCGCCCTTCACGCGTGCGCGTGCGCACCAATTGTTGCAAGCGGAGCCTTGACCATGAACGGCGACACCCACGTCCCGGCCGATGCCGGCATGCCAGCCACAACCCTTTACCGCGGCAAGTGGCTGACCCTCAAACAACGCGGGCACTGGGAATTTGTTGAACGCAACAACCCCGAGGGCGCAGCCATCATCGTCGCGGTCACACCGGACGACCGCGTCCTGTTTGTCGAGCAGTACCGCGTACCCATTTGCCGGATGACCATCGAAATGCCGGCGGGCCTGATCGGCGATGCCGGCCACACCGGCGATGACAGCATTGCCACCGCGGCACGCCGCGAGTTGATCGAGGAAACCGGCTGGGATTGCGCGCGCGTGGTGCCCCTGCACTCGGGCCCGTCTTCGGCCGGCATGAGCACCGAGATGATGCACTTTGTGCGCGCGCTGGAGCTGCGCCGGGTGGGACCTGGCGGTGGCGATGCCAGCGAAGACATCACCGTCCACGCCGTGCCCCGCGCCGAAGCCGGCCGCTGGTTGCGTGGCATGGCGGCCAAGGGTTATTCGATCGACCCGAAGCTGTTTGCAGGATTGTGGTTTCTCGAACACATGACCGGCTGACGCCGCCGGCCATGCGGTGATCAGACGAACCGCGCCAGCAGCAAGACCGCCATCACCAACATCGTCAGGACCGTCAGGCCCGCGCCCGCCATGCGCCCGAACGACCGGCCGGCGCTGCTCGACAGCCCCAGCGCGTGCAGCACGCGAGCCACGATCAGCGCGATGCCAAAACCGTGCAGCAGCGCGGGCCGGGTTTGCTCGAACGCCAGCAGCACCAGCATCAGCAGCGCCAGCGGCAGGTATTCCACCGCATTCGCATGCGCGCGGATGGCGCGGCTGAGATCCTCGTGTCCGGCTGCGCCAATGCCGACCGCGTGGACGTTGCGCAACCACATCACGCGGATCGCCAGCGCCAATACCAGCAGCGTTCCCAGCCCCACATACAGCCCGGCAATCAACATCACCAACCCTCCTTCACCCCGTGGCGCCAGCGCCACACCACCGCGACGCTGGCCAGGATGGCCACCAGCACCATCGCCACGAACACCAGCATACGCACGTCAAACCAGCTTACCGCCGCGATCAACGCCAGCGGCACCAGCGCCGCGGCAAGCGCGAGCCACCGGTCGTGCCGGCGCGACCGCGGCAGCAGCAACCCCGCACCTGCCCACACCGCCAGTACGGCCAGGATGCGCCGCGCCCACGCAAAACGCGGAGCCCGCGGCGCGCCAGCCACCACATCGCCCAGCGCATAACGCCCGACCAGCACCTGTTCGATCGCGTCCCCCGCGGGGTCGTGCGCCGGTACCAGCGTCCCGTCCCGGTCGCGCGCAAACACGGTCAGGTACCCAGGCACGACGCGCTGCCAGCTGATGCGCAGGTCGCCGATCCCGGGGCGCGCGGGATCGGTGCTGCTCACCAGGGTACCGTCATGCGCGGTGAACGTTGCCGCCATGTTGGGCGGCAGGTGCGCCAGGCTTGGCATGAACGGCTCACCGCCGGGGATCAGGTCCACCAAGGCTGGTGCCAGCTTGAATCCCGCCACCGTGACGTTGGCCGATGCAAACCGCGCGCCGCTGATCGGAAACGGCCCCGGATTCTGGTGACGGGCACGGTCGGTGAACACGGTCGAGTCGATCGGATGGTCAAACCAGTCCATTTCATAGTTGCGCTGGCCGCCAAAGTTGGTTTCGCTCCACTGGAACATTTCAACCTTGCGCACCAGCAGCGGCGCGTCCACCGTCACGCCGAACTGCGTGTCGGCCGCGTCGGCGTGGACCTTCGGTGCGCCGACCGCAAGCACCAGTTGACCATTGGCCGCCGGACCCGGCGTGGCCGCGGCACCGGTCAGGACAAAGCCGCCCAACGCATCCGCGCCCAGCGTGCGCAGGCGGTCGGCGTGGCCGGTGAACGCCAGCAGCGCGCAGCCAAGCAGCACCAGCGCCACGCCCACCAACACGGAGTTGCGCGAGGGGTTGTCAAACAGTGTAGACAGGCGACGCACGCGGCGAGCTTACAACGCCACGCCGGCAAAGTGCGCTTGCGCATCGCTGACGCCATAGCGTCCGCGCGCATCGCGGTGCGGGGTCGCCAGCGCGGTCGCGTGGTCGTGGGTGAAAAACAGGCGCACGCCGCGCGCCAGCTTGTCGTCGAGGAAGCCACGCTTTTCGTCGATCAGCAGCTCCGGTGCGCGGTCGTACCCCATCGTCACCGGCAGGTGAACCCACGGGATGCCCGGGATCAGGTCGGCGCAATACACCACGCCGTCCTTGCCGTGCGGGCCAACGATTTCAGACAGCATCAAGCCGGGCGTGTGGCCCTGCGAGTAGTGGAAACGCACCGCATTGCCGAGCGTCCGCGAGTGCTCACCCGCGACCTTTTCCAGGCGCCCGCTCTGCTCCAGGAGTTCGGCCACGCCGGGCACGAACGACGCGCGATCGCGCGGGTGCGGATGCGTGGCCCGCTCCCAGTGCAGCGCGCCAACGAGATACCGTGCATGGGGAAACAGCAGGCGCAGCGGCGCACCTTCTTCCCACGCGGCCAGCAGGCCGCCCACGTGGTCAAAGTGCAGGTGGGACAGCACCACGACGTCAATGTCGGCATCGGTCAACCCCACCGCCTTCAGCGATTCCAGCAGCACATGCCGCTCCTCGACCACACCGTAGCGTGCGCGCAGCCGCGGCTCGAAAAACGCACCGATGCCGGTTTCAAACAGGACATTGCGGCCGTCCAAATCCGTCGCCAGCAGGCAGCGGCACGCCAGCGGGATGCGGTTTTGCGCGTCGGCCGGGATCCACTTGGACCACATCGCCTTTGGTGCATTGCCAAACATCGCACCGCCGTCAAGTTGCTGGGTGTTGCCTTCGATCGAATACAGTTTCATGGTGCGCCGCGCCGCTCCCCCGTGTGCCTGCGGCAATCATACCCGGCACCACCGCGCGACCTGGCCGCACCGCGCAAGATACTCCATTCCCAAAAGACGGAGCCCGCACCAGGCGGGCCCCGTCTGCTCCACTCACTACTTTGCGTGCTACTTGGCTGGCACGCTGATCGCGACAAACTGGTTCTGTCCCTGATGCGAGACCAGCAGCAGCACGGTGCTGCCACGCTTCACGCCCGCGGTTTCGCGGCGGAACGCGGCCACGCTGTCGACCGGCTTGTTGCCGACGCGCAGGATCACGTCACCCGGCGACAGACCGGCTTGCGCCGCGGCGCCCTTGACGTCGGTGATCACCACGCCGCCCGTGCCGCGATAGCCCAGCTGCTGACGCATGCCGGCGGTCATGTCCTGCACCGTGAGGCCCAGCAGCCCGCTGCCCCCGGTGGCCCCCGGCGCACCCGACAGATACTCGGCACTCAAACCATTGCGCGGCATCTCGCCCACCTTGACCCTGATGGTCATCGGCTTGCCATTGCGCAGGATGTTCACCGTCGCCTGGGTCCCCGGCGCCGTCATCGCGACGACCGGCGGCAGCTGCGAGGACTCGTAGACCTTGTGGCCGTCGAACGCGGTGATGACATCGCCGATCTTCAGGCCCGCCTTGGCCGCCGGGCCATCCGGCTGCACCGAGCGCACCAAGGCACCGCTTTCATCGGACAAGTGATACGACTTGGCGATGCTGTCGGTGACATTCTGGATGCCGACGCCCAGCATTCCACGGCTGACGTAGCCCTTGGTTTCCAGCTGGTGCGCCGCACTCATCGCAAGGTTGATCGGAATCGAGAACGACAACCCCATCGCGCCGCCGTCGGTCGAGAAGATCTGCGAGTTGATGCCGACCACCTCGCCGGCAAGATTGAACAGCGGGCCGCCTGAATTGCCGCGGTTGATCGGCACGTCGGTCTGGATGAACGGAACATCGGATTGATCCTGGCCGAGGCTGCGGCCGACGTAGCTGACGATCCCCGCGCTCACCGAGTGGTCAAGGCCATAGGGCGAGCCGATCGCGACCACCCACTGGCCCGGTTTCAGGTCATTGGAATTGCCGATCGCGACGGTCGGTAGGTTGGTCGCATCGATCTTCAGCACCGCGATGTCATAGATCTTGTCGGTACCCACCACCTTGGCGGTGAAGGTGCGATGGTCCGACAGGTGGACCTTCACCGAATCGGCATCGGCAACGACGTGGCGGTTGGTGAGGATGTAACCGTCCGATGAAATCACAAACCCCGAACCCAGCGATTCGCCGGGCGGCGACGGCCCCTGGAACTGCGGGCCGAACGGCATGCCGAAGAAACGCCGGAAGATGTCGGGAATCTGCGGCGGTGGCTGGGCTTGCCCGGTCGGGCTGTCGCTGCCCATCTCGCTGGCGTGGTTGTAGTGCGCGACCACGTTGACGACCGCAGGGCCGTACTTCTGCACGATGCTGGTGAAGTTGGGCAGCGCCACTTGCGGCGGCGGTGCCGCAAAGGCCAGCCCGGCGCCCGAAAAACACAACAAAAGAAATACGGCAGCCATTCGCCTGGCCTGTCTCAGCATGGTGTTCTCCTCATTAGGACGAGCAAAAGTCAAACCGGGGACGCAATCGACGCGCACGCGCCAGCCCGCCGCGTCACCTGCGCGCGGCAAACCCGCGATCAACGGAAGACGCAGGCCCGGCGCCTGACCCGCATCCACGCAGCTCAGTGCCGGCCGGACGCCGCGCTCGACGGCGGCGCTTCCGGCACCAGCATGATCGGGAATGGCACCCCGGCCGCCTGGCCGTTGGCAAACGGTGGCGCGTAGGTCAGCGCCGCATCACGCGTATAGGCCGCATCGCGCAGGTAATCGGGCTGCATGAGCCCGGTGCCATACGCGACGTTGGCCGAAGCCGGCTGCGCAGACAGCACCGTCGGCTGACGCGCAAGCAGCCACGGCGGTGCGACGCGGTTGGACACCGGCGCCACGTCGGCCAGCTGACCGGCTGCGGCCACCGCCGCCGGCGCCGCCCGTGTTTGTGCCACCGGCACGCCTGGTGTCATGGGGCCACGCGGTACGTTCAGCATCAGCGCCGCTACCGCGACACTGGCTGCAATCGCGCCGCCGCCGACATAGCGCGCCCAGCGCCGCCGGTGCGTGGGCACGACGACGGCTTCGGCCGCGACCGCAGCGGCGACGCGCGCGGTGAATTTGCGGTCAATGCCGGCATTGGGCGTCTGCGCCGCGTCCGCGGCCAGGCAAGCCCGGATCAGGTGCCAGCGCGACCAGGTCGCGCCGAGTTCGGGGTCGTGTTCGAGCCGCCGCAGCAAAAAGCGGGTCGGCTCGGCGGCCAGCTCACCATCCATCAGGGCGGAAAGATTTTCGCGGCTGATCGGGTCCATCAGCGGTTACCTCGTGCAGCAGGGTTTGGCAAATCAGGCATCGTCGTTGGCAAGCAGCGGTCGCAATTTCTCATCAATGGCCTCGCGGGCACGAAAGATACGCGAGCGAACGGTACCAATCGGGCAATCCATGCGTGCGGCGATTTCCTCGTAGGACAGTCCATCGACCTCGCGCAGCGTGATCGCGTCACGCAACTCCTTGGGCAATTGTTCGACCGTGGCAAACACGGTTTGTTCAATTTCCTGACGCGCCAGCTCGTGCTCGGGCGTAGCTTCATCACGCAGCCGCGCACCGGCATCAAACTGCACGGCGGTGTCGGCATCGATGTCTTCGGCCGGCGGACGCCGGCCCTGGGCGACCAGGTGGTTCTTGGCGGTATTCACGGCAATCTTGTACATCCAGGTGTAGAAAGCGCTGTCTCCGCGGAAACTGCCGATGGCGCGGTACGCCCGGATGAAGGCCTCCTGCGCAACATCCTCACACTCGCTCCAGTCATGCACATAACGCGAGATCAGGCCCAGGATCTTGTGCTGGTATTTGCGCACCAGCAGATCGAAGGCGCTGTTGTCGCCCTTGCGCACACGCGCGACCAGCGCATGATCAGTCTCTACATCGCCCATCCGGGCGGTACTCCCTACGGCACCGGACGCAATGTGCGCCCCGGTATGACCGCGCCCCGCGCGCGAAAGTTCAACCAACTTGGCCATTGCAGCATCCCGAAATTGCTTCACCACACACGGTTGGGCCAGTCCCTTGCGGGATCAAGCGTAGCGCCAACGCGACCGGCTGGGAAACGCGGCCACAGGCCGGACGTTGACCCCACCCAGCCTGCCGCCGATGATGGCCCGTGGGCGACAACCGGAGCGTGGCATGTTTGAAGGTTTGCAACTCAATCACTGGCAAGCCTCGCAGAACGCGGACGGCGTGCTGCTTCTGACCATGGATCGTAGCGGGAGCCGCGTGAACGCCCTTTCACGCGCGCTGCTGGACGAGCTGGACGCGCTCGTCGAACGCATTGCGATCGAGCGGCCGCGCGCGGTCGTGATCCACTCCGCCAAGCCGGCCGGGTTCGCGGTCGGCGCTGACCTCAATGAATTTGCCGGTTACGCCCGCGCCGGCACGGTACGCGCGGAAATCGAGCACGGGCAGCAGGTCTTCGAACGCCTGGCGCAGTTGCCGATGCCAACCGTCGCGGCGATCCACGGCGCCTGCATGGGCGGCGGTACCGAGCTCGCGCTTGCCTGCCGGATGCGGGTAGCCGCCCGCGCGCCCGAGACCCGCATCGGCCTGCCCGAAGTCCAGCTCGGCATCCACCCCGGCTGGGGCGGCAGCGCGCGCCTGCCGCGCCTGATTGGCGCGCCCAAGGCGCTGGCGATGATGCTGACCGGCCGCCCGTCGTCGGCCGCGCGCGCGCGCGCCGATGGGCTGGTGGACCAGCTGGCCGCGCCGGACGAGCTGCTCGACGCTGCGTGCAAGCTGGCCCTGCACCCACGCCCGCGCCCCGTGCGCCAGCGCGCTCTGGCATGGCTGACCAATGCCTGGCCGGCGCGGCAGATCCTCGCACCGGTCGTGCGCCGGCAAACCGCGGCCAAGGCATCGCAACGGCACTACCCCGCGCCGTTCGCGCTGATCAGGACCTGGCGTCGCGGCGGCGGCAACATCCAGCAACGCTTGCGGCTGGAAGCGGCCTCGGTGGCGCAGCTCGCCAAGACCGATACCGCGCACAACCTGATCCGGATTTTCTTCCTGCGCGAACGGCTGCGGGCACTGGCCGGCGCCACGCCACACGGCATCAAGCACGTCCACGTCGTCGGTGCCGGCGTCATGGGCGGCGACATCGCCGCCTGGAGTGCGCTGCGCGGTTTCGAGGTCACCCTGCAGGACCGCGAGTTGAAGTTCATCGAACCCGCGCTGGTTCGCGCCCGCAAGCTGTTCGAGAAGAAACTGAAAACGCCCGCTCGCATCGAGCCCGCGCTGCGGCGTCTGCATGCCGACGTTGCCGGCACCGGCATCGCGCCTGCGCAGCTCGCCATCGAGGCGGTCTACGAGGATGCCGACGCCAAGCGCTGGGTGTACCACGCCATTGAAACCGGGATCGCCAGCGGCGCCCTTGTTGCGACCAACACCTCGTCCATTCCCCTGGACGAACTGCGCGGGGCACTGCACGAACCAGGCCGCTTCCTGGGCCTGCACTTTTTCAACCCCGTCGCGCAGATGCCGCTGGTCGAGGTGGTCTGCCACGACGCCCTGGATGAACTCGCGGCCAAGCGCGCGATGGCGTGGGTGAAGGCCATCGGCAAGCTGCCGCTGCCGGTCAAGGGCACGCCGGGATTTCTGGTCAACCGCATCCTGGTGCCCTACATGCTGGAAGCCATCCGCTGCCACGCCGAAGGCATTCCCGATCCGGCCATCGACCGGGCGGCCAAACACTTCGGCATGCCCATGGGCCCGATCGAACTGGCCGATACCGTGGGGCTGGACGTCGCCTTGTCGGTGGGCAAGGAACTCGGCCCGTTCCTCAAGCTGGAGCTGCCGGACGGCATCGCCGACCGGGTTGAAGGTGGCAAGCGCGGCAAGAAGGACGGACAAGGCTTTTACCACTGGGTGGACGGCAAAGCGCAAAAACCCCGGCTGGACCACGCATACCGCCCGCCCGCCGACCTTGAAGACCGGCTGATCCTGCCGCTCTTGAACGAAGCGGTGGCGTGCCTGCACGATGGCGTCGTTGAAGACGCCGAACTGCTGGACGCCGGCGTGATCTTCGGCACCGGTTTTGCCCCCTTCCGGGGCGGCCCGATCCAGTACATCCGCGCAGCCGGTGCGGGTGTCCTGCGCGAAAGGCTCGAAACCCTGGCGCGGGCGCATGGCCCTCGCTTCGCGCCAAAGCCAGGCTGGTTCAACCCGGCTTTGGCGGGGGTTGCCGAACAACCCGCCCGCGGATGAACCTTCCCTCCGGAGGCAGGACAGCTTGTCATCCACCTTCGGGACGAAGGATAAACCTTCCCTCCGGAGGCAGGACAGCTTGTCATCCACCTTCGGGGACGAAGGGGGGACTCAAGGGGATGCGCTTTTGAATTGCGCTACGGCATCCCCGCGGCAGCTTGCCCGTGGCAAGCTGCCGCGGCCCCTTCGTCCCGAGGGGGCGTAGCGCGCTCAATGCCACCACACCCACCGAGGCGAACCGCGTTGGCAGGACTGCCGGCGCAAACGCGAAAGGCGGCCCGGCGGACCAGCCGCACGGAGGCGGCGAATCAGTCCAGTGACTCGCGCGCAACACGTGGACCTACCAAGACACTGGATTCGGGATATCGCCTCGCGATTCCGGAATGCCGTGCAAAATCGGAGCATCCTCGGGTTCGCGTGGCGCCACGCGCGGCGTGTTTACCACATCAGGTCATCGGGCACGCCATCGGCCACGGCGGGCGCGTCGGGATCAACCAGCAACGCGACCAGTTCTGGCGCAAAGGCCTGTACCTCGAGCGCGACGGCGCGCGGAACCAGCACGGCATGGCCGTTGTGCATCACCACGCCCAGATCGCCGGCATTCAACCGCGGCAGCTGTTCGGGCGTCACATACACGCGCCGGATCTTGCCCGCAAACTCGAAATTGCGCGGCTGCTCCGCATCAGCCTGATTCAACGCCTTGCCTTCCAGCAGCGCGTGCATTCTGCGCTTGCGTGCCTTTTTGGCCGCGGCCTTTTCGCGCGCCTCGCGTTCGGCAGCTTCGCGCTCCGCGCGCTCGGCCTTGGCGCGCAGTGCAAACGCGCGGGCCAGGTCAGGTTCCGCCGCCGCACGCCCCTGGCGTGGCGCGGGCTGGTGCTGGCGCGGCTTCAGCGCCGGCCTCGGTGCCGGCTTGAACCCGGCCTTCAACAACTGATCTCGGAGTGACTCGCTCACACTGGGTCTCTGCTGTTTCGAAAAAGCTGGCACCTTCGAAGCGACCGCGGCAGAAAGTCGGGTGACGGAGGCCGTTCCAATGCTCGTCAACCGCTTGTCCGGCCATCCGCCCAGCGCACATCCAAGCCGTGCCCAGGGACGCTCACGCTAGTAATGCGGTGGCGGCGGCTCATCGCGTACGTCGCCCGCCAGCCCGGTACGCAACGCCGACAATTCGCGGCGCAGTTCCGCCAGCGCGTTTTCCAGCTGCAGCAGCCGTTGCGACTGCTGCGCCTCGCTGTCGTTCAGCGAACTTACCGCGTCGTCAAGGAAGGTGAAACGCGTTTCCAGATCATTCAAACGATCGTCGTGTGGTACCTGGGTCATGCCTGTTCCTCCGCGGCCAGAATGCTGCGGCCGCGTCCGATGCCGTAATACGCGAGGCCTGCCGCTTCGACCACCGCCGGATCATACAAGTTGCGTCCATCGAATATCGCCGGCACGCGCAGGCTGGCCTTGATGCGCGCAAAATCCGGACTGCGGAATACTTTCCATTCGGTGACCACGGCCAGCACGTCAGCCCCGGCGAGCGCCTGCCAGGGATCCCCGCACAGCTCGAGGTCGGCACGCGCGCCGAAAATCCGCGCGGCTTCCGCGCGTGCCTGCGGATCAAACGCGCGGACCCCCGCGCCGGCCTGCCACAACGCCTGCAGCAACACCCGGCTGGGCGCCTGGCGCATATCATCCGTGTTCGGCTTGAAAGCCAGGCCCCACAGCGCAATGGTCTTGCCGTGCAGGTCCCCGCCGAAATGGCGGCTGATGAGATCAAACACCTTGCGCTTCTGGTCGCGATTGACCGCTTCCACGGCGCCCAGCAGGCGGGCCTCGTAGCCGTGCGCATGGGCGGCACGCTCGAGCGCCTGCACGTCTTTCGGAAAGCACGAACCGCCGTAGCCCGTGCCCGGGTAGATGAAGTGGTAGCCGATGCGCGGATCGGCCCCGATGCCGTGGCGCACCATCTCGATGTCGGCGCCCACGCACTCGGCAATGTTGGCCACCTCGTTCATGAAGCTGATCTTGGTCGCCAGCATCGCGTTCGCCGCGTATTTGGTCAGCTCGGCCGAGCGCTCGTCCATCACCACCAGGCGTTCGTGGTTGCGGTTGAACGGCGCGTACAGGTTCCTGAGCACGTCGACCGCACGCGACGCTGACGCACCCACGATGATGCGGTCGGGCTTCATGCAGTCCTCGACCGCGTCACCCTCCTTCAGGAATTCGGGATTGGACACCACGTCGAACTCGGCCTGCGCACCGCGCGCCTGCAGCGCCGCGGCGATTTCCCGCCGCACCCGGTCAGCCGTCCCCACCGGCACCGTCGACTTGTCGACCACCACGGCGTAACGCCCAAGGTACCGGCCGATGCTGCGCGCCACGCTGAGCACATACTTGAGATCGGCGCTGCCGTCCTCGTCAGGCGGCGTGCCGACCGCGATGAAGATCACCTCGCCGTGGGCGACCGCCTGCGCGGCATCGGTGGTGAACGCGAGCCGGCCGGCGGCGTGGTTGCGGAGCACCAGCGGTTCGAGACCCGGCTCGAAGATCGGGATTTCGCCGTGCTCGAGGCGCGCGATCTTGCCGGCATCGACATCCACACACAGCACGCGGTTGCCCATCTCGGCCAGACAGGTGCCGGTGACCAGACCGACATAGCCGGTGCCGAAAATGGTGACTCTCATGCGCGATTCCGTGGCAAAGATGAAGGCACAATTCTAGCGGTGGCCCGACTTGCGCGCATTCGCGTGGTGAGGCTGGGCGACTGGCAACGCACCGGAGAAAAAGTGGCCGTCGAGGCGTGGGCACGCATCCAGCGACTGCACGCGAGCGCGACATAAGGACACTGGATTCCCGCCTGCGCGGGAATGACGAGCTGCAGAATTTCTATCGCGCTCGGCCCTTCGCTGCACTGCTACGTGCAACAGTCAGCCGATCCAGCACCGCACGCAGGTCATCGGGCAGCGGCGCCGAGAACCCGTAACTGCGCTCACCGAGGTCGAACTCGAAGCGCGCCGCGTGCAGAAACAGGCGATGCAGCCCCAGCGTGTGGAACCGTTTGTTGGCCTCGCGGTCGCCATATTTCGGGTCACCCGCGAGCGGGTAACCGGCATGCGCCGCATGTACGCGAATCTGGTGGGTACGCCCCGTCGCCAGCGTCGCCTCGACCAGGCTCGCCTTTGAGTAGCGCTCGACCTGGCGGAAGAACGTCAGCGCCGGCTTGCCGGCCGGATCGACCCGCACCATCCGCTCACCACCCTGCAGCACCGATTTGCGCAGCGGCACGTTGACGTTGAACTTCGCCCGCGCCAGCGTTCCGGTCATGAGGCACAGGTACTGCTTGGTGGTCTCACCGGCACGGATAAGGCCCTGCACGCCCAGCAGTCCGCGCCGGCTGCGGGCAAACAGGAGCACGCCGGACGTATCGCGGTCCAGCCGGTGGGCGAGCTCGAGATGCTCGGCCGGCCGCGCCGCGCGCATCAGCTCGATCGCGCCAAACGCGATCCCGCTGCCACCATGGCTGGCAATACCGGACGGCTTGTCGATCGCGAGGAAGTCACGATCCTCAAAAATGACCGCCTGCTGGATTGCATCCAGCATCGCCGCCGGCGGCGTGGCGGGCGCGTCGCGCTGTGCGGTGCGCACCGGCGGCACGCGCAGGGTGTCGCCTTCCGCGAGGCGGGTATCGGCCTTCACCCGCCGCCCGTTGACCCGCACCTGGCCGGTCCTGACCAGCCGGTAGACCAGGCTGCGCGGGACCCCCTTCAGCAGCGCCACCAGGCAGTTGTCCACCCGCTGGCCGTCCCGCTCGGGGCCCACCGTGAGCGTGCGCACGGAACTGAAGTCTGTGGCCGAAGTTGCCGTCCCCATTGGAAAAAAACCTTTACGATGATAGGATTGCCGGCGCGTCAAGCAGGCACTGGCCCCACCCGGGCCAACCTGTACTCGTACGTCGCGCGGACAAGGCTTCCGTCTGCCATTCCTGACCGGAAGCAGCCGGCACCTCGCCATCGTAACGTCCGGGTCGATGTTTGCCCACCGTCGGCGTGACGGCGGGGACTCGGGGGCGCGACGATCCCAACCATCATCTGCCGGGGCCGCACCACGGACCCGGTCATTGCCGCCAGGCGCGGCACGCGACTCGGCCGGCTGTCCTTCAGGCGAAGGCGCCGCCGTAAACGCGCACCGCGCCGGCGACGTTCCAAGGAATCCAAAATGAAACGCATGTTGATCAACGCAACTCAGCGTGAGGAGTTGCGTGTGGCCATCGTTGATGGCCAGGCACTGTACGACCTCGACCTTGAAATTCCCTCGCGCGAACAGAAAAAGTCGAACATCTACAAGGCCCGCATCACCCGGGTCGAACCTTCGCTGGAAGCCTGCTTCGTCGACTACGGCGCCGAGCGCCACGGCTTCCTGCCGCTGAAGGAAATCTCGAAGGAATACTTCACGCCCGGTGTCGACCACAACAAGGCCGGCATCCGCGACCTGTTGAAGGAAGGCCAGCAACTCATCGTCCAGGTCGAAAAGGAGGAGCGCGGCAACAAGGGCGCCGCGCTCACCACCTTCATTTCACTCGCCGGCCGCTACATGGTGCTGATGCCCAACAGCCCGAATGCGGGCGGTGTATCGCGCCGGATCGAGGGCGAAGACCGGCAGGCGCTGAAGGAAGCCCTGCAGCACATCACGGTACCCGAGGACATGGGCCTGATCGTGCGCACCGCCGGGGTCGGCCGCGACGCCGAGGAACTGCAGTGGGACCTCGACTACCTGCTGACGCTGTGGAAGGCGATTTCCGAAGCCGCGGCTGCCAAGTCTGCGCCCTTCCTGATCTACCAGGAATCCAAACTCTTCATCCGCGCACTGCGCGACTACCTGCGCGCCGACATCGGCGAAATCCTGATCGACGAACCTGCGCTGTATGAGGACGCCCGCGAATTCATGCAGCAGGTGATGCCCAACAGCCTGCGCAAGCTCAAGCTCTACAACGAGGACGCGCCGCTGTTCACGCGCTTCCAGATCGAGTCGCAGATCGAGAGCGCCTACGACCGGCTGGTACGGCTGCCCTCCGGCGGTTCGATCGTGATCGACCCGACCGAGGCCTTGACCTCCATCGACGTCAACTCGGCGCGCGCCACCAAGGGCGGCGACATCGAGGAAACCGCGTTCCACACCAACTGCGAGGCAGCCGAAGAAGTCGCGCGCCAGTTGCGCATCCGCGACCTTGGCGGGCTGGTCGTGATCGACTTCATCGACATGGAAAGTTCGCGCCACCAGCACGAAATCGAGGACAAGATGCGCAACGCCCTCAAGCTCGACCGTGCCCGGGTGCAGATCGGGCGCATCTCGCGTTTTGGCCTGCTGGAACTTTCGCGCCAGCGCCTGCGCCCGAGCCTCGAGGAATCCACCCAGATCGTGTGCCCACGGTGCGAAGGCAACGGCCACATCCGCGGCATCGAGTCGCTGTCACTGTCGGCGCTGCGCCTGATCGAAGAACACGCGATGAAGGAAAACACCGGCGAAGTGCTGGTGCAGGCGCCTACCCGCGTGGCCAACTTCCTGCTGAACGAGAAGCGCGCCAGCGTGGTCGAGATCGAACTGCGCCACAAGGTGCACGTGGTGGTGGTGGCCGACAAGAACCTCGAAACCCCGCACCTTGAAATCACCCGCATCCGCGACAGCGAGATGGGCGAGCACGCCAAGCCCAGCTACGAACGCCTGACCGAAGCCGCGCCCGTGCCCCAGCCACGCATGGGCGTCATCACGCACGGCGAAGAACCGGCCGTCAGCGGCATCCAGCGCGCGATGCCGATGCCGCAGCGCGAGCCGGCCGTGGACGCCGAACCCGCCCTCGCGCCAGCGCCGGCCACAGCCGCCGCGCCCGCCGCGGCCGGCGGCCTGCTCGGCCGCCTGTTTGGCTGGTTCCGCGCGACGCCATCGGCCGCGACCGGCGCTGCCAAGCCTTCGCCCACGCCCGAATCCGAGTCACGCAATGTGCAGCGGCACCCGCGCGGGCCGGAACGCCGCGCCGAGGGCGGTACACGCGGCAATGCGCGGCGCGGCAACCGTGATGGTGACGCACGCCGCGGGCGCCAGTCCGGCTCGCAATCCGCGCGGTCAACCTCGTCGCGCCCCGGCCGCCCGCATGCAGACGACGCGCCGCCACACGCAGCGCACCCGGCGCCGAAGCCGGACGCCGCCACACGGCCGGCCAACGAGCCGCGCGCCAGCGATACCCGGCCCGCGTCGGCGGAATCATCCGCGCGCGCACCGCAAGCGCCACCGCAGTCCGCGGCCCAGGCCGCGGCAGCTCCCGGCCAGGACGCCACACCATCAGGTGACGTGCGCCCTTCGGGCGACCCCACGAATCCGGCTGCGGCCGAGGCCGGCACCGGCAAGCGCCGGCGTGGCCGGCGCGGCGGACGACGCCGGAAGCACAGCAGTGCCACCGCCATGGGCGCCACACCGGCGACGCCACGCGACATCGACGATGAAGACGCCGATCACGGCACCGCAACGCGCGGCACGCCCGAGCGGCATGCAGCGCCGGCGGACAGGGCATCGCAACCGGCAGCCCCCAGCCAGCCAAATCCGCCGGCACCGAAGCCCGCGGCACCCACGACGGCGCCGCTGTTTGCCGCGCCCGGGGCACCGCGTCCAGTGCCGGCGGCCGCCCCCATGCCCACGCAACCGGTGACCGCTTCGGACGCGGGCCGCGCCATCGCGCCGGCACCGCAGCCGGCGGCGCCAGCGGTTACACCCGTGCCCGCCCCTGCGATACGCCCAAGCGCGGCACAGCAGCCGCACACCGAACCCGCTCCGGCCAAACCGGTCGCGGCACCGGTGCCGAAGCCCGAGCCGGTGACCGAATCCCTGTTCGCGGCGCCGCCGTCCACGCGGCACGTCGCGCCAGCGCCTCCGCGCCACCCAGCGATTCCGACCCAGCGTCCGCTGTCGGGCGCGATCCGGCCAATGTTGGCGCCGCAGGTCTTGCCCAAGGCGGCGCCGGCAGCCACACCCCCGGCTGCGCCCACGCCAGCGGCACCCGCGGTACACGAGAAACCGGCGGAATAACCAACCCCAAGGCCGCCGGCGCATCCAACCGGCGGCGCCTCGCCGCCCGCCTCAGGCCACGGCGACCGGCGGGTCGTTCAACAAACCATGCGCCGACAGCAAATGCGCCAGCGCGATGGTGTGTTGCACGCCAAGCTTCTCAAACAAACGCTGCTTGTAGGTCGACACGGTCTTGGCGCTCAGGTGCAGGTGATTGGCTACCTCGTTGACGGCCATCCCGCGCGCCAGCATCAGCGCGACTTCCAGTTCGCGCGAGGACAGCGCATCAAGCGGTGAGCCATCACCGTCCACGGCGGACAGCGCCATTTCGCGGGCAATCGCCGCGTCCAGGTAGCGGCTGCCCCTGGCGACGGCCCGCACCGCCTGTACCAATTCCTCGGACGCGCAGGCCTTGGTCAGGTAACCCAGCGCACCCGATTGCAGCAGACGCCGCGGGAATTGTGCGTCCTGCACCACCGTCAGGATCACGATGCGCGTCGCCAGTCCCGCGCGCTGCACGCGCTCGGTCAACTCGATGCCGCTCATGCCCGGCATGTGGACATCGACCAGGGCGACGTCCGGCTTGACCGTGCGCAGCAAGCGCAGGCCATCTTCGGCATTGCTGGCCTCGCCGACGACTTCGATGTCGGATTGCCCCGACAGGATCAGGCAAAATCCCGAGCGCACCAGCTCGTGGTCATCGACCAATACCACTCGGATCATGCATCGCTCCCCCGCGTGTGCGGCGCAACCCGCCCGCCAACCCTAGTTGGCGCCGCGCATTCAATGCAAGCCCGCAGCCCTCTACACTGGCGCCATGACTACCTGGACCCAAGCCGCGCTGGCGGCACTCGAAGCCGAGGCCGCGCGCTCGGCCGACACGCACCTGATCCGGCTGGACCTGCCGGCCTTTCCCGGCATCCCGCTGTACTTCAAGGATGAATCGGTGCATCCGACCGGCAGCCTCAAGCACCGGCTGGGACGCTCGCTGTTCCTGTACGCGATCTGCAATGGCTGGCTCAAGCAGGACCACCCGGTCATCGAAGCGTCCAGCGGCAGCACCGCGATTTCCGAAGCCTACTTCGCACGCCTGCTGAACCTGCCTTTTTTTGCGGTCATGCCGCGTACGACCTCGACACAGAAAATCGCGCAGATCGAATTTTTCGGCGGCATGTGCCACCTCATCGAGGGCACCGACGTGTACGGCGCGGCGCAGCGACTCGCGCATGAGCGCCACGGCCACTACATGGACCAGTTCACCTACGCCGAACGCGCCACCGACTGGCGCGGCAACAACAACATTGCCGAATCCATTTTCCGGCAGATGGAACGCGAACCCGATCCGGTGCCGCGCTGGATCGTGGTCGGCGCGGGCACCGGTGGCACCTCGGCTACCCTCGGGCGCTACATCCGCTACAGCTCGGTGCACCATGGCGATACCCGGCTCGCGGTGGTCGACCCCGAGCATTCAGTGTTCCTCGACTACTACGAAACGCGCGATGCCACGCTCACGCTGCCGCGCGGCTCGCGCATCGAAGGCATCGGCCGTCCGCGCGTGGAACCGTCATTCCTGCCCGGCGTGATCGACCGCATGCTGCGCGTCGCCGACGCTGACAGCATGGCAGCGCTGCGCGTGCTGGAAAAACTTCTGGGACGCCGTTGCGGCGGGTCCACCGGCACCAACTTCGTCGGCGCGCTGCAGCTGATGGCCGAAATGAAGGCTGCCGGCGAGACCGGACCGGTCGTCACCCTGATCTGCGACGGCGGCGAGCGCTACGCGGGCACCTATTACAACGACGCGTGGCTGGCGGCCGAGCACATCGAGGTTGGACCGGCACGGACGAAATTGGCGCACCTCGCCAATACCGGCGAGATCTGAGCCGCGGCCGCTCGGCTGTCGCACCCCTTTGCGCCGGAAGCACTGACCTGTTCTCCCCCTTCCAAAGGAAGCGCTGACCTGTTCCCTCCGGTTCCGCCGGAAGCACTGACCAGTCCTCCCCCTTCCAAAGGAAGCGCTGACCTGTTCCCTCCGGTTCCGCCGGAAGCACTGA
>SCQU01000007.1 GCA_004299555.1 Rhodanobacteraceae bacterium
GCCGCGAGCTCGAGAATCCAAACATCTGGGACGACCCGCAGCACGCGCAGGATCTTGGCCGTGAACGCGCACGCCTGGCCGAATTCGTGGAAGGCCTGGACGGCATTGGCCACGCGCTGGAGGATGCCGCCGAGCTCCTGGACTTGTCGGCCGCAGAAGGTGACGATGCTTCCATCACGGCCGTTGCGCGCGACGTCGAACAACAGGCGCGGCACGTCGAGAAACTCGAATTCCACCGCATGTTTTCCGGCGAGATGGATCCGTCGAACGCCTTCGTCGACATCCAGGCCGGCGCCGGCGGCACCGAAGCCCAGGATTGGGCCAGCATGTTGCTGCGCATGTATTTGCGCTGGGCGGAAGAGCGCGGCTGGCAGACCGAGCTGATGGAATGCTCGGATGGTGAAACCGCCGGCATCAAGTCGGCGACCTTCCGGGTGCAGGGCGACTACGCCTATGGCTGGCTGAAGACCGAAATCGGCGTCCACCGGCTGGTACGAAAATCGCCATTCGATTCCGACAATCGCCGGCACACGTCGTTCGCGTCGGTGTTCGTTTCGCCCGAAGTCGACGATACGATAGAAATCGACATCAATCCGGCGGACATCAAGATGGATGTGTACCGTTCATCCGGTGCCGGCGGCCAGCATGTCAACAAGACCGAGTCGGCGGTGCGCCTGACGCACGTGCCGAGTGGCATCGTGGTCGCGTGCCAGATGGAACGCAGCCAGCACGCCAACCGTGACAAGGCGATGAAAATGCTGCGGGCAAAGCTCTACGAAGCCGAGGTGCGCAAGCGCAACGCCGAGCGTGACGCGGTGGAAGCCACCAAGTCCGATGTGGGCTGGGGCAACCAGATCCGCAACTATGTGCTGGACCAGTCGCGCATCAAGGATCTGCGTACCGGCGTCGAGCGCAACGGCAGCGATGTCCAGAAGGTGCTGGACGGCGATCTGGACGACTTTATCGAAGCCAGCCTGAAAATGGGCTTGCAGGCCGGCGCCAAGCGCGCCGACGCACGAGGATAGATTGGCAATGGCAGATACCCACGAACACGCGAGAGCGGTCGACGACAACAGGCTGATCGCCGAACGGCGCGAAAAGCTGCACGCCCTGCGCGCGCATGGCATCGCGTTCCCCAACGACTTCCGGCCCGACGCATTCGCGGGCGACCTGCAGACGGCAACCGCGGGTGTCGACGCGGACGCTCTGGCCGCGGCGCCGCGCCACGTCAAGGTGGCCGGGCGGCTCATGGGCAAGCGCGTGATGGGCAAGGCCAGTTTTGCGCGGCTGCAGGATCGCACCGGGTCGATCCAGTTGTTTCTGAGCCGCGACGCGCTGGGCGAAACCTACGCCGCGTTCAAGGGCTGGGACGTCGGCGATATCGTCGGTGCGGAAGGCACGTTGATGCGTACCAAAACCGGCGAGCTGTCGGTGCGGGTCGCGGCGCTGCGGCTGCTGACCAAGTCGTTGCGGCCGCTGCCGGACAAGTGGCATGGCCTGGCCGACGTCGAGCAACGCTACCGCCAGCGGTATCTCGACCTCATCGTGACGCCCGAAGCGCGCGCCACGTTCCAGCAACGTTCGCGCATCATCGGCTTCATCCGCCAGTGGCTGGAAGCCGAGCCGCGTCGTTTCATGGAAGTCGAGACGCCGATGATGCACATGATTCCGGGCGGCGCCACGGCCAGGCCGTTCGTGACCCACCACAACGCGCTCGACATCGACCTGTACCTGCGGGTCGCGCCCGAGCTGTACTTGAAGCGCCTCGTGGTTGGCGGCTTCGAGCGCGTGTATGAAATCAACCGCAACTTTCGCAACGAAGGCGTGTCGACGCGGCACAACCCCGAGTTCACGATGCTGGAGCTGTATCACGCCTACGCCAGCTACATCGAGATCATGGACTTGACCGAGGCGATCATCCGCGAGTCGGCCAAGGCCGTGATCGGCACCACCGACCTCAGGTGGGAGGGCGCGGACATCAACGTTGGCAAGCCGTTCCGGCGCTGGTCGCTGGCCGACGCCGTGCGCGAGCACAACCCGGATATCGGCGTGCATGAGCTGCGTGATGCGGCGGCGTTGCGCGCGCATTGCGCGCGGCTCAAGGTGCCGGTCAAGGACAGCTACGGCTGGGGGAAAATGCTGCTGGAAATTTTCGAGAAGACGGTCGAAAACTCGTTGACCCAGCCGACCTTCATCACGCAGTACCCGAAGGAAGTGTCGCCGCTCGCACGCTCCAACGATGCCGATCCCGAGATCACCGACCGTTTCGAGTTGTTCATTGGCGGCAAGGAGATCGCGAACGGATTTTCGGAGTTGAACGACCCGGAGGACCAGGCGGCACGCTTTCGCGCGCAGGTGGCGGCGCTCGCAGAGGGTGACGATGAGGCGATGCACTATGACGCGGACTACATCCGCGCGCTGGAGGTGGGCCTGCCGCCGACCGGCGGCCTCGGGATCGGCATCGACCGCCTGGTGATGCTGCTGACCAACTCGCCGTCGATCCGCGATGTATTGTTGTTTCCCTACATGCGGCCCGAGGCCTGATCCATGTGGTACGCCATTACCGGCATCGACCATGCCAATTCGCTGGACAAGCGCAGGGCCACGCGGCCACGGCACGTCGCGCGCCTGCGCGAACTGCTGGACGCCGGCCGGTTGCTGCTGGCTGGGCCATTCCCCGCGATCGACGCGGAAGACCCGGGCCCGGCCGGGTTCAGCGGCAGCCTGATCATCGCCGAGTTTGATGACCTTGAGGCCGCGCAAACGTGGGCGCGCGCCGACCCCTACAAGGCGGCCGGGGTCTATCGCGAGGTCACCGTGCGGCCATTTCGCCAGACCTTGCCATGAGCGCTGCCGCGCCGGTCGATGCGATACGCGCCAGGTTGCAGCAGGCGTTTGCGCCCACGGCGCTGGAAATCATCGACGAGGGCCACCTGCACATCGGCCATGCGGCTGAAGGCACGGGGCATTTCCGCGTGCGCATCGCGAGCGATGCCTTTGCCGGCAAGACGCGCGTCCAGCAGCACCAGCTCGTGTACGCGGCGCTGGGTGACCTCATGGGAAACGGGATCCATGCGCTTGCCATTGAAGTGGCACCACAACGGTGATGCGTATAATTGTCTTTGCAATCATTGCCATACGTAATGTATCCAGGACCAACTTGAACAAAATACCCCTGCCGTTGCGTACGGTGCCGGGGTTTGGCACAGTGGCACATTCGTCCGGTGCGGTAGCCGCCGGCCTCATTTTCGTTGTGCATCCCAGACCCTGACCCATGCGCCTGTCCTCCATCAAGCTGGCCGGATTCAAGTCGTTCGTTGACCCCACCGTGTTGCACCTGCCGACCAACCTCACCGGCATTTGCGGCCCGAACGGTTGCGGCAAGTCCAACATCATCGACGCCATCCGCTGGGTCATGGGTGAAAGCGCGGCCAGCCGGCTACGTGGCGAGGCCATTACCGACGTGATTTTCTCCGGCTCCAGCGGACGCAAGCCCGTGGGGCAGGCGACGGTCGAACTGATTTTCGACAATGCCGACGGCACGCTGGGTGGCGAATACGCCGCGTTCAGCGAGGTCTCGGTCAAACGCAGCGTGGGGCGCGATTCGCAGTCGGACTATTTCCTGAACGGGGTGCGTTGCCGTCGCCGCGACATCACCGATCTGTTCCTCGGCACCGGGCTCGGCGCGCGCAGTTATTCGATCGTCGAGCAGGGCATGATTTCCGAGATCGTGGAGTCGCGCCCGGAGCAGCTGCGCATCCATCTGGAGGAAGCCGCCGGAGTATCGCGTTACAAGGAGCGCCGTAAGGAAACCGAAAGCCGGATGAAGGCGACGCGCGAGAACCTTGATCGCGTGAAGGACGTGCGCGAGGAAGTCGACAAGCAGCTTGAACACCTGAACCGGCAGGCGCGGGCGGCGGAGCGTTGGCAGAAGCTGAAGGAAGAGCGCGGCTTGCGCGAAGCGGAGCTGCGGGCCCTGAATTACCGCCAGGTCAGCGCCGAACTTGAAGCCCGGCGGCAGACCCTGCATGCGGCCGAGACCGCGCTGGAAGGCAAGCTGGCCGCGCAACGGCACGTCGAGGCCGAGATCGAGCAGGGCCGCGAAGCGCAGCAGCAACTCGTCGAAGCCATGAGTGCCGTCCAGGCCGAGGTGTATCAGGTCGGCGCCGAGCTGGCGCGCGTCGAGCAGCAGATCAAGCACCATCGCGAGATGCAGGAACGCCTGCAGCACGATCGCGAAGAGTCCGAGCGGACCTGGGTGGACTTGCTCGATCACCTCGAGGAAGACGAATCGCGGCAGGCTGAACTGAAGGCCGCCATCGCGGTGGCCGAGCCTGAGGCCGTGCGCCTGCGCGATGCCGATATCCAGGCGGTGCGGGCGTTGACGGCGGCGGAAGCCGCGCACGCCGAGTGGCAGCAGCGTTGGGAAGCGCACAGTGGCAAAGCCGCGTCGACGTCGCGCGAAGCCGAGGTCGAACGTACCCACATCGACCACCTCGACCGGCAGGCGCTGGACCTGTCGCACCGGCGCGAGGCGCTGCGCGATGAACGCAAGCATTACGACCTCGACGCATTGGACGCGGAGGCGCGCGGGCTGACCGAACAACACGCGGCGTGCCAGGCCAAAGTCGATGCCCGCACGCGGGATCTGGAACGCCAGAAGGCCGCGGTCGAGCACTTGCAGGGCCAAGAGCGTGAGGCGCAGGCAAGCCTTGCCGAGGCCAACACCCAGCGCCAGGTGCTGCGTGGCAGGATCGCGTCGCTCGAGGCACTGCAGCGGGCTGCGCTGGGCCGCGACCGCGATGCGGCGCAGGCGTGGCTGGCCAAGGTGGGCCTGGCCGGCAACCAGCGGCTGGGCGCCAGCCTTTCGGTCGGTGATGGCTGGGAACGAGCGGTGGAGACCGTGCTGGCCGGCATGCTGGAAGGCGTGCTGGTGGCCGATCCATTGCTGCTTGCCACCGAGCTGGAAAACAGTGCCGATGCCGACATCACGCTGTTTGCTGCTGCCGGCACCGACATCGATGCTGCCGGTACGCTGGCCGCACAGGTGCGTGGACCCGCCGCTGCCTGCGCATTGCTGGCGCGGGTACGCACGGCGGCGTCGGTGGCCGAAGCGCTCAGCGTCGCGGCGGACCTCGCGCCCGGGCAATCCATCATTACGCGCGATGGCGTCTGGCTGGGCCGCGGGTTCGCCCGCGTGCGGCGCGCCGAGGGCGGTCAGGTGGGTGTGCTCGCGCGCGCTCGCGACCTGCAGGCGGCCACCAGCGAACTGGCTGTGGTCGATGGCCGTATCGCGGAGCTGCAGGAGCGTCAGGCCAGCTTGCGCGACCAACGGCGCGTGGCTGAACAGGCGCGTGAGGACCTTCAACGTGACCTCTACGCGGCACACCGGCGGCTGTCCGAGCTCGCTGGCGAAGTGCAAAGCCGCCAGGGCCGCATCGACAGTGCGCGTGCGCGGCTTGCGGCCATCGACCGCGAGCAGGCGGACATCGAACAGGCCCTCGCGGAAAACCAGCAGCTGCTGCAAGCGGCACGTTCGCGCATGCAGAGCGCGGTTTCCAGCATGGGCAACGACGAGCAGGCGCGCATGGCGCTGGAAAGCGAGCGCCGGCAGCTGCTGGAGCGCCGCGAAGCCGCACGCGCCGATGCGCAGGAAGCATCCGATGCCGCACACCGGCAGGCGATCGCGCTGGAGTCCAGGCGTGTCACGGCGGCGGCACTCGAGCAATCCCTGCTCCGGATGCGCGCCCAGCGGGAGCAACTGGCGAAGCATCGCGAGGAACTGGATGCGCGCCTCGCGAGCGGCAGTGATCCCATCCAGGCATTGGAGGCAGAGCGTCAAACCTGCCTCGACCAGCGGCTCGGCGTGGACCGCAGGATGGTCGCCGCGCGGCGCGCCGTGGAGGAAGCCAGCGCGGCGCTGCAGGAGCACGAACAGGCGCGTCACGCGATCGAACAGGCGATGGCCGGTGAACGGGACGCGCTGGAGAAACTGCGCCTGGACGAGCAGGGGCGGCGCCTGCGCGCGGAGCAGCTGGCGCAGGCGATCCGCGACGCGGGGCTCGAGCTCGAGCCCTTGCTGGCCAACCTCGATGCGGCCGTGCAACCGGAGGCATGGCAGGCCAAGATCGCCGACCTCGACGCCCGCATCGCACGGCTGGAACCGGTCAACCTGGCGGCCATTTCCGAGCACGCCGAGGCGGCCAGGCGCAAGGATTACCTGGACGCGCAGATGACCGATCTCACCACCGCGCTGGACACGCTCGAAAACGCGATCCGCAAGATCGACCGCGAGACGCGTGAACGCTTCAAGGACACCTTCGACCGCGTCAACGCCGGTTTCCAAAGCCTGTTTCCGAAGCTCTTTGGCGGTGGCCACGCGTATCTGGAATTGACCGGCGAAGATCTGCTGGATGCCGGCGTGGCCATGATGGCGCGGCCGCCGGGCAAGCGTAACAGCCACATTTCGTTGCTGTCGGGCGGCGAAAAGGCCATGACGGCGATGGCACTGGTCATGGCCATCTTCAACCTCAATCCGGCGCCGTTCTGCCTGTTGGACGAAGTGGACGCGCCGATGGACGAGGGCAACGTTGGGCGCTTCGGCCAGTTGCTGCGTGACATGTCGGAAAAGGTGCAGTTCATGGTGGTGACCCACAACAAGGCCACCATGGAAATCACCAGCCAGTTGTGCGGCGTGACGATGCGCGAGCCGGGCGTGTCGCGCCTGGTGCAGGTGGACCTCGCTGAGGCGGCCGAACTGGCCGGCGTGGCGGCATAGCTCAGCGGCCATCCTGGTCGCTGCGCCGCCGGAACCGCAGCCTTGGGGTGGGCCGTTGCGGTTTTGGTGAACCAGAACGGCCATCCCCGGCCTCGCCCGGCACCGCATCCGCGTGCGCATGGGGCCCGGCTGCGCACCCGAATGCCGCAAGACCACCAGGTTTGCTAGAGTGCGCGCGTGAACACCGAAATCATCTCGCCTACAGCCTTGCGCATCATCATCGCCGTCATTGGCGTGGCGCTGCTGATCGTGATTTATGTCTTTGGGCGCCTGCGCCAACCCGGGCCCGGGCGCAAGTGGGTGCCGCGCCGGCGCGGTGGCGCACGCATCGAGCCGGTGCTGGGTGACGCGGACGGCACGGCGGCGGGCGACGCCCCGGCATCACCGCAGCAGGGTGAGCTCGATGTCGATCTCGAGCGCGAACTTGGCCGTCTGGGGGCCACGGTGGCGGCCGACCGCCGGGGAGGGCCGGTGGCCATTGCCCCGGTACCGCAGGAGCCCGCACCCGGCCGCCGGCCGCAGGAGTTGCCGGTCGATCGGATCGTGACCCTGTTCGTGGTCGCGGCCGAGGGCGCCACGTTTGGCGGCAGCGACATCGTGGTTGCGGCGGAAAAGGCGGGCCTGCGCTACGGCGCCATGCACATCTTCCATCGGTTGGTGGATGGGCGCCCGGAAGCCGGCCCCGTGTTCAGCATGGCCAACATGCTGAAGCCGGGCTACTTCGACATGCCGCAGATTGGCGGACTGGCCACGCCGGGCGTCACGTTCTTCGCAGCCTTGCCGGGCCCGGTACCGGCGCTGGACGCATGGGATGCGATGCTGCCCGCCGCGCAGCGCATCGCCGAATTGCTGGGCGGTGTCCTGCTGGACGAAGACCGCAACGCGCTGGGCCGGCAGCGGATCGCCGGCATTCGCGACGAGTTGCGCACCTGGGATCGCCAACACGAGGGCGAACCGCTGCATACACCCTCGCGCGGTTGAGCCGGTAGCCACGGCGGCGCGCTCGCTGGCATGGCCGGTCCGGCGGGGCTGCTCAGATGAGCTTCAGCAACAGCGCCTTGGCAACGGCTTGCGTCTTGTTGGTGACGCCCAGTTTGCACATGGCCAACGTCACATGGTAGGTGACGGTACGTTCGGTAATGCCGAGGATCGTGCCGGTTTCATCGGCGGTCTTGCCGTCCGCGCCCCAGCGCAGCACTTCGCGTTCGCGCTCCGTGAGCTGGTGTGCGCCGTCTGGGACGCCCGGCTGCAGCTCAAGCGCGTCGAGCATGCCGTGGATCTGGTGCGCAAGCCACACCAGCTTCAGTTCGCTGTCATCCAGTTCGGCGGCGGATATCGCCTCGTGTGAGCGTGCCAGCGAGAGCAGCCCGGTCGCCGCGCGCGGGCCGCGGGTCAGCAGTGTCCAGCCGTGGCAAATGCCGAACGACCTGGCTTCTTCCCAGAACGCGGACGGCGGGCCAACGCTGCCGCTGTCCCACACCACCGGTTGCGCGCGTGCGGCGGCCTGCTGCACGGTCGGATCGATCGCAAGGTAGTTGTTGGCCTCGTAGTGCCGCAGCCACTCGGCAGGGTAGTTGCTGGACCAGAGCATGCTCGGGTTGTTGAGCGGTATGGGCTGGCGCAGCACATACGAGCAGTAGTCGAAGCCAAGTTCCTGCACGATCGACCGCAATTCACCCAGCAATGCCGCCGGATTCGGTGGTACCGACAGCAACCGTTCGATGCATTGACTGCGCCAATTGCTCACATCTTGACCCTTGCGGTTGCAGGAATTGACAGTTGGTGCGTGCTCTGGGGGGCCGGTAGTGTGACGCCAACCATTCAAACGGGTACGCCATGAATATGCAAATTGCTTCGGGTTTGGCCGGGTCGCCGCCGTTGTCGTTTGACGGCTATGTGCGTCTTCCGTTTGAGGCCCTGGCGGGGCTCGAATTCGGGCGCAAGGTGGCGTGGGAGGACGCCGATCTTGCAGGTGAGCTGCAGGCCGAGGGTTTGCCTGCGGTGCGCGCCGGGTACTGCGAGTGGGAAACGGCGGGCACCACGGTGGTGACGATCGGCTGGACCTGGTTTGCCGGCGCGCGCGGGTCCTTCTTCATTGCACCGGGTTGCGTCAACAGCAACCTGATGCTGGTCACGCCAAAAAATTTCGACCTCGGCGCGTCCAGGACCAGTGAATTGTTGCGCGCATGGCTGTCGGGCGTGAAGTGGCAGCCCGAGGTGGTGCAAAAGGAGTTTGCGGCCTGATCGGGCACGCCGCACAAAGGTGCAGCGGTGGCCGCACGCGTACTGTATGACCTTACAGTTACCCGACGAAGTGATTTCACCTTCAATGCTGTGACTCCAAACACAAGGGGCCGCAGCATGGTTACGATCGTTTCCGGTAGCACGGCGCAGTTGCCGACGGGCGTTGAGTCGGCTCTGGCGAGCTACCGGCACAAGGTTTTCATCGAGGCGCTGCAGTGGCCGTTGCCGGACATGGACGGGTTCGAGCGCGATCAGTTTGATCGCGATGACACCCTCTATGTGGTGGCGCGGGAACTCGACGGCGAGGTCTGCGGGTGCGCGCGATTGCTGCCGACTACCCGCGCATACCTCCTGGCCGAGGTATTCCCGGAAATGATGAATGGCGCCCCGGTGCCGCGTTCACACGAAGTGTGGGAATTGTCCCGCTTCGCAACGATGCCGGTGGGTACGCCCGAACCACTCCCGCGCGAGGAAACGCAGGCGCGGCGGCGGCAGTTGCTCGGCGCGGTGGTACAGGCGGCACTCGCCCGCGGTGCCACGCGGCTGATCCTGGTGACCGTCGCAGGCGTCGAGCGGCTGATGCGGAACCTTGGAGTCCATGCGCACCGCGCCGGGCCGCCCCGCGCGGTTGACGGCAAGCCCACGCTGGCTCTGTGGCTGGAGCTGGATGCCGAAACCTGCCGTGCGCTCGGTGTGCCGGTCGCATCGGCCCTGGTGATGCGGCACTGACAAACCGCGCACACCTTCACCCTTGTGCATGGGTGTGGCGGCGTCCGTGCCGCCACACCCATGGCACCGTCCAGAGCGTCCACCGCGTGTGCAAGCGCCAAATCATGGGCCGCGATGGGCCGTGGTGGCTGTACAGCGACAGCTCTGGACAACCTTCAATCGCTGGAATCGTGCTGCCGCAGGTCTCCGGGTACGCGGAGGTTCCAAAGGATATTCAACCGAAGGGGTTGACGTCGTTCACTCACGATGAAGCGGCCCTGAAACCTGTTCGTGACTATCCCGATGCGCCAGCGCCCGCTGATTCCATTGACCAGACGTCCTGTCGCGTCCATTGATATCGGGTTCCCGCGGTGCCTGGTACTGTAGGCACTTACAGGGAACCGCTCTGGCCCGGACTGCCGGCCGGGCGCGGTTCGGCTGTGCGGATGCTCCGCAGCTGCGGGCTCGCGAGGCACAGCAGCGCGATCAGCGTAAGCGTGAGGCCGGCAGCGGCAAACAGGCCGGCCAGCGAGACGACCTTCAGCAGCGCGCCCGCCGCGGCGGCCGACAGCGGGCCCAGGCCCATGAAGGTGAACATCAGGATGCTCATCGTGCGGCCCATCATGGCCTGCGGAACGCGCTGCTGGATCCAGGTGAAGATCGCGATTTGCACGATGCCTTCGAGTAGCCCGACGCCGAGCAATAGCAGCGCGCCATCGCGCGTGGTATGCACCAGCGCCAGCCCGGCAAATACGGCACCCACGAGGCAGTCAAAGCACAGCACCATGATGCCTAGGCGCCCGCGCGCGAGGCGCGTGCCGAGGCCCGAGAGGAAGCTGCCGATGAACATGCCGGCGCCGTTGGCGGTCATCAGGATGCCAAGCGACGCCGCGCCGAGGTTGAGCCGGGTGTCGGCGAGCACCGGCAGGCCGACCTGGACCGGTCCGCCGACGAAGACCGAGACGAAGCCGGCGTAGAGCACGAACGCGCGCAGCGGCACGTCGGCCCAGACACTGCGTACGCCGGTGGCGATGCTGGCGAAGATGCCGCCGCGGGTAGCGGCGGGCTGCGTATCGCCGGGGATGCGGATCAGTACCAGCGACGCCAGGGAAAACAGGAAGCTGACTGCGTCGATGCTGAAGGCTAGGCCAAGGCCCTCGGCGTCGGGCAGGGCGCCGGCGGCTGGATGGTGGGCGCCGATGGCGATCACAAAGCCGGCCAACGTCGGTCCGACGATCAGGCTGAGCTGGCGCATGCCCATGAACGCGGCGTTGGCGGGCCGCAGTTGCCCGGGCTGCACCAGCTGCGGCAGGATCGCCGAACCGGCCGGGTAGGCGAAGGCGGTGGATACGCCGATCCCCAGTGCCAGCACATAGATCATCCACATGTGAATGCCACCGTCCAGCACCAAGGCGGCGAGGATGACGATGCACGCGGCGTTCACGGCACGCGCACCCAGCAGTACGCGGCGCGGCGACATACGGTCGACGACCGCGCCGCCCACGAGCATGAACACGGCACGCGGGAACGCCATGACGGCCAACACGGCACCCAGCGCCGCCGGGTCGCCGGTGAGCTTGAGCACCAGCCACGGCAGCGCCACCAGCGTGAACTGGTCGCCGATGGCCGAAACCGAACTGCCGCCGAACAACAGGCGGAACTCGCGGTTCGCGAAAATGGAAACGCGCGCGGGCGGCACGTCGATGGGGATGGCCTGGCGCATCAGCGTGCCTGCAAACAGGAATGGGGCAAACCGGATCGAAGGATGTCGATTTGGACGGGGTGTGATTCAAGCGCGAAGCTGGCGTACCAGGCTGACGTACTGGCGCTGCGCGTCATCGGCGCGCATGCCGCGCAGGTGCAGCCAGGCTTCGTACTTGGCGGTATTCACGAAGTCAAAGAATCCCGGTTTGGGGCCCTTGGCATCGCCAACCGTCGCCTGCTTGTACAACGCGTAGAGTTTCAGCAGCGTGTCGTTGTCCGGGCGTTCCGGCAATTGCGTGATCGCCGCCGCGGCGTGTTGAAACTCGGCGTCCAGATCGGTGGACATGACGCGACCTTGGGTCAGGGCTTGCGCTGCGCGCGCTTCTTCGCCGCGGCACGCGGCCTGGGCGCCGGGGTGCGCTGCGCGCGGACTTCGCGGGCCAGGGCATCGACGCGCGCGGCGAGATCCTTGATGTCGGACTGGCTTGGCATGTTCATGCGCTTGAACGCACGGGCAACGCGCTCGTCAAAGGCCTGTTCCAGCTTGCCCATGGCGGCGCTGGTGCGCTTGCGTGCCGCTTCGACCCAAGGCGCTGCCTGCTCGCGGGCCTGTTGCGCCTGTTCCTGCGTGTACGCGTGGGTCTTTTGCTGGATGCGTACACCTTCTTCCACCAGCGCGTCGAAAAACTTTCCGCCCTCCTGCTGCGTGCGCGACAGGGCGCCCAGCCCCGCCAGCCAGATTTGCTGCGCAGAATCGGTGATGCCGCGGCTGAAACGCTGGCCTGAGGCGGCGGCGTTCCAGGCGGCCTTCATGGGATCGGGCTTGTCGTTCATGGCAATTTCCTCACCTTGGGGCTACCAATGTACGCCAATCGACCCGTGAGTTCAGGTCGGCGCAGTGACGGGGCGAATCGGCCGCGGCCACGCCTCGGGCCCGGGCTGCCGCGCCAGTCGCGCCAGCTCGGTCAGGAACCGCCCGCGCGGCAGCGTGCGTGCGCCAAGGCTGAGCAGGTGCGGGTTTGGCACCTGCGCATCGAGCCACGGGAACCGGTATTCGCGCAATACCCGGCCCAGCGTCACGAGCGCGGTCTTGGAGGCGTTGGAGCGGCGCGAAAACATGGACTCGCCACTGAACATGCGGCCCACCGCCACGCCATAAATGCCTCCGATCAACGCCCCGCCGTCCCATATTTCCAGCGAGTGCGCGTGTCCCAAAAGGTGCAGGTTCGTATAGGCGGTGCGCATGTCCTCGGTAATCCAGGTACCGTCCTGTCCGGCGCGCGGCTCGGCGCAGGCGCGCACCACCTCTTCGAAGGCACGATCCATGCTCCAGCTCCACCCGCAGTGATGGAGGAAGCGGGCGAGGCTGTGCGACACGTGGATGGCGTCCGTCGCGAACACGCAGCGCGGGTCGGGCGACCACCACAGCAACGGATCGCCGTCCGAGTACCACGGAAAGATTCCGCGCCTGTACGCCGCGACCAGGCGTTGCGGTGAGAGGTCGCCGCCAAAGGCCAGCAAGCCGTTCGGGTCGCCCAGTGCCAACCCGGGATCAGGAAAGGCGTCGGTTGCGAATGCATCGAGGCGCTGGATCCGGATCATGGCGCCGCGCGCTCGGCAAACGGCGAGTGTGCAGCAAGCTCGCGGCCGCGTGCCTCGAGCAGTGCGGCTTCACGTTTGAGTGCGGCACGGATGACGCCGCGGAAACGCGGATCGGCGATGTAGTGACGCGACTGCGTGCGCGCCGGCAGGAATCCGCGCGCAAGCTTGTGCAGGCCCTGGGCGCCGGGTTCGAAGCGGCTGAGGCCCTGCCGCAGGCAGTAGGCGATGCCCTGGTAGTAACACAGCTCGAAGTGCAGGCCGGAGACGGGTTCAAACGCGCCCCAGTAGCGGCCATAGAGCGTCGTGTCGCTGGAAAGGAACAGCGCGCCGGCGATGATGTGGCCGGCGCGCCTGGCGAACGCCACGTGCGAATGCGCGGGCAGGGTGGTACCGAGATAGCGGAAAAAGTCCAGCGTCAGGGTTGGCGTGTTGCCCTTCTCGTCAAACGTGTGCGTGTAGAGGTGATGCAGCGTGCGCCACTCCTCGTCATCCAGCGAGCCGCCGTCGCGAAATTCGCACTCGATGCCGGCGGCGGCAACCTCGGCGCGCTCGTGCCGCGTCGCGGTGCGGCGCTTGTGGGTGAGGGCGTCAAGATAATCCTGGAAATCGCGCCAGCCGCCCGGGTTGCGCCACTGGAACTGCCAGTCCGAACGCGCCAGCCAGGCCGCGTCGAACGCCTGTGCGTCCGCGTCCCGCAAGAAGTCTACGTGCGCGGATGACAGGCCGGTACGGTCGGTCAGTTCCCGCAGTGCATTCGCCAGGGTCGTGCGCCGGCCGGGGGCTTCGGGACCGCTGCCGGCCAGCAGCCGCGGCCCGGTCACCGGCGAGTACGGCACGGCGCACAGGAATTTCGGGTAGTAGTTGCCGCCCGCACGTTCCCATGCGTCCGCCCACGCCCAGTCGAATACGAATTCGCCGTGGGAATTGGCCTTCATGTAGAGTGGCAGCGCGCCAACGAGCGCAGCCCCGTCGTGCAGCGTGAGGTGTTGTGCGCGCCAGCCCAGGGCTTCGCGGATGCAGCCGGTCTGTTCCAGTCCAGCGAGGAATGCGTGGCGCGTGAACGGATTGTCATCGGCTGCCAGGGCGTCCCAGGCGGTCGCCGCGATGTCTGCAATGGCGGCGTGCGTCTTGAGGGTCAACATGGCGCCATTGTAGGCGCCGGTACGGCCACGGCTGGCGCGCCCGGCCCAACACTTTCGGCCCGGCCCTGCTTAGAATGGCCGTATAGACATGGCGGGGAGCATTGACGCGTTGAGCCAGCAGCCACCACCGGTCATGTACGTCAGGGCAGCGCACGGCGACATTGCGTACCGCGTCGCCGGTGATGGCCCGGCGACCTTGCTGCTCCTCAATCCAATGAGCCGCAGCGTCGAGACGCTGTGGGACTACCCGCCGTGGTCGGCGATGCTTGCGCGGCTCGCGCGGACCCATCGCCTGATCGTGTTCGACCGGCGTGGGGCTGGCGTGTCCGATCCGCTGCCATCGGACGTGCCGCCGACGTGGGAAGACTGGCTGGAAGACATCGTTACCGTTCTTGATCATTTGAGCGTGGCGGAGGTGGCGCTGCTGGCCGAGCGCGACGCGGCCGCAGCATCGATGCTGTTTGCGGCCAGCCACCCCGAGCGCGTGCGCGCGCTGGTGCTTGGCAACACCAGCGCGCGGTTTCGGGCCGCGCCGGGGTACCCTTGCGGCGAGAGCGCTGAACGTTCGGATCAACTGTCGGCGCAGTGGGACCGTGCTTGGGGCACGGCCGACATGGTGGCGCAAACCCGCCAACTGCTCACCAGTGACCCGGACTACGTGCGCTGGGTGATGCGGATGCAGAGGGTGTCCTATTCGCCGCGTCGCGCCGGCGCCGAATTCCGCTACATCATCAACTTTGACGCACGCTCGGTGCTGGCGTCGATCCGTGCCCCGACCCTGATCCTGCACCGGCGCGACCTTGCGGTGATTCCGCTGGCCCACGCCAGGTATCTTGCCGCGCACGTGGCTGGCGCGCGCCTGCGGGTGCTGCCCGGCAGCGACATGGACGTGCTGGTGCCCGGCGATGAGGATACGCTGGCGCGCATCGAAACCTTTCTGGCAGGACTCGGGCCGGTCGCGCACACGACACGCGCGCTGACCACGGTACTGTGCCTTGGCATTGCGCAGGCCGAGCAGTTGGCTACCAGCTTTGGCGACGCGCGCTGGCAGGACTTGCTGGTGCGCCATCGCGCGATCGTGCGGGCCGAACTGGGCCGCTTTCAGGGGCGTGAGGCCGACTGCTCGCGCGACCGGTTCCAGATCAGCTTTGACGGGCCGGCACGCGCGCTGCGGTTTGCGCGTACGGTGCGGCAAGCCTTGCGCGACCAGCTGCGGTTTGAAATCCGGGTCGGCGTCCACGCCGGAGAATGTGTGCGTGCCGGGGATGCGCTCGGCGGCCCGGCGGTTGAGGTCGGCGCCGCGGTGCTGGCCGCCGCGCAGCCGGGCGAGGTGCTGGCGACGGCGGCGGTGCGCGATCTCGGCGCAGGTTCCGGCATCGAGTTTCGGGAAATCCGAACCCAAAGCCTCACCGGCGTGGCCGGTGACTGGGTGCTGTACGCAATCGAAGGGTGAGTGCTTGCCGGGTCAGCCCGTCAGCCCCATCGAGTCAAGGTACCTTTCCGCGTCGAGCGCCGCCATGCAGCCGAATCCGGCCGAGGTGACCGCCTGCCGGTACACGTGGTCGGCCACATCGCCGGCGGCAAAAACACCGCGCACGCTGGTGGCGGTGGCGTTGCCATCCAGCCCGCTGTGGATCTGGATGTAACCGTTGCGCATGTCGAGCTGGCCCTCGAACACACCCGTGTTGGGGGTGTGGCCGATCGCAACGAACATGCCGGTCGCCGCGATATCGTGCTTGCTGCCATCCCGGGTGTTGACCAGACGCAATCCACTGACCCCGGCGCCATCGCCGAGCACTTCATCCACGGTGTGGTTCCACACCAGCTCGATCTTGCCGGCGCTGGCCTTCTCGAACAGCTTGTCCTGCAGGATTTTCTCGGCGCGCAGCTTGTCGCGCCGGTGGACCAAGGTGACCTTGCGGCAGATATTGGCGAGGTACAGCGCCTCTTCGACCGCCGTGTTGCCCCCGCCGATCACCGCGACATCCTGATTGCGGAAGAAGAACCCGTCGCAGGTCGCGCAGGCCGACACCCCCTTGCCCTTGAACGCTGTTTCCGAGGGCAGCCCAAGGTATTTCGCGTCGGCGCCCGTGGCGATGACGAGGGCATCGCAACTGTACTCGCCGCTGTCGCCCTTGAGCCGAAACGGCCGCTGCTTCAGGTCGGCGGTGTGGATGTGGTCAAACACCATGGTGGTGTTGAAACGGGCGGCGTGCTCGGCCATGCGCTGCATCAGGTCGGGTCCTTGCACGCCCTTGGCATCGCCCGGCCAGTTGTCGACTTCCGTAGTGGTGGTCAGCTGGCCGCCCTGGGTCAGGCCCGTGATCAGCAGCGGCTGCAGGTTGGCCCTGGCCGCATAGACGGCCGCGGTGTAGCCGGCGGGGCCGGAGCCGAGGATGAGAAGGCGGCTGTGTTGGGGTGAGCTCATGGACAATTCTCAGGCTGTTGCGGCGTGCGGTACCGGTGTGCGGTATGGCACCGGATCGGTCCAACTGGGGAATGCGACACCGCGATGCGAACGCGTTGACGGGGTATTTTCGCACACCACTGCCGGTCGCGCCGAATTGCGCCGACCGTGCCCGTGCAGGTAGGCCAACTTTGCCGGGGTTGCTGGATTATCTGTGCTGGCGGGCACGACCTTGGCGCAGAGTGGCGCGTTGCGCGCGATCGACCCGCCCCGGGCGTAGGCGCACCAGTATTTTCGTCTCGCGCTGGATGCAGCGCGCTCGACCGTCCAATACGCGGTGTGGCAGGTCAGTGGCAGCGCGCTTCCCGCACATGGGGACGGTTCCGCGGATTGGATCCTGCGCCCGGGCCTGCACCGCGTGCGTGCGCGCGTGTGGGTGGCCGGGCGCGCCGCCCCGGTGGCGGTGGGACCCGTCCGTTTCAGCGTGGCTGGCAATGGCGGTGCCGCGGCGGCGGCGAGGCTTCCGCCGCGCTAGCTTGGCGTGGCTGCGATCCCCGTTATAGTTTCACCCGCTGCTGTCAGGTAACGGGGTTGCCACGCGTGGCGCGCGCCAGGATCCAAGCCGAAGTCAAATCCAGCGGGATGAGCGAACGTTCGCGCCGGTTGCTGCGCGAGGCGGCGGCGTTGCTGTTGTTTCCATTGGCGCTGTACCTGTTTGCGTGCCTGATCGGGTACAGCGCATCGGATCCCTCCTGGTCGCGGGCCGGAATCGAGGGGCAACCCATCCACAATTTCGGCGGCGTGATCGGCGCCTACGTTGCCGACCTCCTGTTTTGGCTGTTCGGACCGATCGCGTATGCGTTTCCGCTGTTGCTGGTGGCGCTGGCGGTCGGCGTATTGCGCGGCTGGTACCGGCAGGAGCACGGCGAGAGCAAATGGGAGCCGGCGCTCCGGCTGACCGGTTTTGTGGTGTTCTTCGTGGGTGGCTGCGGTCTTGCGTGGCTGCATGCGGCGAGCCCGAGTTGCAGCAAGGTCGACGTGATCGGTGCGGGTGGATTGCTCGGCTGCGGTACCGGCGAGGCCTTGCGCGTGTTCGGCAGCCTCGGCGAGCTGCTGCTGCTGGTCGCGTTGCTGCTGATCGCCATTACCTGGATCACCGGCCTGTCGTGGTTCCGGGTCATGGATTGGACCGGACAGCTGGTATTGACGGCGGCTGGGTGGTTGCACGGAAGGCTGAAGCGCGCGCCGGAAACCCTGGCCGCGCGCGCCGCACGCGTGGAGCGGGAAGCCGCGCGCAAGCAGGACAGCCTTGCACGCGCCAGGCGCGATCCGGTGCGCATCGAGCCGGCGCCGGCGCCGATCGTCAAGAGCGAGCGCGCCAAGCGTGAAAACCAGATCCCGCTGTTCACGGGCGCCGCCACCGAGGGCGAACTGCCGCCGCTGTCGTTGCTGCAGGAACCGCCGGAACAGCGGGGCAAGGGGTATTCGGAGGAAACCCTGGAGGTGCTTTCGCGCCAGGTCGAAATGAAGCTGAAGGACTTCAAGATCGATGCGCGCGTGGTCAGTGCGTACCCCGGCCCGGTCATTACGCGCTTCGAGCTCGAGCCGGCCCCCGGCATCCGCGGCAGCCAGATTTCATCGCTGGACAAGGACATCGCGCGTGGACTGTCGCTGGTCAGCGTGCGCGTGGTTGATGTGATTCCCGGCAAAAGCGTGATCGGTCTCGAAATCCCGAACGCGCATCGCGAAATCGTTTACCTCTCCGAAATTTTCAGCGCGCGCGAGTATGGCGACGCGCGTTCGCCGCTGTCGCTTGCGCTGGGCAAGGACATTGGGGGGCGGCCGGTGGTGGTCGACCTGCAGAAGATGCCGCACCTTCTGGTTGCCGGCACGACCGGGTCCGGCAAGTCGGTGGCGCTCAACGCCATGGTGCTGTCGCTGCTGTTCAAGGCAAAGCCCAGCGACGTGCGCCTCATCATGATCGACCCGAAAATGCTCGAACTCTCGGTGTACGACAAGATTCCGCACCTCCTGGCGCCGGTCGTGACCGACATGAAGGAGGCCGCCAACGCGCTCCGCTGGTGCGTGGCCGAAATGGAACGCCGCTACAAGCTGATGGCGGCCGTGGGCGTGCGCAATCTCGCGGGTTTCAACAAAAAGGTGCGCGAGGCCGAGGCCGCGGGCCAGCCCTTGCCGGATCCCCTCTACCAGCCGAACCCGGACGCGCCGGACGACAAGGCGCCGCCGCTGGAGCCGCTGCCCTACATCGTGGTGATCATCGACGAGTTTGCCGACATGATGATGATTGTCGGCAAGAAGGTAGAGGAGCTGATCGCGCGGCTGGCGCAGAAGGCACGGGCCGCGGGCGTGCATCTGGTGTTGGCGACCCAGCGGCCATCGGTCGACGTCATCACCGGCCTCATCAAGGCCAACATCCCGACCCGCATCGCGTTTCAGGTATCCAGCAAAATCGATTCGCGCACGATCCTTGACCAGTCGGGCGCGGAGACGCTGCTCGGCAATGGCGACATGCTGTACCTGCCGCCCGGGACGGCCACGCCCGAGCGCGTCCACGGTGCGTTCGTCGGGGATGACGACGTCCACAAGGTCGTCGAGTGGCTGCGCAGCCAGGGCGAACCCAATTACGTCGCTGACGTGCTGGAAGACGTGCAGATCCTTGGCGATGGCAAGATCATCAACGAATCGGGCCTCCCCGAAGATGAAAACCCGGGCGACGACAACGTGTTGTATGACAAGGCGGTGCGGATCGTCACCACCAGCCGGCGGGCTTCCATCTCCGGCGTGCAACGGCACCTGCGGATCGGCTACAACCGTGCCGCGCGGCTGATCGAGCAGATGGAACAGGACGGTGTGGTCACGCCGCCCCAGCACAACGGGCAGCGCGAGGTGATCGCGCCACCACCACCGGCGGACTGAACCCGGAGTGTTCATAACACTGCATTCACGCGGGGCGCGCACAATGCGCGGGGTCGGCCATCCCTGTGCGCGCCAGCCTGGGCGCAGGCCCGCGGCTGCCGCGGAATTTCGTGGCCTGGCCAGACGCTGCCGGGCCCTGCACGCGGGCCGCTCCGCCGGGCGGCCGGCAAAGGACATTCGATGCGCAAACTGATGTTGTGGATCCTGCTTTCACTGACCGCGGGAACCGCCTTCGCCGCGGCCGGCTCGCGTGCGCGACTGGACGCCTTCGCACATGGATTGCATTCGTTGCGCGGAGCCTTCAGCCAGACGGTGTATGACGCGCACGGCAACGTGACCGGCACCAGTCACGGCACGCTTGCACTGGAATCTCCCCGGATGTTCCGGTGGCAGGTAACCGATCCGTACCAGCAGTTGATCGTCGCCGACGGGCACAAGGTTTGGGTGTACGAGCCCGACCTGCAGCAGGTCACGGTACGCGACCAGGGCGCCGAGGAAGCACACAGCCCGCTGACCGTACTGACCGACCTGGCGCAGCTCGATACCGAGTTCAAGGCCACCGATGCTGGCACCCGCGATGGCCTGGAGTGGTTGCGGTTGGTGTCGCGCAGCAAGGAGCCGCAGTTCGAGTACGCCGAAATCGGCTTTGACGCCAGCGGCCCCAGGCGCATGGTGTTCAAGGATACCCTGGGCAACAAGACCACGATCGCGTTCTCCGGCTGGCAGCGCAACCCGGCCTTGGCCGCCGGGACATTCACTTTTGTGCCGTCCAAGGGCACCGACGTGGTGGATGGAACAACCCGGGCCGCACGCCGGCAGCACTGATACGGTGCCGGTTTCGCACCGGCACCGGCATCCTCTAGGATGACCCGATGCCGCGCAGATCATCCCCGGCCGGAAGCTCCGGCCTGTTTCCTGAATCCGACGCACTGAAGCCGCTCGCCGAGCGGATGCGGCCGCGCACGCTCGATGAGATCGTGGGCCAGGCCCGCTTGCTGGGTCCGGGCACGGCGCTGCGCCGTGAACTGGAAGCCGGGCGCGTGCATTCGATGGTGCTGTGGGGTCCGCCGGGTTGCGGCAAGACCACATTGGCGCTCCTGGTTGCCAAGTACGCCGACGCGCATTTCCACGCGATTTCCGCGGTGCTCGCCGGTCTCGCCGAGGTGCGCAAGGCACTGGCCGAAGCCGAGGTGCGGTTCGCGCAGGGGCGCCGCAGCGTGCTGTTTGTCGACGAGGTGCATCGTTTCAACAAGGTGCAGCAGGATGCGTTCCTGCCGCACATTGAGCGCGGTGTGATCGTGTTCGTGGGCGCCACCACCGAAAACCCGTCGTTTGAATTGAATTCGGCACTGTTGTCGCGCTGCCGCGTACACGTGTTTGATGCGGTCGGCCCCGATGACATCGTGGCGGCGTTGCAGCGGGCGCTGGCGGATCACGAGCGTGGGCTCGGCGCTGCGGGGGTGCTCGTCGAGGACGCAACCCTGATGTTGTTGGCCAAGGCAGCCGACGGCGACGTGCGGCGCGCGCTGACGTTCCTGGAGATTGCGGCCGAGCTGGCACGCGACGGGCACATTGACGCGGCGACCCTGCAGCAGGTCCTGGCCGACCGTACCCGGCGCTTTGACAAGGGTGGCGAGCAGTTCTACGACCAGATTTCCGCGCTGCACAAGTCGGTGCGGTCGTCCGATCCCGACGCGGCGCTGTATTGGCTGGTGCGTATGCTGGACGGTGGCTGCGAGCCCTTGTACCTCGCGCGGCGGATGCTGCGGATGGCCGTCGAGGACATTGGGCTGGCCGACCCGCGGGCGTGGCAACTGGCGTTGCAGGCGTGGGATACATACGTGCGCCTGGGCTCGCCCGAGGGCGACTTGGCGCTGGCGGAGACCGCCCTCTACCTTGCGATGGCGCCAAAAAGCAATGCAGCCTACGCCGCGCTCGGCGCGACGCGGCAAACGGTGCGTGAGACCGGTACGCTCGAAGTGCCCATGCCGCTGCGCAACGCGCCGACAAAATTGATGCGGGAGCTTGGCTACGGCAAAGGCTACCAGTACGACCACGATGTCGAGGGCGGGGTCGCACTCGGTCAGCAATGCCTGCCGGACGCACTTGCCGGTACCGAGTTCTACGCGCCGACTGCAAACGGGCTGGAGGCGAAGATCTGCGAGAAACTTGACGGTCTGCGGCGCGCGCGCGCCAGTGCGCGGGTCAAGTAGATTCGGAGCAGTGTGGCGCAGTTTGCACGCGCCGCGTGGCCGCCGCGATAATTGACGGCTTCGCCCATCGGGATTGGTCATGCTGGACCCGGCATTGCTGCGCACGCACCTTATGGACACCGCCAAGCGTCTGGAGCTGCGTGGTTTTGTGCTCGATACGCACGCCATCGAGGCGCTGGAGGCCGACCGCAAGCGCCTTGCGACGGAAACCCAGGATCTGCAAGCCTTGCGCAATTCGCGCTCCAGGGCCATCGGCCAGGCCAAGGCCAAGGGCGAGGATGTGGCGTCCATCATGGCCGAGGTTGCCGGCATCGGCGACAAGCTCAAAGCCAACGAGGCGTCGCTGGCCGGAGTGCAACAGCAGCTGTCGCGGCTGGCGCTTGGTATTCCCAACCTGCCGCATCCATCCACGCCGGTGGGCAAGGACGAGTCGGAAAACGTCGAAGTCTTGCGCTGGGGCACCCCGCGCAGCTTTGACTTCAGGATCTTGGATCACGTTGAGCTTGGTGCACGGCGCGGTTGGCTGGATGGCGATGCCGGAGCGAAGCTGTCGGGTGCGCGCTTCACCGTATTGCGCGGTGAGATTGCGCACCTGCACCGCGCGCTGGCGCAATTCATGCTCGACCTGCACACGCGCGAACACGGTTACACCGAATGCAACCTGCCGCTGCTGGTCAACGCAGAAACGATGCAGGGCACCGGGCAGCTGCCAAAGTTCGAAGAAGACCTGTTTTCGACGATGGTGGGTGAAAGCAAACGCTACCTGATTCCCACCGCGGAAGTACCGCTCACGAACCTTGTGCGCGACTGCATTCTGGACGCCGGGGCGTTGCCGTTGCGCGTCACTGCCCACACGCCATGTTTCCGGGCCGAAGCCGGATCCTATGGCAAGGATGTCAAGGGCATGATCCGCCAGCACCAGTTCGAAAAGGTCGAACTGGTACAGATCGTCGAACCTTCAAAGTCAGACGCGGCGCTGGAAGAACTCACCGGCCATGCCGAGCAGGTACTGCGCAGGCTGGAACTTCCCTATCGCAAGATGGCGCTCAGTACCGGCGACATGGGCTTCTCGGCCGCCAAGACCTACGACCTTGAAGTTTGGCTGCCATCGCAGAACCTGTACCGTGAAATTTCTTCGTGCTCGAACTGTACCGATTTTCAGGCGCGCCGCCTGCAGGCGCGCTGGCGCAATCCCGCGACCGGCAGGCCGGAACTCGTGCACACGTTGAATGGCTCTGGCCTTGCGGTAGGCCGGTGCCTGATCGCCGTGATGGAAAATTGCCAGAATGCGGATGGCTCGATCACCGTGCCCCAGGTGCTGCGGCCGTACATGGGGGGCGCCGGTACAATCGCGTGATCAATCCGGAGAGGTGGCTGAGTGGTCCAAAGCACCGGACTTGCTCGCGCAGGCAGGATGCCGCAGCGAACATCGGCGCAACCGATGGCCCGGGGGGCGAGGCACAGGAGGTGCCGAGTCAATCCGGCGTAGGGCGGTTGGGAAATTCGGAGAGGTGGCTGAGTGGTCCAAAGCACCGGATGTGCTCGCGCAGGCAGGATGCCGCAGCGAACATCGGCGCAACCGATGGCCCGGAGGGCGAGGCACAGGAGGTGCCGAGTCAATCCGGCGTAGGGCGGTTGGGAAATTCGGAGAGGTGGCTG
>SCQU01000008.1 GCA_004299555.1 Rhodanobacteraceae bacterium
CGGATTGCCTTGTGGAGACTCCGGTCTACCACGCCTTGGGCACCTTGATGCCGTCGGCCCGGAGGGTCCACTTGGCTTCCCACTGCCTGAAAAGTGGGAGGCGTCCATCCCATTTCCCTAAATAATCGGCACCTTGCGGATGTTGTTTTTTGGATCCAGCCAGAACGAGTCGGCTACGAAACGCTTGAAAAGATCGGGCGGCAGCACCGATTCGCGCTTGGGCGCCGACACCTTCGACTTGACCGTGTGCAGGCCCGGCAGCCCGAGGCGGGCGTCAAATTCGCTGGCGTTGTATTCGATGTGGTTGAAGTCGTGCTCAAACCACGGTTCGCCGATGAACTGATACACCGCCTGCAGTGCGGCCTTGGGATCGCGCGTCAGGCTTTCGTAGCTCAACAGCAGCAGCCGGCCGGGCGCGTATTCGCCGTAAAACGCATCCTTGGTGGCCTGGAACGAAAAGCCGACCATCCCGTTGACGTCGATGAGCGCCTCGGTGCGCGAGTACACGGTGCCGTTCGGGTTGAAATGGAACATCTTGTTGGCGTTCAGCGGCTGCTTGCGGATCAGCCGTTCGACGCTGTCGAGCACCCACGGCATTTCGCGCACGCAGGCGATCACCTTGGAATTTGGAAACAGCGTGGCCAGCATCGGCATCTTGCTGCACCACACGCGGCCGGTGTCAAACACCACCTCGGTGCCATGAAAGGCGGCGTAGTAGTTCTGGAACACGCCGCGCAGGATCGCCAGCCGTTGCGCGTCGGTGATCGCGACGGAGAAATCGTTCTTGCCGCTCATCTCGGCGACGAGTGCGCTGAGCATGTCGCCCAGCGGGCTGGTCATGCCGGCGGAAAAGCGCGGGTTCTGCTTCAGGAGCGCAGACAGCAGCGTACTGCCCGAACGCGGCAGACCGGAAATGAAATGCAGTCTTTCGGGCGGCTTGGCCGTTTGCGGCTTGGCTGGCATGCGCGTGGGTTCCCCGTGGGTGGCAAGGCGACGAGTCTAGCCAGATTGGCGCCCTGTAGTCAGCAGCGCTCGCTGCGTGCGCGCACCTCGGCCAGGCTCCAATCGCGAACCAGCGTGCCGTTTTCCCACACGGTTTGCAGCGCGTCTTCCCAGCCGTCGCCCAGCGTCGCCGCGTCAGTGGCAGGCGTCGAATCGGGCAGCGCGACGGTCCTGAAGGTGCCGTGCCGGCGATGCCGGGCGAGGGTCAGGCGCCCGCGCTTGGACGCCTTGGCGTGGTCGGTGACGGGGTCCTTGAAGACGTCCATCCAGCACCCGTTGATGCGCGCGGCCGAACACTTCAGCGCGAACTTTTGCGTATCGCGGTCCAGCTTTTGCAGCAGCGCGCCACCCATCCCGAAGGCCAGGTTTTCGGCTGAGTACCTGGCGTGGGTGATGCGCTCCAGGATCAGGCGTATCGAATCGGGATTTACGCCGTCGCCCTGGATCACGCGGACGTGCTTGAGTACGCGGTAGCCCTTGGCGTTCACGCGGCTGCCGAAGGTGGCGTTGAGCAGGCTGAGCGTGCGATGCACCACCTCGGCGGGATCGCCGGAGTCGGGGCGCACCACCAGCGTCGCGCCGCTCTTGATCACCTCGTCACGCAGGTTGCCGCCCCACATCGCCTCGATCGCGTGGTACAGGTCGTAGCTGTCGGACACGCACGCGACCACCGCACCGGGCCTTGCAAATTGCCGCAGCATGTTCCGGTACGCATCGAGTTCGTGCGCGCGGCCCCACGCGGTGATGGTGCTGTGCTCGGAAGCCGGAATCGACACGCCCGCCATCGGCTCGCCGTAGTATTCGCGCGCAGCGAGCACGCCGAGCACGGTGTCGGTGCCGCGGAAATTGACCAGATGCGCCATGCCGCCGAGCGCCGCCGATTCCGCGCTGGACACCCCGCGCGAGCCGAAGTCGTGCAGCTTGAAGGGCAATTCCGCGTCCGGGGCGTCGCTGGTTTTTTCGAGGAATTCGTGGATCGCCTGCTTGACGTGCCAGCTCACGGTGGCGACCGTCACCGGATACCACACGCGCATCAGCAGCGTCTCGATGTAGGACGGCAGCCAGAAGCACGCGGGGTCGGTGTTTTCGATCGTCAGCAGCGCCTGGTGCGTCGGCACCACCGTGCCTTCGGCCACCGCGCGGATGCGCAGCGGCAGGAACCCGCCGTGGACCCCGACGATGTGCCGCCAGCCGGCTGCGTTGAACGGCTCGCCGTGCGCCGCGAAAAACGCCTGTGCCGCATCGATCATCGCGCCCGTCACCGGGCGCGCCAGGTATTCCTTCAGGATCGCCTGCAGCCCGAAAAACAGCGTGCGCTCGTATACCCCGCCGCGGCTCTCGAGATAAAAGAACGTCGCGTCGGTGCCGGGCGGGTACTGCAGCCAGTGGCTGGCCTTGTAACTGTCGGTGTTGAGGATGAGGTTGGCTGCAAGGTGCATGCTGGGCCCGCCAGGACTTGGTGTGGAACCACGCAATTATGGCGGCGCGGCTTTGGGCGCGGTGCCATCCACTATTTGCTGACCACCCGTGGCGTGGCAAGGGGGCAGGCCGTCCGGACGCAGGTCAGGCAAGACACCGATCCCCGGATGCCGGTAGGCAACGGTCTGCAAAGTCGCGCCGGGTGCTATCTTGGACAAGGTCCCGATGCGGCCGTGATGGAAGCAGATGGCAAGTCTGGATTGCACCGGGCACGGCTGGGGTGCCGCGGCAACGCGACCTGGCCCGGATAGGCTGCGCCACGACGAGGTTGGCTCGACCGCTCACCAATGGGGACTGGTCGCAATGATCGAAACGGTATGTCCGCAATGACCGATCCCGTCGCCTTGTCCGATGGGGCCCTGCAGGACTCGCTGCAGCGCGCCGCATGGGAATATTTCCCACTCAACACCCATCCCCGCACCGGTCTGGTCGCCGATACCTCGCGCGCGCATTCGCCATGCAGCATCGCCGTTGCCGGCTTTGCGTTCGCCACCTACCCGCTGGCCGTCGAACGCGGCTGGATCGACCGTGCCGACGCGGTGCAGCGGGTGCTCGCGGCGCTGCGCTTCCTGCGTGACAGCGACCAGAGCGGCAGCGCTACGGCAAGCGGTTTCAAGGGTTTCTATTACCACTTTCTTGACATGGACACCGGTGCGCGCGTCTGGCGCTCGGAGCTGTCGATGATCGATACCGCGCTGCTGGTCGCCGGTGCGCTCACGGCGCGGATGTATTTCGCGGCGCAATCGGCCGAGGAAACCGAGTTGCGCGCATTGGCCGACCACCTGTACCAACGCATCGACTGGCGCTGGGCGCAGGATGGCCAGGCGACGATAAGGATGGGCTGGAAGCCCGAAAGCGGCTTCCTGCACTACGACTGGGAAGGTTACAGCGAGGCGATATTGATGTACGTGCTGGCGATGGGCTCGCCCACGCACGCCATCCCGGGCGACTGTTACGCGGCCTGGACCGTGACCTACCAGTGGGAAAACCTCTACGGGCACGATTACCTTTACGCCGGCCCGCTGTTCGTGCATCAGTTCTCGCATGCGTGGATCGACTTTCGCGGCATCCGCGACCGCTTCATGCGCGAAAAGCGGTCCGATTATTTCGAAAACAGCCGCCGCGCCACCTGCATCCAGCGCGAGTACGCCAAGCGCAATCCGCACGAGTTCAGGGGTTACGATGAAAACGGCTGGGGCCTGTCTGCCTGTGAGGGTCCCTCGGGCGTCGAGCTGGGGGCCGCCCCCGCGGCACAGCCGGCGCTGGGTTATGCCGCGCGCGGCGTTCCGTATGGCCCGGACGACGGCACCTTGTCGGTACCCTCGGTGCTGGCGTCGCTGCCGTTTGCGCCCCGGATCGTGCTGGCGGCGGTGCGCAACCTGCTGGCGCGCTACCCGGAGGCAGTGTCTGCCGGACGCCTGTCGACCGGCGTCAACCCGACGTTGCAAGCTGGCGATGGCCGCGCGTGGGTGTCGCCAGGACACTACGGCCTTGACCAGGGTATCGTCGCGATGATGCTCGAAAACCATCGCAGCGGACAGATCTGGCGCCTGATGCGCGCCTGCCCGCCCGTCCGCCGGGGCCTGCGCCGCGCCGGATTTCGCGGCGGCTGGCTGCAACGGCGGGCCACCGAGGAGGATCGCTGATGCCGCAACCGAACGCTCGCCGCCTGACCACGCCCGACGATGCGCACGAACGTGCGCGCATCGCCGATCTGCGGCCCCGGGCCTGGGTCAATCCGGAGCCGGAGGGCCGTTACCCACTGGTCGTCGTCGGCTCGGGATTTGCCGGCCTTGCCGCGGCGGAAACGGCGGCCGCGCGCGGGATCAAGGTGGCCCTGGTCGAACGCAGTTTCATTGGCGGGACTTGCATCAACACCGGTTGTGTGCCGTCCAAGGCGATCATCCGCACCTCGCGCCTGTACGCGGAGATGCGCGACGCGGCCCGCTACGGCGGGCAGGTCCCGGGTTCCATCCAGGTTGATTTCGCCGCGACGATGGAACGCGTGCGGCGCATCCGCGCGCACCTCGGGCAACCCAATTCCGTGCGGCGGCTCGCCGCGGCCGGCGTGGACGTCTATTTTGGCGATGCGCGCTTTGTTGGCCCGGACGCCCTCACGGTCGGCGGCGCCAAACTGCGCTTTGACAAGGCGGTGATTGCGACCGGTGCGCGGCCGAACACGCCATCGATCCCGGGTCTTGCGCAGGCAGGCTACCTCACCAATGAAAACGTATGGGACATCACCAAACTGCCGCCGCGCCTGCTGGTCATCGGCGGCGGCCCGATCGGTTGCGAGCAGGCCCAGGCGTTTTGCCGGCTTGGCGCACACACCACCATCGTGCAGCACAAGCCGCTGTTCCTGGAGCGGGAAGAACGGGACGCCGCGCAGATCCTCTCGACCGCGCTCGCGCGCGATGGGGTCGAGGTGCGCCTCAACACGCGGGTTTGCGGAGTGCGCACCGAGCATGGCGAAAAGCGGGTTGACCTCATCAGCGATGATTACAAAAACACCATCGCGGTCGATGAAATCCTCACCGGCGTCGGCCGGATCGCGAACATCGAAGGCCTGGACCTTGCGTCTGCCGGGGTCGAGTGTGCGCCCGGCAAGGGGGTTGGCGTCGATGATTTCCTGCGCACCAGCAATCCGTGCATCTACGCCGCCGGCGATGTGTGCCTGGAACACAAATACGGGCATACGGCCATCGCCTCGGCACAGATGGCGGTGCGCAACGCACTGTTTCGCGGGCGCGAGCACTGGAGCAAGGTGATCATCCCGTGGTGTACGTTTACCGATCCGGAAATCGCCCACGTGGGGCTGTATGTCCGCGAAGCGAACCGGCAGGGCATTCCGGTGAAGACCTTCACGATCCTGATGCACGAGATCGACCGCGCGATCACCGACAGCGAGGAATCCGGTTTCGTGAAAATCCATGTCCGCGAGGGCACCGATCGCATCCTGGGCGCGACCATCGTCGCGCGCCATGCGGGCGACATGATCAACGAGATCACGCTGGCGATTGTCGCGAAAATCGGACTGCGCAAACTTGCCGGGGTCATGCACGCATACGACACGCAGGCCGAAGCGATCCAGCGCGCGGCCAGGGCCTGCGAACGTGCGCTTGCACCGACTACGGCTTGAGCGACTCGCGCGGCCGGGTACGGTCACCGGTGCCTGACGCCAATCCTGACGGCACGCGACAGGGCGCTCGGGTCCATCTGAAGCCTCAAGGTGCAGATGGCCCCTTTATGGTTCCCCGCACCCAAGTGTGCGTGAAAGCATGGTTGGGCCAACCCTGGTTTGGCGTGCCTGCCGACCCGATCCCGAACCGAACGGGTCGATCGGGACTTCCAGCCGGGGGCGGCAAACCTTCGGAGTCGGCCGTGGCCCGCCACTCGTGCTTCCTTCAGGCTGCCGGATGGCGCCGTTGCAGCCGGGCCCGGATACGATGGCATGGCAACTGCCATGTCGGCTTGGAGATCGCGCGAACGATGTCATCGGTCATCCTGCAAGTCAAAGTGAAGCCACACTCCCGGCGATCCTCGTTCTTGCAGCAACCGGATGGTTCGTGGGTTGCGCAGCTCAAGGCGCTGCCGGTCGATGGCAAGGCCAATGAGGAGCTCGTCGCCTTGGTGGCACGGCACTTCGGTTGCCGGAAGGCCGCGGTGGTCATCCGGGCCGGCGCGTCCGGTCGGACCAAGCTCGTAAAGGTCGAGGCGGGCACGTGAGATCCGGCTCGGCACACCGGCCGCGCACCCTGATGCCAGGCGCCGTACGACGCACGAAAGAGCCCGAAGGCCGACCAACTCGCCGAGTCTGCTTCAGCCAAGGAATATTGACCGCACGGCCATGACACGGACCGGATGCGCCAGTGAGGGCACGGGTACGAGTACAGCAAGGTTGTGCGTGGGCTCGAATACGAAGCCCATCGCCTTTTCCGGCTGCCGCCGGATCCCCATTGGCGCCCGGCGCGCGAGGTGGAGGCAGTGGCTGGCTTCTTGCCTTGGGGTAGGTGCCATGCGCGTGGCTCAAACCGACCCACCGCTGTCGCTTGCAAGCGTCCGCTCTGGGAGAACCGATCTGGCGAGAACAGGGGGTCTGTTCGCACTGCGGCGAGCGCGTTGCCACGCCTGCTGTCCGTGCGCTCTACACGCAAGCCGGGATCGCCGACATGGGCACGCTTACGCTTGCAAACCTCGCGGTGACGGGACAGGTGTCGATCATCACCCGCACCGGCACCGACCAGCTGAACCTCGTGGTGGACGGGCTTCACATTGCGGCCTGCGACGCACGCCGCTACAGCGAGCAGCCGCAGAAATACGGCGTCAACGTGTACCAGGGCGCGTTGACGGTCTACAACTTCAATGGTGATGTCCATTCCCGGATCATCGCGTCGCTCTCCAACATCAGCGTCGGCGCGAAGAACGCGCCGGTGCTGGGCTCGGGCATCTTTGTCAGCGGCTTCGGCGATCAGGCCGGCCAGGTGGAGCTCGACACGCTCACCACCGGCGAAGTCCATTCCACCGGCATGTGCCCTACGGCACGGCCGACATGATCACGGGCGGCGTGATCATCGTCTACGGTGTTCATGCCAAACGCGTCGAACACTTTGGCGCCATCGTCACCTACGGCGTCAACGACATGGTGCTGGACACCTGGGGCACGGTGGATAGGTGGATCGCGCATGTGCCGGTGGTGTCGTACGGGCCGAGCGGAATCGGTTTCGTGAATTTCGGCACCGTGGACACGTTCCATGCGGAAGCCGAGATCATGACCCACGGGTTGGGTGCGCGCGGCTTCAACCAGTACGACAGCACCGTGCGCAGTGCCCGCTTCAAATCCATCGAGACCTTTGGCGATGGCTCCATCGGCATCCAGGTCAGCAAGCCCGTGGGCACGATCACGGTGGATGAAGACGTAACGACCCACGGTTCGATCGGCAACACGCTGGTCAAGGGCGCGAACGTGATGCTCCCGGCCGAAGCCTTCAGCGTGAAGCCCGGAGGCGTGGTCGAGAAACTCGGTGTCGGCGGCAGCCTGGTCACGCACGGTGCCAAGGTCACGACGTACGCCGTCGAGGGCGGCAAGGTGCTCGCGATCGACATCCGGGGCAAAGTGCTCGCCAATGGCGAGGGTTCGGATGCGGTACGGGTGGCCGACAAGGGTTCGACGCCCCTGACCCACGTGCGTGCACGTGCCAGGGCCGGCAAGGCCTTGCGCGAAGCGGACGGCGAAATTACGGATCGAACCGGCTTCACGGTTGTGTAACCCTCGCCAACAGCCCGTAGCAGTGGTGATCCATTACTGTTGTGGCGTGGAACACATCGTTTCGGGGAACCAGCCATGGCCAAACGCAAGGTTGCAGATATCGTCATCGAGGCGCTGGAACAGGCCGGCGCGAAACATTGCTACGGCGTGGTGGGCGACACGCTCAACCACGTCACCGATGCGATTCGGCGCAGCAGCAAGATGGATTGGGTGCATGTGCGGCATGAAGAAGTCGGCGCGTTTGCGGCCGGCGCCGAGGCGTACTTCACCGGCCGCCTGGCCGTCTGCGCCGGCAGCTGCGGTCCCGGCAGCCTGCACTTCATCAACGGCATCTACGAGTCGCACCGCAACCGTGCGCCAGTCGTGTTGATCGCGAGTCAGGTGGCCACGACCGAACTCGGCATCGAATTCCCGCAGGAAGTCGAGTTCCGGCCGATCTACAAGCATTGCAGCGTGTTCTGCGAAACCATCTGGATCCCCAGCCAGGCACGCCGGATGGCCACGCTGGCGGCGCAAGCGGCGTTGACCAAGCGTGGTGTCGCGGTGCTGGTACTTCCCGGAGACATCGCTGCTACTGATACCGAGGAAGGACCGTCCTACACGGTGCACACGCCCGAGCCCGTGACCCGACCGTCCGACGCCGAGCTTGATCGCATCGCCGCCGTCATCAACGCCGGCAAGAAGATTGCCGTGTACGCGGGTGCGGGTTGCGAGCGTGCACACGATCAGGTCGTGAGGTTCTGCGAGACCCTGAAGGCCCCGATGGCCCACACCTCGCGCGCAAAGGACTTCGTCGAATACGACAACCCTTGCAACGTTGGCATGACCGGCGTGTTCGGTTCCAAGGCCGGCTTTCAGGCGGTCACGGGTTGCGACACGCTGGTGCTGCTGGGGTGTGATTTCGCGTGGCGGCAGTTCTACCCGAAAAATGCACGCGTCGTACAGGTCGACATCGACGCAAGCCACCTCGGCCGGCGCCATCCGGTCGAGGTTGGCGTGGTCGGCGACATCGCGCCCACGCTGGATGCCCTGCAGGCACGGCTGCAGCCGCGGCAGCAGCATGATTTCCTGGACGAGTGCCTGACGCTGCATACCAAGGCGCAGGCAAGCCTCCAGCAGCAAGCCGCGCCGGGGCGGAACGGGCTGATCCATCCGCAGCAGCTCGGGGCGCTTCTGGACCGCTACGCCGCGGACGATGCGATCTTCACCGGGGATGGCGGCAGCCCGATGGTCTGGGTATTGCGCTGCATCCATGTCAACGGCAAGCGTCGCACGCTGACGAGCCTGCTGCACGGCACGATGGCCAACGCGATGCCGCAGGCGTTGGGCGCGAAGCGCGCCCTGCCTGCGCGACAAGTGATTGCACTGTGCGGCGACGGCGGGCTTACGATGCTGCTTGGTGACCTGCTGACCGCGGTGCAGGAAAACATCGCCGTGAAAATCGTGGTGTTCAACAACGGTACGCTGGGATTCGTCGAGCTCGAGATGAAGGTCGAGGGACTTTTGGACAGCTACACCGAGCTCAAGAACCCGGACTTCGGCAAGTTGGCCGACGTGATGGGGCTGCGCGGCTGGACGGTGGAACGCAACGAGCAGCTGGAATCGGCCATGCAGGCGTTCCTGGCCCACGACGGCCCGGCGTTGCTGGACGTCCACGTCAACCGCAACGAGCTCGTCATGCCCCCCAGGATCGAGCCCGCAATGGCGGTTGGCACCGTGATCTACGGTGCCAAAGCGATCCTGGATGGCCGTGCGCGCGATGTGGTTGAGATGGTGGACACGAACCTGAGACGGTGAAAACAGCTTCATCCGGCTCGCGCCATCGAGACTTTTGGCGATGGCTCCATCGCCATCCCAATCAGCGGGAGCGTGGCCGGTGGGGGTGTGACGGCGCACGGTGCAGTTGGCAACCTGCAGGTCAAGGGTGTCCGCATACAGCTTCCGGCCGAGGCGCTCAGCGTGGAGCCCGGAGGCGCGGTCGAGAAACTCGGTGTCGGCGGCAGCGTGATCACATGCGGCGCCAAGGTCACGATGTACGCCGTCGAAGGCGGCAAGGCACTCGCGAATGGCGAGCGCCCGGATGCGGTACCACCGGTCGCCGGCAAAGGGTCGATGCCGTTGACCCGTATGCATACATGCGCCAGGGCCGGTAGCATCTTGCGGGAGACGGACGGCGAAAGTACGGATCGAACCGGCTTCCTGATACCCGCGGAGCACCATCGCGTGGGCCCGCCAGATCATCTGTTTAATTGATCAGATGCGGCAGCTTTTTGTGCTTTTTTATCGCGTAAGTTGATTGTAATCTGCATCGCTGTTGGGTGCTGCCCGCTCGGGTACTGCCGGAGATATCCGTACAGGGTGAGTTTTATCGTCACTCCACCAATTGGAGAACCGTATGCATCAAGCTCATAACGCGGCGACCCTGCTCGGTCGCATCTTCCTGATCGCCCTCTATGCCTGGTCCGGCATCAGCAAAATTGGTCACTTTGGATTTTTTGAACACTACGCGGCGACGGGTGGCGTATCCGGACCCCTCCTGATCGCCTCGATCGTGATCGAGCTCGGTGGCAGCCTGCTGCTTTTGGCGGGGTACCGGACACGGATCGCGGCGCTCATCCTGGCCGTATATTCGGTCGCGGCGATCCTGCTGTTCTACGGGATTCATCCTGCGGGTCTGCAGGCACAGATCATCGCGTTTGCCGAGCTGGCTGCCGCAGGAGGTTTCCTGGTGCTCGTCGGGAGCGGCGCCGGCGACTGGAGTCTCGACGCGCTCCTTGCGCGGCGTCACGCCAAGGGCAAGGCGGCGTAAACCAATAACGCCATCACGGTCGGCTGGTGCCGCACCGTGACGGAGGCCGCGCCGCAGTGCCGCAGCAGAAACCGGGTGCAATCGGTCCGTGCATGGTTGTAGAACTATGGTTGCCTTACCATTTACGGCGGCTAAGCGCTGTTGGCAAACGACCCCGAAGCTCGCTTGGGAAGCAGACCTCTAAAGCACAACCAGGAAGCAGCAGTGGCGCTCGATGGCAGCCATTGCTGACTTCCGGACCACGGGCCGGTAAGGGGTGGCAGCAATGCTCGCGCAGTCCTCACCGGCAGGCACCGTGACGACTGGCGGCCGACGGTCGCTTGCCTCCACCGCCACCATTCAACCACTGTTGGTCGGTATCCGCGTGCGAGCCCCGCGGTAGCGGCGGGCCGTGAGCCAACTCATCGGCTCGCAACAGGGCGGCCTTCAAGTGGTGGTGCGTCCAGTCGTGTTCCCTGATAAGCCGTGACCTCGCCAAATACCCGGTGTTGCTGCCAGTTCTCGCGTGCGAGGCGGATTTCCTCCGCCGTGCGCGCCACGAAGTTCCACCACATCACGATCGCCTCGCCAAAGGGTGCACCGCCGATGAGCACGACGTGCGCGGGGTGCTCGGCCGACAACTCCAGGCCCGCACGGCAGGTACCAAGGTAATGCAGGCCTCCCGGCGTCAGGCGCGTGCCATCGAGCGTGACTTCGCCGTCGATCACGACCAGCGCGTGCTCCCACGATACTTCCAGGGGCAGGCGCAGCACACCGTGCCCGCCCAGGTGCAGGTCGGCTCCCACCAGGGGCGAGAACGTGCGGGTGCCACTGTGGGTGTCACCCAGGTTCCCCGTGAATACCTGTACGCGGCCGCCGCCCGGTTCCAGCACGGGCAGGTCCGCGTAATGGTCGAAGCCGGGTTCGCGATGGCGCTCGGTATCGGGCAACGCGACCCACAGTTGCACGCCGTGCAGGTGGCCTGAGTTTTGTGGCGGAGTTTCCTCGGAGTGCGCGATGCCGCGGCCTGCGGTCATCAGGTTGAGCTCGCCGGGCCGGGCCGTCGCGGTGCAGCCAAGGCTGTCGTGATGGACGGATTCGCCGGCGAACAGCCACGACACCGTCTGCAGGCCGATGTGCGGGTGTGGCGCGACGTCCATGGCCTTGCGGTTGGCAAACGCCAGTGGTCCGTACAGGTCGAAGAAACACCACGGCCCGACCAGGCGGCGTCCACGCGTCGGCAGCGATCGTTGCACGATGAGTCCGGCACCGAGGTCCGCGGTGCGTTCCGGAAGGTGGACGATTTCCGGCTGCGCGGCGGGGTGTGACTCGCAGCGTTCGGGGGTGGCTTGGGGAAGCAAGTTGCTCATGGTGTGGCCTGCAGTCGGGTGACGCGCGAACCGGACGCCACCATGGTAAAGCGCCTTGCAGGACGCCAGTGCTGCACCGGTACGTGGCTTGATCCAGATTACAGCGCGACGCGCGATGCGGCCTTTCCACAGGTAGGTCACGGTCGCGAGGTCCATGTGTGGGCGCGGGCGCACGTCCATTGCTTGCGTCGCCGGCAAGTGCAGCGACGGATTCAACGGGTGGACGGCAACGGCGACGACCACAAATGGCTGGCGCCCGTTACTCCACGGAGTTCCGGTAAACCACTCCGGCTTTCATGACGAAGTTCACGTTGGCCGTCGCGCGGATGTCGGCGATCGGATCTCCCGGCATCGCCACGATGTCGGCCTGCTTGCCGCGCATGAGAACCCCGATTTCGTCTTGTCCGAGCAGCGCGGCGGCAACGCTGGTGGCCGCCTTGAGTACCCGCACGGGCGTGAGGCCGGCCGCCACCATGGCCTGGAACTCCAGGATGCCGTGGCTGAAGGGAAACATGCCGCAGTCGGTACCGTACGCGATCTTGACGCCGCTGTGCGCGATCAGGCGCTGGGACTCGACGATTTGCCCACTGTCACGGCTGAACTTCCAGACCGCCTGACACGGCAATGTGTGTGCGTGCAGCGCCTGCGTGTCTTCCCGGGTCATTTGCATCGTCGGCACCAGGAAAGTACCGGATCGTTCGGCCATCGCCAGCGCTTCAGCGTCGATCAGATAGGCGTGTTCGAGGCTCCGGGCGCCCGCGCGGATCGCCTGCTTGCAGCCTTCGGCCGCGCCGGTATGGACCGCAACCGGCATCCCGAGTTGCCGCGCCGTCGCCACCAGAAGATTCATTTCATCGTCGAACCAGGTCACGCGTGCCGGATCGTCGCCGGGGCTGAAATAGCCGCCGGTATTGGCGGTTTTGATCCAGTCGCTGCCGAAGGTGTGCTCGCGCCGCACCAGCGCCTTGATGCTGGCCGCGTCATCGGCGACGGCCGACACCGGCAGATTCCAGCGCGAGGCATAGAACCCGCGCACATCGCCGTGCCCGGCGGAAGCGCTGATGATGTGCGCGGCAACGATCAGCCGCGGCCCTTCCACGAGGCCCGCCGCCAGCGCGTTGCGCAGATCGACGGTCGGGAATTCCGGATCCAGGCTGCCGCAGTCGCGCAGGGTGGTAAAGCCGTAGCGCATGTATTCGCGGGCGATGCCGAGTCCCGTGAGCGCCTTGGCGACGCACGATTCGAGCGTCTGCACAGGCAAACGCGAAGCGTCCATCGTCAGATGCACGTGCGTATCGATGAAGCCGGGGCTCACCGTACAGTGCGTCAGGTCGATCACCCGCGCCCCGGGTGGCCGGTGGACCGCTCGCGCCATGTCGGTGATGCGGCTGGATTCCACCAGAATCTCGGTTGGACCCCTCAGCTGATCGGCCATGCCATCGAATACCTGACCGCACCTCAGCACGGTCGCATGTTGATCCGTACGCTCACTGGTCATGGTGGCTCTCCTTCGCTGCTCTTGCCTTGCCGCCGTTGCGCGGCAAGCGCGCTGCGGGCAGATGCCAGCCGTGCTGGATCGCCATGAAACGCAGCATGAAACACGCCAGCATCCCGACGATGGCGGGGCCGGTCGGGCGCAGGTGCAACACGTGTCCAGCGGCGACGACCGCAGCCGCAGCCAGCGCCGCCAGCGCGTACAGGTCCGAGCGCAACACGACCGGGATCTCGTTGGCGAGGGCGTCGCGCAGCATGCCGCCGCCAATGCCCGTCAACACGCCGAGCAGCGCCGCCATGACCGGATTGAGCCCGTACGCGAGTGCCTTTTCGGTGCCGGCCACCGCGAAGAACGCCAGGCCCACCGCATCCATCCATTGCACCGGGTGATTGAGCCTGGCAATGAGCGGATAGCGGAAGAACACGATCAGGCCGGCGAGGACGGATACGGCGAGGTAAACCCAATTGGAAATTGCCGCCGGCGGCACCGCGCCGATCAGCAGATCGCGCGTCATCCCGCCCGCGTTGCCGGCTGCAAACGCGAGTACGAGTACGCCAAAAACGTCCATCTTGCGCCGGACGGCGGTGACTCCGCCGCTGATCGCGAACACGAAGGTGCCACCGAGGTCCAGCACGCGCATGAGTAGTTCCTGCACCGGTTGACCCTCCTGGTGGTGGTGGGGCGCTTGTGGATCGGCCGACCGCTACGGTTTCAGCCACGCGCAGGACGCGATCACGAGGGCTGCAACGCCTGCTTCGAGCGTAGGGTGCAGTACGGGCAGGAACTTCGGGTTGTGATTGGTCGGCAGGTCATTGAGCCGGTTTGCCGCCTTGGCCTTGGCATAGGTGTCGGGGTCGGTTCCGCCGACGAACCAGAACACCGAAGGCACGCCCCATTCAGAACCGAACGAGCCGAAGTCTTCGCTGGCCGAGGCCGGGTCCACCTCGCGCAGACGCTCCGCGGGGAAGTACTCCCGGAACGCCGCGACCACACGTTTGGTCGCGCCGGCATCGTTCACCGCCAATGGGTAGTTGTCCAGTGGCGTGATCTCCGGCTTCCGTGGTGCTCCGGAGGCCTCTGCCTCGGCGTCCACGATGCGCCTGATCGCCGCCAGCACGCGCTCGCGTACGCCTGTATCGAAGGTGCGCACGTTGAGCTTGATGATGGCTTCGTCCGGAATGATGTTCTCCTTGCTGCCGGCCTGCAGCGCGCCCACGGTGATCACCGCGGACTCGGCAGGTGCGACCTCGCGCGAGACGATGGTCTGCAGGCGCAGCACGACCGACGCCGCCATGACCACCGGGTCAATGCTGGCTTGCGGCATCGAGCCGTGCGCACCGCGCCCGAACAGGCGAATCTGGAAACTGTCTGCAGCCGAGGTGATCGCGCCCGTGCGTCCAGCGACCACACCGGCGGGTCCGACCACCACGTGCTGGCCAAGGACCACCGCCGGCTTCGGGAAACGCTTGAACAGTCCGTCATCGATCATCGCCCGGGCGCCGGCTGCGGTTTCCTCGGCAGGCTGGAACACCGCCATCAGCGTGCCGCGCCAAGCCTTGCGCGCCTGCGCCATCAACGCCGCAGCCCCCAGCAACCAGGTGACGTGCAGGTCATGGCCGCACGCGTGCATCACTGGCACTGCTTTACCTTCGGGGTCGGTCGCCGTGACGGTGCTGGCGTACGCGGCACCCGTGGCTTCCGCAACCGGCAGCGCGTCCATGTCGGCGCGCAGCATCACGGTCGGGCCGTCGCCGTTTTGCAAAAGCCCGACCACGCCGGTATGGCCGACCTGGGTCGTTACCGCAAAACCGGCGGCGCGCAAGCGCTCGGCCGCGATGCCTGCAGTGCGTGTCTCCTGCATCGACAGCTCCGGGTGCGCGTGCACGTCTTTGTACAGAGCTTCCAGATCCGGCATTACGCTGGGAAGACCAGCCAAGATCGGGTTCGTGTCTTGTGATTTCGTGTTCACTGTAGCGCCTCGCGATCATGGACTCGCACCCATGCCCGTCGCTGGGTGCTGGATCCTTTCGAAGCGTACACTGCGTGGACCGATGGCGCTTGAATCAACAAACCCGACGCGCTGGCGAACGTGTTGACAGGCTGTTTTCGGCCGACTTTTACCCGATGGTCGCGGTGCGACCCGAAGCGGCCGCTCGCGTACGGATTCGCGCCTGCAGAAAGCCGACACAACACGATGGGTGCTCGCGCCTTTTGGCTATGCGGGTAACCCTCACCGAGAGCCGCAGATCAACGATATGATGCTACGCGGGAAGGTGCCTCGTGTCGTCCACAACAACGGCTACTCTACGGGTAGATGTGCGACACCCTCGCTATCAACGACATTTGTGGTGGTTAAGTTCCTATCATAGAAGCAGTCAGATATAGGCAAAGGGAGCTCGTCGTGGTGACACCTGGGGTACTGTTCTCAAAGCTTGACGATCGAGTCGCCCATGATCAAGAAGAAGGCGATATAGCGTATTTTAATGCGCTTTCATTCAAGCTCGAATACGTTACGAAGCTTGTCACAGCGGGAATCGTGGCATGCGTTGGTGACGACGTAGACCGCCATAGGTACGCACTCGAGCACACGCTGGTGCGAGCCGACTCCATAGGCAGCTGGGTAGAAGTATTGAACCTCGCTCTCACTGGGCCGTCGGCTCAATTTGTATTGACGAACGCTACTCAGTTCATGCGAGATCTTACGGAACGTGTCGGTAGTGACGATTGGCGAAGCGTTGCAGTGCGCGAGTTAGCAGAAGTCTCCGTGAAATTTGGCATCGAGCCGCAGGTAGGAGCAAAAGCAGCATTGAGACAATTCTTTGAGATCGGTGCTGCAATCCGAAATAGAACACGGGGCCACGGCGCCTCTACGGGTGAACAGTGTAGTTACGCATGTCCCCGTCTCGTGCGGTCCCTCGATTTAGTAGTTGGGCAACTTGCCATGTTCAAGCACGATTGGGCGTTCTTGCACCGCAATTTATCGGGGAAGTTTAGAGTTTCGCCATTGCTTGGTGGATGTGACTGCTTCGATTACCTACGCAGGACACGCGACGTTTCGCTATCCGATGGCGTATATATTGGCATTAATGAACCGGTTCGAATATCGCTGATCTTCACGGATTCTGACCTTCGGGATATCTTCGTCCCGAATGGTAATTTCAAGAGTAATTCATTCGAAGCTCTTTCACTAATCACCAATGATGTGGAGCAGAAGGATGGCTCAGGATGGTCTACGCCTCCCGGCCGCCTTCCACAGAGCGAGACACATGGTCGGGTCGCGTTGGAGCAGTCCGGAAACGCATTCACAAATCTTCCACCCGCTCCAACGGGGCGCATCCCGAGGGCAGCGCTTGAAACACGATTGCTAGAGGAACTTCTAAAAGACGACCGTCACCCCATTGTGACACTTACGGGGCCTGGCGGGATCGGGAAAACGACGTTGGCCCTGGCTGTACTCGAGGAGGTCACGAGGCTTAGTCGCGCTCCGTTTGATGTGATTCTCTGGATGAGTTCAAGGGACATTGACTTACTCGAAAGTGGCCCGAAACCCGTTGAGCCGCGCGTTGTTCGTGTAGATGACATTGCAAACCTCGCATCAGAGCTTCTGGAACCTGCTGGGTGGAAGGATAAGGCCTTCCCAAGGCGCCAGTACTTCGAGCAGTGCCTTCGTGAGGGCGCCGCAGGAAGGACTCTGTACGTCCTTGATAATTTTGAAACTCTCGAGAGCCCTGCGGATGTGTTTAATTGGTTAGACACCCACGTTCGTCTGCCAAACAAGGTTTTAATTACAACGCGATTCAGGGATTTTGTTGGTGACTATCCGATTGATATAGGCGGCATGACCGATGCAGAAGCGTCAAAACTGATTGATCATGAGTCGAAACGGCTTGGGATATCGCAGCTACTTACGCCCGCGTATGAAGAAAATGTGATTAATGAATCGGATGGGCATCCTTACGTCATAAAAATTCTGCTCGGCCAAGTAGCGCGTGAACAGCGGGCTATCAAGCCTGAGCGCATCGTTGCGAGTGCGGAGCACCTACTTGCTGCATTGTTCGAGCGAACCTACGAAAATCTACGACCATCCAGTCAACGTGTGTTTTTGTTGTTATGTAGTTGGAGGGCATTCGTCCCTTCCATAGCTGTAGAAGCTGTATCGCTAAGGCCTAGGAACGAACGGTTCGACGTGGTAGGCGCGCTGGATGAGCTGCGCCGATTCTCGCTAATTGAGGAGATGTCATCAACTGCAGATAATGAGCAATTCGTCGGTGTCCCGTTGGCGGCCGCAAGTTACGGGAGGCGTAAGCTTGAGGTTAGCCCCTTTAAAGTCGCTGTGGAAGAAGACCGAAAGCTGCTGATGGAATTCGGTGCGGGTATGAAGCACGATGCACGTCGCGGCGTGCTACCGAGGATCGATCGGCTCGTTAAAGCGGCATCGGCAAGATCAAGTGAGAACCCAGCGGCGTTAGAGGAATTTGTTCCGATCCTTGAGTACATTGCATCCAGAGTGCCAAAAACGTACGTGCGGCTGGCAGATCTTGTCTTGGAAGTTGACGACTCAGAGCCAGCAAAACAGCATGCAAAGGGCTATCTTCGAAAGTTTCTTGAAACTGCGGAGGTTCAAGAGAGACTTGACGTGTGGTTGAGGCTTGCTGATTTGTGCCATTCGCTTGATGACGCTATGGGCGAGGTGCATGCGCTTAGCGAAGCGGCCCTATTACCAACAGCCACCCCAGAGATGTTGGGTGGAATAGCCAATAGGATCAACAATAGGATCCGCGAACTCAAAGAGCGGCAAATAGGCGCTTCTTGGTCGCCTGAAGTCAAAGATCTTATTGAGCGTGTGGCTCAAGTGATGGAACGATATCTGCCATCTCTTTCAGCAACTGACTACTCTAGGTTGGCGTGGCTATACCTGAACATTGGGCATGCCGATCGAGCGAGAACCATCGCGCGTCGCGGACTTGGCCTTGATCCGGAAAACGAGCACTGCCTTAAGCTCGTACAGAGGCTTGAGAGGTAACGCCCGCGTCCAACTCTGTTGAGGGGTGATTACTTCGTGGCCGCGGTGCCGCGGACGCATTAGGTTGGCCGTTTGGCGAAGTTACCCTTCATGGCGATGTCCGCTCAGGGCCGGACCGCGACCGTGGTCGCAGTCCGGCCACGGCTATCAGACTTCGGTCTGTTCAGCCATCTCCAGCGCGTCGTCGACCTCGATGCCGAGGTAACGAACGGTGCTTTCAAGTTTGGCGTGGCCGAGGAGCAACTGCACAGCGCGCAGATTCTTGGTGCGCCGGTAGATCAGAGAGGCCTTCGTCCGCCGCATCGAATGCGTTCCATACGCAGGACCGTCCAACCCGATCTCAGCAACCCAGCGGTGAAGGATTCTTGCATACTGTCGTGTCGACAGGTGTGGAGAGGTGCTGACGCGACTTGGGAACAAGTAGGCATCCGGCCTCAGGCCGGCCACAGTGATCCAGTCGCGGAGCGATTGCTTGGTCGACTCGGTGATTTCGAATTGGACCGGGCGATGGGTCTTTTGCTGCATCACGATGGTGCGTGAGGCGATCTGGTCCCCGTGGGCCACGTCCGTCACCCGGAGCTTGACCAAATCACAGGCGCGTAGTTTCGAGTCGATCGCGGTGTTGAACAGCGCGAGATCACGGGTCCGGTGGCGTAGTTGCAACCGGATGCGGATTGCCCAGATATCGCGCAGCTTCAGCGGCGCCTTCTGGCCAACCAGCTTGCCCTTGTTCCATGGTTGTCGTTGTTGGTTCTCCATCGAAATCTCCAATCGGGACTTCGAGGATGCGCCGAACCGCGGCAAGACGGCGCAAACAAAGCGGGGACGGCACGCTATTCGGTGGAGCCCCGGCATCAGACCAAGAGGCTGTAACCTAACCGGTTAGGTTATGCTAGGATACGTCATGCCAACCGTCATGCGCATCCATGGTTTGCGGATCGTGATCTACCCAAATGATCATCGTCCCGCTCACGTTCATGTGATTGGCCCGGACAACGAGGCCGTATTCGTCTTGAACTGTCCGGCCGGCCCGCTCGACCTGCGTGAAAGCTACGGATTCAAGCTCGCGGACGTGAATCAAATCCAGGATGTGCTTGGAAGTGTGCTGGCAACCCTTTGCAACGAGTGGAACAAACTCCATGGCAATTACTGACCGCGAATTTACCCATGCCGAGCAACAGATGCAGAGGCTTCGGCAGCACGGCCACGCCGTTGCTGCGCGGTACGACCGCCGCCGCGCCCGCGTAGTGGTCAGCCTCAACACTGGCGTGGAAGTTACGTTCCCACCGAAACTCGCTGAGGGACTAGCCGATGCCGCTCCGGCCGATCTGGCACTGGTCGAGATTACGCCAAGCGGGCTGGGGTTGCACTGGCCCAAGTTGGACGTTGATCTCTTTGTGCCCGGACTATTGGCGGGAGCGTTCGGCAGTAAGCGCTGGATGGCCGCACAACTGGGCGCGGCCGGTGGCAGTGCGCGCTCCAAGGCCAAGACGCGCGCGTCACGCACAAACGGACACCTCGGTGGACGGCCACTCAAGCGTTCTTCGGAGAAGTAGCGCCGGCCAGAGTCCCGAGAGACAGTCTCGGCCCGGTAAGGACGAAGTCGACCCGAAGTCGCCGTTGGCCAACGCTACGTCAATGTCCGCATTGCAGGCTACTGCGGACGGCGGGTTCAGCACCACGCGGCGAGGCGGCTTGACGCCGATCGAGACCCGCAAGCCCACGGGGAACCCGCGCCCTGCCAACGCCATGTGTACACTGCGCGGGACTGGAAGCCGGCACGCCGCCGGCGGGGAATCCTCACGCGTGGCAACCGACAAGCTTGGCTTCTTCGCGGAACTGAAGCGCCGCAACGTGTTGCGCGCGGCGGTGTTGTACGCCGGCGCGGCGTGGGCGCTGTCGCAGGGCATCGCGCAACTCGGGCCGCTGTTCGACGCGCCGAACTGGGCGATGCGCGCGTTCGTGATCGCCTGCGTGATCGGCTTTCCGTTCTGGATCGCCTTCGCGTGGTTCTTCGAGTTCACGCCGCAGGGTTTCAAGCGCGAAAGCGAGGTCGCGATTGATGCCCCGCGACGCCACTCCAACGCGCGCAAACTCGATTTCACGATCATTGGGGTGATGGCGGTGGCGATCGCCCTGCTGGCTTCGGGCTATTTCGTCCATCGCAACGCGCCAGGCACGGCCACCACCGCCTTCAACCCGCCCGCCGACACGCTGGTGGTGCTGCCGTTCGCCAACCTGTCCGGCGACAAGAGCCAGCAATACTTCAGCGACGGCATCACCGAGGAACTCACCAACGCGCTCGGCCAGAACACCGCGCTGCGCGTGATCGCGTGGGACACCGCCTCGCACTACCGCGACAGCACGCAACCGGCCACCGTCATCGGCAAGGCGCTGGATGTCGCCAACGTCCTCACCGGCAAGATCCTGCGCCAGGGCAACGACGTGCGGGTGATCGTGGAACTGGTGAACGCCCGCACCGGCTATCAGGTATGGGCCGACCACTACGACGATTCGCTGGCCAACGTGTTCGAGGTGCAGGACAAGATTTCCGCGTCCATCGCCGATGCGTTGAAGGTGAAGTTTGCCGCCGCGCGCACCAATCAAACGGTGAACCCGCAGGCGCACGACTTGGTACTGCAGGCGAACGCGCTGATGGAGAAAGCCAGCACCGCCGCGCCCATCGAGCAAGCCAAAAAACTGTACGAACAGGCCATCGCGCTCGCTCCGGATTACGCCGACGCGCACGCCGGACTGGCAGGCGTGTGGTCCGAGCTGACCCAATTCTCCACGCTGTCACTCAAAGAGGCCTTGCCCAAGGTGCGCGTGGAAGCCAACAAGGCGCTGGCGCTGGACCCGCGCAACGTGGCGGCGCTGCTGGCGCTCGGCAATGCCGACGGGGCGGAAGGCAAGCGCGCCGAAGCCAAGGCCGGCTACGAGCGCGCACTGGCGCTCGATCCCAGCAATGCCATCGCGCACCTGGATTACGCCATCACACTGCCGCTGCAACAGGCGCAGGCGCAGAACCTGGAAGCGGTGCGGCTCGATCCCGACAACGCCACCGCGCAGAGCAACCTCGTGGTGACTGAAGCGGACTTGGGCGAGTACGCGCCGGCGCTCATCCCCGCGCAGGCGCTGATGCGGCTGGACCCGACCAGCGCCGACAGCGCCATGGGCTTGGCGCAGACCTATGCGCTGCTGCACCGCGACGCCGATGCGGTGAAGGCGTTCGACCGCGCGCAGCCCAAAACGGAACTTGCCAAGGTGCTCATCGCCGCCGGCCGGCTGACCTATCAATCCGTGCTCGATCCGAAATTGCACGCGCAGGCGCTGGCCGCGGTGGAGGCGCTGCGCCAGCGCACCGACCTCGATCCCACTTCCATGCGCGACGTGATCCAGCTCGAACTGGCGCTGGGCCAGAACACCAGTGTGCTGGAACAGCTGCCGAAGTACTGCGCCAGCATTCGGGTCGCCTGCGGCGACCTCAGCGTCAATCCGCAGTGGATTCCGCTGCGCGGCGACCCGCGCTTCCAGGCGCTGGTGAAGCAATACGACACCGTCTCCAAACCCGCGCCAGCCGCATCCGCGGCGGCGGCTTCCGCCGCGTCGTCGCCCTGAGGCGAGAGCCATTCCTGCAGCACCCACCGCTGCCTGCCACGACGAACGGCCGGTTTCGCCAGCAGCGGTCATTCGACAACACCAAGCGAATGGCTGGAACGGGCCGTGAGGTGCCCGTCGCCGCCTGCCATCGGACCGATGTTACGCCACTTGGTCAGCAGCGGTACGGCGGTCAACGATTACCGGAACCGGTGGTCAACCTGACCGGAATACTCATCCCATCCTCTCGATGCCCTCGATCTGCGTCAGAGCATTTGACAATACGCCGCAGCTCGCGTTCCGCGAAAGACTGAGTTTTTCAACAGAATCGGCCGTCTTGAGCCGGCCGCAAGCCTAGTTCGGCTACCCGTGGGAGCACGCAGGACACATCTGGACCCAGCCGAAAACGAAAGCGCCTGGAACCAATCCAGGCGCTTTCGCAACGGCTTCGAGTTCAACAGTGAGCCGGAACGGCTAGGGTCGGGGCGGGGGCTCTTTTATAGGGTTCATCAGCACGCCGTTTGACGCATGCTTTGAGTTCTGCTCACGACGTTCGGTTCGGGCGTTAAACATTCCGGCGACACCAAGGAGGCCGCCGCCAATAACGGCGAGAGTCAGCGGGACCAACGCAATCCAATAGATAGACACGTGGTGTGTCCTCAGCAGATTTCATTGCACGCCGCATTAAGGCGGGATACGGCAGCCACAACACCGCATTGATGGCTATATTGTGGAACGCCAGCTTATTGACCACTGTTCACCAAATGGGCTGACCAGCAGTGTCAGCCGAATTGATCAGCGCGGCTGGCCTGTTGACTGCCCTGGTCGCATAGAGCAAGCCCTGCGCGGAGGGCCGTTGTCCAACCCGCTGAGGACGACCACCCCCAGCAGCATCCGCCCGCTTTCACGCCTCCAGTCAGCGATTTTAGCACCAAGCTATTCCTATGGGTTTCCGATCGCGATGGTCAAGCGCACGCCGATGGTGCGCGGCTGGATCAGCACCACTGGGACCGGAGCCAGTGGATCGTACTCATTGGCTGCAGTGGTGGTGGACACCTGCCCGGCCTTGTCGAGCGCATTGTGCAGAAGCAAAGCGTGCCGGCCAACACCAGCGGCGTCGGCACGCCGGTCCGCAACTACCAACTTATTGTCACAGTGCGCGCACGCAGAGCCACTAACTCGCGTCTGGAGGATTGTCCACGGGCGGACACTATATGCTGCCGATGAGATCATAAAGTGGCCAAAGCGGCCACTTTATGGTTCCCCGCACAGCAAGTTTATGCATTCTTCAAAAGATTGACGCCCAGTTCTCACAAAGTTTGGCGCGCACAAGTGTCTCACGGCAGTGATCTACCACGGCAGCCGGCGCCCAGCCTCGCGGGACGTACGATTTGAATGGCTCAAACCGGCCCACTGCGGTCGGTCGAACTCTTCAACTGCAGGCCGCAAAGCTGACGTTCAAGATGTGCGGTGTATCCAACTTCCTGACGGTGCCCACCGCCAAAATCGGTCACCCGTGACGCGTGGGTCCGGCAATGAACGGGGCTTCGCGCTCACGGCACCGCCTTCGCATCGGTGGTGGTCGGTAACCCCACTTTCTTGCAGAACGCCGCGAAGCGCGGGTCGTGCTGGTAACGCAGGACCAGGGGGTCGTAGATCAGGTACTGGATGCCGTTGTCGCGATTGGCCCAGGCCTGGTCCAGCCACTTGAACACGTTGTCCGGATCGCGACGGAGCGCATACGCCTCGGCGATCTGGTACGACGAATCGCCGGCATGTTTCGCGATGAGACTTTGCAGCGCCGAATCCGCCGCTGCGCGCTTGGAGCCGATCTGCAATGCCCACGCCATCGCGATGTCGTGGTTGCGCCCGGGCGGCGCCTGTTGCGCGGCGGACAGCGCCGCTGTCGCGTCCCCGCGCAAAACTTCGACGAAGGTCAATACGCGGTAACCAAGTGTCTGTTGTGGTTCCAACTGGATGCTCTGCTGTGCTGCCGCCTCGGCGTCGTTGAACCGGCCGAGCGCGCCGAGAAAGGACGCCTGCCAGTCGTGCCAGAACGCGTTCAGCGGGTTCTTTGCCAACGCTTGCTGGATGGAACCGAGCGCGGCTTCGACGTGACCGGACGATGCGTGGCCCGCCGCCAGCGAAAACAGGGCCTCGGCATTACCCGGCGCCAGTTCGACGGCACGCCGGATTTCAGGGCCCGCCCCGCTCCAATCCAGATCGGCATTGAAGATCAATGCCGCATTGGCAAGATGCGCCTCGGCAAGATCGGGATCCAGACGCAAGGCCGTATTGGTCAGGGTCCTTGCCTTCGCATAGGCGTCGGGTATGTCGGCGCCGCCAAGATAAAATCCCGCAAGCTGCATCCAGACTCGCGCCTCTCGCGCATACGCAACGGCGTAATCCGGGTCCAGGTGCGTGGCTTCGGTGTACTTCGCGATGGCCTGCCGCAACGCGGTTTCCGAGCCGCGCTGGTGATCGAACTGTCCCTGCTGATAGGCGTTGTACGCATCGAGACTGCCGCTGGGCGGGCGGTCGCTTTGCGCCACCGCGCTCCCGGCGTTGAGCAGCTTGGTTTTGAGCGCTGCTGCGACCGCCTTGGTAATGGCGTCCTGCAACTTGAACAGGTCCTGGTACGGCCGGTCGTAAACCTGCGACCACAACGCGCTGCCGTCGGCGGCATTCACCAGCTCGACGCTGATGCGCACCTCGCGACCCGCGCGCCGCACACTGCCTTCCAGCAGATGCGCCACGCCGAGCTTGGTGCCGATCGCCGCGCTGCTGTCGCTGCTGTTGCGGAAGCGGAACGAGGAATCGCGGCTGATGACTTTCAGCCCGGAAAATTGCGACAGCGCGGTGATCAGGTCTTCGGACAGCCCATCCGAGAAATACTGCTGATCCTTGTCGCCGCTTTCATTGGTCAACGGCAACACTGCGATGGATTTGGCGGGAATCGGTTGCGCCGCAATGGGCGATGGGGTGATTGCGGGTCGTACCGCCATGGCCGCCGTTGTGGCGCCTGCGGGAACGGGCTGCGTTGCCAGCGCACCGGTCCGGTTGGCCACTGCCGGCCCAAACCGCCAGATCAAGGCACCGCCGATCACCAGCAAAAACGCGAGGATCAGCAGTTCGACGCCGGTGATTTTCTGTGTACCGCGCTCGCCGTGATACCAGGCCAGCAGCAGCGTGATGAAAAAGCCGGCACATGCAGCGATGATCAGTCCGCGCTCGATCGCATCGGGCCAGCCGAACTTCGCGGCCACCATATCCACGCCCTGCAACAGCGCGAACGCGAACGCCGCGTAGGCCAGCGCCCACTGCACCAGCTTGCGTTGCTTCAGGCGTCGCCAGAGCTCACCCATGCGGGAGGGCCTTTGCCGCCGCTGACGCAGAAACGGGCTGCGAACGGTCTTGCGACGCGCGGGTGGGGTACTTGATGGTTGCCGGCGGCGGCCAGCGCAATCCGGATTCGGCGAGCAGCGCCTTGAAATGGGGCGTGGCGTTGAGGTCGAACGGCGCGCCGCAATGACACTCGGTGACCACGATGGCGAGCAGCAGGCCGCCCGCCGGTCGCGCGTCCAGCGCGGCGGCATGCCTATTGGCTTCGGCGCGATTGCCGGACAACGCCGCCTCCACCGCGTTGGTGACATCCCATCCCTGGAACTTCGAGCTCTTGCGATCCACGGCCTGCAGGCGGGTGTGCAGCTTTGACGGGTACTCGCCAGCGGCCTTGCCCACGATCAGTTGTGCGATGTAGTAGCCCTCGCCGCGTGCTTCCATCGAGGACAGCGTGGCCTGGGCTTCCGCGGTCCGCCCAAGCATGGTCAGCGCGATCGCCTGGGAGGTGGTCGGTAGCGGGCCGCCGCCAAGCATCGTCTCCGCTCTCGCCAAGACGTCCAGCGCGCGCTGGGGATGCCCGGTCGCCAGTGCCACCGATATCCGCGTGCGATAGTTGACACCGTTCAGCGGGTCGCAGACATTGACGCGCGCGCCGAGATTCTCGATCAAGTCGCCATAGCCGAACGCGCTGGCAAACACCGGCATCCAGTTCGGTGCGCTGCAACCGGGTTGCTTGAGCGCCGCTTCGATGCGAGCGCCCAGGCCATGCCAGTCGTCGCTCAGCAATTGCCGCTCGGCAAGCGCCAGATCGCGCTGCTGCGGATCGGGGCTGGTGGCAGCCGCGCGCTCCAGCGTTTGCAGGGCGGCACGCTGGGCCTCGAGCAGTTCCGCCTGGGTGCGGCCATCGGCCATCAGCGTATGTTCGTAGAGATCCGCTTTGGCAAAATAGGCAAACGAGAAGCCGGGATCCAGCGCGATCGCCTTGTCGAACTCGACATTGGCCTGGCGCAGGCCACCGATCAGGTCGTCGCTGCGATGCGCATCGATGTAGAGCTTCCAGCCCTTCTGGTAGGCGATGAAGGCGTCGACGTTCTTCACGCCGGTCGCACGCATGCGCGCACGCTGCTTGTCGTCCAGCACCACGTTGAGGACGCCGGCCACCTGCTCGGCAATGTCCAGTTGCACGGCCAGGCTGTCCTTCACGGTGCGATCGTAAGTCTGCGACCATAACTGGGTGCCGTCGGCGGCGCGGATCAGCTGCGCGGTGACGCGCGCCCGCTCGCCTTCACGCCGCACGCTGCCTTCCAGCAGGTTGGCCACGCCCAGCCGCTCACCGATGGTGCGTGAATCCACGTCCTTGCCCTTGAACTGGAACGAGGAAGTGCGGCCGATCACGCGCAAGCCGTCGATTCGCGCCAGCGAGTTGAGGATTTCTTCGGACAAGCCATCGGAGAAGTACACGTTGTCCTTGTTGTCGGACAGGTTCTCGAACGGCAAGACGGCGATGGATTTGGCGGGAATGGCTTGGCCGGGTGACGCGTTGCCGCCTGCAGATGCAGCAGCGGCCACCCTCTGCATGGCGGGCGCAGCGTGCGCGGTGGTGTTTGCCGTTACGTCACGGTGTGCCGCCGCGCCCGCAAACTTCCACAGCAAGCCGCCGCCGATCGCCAGCAACAGCGCAAGGATCACGATCTCCGTGCCGCTGACGCGCTGCGCGCCGCGCTCGCCGTGATACCACGCCAGCACCAGCACGACGACAAAACCGATTGCGAGCGCGAGGATCAGCAGCTTCTCGATTTGATCCGGCCACGCAAACCGCTGCGCGACGATGTCCACGCCCTGCAACAGCGCGAACGCAAACGCGACGTAAGCCAGTGCCCACTGCACCAGCTTGCGTTGTTTCAAGCAGGCGACGAATTCGTTCATGGCGAAGCTCCGCTCGCGCTCGTTGCCGGCTGCGCGCCGGAATATTTCTGCAACAGCGCCTGGAAGCGCGGATCGCTGCGCAGCGGATCCCACACGGGGTCGAGTTCGAGCCGCTTGACGCTGACCGAATCTCCGGCGGGCATCGCCATCAACTCTTCCAGCAGCTTGACCGCATCGCCGGGCGCGCCGGCATGCGCCTCGATCTGCGCAAGGCCGGTAAGGAACCACTGGCCGGAATAGACATCCTTCGAGAGCGGGACCAGATTCACCCCACGGCGCGCGGCAGCAATCGCATCGGCGTTTTGCCCGAGGCACGCGTCCACCCAGCTCAGCTGCGCCAACGCGGCCGGATTGGTCACTTGGTCGGAGCCGCCAATTTTTGCGACCTCGGCATCCAGCAACGGCTTGATGCGACGACAATCCGCCTGCATGGAGGCTTGCCGTCCTGCCACCACCGCGATCGCCGCGCGCGCCGCATCCCGAAAGATGCGCTGCTCCGGTGTAGTGGTCGGCGCCGAGTCGAAATCATGCAAGGCGGCGTCGAACTTGCGATCGAAGAGGTCGGGGTAGGCACGAACGTCGATCACGTCGAACAGTTCGCCAACGCTCGAACCCGTCGTGCGCCAAGCCGGAGGCGGAGTGACGACCGCACGTGCACCCGCCACGTCGCCGAATCCGAACAGAAGCACCTGCACCAGCACATCCTTGGCATCGACGTAATCGGGGTCTATGGCGAGCGCCTGTTGCAATTGTTCCTTCGCTTCCGGATAGCGGCGCAGCTTCATGTAGGTATCGCCGTATTCGTCCAGCAACACGCGATCACGCGGCGAGACCGCAAGCATCTGCCGGAACGCCGCCAGCGCCTGCTCGAATTTGCCTTGTCGGCGCCAAACGAAGGCCAGTCCCTTGCGGGCTTCAAGGTTCGTTGGCGATATCTTCAGGGCTTGCTGGAATTCTTCGATGGCAGCGTCGTAGTTGAAGAACCCCCAGTAGTAGTAGAACCCGAGCGCCACGCGCGCTTCCGGCAAGTCCGGGGCGAGCGCCATCGCACGATCCGCAGCGGCTTTTGCTTCGGGAATCAAGGCAGCGGAATGCGATCCGAACCAGCAATCGACCATTTGTGTGTACGCAAGGTTTGCGTAGGCCAGCGCGAACTCCGGATCGAGCGCGATGGCATGCCGGTAGTTGGCCTCGGCGTCGGCAAAATCGGCGCCACTTTCCGAATCTCGCCCCTTCTGCGACAGGGTTTCGGCTTTCAGAAACGCGTCCCAAGCCGCTGGATTGCGCGTTGGCACGGCCGCGAGCGTCTTCTGCTCGCCGCCGCTGAGCTTGACCTTCAAAGCATCGGCGACTTTCTGCGCGACCTCGCCTTCCACGCCGAAGATGTTGTCCCGCGTGCGCGTGTAGCTTTCGGCCCATAAATGGTTGTCGCGGTGCGCATCGATCAACTGCACGTTGATCAGCACCTCGTTGCCGGCCTTCTGCACGCTGCCTTCCAGGATCGTGGCCACGCCCAATTGCTGCGCGATGGTTTTCAGATTGTCCGGATGGCTCTGGTACTTCTCGGTAGAGGTGCGCGAGATGACCTTGAGATCACCGATGTCGGCGAGCTTGGTGAGGATCAGATCCTGCATGCCGTCGGCGAAGTAGGCGTTGCCCTTGTCTTCGCTGAGGTTCTCGAACGGCAGCACGGCAATGGATTTGGCGGGAATGTTCGCGAAAGACCCAGTCGCCGAATTGGCGCTATCCACCGCATCGTTCGCGACGGATGCGGCGCCCGCCGTTTGCGTCACGCGCGCGAACCGCCACAACAACCCGCCGCCGATCGCCAGCAACAGCGCAAGGATCACGATCTCCGTGCCGCTGACGCGCTGCGCGCCGCGTTCGCCGTGGTACCACGCGAGCGCCAATGTGACCACGAAACCCAAGGCAATGACCGCGAACGCAATGCGCATGACGCCGTGCGGCCAGTCGTAGCTGTCCGCCGCGAGCCCAAGCGCCTGCAACAGCGCCCATCCGGCCGCGAGATACGCCAGCGCCCACTGCACCAGCTTGCGCTGTTTCAGGCGTGAGATGAGTTCGCTCATGGCTTGGCAGCACCTACTGGCGTGTACGGCAACCCCATCTTCTTCAGCGCCGCCTTGAAGCGCGGGTCGTTGCGGATCGGATCGAAGGCCGGAAACCACAGCAGTTGCGGAAGCGCGGTGCCATTCGCTGCGCCATCGTCGAGTACAGCCAAGGCGCGATCGCGTTCGCTCAACTGGATCAAGAAATAGGCATGAAGGACTGCGTCGTGGCGCAAATCAGCGTTGGCCGGTGATGTCTCGAGACTTTGCACCGCGCGGGTGCGCTGGGCCGCATCCGCGATGCCGCGCACCAGCAGCGTCTTGGCCTCCGGGTCCGTCCCATTGAGCGCGGATGCCGCACGACTTTGCGCTTCCGCCTCCGGGTAACGGTGCAAATTGAGATAAATCAAGATTGCGGAGCGATGCACGAACAGGCTTTCCGGATGCGCGACGAGGATGGCCTTGATCTGCACGGCAGCGGCGGCCGCGTCATCGCGATGCAATATGAAGCGCAGTTGCGCGCGGATCGCAGCACTTGTTCCGGAAAGTGGATCGCGTTGCAGCGCGCGGTCCAGTTCCACCAGCGCGGGCTCGAGCTGGCCGACTCCTTCCAAAAACTGCGCGTATTGATTCAATACCTCCGCGTCTCCCGGCGCCAGCGCCAGCGCATGTCGCAAGGCATGATCGGCGTCGGCCCAGCGCATTTGGTTGCTGTACACCATGCCTTGCGCGACGTAGCCCAGGGCGACATTCGGATCGAGCGCAAGCGCCCGCTGCGCAGACTTCAGCGAGTTCGCGTTCGCGATTTGTGTTGCGTCGAGGCCGTAAGCTGGAAGCAGCGCCTGGGCTTCGGCCAGCGAAGCCCACGCCTGCGCGTAACTCGGATCGATGCTCACCGCTTGTTGAAATGCGTTGACGGCTTCACTCACGGAACGCGCGGCCAGCAGGGTCAGACCACGCAAATAGAAATCGTGCGCAAGCGGGTCGTTCGTCTTTTGCGCGACCAGCGTCCGACCGCTGCCACCAGCCAGTTGCACCTGCAACTTGTCGGTGATGGCTTTCGAAATCTCGTCCTCGACAGCGAAGATGCTGGTGAGCTTGCGGTCGTACTTCTCCGACCAAAGGTGATAGCCGCTGCGGGTGTCGATCAACTGCGCCGTGATGCGCACCTCGTCGCCGGACTTCTGCACGCTGCCTTCCAGCACCGTGGCGACGTCCAGCACCTCGCCGACCTTGCGCAGATCCTCGGACTTGCCCTTGAAGGCGAATGCCGAAGTGCGTGCGGCCACTTTCAGGTGGGGCACCTGCGCCAGCGCATCGAGGATTTCCTCGGTAATGCCGTCGCTGAAGTAATCGTTCTTCGGATCGCCGCTCATGTTGACGAATGGCAGCACCGCGATGGATTTGGCCGGCGCTTCAGCCGCAGGTGTTGGTTCGGCAGCTCGGCTGGCAGCCACAGTCGACGATGCGGCGGGATGAACCAGTGTCGCCGCGCTGGCGATATCGGTGCCGGCCGGACCGACTCGCGCGAAACGCCAGAGCAGCCCGCCGCCCACCGCCAGCACCAACGCAATCAACAACAATTCCGTACCGCTGGCTTGTTGCCGACCTTGTTCGCCGTGATACCAGGCCAGCAACAATGCAACGATAAAACCCAGAACCAGCAGGCCGAACAGCAAATGCATCACGCCGTCCGGCCAGTGATAGCTGCCAGCCACCACATCGGCCACTTGAATCAACGCGAACGCGAACGCGACATAGGCCACGGCCCACTGCACCAGCTTGCGTTGCTTGAGGCGCGCGAAGAATTTGCTCATGGCGCACCCCCGCTTCCAGCCAAGGCTGGCCGCGCGTTTTCGTACTTTTTCAGCAGCGCCTGGAAGCGCGGATCCCCGCGCAGCGGATCCCAGACCGGATCGAGTTTCAGGCGGGTCACGCTCATGACTTCGCCGGCCGGCATCGCCAGCAGTTGATCGATCAACTGGAGCGCCTGGTCTTTCGCGCCCGCGTGGACTTCCACCTCGGCCAAACCCGCCAAGGGATACGCACCGAAGAAAGCGTCCGTGGAAAGAGGCAGTTCTTCGGGCATGCGCCGCGCGGCGGCAATGGCATCCGCGTTGCGGCCCAGGCACACGTCCACCCAGGCGACCTGCTGCAGGTTGGGGATGGCATCGGGATGTTTCGCGAGCGCCGCTTCCAGCGGCGGTCTCAGTTGCGCGCATTCGGATTGAATGGCCGACTGCCTTCCCGCAACGACCTCGATCGCGACACGCGCGGCGCGGCGGGTGAGCTGCTCCGCATCGGTGTTGACAGGCGCCGAATCCCAGGCGCGCAGTGCCGCATCGAAGTTGCGTTCGAAGACATCCGGATAGACGATCGGATTGATCAACGCGACAATCTCCCCGGCGGCGATGTTCTTGTGTGTATCGAGTCGCCAGCCGGGCAACGGATCGTTAGCCTTGCGCGCACCCGGGGCATCGCCAAATCCGATCAGCCGCGTTCTCCATAACCCATCCTGGTTGTCGGTCTTGCCCGGCTCGATCGCGAGTGCGCGCGACAACAGCCGCTCCGCTTCCTGATAGCGCCGCACGATGCACAACGTCCAACCATGCTGGCCGAGCAGGTAGGCGTCGCGCGGCGAGATCAACAACGCCTGTTGCAAGGTTGCCAGCGCTTGCGGCCACCGGCCGCGGCGGCGATCAATGAAAGCCAGCCCCCCCAGCGCCTCAACGTTGTTGGGCGCGAGTTGCAGCACCTGCTCGAATTGTGCGCTGGCATCGGCATAGCGGCGATAGCCCCAGTAGTAGTAATAGCCAAGCGCCAAGTGTGCTTCCGGCAAATCGGGCACAAGAGCGAAGGCGTGGTCAATGGTGGCCTTGACCTTCATCAATTCCTCAGGCGACAGTGGCGCGACAAACCAGTGACGCACCAATTGCGAATATGCGAGCCGGGCATAGGCCAGCGCAAACCCAGGATCGAGCGCGATCGCCTGACGGTAGTTGGCTTCAGCGAGTTTGAAATCCGCGACGTCCTGCGAGTCAAATGCCTTGTTGGCCTGGTATTCCGCCTTCAGGAACCAATCGTAAGCCGCAGGGTTTTGCGTCGGGATCGCGGCGACGTTCTGTTGTTCGGCATGCGTCAGCCTCGCCTGCAAGGCGTCGGCCACCTTCTGCGCGACTTCGCCTTCCACGCCGAAGATGTTGTCCAGCGTGCGCGTGTAGCTTTCAGCCCATAAATGGTTGTCGCTGTGCGCATCGATCAACTGCACGTTGATCAGCACCTGGTTGCCGGCCTTCTGCACGGAACCTTCGAGAATCGTCGCCACGCCGAGTTGCTGCGCGATGATCTTCAGATCGTCCGGATGGCTCTGGTATTTCTCGGTCGAGGTGCGCGAGATCACTTTCAGGTCTCCGATACCTGCCAGCTTGGTCAGGATCAGGTCCTGCATGCCATCGGCGAAGTAGGCGTTGCCCTTGTCTTCGGAAAGATTCTCGAACGGCAGCACGGCGATCGATTTGGCGGGAATCGGTTGCGCAGCGATAGGCGGCACAGGGATCACACGCAGCTTTGCTGCAGATACGCCAGCCGCCGCAGAAGCCACGGACGGGGTGCCATCGGATGGTGCGGACGCCTTGTCGCGCGCCACCGGCGCGGCAGGCCCACCGCGTTCCGCGTGCCACCACACAGCGCCAGCGGCGACGGCGACCAGCACGCCGATCAGCCCCACCGTGATGACTGCGCGGTGCGAATGCGGTGGTGCCCGCGAATCTGCGCCGCCTTCCGTATCAATGCGCACGATGCCATGCGGCGTGGCGTCGAACGCCCACGCCAACACCAGCGCGATCGGAAACCCGATCAGGATCAGCAGCACCACGGCTTGATCGATCCAGTCCGGCAGACGGAACACCGGAAACACCTGGGTCGCCACCTGGATCAGCAGCCAGCCAACAAAGGCATACGCCGCCGCCACGCGATACACGTGGCGGCGCTTCAGCTCACGCCAGAATCCCCTGCTGGCCATACCGTCACGCCTGGGAGCGAAAGCGCGTCATCCATGCCCGTTCCGCGACGGCATTGTGGCATGGGCGGGGCGTCAGGCGTGGAGGCGGCGCGACATCGGCGGCCATGAGCCAGAGGGGCGCGCCGCAACGAAGCCGCTTTGCAAAAGCAGCGGGATACTGCGGCGACGCCGGGCAGCCAATGTCACCCTACTAATGTGTGACATCACGTGCTCAACGGTTCCAGGAACTTCCGTGCAGCCGCGAACTGGCCATCCCGGAACCAGCCGTTCGCGACCGGCTGCTTGGGGTCGAGACCCGCCCGATGTACACGGATGCGCTCGCCGACGGCGACGTTAGTCGTTGAGCGGCTTTCCACGACGGCGTACGAAGGTGCGGGTTGGCAACTCCTTGGGGAACTCGAGCCGAGTGGAGTACTTGAGTGGACCGAATTTGCAGCCTTCCCTCCAAGGCCCTGCTTCTTGTGGTGGCACCAAACCTACGCCGAGCCCTGAGGGATGCCGGAACATGGCCATCGACGCAATGTTTCCGACGGTCGGGAAGTGTCGGGCGATGATCACGGCACTTCGCCGCACATCAACCGGCAGGCGGCGATCGCGCGCCAGTTCGATGAGGAACCCACCGGCCCAAAGAAGAGATCGAGTTCGTTCGTCTGGCATCGTCATGGCAGACCTCGCTGAAGAGCATGCGAATGCAACGTACTTGCGCGCCGTCTCACGGTCTGCGAATTACCGGACGCTTTCTGGGACGGAATGTGGAAATCTGACTTATGGCGCCCGACCTGGTTGTGTTCCCTGCTGTGGTGTACCTCCCGCTACCGGTGGTGGTCGGGTGGGCTGCATGGCAACTCAGTGGCAGTGCGTCTATGCAACCATGGCGCAATACCGGTCGCACGGGCTGGCCAACCTGGATGGGTGGTACTAGTTGAACGGCGACGCCTGCATTGATGCACCCGCTCGGCGTCGGTAGACGGGTTTTAAGCCAAGGTCGCGGATCCAGTCCGGCGTCAGATCGGCACAATTGAAGTGCTGCATGTCCACGGATTGATTCAGTAGTTTGAATACGGGTTGCAACATCGTCACAGTGGCACGGACTTCGCGCTCGCTGCCGTGAGCGCTGCCGCCAAGAACAATGAGGAGACCGTCCGGCCGATTGGACTGTCGCCACCTGACGCCTGCAACGTATGCGACTTTCACATCCGAGAGCTTCGGGAGTGACTTCCGCAACGCTCTTATCAGTTGGGCCGGCATTTTGTCGAGCCTGAAGGCCCTCTCGTCACGTTCATCGAATTGATCCTTGCGGATCCATGCGACATTGGTAAGCGTCCGCTCGTCTCATCTACCGCCGTGGCACCCGAGGTGATGTGATCGCGCCTTTCCAAGTGGAGAGGCAGCTTGATGGCGGACAAGGCGGCGTTGTGGCGTGAACGTCTGGCG
>SCQU01000009.1 GCA_004299555.1 Rhodanobacteraceae bacterium
GAGACTCAGCGGCGTCGGCTTGACTTTCCCCTTCGCAGGAAGGCGGTGAGACGCGGCGGCGGCTTGCCTTCCCCCTTCCGCAGGAAGGGGGATCGAGGGGGATGGTTCGTGTTGGCCGTGGCATCCCCCCGATGCTGCGCATCGACCCCCTTCGTCCCGAAGGGGGTGAGACTCAGCGGCGTCGGCTGGTCTTCTCCCTTCGCAGGAAGGGGGATCGAGGGGGATGGTTCGTGTTGGCCGTGGCATCCCCCCGATGCTGCGCATCGACCCCCTTCGTCCCGAAGGGGGTGAGACTCAGCGGCGTCGGCTTGCCTTTCCCCTTCGCAGGAAGGCGGTGAGACGCAGCGGCGCCGGCTGGTCTTCCCCCTTCCGCAGGAAGGGGGAGTGAGGGGGATGGCTTGGCTTATGCCGCAGCGGGATCCAGGTGATAGCGTGTCGCTGTTTCCACTTCGTGTTTGGAACCCAGAAACACCGGCACCCGTTGGTGGAGGTGTTCCGGCTGCACCTCCATGAGACGCGAGCGTCCGGTGGTCGCGGCGCCGCCGGCCTGCTCGACGATGAAGCTCATCGGGTTGGCTTCGTACAACAGGCGCAGGCGGCCGCCCTTGGCTTTGACCTTCGCGTCCAGTGGGTAGATGAACACGCCGCCGCGGGTGAGGATGCGGTGGACGTCGCCCACCATCGAACCGACCCAGCGCATGTTGAAGTCGCGCCCGCGCGGGCCGGTCGCGCCGGCCAAAAGATCCGCGACGTAGCGCTGCATCGGCGGTTCCCAGAAGCGCTGGTTGGACGCGTTGATCGCGAACTCCGAGGTATCTTCCGGGATGATGGCGTTGGCGCGCGTGAGGCGGAAACTGCCGATTTCGCGATCGAGCGTGAACACGTTGACGCCGTGGCCGGTGGTCAGCACCAGCAGCGTGTTGGGCCCGTACGCGCAATAGCCGGCCGCGACTTGCTGCGTACCGGGTTGCAGAAACTCTTTTTCGGTCGGGTTGACCACGCCTTCCGGACAGCGCAGCACCGAGAAAATCGTGCCGACGGAAATGTTGACGTCGATGTTGCTGGAACCGTCCAGCGGATCGAACAACAACAGGTAATTGCCCTTGGGATATACATCCGGAATCGGGTACGGATCGGCCATTTCCTCGGATGCGCAGGCGGCGAGGTGTCCGCCCCAGGCGTTGGCTTCCAGCAGGATCTCGTTGGAAATCACATCGAGTTTCTTCTGCGCCTCGCCCTGCACGTTGCCGGTACCGGCTTCGCCCAGCACGCCGCCCAGCGCGCCTTTGCCAAGCGCAATGGAGATGCGCTTGCACGCGCGTGCGACCACTTCGACCAGCAGCCTGAGTTCGGCGTTGACGTTGGCGTGGCGGCGTTGCTCCTCGATCAGGTGCTGGGTCAGTGAAATGGGTTGCATGGCGAACTCCGTGGCCGAATGCACCATTGTCCCGGCGTCGCGTTGTGCTTGCCAGCGGCAGGGCTGCCGGAGCGCGATCGCAGGGTATCTTGCTTTAACTGCATGTGTGCAGTAATGTCACATATAAGTTTATGGAGGAACACGCCATGACAGGAGCAACCGAGCGCATCGAAGACGCCCGCGGTGTGTATCTGACGCGGTCCGGATCCAGCCTCGCCGGACCGGCGTTGCGTGGCTTTTTCAGCCTGGCCGCGCGCTGGAAGCTGCGCGTCGCGGAGCAGCGCAAGCTGCTGGGCGACCCACCGGAATCCACGTTCTACAAATGGAAGCGTGAGCGCGATGGCGCGCTCGCCCGCGACACACTGGAACGCATCAGTTATCTGCTTGGCATCTTCAAGGCACTGGCGATCCTGTTTCCGCAACCCGATCGCGCCGATGCCTGGCTGCGCCGGCCCAACAGTGCGCCGGCTTTTGGCGGCAAAAGCGCGCTGGAGCGCATGTTGTCCGGCAACGTCGCCGATCTGTACGTGGTGCGGCAGTACCTGGATGCGCAACGGGGGTGAGGCGACGCGTTTGCGAACCGCCTGTGGCAGTTCGCGCGACGATGAACGACCGGCCAGGGATGGCCGGGCCGGCGCCCCCTGCCATGGGTGGTTGCTTGCGTGTGGATCCTTGCGACGGCGTCCGATGCGATTTCGCGCGGCCTCCATTCCTGAGAGTTGATCCGCCCATCCTGTGACGATGACGCCACGCGACCCGCCCATCCACCGCCTCAACTGGCAGCGCGCGTACCGGATCATTCCCAGCCGGTTTCCGCCGGTCGGCGTGTTTGACGCGATCGCCGATCCGGCCGACCTCGATGCGCTCTACAAGATTGAAGCCCTGACCAATCCGCGCCTGCGTGAAGCGTGGGGCGAGCTTGCCAACGTGCCGGCCGACCGGCGCGTGAGTGGCCCCGGCACCACGCCGTTGATGGCGGCGTTTACGCATGTGAACCCGGATGGCAGCCGTTTTTCCGATGGCAGCTATGGCGTGCTGTATCTCGCGCATGAGTTTGCGACCGCGATCGAGGAGACGGTGTACCACCGCCAGCGCTTCCTGGCCGCGACGCGCGAGCCGCCGGTCGATCTCACGATGCGCTGCTACGTTTCCGGCGTGCACGGAGCGCTGCACGACATCCGTGGCGGCTGGCCGGCCGAGCACGATCCGGCAAGTTATGCGGCATCGCGTGCGCTGGGCGCGCGCTTGCGCGGGGCCGGTTCCAACGGCATCGCGTACGGCAGCGTGCGTTGCCGGGGCGGCGAATGCGCCGCGCTCTTCTACCCCGACCTTGCGCGCCCCTGCGTGCAGGGCAAGCACTTGCTGTACCGCTGGGATGGCCAGAAAATCGCGCAGGTACTCGAGGTCAGCGCGGTGCCGCGGGCGCGCAAGCAGGGCGAGTGATGGTCGCGATGCTTCAATAACCGCGCGATGTGGTGTGCTTCCAGCCTTCACCTGTACCGCGGTGGATGACCGTGTCGCCCGGTTGCGGAGTGCTGGCCGGGAAGTCGGGCTGGCCCTCCAGGCGGGCGTAGATGGGTGTGAAGTCGGGTTGGGTCGCCTCCATCAGCTGCTGGAAGCTGTCGATCGCGAAGTAGGTTTGCTGGTAGGTGTCGATCTTGTACTGGGTGCGCATGATGCGCTCGAGGTTGAAGCCGATCCGGTTGGGCGAATCCGATTCCAGGCAGTAAATGGATTCGCCCCTGGAACTGACGATGCCCGAACCGTAGATGCGCAAGCCCCGCGGCGTGTTGATCAGGCCAAATTCCACCGTGTACCAATACAGCCGCGTCAGGTTCAGCAGCGCCGCCGCGCCCAGCGCGTGCGCCTTGACGCCGCCACGGCCGTAAGCCTGGACGTAGTCGGCAAACGCCGGGTTCAGCAGCATCGGCACATGGCCGAAGAGGTCATGGAACAGGTCGGGCTCGGACAGGTAGTCCAGCTGCTCGGGTTTTCTGATCCACCAGGTCACCGGAAACCGCCGGTGCGCGAGGTGGTCGAAAAACACCGGGTCGGGCAGGAGGCCCTCGACGCCGACGATTTCCCAGTTCGTACCGGCCTTCAATACCCGGTTGAGGTCCTGGAACTTGGGGATCGCATCGGGCGACATGCCAAAGCGTTCCTGGTTGTCCAGAAACTCCTGGCAGGCGCGGTTTTTCAGTACCTCACGCTGGCGCCGGAACAGGGTGGCCCACACGCCGTGTTCGGCCGGCGTGTAGTCGGCCCAGGGCTGCTCGACGGTGGCGGTGGTGTAGACCGGGATCGAACCCTTGTCGGTTTGCTGGTACTCGACGCGGCGCGGTTTGCTGCTCATGGCACAACCCTCGATTGGGTAGGGACAGTGTAAGCCGAAGCCGCGCCGCTTGCGCGCCGGAACGGCCGCCTGCGCCTGCCGGGCGTGCCGGTTAAAGTAGCGGCCTACCAGGATCGCGGAGGGCGCGGCGGCAACGCCGGCCACAGATGCATTGGGCGTGTTGCGCTGCGCGTGGCGAGTGCCACTGATGTTGCTGGTGGTGGTGGGCGGCTGCCTCGCGGCCATCTTCCTGTTGCCGCGCGGCCCGCGGCCCGGCACCGCCGGGGCGGCGCTGCTGCGCAACTGGTCGCGGCTGTTCCTGCGCGTGATGGGCGTGCGGGTGGCGCGCATCGGCGAACCGCTCAGCGATCCGGCGATGTTCATTGCCAACCATGGTTCGTGGATGGACATCCCGCTGCTGCACGCGGTGCGGCCCGCCGATTTCGTGGCCAAGGCCGAGATTGGCCACTGGCCGCTGGTCGGCTGGATGGCACGGCGCGGCGGCACGATTTTTCACCAGCGCGGCAGCAACCGGTCGCTGGCGGCGGTGATGGCGGTGATGAGCGACCGCCTGCGCGCTGGCCGCAGCGTCGCGGCGTTTCCCGAGGGCGGCACCGCGCCGGCGGGCACCTTGAAGCCGTTCCACCCCCGCATCCTGCAGGCTGCGCTGGACGCGGCCGCGCCCGTGCAGCCGGTGGCGCTGCGCTACCTGCACCACGGCGTACCCGCGCCGGAGATGGCGTTCCAGCCGGGTGAAAGTTTTCTGCACAACGTGTACCGGGTGCTGACGGCGCGCGCGCTGACGGCCGAGGCGCAGTTCCTGCCGCCGGTGCATTTTGATCCGGCCGGCGGCCGGCGGCGCATGGCCGATGCGGCGCATGCCGAGGTCGCCGGGGCACTGGGACTTGTGCATGACGCCCACGGCTGACGACACCTTCCACCCGGCGTGGTGGCTGCACAGCCGGCACCTGCAGTCGATGCTGGCGTCGAGCGCCCTGCGCCGCGTGCTGCGGAGCCGGCGCACCTACCGGCTGGTGCGCGACGCGCAAGCCGTCACGCTCGATTGCGGTGCCGGTGTGCGCCTGACCGGGCGCTACACCGCGCAGACACGCTTGCCGGCGCCGCGCGGCCTGGCGGTGCTGTTTCACGGCTGGGAAGGCAGCGTACGCTCGACCTATGTCCTGCAAAACGGCGCGCGCCTGCTGCGGGAAGGCTGGAACGTGTTTCGACTCAACTTCCGCGACCACGGCGGCAGCCAGGCGCTGAACCCCGGTATTTTCCACTCCTGCCGCATTGCCGAAGTCGTTGGCGCGCTGCAGGCGCTCCAGCGGCGCTATGCGGCGCGGCCGCTGGCGCTGGTCGGTTTTTCGCTGGGCGGCAATTTTGCCTTGCGGGTGGCGCTCGCGGCGCCGGCCGCCGGCCTGCACCTGGCGCGGACCATCGCGGTGTGCCCGGTGCTGGACCCGCACGCGGGATTGTTCCAGCTGGAGCACGCGCCACGCATGTACCACGATTACTTCATGTGGAAATGGCGGCACTCGCTCAGGACCAAGCAGCGCGCGTTCCCGGCAACGGAATTGTTCACGCGGCGCGAACTGGCCGGCAATCTGCGTTCGCTGACCGCGGCGCTGGTGCGGCGGCACACCGATTTTGGCAGCCTGGACAACTACCTGGACGGTTATTCGGTGGCGGGCAACCGGCTGGCAAAACTGGCGGTGCCGGTATCGATCCTTGCCAGCCTGGACGATCCGGTATGCCCGGCGTCCGATCTTGCCGGTCTTGCCCTGCCGGCCTGCGCCGAACTCACCGTCACCCGCCGGGGCGGCCACTGCGGGTTCATTCGTGATTGGCACCTCGGCAGCTGGGCCGAGGACTACATCGCCCAGCGCCTGCGCGGCGCGGCCTGAGCGCGCGGCGCGTCCCCGGCGCCCGCGGTTGGCAGGCATAATGCGTACACGCTGGGGGATGCCTGATGCTTGAAGATGTGATCCAACTCCACCGCTCCGGGCGGCTCGAGGAAGCCGAACGCGGCTATCGCGAGCTGCTGGAGGCCCATCCCGACGACGCCGGGGTGCTGCATCTCCTGGGCGTGCTGCGCGGCCAGCGCGGCGACGTGGCGGGCGGACTGGAGCTGGTGGCGCGCGCCGGCGCGCTGGAACCCGAGAACGCGACCTGCCAGTACACCCTCGGTGAAATGTACCTGGCCCAGCGCCGGCTCGAGGAAGCCGAGCGCGCCTACGACAAGGCACGCGTGCTGAACCCCAACCTCGCGGCCGCGCACGCGGGCCTCGGCCAGATCGCGTTCCTCCGGGGTGACATCGACGCCGCCGAGAGCCACTTCAAGGTGGCCCTGCGCGCGGATGAAAACGATGTGCAGGCGGTCACCGGGCTCGGCAACGTCGCCCGCGCGCGGGGCGATGCGGCGCGGGCGGCGCAGCTGCTGACCCAGGCGGCCGAGCTGGCGCCCAACGACCCCATGATCCAGACCAGCTACGCGCAGGCCATGCTGGACCAGGGCATGCTGGATTTCGCGGCGCGCGCGCTGGACAACGCGCTGGCCGCCAAGCCCGACTATCCGCTGGCGCTGCTGCTGCGCGCCGACCTGCACGCGCGCAAGGGCGACTTGGCGGCGGCGCAATCGATTTACATGGCGCTGCTGGCGCGCGGCGAACAGGTTGCGCGTGCCCACGCCGGCCTGGGCGACATCGCGCGCGCGCAGGCGCAGCACGATGTGGCGGGCATCGAGTACGCCGCGGCGCTGCAGGTCCAGCCGGGCCTCCACTACGCCGCCATCCGGCGTGCCGATGCGCTGTCGCGCAGCGGACACGTCGATGCCGCGATCGAGGCCATGCGTGCGCACATTGCGGCCTACCCGGACGCCATGCGCGCGTACACCGGGCTGGCTTCGTTGTTGTCGCAATCGCGGCGCCATGACGAAGCCCTGGCGGTGTGGGAAGCCGCGGCGGCGCGCTGGCCGGAAGACGCCAACCTGAAGGCCCTGCACGCGCTGGAACTGGATCGCGTCGGCCGCGCGGCGGAAGCCGTCGCGCTGGCCGAGGTGGCCGCGGACTCGCCGCGCCCGGCGCTGGCCATGCTGCGCGCGCGCGGCGCCTTGCTGGCCGGGGATCCGGCCGCGGCGGTGCAACGGCTGCAGGGCATCGACCCGCAGCTGCTGGCCGACACGCCGGTGCGCCTGCAACGCCGCCGTCAGCGGCTGCTGGGACTGGCCTTTGATGCGCTCGAACAGTGGCCCGATGCGGTGTCCGCGTTCATGCAGGCGCAACAGATGGCGGCGTCGCGGCTGCCGGATTTGCCCGCGCTCGATGCCGACGCGCGCGCGGCGTTGCAGCAGCTCGCGGACGCACCGGCCCTGGCCGAACCGCGCGGTGCGGTGCCGGTGTTCCTGTGCGGCTTGCCCGGATCCGGGGTGGGCCAGGTGGCGGCCTTGCTGGCTGACCAGCCCGACTGGTTCGTGCGCCGCGAGCGTTTTGGCGCGATGCCGGATTTCATCAACGCGCCGTTCGACCCGGAACTGCTGCAGCCACACGACCAGGCGGCCTTGGCGCTGCTGGCGCGGCGCTATCAGCGTCCGCTGGAACGGGCGCAGCTGCCGGCGACCACGCGCGTGGTCGACTGGATCCCGGTGCTGGACGCGCGCGTGGTGCCTGCGCTCAAGCGCAGCCTGCCGGGTGCGCGGCTGGTGGTCGTTGCCCGCGAGCCGCGCGACATGCTGCTCGACTGGCTCGCGTTTGGCTGGTCCGAAGGGTTCGCGTTGCCCGATCCGTTGACGGGCGCGCGCTGGCTCCGGCAGGCGGCCGAGCATCTCAAGCTGGCGGCCAGATGGCTGCCGGCCTTCCACACCGATCCGGATGCGCTGCTCGCCAACGGCGGCGGCGCCGCGCGGCGGCAGCTGGCCGGGTTTCTGGATCTGGAGGACCTGGCGTGGGGATCGCTGGCGCGGGGCGCGCGCAAGGGGCGTGGCGGCCTGCCGGTCAGTTTTGCGCCCGGCCACGCCGAGCATTACCGCGAGTGGCTGTCGGAAGCGTTTGCGGCGCTGGAAGCCTAGTTGCCGCTCGCTGCCGGTCGCGCCATTCGCCTTGCCGTCACACGGTTTCCGCTAGGCTCGGACCCCCTGCGGTGGAGGGCTGTCCATGGCGAGGTCCGGGTGTGTTGCGGCGGTGCTGGCGTCGCTGCTCGCGGGGCTGGCGGGCGCGGCGTGTGCAGCGGTGCCGTTGCAGCGGCTGCACGTGCCGCCGGGGTTCCAGGTTGCCCTCTACAGCGACCAGGTGCCCACCGCGCGCGAGCTGGCGCTCGGTGCGCACGGCACCGTGTTCGTGGGGTCCTTTGGCGCGGGCAAGGTCTATGCGCTGACCGGGATGACCGCGGCGGGCCGCGCCGGGCACGTGTATGTGATCGCGCGGGATCTGGAGATGCCGGTCGGCGTCGCGTTCCACGACGGCGCGCTGTATGTCTCGGCGGTCAGCCGGATCCTGAAATACCCCGATATCGAGCAGCACCTTGCCGATCCGCCCCAGCCCGTGGTCGTGACCGATAAGTTACCGGCCAAGACCCATCACGGCTGGCGCTTCATTGCCTTTGGCCCCGATGGCAAGCTCTATGTGCCCATTGGCGCGCCGTGCAACATCTGCGCGCCCGGCCCCGCATTCGCGAAGATCATCCGCATGGACTCGGATGGCACGCACTGGCAGACCGTCGCCACCGGCATCCGCAACACGGTCGGGTTTGACTGGCAGCCGGGGAGCCACGCGCTGTGGTTCACCAACAACGGGCGCGATCTCATGGGCGACGACATCCCGGCCGACACCCTGAACCGCGTGGACCGGCCGGGTGAGAACTTTGGCTATCCCTACTGCCACGCCGGCAACGTGCTGGACCCCGAGTTTGGCCACGGCCACAGCTGCAGCCAATTCGCGCAGCCGGCGCTGCGCCTCGGCGCCCACGTGGCCGCGCTCGGCATGCGGTTCTACGTCGGACAGATGTTTCCGGCCGCCTACCACGATGCCATCTTCATCGCCGAGCACGGCTCGTGGAACCGCAGCCGCAAGGCCGGCTATCAGGTGCGGGTGGTGCACGTTGGCAAGGACGGCACGGTGCTGTCCTCGGCGCCGTTCCTGACCGGGTTCCTGGAAGGCCAGAAAACGCTGGGGCGGCCGGTCGACGTGCAGCCGTTGCGCGACGGCAGCCTGCTGGTCTCGGACGACTACAACGGGGCGGTTTACCGGATTACCTACACGCCGGCCGGCGGCGCGGGCGTTGGCCCTGCGGCCGGCCATGCGCACACCCCGGCCCCGTCGCGCCGGGCCCGGCCATGACGGGTGGTTGGGCTACGATGGTCGGTGTCCTCCGTGTAACGGCGGCCTGCCGCAGCGCTGCCGGTGTCGCTGGGGGGCTCTGGACTGCGCACAACTTGATCTGCCGCAACGGTTCGGCCGCGCGGAACTGCAAGCTGGCTTGCGCGGTCATCCAATGGACGCGGTGCAAAGCATCGGTACCTGCAGTTTGAACCCCGCCGCGGCCCATCCGCGGCGTCACCAAGGAGCAGCAACATGAACCAAGACATCAGCAACGACGGCGTCCCTGCCAGCGGCGCCCACGAGCGCATCGAACGCGCCAGTGCGCGTATCAAGGAAGGCACCACGAGTGCGGTGGGCGGCGCCAAGGAAAAGTTCGCGCGTGCGGCCGACAGCGTCGAAGCGGGCGTGCATCGTGCCGCCGACGCGAGTGCGCGCGGTGCCGAGCGCGTGGCCGACAAGGCCGGCGAGTGGCGCGAACGGAGCTCGGAGTTGGCGTCACGCGCGCGGGATCGCGCCGACGATGCGCTGGACAACGTGCGCGAGTTCGTGCGCGAAAAACCGGTGCAATCGGTGGCCATCGCGTTGGCGGCCGGCTGGCTGCTGGGGCGCCTGCTCAGCCCGCGGCGCTGAGGCTGCGGGAGCCGATGATGGCGCGCGGGCGGGCGTGAACACCGACACGGACCAGGGTGCCGCGGGCGCCGCTGAAGGTGGCGTGCCGGACGAGCGCCCGCCGCCGTGGGGCGAGGCGCTGGCGGCGGGCGTTGGCCTTGCCGCCGCCGCCAGGCGGACGGTCGCCGCGCTGGTCGCGCTGTTTGTGGCCGAAGCGCGGGTCGCGCGCGCCAGCATCGCGCTGATCGTGCTGGGCGGTATCGCGCTGATCGCCTGCGCGGTGTCGCTGTGGGCGTGCGGGGTCGTTCTTGCCGGTTGGGCGCTGTGGCTTGCCACGCACTCGTTGGGCGCGGCGCTCGGCATTCTGGTCGCGCTGCACCTGTTGCTGGTGGCCGCACTGTGGTGGTGGCTCAAGCGCGTGGTCAAGCGTGCGCGCTGGCCGGCGCTGCGGACCGAGTTGCACGCGCTGGGCGGCCAATTGCAGCAGCACATCCGGCGTTTCGAGCGCGCGCCGCCGCCGGCCAAACCGGGGCCGGCGCCGTGAATTACCCGCGGGCACTTGCGGCGCGGCAGCGCGCCGTCGCGGCCAGTCGCGCGGCCCGTGCCGAACTTGGCGCGGCCGTGGACACGACGCTCGCCGGCTACCGGGCGCATCCGGTGGTGGTACTGGCCGGCGCGGCGGGGGTCGGCTTGGTGCTGGCCCGTGCGCGGATCGGCAGCGGTCTGGCGCACGCGGCCGTGCGCGTTGCCAGCGGGCCGGGCTGGCGTCTGCTGCGCCAGCTCCTGCGGCCGCCGGCCTGACCTGGCGCGGTTGCGCTGGGTCAAGCGCACGCGCGGCGAACGCGGCAAACTACGCGGTATGGGTACCGGCGCCACCAAGCAGGCATTTGAAACACGCATCAACCTGGCGCGCGCGCACGCCGCGCAGCACCGGATCCCGGAAGCCGAGGCGGCGTATCTGGAGATCCTCAAGGACGAGCCGGACGCGCCCGAAGCGCTGAACTTCGTCGGCATGTGCGCGCTGGCGCGCGGCGAGTTTGCGCGCGCCGAGGACTACCTGAAGCGGGCGGCGGAACAAAACCCGACGGAGCCTGACATCTGGAAGAACGTCGGCATCGTGCAGCTGGCGCAGCACCACGGCGAGGATGCGCTGGACGCGTTTGACCGCGCGCTGGGGCTGGAGCCGATGCACTTTGCCGCACGGCTGCACCGCGGTGCCGCGCTGGAACAGCTGGAGCGCATCGACGAGGCGACGGCGGCCTATTTCGGCGCGCTGGCGGCGGCGCAGGGCCGCGGCAAGTGGCGCAATGACATGACGACGCCGCCCGGGCTGCGGTCGGCCGTACGCCACGCCATCGCGTTTGTCGATACCCATCGCAAGCGCATCTTCATGGAGCTGCTGCAGCCGTTGCGCGACAAGTACGGCCAGGCCTCGCTCGCGCGGATCGAGCAGGGCCTGGAGATCTACCTGGGCGAACGCGAGCCCGACTACCCCGACCCGCGCCAGTACTGCAAGTTTTTCTATGTGCCGGGGCTTACCACCACCCCGTATTACCCGCGCGAACGCTTCCCGTGGTACGCGCAGCTGGAAGCGCATACCGATGCGATCCGCGAGGAACTCCGCGCGGTGCTGGCCCAGCCCATCGGGATCGAACCGTTCCTTGGCACCAACGACAACGCCCGCCTGAAAGAGCAGGGCCTGCTGGATGGCACGCGCGGCAAGGCGGAGTGGAATTCATTCTTTTTCCACCGCCACGGTGAGCTGTTCGAGCAGAACGCGCAGCGCTGCCCGCGCACCGTCGAGGTGCTGAACAAGCTGCCGCTGGTGCACATCCGCGGCCACGCCCCCGAGGTGCTGTTTTCCATCCTGACGCCGGGTTCGCACATCCTCAAACACCACGGCGTCACCAACACGCGGCTCGTGACGCACCTGCCATTGATCATCCCGGAGGACTGCGCCATCAGCGTCGGTGGCATCGAGCACGCGTGGCAGGAAGGCCGCTGCGTGACGTTTGACGACACCTTCGAACACGAGGCGTGGAACCGGAGCGACAAGCTGCGCGCAGTGATGATTCTGGATGCGTGGCATCCGGACCTCACCGAAGCCGAGCGCGCGGCGGTCGCGTTGCTGGTCGGCGGCATCGGCGACTTCAACCAGGCGGCACGGGTGGATGCAGCGCCGGCAGACTGACGGCCGGCGGCGTGCCGCGCAACTTTGCAGGACCTATCGACATGGAATACAAAACCGCAACCCAGCAGGTGGCCGAAGCCAGGGCCAGCATCGACAACCTCAGCCCGGATCAGGTGCAGGCTGAAACGGCACAGGGTGCGCTGGTGGTTGACGTGCGCGAAGGCACCGAGTGCGCGCTGGGCATGATTGCCGGCGCGCTGCACATCCCGCGCGGACTGCTGGAATTTCGGGCCGATCCCGCCTCGCCCATGCATCACGCCGCGCTGGATCCCAAACGGCGCACCATCCTGTACTGCGCGTCGGGCAGCCGCTCGGCGCTGTCGGCCATCACGCTGCGCCAACTGGGCTTTACCAACGTCGCGCATCTGGGCGGTGGTTTTCGCGCGTGGGTGGCGGCCGGCAAGCCGGTGGCGAAATAGCCTCGCCCGTTGGCTGCGGGTGGGCGTGCGGCGCAGTACCGGCGCTCATCGTGCGGCGCGCTGCGCACGCCGCGCCCGAGCCATTCACGCATTCAGGCGTGATCCAGCGGGCTGCGCACGCCGTGTCCGCCGCGGTTCAGGACGTGGGTATAGATCTGCGTGGTCGAAACGTCCTTGTGGCCCAGCAGTTCCTGCACCGTGCGGATGTCGTAACCGTCCTCGATCAGGTGCGTCGCGAATGAATGCCTGCTATGTCCTCGGCAAGATAGGCCGCACTATGTAGCGCGCCCGACTATGTAGGGTGATGTTCTCAAGAGTCAGTTTTTCTGGGCAAGTGCGCGCGTTCGACGCGACATAGTTTCGGCTCCATCGATGAGCCCCGTGACCGG
>SCQU01000010.1 GCA_004299555.1 Rhodanobacteraceae bacterium
AGCGAACATCGGCGCAGCCGATGGCCCGGAGGGCGAGGCACAGGAGGTGCCGAGTCAATCCGGCGTAGGGCGGTTGGGAAATTCGGAGAGGTGGCTGAGTGGTCTAAAGCACCGGACTTGAAATCCGGCGTACGGTTCGCCGTACCGTGGGTTCGAATCCCACCCTCTCCGCCAGAAATGAAAGCGCCCCTTGTGGGCGCTTTGCGTTTCTGGGTGGGGTGGTGTGGACGAAGCCGTTGGGGTTCGACGAATTCGCCGGGAGCGAATTCGGACAGCCGCAGGCTGGCCCCGAGCGGTGCTCGGGGCGAGGCTCCGGGATGAGCCGAGCAATCCCATCCTCTCCGCCAGAAATGAAAGCGCCCTTTGCGGGCGTTTTGCGTTTTCCGGGTGCCCGCCGGGCCACCGTGCGGTGGTGGGCGCCTTGCGGACGGCTAAACGGCCGCGTGTTGCGCTACCATCGATGGCATTCGGTCGAACCACTGGAATGGCGCTCATGCAGATTGAAACCAAGTTACCCAAGGTTGGTACCACCATCTTCACCGTGATGAGCCAGCTCGCGGTGGAGCACAAGGCCGTGAACCTGGGGCAGGGGTTTCCCGATTTCGAGACGCCAGCCAACCTGCGTGACGCCCTCGCCCGCGCCATGAGCGACGGGCGCAACCAGTACGCGCCCATGAGCGGCATCCCGAAACTGCGCGAGCAGATCGCGCTGCTGGTGGAGCGCCTGTACGCACGCCGGGTCAGCGCGGACACCGAGGTCACCGTGACTTCGGGTGCTACCGAAGCCATCTTTGCGGCGATCGCCTGTTCGGTGCACACCGGCGACGAAGTGATCGTGCTGGACCCGTGCTACGACTGCTACGAGCCCGCGATCGCGTTGGCGGGCGGCAAGGCGGTGCATGTTCCGCTCAGTTTGCCGGACTTTGCGGTGGACTGGGACCGTGTGCGCGCGGCGATCACGCCAAGAACGCGGCTGCTCATGGTCAACAGCCCGCACAACCCGTCGGGCGCCGTGTTTGCGGAACCGGATCTGGACGCGCTGGCCGCGATCGCGGTGCAGCATGGTCTGCTGGTGCTGTCCGACGAGGTGTACGAGCACATCGTGTTTGACGGCCGCAAGCACCTCAGCGTGTCGCGGAGGCCTGCGCTCGCCGAGCGCAGCTTTGTCATTTCGTCATTCGGCAAGACCTGGCACTGCACCGGCTGGAAGGTGGGCTACTGCGTCGCCCCCAAGGCGCTGACCGCGGAATTTCGCAAGGTGCATCAGTACCTGACGTTCTGCACGTTCCACCCGGCGCAGTGTGCGTTTGCCGAGGTGATGGAACACGATCCGCAGCACGCGCGTGAGCTGGCGGGGTTTTACCAGGCCAAATGCGACCAGTTCCGGCAACTGCTGGCGGGCTCGCGGTTCAAGCTGCCCGCGGTGCATGGCGGTTACTTTCAGCTGGCCGACTATTCCGCGATCCGCGACATCGACGACCTGAATTTTTGCGAGTGGATGGTGCGCGAGGCCGGGGTGGCCGCGATTCCGGTTTCCGCGTTCTACGAAACGGCGCCGGATTCGCACCTGATCCGGTTCTGTTTTGCCAAGAGCGATGCCACCCTCGAAGCGGCAGCGGAGCGGCTATGCAAAATCTGAGGGTTTCCATCGTCCAGGGCGCGACCCGCTGGCACGACCCGGCCGGCAATCGCGCGTACTACGGTGCGCTGATTGCGCCGCTCGCGGGTACTACCGACCTGATCGTCCTGCCAGAGACCTTCAGCAGCGGGTTTTCCAACGAAGCCATCCACAACGCGGAGACCATGGACGGGCCGACCGTCGCCTGGCTGAAGGACCGCGCCAAGACCCTGGGCGCCGCGCTCACGGGCAGCGTCCAACTGCGCGTGGGCGGGGACGTGTTCAACCGGCTGTTGTTCGTCACGCCGGACGGCGCGGTGCGGTACTACGACAAGCGCCACCTGTTCCGCTATGCCGACGAGCACAAGCGGTACGCTGCGGGAAACGCTCGCCTCGTGGTCGAATGGCAAGGCTGGAAGATCTGCCCGCTGGTTTGTTATGACCTGCGTTTCCCGGTGTTTTCACGCAATCGCCACGCGCCGCAGGGGGGATTCGACTACGACCTCGCGTTGTTCGTCGCCAATTGGCCGTCGGCACGTGCGTATGCGTGGCGCACGCTGCTGCGTGCGCGTGCGATCGAGAACCTCAGCTATTGCGTTGGCGTCAACCGCGTTGGTGTCGACGGTAACCAGTTGCCATACTCCGGCGACAGCGCGGTACTGGACTACCTCGGTCAGCCGCTGGTGGCTCTTGGTACGCAGGAACAAACCGCAACCGCCTCACTCAGCCACACGGCGCTGACGGCCTTCCGCGAAAAGTTTCCCGCCTGGATGGACGCCGACGCATTCGAGTGGCGCGCGTAGCTGCGGCCGCCGGTGCCGGCCTCGCCCCATGGCGTCCCGGCAACGGTGGGTCGGGCCTTCACAGGAGCGACAGTACGGCTTCTGGCGGCCGGCCGATCGCGGCCTTGCCGTTGGCGAACACGATCGGCCGTTCAATCAGGATCGGGTGTGCTGACATGGCGGCGATCAATTGTTCGCGCGTCAGCTTCGGGTCGTCCAGGCCAAGTTCCGCATAGATGGCTTCACCCTTGCGCATGAGCCCGCGCGGCTCAAGCCCAAGCAGATCCAGTGCGTGTTCGATGTCGCCCGCGGTCGGTGGGGCGCTCTGGTAATCGACGACCACGGGTTCGATGCCGCGCGTGCGCAACAGGTCGAGGGCGCCGCGCGACTTGGAGCAGCGTGGGTTGTGCCAGATGGTGATGGGTTTCGCGGTGGACATCGGGTCAGCCGCGCGTGGGTCCATTGCCACCACGGTGCGGGCCGCTGCGCCCGCCACCACGGTTGCCGCCGCCCGGACCGCGGTGCGGTCCGCCGCCCGGCCCGCGGCGCTGCCCGCCAGGCCCCGGGCCCCCTCGGCGCTGCGCACCGCCACCCGGCCCCCGGCTTTGGCCGCCCGGGCGCTTGTCGCCGGCAAACCAGGTGCGGACCGATGGCAGTTCCTGCCCCGGCGCAACACTGCGCCGGCGCTTGAAATTTTTGCGCGGTGGCTGGTCCGGCTTCAGCACATTGCCGTTGACGTCGCCGCGTGGAGGGCCGCGACGACGTTTGCCGCGACTGTCGAAATCGTCGGGGCGGACGCGGTCGAACGCCGTCAATTCGCGGGCTTCATCGTGGCGCGTGGCGGTCCAGGCGTTTGCGGTCTTGCCAGCGGGCCGGATCTCGGTGACCCCGCGCGTCGCGCGACGTTGGTGCAGGACCGGTTTCAGGGTCAGCACGGGGCGGGCGGACTCAGCCCCGGCCAATTCACGCAGGGCCTTGGTCGCGTCTTCGTCCAGTACCGCGTTCTGGCCCGGGCGCAAGGCGCGCGGAAGCTCGACGTTGCCGTAGCGGATGCGTTTCAGGCGGCTGACCATGAAGCCCTGCGATTCCCATAGCCGGCGCACTTCGCGGTTGCGGCCTTCGTGCGTGACGACCCGAAACCAGCAGTGGCTGCCGCCCCGGCTGACGACCTGGATGGAGGCAAAGTGCGCCGGACCGTCTTCCAGCTCGACCCCCGCCTGCAAGCGCTCCAGCGCGTCGTCGGGCACCTCACCGTGAACGCGGCACAGGTATTCGCGTTCGATTTCGTGGCTTGGATGCATCAGGTCGTTGGCAAGCGCGCCGTCGGTCGTCAGCAGCAGCAGGCCCGTGGTGTTGATGTCCAGGCGTCCCACCGCGATCCAGCGCGAACCGTTCAGGTTCGGCAGGTTTTCAAACACGGTCGGCCGGCCCTCGGGATCGTCACGCGTGGTCAGCTCGCCCTCGGGCTTGTGGTACAGCAGCACCTGTGCGTGCTCGTGCGAATCGGTGGCGACGATGAACTGTTTCCTGTCGACTTCCACGCGGTCGCCAGCGCGTACGCTCGAACCGGTTGCGGCCGGCTGCCCGTTGACCAGGATCTCGCTGTCGGCAATACGCTGCTCGAGCAGGCGGCGCGAGCCCAGTCCGGCGTTGGCGAGCACCTTGTGCAGGCGTTCTTCCAGGGCGCCGTCAGCCGCTTGCGCATCCGGTCGTTTCAGGGTCAGCAGGGAACGTGGAGTGGAACTCATGCGGGATCCTCGGTGGTGCGTGGTGTGGCGACGGCGGGTTCAGTGACGGTGGTTTCGGCGTCGGGGGCGGAGGGCTCAGCGGCATCCGGTGTGGCGGCGGCATCCGCTGCCAGGGTGAGCTGGGGATCAGCGATTTCGCGGATCTCCGCCAGCGTGGGCAGCTGGTCCAGCGATTTCAAATTGAAGTAATCGAGAAACTGGCGGGTGGTACCAAACAACGCCGGTTTGCCGGGGACGTCGCGGTAGCCGACGATGCGCACCCATTCGCGCTCTTCGAGGGTGTGGATGATGCTGGTGGATACGCCGACGCCGCGCACCTGTTCGATTTCGCCGCGCGTGATCGGCTGGCGGTAGGCAATCAACGCAAGGGTTTCCAGCAGCGCCCGCGAATATTTGGTCTGCCGCTCGGACCACAGGCGCGCCACCCACGGGTGGACCGCCTCGCGTACCTGGTAGCGGAAGCCGGATGCGACCTCGACCAGCTCGATGCCGTGGCCGGCGCAGCCAGCGGTCAAACCTTCCAGTGCGCGGCTGATCGCTTCGTGGCTGACCTCATCGGCGTCCTGGAACAGCGCGGCCAGCATGGGCAGCGTGAGCGGTTGCTGGGCCGCGAACAGTGCAGCCTCAACGATGTTGGTAATGTCTTGCTGTTCCACTGGAGGTCATCCCTCGTGTTGTTGCAAAAAAATACGTGCGCGCAACCTGGCAGTACGTTCCGCCCACCCGGGGGCTCAGTTCGGGCAGCCGCCATACAGCCGATCCACGCGCATTCAATCGGCTGCGTTGGCCGTGGCGCGCGCCTTCAGGTAGATTGCCGCCAGCGGCGCTTCCTGCATGATCTCGATCAGGCTGTCCTTGGCCAGTTCGAGCAGCGACAGGAACGTCACTACCACGCCGAGCCGCCCTTCCGCAGGTTCGAACAGCGACTCGAACCGGTGAAATGCCCCATCCCCAAGCCTGCGCAACACTTCGCCCATGCGTTGGCGCACTGACAGCGGCTCGCGTTCAACGTTGTGGTGACCCGACAGGTCGGCGCGCTGCAGTACATCGCGCAGTGCAAGCAGCATTTCGCGCAGATCGACGGGCGGCGGCAGCTTCACGATTTTGCGGTCCGGCACGAATGCCTGCGCCGTGTCGGTGTCGCGTTCCATGCGGGGCAGGGTATCGATATCCTCGGCCGCTTTCTTGAAGCGCTCGTACTCCTGCAGGCGGCGCACCAACTCGGCACGCGGATCTTCCTCGATGCTTTCTTCCTGGGGTGGCCGCGGCAGCAGCAGGCGTGACTTGATCTCGGCCAGAATCGCTGCCATCACCAGATACTCGGCCGCAAGTTCCAGCCGCATCGCGTGCATGGTGCCGATGTAATCCATGTACTGCCGGGTGATCTCGGCGACCGGGATGTCGAGGATGTCGAGGTTCTGCCTGCGGATCAGGTACAGCAGCAGGTCCAACGGGCCTTCGAAGGCTTCGAGGATCACTTCCAGCGCATCGGGCGGGATGTAGAGATCCTGTGGAATCTGCAACACGGGCTGGCCACGCACCAGCGCCAGCGGAATTTCCGCCTGCTGCGGCGCGACGTGGCCCGGCACCAGATCCGGCGCGGGCGCTACAGGTTCGATTGACTGGGTATCGGTGCTCATTTAGCACTTGTCTGGGGTGGATCGGCAGCGCGGGAAGCACGGCTACCGGCGCACGGACGGGTCTGCATCAATCCATCATCGACAACGCGCCCGGCCGTGCTGCACACTACGTATCCTGTGAGCGGAGAACCGGCGTGGATGCAGCGGGCAGGTGACAACAGGCCGGCAGCCCACGCATCAGTGTCCATCGGACAGGGGCCGCCGGTCGTCGGCGGCACCGTGACGATCCCCTTGATCTCGTGTTCGCAAGCGCAAAGGTTGCGGTCGCATCAAACCGACCACAGAGGCAACTGGACGTCGCCCAAGTGCCGGCATGCAACCCCGCCGACCTTGTGCTGCCTAGGGTAAGCCGGATCGGGCAGCAAGTCCAGTGCCGTGCAGTGTGGAGCTTGGCGCGTATCTTGCTTTCACCTTGAAGCCCACGCAAACAAGTGGGGCCGTGAGCACGCGGCGGGGTGACAGGGGCATGTTTGCAGTGGCCGATGAACCAAAACCTGAGCAGCTGGCGGGGCCCCATGTGCGGCACGCACGCATGCTGCGGCAGACCGCGGTCCTGATGAGCCGGCGCGGGGATGTCTGGCAGACGGACCTGGTCGACATCTCGGCGACCGGCGTCCGCTTGTTGCGGCCCGCTGGCTGGCAAGCGCGGGCCGGTGATGTGTGGGTGCTCGACATGCTCTTCGGGGACAAGGTCAACGTGCATGTGATGGCCGAAGTCGTCCGGGTTGGCGAGCAGTTCATCGCGTTGGCATTCGCGCGTATTCCGGAAGACACGCAGCAGGCGCTGTGGACACTGCTGGGCGGTTGCGCCGACGCCCTCGAACCGTGGGACGAGGACGCCGGCGACGGCGCGCGTTGAGCGGTTGCCGCGGAAACAGGAGGCGGCCGCGGTCGGCGGCCACCCGGCGTTCGTCGTGTCGATGGAGTCAGCGATACCCGCCGTCGTTGTGCTTTTCGCGGGCGCTGCGGCCCGCGCGTACGGACGCCGCGGACCCTGCCCGTCGCCGGCCCGGCGCCATGCGCTCACGCGGCGCCCGGCTGCCGGGTGCGTACCCCCGCCGTGGCGGCGCGCTCCGTTCCTCGCGCGCCATGGGCGGCGCCGAACCAACGCGCCTTGCGCGGTCCTGGGGTGTCTGGACGAAGCCGCGCTCGTGTGCGGGCGCCGTAGCCATGCGGCTGCTGGCCAGGGCCGGCTGGCGTACCACCTGCGCGCCCTGGAAGCGCCCGGCGTACTGGGTCGCGAAGACCGCTGGCCGCAGCTGGCCCGCGTGGAATCGCTGCGTGGGGCTGCGCATGGCCGTTTCGCGTTGTCGCGCCTGCAGCGCGGTGGGTTGGTAGCGGCGTTCAGTTGCGTACTGCCGTTGTAGCGCGGTCGGCTGTGCGACGGTGCCGCCGCGGCCGCCGTTGTAACTGATGCGGCTGCCGCCAACGTTGCCGATGACGGTCCGGTCAACATACACGGTGTGAACGTTGACCGCGTTGACGTTGGAAACGGCACGGTTGTAGAAAAATTGGTGGCCACGCCAGCGGCCCCCAACGTAACCGCTGCCAAAGTAACCAAAACCGTAGTTGACGCCGCCGTAAAACCCGACGTGCGGGCCCCAGTAGCCGGCGTGCCACCGGTAGCCCCCAACGACCACACCCCACCAGCCTGGCGTCCACAGCAGTCCGACGGCGGGCGGCGTGACCCAGGCTCCCGGCACCCAGTAGTAGCTTGCATAGGCGGGGTTCCAGGCCCAGTAACCTGGCGTCCACAGGTAGCCCGGACCGGGCGCAACCGGCTGCGCGTAGACGGGGAGTGCGGGCGGTGCAATGCCAACGGAGATGCCGACGCTTATCCCCGCGTGGGCGGTGGTTGGCAGCACCAGCAGTGGTGAGGCCAACAGTCCTGCAACGAGCAACGTTGTCGCCATGCGTCTCATGGTGGCGTCTCCTGGCCGGCCGGGTGGCCTGATCGGGAAAACGAGCCGCCGCAGGCGGTGTTGACGCACCTGCCGCCGCGTCACGCGTCGCGTTCATCCTGCGTTGGGTGGCGGTTCAACGCGCTCGCACCGGCGGTGCCGCCTGACGGGCTTGGTCCACCGCGCACCCGGGTCCAGCTCGCCGGCCAACACCGGGGCCGCTTGCACCGAACTCATGTTTTGGCGTGCGCCTTTTCCTCATCGCGCAGGGCGCGACGCAGGATTTTGCCAACGTTGCTCTTGGGCAATTCCTTGCGGAACTCGACGTGGCGGGGGCGCTTGTAGCCGGTGAGCCTGTCATGACAGTAAGCCTTCAGCGCGTCCTCGGTCAGTGCCGGGTCCTTCTTGACCACGAACAGCTTTACTACTTCCCCCGAATGCTCGTCGGGTACGCCAATCGCGGCAACCTCAAGCACCCCTGGATGCTCGGCCACGACGTCCTCGATTTCATTGGGGTAAACGTTGAAGCCCGAGACCAGGATCATGTCCTTCTTGCGATCGACGATATAGAACAATCCTTTTTCGTCCATGCGCGCGATGTCACCGGTACGCAGCCAGCCATCGGCGTCAAGGACATTGGCGGTTTCCTCCGGCCGGTTCCAGTAACCCTGCATGACCTGTGGGCCACGCACGCAGATTTCGCCGGGTTCGCCCGCCGGCACATCGTGGCCGGAGTCATCGCGCAGGGTAAGGTCGGTCGACGGCAATGGCATGCCGATCGCACCCGTGTAGTCCTTGATGTCGAGCGGATTGGCCGTCGCGACCGGTGATGTCTCGGTCAGGCCGTAACCCTCGATCAGGGGAATGCCGGTGGTCTTTTTCCACTTTTCGGCCACCGCGCGCTGTACGGCCATGCCCCCCGCAAGGGCAAACTTGGCGCTGCTGAAATCCAGCGCCGCGAATTGCGGGTGGTTCAACAGCGCGTTGTAGAGCGTGTTGACGCCGGTAATCGCGCTCCAGCGGTTTTTCTTCAAGGTCTTGATGAAGCCCGGGATGTCGCGCGGATTGGTGATGAGGATGTTTTCACCGCCGAAGTGCATCATGAACAGCGCGTTCACCGTCAGCGAGAAGATGTGGTAGAGCGGCAGCGCGGTGATCATGCGTTCCTCGCCGCGCGTGAACAGGTCGCCAACCCACGCTGCGAGCTGCAGTGCATTGGACACCATGTTGCCGTGGGTCAGCATGGCGCCCTTGGCCACGCCGGTCGTGCCGCCGGTGTATTGCAGGAACGCGATATCGCTGTGGCCGAGCTGGACGTGCGGTACCTGCATGGATGCGCCCTTGCGCAACACGTCGCCAAAACACAGGTGACCCGGCAACGACCAGTGCGGTACCATTTTCTTGACGTGGCGGACCGCGAAGGTGATCAGCGCGCCCTTGGGAAAGCCAAGCTGGTCGCCGATTGAAGTCACGATGACGTGTTTGACCTCGGTGCGGGCGACGGCTTCCTGCAGCGTGGAAGCAAAGTTTTCCAGCACCACGATCGCCGTTGCACCCGAATCCTTCAGTTGGTGCTCCAGCTCGCGCGCGGTATAGAGCGGATTGACGTTGACCACGGTCAAGCCGGCGCGCAGCGCGCCAAACAGTGCAATCGGGTACTGCAGCAGATTGGGCAGCATGATCGCGAGCCGATCACCCTTGCCGAGCTTCCACTCGGTGGAAAGCCACGCGGAAAACCGGGCGCTCAGGCGGTCGAGCTCGGCCCAGGTCAGCGCGACGCCGAAGCTGGAATAGGCTGGGCGCTCGGGGAAGCGCCGGCAGGCTTCTTCAAACATGGCCACGATCGACGGGTAGGTGTCGGTGCGGATGTCCGCAGGCACACCGGCTGGATAATGCGCCAACCAAGGACGTGAATCGGCCATGCTTGTTCCCTCCTGTTGGATCGCGCAGGTTGCGCGCGCTTGGCGCATTGGAGCACGATACGCCAAAGCGCGGCAAGCCGCGTGCGCTGGGGCGGAACCGGGGGTGACGCATGTGGGGTTTGAAAGCTGCCGGCATACGCGACTGTGCGTGGATACTTGTCCTGGCACTGGCCGCGACGGCCCTGGCCGGGTGTCACCGCACCCCGGCCGAGCAGCAGGTTCGACAGGCGATTGCCGGCGCGGTTGCGGCCGCGCGCAGCAACGACGTGCATGGTGTGCTCGGCGTTGTCACCGACGACTTCACCGGCAACCACGGTGACCTGGACCGGCGCGGTTTGCACCAGTTGTTGGCGGTGCGTGCGCTGCGGCAGGACCAAACGGGCGTACTGGTGGGCCCGATCAGTTTTCAGCATCGCGGCGGCCGTATCGTCGCGACGTTCAACCTGGTGCTGACGGGCGGCAAGCCGGGTGACCTGGTGCCGCGTGATTCGGCGGTGTATGCCATGACCACCGCGTGGCGCCTGGATGGCGGATACTGGCGTTGCTACAACGCCACCTGGACGGGCAGCGGGTCCTGACTGCGTGGCCGGCGGCGTGATGCCGCACGATGCCGGTATCCTGCGTGCATGGAGTGGACTGTCCTCTGGTACGTCATCGCCGGGATCATCATCGCGGCTGGATTCGTGGGCTCGGTGGTGCCGAACCTGCCGGGCATCCCGGTACTGTTTGGCGGCATGTTGCTGGCCGCGTGGGTCGGGCATTTCCAGAAGATCGCGGTGTGGGTGATCGTCCTGCTCGGCGTGCTCGCCGCGTTCTCTGTCCTGTTGGATTTTCTTGCCGGTACCTGGGGCGCAAAAAAATACGGAGCCAGCGCGGCGGCGGTCTGGGGTGCGTTGGCCGGTACCGTGGTCGGTCTTTTTTTTGGTATCCCCGGCCTCATTCTCGGTCCGTTCCTTGGCGCGATGACCGGACAACTTGCGTCTGGCAGCCGCGTGGGCGACGCCGCGCGCGTCGGCGTGGGTACCTGGATCGGGCTCTTGCTGGGCACCGTGGTCAAGCTGGCGGTAGCCTGCATGATGCTGGGGATGTTCGTCCTGGCGCTGCTGGTGTAACTGGCTGCACCAGTACCTCCGTCACACCATTTCGAAGATCCCCGCAGCGCCCATCCCGGTGCCGATGCACATGGTGACCATGCCGTACTTCTGCTTGCGCCGGTGCATGCCGTGGACCAGCGTCGCGATGCGGATGGAGCCCGTGGCGCCGAGCGGATGACCCAACGCGATCGCGCCGCCTTCAGGGTTCACCTTGCCAGGATCAAGGCCGAGGTCGTGCATGACGGCCAGGGACTGCGCCGCAAAGGCCTCGTTCAACTCGATCCATTCCATGTCATCTTGCTTCATGCCGGTTGCCTTGAGCGCCTTCGGGATGGCTTCCTTGGGGCCGATGCCCATGATTTCCGGCGGCACGCCGGCAACCGAGAAGCCCACGAAGCGTGCAAGCGGCGTGAGGCCGTAGTCCTTGATGGCCTGTTCACTCGCCAGCACCACCGCGGCGGCGCCGTCGGACATTTGCGATGAATTGCCCGCGGTGACCGACCCGTCACGCTTGAATACGGTGCGCAACTTGGCAAGGATCTCCGCGCTGGTACCGCGCCGCGGGCCCTCGTCGTTTTCAATCACGCGCCGGTCTTGCGTCACGCCGCGCACCTTGAGATCCGGGTAGCGATCGTCGAGCGGGTAGGGCGTGATTTCTGCCTTGAAATTGCCGGCGTCCTGCGCTGCGATCGCACGCAGGTGACTGCGCAACGCAAACGCATCCTGTTCCTCGCGGCTTATTTTCCAGCGGCTGGCAATGTTTTCCGCGGTGATGCCCATGCCGTATGCGATGCCGATGTTTTCATCCTTGAAAATCTCCGGATTCATGACCGGTTTGAAGCCCATCATCGGCACCATGCTCATCGACTCGGTGCCGCCCGCAAGCACGAGGTCCGCCTCGCCGAGGCGGATGGTGTTGGCGGCAATCGCCACCGACTGCAGGCCCGACGAGCAAAAGCGGTTGACGGTCATGCCGGGAATCGAGTCCGGCAGGCCGGCGAGCAGCGCGCCGATGCGCGCCACGTTCATGCCTTGCTCGGCTTCCGGCATCGCGCAGCCGACCACGACGTCGCTGATGCGCTTGACGTCGATGCCGGGACACTCGGCGAGTGTTGCGCGCAGTACATGCGCGAGCATGTCGTCGGGCCGCGTATGGCGGAACACGCCGCGTGGAGCCTTGCCGACCGGCGTGCGTTTGACGGCGACGATGTAGGCATCTTGGACTTGCTTGGTCATGGCATTCTCTCTTGGTTGTCATTCCGGCGTGGGCCGGACTGTGAAGGCTGGATGCCGAAACGAACATCGGCGGGGCCGGAGGTCCGCAGGGCGGGCGCCGCGGACGGGGCGAACCATCCAGCATGGGTCTTCGCTGGCGTCAGTTGCGCAGGGGCTTGCCGGTCGCCATCGTGTGGGCAATGCGTGCCTGGGTTTTCTCCATTTGCGCGAGCGCCATGAAATGGTGGCGTTCGAGGTCGAGCAACCACTGGGCGTCAACCACACTGCCGCGTTCAATGTTGCCTCCGCACAGCGTGTCGGCGATGCGGGTGGCGATGTCCATGTCGTGTTCGGAGATGAAGTGACCCGCCAACATGTTGACGAGCTGGGCCTTGAAGGTCGCGGTGGCGACATCGCCGGCAACGTGCGTGGCTTGCGGCAGCGGCGGGCGCCACCCGGACTCGGCCAATGACGCGGCCACGTGCTTGGCGACGTACAACAGCTCGTTGGCATTGAATACGACCACGTCCGACGGACGCAGGTAGCCAAGCTGTTTGGCTTCGAGCGCGCTGCCCGAAGCCTTGGCCATGGCAATGGTTTCAAAGTAGTGCTTGACCTGCTCGAAGGGGTCGTCGGTGAACGAGGCGCGTGCACAGCGTTCGGCGATCTCCTTCAGACCGCCGCCCGCCGGCAGCAGCCCGACGCCGGCTTCCACCAGACCGATGTAACTTTCCAGCGCGGCCACCGTGCGCGCACTGTGCATTTGCAACTCGCAGCCGCCACCCAGGCACAGGCCGCGCACCGCGGCGACGGTTGGAACCAGGCCATGTTGCACGCGCTGCGTGGTGCGCTGGAAATTGGCAATCATCGATTCGAGCTGCGAAACCTTGCCTTCCTGCAGCAACCCCAACACGCCCTTGAGGTTGGCGCCGGCGGAAAACACCGGGCCGGTCTGCCACACCACCAGGGCCTTCAATTTCTCCTCTGCCAGTCCGACGGCGTGCTGGATGCCGTCCAGCACCTGGTCGTCAAAGGTACACATCTTGGTCTTGAAGCTGACGATGCCGACGTCATCGTTGCCGAGTGTCCACAGGCGGATCCCGCCGTTTTCCCACACGGTGCTGCCGGTATCAAACGTCTCGCCTATCAGCGCGTCGGGAAACAGCTGGCGCCGGTAGACCGGCGCGGCCGAGCGCGGGATGGCTTTGTTCGCGCGGGGCGAGTACGAGCCGTCCGCGGTGTGTACGCCCTTGCGGCCGTCGGTGACCCAGCGCGGCAGCGGCGCCCTGCTCATCGCCTTGCCGGCCGCGATGTCTTCGGCGATCCACCTGGCGACCTGCTCCCAGCCCGCGGCCTGCCAGGTCTCGAACGGCCCGAGTTTCCAGCCGTAGCCCCAGCGAATGGCAAAGTCGACGTCGCGCGCCGTCTCCGCGATCCCCTCAAGGTGGTAGGCGGTGTAGTGGAAGAGGTCGCGGAAGCACGCCCACAGGAACTGCGCCTCCGGGTCACCGGACGCGCGCAGCTTGGCAAATTTTTCCGCCGGGTTCTTGAGCGCGAGGATGGCCGCCACCGCATCCGAGGCTTTCTGTTCCGAGGCGCGGTAATCGCGCTTGGCAAGATCGAGTACCTGGATTTCCTTGCCCGCCTTGCGGTAGAAGCCGGCACCCGCCTTGGCGCCCAGCGCGCCTTTTTCGATCAGCGCCGCAAGCCACACCGGCGCCTTGAAATGCTCCCGCCACGGGTCATCCGGCAAGGTGTCGGCCATCGTCTTGATGACGTGTGCCATCGTATCCAGCCCCACGACGTCGGCGGTGCGGTACGTCGCCGACTTCGGCCGCCCAACCGCCGGCCCGGTCAACGCATCGACCACGTCGAACCCCAGCCCGAATTGCGCGGTGTGGTACATCGTTGCCAGCATCGAAAACACGCCGATGCGGTTGCCGATGAAATTGGGCGTGTCCCTGGCGAACACCACACCCTTGCCGAGCGAGGACGTCAGGAAGGCTTCAAGCCCCTCCAGCAGCTTGTGATCGGTCGCCTTGCCGGGCGTCACCTCGACCAGGTGCATGTAGCGCGGCGGGTTGAAGAAATGCACGCCGAGGAAACGGTGGCGCAGGTTTTCCGGCAGCGCTTCGGCGAGCCGGTTGATGGAAAGGCCGGAGGTGTTGCTGGCGAGGATGGTGCGCTCGGGGATGTGCGCGGCGATCTTCCGGTAGAGGTCGAGTTTCCAATCCATGCGCTCGGCGATCGCTTCGATCACGAAATCGCAATCCTTCAATTCGGCCAGATGCTCGTCGTAATCGGCGGGTGTGATCGCGGCTGCAAGCTCCCTGGCCGCCAGCGGCGCCGGCGAGAGCTTGCCAAGGTGCGTGATGGCCTTGATGGCGATGCCGTTTTTCGGGCCTTCCCTGGCGGCAAGGTCAAACAGCACGGTTTGGATGCCGGCGTTGGTGAGGTGGGCGGCGATCTGCGCGCCCATGACACCGGCGCCGAGCACGGCGGCTTTGCGAATGCGAAGAGTGGCTTGGGACATGGAAACTCCGGGTGCTTGGAAAACGAACGGTGGCTGCGGGTGCGGGCAGGCCGGCGTGGCGTCAGGCCCGCAGCCCCGCGGCGGTGAAATGAACAAGGTGTCTGGCCATTTGTTCGCGGTGCTGGCGCTCGGTTTCGCCGCTGCGCCGCTGGATCATGCCGAAGTCGGCCATGGCGTAGGTCAGGGCACCCACCGCCAGGTCGAGCCGCCAGTACAGCTCGTCCTTGCTGAGGTGTGGCAGCAACCGCGCAAACGCGGCGGCAAACTCCTTGAGCACGTGCCCGTAGTTGTCGGACAGGAACTTGCGCAGGTTGCTGTTGTGCTCGGCGAACGCGCGGGCGAGCACGCGCATGAAGACCGAGCCGCCCTCGCGGTCCAGCGACAGCTCCAGCGCCGGCATGATGAAGGCGTCGAGGACGGCCTCGAGGGTAGGTGCGACGCTGCGGTTGACCTCGGCCAGGCGCTCCAGGCGCCGATGGCTCAGCTCGTCCAGCCGGCGGCGGAACACTTCCTCGATCAGGTTGTCCTTGGAACCGAAATGGTAGTTCACGGCCGCGAGGTTGACCTTGGCGGCAGCGGTAACCTGGCGCAGCGACGCACCGGCGAAACCGCGCTCGGCGAAGAGTTCCTCGGCGGCGCCAAGGATGCGCTGACGCGTGGAAAATTGCGTGTCGTGTGGCATGCCCGTCCGCGTTTCAAACAAACGTTTGAAGCTTAGGCCCGCAGGCGCCCGGGGTCAAACGCCCACCGCGTGCGTGGCCAACACGTGCGTGTTGGGCTAGAATCGGCCACTCTTTTGTGAGCTAACCCCGCATTTTGTGCGGTTTTTTTGGTTATGCTCGCGGACCCGCGTGGGTATCGTGCGCAGCGCCAACCATCCACTTCAGTCGAGGATTCCATGGCGCTTGAGCGCACCCTTTCCATCGTCAAGCCCGATGCTGTTGGCAAAAACCTGATCGGTAAGATCTACGCGCGGTTCGAGCAAGCTGGCCTCAGGATTGTCGCCGCGAAAATGAAACACCTGTCGCGGGCAGAGGCCGAAGGCTTCTACGCGGTACATCGCGAGCGCCCATTCTTCAAGCCTCTGGTGGACTTCATGGTTTCTGGACCGGTGATGATCCAGGTGCTCGAAGGCGACGGCGCGATCGCGAAGAATCGCGAGTTGATGGGTGCGACCAACCCGCAGGACGCGGCGCCGGGGACGATCCGGGCTGACTTTGCGCAAAGCATTGATGCCAATGCGGTGCATGGATCGGACGGCGTGGACAGCGCACGTTTCGAGATCGGTTATTTCTTTGCCGCGACGGAATTGTGCCCGCGGTAATGTTTGCGTCCGGCGGCGGGCGCGGGGATCCAGTTTGGCCATGCCGGCCAGGCCATCAGTCTAAGCACTGCCATGAGTGACGTCAGGACCAACCTGCTGGATTTCGACCGCGAGGGACTGCGGGGCTTCTTCGCCGGGCTTGGCGAGAAGCCCTATCGCGCCGACCAGGTCATGAAGTGGATCTATCACCGCCTCGAAAGCGATTTCGGCGCGATGACCGATCTTGGCAAGGGCCTGCGTGAAAAACTGCCCGAGGTTGCCGTCGTGTCGCCACCCAAGGCGCTGGTTGACAAGACATCCACCGACGGCACCCGCAAGTGGCTGCTCGGGATGGACGCCGGCAACGCCGTGGAAACCGTCTACATCCCCGAGCCGGCCCGCGGGACCCTGTGCGTATCGTCCCAGATTGGCTGCGGCCTCAACTGCCGGTTCTGTTCCACCGGCGCGCAGGGGTTCAATCGCAACCTCGCGGCGTCGGAAATCACCGGGCAGGTCTGGTATGCCGCCAAGCAACTCGGCAACATTCCCCACCAGCAGCGGCGCATCACCAACGTGGTGATGATGGGGATGGGCGAGCCGCTGCTCAATTTCGACAACGTCGTGCGCGCGATGAGCGTCATGCGCGACGATCTTGGGTTTGGCCTGGCATCCAAACGGGTCACGTTGTCCACCGCCGGCGTGGTGCCGATGATCGACAAGCTGGGCGAGGTCGCGGACGTATCGCTCGCCGTGTCGCTGCACGCACCCAACGACGAGCTGCGCACGCAGCTGATGCCGATCAACAAGCGTTGGGGCATCGATGAATTGCTGGAGGCCTGCGCGCGCTATACCGCCCGCCGGCCGCGGGCGACGATCACCTTCGAATACACCCTGATGAAGGGGATCAACGACACGCCGGTGCTGGCCAGGCAACTGATCAAGCTGATGCGGCGCTTGGCAGCCAAGGTGAACCTGATTCCGTTCAACCCGTTTCCGGGCACGCAGTTCGAGCGCTCGGACGCGGCCGTCATCCGCGAGTTCCAGACGCTCCTCATGGATGCCGGCGTACAGGCCATGGTGCGGCGTACCCGCGGGGATGACATCGATGCGGCGTGCGGACAATTGCGCGGCAAGGTGGCGGATCGTACCCGCCGCCATGCCGAATTCCAGCGCCGTGTCGAGGCGGCCCGAGCCAGTGAGGTACAGGCTGATGTTGCGTAAGTCTTGTTATGTACTGGCCGCGGTGCTGCTGGCGCTGGGGTTGTCGGCGTGCAAGCACAATCCGGGCATCATCAAATACCCGACGCCCATGACCAACCTCAAGAACGCTCCGCACGATACGGCCAAGGAGGACAAGCTGGCGGCCGCGCAGACACACACGCAGCTCGCGGTGGCGTACATGAACGGCGGGCACCTGAAGGAAGCCGAGGCGGCCTTGCACAAGGCCATCGACTTTGACGGCCAGTACGTTCCCGCGCATACGATACTGGCGATCCTCGACTGGCGGATCAACCGGCTGCAGGATGCCGACAAGGAATTTCGTGCAGCGGTGGCGCTGGACCCCACCGGCGGTGATACCAACAACAACTATGGCAAGTTCCTGTGCGACCAGGGCCGGCGCGCCGACGCGATGGCGCGGTTCCGCAAGGCACTGGCCGATCCGTTCTACAAAACGCCCGCGGTGGCAAATACCAACGCCGGGATGTGCCTGCTGAAATACAAGGATTATGCCGCCGCCGCGCCGTATCTGCACAAGGCGCTGGAAATCGACCCGGCCTACGGTGCGGCGTTGCTGGCGATGGCGCAGCTGGATCTGGATCAGAATCAGGCATTCCAGGCGCGCGGCTACATGCAGCGTTTTGAATCGGCGGGGCAGGCAACGCCCGAATCGCTGCTGCTGGGTTATCAAATTGCCACGAACCTGGGTGACAAGGAAGCCGCCACCAGTTATTTCAATCGCCTGCAGGATCAATTTCCCAACTCCACGCAAGCGCAATCGTTGAGCGGCCCGACGCATGATTGATCAACAGGACTCCGAAGATCTGTTTGCCGGCGCAGGGCCGGCGGCCCCGGCGATCCGCGCGGACGCTGGTTTGTCACGCACAGACGGCCGCCCCACGGCAACGTCGATCGGTGCCAGGCTGCGCGCGGCACGCGCTGCCAAGGGGCTGACCCTTGCCGATTGCGGCCGTGGCCTGCACCTTCCGGTCAAGGTGTTGCAGCGGCTGGAAGCGAACGACCCGGGTGCGCCGGAAGATTTCGTGTTCCTGCGCGGTGCGATGCGCGGCTACGCGAAATTCCTGGGGATGTCACCGGCGATCTGCGACGAGGCCTTGCGCGCGGCGGCGCCAGCCGCGCAGCCGGCGCTGGTATCGGTGGCGCGCACATCAAGCACCCGCTGGTTGCTGCAGCGCTATGGCACCGCGGCAACCTACATCATCCTCACGGCGACCATTGCGGTTCCGCTCGTGTTGCTCGGGTTGCGCGGGGGACTGCACCGGCCTGCGCCCAGGGTCGTGTCGCTTGATCAGGCGGTGGCGGCAACGCCCGGCGCCGCGCCCAGGGTGGTCATTGCACCGGCCACGGTGACGCTGGCGTCGCCCGACGCCACGCCATTCCGGGCCTCGATCACGCCGTTCGGCGCGATGGACCTCGACACCGCCGGCGCTGCGCCTGACCCGGCGATGGGAGCCGGTACGCCCGCCCAGCCGGCAGCCGCGACAGGACCGGGGCGGCACACCCTCAGCATCGCGGCGGCGGCCGACTGCTGGTTCGAGATCACCGATGCCGCTGGCAACAAGATTGATTCAGGCATGCTCCACGCCGGCGACACGCGCAGCTGGCACGCGGATGGCGTTCTGCATGTGACGCTTGGCAATGCGGGTGGCGTGACGGTCGCGCGCGATGGGCAACCGCTTGCATTGGATGACGTGCAGCATTCCAACGTCGCCAGGTTTGACGTGTTCGGATCGCCGGGCGCGAGCGGGAACGACTGATTCTCTAGTATGCTTTCCGGTTTCCGCGTTGGCGCGGGAACGTCCGTGCGCATGTGGGTGACCAATGGCCTTTGACGACTTCGACGAATACGAACAGGGCGAACAGGTTCGCCAGTGGCTCAAGGAAAACGGCATCGCCATCCTGGTGGGCGTCGTGTTGGCCCTGGTATTGATATTTGGCTACCGGCAGTGGACGGCGCATGGGGTCGCACACGAAGTCCAGGCGGCTTCGCAGTTTGCGATCGTGCAAAACGCCGTGCAGGCCAACAGCAAGGATGCGCTGGCCACAGGGGCCGCCGCGCTCGGTGACCTGCAGAAGAATTACCCAAAGACCCCGTATGCCGCCTTCGCCAGCGGCGCGATGGCCGAATACGAGGTGGGCAAGGGCAACCTCAAGGCGGCCGCGCAGAATCTGCAATGGGCGGTCGACCACAGCCGGCAGCCAGGGCTGAAGGAATTGTTTGCGTTGCGCCTGGCCCGGGTTTTGCTGGCGCAAAACGAGGCCCAACCGGCATTGACCGTGCTGGGCAACATCGCGCCCGGTGATTATGCCGCGGTCGCGGATGAACTTCGGGGCGACGCGTCGCTCAAACTCGGGAACACCGCTGCAGCACGCAAGGCGTACGAAGCCGCGTTGGGCAAGCTGGACAAGGACGCGCCCGGCCGCAATGTGGTGCAGATGAAGCTTGACAACCTCGCGCCCAATGCGGCTACGCCATCCGGGACAAAGGCCAAATGAAACCTCGTCACTTTTTCGTGTTGCCGCTGCTGGCGGCAACGCTCGTGCTCTCGGGCTGCGGTTTGTGGGCCAAGCTCCTGAACCACGGCAGCAACATTCAGCCACCGAAGCCGTTGGCCGAATTCGCACCGACCTTGCAGGTACAGAAAGTCTGGTCGACCCGTATCGGTGACGGTGCCGGGCGCTCGGGCGTGCGGCTGCAGCCGGCGCTGGCCAATGGCGACCTGTACCTCATCAGCACCAATGGCAAGCTTGAGGCGCTGGACGCGGCAACGGGCAAGCGGGTGTGGGAGCAATCCACGCGCACCTGGCCGGGCATCTGGCCGTTCAAGCGCAAGAAGCCCGGGCCGGATGCGCGTTACGCTGGCGGCCCGACGGTTTCCGGCAACCTGCTGGTCGTCGGCACGCTCGACGGGCACGTGGATGCGTTCGACGCGGCGACCGGCAAGCATCTGTGGAGCGCCACGGTCGACAACGAAGTGATTTCACCGCCCGCGATCGACGCCGGCATTGTGTACATACGCACCAACTCGGGTTATGTATACGCGTTTGACGCCAATACCGGTGACCGCAAGTGGCTGAATGACCAGGGCACGGTGCCGCTGCTGAGCCTGCGCGGCAACGGGCCGCTGCTGGCGGCACACGGCGTGGTGATGTTCGGCAGCGACGATGGCAAGGCGGTGTCGCTGCGCAGCGACACCGGCGCCATCCAGTGGCAAATCCCGATCACGCGCGGTCTCGGGCGTTCCGACATCCAGAAATTGAACGACGCCGACGATACGCTGCAGCTCGATGGCAATACGCTGTACGCGACGGCTTACCACGGCGAACTGGTTGCGATCGATGCCGCGCAGGGCCAGTTGTTGTGGAATCGGCCGTTCTCGAGCTACGTCGGTGTGGGCGTGGCCGGCAAAGAACTCGTGGGTGTGGATGACAATTCACTGGTGTGGGCGTTCTCGACGGATGGCGGCGGCGACCTGTGGAAGCAGGATGCGCTGCAGTACCACTGGCTGACCGCTCCCGCGGTGCAGGATCAGTACGCCGTGGTCGGCGGGGTCGAAGGTTACGTCCATTGGCTTGACCTGTCCGACGGCAAGCTGGCGGCGCGCGTACGCCTGTCGAGGGATGCGATCCGCGCGCGCCCGGTCGTCCACGGCGACATGGTGTACGTCGAGGATGTCAAGGGACACGTCGCGGCGTATCGCATTGCGGCTGCGGGCAGATAGCGCTGCGCGGGCGCAGCCGCAGCGGACACGCGCGATCGCGATGGCGTGCGCCGTGTTCTTCGCTGCGGTGCGTGCGGGCTTGCCGCACAGGGGCTGATGCGGCGGCGCGCAGCGAAACAGTGTTTCACGGCCGGCGAACCCCTGGCGGCCCAACCCCGCACCTTCCGAGTCTGGATGCTTGACCCATGTTGCCAGTCGTCGCCCTGGTAGGCCGCCCCAACGTTGGCAAGTCAACGCTGTTCAACGCGCTTACGCGGCGGCGCGATGCGCTGGTCGCCGACCTGCCGGGGGTCACGCGCGACCGCCACTACGGAGTGTGCCACCTGGGTGACCGGCCCTTCGTGCTGGTCGACACCGGCGGCCTGTCGGGCGCACGCGTTGAGATCGACGAACTGACCGAACGCCAGGTGCTGCTCGCGATTGAGGAAGCCAGCGTGTGCGTGCTGCTGGTGGATGCGCAGGATGGTCTGCTGCCGCAGGATCGCGCGATCCTCGAGCGTCTGCGGCGCACCGGCAAGCCTGCGCTCCTCGCGGTCAACAAGACCGACGCGGTTGACCCCCAGGCCGCCCTGGCTGAATTTTCGCCGTTGGGCGCGGATACCACGCTTGCGATCGCGGCGGCGCACGCGCGCGGGCTGGATGCCCTGCTGGGCGCGCTGCAACCCCTGTTGCCCGCGGACGCCGATGCCGGCGAGTCACCCGGTCCGGATGCCGCCGCTGGCATACGGGTCGCGATCGTAGGCCGGCCCAACGTTGGCAAGTCCACGCTGGTGAATCGACTGCTGGGCGAAGAACGCGTCGTCGTATCGGACGTTGCCGGCACCACGCGCGATTCAATTCAGGTGCCGCTCGAACGCGACGGCAAGCACTACGTCCTCATCGATACCGCGGGGGTGCGGCGGCGCGCGCGCGTAGAGGAAGCGGTGGAGAAGTTCAGCGTCATCAAGACCCTACAGTCGATTGCCGCGGCCGACGTGGCGGCGGTGATGCTGGATGCGGGGGAGGGCGTCACCGACCAGGATCTGGCGGTGATCGGGCAGGTACTGGACGCAGGGCGCGCGCTGGTGATTGTCGCGAACAAGTGGGATGGCCTGGAGGCCTACGATCGCGAGCGCTGCGAAGCCGGACTGGACCGCAAGCTGGGTTTCGTTGCCTGGGCGAAGATCGTGTTCCTGTCTGCCAAACACGGATCGGGTCTGCGCGAGCTCATGCGCGCAATCGATCGTGCCGGCGCTGCCGCCGCGCGTGAACTTGGAACGGCCGACCTGACGCGTGCGCTCGAGAAGGCGGTTGCCGCCCATCAACCGCCGCTGGTGCGCGGCCACTCACCCAAGTTGCGGTTCGCGCATCCCGGCGGCGACCATCCCCCGACGATCGTCATCCATGGCAGCCGCACCAGGAACATCGCGGACAGCTACCGGCGCTATCTGGAGAACTTCTTCCGCAAGCAGTACCGGCTGGAAGGTACGCCGATCCGCATTGAATTTCGCGAAGGTGAAAACCCCTATGCCGGCAAGCGCAACGTGTTGACGCCGGGTCAACGGCGCAAGCGGCAGCGCCTGGTGCATCACAACCGCCCCTAGGCGCGGCATGCGCCGTCGCGGGATCCCCTCCGGCGGTGCGCTGTCAGGGAACGCGCCTTGTCGCGAATCCGGACTGCCCGGTCGCGCGGCCCGGTGTCCGTTTCCAGGCTTGATCGAGCACGCGGTTCAGCGCCCGTACGCCAGGCTGATCGTCGTGCCGCGCCTAGGCATGCGCCTTGTGGCGGCCCGCCGCCGCAAGCGCCGCCAGTTGCTCCGGCGTCGCTTCCCTCTGGTACTTTTTCTTCCACGCGGCAGAGGGCATTCCATACACCGCCTGGCGTGCCTCCTCCCTGGACAGGTCCAGCCCACGTTCTGCGGCAGCTTCGCGGTACCAGTCGGCAAGGCAATTGCGGCAAAACCCCGCGAGGATCATGAGGTCGATGTTTTGGACATCGACGCGGTCCTCATTGAGATGCCGCAGCAGGCGACGAAACACCGCGGCTTGGAGGTCGGTGGCTTCAATCATTGTGAAGGTGCCTCGGCTGGCAGGTATGGGTTTGGCGACGCCACGGCGCGGGGCGTGCACCCGGCTACGCTACTGCCGCTGACGGCAAGCCTGCCGTGAACTGGATAACGGATGCGCAGCGACGCCGCCCACGGTGCGCCATTGTGTGGCCCGCGCCACACCGCGATAATGCGGCTTTCGGCAGACCCCGAGACGATGGCCGCACGCATTCTGGATGGACGCAAGATCTCGGGCGAGGTTTTGGATCGCGTCGCGGTTGGGGTCAAGGCCCGGCTCGGCGCGGGTCGCATAGCTCCTGGCCTGGCGGTGGTTCTGGTGGGCGCCGATGCGGCGTCTGCCGTGTACGTGCGCAACAAGCGCAAGGCGTGCAAGCGCGTCGGCTTCATTTCGTTCGATTTCGACCTGCCGGCAACGACCAGCCAGGCCGACCTGTTCGCCTTGGTGGACCGGTTGAACGCCGATCCGGCCGTGCACGGCATCCTGGTGCAACTGCCGCTGCCGGTGCACATCGATTCGGCCGCGCTGATTGACCGCATCGATCCAGGCAAGGATGTGGACGGTTTCAGCGCGGTCAACCTGGGGCAACTCGCATTGCGGCGCTTCGGCCTCCGGCCATGCACGCCCAAGGGCGTGATGACGCTGCTCGGCCACACCGACCGGCCGGTCCGCGGACAGCACGCGGTGGTGGTCGGGGTATCCAACCACGTTGGCCGGCCGCTGGCACTCGAACTCCTGATCGCCGGCTGCACGACGACGTGCTGTCACAAGTTCACCCAGGACCTCGGCGCCGAGGTGCGCCGCGGCGACATCGTGATTGCGGCGGTCGGCAAGCCCGGCGTGGTCAAGGGCGAATGGATCAAGCCCGGTGCGATCGTGATCGACGTCGGCATCAACCGCATGGAAAACGGGCATCTGGTCGGTGACGTCGAGTTTGCCGCGGCGGCTGAGCGGGCGGCCTGGATTACACCGGTGCCGGGCGGCGTGGGCCCGATGACGGTCGCCACGCTGATGGAAAACACGCTCGAGGCCGCGCAGGCGCTGGATGCCGCCGCCGCGTAAGGTCGCAAACTAGTGCTGCAGGCGGGAAATGAGCTTGCGCACCAGCGCGCGTGGTGACACGCGCAGCGCCTGCACGCCAAGCTTGTTGCGCCAACCGGGTATCACCAGCGCGCGCCCGCTCCGAAAACCCGCGTAGCCGGCGTGCGCCACCGCGGTGACATGCATCTGGCCCAGCCGGAACAACAGGCTGCCTTCCACGTTCGCCTGCGCTGCAAAACCGGTGGCGGTGGCGCCCGGGCACAGGCACGTCACGGCGACGCCGTCGGCCCGGCACTCGGTGAACAGCGCTTCGCTCAAGGACAATACGTACGCCTTGCTGGCGTAGTAGGCCGCCATGTACGGGCCCGGCTGGAACGCGGCGGTCGATGCCACATTCAGGATCCCGCCACGTTGGCGCTCGCGCATGGCCGGCAGCAGTGCATGTGCCAGCGCGGTTACCGCATCGACGTTTACCGCCAGCATCGCGGCAAGCCGCTCGGCCGGCATCCGGGTGAATTCCCCACGCGCGCCGAAGCCCGCGTTGTTGACCAGCACATCGGGTGACAGGTTTCTCTGCTGCAGCGTTGCCAGCAGGGCGGAGATGCCGTCGGCTTGCGCAAGATCCGCCAGGATGACGGTCACATCGTTGCCTGAACGCGCCTTGAGTTCGGCCGCGAGTGCGTCAAGTTCGGGCTGCCGTCGCGCGGTCAGGATTAGGCGGCAGCCGTCCGCGGCAAAACAGCGTGCCAACTCGCGCCCGATGCCGCTGGAAGCGCCAGTCACCAGAACGAGTTCATCGCTGGCCATCATCCTGCTCCAAATGGACCGGATGCCATCTTATCCCGTGGCCTGGCAACGCGCGCGCCGTATGCAGGCGGTTTCGGGACGGCTGCAATTCCCGTATAATTGCGCATTGCATTGTCGGACAACATCCAATGCGCATTCTCGCCGAGGCGCTGACCTACGACGACGTCTATCTCGTCCCCGCCCATTCCGCCGTTGTGCCGCGCGACGTCGATACATCAACGTACCTGACGCGCAAGATTCGCCTCAACATTCCGCTGCTGTCGGCGGCCATGGATACCGTGACCGAGGGCCGCCTCGCCATCACCATGGCGCAGTGCGGCGGCATCGGCATCATCCACAAGAACATGACCGTCGAGCGCCAGGCCGCCGAAGTACGCCTGGTCAAGAAGTTTGAAGCCGGCGTGATCCGCGACCCCATCACCGTGAGCCCGGAAACCTCCATTGGCGAGGTCAAGCGCATCACGCACGCGCACAATATCTCGGGTGTGCCGGTCGTGGAAGACGGCCACAAACTGGTTGGTATTGTCACCAGCCGCGACCTGCGCTTCGAGAAAAAGCCCGACGACCCGGTGCGCCACATCATGACCCGCAAGGACAAGCTGGTCACGGTAAAGGAAGGTGCCGGCGAGGACGAAATCATCGGCCTGCTGCACAAGCACCGCATTGAAAAGATCCTGGTGGTCAATGATGCCTTCGAACTGCGCGGACTGATCACCGTCAAGGACATCCAGAAGGCGCACGACAACCCGCATTCCGCCAAGGACGCGCACGAACGCTTGCGCGTGGGCGCGGCCGTGGGCGTGGGCGGTGCGACCGAAGCGCGCGTGGCGGCACTGGCCGAGGCGGGCGTGGATGTGATCGTGGTCGACACGGCGCATGGGCATTCGCAGGGCGTGATTGACCGCGTGGCGTGGATCCGCAAGCGCTTCCCCGAGTTGCAGATGATTGCCGGCAACATCGTGACCGGAGACGCCGCACGCGCACTGCGCGATGCCGGCGTCGACGCGGTCAAGGTGGGCGTTGGCCCGGGGTCGATCTGCACCACCCGCATCGTGGCGGGGGTGGGTGTGCCGCAGATCACCGCGGTTTCGATGGTGGCTGACGCGCTGCAGGATGAGATTCCGGTCATCGCCGACGGCGGGGTGCGTTACTCCGGTGACCTTGCAAAGGCCCTGGCGGCGGGCGCATCGACCATCATGCTGGGCTCGATGTTTGCCGGTACCGAAGAAGCACCGGGCGAGATCGAGTTGTACCAGGGCCGGTCGTACAAGAGCTACCGCGGTATGGGCTCGCTGGGAGCCATGCAGATGCAAAACGGGTCCTCGGACCGCTACTTTCAGGAACAGGCCGCTGCCGACAAGCTGGTGCCGGAAGGCATCGAGGGCAGGGTGCCGTACCGCGGCGCGTTGCGTGCGATCGTGCATCAGCTGGTGGGTGGGCTGCGCGCGTCGATGGGGTACTGCGGCTGCGCAACGATCGAAGAAATGCGCAAGAAGCCGCAGTTTGTACGCGTGACCACCGCCGGGACCCACGAAGCGCACGTCCACGACGTGCAGATCACCAAGGAAGCACCAAACTACCGGGTAGGTTGATTTTGTGCCCTTCCCCCTCCGGGAACAGGCGGCGCGCGGCGCCGAACGGGGGTACGGCGCATCCGGCGGGGCCTCGCAAAGCGCCGCTCGGCAAACCCAGGCCCCTACCTTGGCCCATCTCCCGGCGGGAGCAGGGAGCAAGCATGTCAGACATTCATACCGACAAGATCCTCATTCTCGATTTCGGCTCGCAGTACACGCAACTCATCGCGCGCCGTATACGCGAGATTGGTGTGTACTGCGAGATCTGGGCGTGGGACCATGACCCCGCGGAGATCGCGAAATTTGCGCCCAAGGGCGTGATCCTCTCGGGCGGTCCGGCATCCGTGACCGAAACCGGCTCGCCGCGCGCGCCGGAACAGGTTTTCCGCCTGGCGGCGCCGATCCTTGGCATCTGCTATGGCATGCAGACCATGGCCGCCCAGCACGGCGGTACAGTGGAAGGCGGTCACGCGCGCGAATTTGGCCATGCGGTCATTGCGACGCAGCCATGCGGACTGTTTGCGGACTTGCCGCGTGCGCAGGATGTCTGGATGTCGCACGGCGACCGGGTAACCGTGTTGCCGCCGGGCTTCGCGGTGGCCGCATCGACCGCATCCGTGCCGATCGCGGCGATGGCCGATGACAAGCGCCATTGGTACGGCCTGCAATTCCATCCGGAGGTGACCCACACCGAACACGGCGTTGCGATCCTGCGTCGCTTCGTCGCGGAAATCTGCCACTGCGCGACGCTCTGGACGCCGGCACGCATCATCGATGACACGCTGGCCACCGTGCGCGGCCTGGTTGGCAATGACAAGGTGTTGCTGGGCCTGTCCGGCGGCGTCGACTCATCGGTGGTTGCCGCCTTGCTGGACAAGGCGATCGGTGATCAGCTGACCTGCGTATTCGTTGACACCGGCCTGTTGCGCGCGGGTGAGGGCGACCAGGTCATGCACACGATGGCGCGCAACATGGGCGTACGCGTCATCCGCGTCAACGCCGCCGAGCGTTTTTTCGCGGCGCTGCGCGGCGTCGTTGATCCGGAAGCCAAGCGCAAGGCCATCGGCAAGCTGTTTGTCGAGGTGTTTGACGCGGAAGCGAAAAAACTGGCAGGCGTGCGGTGGCTGGCGCAGGGCACGATCTATCCCGACGTGATCGAGTCCGCGGGCGGCAAGACCGGCAAGGCGCACGTCATCAAGAGCCACCACAACGTCGGCGGTTTGCCCGCAAAAATGCATCTCAAGTTGCTGGAGCCGCTGCGCGCACTGTTCAAGGACGAGGTGCGGCGCATTGGCGTGGAACTTGGCCTGCCGCGTGAAATGGTGTACCGGCATCCATTCCCGGGCCCCGGGCTGGGCGTGCGCATCCTCGGTGAGGTAAAACCGGAATACGCCGAAATCCTGCAACGGGCCGATCGCATCTTCATCGAGGAGCTGCGTGCGGCCGGGCAGTATGACAAGGTCAGCCAGGCCTTCGCGGTGTTCCTGCCGGTCAAGTCCGTTGGCGTCGTCGGCGACGGCCGCGCCTACGAGTGGGTGATTGCGTTGCGCGCGGTTGAAACGATCGACTTCATGACCGCGCGCTGGTCGCACCTGCCCTATGACCTGCTTGGACGTATTTCAAGTCGAATTATCAATGAGGTACGTGCAGTATCTCGGGTTGTTTATGACATCTCGGGCAAGCCGCCGGCAACCATTGAGTGGGAGTGAGTTGGCATCAGCGGCACGTGGTCGGTTGCCTTGCGCCGGCGCTGGCGTCAACGGGCCAACGGCAACGAACGCCCGCCGACCATGCAAACGTGACCCCGGTCGGCTTATGGCAGCCAAGCGGCAATGACGCCATTTTCAGCCGAAGACCACACCTACATGCAGCGGGCGCTCGCGCTCGCCGTCCACGCGCGGGACGCCGAGAACGAAATTCCGGTTGGTGCGGTATTGGTGCTGGGCGGCAGCGTGGCGGGTGAAGGCTGGAACCGCAATATCACCTTGAGCGATCCAACGGCGCACGCGGAAATCTGCGCGCTGCGCGACGCCGGCCGGCGCGTCGGAAACTACCGGCTTCCACGCTCGACGCTGTATGTGACCTTGGAACCATGCGTGATGTGCGCAATGGCGTTGGTACATGCGCGCGTCGCACGTGTGGTGTACGCCGCGACCGACCCCAAGGCGGGCGCGGCAGGCAGCGTATTCGACACCTTGATCTCGGAGCAACACAACCACCGTGTCCAGGTCGAAGGGGGTCTGCTGGCTGAGGCCGCCAGCCGGTTGTTGCGGGACTTCTTTCGTTCCCATCGTTGATGGCCTCCCGAAACGATGGCGCCGTTTTGCCGCATCTACCCGTAGTTGATGACGCCGGTCTGGCGGGAGTGGACGCAGCAGAAACATCCGCCAGCCACGTGGTGCCGGACCCTTCGCGTCATGGACCGGCGTGGATCACTGCACAGGAAGGCAAGCCGCCGATGAAAAATTCATGGTTTGCCGCGCACGCCGGCGCACACCCTGGTCAGAACCTCGTTGATGGCCCGCAGGGTTTCCGCGTCGCTCAACCCGTGACGTTGCCTGAGCCATGCGATGCTGTTGTGGGCGATCCTGACCTCGCCGCGTTCATCCTCCCACGCCAGCGCCTTCATCGGCAGGTCGATGGCGGCCAGTTGGTTCTCTTGCATCAAGCGCGTGCCTATCCCGGGATTGCCGAACAGGATCAGCTCGGTGGGCCGTAGCGTCAGTCCCTTGCTGCGGGCGTGCGCCGCGTGATCGATGCGCGCAAAAACATGCCAGCCCTGCGCTTCGACGATCGAGACCATCCGATCAACGGTTTCCTTGACCGGAAGTTCGCTCGTTGCAATGGTCAAGCCGCTCATCACTGTTGCCTCCGCGTTGTTTGCGTTGTTTCCGGGGGTTCGCTGATCGACACCCATGCGCCTTGCTGCGCCGGGCGCCGCCGCAGAGTGTACCGCGCGGTATCAAATCACCACGGGTCGACGCAGTTGCACCTGGCCGCGCGTGGTCCGGTGATTGCCAGTACTGCATGCCATGCGCATAATGCGCGGCCGTTTCTTTCTTCAATGCGACGTGGTCGTGACAGCCGACCTCAACGATTTGCGTGCGCGTATCGACCAGGTCGATGACGAACTGGTCGATGTGCTGACGCGGCGCGCACAACTGACCGCAGCGGTGGGGGCCTGGAAGTCACGGCATCGACTCCCGCTGTACGTGCCCGAACGCGAGGCGCAATTGCTGGCGGCACGGCGGGCCAAGGCCGCCGCCGCGGGCGTTGATCCTGCGCTGATGGAAGATGTCTTGCGGCGCATCATGCGCGAGAGCTACAGCAGCCAGGAAGCCGATTTCTCGGCGGCGGGCGATCTTGCCCGGCCCGTGGTGATCGTGGGTGGCAACGGCGCATTGGGGCGTTGTCTGGGGTCCTTCTTCATCCGCTCGGGCTACACGTTGCGTGTTCTGGACAAGGACGACTGGGGTAAGGCGCCTTCGCTGCTCGCCAATGCCGGCCTGGTTCTGGTTGCCGTTCCGATCGAGCACACTTGTGCGCTGATCGCCAGGCTGCCGCAACTGCCGCCCGACTGCATCCTCGCGGACGTCACCAGCATCAAGCAGGCACCCCTTCGGGCCATGCTGGCCGTACATGCCGGTCCCGTGGTCGGCCTGCACCCGATGTTTGGTCCGGATGTGAAAAGCCTGGCCAAGCAGGTGGTGGCGGTGTGTCCGGGCCGCGACGCGGAGCGCTGCCGCTGGCTGCTCGAACAATTGACCATCTGGGGTGCCGTGCTGCGCGAGGAACAGGCCGAGCATCACGACCGCGCGATGGAACTGATCCAGGCAATGCGCCACCTGACCAGCATGGCCTACGGCATCTTCCTGCAACGCCAGCACGCCGACTTGTCCGAGCTGATGCGCCTGAGCTCGCCGATCTACCGCCTTGAACTGGCCATGGTCGGGCGCCTGTTTGCACAGTCACCGCAGCTGTACGTGGACATCATAATGGCGGCGAAGGGGTTGCCGAGGCTGCTCGAACAATATCGCGATGTTCTCGATGGCCTGTTCAAACGGGTACGTGAACGCCAGCGTACCGAATTGATCGAGGACTTCAACGGCGCGAGTGCATATTTCGGCGATCTGGCGCCTGCCTTGTTGCGCGAAAGCGGTGAGCTGTTGCGCAAGGCGCACGATGCGCGCGACCCGCTCACTGGCTGAAGGTCGCGCCGGTTTTGCCAACCGCCAGCGCCCCACGAAATTCATCCGGGGACCCAGACCGCAATCGTCCACCGAGCGCGAACCGGAAAAGATCGGATGCGCAGCCGGTCAGGTGCTGACCGCATCGTGGCTCGGCGGCTCTTCCGCTTCTGCCGCCTGCCGTGCCAGCACGTAGATGAGGTCGGAGACCCGGTTGAGGTAGGTCGAGACGTGCGGATTTGGTTGCCGCGGAAGATCCGGTTGACCCTGATAGGCGACCAGGCGGCGTTCGGCGCGCCGCACCGCGGTACGGCCAAGATCCAGCGCCGCTGACGCAGGGTTGGCGCCGGGCACCACGAACACCGGCCGCAGGGGCCGCGCAGCCACCAATTCATCGATCAGGCTCTCGATCCGGGCGACCATTGCTGCGGTTGCCAGCGACACGCCGGGGATGAGCCGATCGCGGGCGTGCGGGTTGGCCGCGAGGTCGGCGGCGATGACAAACAGGTCGCGCTGGATCCGCAGGATGCGGGCGCCCATGGCTGCGTCGGCGGTTGCGGCACGTGCCAGGCCCAGCGCCGAGATCGTCTCATCGATACTGCCCAGCGTGTCGATCAACAAGTCAGCCTTGGAGATGCGGCCGCCAAACAGCAGGCCGGTGCTGCCATCGTCGCCGAGCTTGGTGTAAATGCGGGGTTCGCTCACCGTGGGGTTTCCTGTTTGGCGGCAACCGGCGGAAGCCGGGTCCAGGGTTGTGGCTCGGTAAAAAACTCCTCGGTGCGGATCGCGGCACGCTCGGCGCCCAGCGTCTCGGCCACCGCGGCGCAACCGGTGACGAACGCGGGTGGCCCGGAGACAAATACTTCCCAGCCCTTAAGGTCGCCAAACTCGACCGGAAGCAGGTCTGGTATGCGCGGATGCTTCGGTGCGCCGGGATCGCGGGTCAGTGTCAGCAGGTAGTGGAAGTCCTTGCGGCTGTTTGCCCAGTCCCGCCAGCGGGTATCGTCAATGGTGTCGGCGCGGCCGCGCGCGGAAAAGAACAACGTCACCGGCCGTGGCTGCGGCGTATCGAGCAGCGCTTCGGCCAGCGCCCGTGCCGGCGCGATGCCCGAACCCGCGGCCAGCAGCAACACCGGCCCGGCTTGGTCCGCATCCGGCAGGAACGTTCCATACGGACCTGTGAGCCTGACCCGATGCCCGGGGCGCAATCGTTCGTGCACCCAACCGGTGATCACGCCGCCGGGCACCAGCGTCACCAACAGGTCCACGACACCGTCTGCACGCGGGGCATTGGCCACCGAGTAGGAACGCGGCGGCAGCCGCTGCCCGGGGTCCCCGAGCAGCACATACTGCCCCGCGCGGTACGGCAACGCGGCTTGCTCCGGCGCCAGCTCCAACGCGCGGATGACCGGGGTGACCAGCCGGCTGCTCAATACGCGGTATGGATAATGGTTGCCGGCCATACGCGCCCCGCGAGCCCCGAGGCCCGCTCAATAACCGGTGAATTCCTCGGTGCGGATGTTGTCCTCGTTGACCTTGAGCTCCACCAGGAGTGTACGCATCGCCTTGACCATGCCTTCCGGGCCAGACAGGTAGTAGATGGGTTTGTGCAAGTCCGCCACGTGTCTCTTCACCATTGCCGCGTCGACGCGGCCGCGCTCGCCCTGCCAGCCGTTGGGAGCCGACTCGACGGTCATGACGTAGGTGAAATTCGGGTTGTCCCTGGCCAGCCGCTCCAAGTCGGCCTTCAGCGGCAGATCCTCCGGGGTACGACTGGCGTGCAGCAAGGTGATCTGGTGTGCGGTCCTGTCGTGGGTGGCCTGGGCGATCATGCAGCGCACCGGGGTGACGCCGATGCCGCCAATGATGAAAACCGCCGGGGTGGTTTGGGTGTTGTGCAGCGTGAAGTCGCCGTAGGGTGCATCGAGCTTGAGCTCGGTGCCGATCGGCAAGTCCTTCAGCACGCGCTTGAACGCGGTATCGCGCATGCGCGTCGCGGCGACGAGGTCAGGTTCGAACGGTGCCTGCACCAGGGAAAATCCGCGGGTATTGCCTTCGGCGTCCGTTTCCGGCGGATTGATCAGCGTGTAGTCGGCGAATTGCCCGGCGCGAAACTTGAAGCCCTCCGGCTTGGAAAAATGAAAGGCCATGGTGCCGTTGGCGACGGTTTCTTTTTTAATCAGTTTGACGTTGGTTTGCATGTCACAGGCCTCCTTGTTGGTTTCATTCCACGGTTCTGGCTGTCGCCAGCGCAACACACGGTGCGCTGCTGCCAGGTGTTCACTGGGGTGCGCCCGCCAGCAACTGCCGCAGTATGCACTGCAGGATACCGCCGTGCTGGCGGTAAGTGCCCTTGACCGGCGTATCGACGCGCGCACGTGCCTCGAGTTTCCGCGTTTGTCCTTGGCGGCCGATCGCCTTGACCCGTACGGTCGCTGGGACTTCCTTGTGTCCCTCAAGGCTGGTGACCGCGAACGTCTCCCCACGGGACAACCCCAGCGATCCGGCGTTCTGGCCCTCCGGAAATTGCAGCGGTAGCGCGCCATCGGCGCGGTCCAGCCGATGGATGCCGTATGCCGTATCGCCGACGTCAAGCCGATCGCGCGTCCCGAAGCTGTTGCTGGTCATCGGATACTCCCGGGTCGTGGTTGGGGAGGTCTGGAAAATCCCTTTGCCGGTGGATACGCGCCGGCGGCGCAGCGCTGCCGCAATTGTAAGGACCGTGCAAGTGATCGGCGCGTGATCGGTGCCATGGAGCGCAGATGATTGGCAAGCGCGAGCCTCCGGAATGAACGCCATCCGCGGCGATGCCGCATCGCGGCTGACGCTGCCCGGTGCGTCGCGCCGCTCCAGACGCGGATTGCGATCGCAACGCCAGCGGACCAGCGTGGGGTTGGCGTCCGTTGACCTGCGGCAAGCGATTTGCGGAGGATAATGCGTATCCTTACAACTGGAGAGTGGCGTCACGTCATGCCGGCCGAGCCTGTGGCAAAGTTGTGCCGCGGCGGCGCAAGGCGGTGGCGCGGAGACCTGGCGTTGCCGTGGCGCGCAACGATGCTTGCACCGGGCGTGGGCCGGCGGGCGGAAGTGGCCCCGCAAGTACCTGCGCTTGATCCAGCTTGATGAGTCAACCGTAAAATTTGAGGAAGTACCCATGAATGCAGAGGCTCAGGCATACGCCGACCTTGACCCGGACCCGACTGAAACCCGTGAGTGGATCGAATCGATCGAGGCGGTGATCAACGCCGAAGGGACGACCCGGGCCCACCGGCTCCTGGAGAAACTGGTCGACCAGACCCGGCTGGCTGGCGGCAACCTGCCGTTTCCGCCCACCACCGAATACGTCAACACCATCCCGCCGCAGCTCGAGGCGAAGTCGCCTGGTGATGCCGCGATGGAATGGCGCATCCGCAACATCGTCCGCTGGAACGCGATGGCGATGGTCGTGCGCGCCAATCGCAGGCCGGGCAAGCTCGGTGGTCACATCGCCAGCTTTGGCTCCAGCGCCACGCTTTTTGACGTCGGCTTCAACCATTTCTGGCGTGCGCCCTCGGACGAACATCCCGGCGACCTGGTCGCCCTCCAGGGCCACTCCAGCCCTGGCTTGTACGCGCGTTCGTACCTCGAGGGCCGCATCAGCGAAACACAGATGGACAACTTCCGCCGTGAGGCCTCCTACCCGCCGGGTCAGGCGCTGTCATCGTATCCGCATGCCTGGCTGATGCCCGATTATTGGCAGATGTCCACCGTATCGATGGGCCTGGGGCCGATCCAGGCAATCTACCAGGCGCAATTCATGAAGTACCTGGAAGCGCGCGGCCTGATGCCCCGGACGGATCGCAAGGTGTGGTGTTTCGTGGGTGACGGCGAGGTGGACGAGCCTGAATCCCTGGCCGCGATTTCGCTGGCCGCGCGCGAGCGGCTCGACAATCTGATCTTCGTGGTCAATTGCAACCTGCAGCGCCTGGACGGCCCGGTGCGGGGCAACGGCAAGATCATCCAGGAACTGGAAGGCGCGTTCCGCGGCGCCGGCTGGAACGTGATCAAGCTGATCTGGGGCAGCCGCTGGGATCCGCTGCTGGCGCGCGATACCCAGGGCGTGTTGCGCAAGCTGATGATGGAGACCGTGGATGGGGACTATCAGGCCTTCAAGGCATTGGGCGGCGCCTATACGCGCGAGCATTTCTTCGGCAAGTACCCCGAGACCGCAGCGATGGTGGCCAGTCTTGCCGATGACGACATCTGGCGGCTCAACCGCGGTGGTCACGATCCGCACAAGGTCTACGCGGCGTATCACGCGGCGGTACACACCGAAGGCGGGCCGACCGTGATCCTGGCGCAGACGGTGAAGGGTTACGGAATGGGCAAGGCGGGCGAGTCACAGAACATCGCCCACCAGGCCAAGAAGATGCACGAGGATGCAGTGAAGGTTTTCCGCGACCGCTTCCAGATACCGATCGACGACAAACAACTCGAGGGCGAAGGCCCCGACTCGGTACCGTACTACCACCCGGGCATGGATTCGCCAGAGGTGCAATACATGCTCGAACGCCGCAAGGAACTCGGCGGCTTCCTGCCACAGCGCCGCCAGAAATCCTCCAGGACGTTGCCGGCGCCGTCGTTGGACACGTTTGCACAGATTACCCAGGGCACCAAGGGCCGCGAGATCAGCAACACCATGGCATTGGTGCGCGGCATGAACCTGCTGCTGCGCGACAAGTCCATCGCGCCCTACGTGGTGCCAATCGTCGCCGACGAGGCCCGCACGTTCGGGATGGAAAGCATGTTTCGCTCGATTGGCATCTACGCGCCAGGCGGCCAGAAATACCGGCCGCAGGATGCCGACCAGCTGCTGTACTACCGCGAAGCCGCGGACGGCCAGGTGTTGCAGGAAGGCCTGTCCGAGGCGGGTGGCGTATCGGCGTGGATCGCCGCGGGTACCAGCTACTCGGTGTCGGACCGGCCGATGCTGCCGTTCTTTATCTTCTACTCGTTCTTCGGCTTCCGTCGTATCGGCGACCTGATCTGGGCCGCCGGCGACCAGCGCGTCCGCGGGTTCCTGGTCGGTGCCACCGCTGGCTGCAGCTTCCCGGGCGAGGGTCTGCAGCACTCCGATTGCGCCTCGCAATTGATGGCGGGAACCGTACCGAACTGCCGGGCCTACGACCCCACCTTCTCCTACGAGGTGGCGGTGATCATGCAGGACGGCATCCGCCGGATGCTGCACGAGCAGGAAGACATCTTCTATTACCTGACCGTCACCAACGAGAACTACGAGCACCCCGACATGCCCGAAGGATGTGCCGAGGGCATCCTCAAGGGCATGTACCTGTATCAGGCCGCGGACAAACCGGGAAGCAAAGCCCCGCGGGTACAGCTGCTCGCCGCCGGCGGTGCCTTGCGCGAGGCCATCGCGGCGGCGGAACTGCTGGACAAGGACTTTGGCGTCAAGGCCGACGTCTGGTCCTGTCCGAGTTTCGTTGAACTGTCGCGCGACGGATTCGACTGTGAACGCTGGAACTCGCTGCATCCGGCTGCCAAGGACAGCCGCACGCCATACGTCACGCAATGCCTCACCGGTCACGACGGCCCGGTGGTGGCGGTCAGCGAATACGTGCGCGCGGTGGCCGATCAGGTGCGCGCGTTCGTCCCCGAGGGGCGCCGCTTTACCGCGCTGGGTGCCGATGGCTACGGCCGCAGTGACACGCGTGATGCGTTGCGCACCTTCTTCGAGGTGGACTCACGCCGTATCGCGCACGCCGCAATTACAGCCCTCGCGGCAGACGCCGTGCTGACCGTCAGTGATGTCGAACGCGCCATCAAGACCTGGGGGCTTGATCCGGACAAGCAAAACCCGCTGCAGGCATGAGGCTCGTACCGTCGTCAAGGCCCGAGGCAAGCGCCGGGCGTACCTGACCGCAAAAGGCCAACGGGACAACCGCCGCGCGGCGGGCGCCGTCGTGCGGCAGTTTCCGGGCAATGCTGCCAACGATGTCGGCGGCAATCTGCGATGGGCAGCCATCGACGGAGCCGTGCGCACACGGCGAGGGGCCTCAGTTCGATGAGGCCGGGTCGAGGAACAGGTCGGGAAGCAACGCATGCCCGGCGGCAACCGCATAGGCATCGAAGTCGTCGATGCCGGCCTCGCGCAGGGCTTCCTCGTCGATGAAAAACCGGCCCGTATTCTCACGGGCCGGCCTGACCAGGATGGCGTGGGCAGCGTCGGCGAGGATGTCGGGCTTGCGGCAGCGTTTCTCGTCGACGCCGGGAATCATCCGCAGCGCATCGGTGGCGATGACGGTACGCGGCCACAGCGCGTTGACGGCAATGCCGGCGTCGCGAAATTCGGCGGCCAGGCCCAGGGTTACGAAGCTCATGCCCATTTTGGCCAGGGTGTAGCCGGTGTGGGGCGCCCACCAGCGCGGGTCGAGGTTGGGTGGCGGCGCCAGGCTGAGGATGTGCGGATTGGCCGCCTTCCTGAGGTGGGGGATGACGGCCTGGGCGCACAGGAAGCTGCCGCGCGCGTTGACTTGCTGCATCAGGTCGAAGCGCTTCATGGGCGTTTCCAGCGTTCCCCTCAGCCAGATGGCGCTGGCGTTGTTGATGAGGATGTCAATGCCGCCGAAGTGCTCAACCGTGCGCGCGACAGCGTCGCGCACATTGTCTTCATCGCGGATGTCGCACCTGACCGGAAGTGCCTTGCCGCCCGCGGCTTCGATGGCCGCCGCGGCAGAGTAGATGGTGCCGGGCAGGGTCGGGTGCGGCCGGTCGCTCTTGGCCGCCACCGTCACGTTCGCGCCGTCGCGTGCAGCCCGCAAGGCGATCGCCAGGCCTATCCCGCGCGAGGCGCCGGTAATGAACAACGTTTTGCCACCCAAATCGCCCACGGTTACCTCCGAGCAGACCCAACCGGCTATTGGGTTGCGTACGCCGACAATACCCCATGGTCGGATGCGCGGCGATGCGGGTCAACTGCCGCGTGCCTGCAATCGCGGTGTTGGGGCCAGACGGACGCGCGATAATGCGGGCATGAGCGTCGATGAAGTTTCCCCCAGGGCAGCGCGGCAACGCCAGCGCGCCGGCGCGCTGCTGCTGGACGTTCGCGAACCCTACGAACAGGCGGCGGGCTTGGCGGTGGGCGCGATCGCCTTGCCCGCCGGTGAAGTGCTGGACCGCATTGACGAGGTTGCCCCGGATCGGCAGCGCGAGATACTCGCGATCTGCGCGCATGGTGCGCGTTCACTGCGGATCGCGGCGGCGCTGCAGCAGCGCGGGTACGCCAACGTGTTCTCCGTTGCCGGTGGCACGGCAGCCTGGGTCGCCGCCGGCCTGCCCCTCGCAAATCCCGGGGGTGATGCAGATTTTTACGACCGCTATTCGCGCCACCTGCGGTTGCCGGAAGTCGGTGAGGCTGGCCAGCGCAAGCTGGAAGCATCCCGCGTGGTGGTGCTGGGGGCAGGCGGACTGGGCTGCCCGGCCGCGTTCTATCTTGCAGCGGCGGGGGTGGGCACGTTGGTGATCGCCGATGATGACGTGGTCGAACGCAGCAACCTGCAACGCCAGATCCTGCATACCAATGACCGCATCGGCGACTCCAAGCTGACTTCAGCCGCACGCGCGTTGCGCGCGTTGAATCCGCGCGTCAGGGTCGTGGGCGTGCCTGAGCGGGTGACCTCTGCGAACGTTGAAGCGTTACTTGAAGGCGCCGATGTGGTGCTGGATGGCGCCGACAATTTTCCTGTGCGCTACCTGCTGAACGACGCTTGTGTGAAGCTTGGCAAGCCGTTGGTGTATGGCGCGGTACAGCGTTTCCAGGGCCAGGTGAGCGTTTTTGATGCCGGTCGCCAACGGGGCAGGGCCCCCTGCTACCGCTGTTTGTTTCCGCGGCCGCCGGCACCTGAAGACGCGCCGAATTGCTCCGACGCCGGCGTGCTCGGCGTCCTGCCGGGCGTGATCGGGATGTTGCAAGCCACCGAGGCCATGAAGCTGATTCTCGGCATTGGCGAGCCGCTGAGCGGGCGCGTGCTGATGTTCGATGCGCTTGCCATGCACTTCCACGAGGTGCGCTTGGCGCCGGATCCGGAATGCGCGGTGTGTGCGCCAGATACGCCGTTCCCGGGGTATGTCGACTACGCGAAGTTCTGCGGGTCCGCGGTGTAGCGGCCCGTGCCTGCCGTGCCCGTGGGTGTGGACGGGTGGATGGTGGATGTTCCCCGGAATGCAGGCGGTGCTTTGCGACCTCGGCGAGGCCGCCAGATGGCGGTCGTTGCCGGATTGCCATGACACAGGAACTGTCGACACGCCCGGGACAAGTCGTCCCTGGCCGGGGTCCTTGGCGGCAACTTGTTTTCTGCGTCCACGGTTTACATGCCCTCGACTCCGGTTTGAAAGATGACGATGGCGCACGCCAGTAGCGAGGGCGGTACACGCTCGTCGTGAAACCTTGCGCGTGATCGGGCACCATGCCTCCGCTTGCGGCAGGCCGGTAACGAACGCCTACCCGTCCAATTCGGTCCAGCGTGCGTAGGCCGTGTCCAGGTCGGCCTGAAGCGCATCCAGCACCTTCCTCGCTTGCGCGATCACGCCGCTGTCTTGCTTGAAAAACGCCGGTTCGCTGCTGGCCGCCACCCGGTTGGCGATCTCACTTTCCAACTGTTCGATACGCCTGGGCAGCTGGTCCAGTTCGCGTTGCTCCTTGAAGCTGCGCTTGTGTTTTGCCGCCGCCGGCGCGGGATCGACCCTGTCGGCCGGCTTACCGGCGCGGCTTGCGACCTGTGGGTCGGCGGGCCGCTGGCGCAGCCAGTCAGTGTAGCCGCCGACGTATTCACCGATCCGGCCTTGGCCTTCCAGGACCAGGGTGCTGGAGACGACGTTGTCGAGGAACGTACGGTCATGTGACACCAGCAACAGGGTGCCCTTGTAATCGGTCAACAACTCTTCCAGCAGTTCCAGGGTTTCCACGTCAAGATCGTTGGTCGGTTCGTCCATCACCAACAGGTTGGACGGTTGCGCGAACAACTTCGCCAGCAGCAGGCGGTTGCGCTCGCCACCGGACAGGCGGGTGATCGGCGCGCGTGCGCGTTCCGGCGAGAACAGGAAATCCTGCAGGTAGCCGATGATGTGCTTGCGGTGGCCATTGAGCTCGATGAAGTCGACACCGCCGGCGACGTTGTCCACGGCGTTGAGTGAGTCGTCCAGTTGCAGGCGGTGCTGATCGAAGTACGCAATTTGCGTGCCGGTGCCAAGCTCGGCCGTACCTCGTTGCGGCAGCAACTCACCCAGCATGATTTTCAGCAGCGTGCTTTTGCCGGCGCCGTTCGGGCCAATGATGCCGATGCGATCGCTGCGCATCACCGTGGTGCTCAGGTCATCGATCAACACGCGGCCGTCAAAGCCGTGGGTCACGTGTTTGAGGTCGATCACCTTTTTGCCGGAGGCCTGCATGCGCCCCAGCGTCATCCTGGCATTGCCGGTGAGGTTGCGCCGTGCCGCACGCTCTCTGCGCAGCGCTTCCAGTGCGCGCACACGGCCTTCGTTGCGGGTGCGCCGCGCCTTGATGCCCTGGCGAATCCACACTTCCTCTTGCGCCAGCTTTTTGTCGAACAGCGCGTTCGCCTGACTTTCAGCATGCAGGCGCTCCCCGCGGCGGCGCAGGTAATTGTCGTAGTCACCCGGCCAATCGGTCAGCGCGCCGCGATCGATTTCAACGATCCGCGTGGCCAAGGCGCGCACGAGGCTGCGGTCATGGGTGACGAAAACGAGGCTGCCGGCAAATTGCTTGAGGAAACCCTCCAGCCAGCCGATCGCCTCGATATCCAGATGGTTGGTGGGTTCGTCCAGCAGCAATACGTCCGGTTTGCGGACCAGTGCTTGCGCCAGCAACACGCGCCGCTTCATGCCACCGGACAGGACGGAAAAGTCCATCGCGCCGGGCAGTTCCAGCTGGGTCAGTACTTCGTCCACCCGACGATTCAGGTCCCAGCCATGCCGCGCCTCGATCTTTGCCTGCGCATCACCCAGCCCGTCAAGGTCACCGATGGCCAGCAAGTGCTGGTAGCGCGCGAGCAGGCGACCCAGGTCGCCCAGTCCTTCTGCCACCACGTCAAACACGCTGCCAGCGGTGTCCTGCGGCACTTCCTGCGGCATGCGCGCGATGACGGCGCCGGTTTGCACGCGCACCTCACCGTCGTCGGCACGCAGCTCGCCGCTGATCAGCTTCATCAGGGTGGATTTGCCCTCGCCGTTGCGGCCGACAATGCATAGCCGTTCGTTCGGTTCGATGGACAAATCGACCTGTTCGAGCAGGAGTGGGCCGCCGACGCTGAAATCGACGCATTGCAATTGGACCAGGGACATTGCCTCATTGTAATGGCGGGTCCGCCGCGGGCCGCCCCGGCTGGTGGCGAGCGGCCGGTCACGGGATCAAGCTTGACCGCGAGGATGATCCACTGCGGTCACCGGCAGCCGCCAGCCCGAAGTGCAGGCGCAAGGTTCTCAATGTTCTTCAGTACCGCAAGACGCGGGCGCGATCCAGTGGAGCAGCAATGTCAGCTGCAACGTCTTGGAGTTGGCGCACCTGGACCCTGCGGGCGCCGCCTGAAGGTCGGTCAGCGACCGTCGAGCAATGTTTACCAGTCGATGAATCGGCAAACGGCGAGCAAAGACCACTGACCGGACAGAAGGAGACCGCAACCACCGCGACCGGTAGTTGGGCGGTGCAATGCGCGTTACCAGCGATACATCGGCAACGGGTTGAGCGGGTGCCGCAGACACCACTTGTACCCCAACTGCACGAGTCGCTTGTGGAACCCGCAGTTCGGAAAAGCCACCTTGAGGCTCCTCAGGAGTCCTTCGACAGCCCCATCCTGACCAGGCCCAGCGAGAAGTCGGCCGCATCGGCGCGCCTGAACGGCTCGACAAGGTTGTACCTGGAGTGGGCACACGAATGGATACGATGATGCAACTCGATCATCTCTGAGATTTCAGGTGCCCAGTCGCCTTTGCCGTGCGCCAGCAGATAGCTCCGCGCGGCATCTGCCGACGGAGCCAGGTAGTCCAGGGTGCCTGCAGTCCAAATTCCGATGTCGTGGAAGCTACCGGCAATTTGAATCTTCTCTTTCTCGATGTCCGTGAACTCCCCCGCCGAGTAGCAGAGACTCACGACACGACAGACGTGGTTTCTGTAGCCGCCAAGGTCGGCGCCGATGACCGCTCCGAAGGAGTTGAGGATTTCATCCACCAAATGCAAGTTTCTGTCCACGGTACCCAATCACCTTGGCAGCCGATGCGCTTGGCGTCGCGTGTGATGCTGTGCGCGCGTCACGCGTCACGTCGCGAGTACTGGCGGCCGCGCCGTAGTGCCCGCATCGCGCGGTGAAGGAGGACTTACATGCCGATCCCAGCTCGTTCAGTGTAACCCGGTGTGCCGGTCATGCGGGCAGCTGTTTCTGCACGTGTGCGCAAGGCGCGTTGGTGGGCGTTTACGCGACCGGCAGGCGAAGGTCCGACCATTGTTGCAGCAACCCCGACCGGAACCCAATGGCCACTGCGTGACACCGGTTGCGCGCACCCAGCTTCTCAAACAGATTGCGCATGTGGAAACGCACCGTGGGCACGGAGATGGCAAGCACGTCGGCGATTTGGATATCGCCGTAGCCAGCGGCCAGCAACTCCAACACGGACTGTTCGCGCCCACTCAACGCATCCGCGGTCGACTCGGGCGCCAACAAGCGCAGGAGGGTCCGGCACAGTACCGGCCGGAGCGCAAACAGGGCCAGTGCGGCGCGGGGTGTGCAGTCGCGATGGTCAGCAACGGCAGAGAACAGCGCGACGCGCCCATTCTGCACGACGCCGCCAGCGAATCCGCCGCGCTCGCGCCCATAGTCGTGCGCAAGTTGCAGGAAACGGGCGTAAGCGTGGCTGCCTTGTCTGGATGCCTGCACGAATGCGTTGTGGTCGTTGATGACTCGTGTCCGGTCGACGAACTTCTGACCATCCGCTATCGCCCGCACGATCGGGTCCACCAGAATGAACCGTTCTCGCACATATACGGCACGCCAGCGCGCGTCATAGCCCGCGCCATCGAACTCTACTTCCGGTAGTGCTGCCTTGTGGCCAGCCGCGACAACGATTTCGCGCAGGTCAAGCCACTCGCCCAGGCCATCTAGACAATGTGGAAGGCTGCCGCGATCGTCGAGGGTTTGAATTTCCCATGCGCGCTCCAGCAGCTGGTCGCGATCGCGCTTGTCCAGGGTGACGGCGATACGACCAGCGTTGACCGGCGCGACCGCCGTGTTGGATCGTGTACCCGGACTCATCAACTCCGGTTCCTCGGCTCTGGCCACGTTCTGGGTCGATAACGCGGCACCGCACGAGTCTGACACGAAGTGCTGATACCGCGGTGTGCGCTGCAGCAATCGCGGATAAGCTTGCGCACGCGCTGCGCGTGTTGGATCGCCACCACGGGCCGGCGCTGGTACCGGGCCTGGTCACGCGTACGCTCAGGGTGCCGCGGCCGCGTCGCGCACGACAAAGTCCGCGCGCTTCAGGCGATAGCTGTGAAGCGCCAACAGCATGACCGGAAGCAGCACCAGCAGCAGGATCGCCGGGTAGATGGCGAGGTCGTAGCGGGTGGCAGGCGCCTGCACCAGTGCCTTGTCGCGAAAACCGATGAAGCCAAGCAGGAACCCGCTCAACGCCACGCTCAGGCTGCTTCCCAGCTTGTACGCGAAAATGTACAGGCCGGTGTACGCACCTGCGAGATTAACTCCGCTGCGGTTTTCGTTGGCGCGGGCGCAGTCGGTCACCATGGCGTAAGGCAGCGACCAGAAGGCTCCGTTGCCAAGGCCGGCCAGGATCTGGAATGGCAGCAGGGTCAGTACCACGTGTGCGGATGGCGCCAGCGGAAACCAGTGCCACGCCACGTGGGTGAACGGTGCGCCCGCGATTCCGACCACCGCCAGCGCGACCGCCATGTACAGGGCGGGCCGCTTGTCATAACGCCGGGCGATGCGGGCCCAGATCGGTTGCGAGACGACTGCCGAGACCAGCAGGCCGATCATGAGAACGGCAATCTCCGGGCCCGACAGGCCATAGGTAAACGTGTTGATGTGGAATCCAAGCGCGAATGTGAGCTGGGCGCCGATTTCGGTCGCGAGTATCAGGAACACCAGTGCGCGAAGGTTGTGGTCGCCCAACACGTCACGCACGGCACGCCAGCCCACGCGCGGTGCGCCGCGCGCGATCCGCATCCGTGGTATGAATTGCCAGGTACTGGACACCGTAATGGTGGTCACGATGAGGATCAGCACCGCACAGGCCCAGCCCATCGGCGCGTAGGCGGCCGGGTTCAACTGGCCCTGCGGGAATGCCGGGGTCGGCCTGAAAAACCATGCACTGCTGCCGATTAGCGCCAGCGCCATTCCGACGACCTGAAACGTCGCACGGTACGCCTGAGCGGTGGTGCGGCCATCATAGCTTTCGACAAGATCGCTTCCCATCGCGGTGTGCGGCACGACGAACGCACTGATCGCGGTCTTGAGTGCGAATAACGCTGCAACCAGCCAGACGATGGTGAGTCCTGGTGGCAATCCGCGTGGAATCGACCACAGCACGACCGTCAGTACCGCCACGGCAATACCACCAGCGATCAAAAACGGGTGCCGTCGACCCAGTCGTTGCGAGCGTGTATGGTCAGACATCCAACCGAGGGGCAGGTCGGTCAGCGCGTCCCACAGGGTCGACAACCCGATGACAACGCCCGCGACATCCGGCGAGACATGCAGGATGGTGGTCGCGTAGAACAGGAACGATGCGCTGACCAGATAGTACGCCGCAAGCACCATCCCGCCGCTGCCGTAGCCGGCAAACTGCCATGCCCGCAGCGTCGTTGGGGTGGCGGCATCCGCCATGCCGCCAGGGGAGACGTCCGCGCGGCTCATGTGTTTCGCCCGTCCGCGTCCGCCGGCCACGCGCAAAGGACGAGGCCTGCTGCGCCGTCGCACGCGGCAGCGGCAGGTCGCGGCTCCGCTACACGGTAGGGTCGGCTGTCCGGCGATGTGGATCGTTCCATCCGGGTCAGAACCGGTAACGGACGTCGATGCCGTAGGTGCGCAGCACGGGCGCCAGAACCAGCGGCTGGAACAGAGACAGTCCGGGCCGCTGGTGCGTCGCAAAGTCGAAGGTCGTTGCCGGGTCGCCAGCAAACAATGCCGATGGGACGGATTTCTTGTTGAGTAAATTGTCGACCCACAGCGATACCTGCACGCGGCCCATCTCTAGGCTGCTGTTGAGGTTGAAGACCGTGGTGGACGGGATGATCGCGCTGCCGGTCTGCACCGCGACCATGCTCGAGCGGTAACGGCCGTCCAGCCGGGTGGTCCACAGCCAGCCATTGGCGAGTGGCTGGGAATGGATGACGCTCGCGGTGTAGATCCAGCGTGGTGCGTACTGCAACGGCACGCCGGCGAGGTCGGGATCCATGCCGATGATCGAGGCGATCGGGAACAGGTATTTCTGGTAGTTGGAATGGTTGTAGGCAAGGCCGGCGCGGAATTGCCAGCGCTGGCTGGGTGCGTACTGGAGGTTGGCCTCAACGCCCTTCGACACGGTTGCCCCTGCGTTGGTGTTCAATATTGCGCCCAGCGAACCGATGGTGCGCACGATCTGGTCGTGCCAGTTGATCCGGTACACATCCATGTCCAGCAACATGTTGCCATCGAGAAGACTCAGCTTGGTGCCCAGCTCGTAATTGAGGCTGCGCTCGGACTTGTACGCGCGCTCATTCGGTGCGATGGCACCGTTGGTCGTAAACGTGTTGAACCCGCCCACCTTGATCGCCTTCACGACACTCGCGTACACCGTGGCCGTCTTGCTGGGCTTGTAAGTCAGGTACAGTCCGGGCGTGAACGGGGTGAATTTCTGCGACGCATCGAACGGCGTGACCGTTTGCGGCCCCTTGACGCTGGCGAGCGTTGTGGTCACCGCCGCCACCGACTTCTTCTCGTCGGTCTTGCGTACGGCCAGCATCAAGTCCCACTGCGGGGCGATGTGCCAGGTCAAGGTGCCGTACAGAGCCGCCGAGCGGGTGCCCTCGTTGTTGTCGCTGATCAGTCCGCCGAGCGGCACGGCTGGACCGACATACTCGGTGGTGTCGTTGTGACCGTTGCTGAGGTGGTAGTAATAGAACCCGAGCATCCAGTCGAAGCGCTGATTGCCGGGGGAGAGCAGGCGCAGGTCCTCGCTGTATGAGTTCTGCGGGCCAGTCGTTCCACCCATTTGCACCGGCGCTGGCGAATAATCGGCATCGAAAAGCTGGTTGATGTCGAAGTGGTTGTACGCCGTCACCGAGGTCAGGGTTGCCCAGTCCATGCTGTAGTTCATGGTCAGCGACGTGAGGAGGCTGTGGTGGTTGTACTGCCCTGGAGTGACGCCGAATCCGCTGGTCAGGGTCGGCAAGTTGCCGAAGAACATCTGGTTGTCGTTGAACATCGGCACGAACGCACCGTTGTTCTCGACGAAGCGCTGTGCGAAGCCGCGTTGCTGTGTCGCGTCGTAGATCAGGTTGTAGCGAAAGTTGAAGCGGTCGGTCGGCGTGCCGGTCAAGGTCAGGAACGCACCGCGCTTGCGGTCGCGGTCGACTTTTTTTCCGGTCACCGAGTTGCGATAGAAGCCACCGAAGTAATCCTGCGACAACCCCACCCGGTAGTGATACTTCGATCCGGGTGAGAACGGCCCGGAGGCGATGAACTGTTCCTTGTGGGAGTCGTAATTGCCGGCACCCACCAGTACGGACGCTTCCTGATGGTCGCTGGGTTGCTTGGTGATGAAGTTGATGGCTCCGGCAAAGCTGTTCTGACCAAACAAGGCGAATTGCGGACCTTCGGCGACCTCCACGCGGGCAATGTTGTCCGCGAGCAGAAAGTTCAATTCGTCACGCGAGGGAATGTAGACGCCGTCAACGAAGAAGCTGACATTGGGCTCACCGATGGTCGTCGATTCGCCACGGATTACTGTATTCGCGGCCCCCGGCCCGTTGAACGGCACCATGTTCAGCCCGGGCACGATCATCTGCAGATCGGACGCCGACGTCAGGCCGGCGGTCTGGATGTCCTTCGCGGTCACGACGTTGACGGCAATCGGCACGTTTTGCATCAGCTCGACCCGTTTGGTGGCGGTGACCGTGATCGCGGCCAATGTTTGCGTTGGTTTCGACTTCTCCGTTGCGGCTTGCGCGTCCGGCGCGCTTGTTTGTGCTGCCGCGGGCGTATCGGTGGTGGCCTGCTGTGCGTGCGCCGGCTGCATCGCGAGTGCCGCCATGATTGCGAGCGACAAGACGCTTGTCTTGGTGTGCATGATCCCCGCCTCCGTATGCTCTCGCGGTGAGCGTAAGCCGCTGCATCTATCCGTGTAACTATCGAAATCGACAGGTCACGACAGCGCCTGCCGACGCCTAGAATCGGGGCGAATTACGAAGGACGCCCCATGCAACAGGCCGACACTCGATACGGTGTACGTGTTCGCTACATCACGTTCGCGACCGCGTTAGCCAGCGATCCACTCATCATCGCGGCGCAGTTGCGGCTTCCCACGGTGACGGACAGGCAGCCTGCCGTGGTGATCCTGCATGGTTCGGCGGGGGTCGACACGCGCGGCACCTATCACGCCGAGGCCCTCAACGAGGCCGGGATTGCAACACTGGAACCCGACCTCTGGTCGCCGCGCGCGCTGCTTGGTGGTACCGGGCCGAACGGCCGGCCGCAGAGCGTGGCGGAAACGGTACCGGATGCGTTCGGCGCACTGAATTACCTGGCGGCGCGCTCCGACATCGACGCACGACGGATTGGCGTGATGGGGTTTTCCTGGGGTGGCGTGCTGGCGATGCTCACCGCAACACGCCCGTATTGCGAGCGATATCTCAAGCCCGGTGCGCCGCGGTTTGCTGCACACGCACCGTTCTACCCGGTGTGCTGGACCTACAACACGGTGCCGGGGCACGAGTTCACCGAACTCACTGGCGCGCCGGTCTTCATCCAGAGCGGTGAACGCGACGACTACGACCAGCCCGATACCTGCGAGCGCCTGATCCGAGGCTTGCCGGCAGCAGCACGGCGCTGCGTTACCTGCAAGATTTATCCCGACGCGACCCACGCCTTTGACCGGCTTGGTACGCCGCTTGCCGGTGACGATCCGTACTCCCACCTCGGCAAGGGCGGCCAAATCACGATTGCTCCCAATCCGGGTGCGGCGGCGGCGGCAAGGCGGGCGATGGTGGCCTTCTTCCAGCGCGCGTTCACGGCGGTGGGTGTCCAGTAGCGAGGACAGGCGCCATGTTCATTGATGTCCACAACCCGGTTGCAAGAACCCCGTCCGCGCGCGCCTTCCCGCTGCTACTGAAGCAATTGTGGATCACACCACTGGCCAACAGCCCCGCGCGCGAGATCGTGTACCGCGATGGGCGACGCTTCACCTACCGCCAAACGTGGGCGCGCATCGCACGGCTGGCCTCGGCACTCGCGGAACTCGGGGTCAGGCCGGGGATGACGGTCGCAGTGATGGACTGGGACAGCCATCGCTACTTCGAGTGTTTCTTCGCGATCCCCATGATGGGCTGCGTGCTGCAGACGGTGAACGTACGGCTGTCGCGGGCGCAGGTCGCCTACACCCTTAACCACGCCGAGGCGGACGTGGTTCTCGCCAACGCCGAGTTCGTGCCGCTGCTGGACGCGATCCGTGACGATTTGACCCGCAAGATCACGTTTGTACTGCTGAGTGATGCGACGCCTGCATCACCACCCGCCGCGCCATTCGCGGGCGAGTACGAAACGCTCCTCGCGCGAGCGAGCGCCGCGTACGACTTCCCTGATTTTGACGAGAACACACGCGCGACCACGTTTTATACGACAGGCACCACCGGCGAACCCAAGGGGGTCTATTACAGCCATCGCCAGCTGGTGCTGCACACGCTGGCGATCGCCGGCTGGCTTGGCACCGCGCCGGTACAAGGGCGGCTGCACCGTGAAGACGTCTACATGCCGATCACACCCATGTTTCATGTGCACGCGTGGGGCATGCCGTACGCAGCGACGTTGCTTGGGTTGAAGCAGGTGTATCCGGGGCGTTACGACGGAGCGACCCTGCTGCGGCTGATCCGCGACGAAAAGGTGACGTTCTCCCACTGCGTTCCGACACTGTTGCAAATGTTGCTTGACCATCCGGATTCGAAACTTACGGACCTGTCACACCTGAAGATGGTGATTGGCGGTTCCGCGTTGTCGCCTGGATTGTGCCGGCGCGCGCTCGAACGCGGCATTGACGTGTTCACCGGCTACGGAATGAGCGAAACCTGCCCCATCCAGACGGTGCTGCACCTCAGCAGTACCGAGGCGGCGACGTCGATCGAGCAGCAGGCCGAACTGCGCACGCTGACTGGTAGCCCGTTCATGCTGTGCGATGTGCGGGTAGCTGACGATGCCGTGCGCGGGCAACCACATGACGGTGTGTCCCAGTGCGAAGTGGTGTTCCGCAGCCCATGGTTGACGCAAGGTTACCTGAAGGACCCCGCGCGCTCGGAGGCGCTGTGGCGCGGTGGCTATCTCCACTCCGGCGACATCGGCAGCATCGACAGCGACGGTCGACTGCGGATCACCGATCGCCTCAAGGACGTGATCAAGACCGGCGGTGAATGGGTCAGCTCGCTCACGCTCGAGGGGCTGATTTCGAGAATTCCCGGCGTGAGTGAGGTTGCGGTGATCGCGGTGCCGGACCCGAAGTGGGGCGAGCGCCCGCTGGCATTGGTGGTACCGCAGGCCGGGGCGACGCTGACCTCTGACAGTATCCGCGCGGAGCTCGAGCAGGCCGCCCACGCGGGCGCAATAGGAACCTATGCGGTACCCGACGCCATCCGATTCGTCGAGTCACTGGCCAAGACCAGCGTTGGCAAGCTCGACAAGAAAAAACTGCGGCAGCTCCACGCCACTGCACCGGCGGCACCATCCGCCGGCTCCCATCCAAACCCGACGCCGGCCACGGCGCAACGGAGGACACCATGAACCCGCAGCAAGACAAAGGCATGGAGCTCATGCCGTTTGAAAACCCGATGGGCATCGATGGATTCGAGTTCGTCGAATTCGCCGCACCTGATCCAAAGGTGCTGCACGAGGTGTTTCACGGGCTCGGCTTCACCCCGGTGGCAAAGCGTCGCCGGCGGGCGGTCACGTTGTACCGGCAGGGACAGTGCAACCTGCTTTTGAATGCCGAGCCGGACTCGTTCGCATCCGCGTTCGCCGCTGCGCACGGCCCCTCCGCGTGCGGGTTCGCGCTGCGCTTCACCCGCCCCGTGCGTGAGGTGCTGCACGAAGTGCTCGCCAAGGACGCGCGCGAGGTACCCGGCAACGCTGACACGCTCGCCGTGGACACGCCCGCGATCGATGGCGTCGGCGGATCCGCGTTGTACCTGGTTGATCGCTATGGCGACCGGGGTAGTCTCTACGACGATTGGGAATGGCTGGTTCCGGAGGGACGCCGCCACCCCGCCGGGTCAGGCCTCACCTTCATCGATCATCTCACCAACAACGTCGAGCTCGGCAAGATGGTCGAGTGGGCAGGCTTCTACGAGCGACTGTTCAACTTCCGTGAGCTTCACTACTACGACATCAAAGGCGCCAAGACCGGCCTCGTCTCCAAGGCGATGACCGCGCCCGATGACCGGGTCCGCATTCCGGTCAACGAGTCAAGCGATCCGAAATCGCAGATCAACGAATTCATCGAGCAATATCATGGTGCGGGTATCCAGCACATCGCGATCCGCACCGACGACATCTACGCGACCGTCGAGAAGATGCGCGCCGCAGGGGTGGCCTTCCTGGATACCCCGGATGCCTACTTCGAGATGATCGACACCCGGATCCCGAACCACGGAGAGGACATACCACGGCTGGCCCGGAACAAGATCCTGATCGACGCCGACCTCGAATCCAGGAAGAAGATTCTGCTGCAGATTTTCACCCAGAACTGCATCGGCCCGATCTTCTTCGAGATCATCCAGCGCAAGGGCAACCGCGGTTTTGGCGACGGCAACTTCACCGCGCTGTTCGAGGCGATGGAGCGCGACCAGATGCAACGCGGAGTGTTGTGAGGCCTGCGCGATGACTTGCGCGTACCTGAGCGGGTTGGGCAACAGCCATGCGAGCGAGGCGTTGCCCGGTGCGCTGCCGGTTGGGCAGAACGCCCCGCAGCATGTGCCCTACGGCTTGTACACCGAACAGTTTTCCGGCACCGCCTTCACCGCACCGCGCCACCTCAATCGCAGAAGCTGGCTCTACCGGATCCGGCCCGCGGCGGTGCAGGGTGCGTTCGAGGAGTACCCGCACCCGCGCTTCTCGAACGATTTCGCGGAGGTGCCAACTTCGCCGGAGCCGATGCGCTGGGGGCCATTTCCGTTCCCCGACGCGCCCACCGATTTCGTTGACGGTCTCTACACTCTGGCCGGCAACGGCTCTGCGCCACGGCGGGTCGGCGCCGGTGTTCATCTGTACGCTTGCAACCGACCGATGCAGGGCCGCTATTTCTATGACGCCGATGCCGAGCTCGTGATCGTGCCGCAACAGGGGCGCCTCGCGCTTGCAACCGAGCTCGGCGTACTCGAAGTCGAGCCGCAGCAGCTGGCGGTACTGCCGCGCGGGTTGCGATTCCGGGTCGACCTGGGCGATGGCGCGGCGCGTGGCTACGTTGGCGAGAACTTTGGCGAGCCCCTGCAATTGCCGGAGCTTGGCCCGATCGGCGCTAACGGTCTTGCCAATGCCCGTGATTTCGAGGCGCCCGTCGCGGCGTATGAAGACCTTGAAGGCAACTTCGAGCTGATCGCCAAGTTCCAAGGCCGGCTATGGCGCGCACCCATCGACCACTCGCCCCTGGACGTCGTGGCGTGGCACGGGACGCATGTGCCGTATCGGTACGATCTGCGTCACTTCAACACGATCGGCTCGGTTTCCTACGACCATCCCGATCCCTGCATCTACACAGTGCTGACCTCGCCATCCGACACACCCGGCACCGCCAATCTTGACCTTGCGGTGATTCCACCGCGTTGGCTGGTCGCCGAGCACACCTTTCGGCCGCCGTGGTTCCACCGCAACATTGCGAGCGAATTCATGGGACTCATCCACGGCGAGTACGACGCCAAGGACGCGGGTGGCGGCTTCGTGCCGGGGGCGATGAGCCTGCACAATTGCATGACCGGGCACGGCCCGGACGCCGCGAGCTACACGCGTGCGATGGCGGTCGACACGCGTGTGCCACAACATATCGTCGACACCATGGCGTTCATGTTCGAAACACGCTGCGTGCTCCACCCGACCCGGAGGGCACTGAACGCGCCGCAGCGGCAGCGTGACTACCCACGGTGCTGGCAGGGAGTCACCAAGCACTTCAACGCAACGGCACCCTGAGAGCGTGGAGGTCTACTGGATGAAACTTGCAACACTCCGGGAGGGCAGCCGCGATGGCACCCTCATCGTCGTCAGCCGCGATCTTGTTCACGGTGTCCGCGTCCGCGGCATTGTGCCAACGCTGCAATGCGCGTTGGACGACTGGGCGCAAGTCGCCCCGCGGCTGGAGTCGGTGTACGCAGCGCTAAACCAACATCCCACGCACACGGTGCAAGGGGCGTTCGCGCTTGATGTGCAGGCTCTTGCGGCGCCGTTCCCGCGTGCTTATGAATTCCTGGATGGGAGCTCCTATCTTGCACACGTCGAGCGCGTGCGCCAGGCGCGCGGTGCCACCGTTCCCGAGACGTTCTACACCGATCCGTTGATGTACCAGGCGACCTGCGGCGGCTTTCTCGCCGCTCGCGATCCGATCGTGATACCGGACGATCGCTTCGGCCTGGACCTGGAAGCGGAGGTCATCGTTGTGACCGATGATGTCCCGATGGCGACGGATGCCGCTCAAGCATCATCCCACATTCGGCTGCTGGGACTGGTCAATGACGTCAGCCTGCGAAACCTCATTCCGGTTGAAATCGCAAAAAGCCTGGGCTTTGTGCAGTCCAAGCCGCGCTCCGCGCTGTCGCCGGTACTGGCGACACCGGACGAGCTCGGCACAGCGTGGGCCGGTGACAAGGTCCACCTGCCCATGCGCACCTGGATCAACGGCAAGTGGTTCGGTGCAGCCGAAGCCGGCGAAGACATGCAATTCAACTTCGCGCAATTGATCGCCCACGCCGCCCGCACCCGTCCGCTCGTGGCCGGCACATTGATCGGCTCGGGCACCGTTGCCAACCATGACACGGCCAAGGGCAATTCATGCATTGCCGGGCGCCGGAGCGTGGAAACGTTGCATGGGGGCGCCCCGGTGACGCCGTTCCTGCGCTATGGCGATACCGTGAAGATCGACATGCTGGATCGTGACGGGCGTTCCATCTTCGGTGCGATCGACCAATGCATCAGACCGCTGGCCGAGTGAATCGGCGCAGATCGAGGACAAACGCATGCCGGCCGAACGAGCCCTGTACAGCTACTGGCGGTCCAGCGCGGCCTACCGTGTACGCATCGCCCTGAACTTGAAGGGCCTCGATTATGTGATCAGGCCGGTACACATGCTGCGCGATGGCGGTGAACAGCACCACGCCGGTTACCATGCACTCAATCCGCTTGAAGTAGTACCGACCCTGGTCGATCGTGGGAACGTACTGACCGAGTCACTCGCGATCATTGAGTACCTCGAGGAAGCCTATCCCGATACGCCGCGGCTGTTGCCACGCAGACCTCTTGTACGCGCCCGCGTACGTTCGCTCGCCCAGGTCGTCGCCTGTGACATCCACCCGATCGGCAATCTGCGTGTACTGCAATATCTGCAGCGCGAACTCGGCGTCGATGACCCGCACAAGGGCGAATGGTCCCGGTACTGGATCGAAGTCGGCTTCGCGGCGATCGAGGCAACCCTGGCCGCAGGCGGGCACGACGGCAGGTTTTGCGTGGGCAATGAACCCACCCTCGCGGACTGCTGCCTTGTGCCACAGGTGTACAACGCGCGGCGATTCGGCGTATCCCTGCTGCCGTTCCCAACCATCGTCGCGATCGATGCGGCGTGCGCCGAGATCGGCGCATTCCTCCGAGCGCTACCGGAGACCCAACCCGACGCACCGGCCACCAATGGATGACTGCACGTCCGGCAGCGTCACATCGCGTTTTCTGCGCGTGGCGCGCTTGCCATAGCAATGCAATCGCGGTCTCCCACCAACTCATGTGGTTGAGGCACTCGGATAAACCAGATGCTTGAGCGAACGCCATAAGAAGATGTTGGCCATTAGACACCCACCACGCGTTGTCGAAAACGTTGTATGCCGGGCAGCCGATTCTCCATCGGCAAAGCCGACATTGGCGAGCAGCGCAGCGTGACAGCAGGGGACCGGACAGCGACCGTCGAGTGACACCCGGCACCTGCAGAACCACCGGCTGGGCGGGCCGCATAGGCCATACGGGATCTTCGGGCCGGTCGCCGGCGCGTAGCCGCTTGCCGTGGGGTTGGGACGCCTGGGCGCAAGCGTCACCGCGGCGTCAATAACCTGTAGACTCGCCCGACAATCCAGGCGGAGAGTCGCGCATGCGTGCCGTAAATCGCGTTGCCGCTTCGGCGTTCTCGCTGTCCCTGGCCATCCTCGCCGGTTCACCTGCGCTGGCCGCCACTGACCCGCTTGCGTCGGTCGGCGTGGGTACCGCGCCACCCGAAGCGCCCATCAAGTCGGTGACCGAAACGCTTACGGTGTCAAGGTGACGGACAATTACCGTTACATGGAAAAGCTGGACCAGGCGACCCTCGAGTGGATGAAGGCCGATGGCGCCTATACGCGCAAGGTGCTGGACGCGATCGCGCCTCGGGCCGCACTGCAAAAGCGTGTTTCTGCATTGACCGGCAGCTTCGGTTTCATGCAAGGCTATGTGTCCTATGGTGGTCGCGAGTTCTATGAAGAACGTTTGCCGGCTGCGGATGATTTCGACCTGATCGTGCGTGATGCCGCTGGCGCCCGCAGGCTCGTCGATGTCGACGCCCTCCGCGCGGTGAGTGGGGGCAGGCCCTACGCGATCAACTGGTTTCTTGCATCGCAGGACGGAAGCAAAGTGGCGGTCGGGGTATCCGAGGGCGGTTCGGAAAATGCTGCGATGACCGTTTACGACGCGGCTACCGGCAAACCCATCGGCAGCCCGATCGACCGCGTGCAGCTCGGCGCGACCGCGTGGAGCCATGATTCGAAGACGGTGTATTTCAATCGTCTGCGGCAATTGAAGCCCGGTGAATCAGGAACCGACACCTACAAGAACTCCACGCTGTATGGCTGGAACCTCAAGGACGAACCGTTCGCAGTGCTTGGTACCCGCGTCGGCCACGGCCCGAAGTTCGCCTCCGAGGAATTGCCCGGACTCGCCATCATCCCGGGTTCGACGGAGGCGCTGGCGCTGTCAATCAATGGTGTGCAGCACGAATGGAAAGCATGAATGACACCAGCCGCGGATGTGGCAAATCCAAAGGCCGTCTGGAGGTCCCTCGTCGATCGCAGTGACGACATCACCGGTATGGGCGTGCGCGGCGACGAGATCTTCCTGCTGTCGCACAAGGACGCGCCGACCTTCAAGGTACTGGAGATGAAGGCTGGAGGACCCCTGTCGGCCGCAAGGACGCTGGTGGCTGCGCAACCCGATCGCGTGATAGAGAAGATTGCCGCAGCCTCGGAGGCCTTGTACGTGCTGGCGCGCAGGGGCGCATATTCGCAACTACTGCGCATCCCGGCCGGCAGCAACCAGGCTGAGCAGGTCATCCTGCCGTTCGAAGGCCACATCGACGAGGCGTTTGCCGACTCCCGCCAGCCGGGCATCACCCTCGTTCTTTCCAGTTGGGTGGTACAGCCGACCACGTTCCGCTACGACCCCTCGGTGCAGAAGTTCGCGGCCCTGGACATCGGGCATCGCGGTGACATGGACGCAGCTGCATTCAAGGTCAGCGATCTCGAATCGAAGGCAAGCGATGGCGTGATGGTACCGCTGAGCCTGATCCAGCCGAAGGGTGCCGAGGGTGCGCAGATCACCCTGATCGAGGCCTATGGTTCCTACGGCATCTCCAATCTTGCCGACTTCAGCACGCGACGCGCGGCGGCGATGCGGGAGCGCGTCACTTATGGAATAGGCCACGTACGCGGTGGCGGCGAGAAGAGCGAGGCGTGGCGCCTCGGCGGCAAGGATGCCAACAAGCACCATACCTGGGAAGACCTGATCGCCTGCAGCGAGGATCTGATTGCGCGCGGCATCACCACGAAGGACAAACTGTTCATCATCGGCGGCTCGGCTGGCGGTATCACCATGGGTCGCGCGATGACCGAGGTCCCGACCTGTTTGCGGGCGTCATCGACCTGGTGCCGGCGGCCAACACGCTCCGCGCCGAGTTCTCGCCGAATGGACCGCCGAACATCCCGGAGTTTGGCGCGGTCGAACACGAGCGGGGGTTCAAGAACCTGTACGCGATGGACTCGATCCAGCACGTGAAGCACGGGGTTGCCTATCCTGCCGTGATGATTACCACGGGTCTGAACGATCCGCGTGTTTTGCCGTGGGAGCCAGCCAAGTTCGCGGCGGCTTTGCAGGCTTCGGGTACACCCAACCCGGTGCTGCTGCGGATCGACACCAAGGCCGGTCACGGCGTTGGCTCGACCCGGACGCAGATTGACCGGCTGACCGCCGACTGGATCGCCTTCACGTTCTGGCGCGCAGGCGATGCCGGCTGGCGACCCGCCGCGGAGCATTGACACCGACGCCCAGAAACGTCGCGGGTGGCAGGGCGATCATTGCCCTCACCACGTACGCTGGCTGACTGACGGGGGAGGGTACGCGGTTACGTGGGTGCGTTACCTGGGAGACGCCAAAGGCTCACGCTGCTGGACGCCAACACGCACGGTTGCTGTATCGGGCCTGCTCGCATTGCCGCTGTCTTGCCGTCACCCCGGGGAAATGGGCTTGCCCAAAACCGGACGCTCGCGAAGGGCTGAGCCGGGTCGACAGTCACCAGTTGGCCGTGGTCAGCACCGGCAGCCTGGTCAGCAATCTGCGGCGTATTGGTCAGCGTTTACCGGCACGCCGGTCAGCGAGAATCCGCGTACCCAGCGCGTGCGGCCGGCCGCGTCGCGACCCCATGGGCTGAGCGCTGTTCCGGATGCGCAGAGTCGCTGCGCTGCGCGGGGGCGAGGCGCAACTACAGCATGCCGGTATCAAGCTTGGCCGCTGCCGACATCATCGAGTAGTTCCACGGTGGGTCGAACACCAGTTCGATTTTCACGTCGGCAATCGTTGGGATCAGCTTGAGCTTGCTGGTGGCGTCATCGACCAGGACATCACCCATGCCGCAACCCGGTGCCGTCAGTGTCAACTTCACCTGCACACTGCGGCGGCCGTCATCGGTGTGCGTGAGCGCAAGCGCGTACACGAGGCCAAGATCCACCACGTTGACTGGGATCTCCGGATCAAAGCACGTCCGTAGCTGCGCCCATGCCAACGTCTCCACGTCACGGTCGTTGGCATCGTCCGGCAGCCGCAGGGGTTCGGGGGCATCCTTGCCAATGGCGTCCGCATCTTCGCCGGTCACGCGGTACAGATTGCCGGCTACGAAGATCGTGAAGCTGCCGCCAACCGCCTGGGTGACATATCCGCCCTGTCCCGCCTGCAGCACGACCTTGTCGCCCTGCGGCACCATCACCACCGCGCAGTCACGCTGCAGGACGATTTCGTCCCGGCCTGTCTTCCGGGTGCTCGGTTTTGCGCCCATCTCGGGGATCGGCTGGGCGCGGCTGCCCAGTATCCGGCCTTCTGCATCGCCGGCGTTTTCAGGCATGGCTGGGGGCTTGGGCGGGCTTCGATCGAGCGCGTCAACGTGCGTGCCGTCGATCCGCAGGAGGTCGCCCGCGACGTACACGAGGAAGTGACTGGCGAAAGCCTGCATGATTGAGCCGGCCTGCCCGACACGCAACGTAATTTCATCGCCTTGCGACACCATGGTTGCGGGGCAGTCGCGAAGAACGGTGAACGGGGTGCCGCCTACATCAGAACTGAACATGATCCGCCTCGCACAGCGCGTGCGGATCCCGGGTTGCGGCATGCCGAGGAGATATCCAGCGGCGGTTCCCCGGGGCGGGATGCAGCACGCGCGCGCCACCAAGGCCGGGCTGGCTGCGGGTCACCGTGCAAACTCCACCGGGTGGCCCTGCCGGTCAAACGCCACCAGGTGTGCCAGGGACTGTCCAAGGCGAAGCGCCCGCAGCAGATCGTGCAATGACGCGTCGACTTCCTGCGGCGTCGGCTCGGCCGTCCCGTGTCCATCCAGACAGCCGACGATCATGAGGTCCCAATCGGTCTCCACGCCACTGCCAAGTGCTCCCGCGGTGTGCTCGGCCTCAGCCACGATGTCCTCGAAGCTGGAGAGTTCGTACTCGGCCTTGTCCACGTACATGACCGGTACCAGGGCGCCACCTTGCTTTGCATGGAAGCGGTTGACCTGACCGGCCTTCGCGTCTCCAGGAAGCACCGCTTTCACGAACACCAGCAGGAGACGCTGGCGCACGGGTTGCTCGCGCGCTGCGCGAATCAGGTCTTCAAAAGTCTCAAGCTCGGCCAACATAAACTCTCACCGCCATTTTTTGGGGAACCACACCCACGGCATTTTGGTGCCGCGCGAAAACCGCAGTCGGGCTAGTCGCCACGCGTCGCATGGTCATCACATGCGACGGCCCTGGAGCAAGGCTCTGGAACTAGCAGCCGAAAACCCGGGCCGGCCGCGCGGGTCAAGACGGTCCCATCAGGGATCCGGTTCACACCATCGCCTCGATACCGACGCCGAGCAGTACCTTGCGTACCACCGCCACGAATGTGTCGGGCAGGTACGGCGTCAGGAACACGACACCGTGAACCGATTGGTCCTCGACCAGGAATTCTATTTCCATGAAATGGCCATTCGGTATCGCATCCAGGCTGCCGCGCGTTCCGCGCGTGCGCGCGACGATCTGTGACCGGATCATCTCGACCATCTGGATCAAATCCGCGTCATCCTCGGAAACCTGCGCGTAAACGTCAGAAGCGTTGTCCTTGATGACTTTTTTAAAGCTTGCGTTGTATTCAGGCACGATCACCCATCCATCTCAAGACACCGGCACATCGCAAAACGCCTTCCGGACCGCGCGCGCAACTCGTTCCAGTGGTCGCGCGGCCGGTTTGCCGGTGCGTGTAGCGCGCGACTGCAAAGACTATTGCAGCAGCGGAGACGCCGTGGCGTTCAGTTCCACGCCTTCGATGTCGGCATGCCCGGCCAATACCTGCACGTACTGCGACAAGGCGCGCGCCTCGCTGCGCTGCCTGAGTTCTTTGGCGACCTGTGCGCGGACGGCTTCGTAGGGAAGCTGCTGGCCTTGGATTCGCTGGTCGACGCTCACGATGTGGAAGCCGTAGCGGGTTTTGACCAGGGCCGGCAACACCCCGGTGGTTTTCGTTTCAAAGATGGCCTTGTCGAATTCCGCGACCATCTGTCCACGCTGGATCTGGCCCAGGTTGCCGCCATTGGCACCCGATGGACAGTTCGAGTTCTTGCGTGCGCGCTCCTCGAACAATTCCGGCTTGGCCCGAATCTCTTTCAGGGTTGCCTCGGCAAACGCACGAATGGCCGGTACCGAAACCTTCGGGGTTACCTGAAACAGGATGTGGCGGGCATTTACCAGGTCGCCAGACCGGTAGTGCTTCTTGTTGGCGGCGTACCAGCGACGGCATTCATCTTCGCTGGGGTCCGGCACCGGAACATCTTCAGCGAGGGTGCGTTCAATCGCGTGTGCAATCGCCGTGGCATCGGCCGCGTCCGTCAACAAGCCAAGTTCGCAGGCTCGCTGGCGCAGCAGTTCATGTACCACCGCAAGCTCGCGTGTGGGCCATGCGTCGATGTCAACGCTGACTCCATTGACCGCGACGTTCATACGCCTGGCTCCACATCGTCGCGCACCCTTGCCACCCGCTGCGGCTCGCTTACGGTATTGCCGCGCTTGCGCACCAGCTGCTGCGGCCGGAGCAGGTAAGCCAACGTGCCAACACCGCTCCAGATGTGGACCATGCGTGTAAAGGGCGACACGAGGAAGATGGTGAAGCCCAGCAGGATGTGGATCTGGTAGGCCCATGGCGCGCCCTGGATGATCGCGGCGCTGCCCCCCTCGAAATATACGATCGACTGGACGTAATGGATCAGCACTTCAAAGTCACCGGTCTGCAGCGTACGTGCGGAGTACCAGATCGTGGTCAGCCCCAGCGCAAGCTGGAACCACAGCATGAACACGATGGTGATATCCCACTTGCGGCTGTTGCCGCGGATGCGCCGGTAATACAGGCGGCGGTGAATCAGGATCGTCATGCCGGTAAGGGCGAGCAGGCCGGCAATCCCGCCCACGATCATCGCCAGCAGTTCGTGCTGGGTCGGCGTAATCAGTAGATAGACCAGTTTTTCCGGCAGCAGGAACCCGACGAAATGTCCTGCGATCACGATCAGCACGCCGTAGTGAAACAAATTGGAACCAAGCTTGAGTTCATGCCGCGACAGCGTCTGCGATGAATCGCTCTTCCACGAATAGGGTTCGCGGTCGAACCGGACGAGGCTGCCCAGCAGCAGCACCGCGAGGCAGATGTACGGATAAACACCAAACAGGAACTCGTTCAAGGGGCCGGGCAGGGTCATGGGGATACCTCCAGCGGATTCATCTCACGGTGGCGTGTTCCGGCCGCAGGGCAGGATTGGGTTCAGGCGGCGCAAACGCAGGCGTTTCTTCCCACGCGCGATCGAGGTCTTCAGGTGGCGGGACCGGTGCGCTGGCATCGAGGCCCTGCTCGCCGGCAAGTGCCAGCAACGCCGCCATGACCGCGGCGTAGCGGCTGTGGCGCTTGAGCAGGGTATTGCCCAACGCGCGAAGGATGTGGGCGATCTCGCCAATGGTGCTGCGGGTTTCGGCAGCGTCACAGCAACTCAAGTATTCGAGCAACACGGGCAGGTGGTCGGGCAGTTCATCGGTACGCGGCTCCAGCCCGGCGTCGAGGTAGCGCTTGCGCAGTTCCAGCATGGCCGGACCCCGCTGGCGGCCGTCGCCGTGGACGTGCTCGAAGAGGTTCAACGACGTGCGCCGGCCGCGGTCGAACAGGTCCACGTAGCGTCCCTCCGCCTCGAGCGGATCGCTGGCGGAGATTTCGTCTGCCAGCGCGCACAGGTCGTCCTTGAGGTTGGCCTTGAGCGTGCGGCTCGTGCGGATCGCGTCGGTGATCTCGGGCAGCGCCGCACGCAGTTCCGCGTCTGGATAGACCAGCAGGGCGGAAAGTGCGCGCAGCAGGAGCGTTGGATTCCTGGCCATGGTTCGATCCCTCAGTCGGCGTCGTCCAGTTCGCGGACCGGAATGATCTTGCGCCGGCCCATCTTGCCGCCGAACAGTCCAGCCTTGGCATCGATGCCGTCGCACCCATTGCCAAAGGTGAAACCGCAGCCGCCGCGCAACTGGTAGGCATTTTCCGTCTCTTCACGGTGCGCGGTGGGAATCACGAAGCGGTCTTCATAGTTCGCGATCGCGAGGTAACGATGCATCTCCCGGGCGGTGGCTTCATCCAGCCCGACGCTGGAAAGCAACGCGGGATCGGGCGGCATCCCAAGTTGCAGCGCGCGAAACCAGGCCCGCATCGCCATCAGCCGCTCCAGGGCGCTCACGATCGGCGGCTCGTTGCCGGCGGTCAGCAGGTTGGCGAGGTAGCGCACCGGGATGCGCAGCTTCCGGACATCCGGAAGGCCGTTGCTGGCGCTGTCAATGTCGCCCGAATTGGCGTGCGAGGTGATCGGTGAAAGCGGCGGTACATACCAGACCATGGGCAGGGTGCGATATTCGGGGTGCAGCGGGAAGGCGATCTTCCAGTCCACCGCCATTTTGTAGATGGGCGACTGTTGCGCAGCTTCGATCCAGTGTTCCGGAATGCCATCCGCGATGGCCTGGCGCTGGATGTCCGGGTCGAACGGGTCGAGGAAGATGTCGAGCTGTGCCTGGTACAGATCCTCGGGGTTCTCGGCGCTGGCGGCCTCGAGGATGCGGTCGGCGTCGTACAGCAGCACGCCGAGATAGCGGATGCGCCCGACGCAGGTTTCCGAGCACACCGTCGGCATCCCGGCCTCGATCCGCGGGTAGCAGAACGTGCACTTCTCGGCCTTGCCACTGACCCAGTTGAAGTAGATCTTCTTGTACGGACAGCCGGACACGCACATGCGCCAACCGCGACACTTGTCCTGGTCGATCAGGACGATGCCATCCTCTTCGCGCTTGTAGATCGCGCCGGCGGGGCAGGAAGCGACGCACGCGGGATTGAGGCAGTGCTCGCACAATCGCGGCAGGTACATCATGAAGGTGTTCTCGAACTGGCCGTAGATGTCCTTCTGGATGGCCTGGAAGTTGTAGTCCTTGCTGCGCTTGTCAAACTCGCCGCCAAGGATTTCTTCCCAGTTCGGGCCCCACTCGATCTTGTCCATGGTGCGCCCGGAAACCAGGGAAATCGGGCGCGCCACCGGAGCGGTTGGCAACTCCGGCGCCGTGTGCAGGTTTTCGTAGTCGAACGTGAACGGCTCGTAGTAGTCGTCGATCTCGGGGAGATTGGGATTGGCAAAGATCTTGGCGAGCACCGCGAACCGTCCGCCCTGCTTGAGCTCGAGCTTGCCGTTCTTCTTGCGGATCCAGCCGCCGTTCCAGCGCTCCTGGTTCTCCCAGTCCTTGGGATAGCCGATCCCGGGCTTGGTTTCGACGTTGTTGAACCACGCGTATTCCATGCCCTTGCGGGATGTCCACACGTTCTTGCAGGTCACCGAACAGGTGTGGCAGCCGATGCACTTGTCGAGGTTAAGCACCATCGCGATTTGCGCGCGGATCTTCATGCGTCTACTCCAGACAGTACTTGTTCAACGTGCGTCGACAAGCCGGGTGCCGAGTTCCTGCTCGCGCGCCTGCCGCTGGACGCGGTCCATCCAGTCGATCTTTTCCATCTTGCGGACGAGCACGAAGTTGTCGCGATCGGAGCCGACTGGCCCGTAGTAATTGAGCGTCCACGACAGTTGCGCTGCGCCACCGACCATCTGCGTCGGTTTCAGGACGATGCGCGTGACCGAGTTGTGGATGCCGCCGCGCTGCCCGGTAATTTCCGAACCAGGTACGTTCACGATCTTTTCCTGCGCGTGGTACATCATGCACATGCCCTCGTTCACGCGCTGGCTGACGACCGCGCGTGCGGTGAGCGCGCCATTGGCGTTGAACACCTCGATCCAGTCGTTGTCTTCGATGCCGGCCTTCTTTGCGTCGACCTCGGAAATCCACACGATCGGGCCGCCACGCGACAGCGTCAGCATGATCAGGTTGTCGGTATAGGTGCTGTGGATGCCCCACTTCTGGTGCGGCGTCACAAAGTTCAGCACGATCTCCGGGTGGCCGTTGCTGTGCTTGCCTGCCATCCCGCGCAGCGCGCGGGTATCGACCGGCGGGCGGTAGATCGCGAAGGATTCACCAAAATCGCGGAACCACCGATGGTCGAGGTAGAAGTGCTGGCGGCCGGTCAGGGTGCGCCACGGAATCAGTTCGTGGACGTTGGTGTAGTACCCCGCATAGTCGATGCCGTCCTCGTTGGTATCAACGCCGGACCAGATTGGCGAAACGATCACGCGGCGTGGCTGCGCCTGCAGGTCGCGGTAACGGAACTTCTCGCCCTGCCGCGGTTCTGCCAGGTGCCGGTGGCTGCGGCCGGTCTGCTCGGACACCGAGTCCCAGCCGCGGACCGCGACTTCGCCGTTGGTTTCCGGCGAGATCATCAGGATCGTTTCCACCGCATCGATGTCGCTGTAGATCTTCGGCCGGCCCTTGGCCGGACCCTGCGCGACAACGCCGTTGAGCTTGCCGAGCGCCTCCGCCTCAGGCCGCGCGTTCCACTCGACGCCCTTGCCCTCGACCCCCTTGGTCTCGACCAGCGGTCCGAGCGCGGTATAGCGGGCATACACCGCCGGGTAGTCGCGGTCGAGGAAGGTAATCGACGGGCCCGTCACGCCTGGCACCAAGTCACACTCGCCCTGCTTCCAGTCGCGCACCTCGAACGGTTGTGCAAGTTCCTTCGGCGTGTCGTGCATGATCGGCGACAGCACCACGTCCTTTTCGACCCCCAACTCGCCCTCGGTGAGCTCGGAGAACTTCTTGGCGATGGTCCGGAACGCATCCCAGTCGCTCCGTGATTCGTAGACCGGGTCGATCGCCGCGGTAAACGGATGGATGAACGGGTGCATGTCGGTGGTGGAGAGGTCGTTCTTCTCGTACCACGATGCGGTCGGCAGCACGATGTCCGAATACAGCGCCGTCGTGGACATCCGGAAATCCGAAGTCACCACCAGGTCGAGCTTGCCCTCCGGTGCCGGATCACGCCACTTCACCTCGCTGGGCTTTTCCTGGCTTTCGGCGCCAAGGTCCTTTCCTTGCACTCCGGACTGCGTACCCAGGAAGTGCTTCAGGAAGTATTCGTGGCCCTTGCCGGATGAGCCCAGCAGGTTGGAGCGCCAGACGAACAGGTTGCGTGGATAATTGTCGGGGTTGTCCGGATCCTCGCTCGCCAGCGAGAGCTTGCCCGATTTCAACGCCTCGACCACGTGTGCCGTGGGATCGCTGCCCGACGCCATCGCCTCGCGTGCGACCGCGAGCGGGTTGCGGTTGAGCTGCGGGGCAGCGGGCATCCAGCCCATGCGTTGTGCGCGCACCGCGTGATCGATGATCGTGCCGGCCTGGTGTTCGGCATCCGCGAGCGGTGACAACAGGTCGCCCATGCGTACGCTTTCGTAGCGCCACTGGTCCGAGTGCGTGTAGAAGAACAAGGTACCCGCCATGTGGCGCGGCGGCCGCACCCAGTCAAGCGCAAACGCCAGCGTGGCCCAACCCACCTCCGGGCGAATGGCTTCCTGACCGGTGTAGTGGGCCCAGCCACCGCCCGACTGGCCCACCGTGCCGCACAGCATCAGCACGCTGATGACGGCGCGATAGGTGACATCCTGGTGGAACCAGTGGTTCATGCCGGAACCGATGATCACCATCGAGCGGCCGTTGGTCTTCTCCGCATTGGACGCAAAACCGCGCGCGATCTCGACGACGCGCCCGGCGGGTGTTCCGGTGATGGTTTCCTGCCATGCAGGCGTATAGGGCACGTTGTCCTCGTAGCCCTTGGCGCATACGCCGCCGAGGCCGCGGTCGACGCCGTAGTGCGCGCACAACAGGTCGAATACCGTCGCGACCACCGTCTCGCCTTCGCGTGTCGCCAGCTTGCGCACCGGCACCTTGCGCAGCAGTACGTCACCCTGGTCGTTGTGCGGGAAGTGCTCGTTGACCACGCCGCCGAAGTATGGAAACGCGACGTCCAGGACATCGTCCCGGTGGTCGATTTGCGTGAGCTGCAGCTCGATGCCGGCACCATCGGCCGCTTTTTGCTCGAGGTTCCATTTGCCCTTGTCGGGGCTGCCGTGTTCGGCCCAGCGGAAGCCGATCGAGCCGCGTGGCGCGACCGGTTTGCCGTCGGCGTCCAAGCCGACGGTCTTCCAGTCGGACCGCTCCGGCGTGCCCAGCGCCCCTTCGAAGTCACTGGCGCGCAGGTAGCGCTCCGGAACCCAGCGCTCGCCGGCGCGGCGCAAGCGGACCAGCATCGGCAGGTCGGTGAAGCGCTTGCAATAGTCCTGGAAATACGGCACCTGGCGGTCGATGAAGAATTCTTTCAGGATCACGTGGCCCATCGCCATGGCCAGTGCGCAGTCCGTGCCCTGCTTGGGGTGCAGCCACAGGTCCGACAGCTTGGAGACTTCGGAATAATCGGGACTGATGGCAACCGTGTAGGTGCCGTTGTAACGCGCCTCAACATAGAAGTGGGCGTCCGGCGAGCGCGTCTGCGGCACGTTCGAACCCCACGCAATCAAGTAGCTTGAGTTGTACCAGTCTTCCGATGTGGGCACGTCCGTCTGCTCGCCCCAGGTCTGCGGGCTGGCGGCCGGCAGGTCGCAGTACCAGTCGTAGAACGACAGGATCGTGCCGCCGAGCAACGCGAGGTACCGGGTGCCAGAGGCGTAGGACACCATCGACATCGCCGGGATAGGGGTGAAGCCGGCGACGCGGTCGGGGCCGTAGGTCTTGATCGTGTAGATGTTGGCAGCGGCAATGATCTCTACCGCCTCATCCCATTTCGCACGCACAAAACCACCCAGGCCGCGAACCTTCTTGTAGTCCCTGCCGTTGGGCTCCTGCATCAATGCGGCCCAGGCCTCGACCGGTTGCAGGCTTGTCCTCAGTTCGCGCCACCGCCGCACGAGCCGGCCCCGGATCATCGGGTATTTCATCCGGTTGGCGCTGTAGAGGTACCACGAATACGATGCACCGCGCGGGCAACCGCGCGGCTCGTGGTTGGGCATGTTGGCCCGGGTGCGCGGGTAGTCGGTGGCCTGGATTTCCCAGGTGACCACGCCCTGTTTGACGTGGATCTTCCAGCTGCATGAACCGGTACAGTTCACCCCGTGCGTGGAGCGCACAACCTTGTCGTGCGCCCAGCGGTTGCGGTATCCGTCTTCCCACTGCCGCGCCTCGATGCGCAGCTCACCCCAGCCGTTGGAGAACGGCTTGCGCGGCCGTTCGAAATAGCGCAGGCGTTCGAGAAACTGACCCATGGCGCGGTCCTGAGTGGCAACGTTCCGGTCGTTTGCCTGCGGCGCCGGTTTCCGGTCGCCAAGGCTCGGGTGCCGGGCGCCGATGGAGCAGGGCAGCCATGACGCCGACACTGCGGCGAACATAGCAGGAACGCAGGCAGGAAAAAACGGAACCGATACGGTCCTGTATGCGTCGCGCTGACCCTGTGCGTGAAGTCAGGCAGCGCTCGCGCCATGCCAGTGACGCCACAGCGCGCGCAACTGGCCAGTGAACAGCGCGGTCCATGCGATGAGCGCGGCGGCGAACATCAGGTACACCAGTGGTTGCAGGAAATGGAATTCCATCACCTTGGCCATCTCCAGGGTTCCGGTGGCGTACATGCCGACCGGAAACACCGAGCCCCAGTACAGCGGGTCGTAGTGCAGCGGGAAACGTTTGTAGACGTGGCGCCAGAGGCCGAGCACCAGCAGCATCGGAATCCACCAGGTGCCGGTGGCCCAGTAGAGGATCGTGAAGCCCTTGATGAACGGAAGCAGCGAATGCAGGAACGGGGCGTGCACCGCGTTCATGCTCAGTTGCGCTCCGACCAGGGTGGATATGGCCATCGCGCCCATGTTGATCCAGTACGGTGGCGACAGGTCGCCCGGCTGCAGCACGAAAAACGTGTAGCGGTAGAAAATGAGCGACATCATCCAGATGTAAAGCATCCCGCCCCACAGCCACATCGACAGCGTCAGGAAGTTGAGTTCCAACACGAAGGTGTGGCCGGGGTGGGCCGCGAGCATCGCGCTCAATGCTGCGATCGCCTGGGTTGCGACGATGGCCAGCAACCAGCCGCCGTTGATGCCTTTGTCCAGGGTCGGTTTCTGGTCCTTGATCGTGAAGACCGCGAAGATCGAATAGGTCAGTGCCAGCCACAACGCGATCGCCAGCAACAACAGCACGACCGCAACGTGCAGGCTGTCGGTAAGCAGCAGGAACTGGCTGCCGAGGATGGCGGTTGCCGCCACGATGGTGAAAAACCCCATGCCCTCGAGATGGTCATAGACATCGGCCACGACGCGTCGCGGGTAGCGCACCAGGCGCACGGTATAGAGCACCCAAAGCAGTACGTACACGACGATGTTGATGCCGAACAGGACCCGCGCCAGCACGGGCCAGTCGAGCCGCCAGGCGCCGATTGAGACAATGCCCGTCGCCATCACCATGCTGAAATACGCCGGCGATAGCCCGGGCAGAAACGCCTTCGGTTTGTATGGTGTCTGCGCCATGCGCGGTAGCCCCGGAAAGTGATCGTGCCATGTGGCTCGGTGCGTCAAGCTGGCGCCACGACCAGCGTGCTCGATCTACGCCCGATCGCCAGATCGCGGCGGTAGAGTTGCCACCGGCGGAAGGTTACCGCACGGGCGCCGTCGCCATTGCCATGGTCCGGAAACGCGGCCGGGGCGCCGCTGGACTTGCCGCATCGTTCCGCCATTTCGCGGCTGCGCGTTGCCCGTGACGCGTTTCAGAATCTGGCCTGGCGCGCCATCTTCAGCTCCCCGTGGTGTCGATGACAGACGCGGGCTGTCGCGGCTGCTGACCGTGGAAATCTACGCGTTTGACCTCGGTGAAGTAGATCAGGACCAACGATACCCACACAACGCCGTAAAGCAGCATGAAAACGCTGGAGCGGATGCCGAGCCAGTCCAATATCGCGCCCCACAGGATCGGCAGCAGGAAGCCGGCCACACCTCCGGCCATGCCCACGATGCCGGTAACAATCCCGAGGTTGTCGGGAAAATCATCACCGAGATATTTGAAGGTCGAGGCCATGCCGAATGCCAGCGCCGCGCCGAGCACGAACAGCAGCGGCGTGAACACCCACAGGTTCAGACCGATGCCAAAGTGCGCCGGCCCCCGAATCGTGTGCACGATCAATTCGGTTTGCGGATAGGACAGCAGGAACAGTACCACCCACGCCACCCAGAGTACCCACCAGGTGGTGGCGTGCGCCCCGAACCGGTCGGACAACGCGCCGCCCAGTGCGCGCAGCGCTCCGCCCGGCAGCGAAAAGGCTGCCGCAAGCGCGGCGGCGACCGCGATGGCAACACCGTACTCGCCGATAAAGTATTGCGGCAACCACAAGGTCAGCGCGGTAAAACCGCCGAAGGTCACGGAATAGTACTGGCAGTACTTCCACACGCGCGGATCGCGCAACAGGCGCATTTGCGTACGCAGGCCTGGTGGCCTGCGTGCCGGGTCGACGCCGGGATCGGGCGCGGACAGGAGCTGGAACAGGACGGCAGTGAGCAGCAGTGCCACCGCGTACACGCGCGGCACCATGCGCCAGCCGAAGTGGTTGACCAACCACGGAGCCGCAAACAGGTTGAGCGCCGCACCGCTGGTGCCAGCGCCGAACACCCCCATCGCAAAGCCGCGCTTTGCTGCCGGGAAAAACCGGGCGACGTAAGGCGTGCCGACGGCAAATGATGCGCCCACCGCACCCAGGCACACGCCGATCGCCAGGAACTGCCACAGGCGGTCCGCGTAGGTAACCAGCCACACCGGTATCGCGCACGCCAACAGCAGGATCGTCATCACCGCACGGCCACCGAAACGGTCGGTCCAGACGCCCAGCGGCAAGCGCAGCGCAGCGCCACTCAGAATCGGGGTTGCGCTGAGCAGGCCGAATTCAGTGGCGTTGAGGCCGAGCTCGCGCCGAATCGGAATACCGATGACCGCGAACACCATCCAGACGGCAAAGCAAATGACGAACGCGAGCGTACTGACACCCAACACTCGCCATGGCCTGCCCATGCAATCGACCTCGAAACGCTGATTGGGACGGGTTTGCGGATTGCCCGTACGCGCAACTCACGTTGGCAATACAAGCTTCTCGCGCGCGCCAGCGTAACAGCCTGTATTCGTCATGGCCAGCGCACCATGTTGTGATTCGAGCCAGTCTATCGCGAGGTGCCGGGCCAATTGTGCTGCACGCATGAGGTACGACGCATCACCTTGCGTAAGGCCAAGGGCGCCGGCGAAGCGTTGTGTTTCTGAGCGCGGAATGTGAAGGCAACTTGGGTCAGACCGCCGGCCAGCAATGGATCGAGGCTGCCGGCAAATGCAGCATCGGCGCTGCCGGCAACTGCCGTCCGGGTGGCAGGGTGACCCACAGCCGCTCACCTCCGCAGCGCAGGCCATAGTGCCGTTCGCGCGGGCCAACCTGGCAGACCTCGAACGTGCCGTTGATGGCAGTGGGCGGCGCAGCATCCGCGGCGTAAACCTCAATGGCGGTCGATGCGATGCTCCAGTCCACGGAGGTCGCATCGGCCAGCGCGGTGGTCACCGGCAATGCGACGTTTGCGCCCGGCCACAGCAGACGCTGCGGTCCACCCGGTGCGCCGGTGATCCGGCCATGGCGTACGTTGCGCCGCCCGAGCAACCGCGCCACCGCACCACTCGCCGGTTGCGCGTATACCGCTTCGGGTGTGCCGACCTGCACGATGCGCCGCGCGTGCATCAGTACCAGGCGATCGGCGACCATGGCGAGCGCAGGATCGTGGCTTACCGCGAGGGCCGGGATCGCGGCGGCGTGGACTTCGGCGATCAGTTCCGCCATCACGTCGTCGCGTGTCGCCGGGTCGAGCGCCGAAGTTGGCTCGTCCAACAGCAACAGGCGCGGTTTGCGGGCGAGCGCACGCGCCAACGCGACGCGTTGCTGCTGCCCGCCCGACAGCGTGGCGGGCCAGCGGTCGGCAAGATCGGCCAGGCCCACCCGCGCCAGCCACTCCAGTGCCTGTTGGCGGCGCTGCGCACCACGCAGGGCAAACGCCACGTTCTGCCAAGCGCGCAGATGCGGAAACAGCGCATGGCCCTGCGGCAGGTAACCGACCGCACGGCGGTGCGCCGCGAGGCCATCGAATGGCTCGCCGTGCGCCGGCACCAAACCCGCAACGGCGCGCAGCAGCAGCGTCTTGCCTTCGCCGCTTGCCCCCAGCAGCACCGTGAAGCCATCCACGTCGAAGGTGGCCTTGAGCGCTATCGGGCGTTCGATCTCGTAATCGATCCGCATCAGGCCAGCCTCCGGCGCCGTACGGCGAGGCCCAGTACCAGCGGCAATGGCAATGCCGTCAGGAAGAAGGCCCACAACAGCGGATACACCGCGTCGAGCCCGAGGTTTTGCAGGTTTACCCACAGCTTTACCGGGATGCCCTGCGGGTAGTAGGCGACGATCAACACCACGCCAAACTCACCCATGGCGCGCACCCAGGCCAGCGCGACCGCGGCCGCCAGGCCGAGGCGCGCGACGGGCAACGTGACGTGCAGGAAACTGCGCCAGGGTGAATGGCCGAGCGTCAGCGCCATCTGCTCGAGTTCACGCGGCACGCCTTCGAAGGCGGCGCGTGCGGCAATCACGAAGTAGGGCAGCGCCGCGTAGAACTGCGCCAGCACGAAGGCCGTCGGCGAATTGGTCAGCAATACGCCCGCGCGCTCCAGCAGGCTGCCAACCGGCCCGTAGGGTCCGTACATCAGCGCGAGCAGCAGGCCCATGGCGAGCGGCGGCGTCAACAGCGCGAGCAGCAACAACACGTCGATCGCCCACTGCCAACGCAGGTGATGGCGCGCCAACCACCAGGCGAGCGGCGTGCCGAGCACGATGATCGGCACCAGTGCCAGCAGGCTGTAGCCGAGCGACACCGCGATCGCCGGGCCGTCGCCGCCGGCAAAGTGGAAGTGCTGCCAGTTGGTGGCGATCAGCAGACCGGCGAACGGAGTCGCCAGCAGTGCGAGCGCCAGCGCGCTGGCGAGCAACAGTAGATGCCTGCGCCAGAGCGGCGTCGTCATGAGGACGTCGCCGGCCGGGTCACAATGCCGCTCCGTGTGGCGCATCGTAGCCATGCGAGCGCAGCTGTTTCTGGCCCTGTGCGCTTTGCAGGTAGCGAACGAAGGCGCGGGCCAAGGCCGGGTGCCGGGCGTTGTCCAGTACGGCGGCGTAGAACACGAGTGGCTGCGGCGTCAGGATCTTGCCGTCGGCGAGCGTCAGACGTGCACGTGCGTACCAGGTGGCCTGGAACGCCGGGTCGGCAAGGTCGACCGCGGGCGGCAGGTTGATCGTTGGCAGGTGGTGCGAAACCGCGCTGCTGCGGTAACCGATCGCGGCATCCACCTGGCCCGCCAGCAAACGCGACATCAGCGAGGCCTCGGAGAAGATCTGGCGGCCGTTGAGCAACGGCCCGGCAATCTCGTGCAGCAAGCCGGGCTGGTGGTAGTACCGCGCGGCCAGTTGCAGCGCAAGCAGTGCGTTGGCGCCCTGCGGGTCGATCGCCGGGTTCGTGCGGCCCAGGCGCAAGCCGGGCTGGCGCAGCACGTCGTACCAGCTGCGCTTGCCTTGGGCGACAGCATCGAAGTCTGCCGCGAAGCGACTCTTGGGACTGTAGATCACGACCATGCGTGTACTGGCGATGGGTACCGCGCGCGTGACCAGCCCTGCCTTCGCCAGCACGCGCAGGGGCCCCGGCGTGATGCCCACAAACACGTCCGCGCGCATCTGCCCCGCGGCCAGCAAGCGAGCCAATGCATAGGAACCTTGGCCAATGCCCTGCCAGGTGGCGTCGTGTGCCTTGGCAAAGGCCGGTCCCAGCGCAAGATCCATCACGACGCCCATGGAGCCGGCGTACGCGACGCGCAATGCCGGCGCGCCACCGGCACCAGCCGGCAGCGCAATGGCGAGCAGCAAGACGGCGAGCAGTCGCGTGAGGTATCGGCTAGTGCGCATTGGATCGTCCACGAGTTCCTGAGGCGCGGGGTGTGGCCGTACCGCGCGTTTCCCTACCGGTCAACTGGGGGGCTGGCATGGCGATGGGATGACGGCCGCGCGGACGCCTTTCACCTACGTCGAGGGTCCCCCGCGGTTGGCAGGCTTTTCAGGGAAACGCCGGTGGGTACTGTCACGCACGTCGATGTCGAACAAGACCTCAAGCGGTGCGCCGTCCGGTACCGGCAGCTCGGTGTGCAGCCCGTCGCGACTAGGCAAGCGCGAGGCCAGTGCCCGCACGCTCGCTTCGGCCAGCATGACGCACCAGCCGGAACCATCGCGCCGCCAGCCGTTCGCTTTGCTGACAGCCAGGCGCTGTTGGGTCGTACTGCCGTCGGGCCAACATGTGGTGTTGACCAGCATCTCGCCGTCCAGCAGGCGAGCGAGTTCCGCTTCGTCGATGCGCAATCGTAGCGATTGCGCTTGGAATTGCACCCTCATCTGGCCACCTCGTTCCAAACCGCCTCGGTGTTGCAATCGGTCAGCTGCGTCATTTCGTTCGGCGCCAGCGGGATTTCCGCAAGGCCGACGGTCTGTTGCAACGTGCGCAGCGAGCGGGCGCGCGGGTCATCGCCGTCTGCAAGCGTGTCCAGTACGCTCCGGCAGCGCGTGTCGACGCGCAGCCGGAACGGCAGGACGTGGCCCGCGAAGCGCAGGCAGGGCGCCTGTGGTTGGTGTGCGCGCAGCCGCTGCAGCAGCGCGGGTTGGAGTAATGGCATGTCGACCGGGATCACCAGCCACTGCATGTCGCCATTCCTCGCGTGGGCAACACCCGCCAGGCCCGACACCGGCCCGGCTTGAGCGCGTGCGTCGGCGACACCGTGGTAATCCGGACGCGTGCCGCTGACAACCGCGTCGTCCACGCCCGTCGCGCGCAGCAGCGCGAGCTGGTGTTCAATCAACGGGTGGTCATGCCACACGAGCAGTGCCTTGTCGCAACCCATGCGGCGCGATTGCCCGCCTGCAAGCACGACGCCAAGGCACGGCAGTGCGTCAGTGCCCGTGGACATGGCCGACGTTCGTATGACTGCCCGCCGGTGCGCGCTCGGTTGCAGGCGCCGCTTCGCACAGCGAGCAGCCTTCGCTCCAGCCACTGTCGCCGTCGAGGTAATGTTCCTGCTTCCAGATCGGCGCTTCGTGCTTGAGTACCTCGATGGCGAGCCGGCAGGCGCGAAACGCCTCGTCGCGATGTGGCGTGCCGGCCGCTACCAGCACCGCCAGGTCTTCCAGACCCAGATCGCCCTTGGCGTGGGCCACGTAGAGCTTCAGCGGCTCGCCGACCTCGGCCCGTGCCCGCACGTCGATGGCACGGAAAGTCTTGAGGACCAACGGCTCGAACAGGTCGTAGGTGATGCCGGTGACGATGCGCCCCAGGTTGTGATTGCGTACGCGGCCGACAAAGAGCGCAATACCGCCGAACCGTGCATCGGACACGAACGCAAGCGCCGCGGCCGGGTCCAGCCGCGCCGTGCGGATGTCAACGATCCCTGCGTACAGGTCTTCCATCTCAGCCTCCGCTTACCGGTGGCAGGATCACGAGTTCTCCATTTCGGGGGATGGAATCGTGGTCATGCAAGATCGTGTCGGTGGTAGCAAGCGCCGAACCGCGCACGGCGCTCTCGCTTACCTGCGATGTGTGTGTTTTGAGGAACGCGACCAGGTGTTCGCGCAGCTCGCCAATCGTACAGCCCTCTGGCACCTCGAGCTCAAGGTAACCGGTTGGATCGGCGTCGCGCAGCGCGCCGTAAAGTGCAAGGTGCAAATTCATGACGGATAGCTCCCCACCAGCGGAGTTTCCAGGTGACCAAGGCCATAGACGTCAACCGGTGCCCCGGCGGGCAAACCGGTTGCCTCACACGGCACCACGACCCAGGCGTTGGCGTCAGCCAGCGGACGAATGCGGTAGGACTGCTGGCCGGGCAGGACGATTGCCCGAAGCCCGCCATCGGCGTCCATCGCCACGCGCGACTTGAGATGGAAGCGCAGCGCGGGTTGTTTGGTGTAGGGAGCCGCAAGCGGAACACGCCAAGCCACTTCGCGCGGCAATCCGAGCATCGCGCGTAGCGCCGGCTCCACGAAAAAACGCAATCCCACCGCAACCGCAATCGGATTGCCGGGCAGGCCGAAGAACAAGCCGCCGTTCGGCAGGCGTGCAAACAGCAGCGGTTTGCCCGGACGGATCGCCAGCTTGTGGAACAGGATTTCCGCGTGGAGTTGCTGCAAGGCCTGCGGCACGAAGTCATGGCGGCCCATCGATACCGCACCGGTCGAAATGACGATGCGCGCACCGCTCGCCTGCGCGCGTTCGAACGCGGCGAGGAACGGCTGCACCTCGTCACCCACGGTTTCCCGATGGGTCAACTCGGCGCCGGCGCGCGGAATACGCGCGGCCAGGAACGGGCCGTTGGAATTGCGGATCTGGCCCGAAGCGAGCGGTGTTGCCGCGTCATCGACCAGCTCCCGGCCTGTGCACAGCACGGCGACACGCGGCCGCTGGACTACGTCGACCACGGGGATGCCGAGCGCTGCGAGCAGCATCAGATGTTGCGGAGCCAGCGTCGTGCCGGCTGCCAACACGCTCTCCCCGATGGCGACGTCCGAGCCGGCCCGACGCACGTTTTGCCACGGATCGACGTTGGCCAGCAGACGCACACGCGGCGGCGCGTCGAGGCGTTCGGTGCGTTCCACCGGGATCACGCGGTCCAGGCCGTCGGGTACGCACGCGCCGGTCATGATTTCCCACGCACCGCCTGCCGCCCTGCGCGACTCGTCGCCGGCGGCCTGCTCACCTTCGATGGGCCATTCACTGCCAGCCGTGAGTGGTGCGCCCTTGCCGGCCAGCGCAAAACCATCCATCGCCGAGTTGTCGAACGGCGGCAGGGGGTTCATCGCCGTAACGGGCTGCGCAAGCGTCCGGCCCAGCGCGTCGTTGATCGCACAGGTTTCGGGTGAGAGGCGTGTGCAGGCGCCGAGGATACGGTCGAGGGCCTGGTCGGGATCGAGCAGGGCGTGACTCATGCATGCCCCTCGCCGGCCACCATCGCCAGTGCATGCGCCAGGATCGGCGCGAGGATGTCCATGCCCTGGGCGACGGCCTTCGCGCTGCCGGGCAGGGCAATGACCAGCGTACCGCCGACCAGCACGGCGTCGGCACGGCTCAACCAGGCAAGGGGCGTGTGCTGGCTGCTCTCGCTGCGGAACATCTCGCCGATGCCGCTTACATGCTTGTCCGCGGCCAGGGCGAGTGCTTCGGGGGTTGCATCGCGCGGCCCCACGCCGGTGCCGCCAGTACACAGGACCAGCTTGATGCCAACGGCTGCGAGTTCGCGCAGCCGTGCAGCCAATGGTTCAGCACCATCGGCGTGTAGCTCGGCCGGGCCCACGTTGGCACCCAGCGTGCTCAAGCGCGCGACCAGCAACGGGCCGGATGCGTCTTCGTATTCGCCGCGGCTGGCACGGTCGCTCAGGGTAATTACTACCGCGGCAACGCCGTCCAGCCGCGCCGGTGCGCGCGGGCGGTACCGATCACGCTCCTTGTCGTCGGTGCCTTCAGGATGGAACCACAGACCTTTCTTGCCGCCCTCCTTGAACAACAGACGCACGCGACCGAAAGACAGCGCCGGTTCCACCGGTTTTGTGAGGTCGTACAGCGTCAGCAGTGCCGCGCTCACGCCGGCCAGGGCTTCCATCTCGACACCGGTACGCGCGTGCGTGGCCACCTCGCAATACACGCGGATCGCGCGTCGCGCGGGCACGCTCTCGCAGCGTACGTCCACCTTCTCGATTGGCAGCGGGTGGCACAGTGGGATCAAGTGCGAAGCGTTCTTGGCTCCCTGCAGCCCGGCCACCTCGGCCATCACCATGGCATCACCCTTCGGCAACCGCCGCTCGACAATCGCCTCGAAGGCACTGCCCGCGGCAAGTTCACCCACCGCGACCGCACGCCGCGCCGTGACGCGCTTGTGGCCGACATCGGCCATGTGGAAATGCGGGTTTTCGTCATGCGCTGCCACGCGTCAACCTCCGATATAGGACATTTCGATTTTCTTGCGGCCGGCAGCCGTCGCGGCGGTGCGCAGTTCCGAATAACGGTCGCGCCGTACATGCCATACCGCCGCGAGCTTCCCGGTGATGGCCTCGTCGCTGGCACCGCCGCGCAACATGCCGCGCAAGTCGGCACCCGTGGCCGCGAACAGGCAGGTATACAGGCGCCCCTCGGCGGACAACCGTGCGCGCGTACAACCGCCACAGAACGGCCGCGTCACCGACGCGATCACGCCGATTTCGCCGCCGCCGTCCCGGTAGCGCCAACGCACAGCTACCTCGCCCGGGTAGTTGGGCGGCGCCTGCTCAATGGGCCAGCGCGCGTCGATGCGCGCGAGGATTTCCTTGGCAGTCACCACCTCGTCAAGGCGCCAGCCGTTGGTGGTGCCAACATCCATGAACTCGATGAAGCGCAGGATCTGACCGGTGCCGCGGAAGTGCTCGGCCATCGCCTCGATTGCCTGGTCGTTGGCACCGCGGCGCACCACCATGTTCACCTTGACCGGCGCCAGTCCCGCAGCCGCGGCATGATCGATGGCCGCCAACACCTTGGCGACCGGAAACCCGACGCCGTTCATTGCCTTGAACGTCGCATCGTCCAGCGCATCCAGGCTGATCGTGATGCGCTTGAGGCCAGCTTTACGCAGGCGTTCGGCTTTCTCCCGGCTCAGCAGAGAGCCGTTGGTGGTCAGGCTGATGTCCTCGATGCCGTGCGTAGGCGCCAGCATGGCCACCAGCTGCCCGAGGTCGCGGCGCACCAGCGGCTCGCCGCCGGTCAGCCGCAGCTTGCGCACGCCCAAGCCGGCGAACAGGCGCGTCAAACGCGCGATCTCGTCAAAGCTCAGCAGGCTCGCGCGCGGCAAGAACGCATGGTCGGCGCCGAACAGCTCCCGCGGCATGCAATAGGTGCAGCGGAAGTTGCAGCGGTCCGTCACCGAAATCCGCAGGTCGTGCAGCGCGCGGCCAAGTTCATCGCGCGTATTCATCCGCGCGGTACCCGCGTGGGCAAACTACATGTCCCGCATGAACGCGAGGCTTGCGATGCGTGGTACCACGCGCGATGACAGCCGCGATCGGCCGAAGACTGCATGCTCTGCTCCTTTCCAAGGTCGGGAGGCAAACGCGTTTCCGCGTCCACCCTGGTGGCCCGCAGGCCACGGGCGCCGGACCGTATCCCCGCAGGGATGAAGGTGCGGCGCCTCGGAGTTGTCGATTCATAGCCTACATCAAACGGGTCGCCGGCAAGCCGCAGCACCATGAAATCGGGTGTCGCGTGCGACGGCGACGGTCGGATCAGCGTCCCAACCCCAAACGCAGGCGCAAGGCATGAAATGCAGCGGTGATGGCGGGCCAGGCACCCGGCGTCAACCGCGGACGTCGGCCGTGCTGTGTTCGCGGTGGCCGGGGCGTACCATGGCGGCATGCCGGAAATGCCTGAAGTGGAAACCCTCCGCCGTGGCCTCGAGGCCAGTGTGCGCGGAGCGCGCATCGAGGCGGTCAAGGTATTGTGGCCGCCGTTTGTCAACGCTTCCCGCCCGCTCCTCGATGCGGTGGTGGCGGGGCATCGGATTGGTGCGATCCGTCGCCGCGGCAAGGCGTTGATCTTCGACCTGGACCATGACTGGCATCTGCTGGTGCATCTGAAGATGACCGGGCAGGTCGTGGTGCGCCGGCACGGACAGCCTGTGGTATTCGGCGGGCACCCGACCGCGAACATCGTCGGGCCGATGCCGAACACCTGGACGCGTGCGGTGTTCACCCTGAGCGCGGGCCGAATGCTGTACATCAACGACCAGCGCAAGTTCGCCCGCGTGCGGGTGGTCACCACGGAGACCCTTGCCGCTGACCCATTTTTCCTGCACATGGGCCCCGAAGCGTTGGGTCCGGGATTCACCCTCGCCGTTTTCCGCCAACGCCTGGCCCGCTACCGGTCGGCGCCCATCAAGGCGGCGTTGCTGGACCAGGCGACGGTCGCCGGAATCGGCAACATCTATGCCGACGAATGCCTGCACCTGGCGCGGATCCACCCGCGCCAGCCGACGGCCAGCGTGACAGCGGCTGCGCTGCGCCGCCTGCACCGGGCAATCCGCGTCATCCTGCGCGATGCGGTCGCCCACTGTGGCACGTCTTTTCCCGCTTTCATCCGGGACGGCCGCCACCACGACACCTGGCTCGATCGCGCCCGCCTGTTCGGCCGCGAAGGTCAACCCTGCCGCGTGTGCGGAACGCCGATCGAGCGCACCCGCGTGGCCGGCCGGGGAACCAACTTTTGCCCGCATTGCCAGCCCGTTGCGGCGGCACCTGCACCGGGCCGGCCTTCGGCCGGGCGGAGGGAGCGTCATTCGAGCGAATGACCGTCGTCCACGGGCGCAACCAGCGCCTGTTGCACCAATGCCCGTTGCTCGGTGAGGTGGGTGTTGTAGTGACCGCAAGCTGGTGCGGGCGAACTCACCCGGCCCGCATAGTGCAGGCTGCGGCGGCCGTCCGCGCACGCCTGCAGGTGATGGCGGATCTGGAACCACGCGCCCTGGTTTTGTGGCTCTTCCTGGCACCAGACCACTTCCTGCGCCAGCGGATACTTGTCGAGCTCGGCGTTCACCTCGGTTCGCGGGAACGGATACAGCTGTTCGACGCGGACGATCGCCACGTTGTCGATCTTCTGTTTCTCGGCCGCTTCGAAGAGGTCGTAATAGACCTTGCCCGCGCACAGCACCACGCGCTTGACTTGCTTGCCGTCCTTGCCGCGCTGATCGGGGATGACCAGGTGAAACTGGCCGTGCTCCAGATCCTCCAGCGAGGATACCGCGAGCTTGTGGCGCAGCAGCGATTTCGGGGTCATCACGATCAGGGGCTTCCTGCAGTCGCGCAGCATTTGCCGGCGCAGCAGGTGGAACATCTGGGACGGCGTGGTCGGTACGCAGACCTGCATGTTGTCGAGCGCGCACAGTTGCAGGTACCGCTCGAGGCGCGCGGAAGAATGCTCGGGGCCCTGGCCCTCGTAGCCGTGCGGCAGCAACACCACCAGTCCGCACAGACGGCCCCATTTGGCTTCGCCGGAGGAAATGAACTGGTCGGTCACCACCTGCGCGCCGTTGGCGAAATCTCCGAATTGTTCTTCCAGCACGACCAGGGTATCGGGCTCGGCGGTCGCAAAGCCGTACTCGAACGCCATCACGGCCAGTTCCGAGAGCAACGAGTCGACGACTTCGACCGGGACGCCATCCTTCACGTGTGCGAGGGGCGTGTAAATTTCACCGGTCCTCTGGTCGTGCAGTTCCGCCTGACGGTGGAAGAAGGCGCCGCGCGGCGTGTCCTGACCCACCAGGCGCAGCCCATGGCCGTCCGCGATCAGCGACGCGTAGGCCATGTTTTCAGCGTAGCCCCAGTCGACCGGCAATTCGCCTTCAGCCATCCTGCGACGGGTGTCGTAGATTTTCTCGACCCGCGGATGCAGCACGATGCGCTCGGGCCACGCGAGGATTCGCGCGCCCAGCGCATCCAGCGTTTTGCGCGCGACGCCGGTCCTGACCGGCTGCGCGAGCTTGCCGTCGGCAAAGCGCGCCCAGTCGACCACGGGTTTCTGGGTCCCGGCCGGCGCCAATTCGGTGACCGGCTTGCCGGCGTCAAGCTGGTCGCGGTAGGCGTCGAACTGTGCCTGTGCAGCGCCGCCGGCGATGACGCCGCGTTCGGCCAGCGTCCCTGCGTAGAGTTCGCGCGGCGGCGGCAGCTGTTTGATTGCCGCGTACATGAGCGGCTGGGTGGCCGAAGGCTCATCGGCCTCGTTGTGGCCGTGCCGGCGGTAACAGACCAGGTCGACCACCACGTCCTTGTGGAACCGCTGGCGGAAATCGAAGGCGAGACGCGCGCACAGCAGCACCGCTTCGGGATCGTTGCCATTAACGTGCAGCACCGGCGCGTCGACCATCTTGGCAACATCGGTGCAGTACAGGGTGCTGCGCCCATCTTTGGGGCCGGTCGTGAAGCCAAGCTGGTTGTTGACCACGATGTGCACGGTACCGCCGACGCCGAAACCACGCGTCTGCGACATGTTCAGGAGTTCCATGTTGACGCCCTGGCCGGACAGGGCAGCGTCCCCGTGGATCAGTACCGGAAGCACCCGTTCGTGCGCGTCGTCGTGGGCGCGCACCTGGCGAGCCCGTGCCGAGCCCAGGGCCACCGGGTTGACGATTTCGAGGTGGGAAGGATTGAACGCGAGCACGACGTGGATGACGCCGGAAGGCGCCAGGATGTCGGCGGAAAAACCCATGTGGTACTTTTCATCGCCCGAATGCGCGGGGTCGTCAGGACCCTCGATCTTGCCTTCAAATTCCGCGAACAACTGTCGCGGCGGCTTGCCGAGGACGTTGACCAGCACGTTGAGGCGGCCGCGGTGGCCCATCCCGATCACCAGCTCATGCACACCGTTGGCTGCCGCACGGCGCACCAGGTCATCCAGCAACGGGATCAGCGAATCGCCGCCTTCCAGCGAGAAGCGTTTTTGGCCGGTGTACTTGGTGTGCAGGTAACGCTCGAGGCCATCGGCAGCGGTCAGTTTGGCCAGCACCCGCTTGCGCGTCGCAGCGTCGAGGCCCGCGTCGCCACCGGCCTGCTCCAGGCGGTCGTAGATCCAGCGCCGTTGGCCGTGGTCGCTGATGTGCATGAACTCGGCGCCGATGCTGGCGGTGTAGGTGCGGCGCAAGTGTTCGCGCAGGTCCCGCAGCCGCATGCGCTTGCCGCCACCGGCAAAGGTGCCGCAATCAAATTCCGTGTCGAGGTCGGCGTCGGACAAGCCGTGGAAGGGCAGGTCCAGATCGGGCGCCGGCTGCCTGGCAGCGATTGCCAACGGATCGAGGCTGGCCGCAAGGTGGCCGCGCGAACGATAGGCGGTCAGGAAACGCAATACGCCCGCCTGCTTGCGGGCGTGCGCGTCGTCGCCCGGCGCACCCCGCACCGCGTGCCGATCCTGTGCCGCCATGATGCGTGCGATCGCATCGGCGTTGGACACGTCGTTGGTGCCGTGCAGGCTCCGGAACCAGCCCTGCCAGGCGGGCGCAACCGATTGCGGATCGTGCAGCCAGTCTTCGTAGAGACGGTCGAGGTAGGCGGCGTTGCCACTGCCGAACAGGGACGTTTGCGCGAACGGTTGCGGCAAACTTTCACGCTGACTTGCAATGCTGACCATCATGGGTCCTGAGTACGGACGAAACGATCACCACAATATGCCCGTAAGCGCGCAATTGCATTGACGCAGGTTACCGCCGGCTGGGCCTGCGCCCGGCCATGCCTCCGCAACCAGTTGCGCTGGCCGGTGACCGCGCAGTGCCCCGAAGGCACGAGAAGCCGCACGATGGCAGCAAACCTGTCCGGGTTGTGTTGCGCCTACCCAAGGTGCTGGCCCGCCGCCTATTGGGTTGCGCGCTCCGGGCGCAGCCTTGCAAAGGCTCCAACCGGAAGCCCCAAGGGCGCCGTAGCCAGCGCGACGACAGCGAAAAGCCAAAACAACCCGGGCAGCGACCATGTGCTGGCGAGCAGGCCGGTGAGCGCGGCGAGGCCAGCGCCCAGTGCATTGCCCAGGCCGAAGACGATGCCTGATCCAAACGGCCGGTTTTCCGGGTACAGGTCCTGGCCTTCCAGCGTCGTGACCGAATAGCTTGCGAACGCAGCCACCCCGGTGAGCGCCGCCCCGGCCCACAGGGCTACCGGATTTTCCGTGGCAACCAGGGCAAGGCCGGCTGCCATCGCAATTGCCGCACCAACCAGCAGGGGCGGCCGGCCGATCCGGTCCGCGAGATAACCGCCGTAAACGGTGGCGGGCAAGCCCGCCATCATCAGGACGGTCACCAGTGACGCACCGCCAACGAGGCCACCGCCAAGGCTCTGCCACAGCAGCGGCAAGTAAACCATGGCGCCGATCACCGCAAGGCCGCGAAACGTCACGTAAACCAAAAGCCGCAGGGTGGCCGCAAACCGGCCGCGGAAGCACACGTGCCAGACGCTGGCGGGCGCCGGCAGGGTCCGCAGGGCGCGGTGCGTCAGGGGCAACGTTGCCAGGATGGCGACCGTCAACAGCCACAAATGGGACAGTGAGCCCCACGCCACCAGCGCACCGACGACCAGCGGCCAGGCGCCGCGCCCGATTTCGCCGCCCAGCAGCATGATCGACAGTCCCAAGTGCCCGTGCCGGCCCGCGTAGACGCGTGCGGTGGCCAGCGCCTGCGGGTGAAAACCCGCGCTCGCCAACCCAATGAACGCAAGTACCGCCAATAGCCACGGCAAGCCGGTGGTAAAACTCAGCAGCCCCATGCCGACTGCCGTGCCAGCAGTACCGAGCCAGATCAGCCGCGGGCCGCCGAGAAAGCGCGTGAACAGCCCCGCGATGGGTTGCAGGCCTTGCCCGGCGACCAGCGCAAACATCAGCACACCCGCAAACTCTGGCTGGTAACCCCAGGCCATGAGGATTGCCGGCAAGATGCCCGGAAGGAAGTTTGAAGCACCATCGTTGACAAAATGCAGCCACGCGAGCCCGATCAACGGCGCGTAGCGTGTGTGGCCGAAAACTGCGTGCGGCAACGCCGAATCTGCAGTCACCGGGCCGGGTAGCGATGGGCCGCGACCGCGAGCCGCGGCCACCGCCCCGGCCGGCACGGCGCTCAGGCCGGGCAGCAGGTGGAGTGCCGGCTTCCGCGGCATTTGTGGCGGACGCGCGATGGTTGGCTGCGGTGTGGGCATCACTGGAACCGGAAGCCCTGGGGAACACCGGCGCGGGCGCCACACCGTGGGGCGGACTCACGCGCGTTGGCGCCGGCCCCGCTGTTGCCGCTTGGGCTGTTTCGCGAGTGCAGCTGTGCGGGCAGGGCGGGCGGTGCCGGCACGAAGGCGCGTGCGGCCGGACCTGCGGCGGTGGGTGCTATGGCCCGGGCAATGACGGTATGTTGCATTCGAATCGTTCCATCGTGCCGAAAGTGGTAGTGCAACGTTATAATATTACACAATCTACATCGTGGGGAAACAAATAGGTAGTGACCCTGTCCGCCGGGCCGGCTTGCGCGCGGCGCCCTGCCTGGCCGGCGATGGTTGCCGGCGGCGTGCCGGGCCTGCGGCCCCGCGCCACCCGTCCGTTGCAGGTGGGATCACCTGGCGGTGGCGGGCGACGGATGACGATGATCCAGCCGGTTTCGTCGCGTTCGCAGGGTTTTTGGGGCGGGTCTTCGCGGGCCAGAAACCGTGCAGGCGGCAGTTGTGTCTTCATGGATGCGAATGTATCGTATTCGCGTTTAATGCAACCATACCCTGGGTCAAAAGACGCGCGTCCAACGCCCGTAAACGCAGGCAGCAGCCAGCTACAAGTGCCCCGCGCAAGTCACGGTAGGCCCAGGTCTTGCCGAACGCGCCCCGCAACCGTGTGCACCAGGCGCGGGGCGACCCGGACGCCGCGGCAATTGATCATGGTCAAGGTGGTGGCCCGCGCGTCAATCAGACTACGCGGCTGCATGGCGCGGCACTTCCAAACCTTCGCCGCAGCCCTACCCGAAAAATCAAGGATACGACGTGACGAGAAATGTCCTGGTCATTGGCGCCGGACCAGTCGGTTTGTGCTTGTCGCTGGCGTTGGCACGGCGTGGACTGGACGTTGACCTGGTCGAGCAGCAAAGCGCCGAGTTGCTCGCTGCGCCCGCTTTCGACGGACGGGAAATCGCGCTGGACCGCGCCTCGAGGCGTTTGCTGCGCGAGCTTGGCGTGTGGGAGCGCATCCCGAGTGACGGGATCGCGCCGGTCAGCCGCGCGCGGATCATGGACGGCGCGGGGGCGGGCTTTGAAATCAACGGCGAAGCGTTTGGCCAGGATGGCTTGGGCGTCCTGGTCTCGAACCACCTGATTCGTACGGCAGCGTGGCAAGCCGCGGCCAAGCAGCCGCGGGTGCGCGTCCACACCGGCGTTTCCGTCGACTCGGTGTCCATCGACGCGGTGACCGCGCGTGCGCGATTGGCCGACGGCGGTGTGCTGGAAGCACCCCTGCTGGTCGCGGCCGACGGCCGCTTCTCGGGTACTCGGCGCAGCATGGGCATTGCCGCGCACATGCGCGATTTTGGCGCCAGCATGCTGGCATGCCGCATGCGGCATGCGCAGGCCAACGACGGTACGGCCTGGGAGTGGTTTGGGCGTGGCCAGACCCGTGCGTTGCTGCCGCTGGGCGAGCACCTGTCCTCGGTGGTGTTGACGCTGCCCGATCGCGAGGCGCGGGAACTGGTGGACCTGTCGCCTGGGGCGCTTGCGGAGGAAATCGCCGCGCGCTACGAAGGCAGGCTGGGGGCGATGCAACTGGCCAGCACCGTCCACCGCTACCCGCTGGTCGCGACCTGGGCACACCGTTTCGTGGCCAAACGCTTTGCCCTGGCCGGTGACGCCGCCGTGGGCATGCATCCCGTCACCGCGCATGGCTTCAACCTGGGTCTGGCCAGCGTGGAGCATCTGGCCGAAGCGGCCGGTGCCGGCTTGCAGCGGTACGGCGACCCGGCCCATCCGGCCTTGCTGGCGCGCTACCAAAGACGCCAGCGCATGAGCAGCGCGTTGCTCTTTGCCGGCACCCAGACGCTGGTGGGCGTGTTCACCAGTTCCCGCGGTGTCATGCAACCGTTGCGTCAGGCGGTCATGCAGGCGGGCCGCAAGCTGCCGGTGCTGCGCCGGGCGCTGGCCGCCAGCGTGCTGGATGGCTCGCCACGCCCGGCTACGGTGGCGCGGCATGTGCGCACGATCGTCGACGTATTGCGCCCCCGCTTGCGGGCCAGTGCTAAAGTCTACCCATGAGTCCGCCACTTGACAGGCAGGCCACATGACGCAGGCGACCTCGATGCAAGCCACTACGGCAGAAGGGACGCCCGCGCCGCGTGACGCCGCACAGCCCAGGGTTTCTGCCGCACCGGTCGCGGCGCGCCATGCTGCGTTTGACCGCGAGCAGCTGCTCGCGTGTGGGCGCGGGGAACTCTTCGGTCCCGGCAATGCGCGGTTGCCATCGCCGCCGATGCTGATGTTCGACCGGATTACGCACATCGCCAATACCGGCGGCGCGTACGGCAAGGGCGAAATTCGTGCCGAGCTCGACATTCACCCGGAATTGTGGTTCTTTGGCTGCCACTTTGCCGGTGACCCGGTGATGCCAGGCTGCCTCGGCCTGGATGCGATGTGGCAACTCAGCGGCTTCTTTCTGCCGTGGCTGGGTGAGCCCGGGCGCGGACGTGCGCTGAGTGTGGGCGAGGTCAAGTTCACCGGGCAGATACTGCCGAACGCCAAACTCGTGCGCTACCAGATCGACATCAAACGGGTGCTGCGCGGTAAATTGCCGATGGTGATCGCCGATGGCAAAACCCTCGTCGATGACCGCCTGATTTATGTCGCTGCAGACATGCGCGTTGGTTTGTTCCGCTCTCCCGAGACCCTTTGAAATGAACCGCGTAGTGGTAACCGGCATGGGCATCGTCTCGTGCCTCGGCAATGCGGCCGACACGGTGTCGCGCGCACTGCGTGACCTCCACAGCGGCATCCGCGCGATGCCCGAGTACGTCACGCACGGGCTGCGCAGCCAGGTGGCGGCGGTACCCGATATTGACCTCGACGCCAGCATCGACCGCAAGTTGCGCCGTTTCATGGGCAACGCCGCGGCCTACGCCTACGTGGCGATGCGCTCGGCGATCGCCGATGCCGGCCTGAGCCTTGAACAGATCCGCCATCCCCGCGTCGGCGTGATCGCCGGTTCGGGCGGTGGATCCTCGCAATGGCAGATCGAAACCGCCGACGTGCTGCGCGAACGGGGCCTGCGCAAGGTGGGTCCTTGCATGGTGCCGCGCACGATGTGCTCGACCGTGTCGGCCACCCTGGCCACCGCGTTCGGCATCCTTGGCCTCAGCTTCTCGATCTCCGCTGCGTGTGCGACTTCGGCACACTGCATCGGCGTGGCTGCCAACCTGATTGGCAGTGGCGCACAGGACGTGGTGTTTGCCGGCGGCGGCGAGGAAGAGCACTGGGGCATGACCGCACAGTTTGACGCCATGGGTGCGCTCTCCACCGGTTACAACGACAGGCCCGCCGCGGCTTCGCGCCCCTACGATGTTGATCGCGATGGCTTCGTGATCGGCGGCGGCGGCGGGATGCTGGTGCTGGAGGCCTACGACCATGCGCGCGCGCGCGGCGCGAACATCCATGCCGAGCTGGTTGGATATGGCGTCACCTCCGATGGCGCCGACATGGTTGCACCAAGTGGCGAAGGGGCCGTCCGCTGCATGCGGATGGCGCTCAGCAACGTTGGGCGCCCGGTTGATTACCTCAATACCCACGGCACCGCCACGCAGCGCGGCGATATCGCTGAACTGCATGCCGTGCGTGAGGTGTTCGGCGCCGAGGTGCCTCCGTTGTCCTCGACCAAGGCGCTCACCGGGCACCCGCTGGGTGCAGCCAGCGTGCATGAGGCGATCTACAGCCTGCTGATGATGCACGACGGGTTCGTGGCGGGCTCGGCAAACATCGACAACCTCGACCCGCGCGCGGGAGGCTTTCCGATTTTGCGCGAGAGCCGGCCCGCCAAGCTGACCACGGTGATGTCCAACAGCTTCGGCTTTGGCGGCACCAATGCAAGCCTGGTGTTTACCAAGGCGTAATGGCGTGCATCCAGCGTATCCGCGGAATCACAGCGGCCAGGGGCTTCACATGTCACCGCGCAGCAGCGCCATCGCCCGGCCGCAGACCTGGGGCGAGGAACTGGCCAACAGTCTCAGCCACGGACTGGGCCTGTTGCTGGCCATCGCCGGACTGCCGGTGCTGTTGCTTCGGGCCGAGCATGCCGGCAGCGGCTATGCGATGGCGGGCGCATTGATCTTTGGCGGCAGTGTGCTGCTGCTGTACCTGGCCTCGACGCTGTACCACGCGATTCCACAACCGCGCGCCAAGGTGGTCCTGCGGGCGCTCGATCACGCCATGATCTATCTGCTGATCGCCGGGACCTACACCCCCGTCACGCTTGGCGTATTGCGCGGCGGCTGGCGCTGGGGGCTGTTTGGGCTGATCTGGGGACTGGCCCTGGCGGGGCTGCTGTTCAAGGCCCTGGGCGGGCTGCGTTTCCCGCAGCTGTCCACGGTGCTGTACCTGGCGATGGGCTGGGTAGGGGTGGTCGCAATCTATCCGCTGTGGATGCACATGCAAGCGGGTGGCCTGGCCTGGCTGGCGGCCGGCGGTCTGGCTTACACCCTTGGCGTGGTGTTTTACGTGCTGGATGAAAAGATTCACTACAGTCATTTCGTCTGGCACCTGTTCGTCGTGGCCGGCACCACCTGCCACTTTTTTGCGGTGCTGCTGTACGTATTCTGATCGATTGGCCGCAAAAGCCAGGGAACACGCGGCCGGCCATGGGTCTGTCGCCCAATCATGCTGCGCCGCACGTGGTTTTGGCGGTGCCCGCGTGGCCGGGCTGTGGCAACCACACACCGCCCGCAAACCCGCACGCCCCGGGACCCGCCCCGGAATCGCGTTCGCGTCCTCCTCAGGACATCGCCCGCAAGCGCAATCCGCGTGGAGTCAGCGCGCGTTCGATCAATTCGAAGACGCCTTGCATCGCCAGCGCCATCAGTGCGGCCGGAACCGCACCTTCCATGATCAACGGCACGCTGTCGAGGCGGATGCCGGTGAGGATGGGCTGGCCGTAGCCGCCCGAACCGATCAAGGCGCCCAGTGTTGCGGTACCGACGTTGATCACGGCGGCGATCTTGACGCCGGCGAGGATCGAACGCAGCGCCAACGGCAGTTCCACCCGCAGCAGGCGTATGCGTGGCGGCAATCCAAGCGCTGCCGCCGACTCCAGCAGCGACGGCTGGATCCCGGTCAACCCCGCATGGGTATTGCGCACGATCGGCAACAGGCTGTACAGGAACAGCGCAGCAATCGCAGGTTTGGCGCCGATCCCGAACAGCGGGATCATGAATACGAATAGCGCCAGCGATGGCACGGTCTGCAGGATGCCGGTCATGCCCAGCACCGCTTGGCCCAGACGCCGGTAACGCGCGGCGAAGACCCCCAGCGGCACCGCCAGCACGATAGCCAGCGACAACGAAAGCGCAACCAGCTCCAGGTGCTGCAGGGTGTAGCGGCCCATGCGGCTCCAGAATGCGGTGCCGCTGCCGGTATCCGCCCGGACGCCCAGAAATTGCGCCGCGACCGCGGTCTCGTGCTTGCCGTCGATCTTCACCGCCTTGTTCATCGCGCGCATCTGCTGGACATTGATGCGGCCGGCGAGGTCATTCAACACGGCGACGAACCTCGGCGCGCGTTGGTCCAGATCCAGCCGGTACAGGTACACGGCTTCGTAGCGCGGGAAATAGTGACGGTTGTCCTGCAACACGCGCAAATGGTAGTAAGCGATGTTGGCATCGGTGCTGTACAGGTCGATCACGTCGACCGCGCCCGAGGCGAGTGCGCGGTAGGCGAGGTCGTGGTCCATGCCGCGCGCCGTCTGCGGCAGGTGATACGCGGCTTTCAGGCCCGGCCAGCCATCCGCACGGTTCATGAACTCGTTGGAGAAGGCCAACTTCAGGCTGGGGTAGCCGGCCAGGTCGGCAATGTCGCGGATGTGCAGCCGCGATGCCTGGCTCTCGAGCATCCCCACCGCATAGGTGTCACTGAAACCCAGCGAGCCGGTAATGCCGATGCCTTGCGGTTTCAGGCGCTGACGCAGTACGGCGATGCTCGCGTCGGGCGCGACATCGTGCAGCAGTTCATGCGTGATGGTGCCGGTGTATTCCGGGTAGGCGTCGATGTCGCCCTCGATCAGCGCACGCCACAGGATGCGGGTGCCGCCCAGCGCGCGGCGGTGTTGCGCCTTGATCCCCTGTTGCTTCGCGGCGAGACGCGCAATTTCACCCAGCACCACCGACTCGGTGAAGTTTTTAGAACCGATCACCACCGTGGGCGCGGTGGCGGGTTTTGCCGCGGTTTGCGCGTAGCCCGTCAACGGCAGCAGAAGGGACACGACGACCAGCACGGCAAACCGGCGCCTCATGGCGATGCCCCGGGCAGACTGCGGCGTGCGGCCAGGAATGCGCGCACGAAATCATCCGCTGGCGTGCGCCGGAAATCATCGATGCTGCCGTCCTGGACGACGTGGCCGCGCCGCATCAACACCAACCGGCGGCTGAAGAAAGCGGCTTCGGCCAGGTCGTGGGTCACCATGATGACGGTCTTGCCAAGACGCTGGAATAGGTCGCGCAGCTCGTCCTGGAGCCCATGCCGCACCAGCGGGTCGAGCGCGCCGAGCGGTTCGTCCAGCAGCAGCGTCGGCGGATCGAGCATCAGTGCGCGCATCAACGCCACCCGCTGGCGCTGGCCGCCTGAAAGCTCCGCCGGGAAGCGTACGAACTGGTGCGCTTCCAGATGGTTCAATTCAGCCAGCTCAAGTGCGCGCGCGCGAATTCGCGCGCGGCTCCAGCCGAGGTGGTGCGGAAGCAGCGCCAGGTTGCCAAGCACCGTGAGATGCGGGAACAGGCCACCTTCCTGGATCACATAGCCGACGCGGCGCCGGACTTCCAGCACCCGCGCACGGCGTAGTGGCCGGCCGTCGCAGCACACCTCGCCCGCATCGGGCCATTCCAGGCCAAGCAGCAACCGCAGCACCGTCGATTTTCCCGAGCCGCTGCTGCCGATCAGGACGGTGGTGCGTCCACGTCCGAAAGCCAGGCTGACCCCATCGACGGCGCGTACCTCACCCCATGCGCGGGTTACACCTGCCAGCGAAAAGGCGGAATTGGAGGGTAGGGCAGCCGGCATCGTGGACCTCGCACCCCTTCTGGCCGGTTACAACGCGGCAATGCAACACGTGGCCGTCCACAACGGCTGTTCCCGGCGGGCTTCGGGCCGGCGCAACCGTGGGTGATCGCCGGGGTCACGCGTTTCGCCCGGTGCGGCAAACCCGTGCCGCCGGTAGTGTCGGACGACTTCCCTTGATAGTGCACGCGACGCCGTGCGTTCTACACAAGATTGTACGCAGATGCGAACGTCAGGGCGATAGTTATTGCGTCAAAACACTCGTCCTTGAAGCTCACTTCACCGTTCCAGCCACAGGCGGGTGCGGCGGGGGCACCGCTCGGCGTGCGGGGCGCGCACCGGCAGGCGCGGGTGAAGGATGGCCAAGCGTCGCCGGCCCATCGTAGCCACGTCACGCGCAGACTTCTGAGCCTAACCCGGCTCCGGTGATGGGCCGTTTGCACATACCCTTGACTTCGGTCAAGTGCGTGACTCCGGCGGCACCCTAGAGTCGCATGCATTGCGTGTGCAGGCTTTTACGGTCCTCTGGTGACTGCGCGACCGTTGCCGCCACGCACAGCAATCCCGGCAGCCGCGATGGGTCGGTTCGCAATGCTTCATCTGTCAGCAAGAAACCTGGTCGGCGAGAGACCACTGGAACCGGGTGTGCGGCCCGGTATGTGGCATTTTTGCGTACGCTCCACGCGCGCGTTGTGGACGGACTACGCGCCCAACCAGGCGCTGCGTTTCCTCCTGCGAAGCCTTCTTTGGCCCCGGCTGACGTACCGGTGGTGCCGGTTCATTTCCGGGATCGACCTCGGGCCGGTGGATTGGACCGTCACCGCAGGCTTGCTGGAAAAGCCGCATCGTCCGTACATCAACATCCGCTGGAACCGCCAGCAGCGGTTGGCAGCGTTGATGACCCATTACGAAACGATTCGGCAGCTCCCACAGCATGAGCTCCTGCGGCGGGCGCACGGGGAAACACACGTGTTGGCCGTGTTGCAGCTGGCACAGGACGATTACCAGCTGGTGTTGCGCGGAGGTGGTCATTCTCGCGAAGGCGAACTTGAGTTGGCGCTGCAAACGGCACGCGGGCAGCGCGTGGTCACCGTGCTGTTTTCATTCGTTCGGCCGGCCCCTGAGTTGACCGTTGCGATTGGCTGCCTGCAGGGTGGAACGCCCAGCGCCCATTCAAGTGTGGCGGCCGTGAGCAAGGCATTTTATGGGACGCCCGTCAAACTGCTGATCACCCGGCTGGTACGGCACCTGGTACTGAAGCTGGTGCCGGATCGAGGCCTCGCGCACCTCATTGCGGTCGACGATGCCGTACAGGTGTTTCAACACCGGCATTACCGCATGAAGCACAAGGTCTCCGCGTGCTATTCGACAACCTGGGAGGCGCTTGGCGGGCAGCTCCGTGGCGACGGTTTTTGGGAGCTTCCGCTGGCCGAGCCGCCTCCGGACTACCTTGCGCTGAAGAGTTCGAAGCGGAGCGCCGCCAGGCACCGGTGGCAGGCGCTGCAGGGTTTGTATGCGGCCATGGAAGCGAGCCTGGATTCCCACACCCCGCAAATCATGACCGCCCCGCTCGGAACGCGATGAGGTTCGGTTGCGGCACGCGGCACCCCAGATCGCGGCAACGGGCGACAGGGTTCGGAACGCGTGCAAATCGCGGTACCGCAACTGCATTCCGGATGGATTCCTACTGGGTGTTAGCCCGGTTTTCGTGCCATTCGTGGCGGTTTTGTCGGGGCCCGGGTTCGGAGTAAAGCCGCGCGGATCCCGTGCCGGGCGGTCGGGAAATTGACTTAAATCATTTACTGTGCAAGGCAGACCGACAAACTACACACGCCACCGGGTCTGTTGCCAACCATGGGGTAGGGTGCGATGAACACGCAGGCAGGCGAGGCCGATCAAAGCCAAATCACCTTGGCGCGTGCGTACGCGGCCCAGCAGCGGATTGGCGAAGCCGAAGCGGCGTACCGTAACGTGCTGCGGACCGCCCCGGACACGCCGGAGGCGCTCAACTTCGTGGCCATGTGTGCGCTTTCCCGCCGGGACTTCGCACCCGCGCAGCGTGACCTTGAGCGCGCTGCCGAGCTCAACCCCGGCGAGCCGGAAATCTGGAAGAACTTCGGCATCATGTACTTGGCGCAGAAGCAGGGCTTCAGTGCCCTGCACGCCTTTGACCGCGCGCTGGATCTGCAACCGGCGCATTTCGCCGCGCGCTTGCTCCGGGGCAACGCACTGGAGCAAATGGGGCGTATCGATGAAGCCGCCAAAGCCTACTTTGGCGCAATTGCCGCCGCCCAGAGCAGCGGTGAGTGGCTCGACGACAGAACCACGGCACCGGCGCTGCGTCCGGCGGTGCGGCACGCCATCAACGTTGTCGACACGCATCGCGCGCGCATCTTCATGGCGCTGCTGGAGCCCTTGCACGAAAAACACGGTGCCCATGCCCTCAGGCGCATCGTAGCGGGGCTCGAGATCTATCTTGACCACCGGCCCGCCCATTACCCCCCGCACCAGTATTGCAAGTTCTTCTATGTCCCCGACTTGCCCAACCCGTTGTATTACGACCGCTCGCTGTTTCCATGGTATGCGGAGGTGGAAGCGCACACCGATGAAATCCGCGCCGAGCTGCTGGCCGTCATGCGCGACCCGGACGGGGTGGAGCCGTTCCTGGGCACCAATGACAACGACGTTCTCGCCGAACAGAAATTGCTGAACGGCACGCGCGGCCACGCGGAATGGAATTCATTCTTCTTCCACCGCCATGGCAAACGCTACGCCAAGAACGCCAACCGCTGCCCGCGCACCATGGAGCTTTTGGACAAGACCAGCGTCGAATACATCCGCGACCACGCACCAGAGGCCTTGTTCTCGATCCTCTCGCCCGGCGCGCACATCCTGAAGCACCACGGCGTCACCAACGCGCGCCTCGTCACCCACCTGCCACTGATCGTTCCCGACGATACGGCCATCAGCGTAGCCGGCGAGGATTACCACTGGCAGGAGGGTCGCTTCATCAGCTTTGATGACACCTACCTGCACGAGTCATGGAACGACAGCACCAAGGTCCGGGCCAACCTGATGTTCGATGTCTGGCATCCCGACCTCAGCGCGGCCGAGCGTGAGGCCATGGCGTTGCTGGTCGGCGGGATCGGAGACTTCAACAAGGCAGCCGGGGTCGGTGCACCGCCCGCCAGCTAGACGGTGCCGGGTGTGGCGCAACCGGTTCAACGCCACCGCGACCGGTGCAAGACGCTGCCGCGGCGGGGCAGCAGCCGTGGACCGAGTCCATGAGTGTGCCTGCACATCGGGTGGCAGGTCATTGGCGGCCCGACGTCAGCCTGCTCTGAGAGGTTCCACGCCCGGCTGCACCAGGGAATCGGTGTGAACGGGACGGCCCTGGCAACGCTACCCGGGTCAACGGCAGGCTGGAGGGGCGGCTGCGTACCTTCTTCTTCCTTTCGCCTGGATGCGTTTTCGTTCGCCGTAGTCGGGCCTCGTGTGTTTCTTCGCCGCGGTTCCTGGCGTGGCGTTCCATCAACCGCCGGCCGTGCTGACGGTGCGGGCGCTGCGCGTGCAACCGGCTACAGCAGCACAAAGCCCACCATGATTGCCAGCAGTACCACCGGGTACAGGCTGGCGCGGTCAAACAGGCCCGCGGCCTGGCGGCCGTCCAGCGTGCGTGCCAGCCGGATGGCCGGAAGCAGCAGCGCGTAGGCACCCGCGGCCGCAACGATCAACCGGAATGGCCAGCCCAGTGCCAGTGGCGACATCCACGGGAGCGCCAGGCTGACGGCGACGGCCAGCACGAGCGCGACGATGATGGCCCGGCTTGCCACGCGTGATCCGAAGACCAGCGGGATCGTCCGCGCGCCGACGCGCTGGTCTTCCTCGAGGTCGTTCCAGTCCGCCGGGATGTTCTGGCCCCCGATCTCCCACAGCACCAGCCACGCGAGCAGCAGCAACAGCAATCGCCAGGACGGCCTTGGGATGACCACGAAGACCGCCGCGATGGGACCGGCCGATTTGACCAGTCCGCTGACCAGCGTCCGCCACCAGGTGACTTTCAGCAGTTTCACGTACGCCACTTCCAGCGCAGCCGCAGCGAACAGGATCACCAGGATCATCGGGTTGAGCAGCCAGACCCCGACCACGGTCACCGCGAACCAGAACCCGAACCAGGCGAGCGCACCGCGCATGCTGATCAGGTTTTGCGCCAGCGGGTAGCGCATGGCCGAGGCCTCGACCGAATAGCCGGGCTTGATGCCGCTGGAGACTTTCGCCTTGTCGTCCTTGACTCCGACCAGGTCGTTGAGGGCGTAAATGGCTGTATAGCCAGCCACGCCAGTCAGGAGACACAAGACCAGCACGCGCCAGGTCGGGAATCCCCCCAGCCACAGCAGCATGACAAAGCCTGGCATCGCGAGGTCCAGGACACCATGGGTGGAACGTGATAGCGCAAGAAACCGCCGCACGCCGGCTACCCCCGTTTGGTGAAGCTGGCCATGTAGTTGATGTCTTCCCGGTCTGCCACCACGCGAAACCGGCGCGTCCACGGGTTGTACATCAGGCTGTCCACTGCGTTGAACTCAAGCCCCGCCGCAGCGGCCCACGCGCGCAATTCGACGGGCCGGATCAGCTTGCGATAGCTGTGGGTACCGCGCGGCAGCAGGCCGAGGATGTATTCGCCGGCAAGAATCGCGAACAGGAACGCTTTCAACGTGCGGTTGATGGTGGAGAAGAAAGCCACACCGCCGGGCTTGAGCAACTGCGCGCAGGCAGCAATGACCTGCTCCGGGTGCGGTACGTGTTCGAGCATTTCCATGCAGGTCACGGCGTCGAATGTCCCGGCCTCTGCGCGCGCCAGGGCCGCCACGTCGAGGTAGCGGTAAGCGATGTCAAGGCCATTGCGTTCGGCGTGCTGGCGGGCGATGTCCAGCGACATCTGCGACAGGTCGATGCCGGTCACGCGTGCGCCGGACCTGGCCAGTGCCTCGGCCAGGATTCCGCCGCCGCAGCCCACGTCCGCAATGCGCGGTTCAACCGCGCCGATCCGGTCGGTGATGAAGCGCAGCCGCAGGCCGTTGATTGCGTGCAACTGCCCCATCTTCCCGGCCGGATCCCACCACAGTTCGGCGAGGCGGTTGAAGTGGGATATTTCGCGTACGTCAACATTCGGGGATTCGGTCATGCTTGGTCCTGGCCCAGTCGTGCAAGCGGTCGATCGCGGTGGTGATTTCTACGCGCGTAATGTCGTTGACGAACACGCACTCGCCCACCGCCGCGGGCAGGGGCACGCGCTGCGTACCGTTGCGGTGTTCGACGCGGTCCATGAGTGCCTGCCACATCAACCCGCCATCGAGCAGTTCGACGGCGGGTGCCATGCGCAGACGCCCAGCCAGGCCCAGGATGCGCTCGGCGTCGCTATCCCCCAGCAGGCCGCGCCGGCGCGCGATGCTGGTCGACGCGAGGATGTCCAGCAGCACCGCCTCGCCGTGCAGCAGGCGATCCCCGTGGCGGGTTTCCAGGCCGTAACTGAAGGTATGGCCAAAGTCCACCTTGCGCGCCAGCTCATCCTCGTAGAGGTTGGGTGCAAGCTCTTCAAGCATGCCCGAGATGGCGCGATCAAGGATCCACGCACCGGCGTCGTCCTGGAAAGCGGCGGCCACGCTGCTGCCGCCGAACCGCTCCAGTTGCCGGAACAATTCGGCGTCCTTGATGACCGCCAGCTTGATGATTTCGCACAGCCCGTTTTGCAGGTGTCGCCGGGGTAGGGTGCGCAGCAACGTGCGGTCCAAGAGCACGCGTTGCGGCGGTTGGAAACTGCCCAGGCGATTCTTGTGGCCGTCGAAGTTGACGCCGTTCTTGATGCCCACCGAAGCGTCGACGTAGCCCATCAGCGTGGTCGGCACCTTGATGTGCGGTACGCCGCGGCGGTAACCGGCGGCCGCGAAACCCACCACATCGGTCAGCACGCCGCCACCGATGGCAATGATGGGTTCGTCGCGGCGGTGAATAGGAAAGGCATCCAGCTCGCGCAGCACCCGCAGCCATGCGTCCACGGTCTTTCCGGCCTCACCGCCCGGCAGCGTGATGATCCGCGCTTCAATCCGGTGATGGCTGAAATATGCCTCGATGCGCTCGCCGTGGCAGTCGTGCACGCGCTGGTCGACCACCACGAAACGCCGGCCTTCATGCACCCGTCCGATCGACAACAGCGCGTCGTTGCGCGGGTCGAATACATCCGGCGTGCTCACCAGGTCGTACTCGACGCGGCGCTGCTCGCTGACCTGCCAGCGTGCGCTTCGATTCAGGGCCATGCAACGTCCCACCAGGTTGCCCGGTGCGCCAGTACCTCGCGCGCGATCTGCTGCGCCCGGCCGAGGTCGTGGTTCCGGTAGTTTCCGCACTGGTCGACCCGGGCGTAGGGCACGGCGCTGGCCTGAAGCACGCCCCTGAGGATGGCTTCCAGGGTGCCTTCGATGGCCTCGCGGCGGCCTTCGTTCAGCAGCGTGAGGTAGAAGCCGGTCTGGCAACCCATGACGCCGAGGCCGATGAAGTGCCCGGGCAGCAGGCGCTGGAAACCTTCCAGCAGGAAATGCTCGAGCGAGTGCAGTTCAGTGCTCGACAGGCATTGTCCGGCATTCGGGTGGCGCAGGCGCAGGTCGATGCAGTAAACGGTGTCGCCCGCTGGCCCCCGCCGGGCCGAGCGCAGCTTGACGCAGGGCGCCTTCAGCCGGCGATGGTCCAACTCGCCGATGGTGTCTGGAGACCAGCCGAGTTGCTCGTACCCCGTCATGACCATTGCCGCCTGAACATGCCAGTAGCCCTCATGCCGGTTGTGCGAACCGGGTGGTCAGTGGCGCCAGGTGCCGGTAGCTGTCGGTCAAGGCGTCTTCCCAGGCATCGACGTGGTGGTAGAGCTCGACCGCGCCATAGCCGTTGAAACCATGGTCGACCAGCGCCTTGAAGCTGGCCCCCAGATCCAGCGTGCCCTTGCCGGGAATTTCATGAAAATGCACGACGCCGGTACGGGTGTTCGCGACCATCTTGTCGACCAGCGCGGGGTTTCTGGCGCCGCGCAAATACGCGACGATGGGCCGCGCGCGCTCGAGTACGTCGAAACTCAGGCCGGGCATGGAGATCAGGTAGGTGAAGATTTCATCATCCAGCGGCGACGGCCCGGCGTACAGGCCCGAGTAGTCGAGCAAGGTTGGCCTTGGCCGCACGCCGGCGCGTGCCAGCAGCGTGTCGATGCGGCGGCGCTGCACCGGATCGGGCTGGTGGTCGCAGAAATACAGCGGATGCTGGCGGTCCACCAGCAGGTAGTCCGCGGTAGCCGGAAAATAAACCAGCGTGCCGGCGGCGTTGGGATCGAAAGCCAGGTTCTCGGCATCTTCGACGATTTTCAGGTTGTAGCCCTCGCGCGCGTCGGAGATGTGCAGGTAGCGGGCGTACGGTGCCGCCTTGGCGAGCGCGCCGGTGTAGTTGGGCTCCGAGCAGTAGGCGTGGCAGATATCGATGTGCAGCGCAAAGCGCTTGGATCCGACCGCCTCGATCAACGCCACACCTTGGTCCAGGGTCTCGATGAACATCCCTGGTTCCGGTTCGATCAGCAGCGTGATGTCTTCGTCGTCGTGGAGTTCACGCAGGCATTCGTGGATACTGTCCACCAGCAGCTCGCGCGGGTCCGCCGCCGGGTCGCGCACATGCTCCGCACGAATGAAACCGCTGCCGAAGGTGACCAGATTCACCCCCAGGTGGCGGGCCACCCGGATACCCCGCTTGATGAGGTCGATGCGGCGTTTGCGCCCGGCCAGGTCCAGCGTCAGCAAGGAAGGTTCGTGCGGCTGCGACGGCGTAAAGAAGTGCGAGGCTGTGGCGACGCAGGCGGCGGCAATGCCGGCGGTGTCCAGGCGCTTTCTCACCGCGTCCAGACCGGCGCTGGTGATGCCAAAGGGGTTGAGTTGCTCCCGGTGGAACGCGAGCTCGATGCCGTCATAGCCTGTCCGCGCCACGGCATCGATTGCATCCAGGAGGGGCAGCCGGGTCAAGCCGAAGGTACTGTAAGCGAGTTGGATCATGCTCGGGAAATCTTGTCAGGCGCGCACGGCGGAAGGCCAGGTGCAGCGGGCGGTCAACGTTCGCGCCGAAGCCGGTCAAGCGTAACCGTTGCGCCGTCCCGCGGCCTGGACGTGGCGCGCAGCGTGAGGGCGGCACGACCCGCACACCATGATGCAGGTCATGCAAATGCGATGTAGTGGCAACCGTGCGATTGCCTGATCCAGGTCATGGCCCGAGCCCCCCGGCCTGACAGACTCACCGGCATGAGCGCGCACATCCGACCCCCCCAATTCGATCCGGCGCTGGTTGCGCGTTACGACGTCGCCGGGCCACGCTACACCAGCTATCCGACCGCCCCGCGGTTCCGGTCCGACTTCAACGAAACCGCGTTGCGGGCCGTGATCCGGGAGTCCAACGAGGAGCCGATCCCGCGGTCGCTTTCGTTGTACGTGCACATCCCTTTTTGCACCAGCCCCTGTTTCTTTTGCGGCTGCAACCGGATCATCACCCGTGATCCCGCGCAGGCCGGCCGCTATCTGGAGCGGTTGTACCGCGAGATCGAGTTGACCGCGCCGCAGTTCAGCCGCGATCGGCTGGTTCGACAGCTGCATTTCGGCGGCGGAACGCCGAACTTCCTCGGCATCGAACTTATGCGCGAGCTCCTCGGGTCGCTGGCCCACAACTTCAGTTTCAGCAGCGAGCCCGAGCGTGAGTACGGTATCGAGATCGACCCGCGCCACGCCGATGCGGACTACGTACGCGAGCTGGGCCGGCTTGGCTTCAACCGGATCTCGATTGGCGTCCAGGATCTGGACCCCAAGGTGCAGCACGCAGTCAATCGCGTACAGACCTTCGAGCAGATCCAGGACGTCATTGTGGGGGCGCGTGCGGCGCAATTCCGTTCGGTAAGCATTGACCTTATTTATGGACTGCCGTTCCAGTCCGTGGCTGGCTTTGGCCGCACCCTGGACCGTATCGAGCAGCTGGAGCCGGACCGTGTGGTCGTGTACGGCTACGCGCACCTGCCGGAGATGTTCAAGGCCCAACGCCAGATCCGCGCAGAGGACCTGCCTGACCCCGCCATCCGCCTGGCGTTGTTTGGCTGCGCACTGGAGCGGCTCACCGCAGCGGGCTATGTCTACATTGGCATGGACCACTTCGCGCGCGTCCAGGACGAACTGGCCGTGGCACAACGCGATGGCAGCCTGCAGCGCAACTTCCAGGGCTATTCGACCCATGGCGAGTGCGACATCGTTGGCCTCGGCGTCAGCGCGATCGGCCGCATCAGCAATACCTACAGCCAGAATGCGCGCGACCTGGTCGGATACTATGCGGCGCTGGACAATGGACGCCTGCCGGTCGTGCGCGGCTTGCACCTCGACCAGGATGATTTGATCCGGCGTGCATTGATCAACGAGTTGATGTGTTACGGGGCGGTTGACAAACGCGCCTTCGGCGATCACAACGGTATCGTGTTCGACGACTACTTCCGGCGTGAACTGCAGCGCCTGCAGGAGCTGGTTGCCGACGGTCTGGTCGAAGAGGACGACAACCGGATCAAGGCAACCCCGCGCGGGCGCCTGCTGGTGCGAATCATCGCGATGTGCTTTGATGCATACCTCGGTGAGGATGCGCAAGTTCCGCGCTATTCGCGCGTGATCTGACTGGCCGTATCCCTCGTGTGGGTGATGTCATGAACGCCAGGTATCAGGTGGAACGCCTGCCCGAACCCGGGTGTTCGATGGCCGGTGACGGTGACGAGTCGCACTTGTGCAGCACTTGCGCGTTCTCCCATGCATGTTTGGCGACGGGCTTTGACAGGGCCAGGCTTTCGGCGCTGGAGTGCGTGGTCGAACATCTGGAGCCCTTTCACGCGGGGGACTTCATTTTCCGCCGCGGCGACCCGTTCCACGCCCTTTTCGCGCTGCGCTCAGGCGCCGTGAAAATCTGCAGGACCGAAGGCGACAACCATCAGCAGGTGCTGGGCTTTTACGGGACCGGTGACGTGATCGGTGTGGGTGGCATTTACAGTCAGCGCTTCCCGTGCGATGCCATAGCGCTGGACGTGACCTACCTGTGCCGTTTGCCGTTTCCGGCCATCAGCACGCTGGCGTCGCAGATACCCGCCGTACAACAGCACCTGTTGCGGGTATTGAGCGAGCGCCTGGGTTCGGTGCAGCGGCTGAACGGGAATTACAGTGCCGACGCGCGTGTCGCGGCGTTCCTGCTTGACTTGGTGGCGCGTGTTGCCGCGCGCGGATTTTCTCCGACGCGCATCCACCTGAGCATGCCGCGTACCGACATCGCGAGTTACCTGCGGCTGGCGGCGGAAACCGTGAGCCGGGTGATGAGCCGTTTCCGGGCGCGCAAACTGATCGCCGTCCGCGGCCGCGACGTGGAACTGCTCAATCCCGACCGCCTGCGCGACATCGGCCAGGCGCTCTTGCCCTTGTAGGCTGGTTCCCGCGAGGTTGCACCGGCGGCACGATGAACGCCGCCCGCCGCGACGATCGGCGCCAATTGACCCATGCTTGACCGAGGTCAAATGCCGGCGGCGGACCCCGCAAACATAATAGGTGCGGTAAACGCGGGCCGCTGGTTCCCGATCGCGTTCGGGGCGGCACATGCATCTGGAGCGCGGTGCTCCTGGTGTCTGGACACGCCGCGTGCAGACCGTGTTGCAACGCCTTCCCTCCACCTGAAGTAGCCTGCCGTGAACCCGTCCGCGGATCTACCCACACCCGTCTGGCGTGAGGAGCTCGAGAGCGAATACGCAGCGCTGGCCGCGCGCCTCGAGCCGCTGGTGCCGTGCCTGGAGATTCCCCTGCACCTGCCGTGGATCGATGCGATCAACAAGCTGAAGAAGCAGCGCGGCGCGGTGATCATGGCGCACAGTTACCAGTCGCCCGAGATCTTCCACGGCGTGGCCGACGTCACCGGCGACTCGCTGGGACTGGCCAAGGCGGCGGCCGAGTGCGAGGCCGGATTGATCGTGCTGTGCGGCGTGCACTTCATGGCTGAAACCGCCAAGATCCTGGCCCCGGAAAAGACGGTGCTGATTCCTGACCTGGACGCGGGCTGTTCGCTGGCGGCGTCGATCACCGTGGATGACGTGCGCGCCTTGCGCGCCGAGTACCCGCAGGTCCCGGTGGTGAGCTACGCCAACACCTCGGCCGCGGTCAAGGCCGAATCCGACGCCATCTGCACCTCGGCCAACGCGGTGCAGGTCGTCGAGTCGATGGGAGCGCGCAGGGTGATCTTCCTGCCCGACGAGTTCCTCGGCCGCCACGTGGCCCGGCAAACCGGCGTGGAGATCATCCTGTGGCATGGGCGCTGCGAGGTACACGAACGGTTCACTGCGCAGGAGGTGCGGCACGTACGCAAGCAATTCGGTACCAAGGTGGTGGCGCACCCCGAGTGTTCGCCGGAGGTGCTGGCCGAGGCCGATTTCGTCGGCTCCACCACCGCGATGGGCAAGTGGCTCGCGCGCGAAAAGCCCGCAAAGGTGGCGATGATCACCGAGTGCTCGATGGCCGACAACCTGCGCGCGCAATTCCCAGCCATCCAGTTCATCAAGCCGTGCAACCTGTGCCCGCACATGCAGCGGATTACCCTGCAGAACATCTACGCGAGCCTGCGTGACCTCAAGCACGCCATCGAGATCCCGGCCGACGTCATCGCCGGCGCGCGCCGCGCGCTGGAACGCATGCTGGCGGTGGGGCGGCGCGAACCGGTGTGAAATCCGCGCAGCCGTCCATCGTGGTGATCGGCAGCGGCGTGGCCGGCATGGCTACGGCCTTGTCCGCCGCGCCGGCAAACGTTTGCCTGATATGCCCAACGCACGATGGCAGCGGCAGCGCCAGTGCGTTGGCGCAGGGCGGCGTCGCGGCCGCGGTGGGCGCGGATGACAGCGCGGCCGCGCATGCACGGGACACCCTGGAGGCCGGTGCCTGGCACAACGCCGCCGCCGCGGTTGGCTGGCTGACCGGGGCGGCACGACCCGCGGTGGCCTGGCTTGAGCAGCACGGCGTGCGTTTCGATCGCGACGGCGAGGGCAACCTGCAACTGGGCCGCGAAGGCGGCCATGCCTGCAATCGCATCGTGCATGCCGGCGGCGATGCGACCGGTGCGGCCCTGGTGCGGGCGTTGCAGGAATGCTGCCATGGGGCTGCACACGTGCAGTGGCGGGGCAGTCGCGAGGCTGTTGCGCTGCTGCTGCGCGATGGGCACGTGGTTGGTGTCCGCACGCGCGACGCCGATGGCCGGGACGAATCGCTGGAAGCCGCCGCGGTCGTCCTGGCCACGGGTGGCATCGGTGCGCTGTATGCGCATACCAGCAACCCCGCGGGCGCCGGCGGTTCCGGGCTGTCACTGGCGTTGGCCGCCGGGGCCGAGCTGCGTGATCTTGAATTCGTGCAGTTCCACCCGACGGCACTGGCTTCGGGTGGCCAGCACCTGCCGTTGCTGACCGAGGCCCTGCGTGGCGCGGGCGCGCGTTTGATCGACGCCGAAGACCGGCCCTTGATGGCGGGTCTGCATCCATTGGGCGACCTTGCACCGCGCGACGTGGTGGCGCGCCGCGTATGGCAGGTGCAGCACGCGGGCGGCGCGGCATGGCTGGATGCCCGCGCAATCACCGGTGACTGGAACCGGCGCTTCCCTACGGTACTGGCCGCTTGTCACGCGCACGGCCTCGACCCGCGTCAGACGCCGCTGCCGATCACGCCAGTGGCGCACTTTCACATGGGGGGCGTGGCGACCGACCTGGATGGCCGCACCTCGGTTCCTGGCCTGTTCGCGGTCGGTGAGGTAGCCTGCAACGGTGTGCATGGGGCCAACCGGCTGGCCAGCAATTCGTTGCTCGAGGCGGTGGCCTGCGGCCGTCGCCTGGGCCGCATGCTGGCGGGTGCCGGCACCACCCCAGGGTCCGCTCGCGGCACGCACCGCTGGGCCGAACGCGGCCCGGCGCTGGCTACGGACGCGCTGCCGTCCCTGCGGGAACTGCTCTGGCGGGTGGCTGGGCCGGTACGGGAAATGTCCGAGCTGCATGCGGCCTGGCATCGTTGCAACGACGCGGCCGCTGCCGGCTGGCAAATGCGCGTGGCCACGGCGCTCTTGCGCGCGGCGTGCCGGCGGCGGCAGAGCCTCGGCGCGCATTATCTGCAGGGTGCACCAGCGTAGCCGCGCGGCCAACGGCACGTCGGTGAGGCCGCCCCCACGTCCTCTACACGACGCGGTCTACCACAAGCCCCTTGATTTTTGCGATCGCCCACGCAGGATTCAGGCCTTTGGGGCAGACATTGGTGCCGTTCACGATCGTGTGGCAACGGTACAACTTGAACGGGTCATTCAGAAAGTCGAGCCGCTCACCGGTTGCCTCATCGCGCGAATCAATGATCCACCGATAGGCCTGCAGCAGCACGGCGGGCCCAAGGAACCGGTCAGGATTCCACCAATAGCTCGGACACGAGGCCGTACAGCAGGCGCACAATATGCATTCATACAGCCCATCAAGTTTTTTGCGATCTTCGGGCGACTGCAGGCGTTCACGCGATCCCGGGGCACTTTTCGTCTGCAACCACGGCTTGATGGACGCGTACTGGGCGTAGAAATGGGTAAGGTCAGGGACAAGATCCTTGACGACCGGCAGGTGGGGAAGGGGATAAATATTTACGACCCCATCCCGCAGGTCATCCAATGCCGTAATGCAGGCCAACCCGTTTTCGCCATTGATGTTCATGGCGCACGAACCGCACACGCCCTCGCGGCACGACCGCCGCAGGGTCAAGGTTGGATCGATCTCGTTCTTGATTTTCAAAAGCACGTCGAGGAGCATCGGCGTGCGGCTGACGTCGACCTCGTAGCTGTCCATTCGAGGGTTGCCGCCGGCGTCCGGGTCCCAGCGGTAGACCCGAAACGTCCTGACTTTCCGCGCTCCGGGGCGTGCGGCGAAGTGCCGGCCTTTACTCACCCTCGACATTTTCGGCAATCTGAATTCGGCCATGTCAACCCCTCGGTTTGCGCAAACCGGCTTCCTCAACCCGCCACGGGCTCAATTGCAACCACCGATCCGTACGGCGGCAGCGGCGTGACCGCGTGGCTTCCGGCCTCGATCCACGCGCAGCCTTCGGGGACGGCGGAGTCGATGAACACGGGCAAATGCACGCCTTCGACGAGCGCTCCCTGGCCATCGGTCAGGGTGAGCCTCTGCGCGTCCGCGGCACACAGCCTCAGGGCCGCGGGACGGTTCAAGACGTGTGCCTGCAACGCAGTTGCACGGCGGACCACGGGGTCCACGCGGTAGATCCCGACGCTGGCCATGCGTACCAAATCGTTTGGTTTTGCGCCCGCCGCAGGCGCCGCCAGCTGGCCCGTGGCGTGGCGTACCGCGGGTGCGTGCAGTTGCCCCTGGATACGCTCCCGTACTTGCGGCAGATCGACGAAATCGAACCCGTCGATACCCAGTTGATGACCCAATGCCCGCAGCACCTTCCAGCCAGGGCGCGCATCGCCCAGCGGCGGCGCTGCGGCTACGCTGTCTTGCAACCGGCCGTCAACGTTGACGTAGGTGCCGTCGGTCTCGGGCGGCAAGCTTATGGGAAGGATCGCGCCGGCGGTCTGCAGGGTCTGTTCGGTCGCGAACGCACCAATGTGGACGTAGAAGTCGGCATGTTCCTGCGCGCGTTTGAACGCACCGGGGTTGGCACAATCTTCCGGCTCTGCTTGCCAGGTAACAAGCGATTCGGGCGGATCCTGCAAAATCGATGCTGCGGTCCCGTTGGGGTCCGGGGTTTGTGCGCCCACGCGCGCAAGGCCAATGGCATTGGCACCGGATGGGAACTCGTCGTAGGCGCTGTTCGTGGCGCGTGCTATGAGACGCGCAAGCGCCCTCAGCCATGATGCTTGCGGGTGCTGAACCGCAGCGTCGCCCAACACCACAACGGACGAATCGGCCTCCCTGAGAGCCGCAATACACTGTTCCAGGCGAGGGTCCGGGGCTGCCGATGCCAGCGCCTCCGTCAGCGCCTGGTGTGGCGGTGACGCACCTGCTGCCCTGGCCAGTTGCGCCACACGTTCCACCAGGTGTTGTGGCGCGACGACGCTGAGACCCGCAAGGTCGAAGTTGAACTCGAACCCGATGGGATTGATGGCAAAGATCTTCGCCCCGTGGCGGGTGGCGGTGTCATAGTCGGCCAGGTTCGCAACCAGGACCTTGCCTACGTCAAAGCGGGCCGCGTCGCGCAGCCGGTGATTGACGAGCGGCATCTCGTGGCGTGGGTTGCTGCCGATGATCAACGCCGCACCGACGTGCGCCAGTTGTTCGACCGGTTTCTCAAACACCTCCCCCTGTGGGCCTCCGTCCGCAAAGTCCAGCACGCGCAGCCGGTGGTCGCAGCGGTGGCTTCCCAAGCCGCGCATGATCGAAGAGAGCAGGTAGCCTTCTTCGCACGAGGTCATCGGCGCGACCAGGGCGGCGACACCGGGCGCCGAGCTTTGCAGCTGCTCGGCCACAAAATTGATGGCATCCGCCCAGTCGACTTCGACCAGTGCCCCGCCACGCCGTATCAGGGGTTTCGAGACGCGGTCAAGCGCATACAGGCCTTCGTGGCTGTAACGGTCACGATCGGCAAGCCAGCACTCGTTCACCGCTTCGTTGTTGCGCGGAACGGCGCGCAGCACCTTGTTGCGCAGACAGTGAAGCCACTGGTTCGAGCCAAGTGCGTCGTGGTAGCCGACCGCGGGCCTGGCAATCAGCTCCCACGCGCGGGCCTTGAACTCGAAGACCTTGTCGGTCAGGGCACCGACCGGGCATACGTCGATGATGTTCCCGGAGAGCTCCGATGACACCCCGCCGCCGATATAGGTGCCGATCACGTGAAAGTCGGCACGGTTGAAGTCGCCGAATTCGTGGGTTCCGGCGATTTCGTCGAGCACGCGGACGCAGCGGATGCAGTGGATGCAACGCGTCATGTAGGTCGCGACCAGCGGTCCGATGTTCTCGTCGTCCACCGTGCGCTTTGGGATGTTGAGGCGCGACAGCGACCGGCCGTATCCCATGGCAAGATCCTGCAGCTCACACTCTCCGCCCTGGTCGCAGATCGGGCATTCCAACGGGTGGTTGATCAGGACGAACTCAAGCGCGTTTTGCTGCGCGCTGATCGCAAGCTTCGTCTTGGTGAAAACCTTCATGCCTTGCGCAACCGGAGTCGCACACGCGACCTGCGGCTTGGGGATGCGTCGCCCGCCGACCTCCACCTCGACCATGCACTGGCGGCAAACCGCGGCGATGGTCAGCTTCCGGTGGTAGCAAAAACGGGGGATCGGAATGCCGGCGGCGTCGGCCGCCTGGATGATCATCGAACCCCTGGGCGCGGTGACCGGATGCCCGTCGATCTCGAGCTCGACGGTCGGAACGCCATGTTGGCGAAGTTGTGCGTTCATTTTGTTGGCCAGAACCGGACGTCGCTGCGCGCGACCGGGCACCTGCACGCAGGCACTCGGTTGGAGCGTACGCGCCGCATCCGTACATCGCAACACGCGATGGTCGGCGGTACCGGCCAAGGCAACCATCACCTCAACCGCGCGCACGGCGGTGGGCCCCATGAACGCAGGCACCGTGGAGGCGCCGCTCCTTTGTCGCGCTGCGGCATCGCGGTTGCAGGAAGCCGTCTTGGCATACTGCGGCGGCGCCGGGCCATCGGGCGTTGCCTTTGCGGCCTGCCTGAAGCGGCGGCCAAACGACCGGAACCCGTGGCGCGGCCGCGTTTGCAGCCTCGGGGCGCATTGGGTTCCGGGGCCGGGCACCAGCGGACCACCATTGAGCCCGTTCAGCGCTCCAGGATGGCCGTCACGCCCATGCCGCCGCCGGTACATATGGAGACAAGCCCGCGCCCGCCGCCACGTGCAGCGAGCAGTTTGGCGAGGCCCGCGACGATGCGGCCGCCGGTGGCCGCAAACGGGTGCCCCAGCGCAACGCTTCCGCCCTTGACGTTGAGCTTGCTCGAATCGATCGCGCCCAACGGTTCTTTGCGCCCAAGGTGCACCCGGCAGTATTCGGGTGACTCCCACGCGTGCAGCGTACAAATAACCTGGGCCGCGAACGCTTCGTGGATCTCGTAGAAGTCGAAGTCCTGGAGTTGCAGGCCCGCAGCATCCAGCATCCTTGGTACCGCGTAGGTTGGGGCCATCAAGAGCCCTTCGTGGTACGGGCTTGAGAGCCCCGCGAAATCCACCGCATCCACCGCAAAATGGGTCAGATAAGCCTGGATCTCGAAGCCGTGCGCCTTGGCCCAGTCTTCGCTTGCGAGCAGTACCGCCGAAGCGCCGTCTGAAAGCGGCGTCGAGTTGCCCGCGGTCAGCGTGCCAGTGCCTGTCTTGTCAAAGGCCGGCCGCAGCCTGGCGAGGGCTTCGAGCGACGTATCTGGCCTGACCGTGTTGTCGTGATCGACGCCATGGAAGGGCACGACGAGGTCAGAGTAGAAACCGCTTTTCCAGGCTGCTGCGGCCTTCACCTGGCTGTGGTACGCGAACTCGTCCTGGTCCTTCCGGGTGAGCTGCCATTCCTTGGCCATGAGCTCGCAATGTTCGCCCATGCTCAAGTGTGTTTGCGCCTCGGCGAACCCCAGAATGTGTGGCTTGAGGTCACTCGGGCGCCAGCGCGCCAGTACCTTCAGGCGCTCACCCAGTGTCCTGGCGCGCTTGAGGTCCAGCAGGATCCGGCGGAAGTGGCGGCTGTAGGTCACCGGGATGTCGCTTGCAGAGTCGACGCCACCGGCAATCGCGGAATCGAGCTCGCCGATCGCGATGCGGGCGCCAAGCTCGATCACCGTCGACAGCGAAGTACCGCACGCGCGGTCAAGGTTGTGCGCTGGCGTACGCGGATTCAAACCACTGCCGAGTACCGCTTCGCGCGCAAGGCTCCAGTCACGCGCGTGCTTGACGGTGGCGCCGGCAGCCACGTCGCCGATCGTCTCGCCCTTGAGACCATAGGCATCCACCAGGCCCTTGAACGCGGCCGCCAGCATGTCGCTGTTGCCGAGCTCGGCATAGCCGGTGTTGATGCGGCAAAAGGGAATCCGGCGACCGCCGATAATGCCAATTGGGCGCGGAAGCGTGATCATGCTGCTCTCCTTCTTGAACTCCAGTCCGGTGCAGGCGTGACGCCGTGACGGGTGGCGTCAGGGTGCGTGCATCAATGCTTGAAAACAGCGCGGCTCGTTCTGCCATTCGGGTAACGCGTCAACAGGCGTACGGCCTTGTCCGTTATTTGCCGTCTGCGGCGATTGCCTGCTCGAGCCGCGCGACCTTTCCGGTGAGTTCGCCGCGGTGGCCGGGACGGATATCGGCCTTGATGATGAGGTCTACCCGGGTGCCATGGGTAAGTGCGGCGTCCGTGGCCCGATGGATCACGTCGAATACCTCATCCCACTCGCCCTCGACCGTGGTGAACATGGCGTCGGTGTGATTGGGAAGCCCCGACGCACGTACGACCTTTACGGCGTCCGCCACGAGGCCATGGCCGGAATCGCCGGTCTTGCCCCCGCTTGCCCAAACTGAGAATGCAGCCAGCATATCGTTTCACCTCTCGTATTCGAATTGCTCCGGCACCTTGTCACAGCGTTGACGGATCGATGCGTTGTCGAGCCGGGCTCAGGCCGCTTCGCCACCGCCAAACGCGTTCCATGCTCAGGTCTTTCGCCACCGGTTGTGTTCCTCCGGGTGATTGGCAGCCACTGCCCGAGACCTTGTCAACCCAGCGTCAACAGGGTGCCCGTTGGCGCCTTCATGTCATGCGAACCGTTGCCTCACGCCACGGTTTCCGCGAGACCTTCGCCAGCAGCGCGGTCAGTTCGCGCACACGGTGGGACTCCAGGTCGTGGACGCAGCGTGCAATGCGCTCTGCCGTGACGTCATCCACGAACGGCGTGGCCAGGGAGTAAAACTTTTCGCATGCGCTTCCCCAGTCGAATGGACGCAGGGTCGATCCGCGAAATGATGGCGCGGTGGTGCAAAATCGCATCCCGCCGGTGAGTTCCACATCAACCTGTGCCGGTGTTCCCTCCGGAAACCGGGCTGTAAATGCGGCATAGGGCGCGATTGAGACTTTGTGAAGCAAACCCCGCACGTCTGGTCTCGCGATGCGTTCGGGACGGTATTGATCCTGCTGGACGGCGCGGTCGAGGAGGGCAACCGCGACGATGTAGGGCAAGGAACCGGCGGCCTGCGCGGGCGATGCAACCGTGCTTCGGTCCATTCCGTCACCGCCCCCCAGCGCGACGTAGGCGGCCTGAAATGTCTTGACGCGAACCGCGCGTACGTCCGCGGCGCGGAAGACCGGCGGCGTGGCCAGCGTCAAAGACGCATCGATGGCAGGTTGTGCCCAGATGTCGGCGTAGTGGATGCGCGTCATGGTCCGCAAAACGCTTTCCAGGTCTTCCTTGGACCAGTCGATGGCCGGTGCGCCTGCGGAAGCCACGCGCGGTCTCGAAGCGGTTTCAGGTGCGCGATTCGGCGCATCCCGCTTCACGTGATCTTGGGTGCCTGCACCCGGGTGTTCTTGCCCGATCGCCGCGTACGCCTCGTCACGAGCGGCCGCGGCGGCGCCGGCGACAGCCGGACTTTCGATGGCCGGGTTGCCGCCGCATGTGGTACGGGCGCGTAGCAGCGCCTCTGCCGTGGTCCTCGCGCAAGCACCCGCCCGTTTGGGGTCCACGCCCGCCATCGCGCCCTGCGGCATTTCTGACAAACGGGTTTGTACCTGATAGGACACGGCCACGGCGGTGACGAAGTCCTCGCCGCGCACATCGCATGCGTCCGCTGCGTGCAACAGCGGACCGATGGCGTCCGACGGGTGGCAGGTCCCGCCCGCCGCGACGAATACATCCGCGAAGTCCAGGCTGTCGCTCGCCGCAGCGGCGTAGAAGGGCGTCGCCGCGGAGGCCGCGCGAGCGGCCACCTCGGCGGCCATGTCGCGGCCAGAAGCCGTCGTGGGAGGGGCTTCCGTCCGGGTACGCGCACCGAGTCCCCCGATCATGACGCCGAGCGTATCCAGGATGCGGATCTTCAACTGCGCAGCAGCCGGTTCGCTGATGCGCGCGTAACGTGCCTGGTGCGCGAAGGAAGCGAGTTCTTGGACGTCAACCATCGGTGGGTCTCCATGTCATCTGCGGAATCTTCGCGCCCGTGCCGCACCCGACAACATGTAGGCGGAATGATTCGCATTCAATGGTCGCCCTCGCCGTACCGTGCAACCATGACATGCGTCAGCCGGCGGGTCGGACGCGCACCGGGCAGGGGCCCGAGGGACGCCGTGGCGACACACCCACGGCACGCGCCGCGTGGACACCGAGCCCGCCGTTGATGTGTCAGCGGCAATGGGTATTGTCGCGAGCGGCGCCAGGCTGAACCCACAGCAGCGCACAATCGTGGTACGTTGGCGGGCGCAGCACGGCGAGCGTACGGTCGCCGGGCGAGCCGAAAGCCTGGCCGCAGAAGGAACGAGATATGCCCACGAACAGCTTTGGCACCCAACAGCCCCTTGCCGTCGGCGGCGATCAATACACGATCTACCGGCTGGACCGCATCAAGACCGCGCACCGCTTGCCCTACAGCCTCAAGGTGTTGCTCGAAAACCTGCTGCGCAACGAGGACGGCCACCTTGTCACCCGCGAGCAGGTGCAGGCGCTGGCCGATTGGCAGCCGCACGCCGTGCAGCCGCGGGAGATCCAGTTCACGCCCGCGCGGGTGCTGATGCAGGACTTTACCGGTGTGCCCTGCGTCGTGGACCTGGTCGCGATGCGCGACGCGATCATCGCCCTTGGCGGCGATCCACACCGGATCAATCCGCTGATCCCCGGGGAACTCGTGATCGACCATTCGGTGATCGCCGATGTGTTCGGCACCGACGAGGCCTTTGCGACCAACGCCCGGCTTGAGTTCCAGCGCAACGTCGAGCGCTACCAGATGTTGCGCTGGGCGCAACAGGCATTCGACAACTTCAAGGTGGTGCCGCCAGACACTGGCATCTGTCACCAGGTGAACCTCGAACACCTCGCGCGCGTGGTGTTCACGCGCAAGTCCAGGGACGGGCTGCTGGCCTACCCGGACACGCTGATTGGCACCGATTCGCACACGCCGATGGTGAACGGGCTCGGTGTACTGGGCTGGGGTGTGGGCGGGATCGAGGCCGAGGCCGCGATGCTGGGCCAGCCGATGAGCATGCTGATCCCCGAGGTGGTGGGGCTCAAGCTCACCGGCGAGTTCCCGGCTGGCACCACGGCAACCGATCTGGTGCTGACGGTCGCCGAGCTGCTCCGCCGCACCGGCGTCGTCGGCAAGTTCGTCGAGTTCTACGGTCCCGGCATCACCAAGGTCCCGCTGGCCAACCGCGCAACGCTTGGCAACATGAGCCCGGAATATGGCGCGACCTGCGCGATCTTCCCGATCGACGATGAAACACTCTCCTATTTGCGGTTGACCGGCCGCCCGGAGCAGCAGATTCGCCTGGTCGAGGCCTACGCCAAGGAACAGGGCCTGTGGTACGACCCCGATCATGAAGCCGAATATTCGCAGACGGTGGAACTCGATCTTGGCTCGCTGGAGCCTTCCATCGCGGGCCCCAAACGCCCGCATGACCGAATCCCCTTGCGCATCGCGCCGCACGCGGTCGGTGCGCTGCTGGAGGGTCAGCCCTATGCGAAGGCGGTGATGATGGGCCTCGATGCAGCCAACGCCATGTCATTTCCGGCCAGCGACCCGATCGCGGTCTCTTCCAGTACCCAGAATCGCCCGCCCGTGGACCCGTGCCACTGCAGCCAGCACCACAACTGGCCGCACGCGCGCGTCGATATTCAGATTCCCGGCACCAAGGGTGCGTGCGTTGACAACGGGCACATCGTCATTGCGGCCATCACTTCCTGCACCAACACGTCCAACCCAACCGTGATGGTCGGCGCGGGCCTGCTCGCCAAACACGCGGTTGAAAAGGGGCTCAGCCGCCGGCCGTGGGTCAAGACGTCGCTTGCACCCGGCTCGCGCGTCGTGACCGATTACTTCGACCGGGCGGGGTTGACGCCGTATCTCAACCAGCTTGGGTTCAACCTCGTAGGCTATGGATGCACCACCTGTATCGGCAACTCCGGTCCGCTCATTCCGGAAGTCGCGGCCGCAGTGGACGCGCACAAGCTCAACGTGTGCTCGGTGCTTTCGGGCAACCGCAACTTCGAGGGCCGCATCCATCCGCAGACGCAGATGAACTTCCTGATGTCGCCGATGCTGGTGGTGGCATACGCCCTCGTTGGCACGATGCACTCGAATCTTCTGAGCGAACCGCTCGGTACCGGCAAGGATGGACAGCCCGTGTACCTGCGCGATATCTGGCCCTCCGCGCGCGAGATCCAGGACACGATCAACCAGTGCCTCAAGGCCGACATGTTTGCCAAGGGCTACGCCAACGTGTTCGCCGGTGATGCCAACTGGCGCAACCTCAAGGTTCCCGCGGGCGACGCCTTCGCGTGGAATGCCGATTCAACCTATGTACGCCAACCGCCGTACTTCGACGGGGTGGGCCCGGAACCCACGCCCCTGACCGACATCATGGGCGCGCGGGTACTGGCGAAACTCGGCGATTCGGTCACGACCGACCACATCAGCCCGGCGGGTGCCATCAAGGCCGACTCGCCGGCCGGCAAGTACCTTGGCGCGCACGGCATCGAGCGCAAGGACTTCAACTCCTACGGGTCGCGCCGCGGCAACCATGAGGTCATGATCCGCGGCACCTTTGCCAATATCCGCCTGCGCAACCAGTTGGCACCGGGTACCGAAGGTGGCTTCACCCGCGATTTCACGCAAGCCGATGCGCCCGTCACAACCATCTACGATGCATCGGTCAACTACCTCAAGGCCGGCATTCCGCTGGTGATCCTTGCCGGCAAGGAATACGGCTCTGGGTCCTCCCGCGACTGGGCAGCCAAGGGGACTGCGCTCCTCGGTGTGCGCGCGGTGATCGCAAAGTCCTACGAGCGCATCCACCGCTCGAACCTCATCGATCTCGGGGTGTTGCCACTACAGTTCCAGGACGGACAGGATGCGCAGTCGCTCGGCCTGTCCGGTGAGGAGACTTTCGAGGTCACGGGAATCGCGGGTACGGACGGCTCAGTGCGCCAGGTACACGTGCGTGCGGCCGATGCGGGTGGAAAATCCAGGGAGTTTGAGGCCGACGTGCGCATCGATACGCCGGCCGAGGCTGCATACTACCGCCACGGCGGCATCCTGCCGTACATGCTGCGGCAACTGCTGGCCGCAGCCCCCGCGGGCGAATGACCAACGGCGGATGCGGGCGCATCCGCCGGGCGCCGGTGGTCCGGCAGTCAGGTTGGCGCCGTCGCCGCGACCGTCATACGGTTTCAAACAGCGCCATGAATCCGAAGTCCATGTGCTGTTGCATGTGGCAGCAGAACACCGCGAGCCCCGGTTGATCGGCGGTGAAATCGACTTCGGTGGTCTGGAACGGCGGCACCAGCACCACGTCCTTCAGGACGCCGGCCGTCGCGAAACCATGCACCCGGGTGAGCTCGAGCGTGTGGCGCAGGAAGTGCAGGGGATGGATGTCGCCGCTGGCGTTGCGCAGGCGCAGGCGATAACGGCGGCCCAGCTTCAGCTTGCACGTGACCGGCATGGAACCCCAATCGTAGGGCACGCCGTTGATGGCATAAAGGTCGAACCCATGGGCAGCGCTCTGGCGCGCGGTGATCAGCAGGTCGATCACCTCGTCGGGCCGCTCCGGCTTGCGCGAAGGGTCGGCGAAGAGGCGGTAGTCCCACTGGAAGCGGGGTGGGGCCTGCCAGCCAGGCTTGCCGGTCGCGCCCGCGTATTCGACCACGATGCCCATGCCGCCTGCGCGGTCCGCATCGGCAAGGTCGCCCAGCACCCACACGCCCGGATGGTCCATTTCGACGATCGCGGAAACGCGCTCGGCGGCACCCAGCCACAGCACCGGAACCGTCACCGGACGCGGGACCGGGTTGCCGTCCAGCGCGACCACCTTGAAGCCATGGCCTGGCAGCGCCAGGCTGCGGTTTTCGGTGGCGCTGGCGTTGACCACGTGCAGCAGGATCCGCTCACCACGCTTGACCCGAATGGGCTCGCCGGATCCAAGTGACTTGCCGTTGATCGCAAACGCGCCATAGGCAAGTTCGTAGCCTGGGGGCACCTGGCCTGCACCCGGATCGGAGTTGGCGGCGATCGTCACCAGCGGCAGCTCCATGCCGCCCGGTGCCATGAACGGGGTATCGTCGTCCACGCGCGTGAAGTAGGGCAGGAATTCCTTCAGGGTCAGGAACACCTCGCGGTCGTACGCACCCGGGTCATGTTGCGGTTCAATGAAGACCGGGCCGGCGAGCCCGGTGTAGAGCCCGCGCGACAGATCGCTGCCGGCGCGCACGAGACTGTGATACATGCGCAGGCCGGAAGGAGTCGGAGTAAACGTTTCGCGCTTGTGACCGTGCGCGGATACCGGTGGCGTGCGTTCCTCGTCGGCACCATCGACGCTGGCGGGCAGTTGCTGGCCGTGCCAGTTCACCTGTTCGTCATGGCCGGTGTCGTTGAAGATGTCGATGGTGACGGGCCGACCCTCCTGGAAGCGCAAGAGCGGTCCGGGAAAGTCGCCGTTGTAGAGCGTGGTCGACACGAATTTTTCGGGCGCCAGCTCCAGCACGCCGGTGGCGATGCGCAGCGTGTAGTCGGCCGTGCCGGGCGCCGGTTGCCGTGACGCCAGGTGCGCGTTGGCCGGAGTCAAGCCGCTCGCAAGCACTGGTGCTCCCGGCACGAGGCTCGCGGCCAGGGCCGACAGGCTGGCGGTTCTCAGGAAGCTGCGACGGTTCATGGGGCCTCACACGCGAATGCAAATGCAAATGATAGCTGGTTGCGTATGAAACCTGCATCGGCCCCGGCGCAAGACCAGGAGCGCCTGCCATGGCATCAGTTTCGATGGGCAGCGCTGCGATCGCGATGCGCGCCGTACAGCCGGTCCAGTCCACCGGCGAGCCGCTTGAAGAACCGCGTCGCGTTGCCGCGCCGGGTCTTGCGCAGCTTTTCTTCCTCGCTGGTCAACCAGGCGACCTTGATGACGCGCCGTTCTCCCTCGGCGGGCAGGAAGCCATGGAAGGAGTTGTCGGCACGCTTGAAGAGCACGAATTCGCCGTAGACCGGTTGCACTTCCGGCGCGACCGTCGCGTCGATGTCATCGATCTTTGCAAGGAACCGCAGGCAACCGCCGCCGGTGTCGCGCCACTCGGTGTTGAAATACACCAGCCCGGTGGCGACCGTACACTTGCTGTCGGTGTGGATGGTGCCGTGACGCTTGCTGAGGTGGCGGCAAATCGAGACCATCGTCGGAAATTGGCCAAGGTTGGCGATGCCGAGCTTGCCGCCGACGGCATTCGCGAATGCGGGTGAGGCCATGGTCTCGACCAGCGTGCGGATCGAGGGGCCGCACTCCTTTTCGTTGTAGGGGAAAAATCCTGCCCCGGAGTACTTCGGGAAGTCGCGATCGAAATCGGCCCGTGCCGATTCCGGAAGCTGCCCGTGCGCGGCGAGAAACGGAAACGGCTCGAGCCGGATCAGCGTATCCGGACGATCGAGGCGGGCGGGATCGAGCAGCGGCAGTGCGGGCGTTGTGGGACTGGTGGCGGCAAGGGCGATCATGGGAGCGTGGCCGGCGGGTTGTGGGTCATTTGAGCGGCGCGTTCACGGCTTCAGGGTGGATACGTGCGCGGCGATGGTGGCGATGCCGGTGCCAGCAAGGTTCTCTGCCAGCGGCGGCATGATGGTATACCGGCTATGGTTACGAAGGGTCTTGAGCCGGCCGTTTGGGTATTGCCCGTTCTGGCCGGCCAGGCTGCCGAATGCGCAGGTGTCACGCGGCAGGTTCCCCGAGGAGGTCCATGTCATCACGGGACTCGTCTGCAGCCACGGCACGCTTGCGCGCCTGCATGGACGTCAGGAACCGCGAGATGAACAGCAACGTGGCGACGAACAAACCGGCATAGCCTATCGCGGCCAAGGTGTAGGGCAGGGTGGGATGGCCGCTGCGCACGATCGCCAGATTGAAGGCAAGCAGGCTTACCGTGATGATCCCGCCGAAGAACCACAGTACGAGCAGCCACAGACCTACTTCAAAGCCCGACAGGTAACGGCCCCAGCCCACGGCCGGACGGGCGCCAATCGCAGCCGCGGCATGGCCGTCGGGCCGCTCGCGCGCGAGACCGGCCGATGGCCTGCGGTAACCCATCGTGAGCAGGTCATAGACCGTCAGGCCCGCACCTATCAGCAACACGCAACCGAACACCAACAACGCAACGCGGTATCCGCCCATTGCCGGGTCGATGCGGCCGCCGAACCAATCCAGTCCCAGCGTACGGTAGTTGAACACCTCCACGGTGCCGCCCATGTCAAAGGCGAACGCCATGCCCAGGACGCCAACCAGCACCAGCCAGAACGCCAGCTGGCCAAGGCGCTCGTCAAAGCCCTTGATGCCGCGCATGAGTGGTACCGCATAGTAAGCCACCGCAATGCCGAGCAGGCCGAAGGTGCCAAACAGCGCCAGGTGGGCGTGCCCCGCCGTGATCCAGGTCCCGTGCGACCAGACGTTGGTGCGGGCGAAGGTCATGCTGAAGCCAAGGATGCCGGCGCCGACCTGTTCCAGAAGCACCGAACCGAGCAGGAAATAAAAAGCCGGGGTGTTTTCCAGTGGCTTGCGGTTTTGGTGCGCATCCAGGTAGATGTGCCAGAAGCAGAACACCAGCGGCAGCGGCTCAAAGGCGCTGAACAACGAGCCCCAGAACTGCCAGAAGGCCGGCGTCCCGATCCAGAAGTAATGGTGGGCATTGCCGATCATGCCGGACAGCCAGACCATGGCCACGCCCCAGAACACGGCATAGCCGACGCTCTTGATCTTGGCGTGGAACATCAGCACGATCAGGTAACCCACGAGGCTGATGTGGATGATTTCCCAGATCCCCTCGACCCAGTAATGGACGACATACCAGCGGAAGTACTCGCTGAGGTCCAGGCGCGCAACGAAGAACATTGCGAACACCCACACCCCGGTAAGGCCAAGGACGCCAAGTACCAGGCCCCAGTGGATCTCGTTCCACTCGCGCCGGGGCGGGAAAATGCGCAGCACGATGTAGCTGAGGATGCCAAAGCCGATCAGGAGCGCCACCTGGACGGCGCGCCCTTCTTCCAGATACTCGCGACCCTGCTGGAACCACGGCTGCCCCAGCCACCAGCCGGCAATGCCGAAGCGGGCCAGATATTGCGTGCATACGTTCGCGATCACGATCACCAACAAGGCATAAAAAAGGAATTTGATCAGCCACGGGTGGGCAAAATCGCGCTTGGACAGCAGCGGAGCGACGAATACGATCGCCCCGATGAAGCCGCACAGGATCCAGTCGATGGCAAGATCGAGGTGGTCGGCGCGCACGATGTTGAAGTTGAGCACGCCTTGCAGGAACAGCGGGTCGTTTTCTTGCAGCGCCAGGATCAGCCCAAGCGCAACCTGGACGATGAACAACACCAGCATCAGCATGAAAAACCGCATGGACAGACGCTGGGTTTGATACTGGAGAGCCTTCATTATTTGTTCCCCTTGAGCGTCTTGATGTAGGCAACGATGGCGTCAACCTGCTGCTTGCTCAGGACGCTCCCAAAGTTGGCGGGCATGATGTTGGGCTGGAAACCGGTTGGGATCTGGGCATTGGGATCAAGGATCGACCGGGCCAGGTAGGCGTCATTGGCGGTCACGGTACTGCCGTCGGTCAACTTGACCTGCGAGTTGTAGAGACCGCCCCAACCCGGACCCACCTTCGTCGACTGGTCGGTGGCATGACAGGCGGTACAGCCGTCTTCCTGCACGAGCTTTGCACCCAGTACCGCCGGGTCGCTGGCAGGCTGCGCGGAGGCAGCCGCGGCAGGCGGGGCACCAGCCGGTGCATGGACCGCAGTGGCGGCGTGTGCGGACCTGTCGGCCAGCAGGGCAGCCCCATTGGTTTCGGGCTTGGGCGGCCAGCCTTCGGTGTTCATGTCCGAGGTGTATTTGAGAAACGCGATCAACTTGCCAATGTCCGGGCCGGAGAACGTCAGGTTCGGCATGTAGGTGCCGTGACCGCCCTGTTGCCGGATCCGTTGTGCGGCACCCGGGAACTGCTTGAGGTAGGCCTGCATCGTGTCGATGTCGGTGGTCTTGAGCTGGGCCGGATCGTGCAGGTGGATTGCAACCACCGTCTGGGTGGGCCAGCTGCCCGGTGAGCCGAGGAACGCGGCCAGCCATGCGGGGCCAACCTGCTGGTATTCCTTGGTCAGATCCGGCGCGAAGTAGGCGCCGTTGCCAACGATGGTGTGGCAGTCCATGCAGTTGTAGGCCTGGAACACCCGCTTGCCCTGGACGGCGTTGTACGGGCCGTAGGTCACGACCTCCGGTGTGACCTGGACGCGCGAGTCCACGAACGAGAATGCGGACAGCACGAAGAAGACGAGCGCCATCAGACCGAAGGCCAACAACGCGATGCGGCGTTTTTTCCCCTCTTCACAGGGTTTGCCTGGGGCGCAACTCATGACCGGTTCTCCGTGTCGGCGCCGCCCTTGGCGGCCTCGCGTGCCTCGGCATGATCAAGCGCGTCATGCTCGAACAAGGTGTGCAGCGCACCCAGGAACGCGTAGAAAACGTAGCCCGCCAGGATGGCGCCGATGATGACGTACACGATCCACAGCGCCCGCGAGTCGGCCCAATATTCAAAGTGGGCCCAAAACGGCCACGACAACAGCAGCGCCGCCACGGTTGTCACGGCGGTGAGCACCAGGTCAATGGCGCGATGCCTCATGTTGAACCCTCCCGCAAATAGGAATGCCGTGCGTTCGACCAGGCCGCGGCGTACGCGTACGCGCCGATTCCCTGCAGCCGAGCCGGAGAAACTTCAGCTTTCATCCCCTGACCGCCCAAGAAACACGAAGTCGATATCGCAAGCCCGCGAAGGGTGCGCGGTTTCGCGACCGTGCTCCTTGACGGCGGTCAAAAAATTCCTGTCGCTTTGCATTCGTCAAGCGCCCGACGCTCTCGGGTGCTGGCTTCGGGCGTGCGCGTGCATGCACCGCGGGGTCGCCAAGATGGTCGACGGTGGCCGCGGCCAGCAGCCGGGACGGATTGGGGCGTTCTCGCCGCCCGGCAGCGCGGACTGGCCGGCGGAACGTAGCGCGATCGTGGTGCCCTTGAAGCCCGCCGAAGGCGCGATCCGGTCCCCGGGGAGCGCTCAGTCCGGGGAGCTTTGATGGATCATGCGGTCGGCCGCGGGACGACGCCGTATCCAGGCGTAGTACAGCAGCGGGATCACAAACAGCGTGAGTACGGTCGATGCGAAGGTACCGAAGATCAGTGAGATCGCCAGACCGCCGAACACCGGATCACCGACCATCACGAACGACGCCGACATGATCGCAAGCGCGGTGAGCACGATGGGCCGGGCGCGCACGGCGCCGGCCTGTACCACCGCATCGCGCAGCGCGTTGCCGTGATGGTGATAGTCGAGGATGAAGTCGATCAGCAGCAGCGAGTTGCGCACCACGATGCCCGCGAGCGCGATCACGCCGATCATCGAGGTGGCGGTGAAGGGCTGGTGCAGCAGCCAGTGCCCCGGGAACACCCCGATCAGGGTCAGCGGGATGCCGCCCATCACGATCAGTGGCAGCAGGAAGGACTGGTAGTACGCGGCCAGCAGCAGGTAGATCAGCAGCAGCGCCACGATGAAGGCCGAGCCAAGGTCGCGGAACACATCGAGCGTCAACCGCATCTCGCCGCCCCAGAAGAGCTGGTAACGGCTGGTGTCGTCGGGACGCTTGTCGGTGAAGCCGAGGTTGTCGGCGGTGAGGCGCTGGCCATTGGCAAGCCGCATGCCGTTCAGTGATTTCTGCAGCGTCACCACCGCGCTCACCGGGCTGCCGCGCAGCATGTCGCCCGACACGTAGACGACCGGATGCTGATCCTTGGTGTAGATGGGCTTTGTGACGAGACCCGGTTCGACCGTCACCACGTTGCCAAGCGGTACGCTTGCCCCGCTTGGCGATTGCACGCGCAGGCCGAGCAGCTGGTCCAGGGTGGCGCGCTGTGCCTCCGGCAGCCGGATCCGGATGTCGATTGGCGCGCGTGCCGTGGAATCGTGGAGCAGGCCGACGGTACGACCTGCCATGTAGGTGTGGACCGTCCGGGCAATGCCGGCCGCGTCCAGTCCGAGCATCGCCGCTTTTTGCCGGTTGACGACGATGCGATACTCCGGTGCGTCCGCGGTAACGCTGGTGTCCTGGTTCGCGAGGCCCCAGACGTGGTCGAAGCGTTGTTCCACCTTGCCGGCGAGCTGGCGCAAGGTGGCGTAGTCGGGTCCGTAGAGCTGCGCCAGCACCTGCGCGCGGACCGGCGGGCCGGGCGGGGTCTCGAAGATCTTGATGCGCGCCGCGGGCCACGCATGGCGTGCCGGCGCCAGCGCGGCCTCGAGTTCCTGGGCGATCGCGTGCGAACCGGCCGGACGATCGCCCTTGGCGACGAGGTTGACGCGGATCTGGGCGTAGGCCGCGCCGCCGTTCATCGCATCGCCGCGGACCAGGGCCGCGAAATCGGGCGGCGCCGACTGGCCAAGATAGGCTTCGAAGCTCGTGACGTAGCGGGTCCTGGCGAGTACCGCAGCGACGCCATGCACGACCGCGCTGGTGCCCGCTGCCGGGGTTCCCGCCGGCGTCTTTATTTCGAGCAGCAGGGTGTTGTCGTTGTCATCCGGCAGCATCTTCAGGCCCACACCGAACGCGCTGAGCGGACCATTCGGTCCGCCCGGGCGGATGTATTGCCACAGGGGCTGGAGCATCGCGGCCAGCAGCAGGAACACGATGCCGCCCACGAAGAGGTAGCGCGCGCGGCGCGAGGCCATCAGCGGGCGCATCAGCTTGAGGTACAGGCGCCGCAGCCAGTCGCCCGTTTCACCGCCGCGTTCCTCGAGCGCTGGGCGGCGCGCCGCGGTCAGGACGCGGGCGGCCTTGCCGCGCAGCCAGCGCCACGCGATCCACGGCACGACGATATAGGCGGTCGCGAGCGAGACGATCATCGCGGTCGGTGCGTTGATCGGGATCGGACGCATGAACGGGCCCATCATGCCCGTCACGAAGGCCATTGGAACAAAGGCCAGGATCACCGCGATGGTGGCGATGTTGGTCGGCCGGCCAATCTCGTTGGTGGCCTGCATGATGCGTTGATCGAAGCGCGCCCGGCCGCGCTCGTGCAGGTGGCGGTGGATGTTCTCGATCACCACGATGGCGTCGTCCACCAGCAGACCCAGCGACAGGATCAGGGCAAACAGCGTGATGCGGTTGATGGTCTGGCCGGCCACCCAATCCACGCCCAGCACGACGGCCAGCACCAGCGGCACCGTCAGGGTTACGATCGCGGCCTCGCGCCAGCCGAGGAACAGCAGCAGGATGATCGCCACCGAGATCACCGCGATGCCCAGGTGCTCGATCAGGGTGTTGACCGCTTCGTTGGCCTTGTGGCCATAGTTGCGGGTCACCTCGACAGTCACGCCCTGCGGAATCGCCGTGTGTTCGAGTTCGGCGAGGCGCGTGAGGACGGCATTTGCCACGGTGACATTATTGGTGCCGGCGCGCTTGGTGATAGCGATGGTGACCGCCCGCGCCGCGTCGGGTGATGGTGTCCGTGCAGCGGCCGGCCCGTAGCCGATGAAGCCGTACTCGCGGGGCTCCACGGGGCCTTCCTCGACGCGGGCGACGTCGCGCAGGAACACGGGCTTGCCATCGCGGGTCCCGACGATCAGGGCACCAATCGCGGCTGCGTCGCCAAGTTCGCCGCTGACGCGCACGGCAGTTTCCCGGTTGCCGGAGACCAGGTGGCTCGCGGGCAGGGTGAGGTTCGATGCCGCGAGTGCCCGTTCCAGTTGCGCTGGCGAGAGGCCGGCACGGGCCAGCCGTCCGGGGTCGAGCCAGACCGTGACCGCGATCGGCGAGGATCCGTAGATGCGGGTATCGCCCACGTCACGCACGTTGCGCAGGCTGTCCATGACGTGCAGCGAGAGGCGCCGCAACGCTGCCGGGTCCAACGTCCCGGAGCTCAAGGCAAGCGTAAGCACCGGCACGTCGTCGATGCTGGTCGACTGGATCAGCGGCTGCGAGACCCCGGGCGGGATGCGGTCGAGGTTGCGGAAGATCTGGTCGTAGACCTTGACCAGGCTGGTCTGCTCGTTCTGCCCGACCTTGAAGCGCACCGTGACGACACCGAGATCGTCCACCGCATAGCCATAGGTGTGGTCGACACCGCGGATGGCCGCCATCAGGTTTTCGAGCGGACGGACGACCTGGTTGTGGACTTCCTGCGCGGAGGCGCCGGGAAAGCGCACCACGACGTTCGCGGCCGGTACCGAGATTTCCGGGTTGTACATGCGCGGCGTGAGCAGGGTCGCCATCAACCCGAACAGCGCCGCGGCGAGCATCAGCAGCACCGTGATCTTTGCGCGCAGGAAGCGCCGGGTCAGCCGCCCGACGGCATTCAGCGGTGGCATCCGGCGGGCCATTTCAGGGCAACGCCGGCTCGATCAGGCTGCCGTTGCCGACCACGTCCCCCGGGTGCACGACGATCCGGTCGCCGGCCGTGAGTCCGGAAAGGATCCCGGTATTTGCGCCGCGGTGTTCCCCGATCCGCACCATGTGCAATTGCGCGCGGTTGCGGCGGTCCAGCACGAACACCTCGGTGAGGCCGGCGCGGGTCACCACGGCCGTATCCGGGACGAAGAGGGCGCGATAGGTGCCGACGGGCACCTGCACGTTGACGTACGCGCCCGGTGCCAGCCCCGAACCTGCCGGAAGCACCGCCTTGATGAGGTGGGTTTCGGTCGCCGGGTCGGCAGCGGGGCTCAATTGCACGACCGTTGCCGCCAGCCGCGTTGCGCCGTTGACCACGTACACGGTCTTGCCGGTACCAAGAGCCGCGTACGCCCGGGGGGTGATTTGCGAATGCACCTCGAGGTGCGCCGGTGCGTCGATCACGAGCAGCGGCCTGCCGGGCGTAGCAAGATCACCCGCCTCGATCAGGCGCGCCGTGATCACGCCCGCAAACGGCGCCCGCACTTCGGCGTAGGCGCGTTGCGCGTCGGCCTGGGCAAGGCCCGCTTCGGCAGCGCTGACGCCGGAGCGCGCCGCGGCGTAGGTACGCTTGATGCTCTCGTATTCCTGACGCGTCACGGCCTGCTGGCGGTAGAGGTTCGAATAGCGCTCGTAGTTGAATGCGGCATCGCTGTATGCGGCACGCGCGCTCGCGAGTACCGCGTGCGCCTGCGTGACCTGGGCCTCGACATCGCGGTTGTCGATGGTAAGGAGGAGTTGCCCGGCCTGGACGTGATCACCAACGTCGACCGCCAGCGAACGCACGTAACCCGTGAGGCGCGAGGCGATCCGGGCCGTCTGGGCGGCGACGACGGTCCCTGGCGATTGTGCATACCGGGTCTCGGTGACGGGCGTGACGACGGCGACGGCGGCGCGGATGGCGGTAGCGCCCTGCGTCGGGTACTGGTGTTGTGAACGGCCGCAGGCGGTGAGCAGCAGGGCCGCGGTCAGGGCGGGGGCGACCCGCAACAGCAAGCGAATGCGATTCATGGTTGCGCCCCAGTGGCGGCCGTCGGCATCGATTCGGGGGAATCATCGGTTGCACCGCTACCGATACGGGCGGGGTCCAGTTCCCCCAGCTCGTCCAGCAGGGTGGCCCGGCTGATGCGCAGTTCGTAGCGTGCCGCGACCAGTTCCGATTCGGCCTCGTCCAGGGCGGCCTCGCCATCGAGCAGGGCGGTAATGGTAGCGAGCCCCTGGCCATAGCGCAGTTTGAGGATGCGTTGCGCTTCACCCGCCTGTCGGACCGCGGTGCGGCTCACGGCGACGCGGTCGGCGGCCTCGCGGGTGCGGCGCCAGGTGCGGTCCAGTTCCAGTTGCAGCCGTTGTTGGTAGGCACGGACCCGGGCCTGGGCGGCATCCAGCTCGCCCCGCGCGTGCGCTACGTTGCCGCGCCGAATCCCGAAGTCGAAGAGGTCCCAGGACAACACCGCACCAATCGTGTAGGACGACGCCGAGGGTCCGCCAAGGGTGCGGCCGTTCCAGTCCTGGCCCAGTACCAGCGAAACCTGGGGACGATACGCGGCCTTCTGGATTGAGACCGCTGCGTGGCCACCCTCGACCTGGTTGCGCAGGGCGAGCAGCGTCGGGTTGCCGGCCGCGGCCTCGCGCTGCAGGGTCGCCAGGGGTGCCGCAGGCATCGCAGGTTCAGCCGGTGGACCGATCACGATCCCGGTGCCCTGTGGCAGACCGGTCAGGATCCGGAGATATTCGCGGGCATGGTCGAGCTGGTCGCTGGCGGTGCGAACCCCGAGACGGCTGCGGTCGAAGCGCACCTGTGCGGTCAGGACGTCGCTCTTGAGTACGGTTCCCTGGTCGTGACGCTTGCGTGCCATCGCAAGGTCGGACGCCGCGGCGGTCCGGGTCTTGCGCGCCACCGCCAGTTGTGCGGTGGCGGCGCGCACGCCCTCGTAGGCGCGCAACACCTCCAGGATCACCGCCTGGCGCGCGGCCATGTTGCCGCTCTGGGCAGCCGCGATCGCGGCGCGGGCCCGCGCGATCGTGGCGCTGAGGCGTCCGCCCGCGTACAGTGTCCACGCCAGCTGCACCCGGGTGCGGTAGTTGCTGTAGGCGCCGGGATGATCGAGCGCGGTGGGCGTGACGTTGAGCGAATCGGGCCCGGCAAATTGCGCGGCGCCAAAATCGCCAAACGTGGCTCCCCGCTGGCTCAGTTTGTAGCCGAAAACGGTGAGTGGATCATCGCTCCGCGCAGCCGATTCGGCTGCGCCGAGGCGCGGCCAACGCGCGCCGGCGGCCGCGGTCGCAGCGCCATCGGCCGCCCGCAATTGACCCTGGGTCTCCTGGAGCGCAGGACTGGACGCCAGCGCGCGGTTGACCGCGTCGCGAAAGTCCAGGCGTACGGCCGTCTGTGCCGACACGCTAGCGAACGGCAGTACGGCGGCAAGCAGGATCAGGGGCAGGAACCAGCGCATGGCAATCAATCGAACGGTTCGTGGGTGGTTTGCCGTGCCCGGCGCCGCATGGCGTGCATGGCACACGGTGTGGTTGCAACGGCAGCGCAGGGGGGGGCAACGCGCGGCGGTCGCACGCCTCGCGGGATACACCGCCAGAGATCAACGGGCGTCGTCGATCATGCGACGGGTCGCCTCGCCCACCTCGCGCGCAACGGCGGCCAGCGCGGGATCCGACGACAGCATCGCCAACATTTTTTCCGGCTCGATCATGCCGATCCGGGTCTGACCGTCCTGGCGCCACACCGAGATGCGGCAGGGCAGGGCCATGTTCATGTCCATGTCAATGCCCAGCACCTGCGCCGCGGCCTTTGGGCTGCATACTTCAAACACCTTGCACTCGCCCTTGAAGTCGATGCCCTTGCTGCGCAACGTGGCACCAAGGTCATGCACATGCAGCACGCCAAACTGGTGCCGTTTCACGGCCCCATCGAGATCGGCCGTGGCCGCAGCGAAAGTCTTTTGGGATTTTGCGATGTAATACATGGTGCAGTGTCCTCTTCCGTCGGTTGCCTGCCGGTCAGGTCAGGATGGGAACGCGCTGCCAGGCTTGAAACCGAGCTTGCGCAGCATGCGCGCCAGCGGGCAGAAGCCGGTGAACGAGGCCTGCAGCAGGTTGGCGCCGACGAACAGCGCCAGCAGCAGCCACCACGCGGTGAAAAAGTATGCCAGTGCGATGCTCAGGATCACCACGGTTCCGGCGAAACGCATCACCATTCGGTCTATATTCATGTCAAAGTCCTCTTGCGGGATGAATGGATCGGGTTGCGCTGCCCTGCGAGGTGACGATCCGCGGCTTCGGGGCGACCATCGGCGGTCACACGGATTCCCGGTCGGGTTTCAGCCGATCGATCCCGAATGCCTGCATCACGGCCTTCTCGTACGCGGGGTAGGCCTTGCCCTTGCGCACCTTGCGCAGGAAGTATTTCTCGTAGGCAACCTTGGCCAGGTGTACCCACCTGCCGGTCATGGCGCGGGTCACGTTGCGCGGCGGGATCTGCGGCAGGGCGACGAAGGCGAACCCCTTGTCGCCCATGTCGGCCAGGCACAGCGCATTCCAGGTGGCGCGCGCCCGGACCGGGTTGCCGGCCAGTTCGTCGCGAAGGTTCCGCGCGATCGCGGTGACCATCGATTCGATCATCAGCCCGGTCTTGGGCACGCCGACCGGCACTGGCGTCGCCTCCACCGGCGGAATGGCCACGCACACCCCGGCCGAGTACACGTTGGGGTACTTGGGGTTCCGCTGGTGCTCGTCGATCAGGATGAAGCCGCCCGGATTGACCAGCCCCTCGATGCCCTTGACGGCATCGACGCCCGCAAACGGCGGGATGAACATCGAATAGGCAAAGGGCAGCTCGTGCGTTTTTGCCACCTCGCCCGTGTCGTCGAGCTGTTCGACGCGGACCTGGCCCTGCTCGAATGACGTTACCCGCGCGTTCTCGATCCACTTGATGTGGCGCTGGCGCAATTCCGATTCGAGCAGACCCTTGGAATCACCGATGCCGCCCAGGCCCATGTGGCCGATGTACGGCTCGGAGGTCACGAAGGTCATCGGCACGCGGTCGCGAAGCTTGCGCCGGCGCAGGTCGGTATCGAGGATCATCGCGAACTCGTAGGCGGGGCCGAAGCAACTGGCGCCCTGCAGCGCGCCGACCACCACCGGACCCGGCGCCTTCAGGAATTCCTGGTAGCTGTGCCAGGCCTTCTCGGCGTGTGGCCCGGTGCATACCGACTGGCTGAAGCCTTCCGGCCCGGCGCCGGGCACGCGCTCGAAGGCCAGGCGCGGTCCGGTGGTGATCACCAGGTAGTCGTAATCGACGCTGCTGCCATCGACGAGGTCGATGCGGTTGGCTTCGGGCACCACCTTGCGCGCGGGGGTCGGCACGAAACGCATGTTGTGCGATTGGACCGGCCGCGTGACGTCTACCCGGATCTCGTCGGGTTTGCGCCAGCCCACCGCCAGCCAGGGATTGGACGGTGTGAAGTTGAAGACCGGCCCCTCGCCGACCAGCGTGATCTGGTGCTCCCTGCCGAGGGCTTCCCGAATCTCGTAGGCGGCCGACATGCCGCCCATGCCTGCTCCGAGAATGACGATGTTGGCCATGGCCGTGCGTCCTCTGGTGGGGGTCGTGCCCAGGCTGCACCCGGGCGCGGAACCCGTTTTTGACTACCGTCAAGCAAAACATTATTTAGTATTTACTAATGTAGTGACAGCTTATTGAGAAGAACGTACAATGTCAACCACCCCGTTGGAGGATTCCGGTCATCGACATCATGGGTACGCGTCTCGGGTTCGACGTCGCCGCGATGGAGGCGCAGGCCGACGAAGCCTCGCGCCTGCTGAAGGCGCTGGCCAATCCGCAGCGCCTGCGCGTATTGTGCCTGCTGGTCGGCAGCGAGCTGACGGTCGGCCAGCTCAACGCACACCTTCCCGAACTCTCGCAGTCGGCGCTGTCGCAGCACCTGGCGAAGCTGCGCGAGGAAGGCCTGGTCGAAACCCGCCGCGAAGCGCAGCAGATCTGGTACCGGCTGGCCGAAGGGCCGGCCTATCGCCTGATCGGTACGCTGCACGAGATCTATTGCGGGGTACCGAACAGCGCCGGCAAGTCCCGGTCACGCCGGACGGCGCGTGGGCGCCGTATCGGCAGGAAGTGACCAGGCGCCGGCAAGGATGCAGCCAGCCCGGCACCCGTACCGCGGCGCCATTCGGGCGTCCGCTGCGCAGGCGGCGGTACCTGCGCCGCTCCGTTGGGTCAGGGGTTGCACTTCAAAATTGCACCCACCCCGGTTCGGTGCCGTTGCGCCGCGGCAAGGTGATTTCCGGCATTTCGCGCACGGCCTGACCAGCATCAAAGACCGCCCTGTCCGCCGCATCTAGAGTCACCTTGCAGCACGTCTGGCGGGCAGACGCATACGGTGTGGGGCGGGCGTCGTGGGCATCGGTGCGCCGGCGCGCTACGCCACCACCGGTGCGACGCGAACGCCGCTGGCCATTGCCCAACCGCGTCGCTGCATGGGTCGTTTCCGGCATTGTGCCGCTTGCGGTGGTCAGCATCATGCATCCTCAGAACGAAACCACTGGTCTGCTGGTCATGGCGTACGGGACACCGCACACGCTCCAGGACCTGCGGGCCTACTACACCCACATTCGGCACGGACGCGAACCCTCGGAAGCGCTGCAAGAACAGCTGCAGAACCGCTACTTCGCGATTGGCGGCGGTTCGCCGTTGAACCGGATCACCGCGGAGCAGGCGGCGCAGCTGACCGCGGACTTGAGCCGGCGGTTCCCGGCACAAGACTTCAGATCCTACATTGGCTTCAAGCACACCGCGCCCTTCATCGAGGAAGCGGTGGCCCGGATGCACGCGGATGGTATCCACAAGGGCGTAGCGCTGGTCATGGCACCGCACTATTCGGCGTTCAGTGTGCGTGCGTACCGCGAGCGGGTGACGCGGGCGGCCGCACCATTGGGGTGGCCGCGGCTCGTTACCGTCGACGCCTGGTACCGGCAACCGAAGTTCATCGGCTACTGGGCCCGATGCATCAGCGTGGCCCTGCAGGCGCTGCAGCCGGACGACCGGCGCCACGCCGCAGTCATTTTCTCGGCCCACAGCCTGCCGGCGCGCATCCTCGTTGAAAGCGACCCGTACGTGCAGCAAGTCACGGAAAGCGCGCAACTGATCGCGGCCGCAGCCGGCCTGGACACCTACGCGATCGGTTGGCAAAGCGCCGGACGGACGCCCGATCCGTGGATCGGGCCGGACGTACGCGAGGTGACGCGAAACCTCTGGAATACGCGGCAGCAGCGCACCTTCATCTATTGCCCCATCGGGTTTGTCGCCGATCACCTCGAGGTCCTCTACGACAACGACGTGGAGTGTCGCGCGGTGGTGGAGGAATTGGGCGGCGCCTACGTGCGGCCACCCATGCCAAACATCCATCCATTGTTCATTGCCGCGCTTGCCGATGCGGTGGCAGAGGCGCTGGATCGCGTCGCGAGCGTTCCGGCTTGAGCGCGGGTTGCCCCCACGTGGTCGTGGTCGGCGGCGGCGCCACGGGCCTCGCCGCCGCGTTTTATCTGCAGCACCCGGATGCGGCGGCAAGCGGCAGGGCGGACGGGTTGCGGGTGACGGTACTGGAAGCGGCCGCCCACCCCGGCGGCAGCGTCCAGACCCTGGAGCGTCGCGGTTGCGTGATCGAAGCGGGGCCCGATTCATTGCTCTTGCGCGGTGAAGCACTGCGATCGCTGGTACGGGCGACCGACCTCGCGGGCCGCATCGTGGCGCCGCGATCCCTGTCGACGTATGTGTACCGCAGCGGCAAGCTGCACCGCTTTCCGGCGGGGACGGTGCTTGGCGTGCCCGCCCGGGTGCTGCCGTTCCTGCGCACGCGGCTGGTCAGCCCGGCGGGCAAGCTGCGGGCGCTCTGGGACTTCCTGCGCCGCGATGTGCAAATGACCGGTGATGAAGCAGTCGGTACGTTCTTGCGGCGCCGGCTTGGGGATGCGGTGGTCGATGGCCTGGTGGCGCCCCTGCTCGAGGAAATCCACAACGGCGATATCGACCGCATGAGCCTGCTGGCAACGTCACCGTTCTTCCTCAAGGTCCGGGGGGCGCATCGAAGCCTGCTGTTCGGCGCCCGGGCGACGCTTGCCGCACGCCTTGGAGCTGGCGGCGCGGATGAAGATGCGACGCGGCGCGCCGGCCCTGTTTCATTCGCGGCGGGAATGCAGTCACTGATCGAGGGTATCGTCGCGCAGTTGCCGTCGGGAACGGTGCATACCCACGCGGCCGTTCAGGCGATCACCCGATGTGGAGACCAGTACCAGGTCACCGTGGCCGGGGGCGCCGCGATTCATGCCGACGCGGTCATCCTGGCCGTACCCGCTCCGGGCGCCCGGGCAATCCTGGGCCTTGCCGAAGACTTCGGTCCGCTCGGGCAGGCTTCGCCGCGGCACACGACGCTGGTGACGTTGGGGCTTCGCACGGACGAGATTGACCCGTGGCTGCCCGGAACCGGGGTATTGGTGCCGCCCACGTCCGGTTGCACGCTCAGCGCGTGCAGCTGGTCGCACCTCAAGTGGCCACACGTCGCGCCGCCGGGCCAGGCGTTGCTGCGGTGTTATGTGCGCGACACGGACGAGGGCCCGACATTGCGCCCGCCCGACGACGTGATCGCGGAGCGTGCGCGTCAGGATCTGGAGCGGATCCTGGGCATCCGCGTCAACCCGGAATTTCACGTCGTTACCCACTGCGCGCGCGGGATTTCCAGCTACGCGGTGGGCCACCTGGCGGACGTTCGGCAAGCCCGCAGCCTGGTTGCCGCGCGGTATCCACGGGTCGTGCTTGCCGGCGCCTCGTATGCCGGTGTCGCGATCCCCGACTGTGTGGAACAGGGGCGCACTGCCGCGCGCCAGGCCATCGCCGAACTGGAATCCCCGGGTCTGGCCGCCCGGCACGCAGCGGCCGGTGCCTGCGTGGCGTGAACCGGTGCGTGCAGCAACGCACCGCGAGAAGCCGCGAACCTGACTCGCGTCAATCGCTGCGGGATACACCAGCCCTAAACTCTGCCGCGTCGCCGGCGCACCTGTTCCCGGCCGAAGGGTCCACTTGGTATGTCTACGTTGATTTCCAACCTCGGTAAAACGCGCCTGGAACTGCTCGCCCGCCTGGAGCAGATGCCGCAGACCCGTCTGGACGAGCCGCTACCCAACCACACCTGGAGCGTAAGCGACGTCGTACGCCACCTTCATGGTGCCGAGAAGGAACTCGTTGCGACCGTATTGGATTCGCTGTCGAATACGCGCGATCCCGTGCCCGAACGCGACTTGTCCCACGCGATTTCAGATTACGAAGCGGCCCACCCCTGTCAAACCGCGGCACCGGCGGCAACGACGCGCGCGGAACTGGTGGCGCTGCTCGGAGAGTCGAGGTTTGCGCACTTGCAGCATCTGTTCAACAAGGTGCATGAAGAAGACTTGCTCGCGAAGTCCGTCGAGCATCCGGTGTTTGGCCCGGTGAGCCTGAAAAACCTGATCGATTTCATTTGGATCCACGAAGCGTATCACCTGGCCCAGATTCCGGTTCCGGCCGTCCCGGCAGCTGCCCGGTGAACCTGCAGGGGCCGGACGGCGCACGGAGACTTCGCCGACGGCCAGTGTGTCCGTGGAGCACACGGCCGGCCAGCATGCTGTCACATCAAACCCGTCTTGCCATCCACGGCGAGCGTGGGTGCGTGCCCGCCGGGTCGAGCCGCGCCATCGGGCGCGGCCGGCCGGGCTGCCGTGGCAACTCCGCGCCATTTGCGGTGCATGGCGGCCGCTAGTAGTGGATTTTGCAGCATCGACCAACCGTTCAGTTCGCAGCAACCAGAGGGCGTGAAATGCAGGAACAGTTTACGTGCCACCTTGCCGTCAAGTTCACCGCCGCGTGGCAGCAGCTCGACAAATCGCGGCGTAGCAGCGTAACGCACGCGGCAGTGGCCATTTTCGATTCGTTCAAGGATCGGGTAGGACTGCGCGGTACCTATGTGGTCCAGGGCTTCCAGGGCCATACGGACCTGCTGTTCTGGATGTTTGCCGACCATTTTGACGACATCCAGGACCTTCAGCTTGAATTGCGCCGTGCGGAGCTGGGCAATTACATCGACATCCCGCACGCATTCACGGGCGTGACCAAGCCATTCGAATTTTCGACTCACCCGACTTCGTTTGCAGTGGGAATGACACCGCGCAAATACCTGTGCTTTTATCCATTCATTCGCAAGCCGGAATACTATTTGTTGCCCAAATGGGAGCGCAAGGCACTGATCACCGACCATGGTGACATCGGTCACGCGTTTGTCCCGGACATTCTGACCAATGGTGTATACGGATTCGGATTGGGCGATTACGAGTGGCTGTTGACCTTCGAAACCAATGATCTCGGTCGCCTGGTGGATTGTGTCCGCAAGTTGCGTGAATCCAAATCGCGCCTGTATATGCAGGATGAGCACCCGTTCATTGTTGGCCGGTACTTTCCGCTCGCCGACGCGTTGTCGCAGTACGTGTGAGCAAGCCGGGCAGGGCCGGGCCGCTGAATGCCGGCACGCGTGCAGCCTCCACGCGTACCGGTCGACCCAACCTTGCGGGCATCGAGGCGGGCATCGCTTCGACGCGGGACCGCTTGTTTCCGCACCCGTCCGATTCACTTGATCCAGGGCATCGCTGGAATAGGCGATAACGCGATACATTCGCGTTCGTGAACGTGACTGGCTACCCACGCCGCCCAGTTTGCGCGGCGGGACAAAGGAGAAAGGACATGGAACAGCGGCTTGATTTCACCAAGGCAGCACCCGATGGCTTCAAGGCGATTCTTGGCCTGCAGCAATACGTCAACGTTTGCGGCCTCGAGCCGCCGCTGCTGGAACTGGTGAAGATGCGTGCATCACAAATCAATGGCTGCGCTTACTGCCTTGACATGCACAGCAAGGACGCACGGGCCGCGGGCGAGACCGAACAGCGCCTGTACGCCTTGAATGCCTGGCGCGAAGCGCCGTTCTACAGCGAGCGTGAACGCACCGCGCTGGAATGGACTGAAGCCCTAACCCGGATCGCAGATGGTTCAGTACCCGACGAACTGTATGCGCGGGCACGCAAGCAGTTCAACGGCAAAGAGCTGGTGGACCTGTCGCTTGCGATCATCGCCATCAACGGCTGGAACCGGCTTGCGATCCCGTTTCGAACCATGGTCGGCGATTACCAGCCGGCCGCGGTGCGAAAGTCAGCGTAAGGCAACACATGCAGCATCGGCCGCCGCACGCAACAAACGGCCTTTCGCCGCGATCCGGCCAGGCGGCGCGCGCTGGCGTGCCGTGGCGCAACCATGCCGGATGATTACTTCGGAGGCCTAAAGTGAGTGTCAGCACCTACGTAACAGATCCCAACCACACCTTTGTCCACTTTGGCGTGCGGCACTTCGGCGCCTCGACGGTACACGCGAGGTTTGACGATGTGGCTGGCAAGGTAACCCTGGATCATGCGGGAAGGGCAGCAACAGCAGACATTACCGTCCAGATGACTTCCGTCGATTCTGGCATTCCGTATTTCAACGCCCACTTGTGCAGTCCCGAGTTCTTCGATGTCATCAAGTTTCCGACCGCACGCTTCGTCAGCAAGCACGCAACATTCAACGGCGACACACCGGCCAGTGTCGAAGGCGAGCTTACGCTCATGGGCCAGACCCACCCGGTGACGCTGACATGCACGAACTCTGCGGTCTATGACAACCCGTTGCACCAGGCGGAAGTGTGCGGGGGCGACTTTACCGCGACGCTCAAACGCAGCCAGTGGGGCATCAACTGGGGTCTTGAAATGGGTGTCCCGGATGACGTTGTGCTCGAGATCCAGATCGAAGCGATCAAGCAATAGCAGAGCAGGGCGGCCCTTCCGCGCCCGCCCGGCAACCCGGCATCAACCTGGTTCACGTTGGGGCGTGTCCGCTATTCCGCTATCTTGATTCCAGGCACCAGGCGCACATCGGGCGGTACCGTCCTTGGCCGGGTCACGGGGTTTTGGCCACCAGGCTGGCTACCACCCTGGTTCGTACGGGGCGCAGCGGTCCAGAATTTCTCCGGAACACGTGGACGGGGTCTGACGGGTTGTGTACGACAGGCCACCCGGATCCTGCGCTCGCGCGGCCGGTCCTCGGGGCGGTTGTATCTTGCAATCCGGATCGGCATCGCCCAGTTCGTACAACGGTCGCAGTGCATCTGCGGCTTTGCCAGATCGTGTGAGGTACTTTCGGACTTCGGTGGACATCCAGCCGAGTAGCCAGAGCGCGCCTTCCAAGCTGGCAGGCTGCATTTGTGGCCCGATCGCGCAACCATGGTGCCTTGTTCGCCGAAGCGGAATCGTTGCCAATTTTCGGGGAGTGTCATGCGACGTTCTTGGAGCCTCAAGTCGATTTCCCTCGCGGTGGTGTTGCATGGTTCCGTGGTCGCTCTCTTTGTCTTGTTCTTGTCGTGGAACGCCGGTTACTTCGACGCGCATCAATGGGGGCAGCCGTCGCGTTCGACGCCTGTAGGTTCTTCCGGTGTGATTCCTGTTGCCCCCGTGTTGCGTCCCGCTGATCCTGCGGTGGCCGCTCTGTACGATGCCTGGCAGTCGGGTTCGCTCCTTTGTGTGCGTGGGTTCTATGCGCAGCCAGTGTGGCCGGTGGGGCGCCGGCGATCATCCGGCTAAATGGCCATCGTGTGGCGTGTCCGTAGCGTCTGGTCGGTCTGCACCTCCGCCGTTTGTATTTGACACAATAGACATTTGCATCAATACAGGAAATGGTAGACCGTAGCGGCAAGCCGCTCCTGCGCCACTTTTTCCGGCCGCGACCGTGGATTGCAACGCATAGTCGTTCCGGCGATGTAGATGTAGGGTTAAGTCAGGAGGTGACTGCTGATGTCGAAATTGCTTTCGGTGAACGTGGGCCTGCCGCAAGACATTCGCTGGCGTGACAAGACGGTACACACCGCCGTGTGGAAGCATTCGGTTGCCGGCAAATGCAGGGTGCGCCATCTCAATATCGATGGTGACAAGCAGGGTGATCTGGTGGGACACGGCGGCGAGCAACGCGCCGTGCTGGTCTACCAGATCGAGTCTTACCACCACTGGGAGCACGAATTCGGCCGCCACGACTTTGTCTTCGGCCAGTTCGGTGAAAATCTCACCGTATCCGGGCTGCCCGATGACGAGGTCTGCATTGGCGACCGCTTCCAGATCGGCAGTGCGGTGTTCGAGGTGTCACAACCGCGGGTTACCTGTTATCGGGTGGGCATCCGCATGGGTGAGCCGCGGATGGCGGCATTGCTCGTCGCGCACCACCGCCCAGGCTTCTACATGCGGGTCATCACCGAAGGCGAGGTCGAAGCCGGCGATGCGATCGTCAAGGTTGCCGACGGTCCGGAACAGCTCACGGTGGCAGCGGCGGATGCCCTGCTCTACCTGCCTGGCCGTGATCTGGCCCAAGTCGAACGGGCGTTGCGGATCGATGCATTCTCACCAGGGTGGACGATTGCTTTCCGCGACATGGAGCGGGACATGCGCGGGGCCGGTTCCACGGAAAATAAGGGCCTGATACTGAACTCCGGTTCACCCGCCGCCTGGTCGGGGTTTCGGCCGTTGCGGGTTGCGCGTATTCACGCAGAGAGCCTCAGTGTGTTCTCGCTCGAGCTGGTACTGAATGCAGGTGCGAGGTTCGCGCCTGCGGCGCCTGGCCAATTCATCACCTTGCGGCTGCCGATTGAAAATGGAAAGGCACCGTTGTTGCGCAGCTATTCACTCACCGCGACGTCCGACCCCACCCACTATTCGATCGCCGTCAAGGAGGAGCCCCACGGCGCGGCCAGCCATTACCTGCGCGAACACGTACATGTGGGCGACACCCTGGACACTGCCGCCCCGCGCGGCGGATTCGTCCTGCGCCAAGACCCGCGGCCCGTGGTGTTGCTGAGCGCCGGGATCGGCGTGACCCCGGTGCTGGCCATGCTCCGGGCACTTGCGGAGTCTGCCTCGCCACGCACGTTGTGGTGGTGCCACGGCGCTCGCAACGGCGCCGAGCATCCGTTTGCCCGGGAGGCCGAAACGCTGTTGCGCGCACTACCCAATAGTCACCGTGTGATCGCCTACAGTCGCCCCCTGCCCGCCGATCGCCTAGGCATCGACTTCGACATTGAAGGCCGCCTTGACGTTGGTGCCCTGCGCCGGCTCGGTGTCCCCGGCGATGCTGACTTCTACCTATGCGGGCCGGATTCGTTCATGCACGATCTTGGCGACGGACTGCTCGCTGTCTGGGGTATTCCCCCCGCTCGGGTCTTGCGTGAGCGCTTCGGGCCTGGGCAGCCCTTCATGCCCGGGATTGTCGAGCAAACCGTGGGACCCGTCCATGCGCCACCCGGAGCTGCCGGCACGGGTCCGCTGGTGTCGTTTGCACGCAGCGGGCTCACCGTCAACTGGGATGACCGTTTCGCGAGCCTGATCGAACTTGCCGAGGCCTGCAACGTCAAGACCCGCTTTGCCTGTCGCACGGGGGTATGCCACACCTGCATCAGCCGGCTCATGGCTGGCACCGTGGCCTATCGTCCCGAGCCGCTGGAACGCCCGAGCAAGGACAACGTGCTCATCTGTTGCTCACAGCCAACCGCCGATGTCGTGATCGATATTTGACCAGGTGATATGGATGGTTCCCGCAATGATCACGCAGCACATGGGTTCGCCCCGTTTCTCTGACGCGCTACGCCTCGCCGGTCGCGATCGGCCGCGCCGGGTCACTCGACCATCCACTCCACGATGGAACGAACACGCGCGAACCGGAAAGACCGGCGATCTCCATCGCCAGTTGGTTGTGGCAAGCAAAGACGCCCGATCCACACATGTGTACAACCTTCTCCGGGGCGCGACCATCCAGCAAGGCGGCGAATTCCGCACGTAGCTCCGATGCTGGCTTGAAGTGCTTGCCCGCATCCAGGTTCAGGGAGAATGGCCGATTGCGGGCTCCAGGAACGTGACCCGCTACCCGGTCGATCGGCTCGAAGTCACCCCGAAAGCGTGGTGCACCGCGGGCATCCAGCACCAGTGCGGACGGTTGCATGCGCAGCGAGTCGAGCTCCGTATAATCCACCGCCTGTGCACCATCGAACTGCAGCGTCACGGCGGAGGGCGCGCCGGCGGCCGCGCTTCCGGATTCAATCGGAAGCCCCGCCTTGCACCATGCCTGCCAGCCGCCATCCAGTACGCCTGCTTCCACGCCGGCGCGTCGCAACATCCACCACAATCGCGCCGCAGCCATTGCCCCACCCTGGGCGTCATAGGCGACGATGCGCTGCCTGCGCTGCCAGCCCCAGCTGGACAAGGTCTGTGCGAACGCATCCGGATTCGGTAGCGGATGCCGGCCCAGCCCTTTTTTTGACAAATCAGAGAGGTCGCGATCGAGGTTTGCGTATACCGCACCCGGAATGTGCCCTGCCAGGAAGTCGCGCTCGCCTGCGTCCGGGTCGGTCAAGGTAAAGCGACAATCCACCACCAGCACCAGGTCGCGCGGCAGTGCTGCGAGTGCTTCCGCAGCAATCAGGATATTTTGGCTTGATTGCACGACATCCATCCTGTTCGCCACATCGGCTCCACCGGAATCAAGGCTATCTGTACCCAGTCTCACGAGCTTCAAGCGACATTCTAAACGTGCGTTGACGTTACCCGGAATTTCGCACACGTTAGAACCAGGCTTGAGCCAACCCACGTTCGGTCGCTTGGGTTTGTTTGACAAACTCGCTTGGGTTCAGATTGCCGAATGAACTGTGCGGTCGCCACGGCCATATTGGCGGCATCCAGCAGAAGCGGCGTCAGTGGCAAAGTGAACCGCTCCGGCTTTTCCGGAGGCTCCAATTCTCAAGAGGATGGAGCCATGAACACGTCGAAGAGGTATGCACCGGAAGTACGGGAACGGGCGGTTCCGATGGTGCCGGGGACCAGCACCAACATGTTTCGCAGTGGGTGGCGATCGGCATGACCGCGGCGAAGATTGGTTGCACGGCTGAGACGCTGCGGCATTGGTTGCGACAGGCTGAGCGCGATAAAGGGTTGCGGCCCCGGCCGACGATCGAAGAACATCATCGGATCAAGGCGCTGGAACGCGAGAACCGTGAGCTGCGTCAGGCCAACGGGACCCGGCGCAAGGCCAGTGCGTATTTTGCTCAGGCGGAGCTCGACCGCCGGTTCCGGCCATGAAGGCGTTCATCGACGATCACAGGTGCGATTGGGTGAGGCACCCGCCGTGCGGCATCGTGTCACGCGCACTCAATGCCGGGTTGGCGAGCGCGGTCTCCAGCCCGGCGGGGTCGGCGCATACGGCCGGGGCGTCAGGCGCATTGGATCCGCGACGCGATGGTTTTGCAGCATCCACCGCAGCATCTACCCGAAGTCCCGCAGTATCGTTTCGGGTCACACGGCGGCAGGTTTCAGCGCCTGCCGGCGCGCAACTGTCAGCGGCTTGCGGGTGAATTCAGCGCCCCGGTCCACTCTACTCGAAGGCGCCGAAAATCAGGTTGCCGTCGCCATCCAGAGACACAGAGGTGCAGATAATAGGCGGGCCAAGCCAGCTTCATGCGCAAGTTGGACATTTGCATTAATTGAAGGGTTCGCAGCACTGGTGCGGCATGCAGGTCAGCAAAGCGTGCTGCGCAAATTCGCTGGTTGGCGGACGTCCAACGAACCGCCGCTCCAACTTGACCCTGCGGCCTGAACCTCACGATGATTGAGCTACCAGAGGCGCACCCCGGATCATTTCCACCCATTCCGGACCGGCCCCGGACCGCCCTCTCAGCTGAAAGGGGAGTATCGGCTATGCGCAAATTCACAACCCTCCTCATTTCTGTTGCGCTAGGTACGCTTTCCGCGTCAGAGCTTCTTCCTGTCCACGCGCAATCCAACGCACAGGGCAACGTCATCGCGGCGCCCGACTATGATTCCGGCGCGTCGGCCGGTTCGATGTCGGACAGCAACTTCAATACTCCGGAATCGGATGGACGCCCCGGCGTGAAGTTCTTCACACTCGCCGTCCAAGCAGTCAGGCAAGGCGACGATGCGCACGCGGTCGACATGTACAAGGTCGCCGCATCGTGGGCCTACAAGCCTGCCGAGTACAACCTCGGCGTGATGTATTTCAGGGGCCAGGGAGTGCCGGCCAACCGCGCTCTCGGCGCCGCGTGGATGGTGTTGGCGGCCGAACGCGGCGATCCGCCGTACGTCAGTGCCCGTGACGTGATGGTCACCCTGTTGACCAAGGCGCAGTTTGAGGAAACCGACAAGCTCTGGGGTGACTTGCAGAAAACCTATGGCGACAAGGTCGCGCTGCGCCGCGCCAAGGCCCAATGGGCGTGGGTGAAAACCCACCAGACGGGTACTCGCGTCGGTGGGGCTGCAGGCGAATTGAGTGTGGGTGTCATGGACGGAGGGCATACTCCCGTGTCGCTCAATACGGCAGGAAAGCCAATCAAGACCACGACCACAGCCGCTGGACTGCTGCAGGGCGGCTCCATTGACGGTTCGATCGCTTACCGGCAGTTGCAGCAAAGCGACGATCCCTACAGCCTGATGTTCCTGAAGAACCACAAGGGCACCGTGACCGCCGGACCACTTGAGCCGATCCACCCGAACGAAGATACGAACAGGAAAGAACAGAAATCACCACCACCGAGTTCAGCTCGACCGCGGAGTTCTACCGAGTGAGCGGCCGCTGAAGCAGCCCGAAAGCTGGGTGCTTCTTGCGGTTGTACCGGCTCGGCGGGGCGATCGACTCGCTTGCCGTCTGCAGGGCTCCGGCGGTAGATCAAAACCCAGCGCTTGCTGCCCTGCATTGCGTCCGTGTGCAGGCTGTTCTGGGCTTTCCGGGCGCGCGGGCAAAGCGTGCTGCGCAAATTCGCTGGTTGGCGGACGTCGAACGAACCGCCGCTCGAACTTGACCCTGCGGCCTGAACCTCACGATGATCGAACCGCTGGAGGTACGCGCCGGGCAATTTCCATCAAAGGACCGGCCAAGAGATGACCGCACAGGATCTCCCTTTTGTCGACATCGACGCCCTCTGGACGTGGTTCGGCATCACCACCGATGCGATGCTCGCGGTCAGCGAGGACGGTGCAATCGTTGCCGCCAACACCCATGCCGAGCGCCTGTTTGGCTACAAGCACGAGGCCCTGGTCGGGCAACCGGTGGAAGTCCTCGTGCCCGAACCGCAACGCGAAGCCCATCGCGGGCACCGCCGAAACTACATGGCGCATCCGCGTGCGTACATGGTCAGCATCGACCGCGAGCTGGTGGGGGTAAGGCGCGATGGCACGCGGGTGCTCCTCAGCATCAGCCTGGTCCCGGTCATGACCGCCAACGGCGTCCGGGTGCTGGCATCCCTGCGCGACATCTCCGACACCTGGCGCGCACGCCAGCTTGAAGAGCACGCACGACTCGATACCTGTGTGATGGAAATCGGGCGCCTCGCGGTCGAGTCGACCGATTACGAGCTTGCCGTCCAGCGGATCCCGGAAATGGTCGCGAACGCACTCGGGGTGCCGGCGGTGGCCATCCTGGCGATCGATCCGCAGCATCCCGAGCCGCACATCCAGGCCACCACGGGCATCACCGCGGAAGCCCGTCGCAGGCTCATTTCCGCATTCGGCAGTACGCGCTTCATCCGCTCGGTGTTTGCCGGCGGCCGTTTTCGTGCCATCACGACCGCGAGCCTCGATGACGCGAATTTCCCGCCGCTTCGGTCCCGCCTGGCCGCGGCCGGGTTCAAGGGCATTGCGATGGTTCCACTATTCGGACGAGACCAGTCACTCGGCGCGATGGCGGCCCTGAGCCCCGCGCTGGTGCAGTTCGACCCGGACAAGGTGGCTTTCCTGCGGTCGGTCGCCAACCTGCTGGTGGCGGCGATGCAGCGCCGCCGGAGCGAGGAGCAACTGGCGCACATACACCGGCTGGACGCGCTCGGACAGCTCACCGGGGGAATCGCCCACGACTTCAACAATCTTCTCACCGTGGTGTCGGGCAACCTGCAGTTGCTCGAGGCCGAGCTGGCCGGCCAGCTGGGCGCCCAGGAGTCCCTTGCGAGCGCACTCCGGGCCGTCGATCGTGGGTCCAGCCTGACGCACCGGCTGCTCTCGTTCGCGCGCAGGCAGCCGTTGCAGCCCCGCGCGGTCGTACCCAGTCCGTTGATGGACGAGCTTGGCCACATGCTGCGGCGGACGCTGAGCGAAACCATCGAAGTCCACGTGGAGTGCGCGCCCAACGTGCGTGATGTTCACGCCGACCCCAACGAGCTCGATACCGCGCTGGTAAACCTGGCCCTGAACGCGCGCGATGCGATGCCCCGCGGCGGGCGCCTCACGATCAGCGCGCGCGACGTCGAATTGACGACTCCGGACAATGGCTGGGAGCTGCCGCCCGGACGGTACGTCGCGTTCGAGGTGGCCGACACCGGCGTCGGGATGCCTCCCGAGGTGAAGGTGCATGCGTTTGAACCGTTCTTCACCACCAAGGAACCCGGCCAGGGCAGCGGACTTGGGCTCAGCATGGTGTACGGGTTCGTCACCCAGTCCGGCGGCGCGACGCTGGTGGACAGCCGGCTGGGATACGGCACCCACGTCAGTTTTCTGCTGCCGGTGGCGGATCGTGATGCATTGCCGCCGGCGCCTGTCGAGAAGGCGGCGAACGCGCCGCGTCCTGCCCATGCGACCATCCTCGTGGTCGAAGACGAGGCGGAAGTCCGCTCCGTGGCGGTCCGGTTCCTGCAGGCGATTGGCTACACGGTACTCAGCACGGCGGGTGCCCGGCAAGCACTGGATATTTTGGCGGCGCGACCGGACGTGGACGTGCTGTTTTCCGACGTGGTGCTGGGCCACGACATGAACGGAGTGGAGCTTGCACGCAGTGCCCTGCAGTCCCGGCCCGCCCTCAAGGTGCTCCTGACATCCGGCTACGAAGGCCGCGACGCCACGCCCGGCAAGGATGGCGGCGCCGTGGGTTCCTTTGACCTGCTGCGCAAGCCCTACCGGCGGGAGCAACTGGTCAACGCCATCCGGCAACTTCTGGCCGAAGTGTAAGGCCGTCGCACCGCTCCGCCCGTTGATCCGCGGGACGCCCGCGCCTGCCGTGCCCTGCACTCGCGCCGCGCGACGGGCCGCGACGAACGCCGCCCACGCGCGGCGAGCCAGCCATTCCACGTCGCGCCCTCGGGCCAGGGCCTGTTGCGGCCGTTTGCAACAGTGTGTAACACGCAACGGCGATCAGCCGCGGGCTTGACATCCCTCAACTACCGCACCCGGATTGGCAGCACAGTAGCTACTGCGCGACCGTTGCCGATGACATGTCACAAACTTTCAGGCCTTCGCCCTTCACCGACCCGGCGGCCGTAGAAGCCTGGGACGCGTGGTTCCGTTGGCGCGACCCGGCCGGCCTGCGCGATGTCTCGATCGAACACACCTGGCTGCGGGTCGCGTCGGCCCTGGCGTCAGTGGAACCACGCGGACCACGGAGCGTCTACGAAGACCGGTTCATGGAAGCCATGGCTACCTGGCGCCTGCTGCCGGGCGAACGCCTGCTGGCGGGTGCAGGAACGGGACGCATCCCCTGGCGCACCGATGACTTGAGTGCGGTACTGAACGTCGCGGCGTTCGTGGAGCCCGAAGCCGGCGCCGTGGACTCGATCGACCTGTCCGCGATGTCCGACTGCGCGGCGCTGGCCGTACGCGCGCTCGACAATGCGGCGCGTCTCGCAGGGATCTCGCCGCGCCGGTTGCGGATCGGAGTCGTGGGAGTCGCAGATACGCTGGCACTCCTGGGCCTTCGCTATGACAGTGATGCGGGTCGCGCGCGGGCCGTTTCGGTCATGAGGGTGATCGCCGCGGGCTGCCAGCAAGCCAACATCCAGCTGGCGATGGAACGCGGCGCGCACAGTGACGCGGCGCCAGTACAGCGGGCCTGTCAAGGGGTCGCAACGCCCTGCCCTCCGCGGCCGCACGCCACCGCGCGCCATGGGCGGCGCTATGCGCAGCTGACCGCGATTACCTCGCAGTTGCGGCTGGCGTTGTTCGCAAACGTGGTCGCCGATGGCATCGATCCCTTGGGCGGCGCAGATCACGCATATACCATCGCGGCTCCCGGCGGCCCCCGTGTCGTCCGCTCCTCCGGATACGCATTGAACCGCCTCCACACGCGCACCGGTGTGGCCGCCGGTGACCCCGATTCGCTGGTGACGGTGCCGGTGATGGCGCAGATGCAAATGCGCGCAGCGTTGCAGCCCTGGGTGGACGCCCCGATCACATACCCGCTGCCGGTACTGCAAACGCCGACGCCACAGGAAGAATACGAAGCGCGACAACTGGCCCGCCGGAACGGATTGCCCGCACCAGCCTGGCGCGACGCATCGCAGGGAGGCGCCATTGGCCGCGGCCTGCAGATACCGTCCGGAGCGTGAGCCGTGCGCCCCCGCAGGCCGGTCGCGCGCAATCACCCACACGCCGGCCGGTGCGCCGGAAAACGTCGATCCCGCGGCGGGCAACGGATGTGCCTCGGCGCGAAACACCGTGCCGCAGCTGGTGGGATGTGCACCGGAAGGCGGTGACGGCATCACCTTGTTGCCCCTCCAAAGGAATGGTGACCGGGGGCGGATGGGTCCAACTTCATCAAGGTCCAGGCCCGTTCCGCGACGCCGCACGTCCTTGCCCCCGGGGAGTTGACCTGCCTCACTGGCACGCCGGCCGGCGTTGCTACAAAGCCGTGTCAGGCCAAACCCGTTCCATGCACACGGCCCGCCGGACACCGCGCGCGGGCGCCACGAGCCACGGATCTTCGGCCGCAACGCATCGCCACCACACAAGCGCTTTCACCATGAGAAAAACCACCTGCCCCGCAGCCGGCCCGGCCCAGATGACCCTGCGGGACAGCCACGAGCGTTCGCCGTCTGCAGCCGCCATCGCCTTCTGCATCGGGGTCGGCGCGGCGGCGCCCCTCCCCGGTGATATTGCCAGGGTCATGGACGCTGCGGGCCATGTGCGGGGAATCCTCGTCTTGGCGGTCCCCGCGGTCGTGACCGCGGCGCTGCCGCCCGCGCAGCCGCGTGCGCCCGCACCATCGGCCAGAGCAGCCCGGCGGGATTGGGATGGCCAAAGCACCCGCACGCCACGCGAAGGCCAGCCATGACCGCCAACCTTGGACCCGCGCGCGCCCACCTCGCCAGCGTGCGCAGCAATGGCGGCAGGGCACGGTTCTTCGGTTCACCCTGCTGCAACGGTTGGTTGATCCTGGTCGTGGTGTGGTTTGCACTGGCGGCGATCGGCGCCGTCCTGCTTCCCTGGTGGCCGGTGCGCCTCGTGCTTGCCATCGCATTCGTGCTCGCTTCGGCGTGGACATGGCGCGCCCAGTTTCGTCGATGGGCGGAACTACGCAGGGAGTTCCTGGCATTGCCGGCACCGGTCCATTCCCGGCCAGTGGCAGCCAGCCCGAGTGCATGCTGCAAGACCGGTGGCAGCTCGCGTAGGTAGCTCGCGCATTCCATGTGCGGTGGCCGCAGGCCGGCTGCCCCTACAACCTGCGCGCCAGTTCGGGCGACCGCACGCAACGCGACCAAGACCAGCCAACCTGCGCTGTCGTCTGGGGCACCGGCGGGCCCGCCGCGCGGCCGTCGGCGCGCATCGGCCGGGGCATCGGAAACCGCGACGGCCTGAATGGGCAAGCAACGCGCGGGAAGGCTTAAGGCCGCCATAAGGAGCCTCCTCTGCAATGTCTCCATGCACGTTGCAGCCCAACCGGCAAAGGCGAAAATCATGAATCCCACCACTGGCAATCATTACCACGCGCTGTCGATCGGTGTGCACTGGCTGACGCTGGCACTGCTGGTCGCGGTCTACGCCCTGATTGAATTCCGCGGCGTGTTCCCCAAGGGCACCAACGCCCACGACGCGATGAAGACCTGGCACGAAATGCTCGGCCTTACCGTGTTCGTGCTGACCTTCGGCCGGCTGGCGTTGCGCTGGCTGTTCCGGGCGCCGCCGATCACCCCTGCGCCGCCGGCGTGGCAACATTTCCTGGCCAAGTCCATGCACGTGGCGCTGTATGCCTTCCTGCTGGTGATGCCGGTCCTCGGCTGGCTGATGTTGAGCGCCAAAGGCAAGGTGATTCCATTCTTTGGCCTGGAGCTGACGCCGCTGCTTGCACCCGACAAGGCACTTGCACACCAGATCGAAGGAATCCACGAAACGATCGGCAACATCGGCTATTGGCTGATCGGCCTGCATGCAACCGCGGCGTTGTTTCATCATTACCTCATGCGCGACGATACGCTGGTGCGGATGTTGCCCCATCGCCGTGCGCGGACGCCGGTGATACGGGACAAACGCGGTGGAGCAGTACGGGAACCGGCGGCCTGAAGCCGCGCGGTGTTGACCTGGCTCAAGCGGTCGGGATGCGGGGGCGTAGAATCGGTGCCGCCACCGCCACTGCCGCCACCGATGCGACTTCTGCTGGCCGAAGACGACCGCGCATTGGGCCAAGCCCTTGCCGACGGATTGCGGCACCTCGGCTACACGGTGGACTGGGTGCAGGATGGCCAGCATGCCGCACTGGCCCTCACCGGCGGCACCTATGCCGCCGCGATCCTGGACTGGAACCTGCCCCGCAGCAGCGGCATCGACGTGTTGACGGCCCTGCGCCGCCGCGGCGACCGGACGCCGGTGCTGCTGCTGACCGCACGCGACGCGCTCGATGACCGGGTTCGCGGCCTGGACAGCGGCGCCGACGACTACGTGGTCAAGCCGGTACACCTGGCCGAACTGGCCGCGCGGGTCCGGGCGCTGCTGCGGCGTACCGAAGGCGATCCGGCACCGCTGCAGCACGTCGGCACCTTGACGCTCGACCCGGCCATGCGCAGCGCCAGGCTCGGGGATGCGCCGCTGGAACTGTCGCCGCGCGAATACGCCCTGCTGGAAGCCCTCGCGGCGCGGCCGGGCCGTGCATTGTCCCGCGCACAGCTCGAGGATGCCCTCTACGGCTGGGGCGAGGAAGTCGCCAGCAATGCGGTGGAAGTCCACATCCACCATCTGCGGCGCAAGCTCGGAGAGGGCTGGATCCGCACCCTGCGCGGCGTCGGCTATGCGCTGTACCCGCCTGCCCAAGCCGACCCGGCCGCATGAAGCGTCCATCGCTGCGCCAGCGGCTCCTCTGGTTCATCGGCCTGCCGGTACTTGCGCTGTGGCTCGTGGCCGGGGTCTGGCTGGGCCAGCGCATCACCCACGAAACGGGCGAGATGTTCGATCGGGGGCTGGAGCGCACGGCGGCAACGGTGCTGGCGCTCGCGAGTACCGCCCGGGAGTCCGGGCAACCGTTGGCTTGGACACCGGGTACGCGCCCCAGCACCGTCCGCCACGAGAAGTCCTCGCGCGCGGAAATCGTGCTGCGCGACCAAGCCGGCCGGGTATTGCTCGAGGTCTCGAGCCTCCCGCCGCTCCCGGTGGGCCCGCACGCCGAGACCTTCCGGACGCTCACCTACGCGGGCGGGCACTGGCGTGTGTACCAGCGCTGGAACGCGGGGCACACCTACTGGATCCAGGTCGCCACCCCGCTCCACGACCTCGACCAGCTTCGGCTGGCGCACCTCGAAGCGACGCTGGTCCCGGTCGCGGTCCTGCTGGTGCTGCTGCCGCTGGCCATCTGGATCGGCCTGCGCATCGGGCTGGCGCCGGTGCGCGCGGTATCGCGGGCCATCGCAGCCGAGCCCGAACACACCCCGATTTTGACGCGCGATGACGTACCGGTCGAGCTGTACCAGCTCACGCGCGCGGTGGACGCCTTGACGACCCGCCTCGACGCGGCACTGGCGCGGGAGCGGCGCTTCACCGCCGATGCCGCCCACGAACTGCGGCATCCGCTGTCGGTGCTGCGGCTGGAACTGGACCTGGCCGGCGCGGCGGACGGCGTTCCCGCGCGTGGGCATCTCGAGCGTGCCCGGACCGGCCTGGCCCGCATGGAACGGCTGGTCGATCAACTGTTGACGCTGGCGCGGGTGGAAAACCTCGCCCACGTCGACGACGCCCGGCTGCTGGCGCCGGCCGCACTGGCACGCGAGGTGCTGGCGGAAGCCAGTGAACGCGCCGCGCCGCGCGGCGTCAATCTCACGCTCCACGCCGACGAAAAGCTACGGGTACGCGGCAGTTCCGGGCTGCTTGCGATCGCACTGCGAAACCTGGTTGACAACGCGATCCTGCATGGGCGGGCGCGGGGTCAGGTCAATCTCGAGGTGATCGCGGCGGGCGATCGCGTGGAACTCGCCGTTGGCGACGATGGCCCAGGCATCTCCGGCACGCAGGCCGCCCGCCTGGGCGAGCGTTTCGCGCGCGGCGCCGATAGCCACACCGGAACCGGGCTCGGCCTGTCCATTGCCCGCGCCATTGCGCTGCTGCACGGGGGCGACCTTGTCCTTGGGAAGTCCGCGCGGGGCGGCGCCCGCATCGCGCTGCGGCTGCCGCTGGCCGACCCTTCGCTGGAGCCGCCGGGTTGAATTCATGCACGCCGCGGCCGACCGGTGATGCCCGCGCCGCTTCGGCATCCACGGGCGCGCATCAACCCGGCGCGGCAGGCTGCACGGGTGCCGGTTTGACCATGACCCGCACCGCGAGAAGGCCGAGCTCGTACAGCAGCACCATCGGAACCAGCAGCAGCAACATCGAGGTCATGTCGGGCGGAGTAATCATCGCGGCGATGGCCGCGGCGGCAACGATCGCATAGCGGCGCCAACTCCGAAGCGTTTGCAGGTTGGCGAGGCCCGTCGCCGCCAGCACCACCTCGATGACCGGAATCTCGAAGCACAGGCCAAACGCAAAGAACACCATCATCACGAAGTCGAGGTAGTGCGCAATATCGGTCATCATCTCGACCCCCGCCGGCACCATCAGCGTCAGGAACCGGAAGGTGGCAGGCAGCACCAGGAAATACGCAAAGGCGCAGCCGGCATAAAAAAGCGTCAGCGAGGCGAACAGCAGTGGACGCGCCAGCCGCTTCTCGTGCCGGTAAAGACCGGGGCTCACGAACGCCCACACCTGATACACGATCACGGGGGCGCTCAGAAAGAACGCGATGTACAGCGCGAACTTCAACGGCGTGAGGAACGGACTGGTGACTTCCGTCGCGATCAGGTGCGCGCCGCGCGGCAGCCGGCGCACCAGTGGTTCTGCAAGCCAGCCGTACAGATGACGGGCGAACGGCACCAGACAAACGAAGGCAATCACGACACTGGCCACCGCCTTCACCGCGCGCGAGCGCAGCTCGGCGAGCTGCACAAACCACCCGCCGTGGAGGCCCGCTGCCAAGGCAGCGCCAGGCGCCGCAGGTGGGACGTGCTCAGTGGTCGGCATGTTCGGCGTGCCCTGCTGCCGATGGATCGGGCGCGACCGCGGTCACGCGCCGCGCATCATCGGCGACCCCGTCTGCGACCTGGCGAAAGGCGTCTACCTGTTCCTTCGCAGCCTGCCCGATGCGGGCCGTCTCCAGCTCGAACCGTCGCGCCGACTCACGCAGTTCCTCGAGCTCCAGTTCGTGCTCGACCTCGGCGCGTACGCTGTTCCAGCCGCCGCGGACGCGACGGAGCATCGCCCCCGCCATGCGCGTGGCCTTGGGCAGCTTCTCCGGGCCGAGCACAATGAGTGCGATCAGCGCAACGAGCAGCAACTTGCTGACGTCAAGATCGATCACGGCGGTCCTTCCGGTTATTTCGGAGCGGCTGCCGGATCGCGCACCGGCGCCGTGTTGGGCGCCGGCGTGCACGGTTCGGGCTCGGCCGTGAGCTCCGGGCTGGCGGGGTTCGCGCCTGCCTTGCTTTCCTCATCTCCATGCAGGGCGCGCTTGAAGCCCCGTACCGCATTTCCGAGATCCGGGCCCATCTTGCTGAGCTTGCCGGTGCCAAAAATCACCACCGCGATCACGAGCAACAATGCCCAGTGCCATACGCTATCCAAACCCATGGGAACCTCCCGTACTTTGGTTGTGAAACGAAGTGTGGAGCCCGGCAGGCCTAGCCGCCGGGAGCAGGAAACGCCGAAGCCGCCTGCGGCGCCGCGATACCGCCTTGCGAAACCGTTGTGCAGCCCTTGGACCAAGCAAACGCGGGTGAATCGGGTGCCGGGCAGCTTGCCCCGAGGGTACCCACCAGCCTGGCAGTAATGTCGTTGAAGCGGAGGATCATCCCGCCATGGCGGGCGCGGAACGCCAACGCTTCCGGGCGCGTTGCGAACGCAGCGAAGGTCGGGCCCATCATGCCAAGCAGCGGCTGCCAAGCCACGTAGTACGCCCCGCGTGCATCAATGAAACTCGCGGCGGCGTCCGAGGGATGCTGCCAGTCGAGCGTTGCGACATTCTGGACATATAAATGCCGCAGCCGCATTTCGTGCTCCGGCTGCAACACGTAGGCGAAGAAGTCGCGGGTCGAGCCAAACTTCAGGGGCGCAGCGTACCCATCGACGTAGGCTTCGGCACGCGGGCCGGGCGAACCGTCGATGACCATCCCGCAACCCACGCTGGTGTCGCCTGCGCGGATCGCGACCGGTGGTTCGGGCCGCTCCGAGCGGCCGGCGGCGCAGGCGCCCAGCACGAGCACAGCCGCGGCCACGAGCCCCAACCTCCGGAGCGGCGAAATTGCGCGTAGCTTCATACTTCCTCCCGGCGAAAAATGAATTGCGCCAGGCCCGCGGGGATCAATACCCAGAGCAGCGCCGCGGCGTACAGCGACCACATGGGATACGCCTGCCCTGCGGTCATCCCCATGAACAACTGGTTGCCGCTGCCCGCCCCCAGCGTGGCCAGGTTGATCAGCCGGAATACGTCCACCGGATTCAGATACAACAGCCGCGGGAACAGCCAGCGCTCCAGCGGATTGCCGCCACTCAGGACCAGGATCGCGAGCAGGCAAAGGTCAAACACCACCACCGTCGCAAGCCATACCAGCAGGGCCAGGCCCGCGGCCCGCGCCTTGTCGCGCGTCGCGACGCTGACGACGCCGCCCAGCGCGACAAAGCAGGCGCCCAGCAGGCAGGCGCTGACCATGAAGTTGCCGAGATGGAACAGCGCGTATGCGCTCCGCGTTGCCGGCTGCATCGCGAGGATGATGACCGTGGCCGCGCCAAACCCGGCCACGGTCGCCGTCGCCAGCGCGCCACAGTGGCCCAGGAATTTTCCGGTCACCAGCTTGATCCGCGAGATCGGGTAGCTCAGGACCAGCAGCAGCGTGCCCTGGTCGCGTTCACCCACCACCATGTCGTACGCCAGCAGCAGGCCAATCAGGGGCACCACGAACGCGGCCAGCGTCGTGAGGCTCGCCAGGGTCGCGTCAAACGGCATGAATCCGACCTTCCCTCCCGCCGCGCCGCCAAAATACGCGATCGCAAGCGCCAGCACGACAAACAGCGATGCCACCACGAGCGTCCAGCGGCTCCGGAAGTCGTCGCGGTATTCCTTGGCAGCCACTACCAGGGCGGTGTCCATCACGCGCACTCCCGCGCTGGCGCAGGGTCAGTCTCGAGCTCGCCATACAGCCGCGCGAGCGATGCCTCGCGCGCCGTCACGTCGCTGACCGCCGGGTGCGCCGCCAGTTCCCGCAGTACCTGCAGCTTGTGTGGCCCGTCCACTTCAATCTCGACCCGGCCATCGCGCTGGCACGTCACCTTCGAGCCCGCACCGTCCATCGATGCGGCAAACGCGCCTGGCGCCACGTCCGGCTTGAGGCGCACGCACACCACCTGCGGTAACCCTGAAGCCCGGCGCAGTTGCTCCAGGGTTCCCATCGCCGCAAGCCGGCCGCGGTGCAGGATCATCGCGATGTCGATGTGCGGCTCGAGTTCGGTCAATACGTGCGATGACACCAGCACGCTGCAGCCGCCGCGGCGCAGCGCTTCGATGATCGCGTAGAAGTCCTGCTGCGCCTGCGGATCGAGGCCGCTGGTCGGTTCATCCAGCAGTACCAGCTCGGGAACGCCCAGCAAGGCCTGGGCCAGGCCCAGCCGCTGTCGCATGCCCTTCGAATAGGTGCCCGTGCGCCGGTCCCTGGCCGGCGCAAGCCCAACCCGCTCGAGCAATCGGTCCGCTTGCGCTGCCGGCGCCTGCTTGAGCCGCGCGAGGTAGCGCATGACTTCGCGTCCGGTCAGGTTGCCGTAAAACGCCACGGTCTCCGGCAGGTAGCCGAGGCGGCGGCGGATGGCCAGCGCGTCGCGTCCCACGGGGGACGCCCCCAGTACCTCGAGTCTGCCGCAGGTGGGCCGAATGAGTCCCAGCACCAGCTTGATCAGTGTCGACTTGCCGGCGCCATTGTGGCCCAGCAAACCGATCACCTTGCCCGCGGGCACCTGCGCGCTCACGGCCGACAGCGCGAAGAGATCCTGGTAGCGCTTGTCAAGCTTGACCATTTCGATGACGTTACCCATGCCCGGCTTTCCTCCAGACCGCCGGCAGCTGCATCAGCGGATGGTTGTCCACGAGCCCCCCGGGCGCGAATACGGGAAACGCGCGCTGCACGTAACGCATCAACAGGATCGCGGGGCTCGAGAGCAACAGCTTGGCGTCGGGATATTTCCACATCAGCACGTCGACGCCGTCATTGGGCCGGTACGGCACCACACCGATGCCATCGCCATTGAAGTTCCAGCCGTCGTAGTCACTCCAGTAGTTGCCCCGCCCCTTCCAGGACCAGTCCTCCTCCACGTTCTGGACGTAGAACACCTGGGTTCGATTGCGAACAAACGCGTTGTCGTAGACCCGGTTGTCGACCGACCCGGCGGTGATGTGGATTCCGATCCGCGAATCGGCGATCAGGTTCTGCGTGAACACGTTGCCGTTGGACAGGTACACGAAGATTGCCTTGCCCGCGGCGCCGGGCACGACCTGCCCATCCGGCCGGAACTGACCCTTGGTGTCGCCGATCAGGTTGCCCTTCACCAGGCTGTAATTGACATAGTTCAGCAGCATTCCATACGACGCGTTGTCGTACGCGCGGTTGTCCGTCACGGTCAGGTGGTTGGAGGCCATCAAGGCAAAGCCCGCAACGTTGTGGAAACTGACGTTGCCGCGCAAGGTGTCCGGCTGCGAATACATGTAGTGAACGCCGTAGCGGACATCGTGGATCGTGTTGCCCTCGATCAGATTGCCGGGGCTCACGTACACGTAGATGCCATCGCGCGTGTGGCTGACGTCGTTGCCGGAAATGACGCAGCGCGTATCGTTCCAAAGATGAATCCCGTCGCCGCGGTTCGGGGATCGCAACTGGCGCATGCCGATGATCGTGTTGTCCTTGACCAGGACGCGGGAAGGCCCATCCAGGTACACGCCGAAGAGCACGTCTTCCAGCCGGTTGTGCACCAGCGTGACGTCTTCAACCTTCGGCGCCACGTAGATTCCCGAATCCTCCGTGGTCAGGTCCGCACCCGAATGACGGATCGTGAGGCCACGGACCGCGACGTGGGACGCCAGGATCCGCAGCACCGTCCCCGTGCCGCCGCCATCCAGGACCGCGCCCGGCTGTCCCGCAAGGGTGATCGGCTTGGCCAGCGTCAGGTGTACGTGGTGGACGCCCGGCGGAACGTCAATGGTCGCGCCCGCCGCGGCCCCGGCGATGGCCTGTTGCAGCGAGGCGGGGACCACTGCGGCAACGCCAACCGGCGCGGCCACCGCGAGGGCCACGCACAGGATGAGCCGCACCCGGAAAGCCGCGTATGCCATGTTCACTCCATTCCTCGCCGCCGGTCAGGGCCAGTACCGCAGCCCTGACCGGCCACTCCACTCAGGCTTCGACCAGCATGCGCCCGCGCATCTCGAGGTGCAGCGCGTGGCAGAAGAAGGTGCAGTAGTACCAATGCACCCCGGGCTTGTCCGCGACAAAGGTGACCGAGGCGGTTTCGTGCGGACTTATCTCCATGTTGATGCCATAGTCCGACAGGCACCAGCCGTGGGTCAGGTCCTGGATGTCATCGATATTGGTGTCGATGACCGTCACGATGTCGCCCTTCTTCACCTTGAAGCTGGTCAGGCCATACACGGGCGCCGAGCTCGTCATGTACACGAATACCCTGTTGCCTTCCCGGATCACCTTGTTGTCCTTGGCGAGCGCGATGCCGTGCTTTTTGGCTTGCGCAACCGTCGCCGCGAAGAACGGATCGTTCGAATCCCAGATCTCGTTGAACTTGATCTTGTCCTGCAGCATCTTTGCCGGGATGATCAGGCAGTCGTGCGGTTCGCACCACACCGGCGCGTCCGCAACCAGCTTCATTTCGTCGCCCGAAATGTCGATCAACTGGTCGTTGTCGGGATGCAGCGGGCCCACGCGCAGGAAGCGGTTCTTGGAGAACTTGTTGAGTGACACCAGCCACTTGCCGTCGGCATCCCGCGTCTCGCCGAGCGAAGCGTGGTCGTGGCCCGGCTGGTACATCACGTCGAGCTTCTGGCGCAGGTAATTGGTCTTCTTGCCGCCGTAGTTGTCGATCGCGTCCTGGATGTTCCACTTGGCGATCTGGCTGTCGATGAACAGCGTCGTGTACGCGTTGCCGCGGCCATCGTACGCGGTGTGCAGCGGCCCGAGGCCCAACTGCGGTTCCGCCACCACGACGCCGCGCGGGTCCTTGAACTTGCCGTCGAACCAGTCGTCGACCTTGCTCCATTGCATCAAGGTGACCGTCGGCGACAGCTTGCCGTTGGCCGCGAAATACTTGCCATCGGGCGAGGCGTTGAGCCCGTGCGGATTCTTGGGCACGGGAATGTACATCGTGAGTGGCGAGCCATGGCGGCCATCGACGACCGGCACCTTGGAATCACCGATCGTCTTGTACTTGCCCGCCTTCACCGCCTCTTCGATGCGCTTGAGGTTGAACACCACCACCCAGTCGCGCTCGCTGCGCATCATGTCGGCCAGGGTGACGCCGCCCTCGCTGTTGTAACAGGTCGCGGCCGCGTACTTGCCGGCGTAATCGGAATCCACGTTGTCCAGGTTGCCATCGACCAGCACCTGCCACGCAACCTCCATGGTGTCGCCGTTGATGCCCGTGAACATCGTCTGGTACTTCGCCGGATCATCGAGGTTGCGTCCGTCGTTCGGCGCCGGGATCCGGAACTCCCCATTGGCGAACACGTAGCCGGTCCGCGGCTCGCGCTGGACGCGCATGCCGTGGATCGCCTGGACGTTCGGGATCCGGAGGATCCGGTCGCAACGCATGATGTCGGTGCGGATCCGCGCGACGCGCGTCATCGCCTTGTCGTTGATGAAGATGTAGCGGCCGTCGTAGTGGCCGTGGGTCATGCTCATGTGCGGGTGATGCGCATCGCCACCCGGTGGGAACTGCCCGTTGGGCCAGCCTTCGCCCAGCACGCGCTTGCTTTCGTTGGTGATGCCCCAACCGATCGTGAAGTCCGGGTTGAACACCGGTACGCGCACCAGTTCACGCATCGAGGGCACCCCGAGGATCCGGATTTCGCCGCTCTGGCCGCCGCTCCAGATCCCGTAGTACTCATCGAGCTGGCCTGGCGCCACGTAGTCTTCGGGCAGCTTCCCGGCGGCCGGTGTTGCTGCTGCGATACCGGGGCTGCCGGCTGCGCTGGCGCTGGCACTTGCGCCGGCGCTGCTGGCCGCGTTGCCGCCGCTGCCCGCGGCACAGGCAGCAAGGATTCCTCCGCCCACCCCCGCAAGGCCGGCCAGCGCCCCCACCTTCATGAGGCTGCGGCGCGCCGGATTTTCAGGCGGCGTGTCCGCGGCAGCGGACACTGCCGCAAGGGCCAAAGGCGCATCCGCCGCGCCGGGTTGCACCTGGGATGGAAGATCTTTGCGCTTGTCATTCATGGTCCTGGTTCCTCGATGGGCGACTTCGCCGTGGGTTTGAATTGATGCGAATCACTTCGCGCGCGTCACACTTTCTCGAACACTGGTTTGCCCTGTGCGTCCTTCACCAGCGTCACGCCAGGTGGTAGCTTGCGCGCCGCTTTTTCGCGGATCTTGCGCAAGGTCACCAACGGTGGGCATTTCTCATCGTCTTCGTAGTTCACCTGGCATTCCAGGCAATACACGCATTCGTTGTAGTTGATAGCGCCGAGCGTATCGATTGCCCTGACCGGGCATTCGACGGTGCAGATCTGGCAGGGATGGCCGCACTCCTTGCGCCGGCGCAGCCACTCGAAGAGGTGGAACTTGCCGGAAACCGCAAGACCCGCGCCCAGCGGGCACACGTACCGGCAATAGAACCGGTGATTGAACGCGGAAACCAGAACCAGGGCGCCCGCATAGGCGACGAAAGCCCAGGAGCGCGCAAAGTGCAGCACGATCGCGGTCTTGAACGGCTCGACCTCGGCGTAGCGTTCCGCGAGCCCCAGCGACTGCAGTGACACGCCAAACAGGCCAAGCAGGATCACGTACTTGATGGCCCACAGGCGCTCATGCACGAACTGCGGAAACTCGAACTGCGGTACCTTGAGGCGCTTCGCCGCGCGGTTCACCAGCTCCTGCAGCGCGCCGAAGGGGCACAGCCAGCCGCAGTAGATCCCGCGCCCGAACAGCAACAGCATCACCGCGACGAACACCCACAGCAGGAACACCAGCGGATCCATCAGGAATGTCGACCACTGGAAACCGTGCAGCACCGAGTGCACGAAGGTGAGAATGTTGACCACCGACAGTTGTGCCAGCCCGTACCAGCCGATGAACACGAGGGTGTAGATCAGGAAACCGACGCGAATCCGCTCGAACAGCCGCTTGCGTTTGACGAACCAGTCCTGGAAGGTCAGGATCACCATCAGCACCGCGAGGCCCGCGACCAGCGCCGCAATCTGGTAGCGCTGCCCGTACCAGATCTGTTTCCACATCGGTGCGTTGCTGGATACCGGTGCCACCTTCGGCTGCACGACGTAGGCAGCCGGAATCTGGTAGCTGGCGGAAAACGTGTTGTAGATGCGCTTGAGTGGGCCGATCTGGCGGTTCACTGCCAGTTGCAGGGTCCATGGGGCGCCGGGATTGAAGCCCTGGCCATGGCGCAGGATGAAGATTCCGCGCTGCTCGAATTGGGGGGCGCCCGCCAGTTCCGGCTGGGACATCTCCACAAAGTCCGAGTCCTTGAACAGGAACAGCTTGCCGTCCTGCATCACGTGGATGCGATCGAACACCCCGCCGCGGACATAGCCCACGCCCTTGAATGAGAACGGCCCGTTCGCCAGCAACGCGATCGCCTCGTCGCCCGGCTTCAGGTCCCGCGCCAAGGCCGTGTAGGCATTGCCGCCCAGCAGATTGCGGCCCACGGTCGGGGGCGTGACATCGGTGTAATAAAGATCGATGAACGGCTGACCGGCTTCCCCCGGCCGCGGCTCCGTGAGGTCACCCAGCATGTCGTTGACCGGCTGGCCCTTGAAGCCGGCGGCGACCATGCCGCGGGTGAGGGTCAGGCGCCGGATTGCACCGTTGCCCGTAAGCTGCTGCCAGTCGGCCGGCTTGAAGTAATCCTGCCGGACTGTCGCGGTCGCGTGGCTGGCATCGGCAAGCGACGCGCTCACGAGGTGCCTGGATACGGCGACCTCCAGCGCGGCGTTCATGATGGTTTCGTTGGTCACCATCGAGGTGACGGTGGCGCTGCTGATCGCGTCGATCTTGATGCTGCCGGGCGTACTGCTGCCGCCGACGACCACGTGGTCCGTGACATTGCGCCCGATGTAGCGGTGTACGAAGTCGTACAGCCGCTGCACCGGAATCCCGACCAGCAGGATCGGTTCGTCCTGGTACAGCACCTTGGTGTGGAGGATCCTGCCGGCGGTGTTGATCGCGATGAGGATGTTGATGGGCTTGCCGGAGTACGCGGGCACCGGCGCCACCATGACCGACTCGAATACGTAGCCGATCACCTTTTTGCCCTGATACACCGCCGCCGCCGCGGGCTTGCCCTCGATGTCGCCAAACCGCGTGGCGGTTGGAAAATACCCGCGGACTTCGGGATACTTCTGATCGATTCCGGCAGCCGCAGTCAGCGAATAGACCGCAAGCACCAGCGTCAGCCCCAGCAGGATGCAGCGGCCAGCGAAGCGTGCCCAGCCGGTGCCGCTTCCCGCTGCCCTGACCTGCGGATGTAGGGTGCGCGCCATTCAAGCCACCTCCGCCTGGCCGGACACCATCGGAAGGTCCCAGGATCGCCAGCGACGGCCGCCATCCCGCGCAAACAGGAGCCATTGCTGGTTCTGTGACGCCAGCACCTCGTGCACGCGGCGCAGCGGCATCGACGCTGCGGCCACACTCATGGCGTCGGCGTCCATGGAGTTGTCCGCCATCACCGTGACGCTTGCGTAGTTTTGCGGCGAGTAGCCCGTGTGCGGATTGATCACGTGGTACAACCGCCGGTCCGCCGAATAGAAGATCCGGTAGTTGCCGGAGGTTCCAAGCGCCGCGTTGCGCGTGGACACCACCGCCGCCATCCGGTTGACATCGGCCGGGTCGATGATCCCGACGTGCCACTGGTGCGGCTGCCGGTCACTGGAAATCGCGCGCAGGTCGCCGCCGGCGTCGATCAGCGCGGTTTCGATACCGCCTGCCTGCAGCGCGGCGATGCCCTGATCGATCACGTAGCCCTTGGCCAGCCCATCCAGCGTGATGGCCATGCCCGGATGGGCAAACCGGATCCCGCTCGCGTCCATCGTGATCTGGCGATAGTTGACCAGGCGATCCCTGCGGGCCACGGCCTCGCGATCGGCGGCATCGAGCACCACCGGCACCTGCAGCGATTCGAAGAACCGCAGGACCGGCAGCACGCTCACGTCGAAGTCACCGTCCGTGAGCGCCGAGATCGCCTGTGAGCGTCCCAGAACGTCACGCAGCTCGCGCGGCGGATGCTCCAGTCGCCCGGTGCGGTTCAGTCGCCCGACCGGACCCTCGGGATCAAAACGCGTCAGTACCGCGACCGCCGCACCCATCCGTACATAGGCAGCGTCGATCGCGATACCGGCGCGGGTAACGTCTTCGTCCAGGCACGTGATGGCAACCGTGGTCTGCATGAGCGTCCGTTCCCGGCGCACCTCGAAGAGATTTCGGGCGCGGCGCGCCACGAACCAGCCGCCGCCACCGAGCACCCCCAGCGCCGCAGCCCCGGCCACGGCCTTGAGGATTCGCCGCCGCCCGGGTGACGCGGGCGCAAGCATTGGGTCAACGATTCGCATGGAGCAGGCCTCTCATTGATGGACTCCGCGGCGCGCCTGCGCCGGGGCTCAACGCGCCTAGGACGCCTTCGGCGCGTAGGCGACACACCACCCGTTTGGACTGATGCTGCCTTCGACGACCTTGCAGGTACCCGGTGCCTGCTTGCTCTTGCCGGGAATGAAGTGGATGCAGTTGCTGCACATGTCCTTGCCGTGCGGCTGGTCCTGGTACATCGCGGTGGCCTTGGACATCGCGGCCTGTGCAAACGCCCGCCTGGGCGCGACGAGGCCAGTCACAACCACGGCACCCAATGCGGCGGCCGCGGCGCCCACCTTCAACAGTTGCCGGCGGCTGGGGTCGAACTCGGCTTGCTTCTTCATGGTGTTTCCTCTCGCTGTGAAATCATCGATTGGCCACCCGCTGCGGCCGTGCCTGAGGCTCGGCCGCAGCGGGTGGTTCACGGGTGGATGGATCCGGTGCAACGATGGGATCGCCGTTGGCATCGACCGCGACGCCCAACCGCTGGTGCATGATCGGGCTCGTGGTGGTGTACTGCAGGTGGACCCGTTGCCCGGGATTGAGGTATTCCTTGACCGCAAACGCGCAGAGCGCGGCTTCGTGGAAGCCCGACAGGATCAGCTTCTTCTTGCCGGGGTACGCGCAGATGTCGCCCACGGCAAAAACACCCGGGATCGAGGTCTGGAACGTTGCGGGGTCGACCACGATCTGCTGCTGGTCGAGCTCGAGGCCCCACTCCGCGATGGGCCCGAGCGCCGGGTGCATCCCCCAGAACACGAGCAACTGGTCGGCACCGATCCGTTGCACGACTCCGCTGCGCATCCGGGTCCGCACCGATTTCAGCGTGCCCTGCCCGGTCTCGAGTCCAACGATTTCGCCCTCGACGAACTGCATCCGTCCCGCCGCACACAACTGCTGCATTTCGTGGACGTGCGCCGGCACCGCCCGAAACTTCGTCGAGTGGTGGATCAGGACGATGCTGCGGGCGCGCTCGACCAACGCGAGGGCCCAGTCGATTGCGGCGTCGCCGCCACCCGCGATCACGAGATCCTTGCCATCGAATTGGTGCGAGTCGGCCACCTTGTAGTGCACCGACCTGCCTTCAAGCTCATCCGCGCCCGGTACCGCGAGCTTGCGCCACACGAACGCCCCGAGGCCGCCGGCGATGATCAGTGCGCGCGTCTGGAACGCGGTTCCGTTGCGGGTGGTCACGAGGAACTGGCCATCGCTCAGCGGCGCGACCTGCTTGACCGCGTCGCCGAGGTGGAATCGCGGCTCAAACGGGCGGATCTGGGTCTGCAGCCGCTGGATCAATTCCTGGGCGCTGCACACCGGAATCGCCGGAATGTCATAGATCGGCTTGTCGGGATACAGCTCGACGCACTGCCCGCCGATGTGCGGAACCGAGTCGACGACGTGGGCGTGCAATCCCAGCAGGCCCAACTCGAATACCTGGAACAAGCCCGCCGGGCCCGCCCCAACCACCACCACGTCGCCACCGAGCACCATTTTGGATTCCGCCGCAAGTCGATGGCTACACGCTATTTGCGCGCAGCAAGGCGTTCGTGAGGCGTATCAATTTCATTGCAGATTGCTGGCACGTCGATACCGGGCGGTGCCACCGCGTCCATCCGCAAACCGTCGCCTGCACACAGCGCCACGGCCGCGCGCCAGTACCGAACCCACACAACGGCGGGTCCGGGTTTCGCAGCCGCAACCGGTGTCGATGCCGGCCGGTATCCGGAAAGACGCTGCCCGCCAAACGCCCGCCGCGTTCATGCAGCACCGTCGCGTCCAACCGAGGATGGCTACGCAATACCGGCGCGTAGTCGCACACCCGGCACCGCAGATTCCAGAGTGCGCGGCGACGCGTTCAGTGGCGCATCAGCACGGGTATCCTCGCCAGGGCCAGCACATCGCCGGTCGCGCCACCCAGGGCCCATTCGCTGAACCGATGGCGGCCATAGGCGCCCATCACGAGCAGCTGCGCGCCGAAGCGCATCGCCTCTTCGAGCAGCGCGGCCCCGGCCGCATCCGGCTTGGCCTCGATGGCGTGTTGCGTCACGTCCAGACCGAGACCGCGCAGGTATTGGCCGATCTCGAAGGGCGGATGCCAATCCACGGGCCCACGCCCGGGCCGTTCCTCGCCGCGCAGCAACAACACCTTCGCGTCCCCCAGCAGCGGCAGCGCCGCATGTACTGCCCGCATCGCTTCCGGTGAGCCGTTCCACGCAATGGCAACCCGCTGGAACTTTTCGAACTGGCCGCCCTGGAGCGGTACCACGATGCATGGACGGCGGACACGCAAGACCAGACCGGGCAGGTCCCCCGCGGTGTCGCGATCACTTTCCGCGTGATCGAGGATCAGCAGGTCGTGCCGGGCGGCGGCCTCCGCAAGGCTCGCCGCGACCGGGCCACGCGCAACCAGCCAGTCCGCGGCGGCCACCTTCAAACGCGCGGCCCACTCAAGGAACGCCTGGCGCGCGGCCACGCCTTCACGCAGCAATTCATCCGTATTCTGCAGCAGTGCCGCCATGACTTCCGGATGAAACGCGGGCGCGACGTACCGCGGTTCCGGACAGGCGTATACCGCGGTGACCGCCGCGCCGAGTTGCGCCGCCAAACGAACGCCAAACTGGAGTGCGGGCGTGTGCAGCCCGCACGTTCGCACCCGGATGAGAATGTCCTGCATGCGAAGGGTTCCTCGAGCGTGGCACCGGCCGTGATCGTTAAAGCATGCGCCGCAGCGGCACGCGGCGCATGATCCGTGTCAACAATCGGCACGGACGGCATCCGCCGGTGCCGGTTGGAACGCTCGGGCAACGGCCCGCGCGAACCGCGCGGGTGTGCACTCAGTGCTGCAGCAACACCGGGATTTCCGCATGCGCCAATACGTCGCGGGTGGCACCGCCCAGTACCCACTCACTGAAGCGGCTGCGCCCGTAGGCGCCCATCACGAGCAGATCGGCCCCAAAGTGCGTGGCCGCCTCGAGCAGTGACGCGCCGACGGCATCCGGACCGGCGCTCACCAGCCGCGGTTCGGCGTCGACACGGCGGGCCCGCAAGTACTGGCGGATGTCGAAAGGTGGGTCCCAATCGACGCCCGGTTCCAGCGCCCGCTCCTCGCCCCGCAGCAGCAGCACCTGCGCGCCCGCAAGGAACGACACGGCCGAATGGACGGCGCGCATCGCCTCGGGTGAACCGTTCCAGGCCACGACGATGCGCTTGAAATGGACGGCAGGCACCGTGCGCGGCGGCACGACGATGCAGGGAACTCCCGCGCGAAGAATCAAGCCCGCCACATCCCAGTGCGCGGCGCGCCGGGCCTCGGTGTGATCGAGCACCAGCAGGTCGCGGCAGGTTGCAGCCTGCACGAGCGCGGCCTCAATCGGGCCGCGCGCCACCAGCCATTCCGCGGCGGGCACCTTCAAGCTGGCTGCCCAATCGAGAAAAGGCTGCCGCGCCGACACCGCGCTTTGCAGCAGCGCGGCGATCTTGGCCTCCAGTTCGTCGATGACCGTCGCGTTGAACGGCGGCATGGTGTAGAGGGGATCCTCATAGGCGTAGACGCCCGTGACCGACGCACCGGATGCTGCCGCCAACCGCACCCCGAATTCGAGCGCCGGGGTGTGCCTCTCAAAGCTCGTCGCATGAACCAGGATGCTTCGCATGCCAATACCTCCGAGGCGCAAGTCCAGGACCGCGGCTTCAGGGTGCCTGGGTTTTTCCGCCGGTTGGTGACCTTTGTCAACTGTGGCGGCAAAACGCAGGCTCCATCGCGAACCCATGCCCGCGGCACGGGCTGGGAGCGCGCGATCAAGTCGGTTACGATTTACGCCCGCGCACGTTGCAGCGAACACCCATGGCAACCCCCGTTCACCTGCTGGTCGTCGACGATGATCCCGAAGTACGCGACGTGTTGCGCCGCTACTTCACCGGCCAGGCTTTCCGCGTCAGTACGGCAACCGATGGCGCTTCGGCGCGGGCGGTGCTCGCCCAGTCTCCCGTCGAGGCGATCCTGCTCGACCTTGGACTCCCGGGTGAAGACGGCTTCGAGTTGACGCGTGAATTGAGGCGCAATTGGAACGGTGCACTGATCATCGTGACGGGCCGGGGCGAGTCCGTGGATCGCATCGTCGGCCTGGAGCTGGGCGCCGACGACTATGTCACCAAGCCGTTCAACCTGCGCGAGCTGCTGGCGCGCGTCCGGAGCGCGTTGCGGCGCAGCACAGGCCACGCCGCCATGACGCGCGGCGACGCCGGTGAACCGCTCTATCAATTCGCAGGCTTCAGGCTCGACCCCGCGGCGCGCGTGCTGCACGACGCCAAGGGCACTCCCGTCGACCTCACCACCGGAGAGTACGAACTTCTTCAGGTGCTGATCCAGTCGCCCCATCGCGTGCTCTCACGCGATGAACTGATGGATCGCACGCGCCACCGCCCGGCAGCGCCGTACGATCGTGCAATCGACATGCAGATCCGGCGCCTGCGCCACAAGATCGAAGCCGATCCGGCGCATCCCGAATTGATCAAGTCCGTGCGCGGCGCGGGTTACCTGTTTGCCGCGCAGGTCACGCGCCCGGCTGCCGCCTGACGCGCGGAGCAACACTTGACGCCGCCGCGCGCATGCCCGCCATTCAGTTCAACGCGGTGGTCGCGCCGGCAAACTGGCTCAGTGCCACCACGTCCAGCAGGCGCACGTCGCGCCGGTGCACAAGGACGTGGCCGAGGTGCTCGAGGTGCGAGAGCGCCCGGCTGACGGTCTCGTGGGTCAGGGCAAGAAAGCTTGCAATGTCCGAGCGGCCCATGCGCAGGATGAAGTGGCGGCTGCTGAAGCCCAGCTGGGCATGGCGGCGGGCCAGATCCAGCAGAAACATCGCCACCCGTTGATCTGCAGGCAGCGTGCCGATATTCAGCATCCACACCCGGTCCCTCCGGATTTCGTCGGCCAGCGCCGCCGTCAGGCAAGTCTCCAACTCCGGCAAACGTCGGCAGGCATCCAGCATGGCGGGGTAAGGCAGCTCCCAGATCGTGGAGTCTTCCAGCGCCACCGCATCACACGGGTAGCGCGTCAACCCGATCGCCTCGGCCCCGATCAGGTCGCCCTGCATCCGGAACCCGGAGATCCGCTCGCGGCCGTCTGCAGACAACTCGCAGGTCTTGATGAATCCCGCGCGCACCAGATAGAGCATATGGAAGGGCTGGCCGCCGCAGTAGACGCGCTGGCCCGCGCGCACCCTGCGCTGCGCCACCAGTATGTGCCGCTCGAGCGCATGGATGTCGATTTCCGGTCGCTGGGGCGCCAGCCCTGCCAGGATGCCGAAGTCCTTCGCCGGTACTTGTGAAAGTGCGATCGCCATCGTGAAATCCCCGCTCTGCCAAACCTGGATCAACGGTAGGCGGCCATTGTCACGGGGCCATTGCGCGCATGAAACGCTGCGTAACAATAGGTAACCAACCGCGGCACGGTGGCGCCCTCGCCAGGCAAGGTGCCCTGGATCCTTGTCCTGCGCGGAGCTGACGCGCGGGTCCAGCAGTCCGCGCAACCCATCCCGTTGGCGCATCAGTCCGCGCGCCGGCCGGCCGGCGCGGCACAAGGCAGTTCCCGCGCGCATCGATGGCGTCGCATCCCTGCCATCAGGGTAGCGCGCCGTTCGCCCACCGCCTCACGGCGGCGGACAACTTCCAGGGCTTCAGTCCACACAAAAGCGAACCGGCTCGGGGCCGGCGTCGCCGCGCTGCCCAGTGGACACGAGCGCAACGCACGTGCCTGCAAGTCGCCCTTCATGTGACCCACCTCATAAACCAGCGCAGCGGCCGGCGCAATGTTGCCGTGGTCGTACCAAGGCCTCCACTGAACCACCACGCCGCCCGCAAGACTTCGGGTGTCGCGGCCAGGTGAGGCACACGGAAACCGTATTGAGGAGAGAAACCATGGATTCCAGTGACGTCATCTGCTGCAACCATCTGCGCGGAGGTACAGCCGGCATATGGGCGATTGCCTTCGTCCTGCTTGCCCTGATCGGGGTCTCGCCCGCAGCGCGGTCCGTGCCGGCGTTTGCGCGTCAGACGCACCAGCCTTGCGTGTCCTGTCACGTTGGCGGATTTGGCCCGGCGCTCACGCCGTTCGGACGCGCGTTCAAGCGGATGGGCTATACGCTGGAAGTCGGCAGTGACACCAAGGTGCCGTTGTCGATGATGCTGATCGAATCGTTCACGAAGACCGCGAAAGCGCAGACCTCACCGCCTGCCGGCAACTTCAGCACCAACGACAACACCGAACTTCAACAGGCATCGGTCTTTCTGGCCGGTCGCATCACGGCCCACCTTGGCGTGATGGCGCAGGCGACCTATTCGCAAAATGGAGGGCTGCTGGGTTGGGACAACACCGACCTCCGCTACGCGCGCGTTTTCACGCTGGGTGGCAAGCCGGTGATCTGGGGCATGACGCTCAACAACAACCCCACGGTGACCGATACCTTCAATACCGCGCCCGCTTGGCAGTACCCGTTCACCGCGCCGGACCTGGCTCCCGGCGCCCCCGCCGCACCCATACTGATGGGCGGCCTTGCCCAGTCGGTCGTCGGCGTCACGTCCTACATGCAGGTCGGCGATGCGGTGTATGTGGAAGCCGGCGGCTACCGGTCGTTGTCCCCGGCGTTCCTGCGCGATGTGAACGCGGACTTCGCCGGGCACATTGCCGGCATCGCCCCCTATGCGCGGTTCGCCTATACGTGGAACCTTGCGAGCGGCAACGTGGAGCTCGGCGCTTTTGCCTTTCATGCGGCGCTGACACCACCGGGCAGTGATGCGCTGGGTTATGCGGTGGCCGTCGCCGGGCCGACCGACAAATACACCGATCTCGGGATCGATACGAGCTACCAGTTCATCAACGGCGGCAACAACGTCGTGACCGTCAATGCGTTGTACATGGACGAGCGCCAGCGCCTTGACGCCACGTACGCGGCCGGGAGCGCGTCGCACCTGCACGACAGCTTGCAGGCGCTGAATATAAATGCCAGCTACTGGTACAAACACACGTGGGGGGTGACGCTGGGCGGATTCGCCAACAACGGAAGCAGTGACCTCGCGCTTTATGGAAACGACGGCAGCCCGAACACACAAGGCGGTGTCATGGAATTGAACTTCAGCCCATTCGGTCAAGCCGATTCGTGGGCTCGGCCGTTCGCCAACGTCCGCTTCGGCTTGCAGTACACCTGGTACACCCGTTTCAGTGGTTTGGTCCGGAACGTGGACGGCGCAGGGCGTCGGGCATCGGACAACGACACGACGTACCTGTATACGTGGCTGGCGTTCTAGCTTGGCCAGACGTTCGCGAGTGAAGGACCGGGTTCGCGCGCCTCTTCGACCGGGCTGCGCCGGACGGGGGTCGTGGCGGTGATGCCGGTGCAATCGGCAACGGCGCGCGCCCGGAATCCTGTACATTCCCCGTGCGCACCGCTGCCCTGGTCGCGGCAGCACGCCCGGGCTCGCGCATGCAGCGTTCTGGCCAGCGTTTTCGCACCGCCGGGTATGCAGGCGGTGACGCCACATCGGTATGGTGCAGGCCTTTCGCCATTGATTGCACGATGGGGTCCTTGCGGCCACCATCGCAAAACGCGGAAACGCGTTCAACTGCGCTGCCACGCAGGCCTCCTTTGACCGGCGAACCGGCTCAGGCCGGCGCGATCGCGTCGCGCACGAGTATCCCGCGACCGCGTGCCTGCCGCAGGTACGTCGCCGTGTCCATGCACTCGACGATCCGCCCCGCACGCATCACCGCGACCCGATCGACCAGCGCCGCCAGCTGGCCAAGCCGGTGCGTGACCAGCAACACGCTGCGCCCGCGGACGGCTATTGCCAGTGCGGCGTACAGCCGCGCCGCGGTCGTGGCATCGAGCCCCTCGGTGGGTTCGTCCAGCACCAGCACGGGGGCATCCTGCAGCAACGCACGCGCGATCGCGATGCGCCGCGCCTCGCCACCCGACACCCGCGCGCCGCCTTCGCCAAGCGGCGTATCGAGGCCGCGGGGCAACGCCGCAACAAAGGCGTCAAGCTGCGCTGCGTGCAGGGCACGCTCGATTTGCGCCGCCGTACTGGCGGGCGCCGCGAGCCGCAGGTTGTCCCGCAACGAAAGGTCAAACAACGCGTTGCGTTGCGCGATCACCGCAATCGCACGGCGCACATCATCGCCGCGCAGCGTATCCAGCGGCTCGCCTCCAAACAGGATGCGCCCGCGTTGCAGCGGATAAAACTTCTGCAACGCAAGCAGGAGACTGCTTTTGCCGGCCCCCGAAGGGCCGACGATGGCCAGGCGCGCACCCGGCGCAAGGTCGAGGTCAACGCCATCCAGGGCCCACGGGGCGCCTGTCGCGTAGCGCAGCCGCACGCCCTCGAAGCGTATCGCGGGCGATGCGGCAACCGCTGCCGGTTCGACCGGCTCCCGGATGGCCGGCGGTGCATCCACGAGTTCGAAGACGCGCCGCGCCGCGGTCAGGGTGGCTTGCCACTGCGCCAGCGCCGGAGCAAGTGGGGTAATGAGTTCGAACAACGCCAGCACCAGCAGAGCCAGCATCACCAGGAGCGGCGGCGCGAGGGTGGCTCCGTGGGCGGCCGAAAGCGCCGGCACCAGCAACGCCGCCACGGTCAGTTGCGCGAGGGGCGTCGCGCCACCACCGCCGATCGCTTCCAGCCGCCCGATGCGCCGCCGCCGCGCGGCGATCCGTGCATCGAGCGCGGCAATCCGGCCGGCGTGCGCGTCAACGCCGCCCCACGCCAGCAGCTCGGCATGCCCGCGCAGCGCATCCGCCAACAGGCCGCGCAGCTCAGCTGCTTCGCGCACCACCGCTCCCGCGTCCGCCGCCGCACGACGCTGCACCCACAGCGGCAACACCACGCCGCTCGCGATCACGGCCAGCATCAACACCGGCACGGAGGATGGCAGCACCGCCGCGGCCAGCAACAACACCGCCAGCGAGCCAATCGCCGCCACGATCACGGGCACCAGCACCGAAAGGTAAAACTGTTCCAGCACATCGACGTCCGCACGCAACCGGGCGAACAGGTCCGCGCTCCGGAGCGCCGACAGGCGCGCCGGCGCCAGCGGGATCAGCTTGCAGAACAACCATGCGCGGAGACCGGACAGGGCCCGCAAGGTGGCGTCGTGCGTCGCCAGCCGTTCGCCATAGCGGCCGCCGGCGCGGGCAATCGCGAAACCGCGGATCGCGGCGGCGGGCGTGTAGTAATTGATCACTGCGCCGCTGGCACCGGCCAGGGCCATCGCCGCAATGAACCATCCGGAAACCGCCATCAAACCAATTGCCGACAACGCCGCGACCGTTGCCAGCAGTACGCCGATCGCCATCCACGCGCGCCAGGGGCGCAACAGCCCGAACAACCGGGATGCATCCGGGCTCAACCAGCGGCGCATGTTTGGTCAGCCTGCAGCAGTCTCGCGAAAGCGCCGCCGCGATCCGCCAGTTCGCGCGGCGGGCCCTGTTCGACAATCCGTCCAGCCTCGAGCACGGCGACCTGGTCGGCGGCGCAGGCCGTTTCCAGCCGGTGCACGACCACCAGCACCGCGCGCGTCGAGGCCCAGGCACGGATGGCGCGTTCGACCACCGCCGCGTTCACCGCGTCGAGATGTGCCGTGGGCTCATCCAGCAACAGCACGCGCGCGCCCTCGCGCAGCCATACGCGGGCCAGGGCGAGGCGCTGCAGTTCACCGCCCGAAAGCCCCACGCCGTGCTCGCCAAGCGGGGTGTCCCACCCCTGCGGCAGGCGCGCGATCACGGTATCCAGCCCGGTGATGCGGGCCGCGCGCGCCACCGCGGAGGCATCGGCCGCCGGGCGTACCAGCAACAGGTTGTCGCGGACACTCCCCTCAAATACGTGCGGCTGCTGCGGCAGCCACGCGATCCGCGCGCGCCACTGCGCAAGGTCCAGGTCAACGAGATCGATGCCGTCCACGCTCACCCGCCCGGATCGTGGCGTTGCAAAGCCGAGCAGAAGATCCAGCAGTGTGCTTTTGCCGGCGCCGCTCGCACCCACCAGTGCCGTGATGCAGCACGGCGCGATCTCGAGCGAACAGCCCTCGAGTACTCCTGCGCGCCCCGCGTGCGCGAAGCCAACCGACTCCAGACGGGCGACCGGGGCGGTGACCGGCGGCACGCCTTGCCCGCCCTGCGGCGACGCCGCGGACACGGGGGCTTCTGCCAGCGCGGCCAATGGCGCCGCGGCCGCGAGTGCGTCCATGCGCGCATGCCGCAGCGCGCCCAGCGCCCGCAGCGGCAGGTAGAACTCCGGCGCCAGCAGCAGGATAAACAAGCCCTGGCGAAACGCCACCTCGTGCCAGAGCAGGCGGAACCCGATCAGTACCGCGACGATCGCGATGCTGACTGCCGCGAAAAATTCCAGCACCAGTGCCGACAGGAACGCGATCCGCAACACCTGCAACGTAACCTTCCGATACCCCTCGCCGTCGCGTTCCAGGCGGTCGGCAACGCGCTCGGCAGCGCCGAGCTGGCGCAAGGTGACCAGCCCGCCGAGTGCGTCCATGAACGCGGCGCCCAGCCGCGTGAGCTGCGCGAGGCGTTCGCGGCTGGCCCGTTCCGCCGCGCCGCCAACCAGCACCATGAAGACGGGGATCAGCGGCGCCGTCAGCAGCAGCGCCAGCCCCGAGATCCAGTCCGCCGGAAACACGAACAACGCGAGCAGCAGCGGTACCGTTACCGCGGCCGTAGCCTGCGGGAGGTAGCGCGCCGCATACGGCAGCAGCGCGTCGACGCCATCCACCAGCCGCGTGATCGCAGCGCCGCTCGCGAGTCCGCGCAGGCCGAGGGGCCCAAGTGACTGCGCGCGCGCAAGCAACTGCTTGCGTACCCGCACCGCCAGGGCGAGCCCGGCGCCATCGGCAACCCGGCGCGCGTGCTGCCCCAGCCACCAGCGCACGGGCGCCAGCCCGATGAGGCCAAGCCACTGGGGCCACAGCGCTGCAAGCGCGGCGTGCCGAAACAACGCCGCGTCGAGGATTCCAGCCAACAGCCATGCCTGCGCAACCGCAACCACGGTCTGGAGGGCGGTCGAGGCCGCCGAGTGCGCAAGCGGGCGGCGCAGCGTCCGGGCTTCGCCGCGCAACCACTCACGGCCTGCGGCGGAGGGCAGGTTCAGGCCTTGGGCCATGCTAAAACCCGCCGCACTAGCCTTGCCCGGATCCAGGGCCGGCGCGTGGCCGGGGCCCTGCCGACCCCTGCTCTTCCTGCGCATCCAGCAACGCCGCACCCGCGGCCGCGACCAGCACGATCATCACGGTGCCGACCAGCCAGGCGAAATACCAGGCACCAAGGTCACCGAGCACCGCCGCGAGGATGATCACGATCACGGCCAGCAGCAGGAACAGCAGGAAATATCCGAAGGTTTTCATCGCATCGCCTCAGTACGCGTGCTCATCGTGCTCGATCTGGGTGGCCTGAACCTTGCCGCGCATCACCCAGAACGCCCAGCTCGTGTACCAGATGACCAGCGGGATGAATACCAGGGTGAAGCCGAGCATCCAGGCCAGTGTCAGCTGGCTCGAACTTGCGTTCCACAGCGTCAGGCTCATCGACGGGTTGCTGCTGGAGGGCAGCAGGAATGGGAACAGCGCGGCGCCGGCGGTTCCGATCACGCCGAGCCACGCCAGCGCGCCCAGCCACCAGCCGAGGTGCGAACGGCCACCCTGCCCCGCCGCGAGCGCCCCCAGCATGCCGAGGAAGCCCAGTACCGGCAGCAACCACAGCGCCGGGTGGGCCGAAAAATTGGCGAGCCAGGCACCTGCGGTGATCGCGACGTGCTCATCGAGCGGCGTCTGGGGAACGCCCGCGCCGGAACCGCTGACGAGCCGGTAGCCGTCGAGCCCGTGCACCCAGAAGCCACCGGCCGCAAACAGCACGACCGCGGCAATCGCGGCCACCGTGACCAGCCCGCGGGCCCGTTTCCAGATCGCCCCGTCCGCGCCGTTCATCACCGTCAGCGCGCCCATCACCACCGACAGCGCCAGCGCGAGCAGACCACACAGGATCGCAAAGGGATTCAACAGCGCGAGAAAGCTGCCCGTATAGAACGAAGTCAGGTTCCACTCGAAGTGGAACGGCACGCCGTGGAACAGGTTGCCGATCGCGGCTCCGAACACGACCATCGGCACGGCGCCACTCACCAGCAGGCTCCAGTCCCACAGGTTGCGCCACGTCGCATCCGCCAGCTTGCTGCGGTACTCGAACCCGAGCGGCCGCACGATCATCGACCACAGCAACACCAGCATCACGACGTAGAAGCCGGAAAACGCGGTGGCATAGATCAACGGGAACGCCGCGAATACGGCGCCGCCGCCGAGCACGAACCACACCTGGTTGCCGTCCCAGTGCGGGCCGATCACGTTGAGGACGACGCGCCGCTCCATATCGGTACGCCCGACCCGGCGGAGGATCGTGCCCACCCCATGTCCATGCCCACCATCACCGCGAGGCCCACCAGCAGGAGGCCAAGCAGCAACCACCAGGTGAATTGCAGGATCGCGTAGACGCCCATCGTTCAGTCCTCCAGGTAGCCGGAAGGAGCCGCCGCGACAGGCGTCGCCGCAGCGTACGCGGCGCCCGCACCTGGCGCGGGCGGCCCCTCGCGGATCGCGCGCACCATCAACACCATTTCAATCACGATGAACAGCGTGTACAGCAGCACGAAGCCCGCCAGCGAGAACACCATGTAGGCGACCCCGTGCGTCGACGCACTCATCCAGGTCGGCAGCACGTGATACACCGTCCACGGCTGGCGGCCGAGCTCGGCCACCAGCCAACCCATTTCGTTGGCAAGGAATGGCACCGGCAGCATCCACACCGCGAGCTTCAGGAACCAGCGCCGCTCCTGCACGCGATTGCGCAGCGTATAGAGGACGGCCAGCACGAAGAACGCCAGCATCGCAAGACCAAGGGCAACCATCAGCCGGAACGACCAGAACACGGCCGCGACCGGGGGAATGCTGTCCCGCGCGGCTTGCCGGATCTGCCGCGGCGTCGCCTTGCCGACGTCCGGCGCATAGCGCTGCACCAGGAAGCCGTAGCCGAGGTCCTCCCGATGCGCATTGAACCGCGCGAGTGCCGCCGCATCGTGACGGTCCTTCGACAACGCCTGCAGCGCCTGCACCGCCGGGATGCCAGCCTCGATCCGGCCGATGGCCTCCGTCTGCAGCGTGTCGAAGCCCGGCATGCTGCCATGGATCGAATGCGTCACCAGCAGCGACAGGAGGTAGGGCACCTGCAGCACACCCCGGTTGTCCTGTGCGTGCTGGTCCGGAAATGCGATCAGGTTGAATGGCATCGGAGCGGCCTCCGTCTGCCACAGGCCCTCCATCGCGGCCAGCTTGGCGGGCTGGGCCTGCGCGGCCACGAAACCCAAAGCGTCGCCCAGGGTGATGACGCCCATCGTCGCGAGCACGCCAAACAGGGCCGCCATCCGGAACGAGCGCCTGGCCAGGTCCAGATGCCGCCGCTTCAGCATGTAGTACGCGCTGATCCCGGCGACGAAGATCGCAGCCGTCACGTAGCCGGCGATCGAGGTATGCACGAACTTGGATTGCGCGTCCGCGTTGAACACGAGTTGCGTGAACGAGTCCAGCTCCATGCGCATCGTCGTCGGGTTGAAAAACGCGCCGTGGGGATCCTGCATGAAGCTGTTTGCGATCAGGATCCACAGGGCGGACAGGTTGGAACCCAGCGCCACCAGCCACGTCACCGCGAGGTGCTGGCCCCTGGAAAGGCGCTGCCAACCGAAGACCATCAGGCCGACGAACGTCGATTCCATGAAGAACGCCATCAAGCCCTCGATCGCCAGCGGGGCCCCGAAGATGTCACCGACGAAGCTCGAGTAGAACGACCAATTGGTGCCGAACTGGAATTCCATCGTGAGGCCCGTCGCGACGCCGAGGGCGAAGTTGATCATGAACAACTTGCCCCAGAACTGCGCCATCTCCCGGTAGATCGCCTTGCCGGTGACGACGTAGACCGTTTCCATCGCCGCCAGCAGAAAACTCAGGCCCAGCGTCAAGGGCACGAACAGGAAGTGGTAGAGCACGGTGACGGCGAACTGCAGCCGCGAAAGGTCCACTACGGTGATGTCATGCATGGGGTAGAACCTTTGCCCGGTGGGTGCCTGGTTACGCCGGCCGATCTTCCCCGGCCGGGGGCGCAAGGTTGTGACAATTCTCAACTGCGCCGCGCATCCGGCTCGCAGCGTGGGCGATGGCCCCACCAGCAACCAGACGGCGTGGTGCCGGCTTTGGTGCGATTCGGGCCCCTTCGCCGCGCCCGTGATCTTTCCTGCCGAAGCCGGGCGCGCGCCCGATGCAGGGCCCGAAGTTGAGCATGATCAACTTCGACGATGATCGGCCACGATAACTTGGCTACGTTGCCATCCAAGGCCCCGCAATGCCCACCCGCAAATCGGCACATCCCAACCCGATCTTCAACGTTCCGTTTTTCTGGCCGGTGCTGATGGCCGCCCGGATGGCGGAGGAAGGCCTCGAGCTGGCAGTACACAACGTCAAGTTTCTGGACGAGGAACTGCGCCTGCACGGCGGGCTCAAGCCACGCCTTGCCACCGCCCACCGCGTGCGCCTGAAGCTGCGCACGCTCGATCTTTGCGACTATTCGGCGCCGCACGACCGGGCCGTTCCCACACTCGTCGATGCGCCCTACGCGGGGCACACCTCGATGATCGCCGACTACCACGAAGGCCAGAGCCTGATGCAAACCCTGGGCCGGCATCACGCCGGTCCGCTGTTCTTGACCGACTGGCACTCGGCCACCCTCGACATGAAGGACCTGGAGGTCGACCAGTACCTGGCCGAATTGCTGGCCTGCATCGATGACCTTGGCGGCCGCGTGAACCTGGTCGGCCTGTGCCAGGGCGGCTGGATGACCGCCATGCTGGCCGCACGTTATCCGGACAAGGTGGCCAGCCTGGTACTGGCCGGCGCGCCGATCGACACCCACGCCGGCAGCGGGCCGCTGGTGCGTATGGTCAAGCGCAGCCCGCTCGGCTTCTACCAGGAACTGGTCGCCAGCGGCGGCGGCCTGCTGCCGGGCCGTTACATGCTGGCCGGCTGGAAGAACATGCATCCCGAGCAACACTACGTGGAAGAGCACATCGACCTGTACGAGCACGTCGACGATCCGGTCTGGCTGGCCAAGGCCGAGGCCTTCGAACGCTGGTACGAAAACCCGTTGGACCTGCCGGGACGCTGGTACCTCCAGGTGATCGACCAGCTCTTCAAACGCAACCTGCTGGCCAAGGGCGAATACGTGGCGCTGGGACGCAGGCTGGACCTGAAGGCCATCACCTGCCCACTTTTTCTACTGGCCGGCGAGAACGATGACATCACGCCGCACCAGCAGGTGTTTGCAGCGGCGAGGCTCATGGGCACGCCCAGGAACCGCATCGTCAAGCGCCTCGTTCCCGGCGGTCACGTCGGCCTGTTCATGGGCGCACGCAACCTTAAGGAGGTCTGGCCACAGGTTGCCGAATGGATGGCCGCGCAGGCCGGCGCGCGGCACAAGTAAAGCGGAAGCCGCGGTACCGCTTCCTGCCGCGCACACCACCCGGTCCCGCCGGTAGGGGATCGAACGGCCCGGCCATCACCACTACCGGCAGGCGTCAGGCACCGCCGGGCAAGTTGATTGCCATCACCAGCACACACAGGACACAACCCATGAGCACACTCAGCCCCGAATTGCTCCACCAGATCGACGCCTGGTGGCGTGCCGCCAACTACCTTTCGGTCGGGCAGATTTACCTCTACGACAACCCGCTGCTGAGGCGGCCGCTGGCGCTGGCGGACATCAAGCACATGCTGCTCGGCCACTGGGGCACGACGCCCGGCCAGAACTTCATCTACGCGCATCTCAATCGCGTCATCAAGCAATACGATCTCGACATGATCTATGTCTCGGGCCCCGGCCACGGCGGCCCGGCGGTGGTGGGCAACGCGTATCTTGAGGGCACCTACAGCGAGATCTATCCCGACATCAGTCAGGATGAGGCCGGGCTGCGCAAGCTGTTCTGCCAGTTTTCGTTTCCCGGCGGCATCCCCAGCCATGCCTCGCCGGAATGGCCGGGGTCGATCCACGAGGGCGGCGAGCTCGGCTATTCGCTGAGCCACTCCTTCGGCGCCGTGTTCGACAATCCCGACTTGATCGTGGCCTGCGTGGTCGGCGACGGCGAGGCGGAAACCGGGCCGCTCGCGACGTCGTGGCATTCCAACAAGTTCCTGAACCCGGCGACCGATGGCGCGGTGCTGCCGATCCTGCACCTCAACGGTTACAAGATCTCCAATCCCACCGTGCTCGCGCGCATCGGCCGCGAGGAACTGGAACAGTTGCTGCGCGGCTACGGCTGGACGCCCATCTTCGTCGAAGGCCACGAGCCGGAAAAAATGCATCAGGCGATGGCCGCCGCGCTCGACACGGCGGTGCAGCAGATCAAACAGATCCAGCACGACGCGCGGGTCAATGGCAAGGCCGCACGGCCGCGCTGGCCCATGATCGTGCTCAAGTCGCCCAAGGGCTGGACCGGGCCGAAGGTGGTCGACGGTGTGCAGGTTGAAGGCACCTTTCGCGCGCATCAGGTGCCGCTGTCCGATCCGGCAAGCCACCCCGAACATCTCAAACTTCTTGAAGACTGGCTGCGCAGTTACCGCCCCGGGGAACTGTTTGACGCGTACGGCCGCCTGCAGCCGGAACTGGCAGCGCTGGCGCCCAAGGGTACCCGCCGCATGAGCGCGAACCCGCACGCCAACGGCGGCCTGCTCTTGCGCGACCTGCGCCTGCCGGACTATCGCGATTACGCGGTCGATGTCCCCGCGCCCGGCGTACGCGGGATCGGCGACACCCACGTGCTGGGCCGCTTTCTGCGGGACGTGGCCAAACTCAACGATGGACCGCGCAACTTCCGCGTATTCGGCCCCGATGAAACGCTGTCCAACGGCCTGGAAGCGCTGTTCGATGTCACGCAGCGTCAATGGAATGCCGAGACCCTGCCGGACGACGAGTTCCTGGCGCCGGATGGCCGCGTGCTGGAAATGCTCAGCGAGCACCAGTGCGAAGGCTGGCTGGAAGGCTACCTTCTTACCGGGCGACATGGCCTCTTCAACTGCTACGAAGCCTTCATCCACATCGTGGACTCGATGTTCAACCAGCACGCCAAGTGGTTGAAGGTCACCGCGCACCTGCCCTGGCGGCGCAAGATCGCCTCGCTCAACTATCTCCTGGCCTCGCACGTCTGGCGGCAGGACCACAACGGCTTCACCCACCAGGACCCGGGCTTCATCGATCACGTCGTCAACAAGAAAGCCGAGGTCGTGCGGGTGTACCTGCCGCCGGATGCGGACTGCCTGCTGTCGGTGATGGACCATTGCCTGCGCAGCCGCCACTACGTCAACGTGGTGGTCGCGGGCAAGCACCCGGCGCCGCAGTGGCTGTCGATGGATGCCGCGGTCAAGCATTGCGCCGAGGGCATCGGCATCTGGCAGTGGGCCAGCAACGACCGTGACGCCGGGCCGGACGTGGTGATGGCCTGCTGTGGCGACGTGCCCACGCTGGAAACGCTCGCGGCCGTTTCGATCCTGCGTGAACACCTGCCGGATCTGAAAATCCGGATGGTCAACGTGGTCGACCTGATGAAGCTGCAACCGCAGCGCGAGCACCCGCACGGCTTGAGCGATACGGATTTCGACGAGCTCTTCACCCGCGACAAGCCGGTCATCTTTGCCTTCCATGCCTATCCGTGGCTGATCCACCGGCTCACCTACCGCCGCACCAACCACGACAACCTCCACGTCCGCGGCTACAAGGAGGAAGGCACCGTCACCACGCCCTTCGACATGACGGTATTGAACGATCTGGACCGCTTCCATCTGGTGATGGACGTCATCGACCGGGTGCCGCAGACGGGCGAGAAGGGTGTCTATCTCAAACAACAGCTCGAAGACAAGCTGATCGAACACCGGCAGTACATCAACCAGTACGGTCAGGACCTGCCGGAAATCCGCGACTGGACATGGCACGCATGAACGCCGCCGGCAATCCGCAGCCACGCCCGCGAAGCAACGCCGTCGACCCACCCGGCGCAGCCCCATCCGGCGCAATGATCGAAAACCGCACCTTCGAAGAAATCGCCCTGGGTGACAGTGCCAGTCTCTCGCGTACCTTCACCCAGGAGGACATCGACCTGTTTGCCGTCGTCTCGCGCGATGTCAACCCTTCGCACCTCGATGCGGCCTATGCGCGGGACGATCTCTTCCACCGGATCGTTGCACACGGGATGCTGGGCGCCAGCCTGATCTCGAGCGTGCTCGGCACCCGCCTGCCCGGGGCGGGCACGATTTATCTCGCGCAGGACCTCCGCTTTCTGCTGCCGGTCAACATCGGCGACACGATCTTGGCGACGCTGACCGTCAAGGAAAAGCAGGCCGGGAAGAACATCCTGGGGCTCGCTTGCCGCTGCACCAACCAGCAGGGCCAACTGGTCATCAGCGGCACGGCACGCGTACTGGCCCCGACCGTGAAGGTGCGCCGGCCGCGGATAGAACTGCCGGAGGTGCGGCTCAGCCGCCACGAACGATTTCGCGCCCTGCTCGCCGCGACCGCCGGGCTCGAGCCGATCGCGACGGCAGTGGTCTACCCGTGCGACGCAATTGCGTTGGGCGCGGTCGTCGAAGCGGTTCAGGCGCGACTCATTACACCGATCCTGATCGGGCCGGAAGCAAAGATCCGCGGGGTGGCGCAAGCCGCCGGCATCGACATCGCGGCCTTCCGCGTACTCGATGCACCGCACAGTGAAGCCGCGGCAACGCAGGCGGTCACGCTGGTGCAGCAGGGTGAAGCGGCGTTGCTGATGAAGGGCTCGCTGCACACCGATGAACTGCTGCACGCCGTGCTCGCACCGGACAGCGGTATGCGCACCGGGCGCCGGCTCAGCCACGTTTACCTGATGGATGTGCCGGGCTATCCCCGCCCCCTCCTGGTGACCGACGCCGCGGTGAACATCGCGCCCGACCTCAAGCAGAAGCGCGACATCGTCCAGAATGCCATCGACCTCGCGCAGGTGATGGGCATCGGCACACCGCGGGTCGCGCTGCTGTCTGCCGTCGAAACGGTCAATCCGAAACTGCGCTCCACCCTCGATGCCGCGGCGCTGTGCAAGATGGCCGACCGCGGCCAGATCAGCGGCGGCCTGGTGGATGGGCCGCTGGCCTTCGACAACGCGCTGAGCCCGGCGGCGGCCAAGCAGAAGGGCATCGTCTCGAAGGTCGCGGGGATGGCCGATATCCTCGTGGTGCCTGATCTCGAGGCCGGCAACATGCTGGCCAAGCAATTGATCTATCTTGCCGGCGCCGACGCCGCCGGCATCGTGCTCGGTGCGCGCGTGCCGATCATCCTCACCAGCCGCGCCGACGCCGAGCGCACGCGGATCGCCTCGTGCGCGGTGGCGGTGCTGATCGCCCGCAAGCGCGCCGAAACGCTGGCCCGCGCCACCGGAACCTGAGTCATGGCGAACGCAATCCTTGCCCTCAATGCCGGCTCGTCGAGCATCAAGTTCGGGTTGTTCGCGGTGCGCGGTCCACACGCCTTGCAGCGCGTCGTCGAAGGTGAAGTCGATGCCATCGGCTCATCACCGCATTTCACGGCACGGGATGCAGCAGGTACAGTGCTCGCGCAGGCAAGCTGGGCGGACACGAAGCTGGCGTTCGATGGCCTGATGGACAAGACCATCACGTGGATTGAGAACCATCTTGGCAGCGACCGCTTGATGGCCGTGGGCCATCGCGTCGTGCATGGCGGGTCGAGACACTTCCATCCCGAACCCGTGACCACGGCACTTCTGGCGGAACTCGACGCGCTCGCGCCGCTCGCGCCGTTGCACGAACCGCACAACCTCGCACCGATCCGGGCCATCGCCGCCGCGCGGCCAAAGCTCCCGCAGGTGGCCTGTTTCGACACCGCGTTCCACCATTCGATGCCCGCGGTGGCCACGCGCTTTGCGCTGCCGCGTGAGTACGAGGCCGCCGGCGTGCGCCGCTACGGATTCCACGGCCTGTCCTACGCATACATCGCAGGACGCCTGCGCAAACTTGCACCCGGGCTTGCCCGCGGTGCCGTGATCGCCGCGCATCTTGGTAACGGCGCCAGCCTGTGCGCGATGCGCGACGGCCGCAGCGTCGACACGACCATGGGCTTCACGGCGCTCGACGGTCTGGTCATGGGCACCCGCTGCGGGAATCTCGACCCGGGCGTGATCCTGTATCTGGAGCAGGAACGTGCCCTGACCGCCCCGCAGGTTCGGGAACTGCTGTACCACCGCTCCGGCCTGCTGGGCGTTTCCGGCGGCATCGCCAGCGACATGCGCACTCTTTTGGCCAGTGGCGATCCGCGTGCTGCGGAGGCCATCGAACTGTTCGTGTTCCGGATTGCGCGTGAGGCCGGCGCGCTCACCAGCACGCTTGGCGGCCTGGATGGCATCGTGTTCACCGCCGGCATCGGCGAGCACGCTCCGGAAATTCGCGCCCGGGTCTGTGCGCGACTGGCCTGGCTTGGCGTCGAGCTCGACCTTCAGGCGAACGCTGCGAATGCGCCACTGATCAGCACGCCGCAAAGCCGGGTCGCGGTGCGCGTGATTCCAACCGACGAGGAGGTCACGATCGCGCAGCACACGCTCGACACGGTAAGCAAGTCCGCAGAACAAAGCCAGGCGCCGGCACGATCGCCATGAAGTCCCGCGCGAAATCCGCCGCTGGCTCCACAGTCCGGCCCGGGCCAGGCCTGGATCACGCGGATGACCTCAAATCGCTGCCCCTGTCCCAACTGGAAAAGCAGCTGGGGTCATCGGTGGAGGGTCTCAGCCAGAAAGAAGCGCAGGCGCGCCAGGCCCGCTACGGGCCGAACGAAATCGAGGAAAAGCGGGTCAATGCGCTGCTGAAGTTCCTCGGCTATTTCTGGGGCCCGATCGCCTGGATGATCGAGGTGGCCGTGATCCTGTCGGCCGTGGTGCGGCACTGGCCGGATTTTTTCATCATCCTGCTGCTGCTCATCGCCAACGCGGTGGTCGGCTTCTGGGAGGAACACTCGGCGGGCAACGCGATCGCCGCGTTGAAGGCACAGCTGGCAACGCGGACGCGGGTCAAGCGCGACGGCAGGTGGGTCGGCCCGCCCGCGCGCGAGCTGGTGCCGGGCGACGTGATCCAGCTGCGGCTGGGCGACATCGTGCCGGCCGACGCCCGGCTGTTCGACGGCGACCCGGTCGCGGTGGACCAGTCCGCCTTGACCGGCGAATCGCTGCCGGTCGAGCGCAAAACCGGCGACGCGGTGTATTCCGGGTCCATCATCCGCCAGGGTGAAATCACCGCACTGGTGTATGGCACCGGTCAGCACACCTATTTTGGCAAGACCGCCTCGCTGGTGCAGCAGGCGCATACCGCCAGCCATTTCCAGAAAGCGGTGCTCAAGATCGGCAACTACCTGATCGCCCTCGCCATCGTGCTGGTGGCGGTGATCATCGTCGCCGCGCTGTTCCGCGGCGATCCGCTGCTCACCACCGTGCAGTTCGCGCTGGTGCTGACGGTGGCGGCAATTCCGGTGGCGATGCCGACGGTGCTGTCGGTGACGATGGCGGTCGGCGCGCGCACCCTGGCCAGGAAGCAAGCCATCGTGACGCGGCTGGCGGCCATCGAGGAACTGGCGGGCGCGGATGTGCTGTGCTCGGACAAGACCGGCACCCTCACGCAGAACAAGCTGACGCTGGGCGACCCCTTCAGCGTGGATGGCATCTCCGCCGGCCAGGTCATCCTTTGTGGCGCGCTGGCCTCGCGCGCGGACAACAACGACACCATCGATCTGGCGGTGCGCGGGGGGTTGCAAGACAGGGCCGCACTGCAAGCCTTCAAAGTCGCGCACTTCTCGCCGTTCGACCCGGTACACAAACGCACCGAGGCCAGCATCGAGGGCAAGAACGGCCAGAGGTTCAAGGTCACCAAGGGCGCACCGCAGGTGATCATGGCCTTGTCGGCCAACGCCGGTCAGGTCCAGCCTGCCGTCGACAAGGCGGTCGAGGAATTCGCGGCGCGCGGATTCCGTGCGCTGGGGGTGGCTCGCGCCGATGGCGACGGCCCATGGCAATTCGTCGGCGTGTTGCCGCTGTTCGATCCGCCGCGCGACCAGGCCAAGGCCACCATCGCCGCCGCGCGGCAAATGGGAATCAACGTCAAGATGGTGACGGGCGACGCGATCGCCATTGCCCGCGAGACCGCCGGCAAACTGGGGCTGGGCGCGAACATTCTCGATGCCAGCGGCTTTGGCGACACCCGCCGCCACGAGACCGGAAAGCTGGCGGAATCGATCGAGAACGCGGACGGCTTCGCCCAGGTGTTCCCCGCCCACAAGTTCCACATCGTCGACGTCCTGCAGCAGCGCGGCCACATCGTCGGCATGACCGGCGACGGGGTCAACGATGCGCCCGCGCTGAAAAAAGCCGATTGCGGCATCGCCGTGTCCGGCGCCACCGATGCGGCGCGGGCGGCGGCCGACATCGTGCTGCTGACGCCGGGATTGTCGGTGATCATCGATGCGGTCCGGGAGAGCCGCAAGATCTTCCAGCGGATGAACAGCTACGCCATCTACCGGATCGCCGAGACGCTGCGCGTACTGCTGTTCATCACCCTGGCCATCCTGATTTTCAACTTCTATCCGCTGACCGCGGTGATGATCGTGCTGCTGGCCTTGCTCAACGACGGCGCGATCCTGTCCATCGCCTATGACAAGGTGCACTACAAGAATGCACCCGAGGCATGGAACATGCGCCTGGTGCTTGGGGTGGCCACGGTGCTGGGCATCATCGGGCCCATCGCCGCGTTCGGCCTGTTCTACATCGGCGATCGCGTGTACCACCTGCCGCGGCCGCAACTGCAGCCGATGATGTACCTGATGCTGTCGGTGGCCGGCCATCTGACGATTTTCCTTACCCGCACCCGTGGCCCATTCTGGTCCATCCGCCCGGCCAAGATCCTGTGGATGGCGGTGCTCGGCACCCAGATTCTGGCGACCTTCATCGCGGTTTATGGGTTCCTGATGCCGCCGCTCGGCTGGAGCTGGGCCGGATTCGTCTGGGCGTACGCGCTGGTGTGGTTCCTCGCCACCGACCGCGTGAAGCTGTTTGCCTACCGGATACTCGATCCGGGCGCCATACCGCCCCCGGCCGTGGCGACACCTTCCAGTTGACCCGGTTGCCGGCCCAGCGCAGCCGCGTGGTTCCATCTCGGCGTCTGGCCTTTTGCGACGACAGCACGAGTTGTTGACGGTGCTCAACTTGCCCCACAGATCAACAGGGTAGTTTCGGTCGCATCCGCCTGAAGGCGCAGGTACCGGAGACGCGTCCATGTATTCAACCCTGATGCTGCACCTGGAACTTGAAAGCGACAACGCCGCGCTGCTCGATATTGCCGGCGACCTGGCCGAACGTTTCAACGCCGGCGTCACCGGGATCGTGGCCTGTCAGCCGTTACCCACCGTGGTCGGCGACGGATTTCTCACGGGCGAGATCATCGACCGCGACCGTGCCGCGAAAGCCGCCCAGATAAACGCCCTGGAGAAGGCCTTCCGCACCGCGCTGCAACATCGCGCACGCGGCGTGGCGTGGCGTGCGCAACTGACCTACGACGATCCCACCCAATACATTGCCGAGCAGCTGCGCGGCGCCGATCTTCTCATCACCCGCGTCAATTCCAGCGGGTCATGGCTGGATGCCACCGGAAACGTCAATACCACCGACCTCATCATGCAGGCCGGGCGCCCGGTACTGGTTGTGCCCGAACACACGCGGAAACTGGTGGCCGAGAACATCCTGGTGGGCTGGAAGGACACCCGCGAAACGCGGCGGGCGATCGCGGACGCCCTGCCGTTCCTGCTGACGGCCAAGCACGTTGTCGTGGTGGAGGTGGTGCGCGGCGACGACGGGATCTCATACGGGCGCCGGAACACCCGGGAAGTGTGTGATTGGCTGGGCCGCCACAAGATCCCGGCCGAGCCGCTTGCGGTGTCGGCCGGCGTCGATGCCGCTGCCGCATTCGAAGACATCGCCATGGAGCAGGCGATCGACCTTGTCGTCGCCGGCGCCTACGGCCACAGCCGATTCCGCGAGTGGGTACTCGGCGGCGTGACGCGCGAACTGCTGCTGCATTCGAAACGCTGCGCACTATTGTCGCACTGATCGCGGGTTGACGCGCATCAAACGCGCGGCTGTCGCGCGTGGCATCCTCCGCCAATGGACACTACCCCGCTTGCGCATCTGGAGCACCAGCACCAGCGGCTGGACGGCATGTTGCAGGCGCACCTGCTGGACCTGGTCGGTGCGGATTTCACATCGGCACTGGTGCGTTTGCAACGCTGGCGCCGCGCCCTGGACCGTCACATCGGGATCGAGGAGACATGGTTGCTGCCGCACCTGCCGGCGGGCGCACGCTGGGCCGCGTCCGTCTACCACGTCGAGCACGAGCGTATCGCGCTGCTGGCGGACAAGTACGCGGTGCGCCTGCGCGCGGTGGCGGCACGGCCGCCGCGGGGCGAACGTGCGCGGCGGCAATCGGTACTGGCATTGCTGGATGCGACACACGCGCTGCGGCACGTGCTGGAACACCACCACGAGCGTGAGCACACCGCGCTGGCGCACGAACTGCCCGACGGGCTGCAGGCCGCGGCCTGGCGCCATCGAAGCTGAGCGGACCCCTGCCGGCATGCGGCGCCGGTTGCGGGACGTGGGCGAGCGTCCGGCCGTCCCTCGATCTCCGGCGCCGGCGTGGCCCGCGGACCCGGCGGTCCGCCGATGCCCCGTGCAAGCTGCGTCCGGCAGTTTCCGTCTGCGCCGGGCAGAGGCCCGGACGGAGTGTGGTCAGGCCGGCGGGGCGGTGTCGATCTGGCAGTGCAAGGTGGTGCCGCCGGTCAGCGAGTTGGTGATCAGGCAGACCTGCTCGGCCTTTTCAAGGCAGCGCATGGCCTTGTCACGGCTGTCCGGATCGGCAATCCGCAATCGTGCGCTGAGGTCGAAGCCGGTGAAGCGGGTGACGCGATCGACCCGTTCGAGCGTACCCTCGACGTCGCAGGCCAGCTCGTCCCAGGCAAGACCGGAGCCCCGCGCCACCGCGCGAAAGCTGAGCACGAAGCAGTCCGCCACCGCGGCAACCAGCAAGGTCTCGGGTGACCAGTACCCCGGATCGCCGCCGTATTCGGGCGGTGGTGCGGTTTCCAGCGACGGCAGTTGCGGCGACGCGATCCGCACCGCACCTTGGATGCGGCCCGTGGCCGACGCCCGGTAGTGATGGGGGTATTCCTGCATGGGTCTGGGTCTCGCTGTCGGTGGGGTCAACGTGCAGCGCCCGGCGCGTTGCCTGCCAGACGCACTGTAGGTGGCCCAAGGGCCTCCAGGTTGACCTCGATCAACCCAGCGTGTATTACAGCCGAGCCTTGTCCGTGACGCGTCGCCGCAGGACCGGGTTCCAGTCCGCTGGCAGGTGAAATGCTTCGCGCGGAATCCCGCCTTCCCTTGCAGCCCGCACCCTCGCTCACATCATCCACGCCCGCGATGGCCGATGCCCGGCACCTGCAGCAAAACTACAAGCTGCACGCCTGTACCAGGCCCCTTCGCACCAGGCACCGGCGGCACCGATCCGCGGCAAACGCCAGGGAGGCCGCCAGGGGATTCGGTAGGCCGCTGCGGACCGGCGGATGGGCGGCTTGCGCCCGGCGACCGAATGGCGCCGTCCAGTGGCATCCATCGACGAATATGGTGAACCGCGGCTTTGTCGTGTGAGAATGTACGCAATGGCTGCCCAGCTCATTGTCCTGATTGCGCAATACGGCCTGCTGCTGGTGTTCGTGGCGGTGGTGGTCGAGCAAGCTGGTGTGCCGCTACCCGCGTACCCGGTGTTGGTACTGGCGGGCGCGCTGGCGGCCAGTGGAAAGATCTCCTGGATGGGCGTTGTCCTGGTCGCCACCGCCGGGGCGTTGCTCGCCGACCTGGCGTGGTACTGGGCGGGACACCGGTACGGGACGCGCATGATGCGCACGTTGTGCCGCATCTCGCTGTCGCCCGACTCCTGCGTACACCGTTCCGAACTGCACTTTGAGCGCTGGCGGGGGCGCAGCTTGCTGGTGGCAAAGTTTGTGCCGGGTCTGTCAATGGTCGCGCCGCCGCTGATGGGAGCCCTGGGCTTGCGCTTGCGCCGGTTTGTGTTGCTGGACGCCGCCGGAGCACTGCTGTGGGTGGTGACTGCCGTGATCCTTGGCTATGTGTTCGCGCCCGAGGTCAACACCCTGCTGCGCGTGCTGGCCCGTACCGGCCGGCTCGCGCTCGGCGTCGTGCTGGTGGCACTGGCGCTGTACATGCTGGCGCGCTGGTGGCGGCGTTGGCGCGTGCATGTCGCCTTGCGGATGCCCCGGATCACGGTGGCCGAACTCAGCGGCGCGCTGGGCAAGGTTCCGGCACCGCTCCTGATCGACGTGCGTTCTTCGACCTCGCGGCTGCTTGAGCCGCGCGGGATTGCGGGCGCGCGGGTGGCGGACGTTCAACACATCGATCGTGCCGTCGCTGGCGTGCAGCCCGACCGGGAGCTCGTGATCTACTGCAACTGCCCCAATGAGGCAACGTCGGCGCACGCCGCCAAGCTGTTGCAGGCACGCGGCTACCGCAATGCCCGGCCTCTATTGGGCGGCCTGTCTGCGTGGATCGCCGCGGGCAACGCCACCGTCGGCCTGTCACACGATGCCGGCGGTGAGGTACCGCACCGCGCCGGGGTGCCAGGCTGAGGGCAAGGTCAGCCGATCCGGGTCAGGACCGCACCCTTGTGCGCGGCGACGTGGTCGGTCTTGTCGCTCTTGATTTCATATTGCGGGTCGGCCGGCGTGGCGCGATGCATGTGGCCCTTGTAGTTGAAATCAGCGGTATGGATTTTGATGATGGTGCCGCTGACGCGACCGGCCTCGGAGTTCCAGCCGACATGGTCGCCGACCTTGAATCGCGTCGAAGCCATCAGGCGATGACCTGGTCGACCACCTGTTGCGCTTCGGCCAGGATCGCGTCCAGGTGTTGGCGATCCTTGAAGGTTTCAGCGTAGATCTTGTATATGTCCTCGGTGCCGGACGGGCGCGCCGCGAACCAGCCGTGCTCGGATGTGACCTTGATGCCGCCAATGGGGGCATGGTTCCCGGGGGCCTTGTCCACGATCGACGTTACCCGGTCGCCGGCCAGGGACTCAAGTTTCAAATCGCTTGAAGAGAGCTTTGCAAGTTTTTGTTTCTGCGCGGCATTCGCGACGGCTTGTACTCGATCAGTGAAGGGCGTGCCAAGTTCCTTGGCGAGCGCATGGTACACCTCGCCCGGATCGCGCCCCGCGCGCGCCGTGATTTCTGCCGAAAGCAGCGCCGGCACGATGCCGTCCTTGTCGGTGGTCCAGGCCGTACCGTCGCGCCGCAGGAACGAGGCGCCCGCACTTTCCTCGCCGCCAAAGCCGAGCGTGCCATCGAACAGGCCGGGCGCAAACCACTTGAAACCAACCGGGGTTTCAAACAGGTTCCGGTGTGCCTTCGCCGCTACGCGGTCGATCAGTGCGGTGCTGACGACGGTCTTGCCAATGGCGACCGAACCTGGCCAGTAGGTGCGCTCGCGAAACAGGTAATCAACCATGACCGCGAGGTAGTGGTTTGACTGCAACAGCCCGGACGAGCGCGCGACGATGCCGTGCCGGTCGTGGTCGGTGTCGCACGCAAAGGCGACATCGTACTTGTCCTTCAATGCCAGCAGCCGCTGCATCGCAAACTCGGATGACGGGTCCATCCGGATCTTGCCGTCCCAGTCCACGGTCATGAACGCGAACCTTGGGTCCACTTCTTCGCTCACGACGGTAAGGTCCAGCTGGTAGCGTTCCGCAATGCGCGCCCAGTAATGCACCCCCGCCCCGCCCAGCGGGTCGACCGCGAGCTTCAGCGCGGCGCCGCGAATGACCTCGAAGTCGATGACATTTGCCAGATCGGTGACGTATGCATCAAGGTAATCGTGGGTCTGCGTGCTGGCCGCCGTGCAGGCCTGTGCGAACGGCACGCGCTTGACGCCGCCGAGCCTGCCCTCGAGATAATGATTGGCCTGCTGCTGCACCCAGGCGGTGATCTCGGTACCGGCCGGGCCGCCGTTGGCCGGGTTGTACTTGAAGCCGCCATTGTCGGGCGGATTGTGTGACGGCGTGACCACGATGCCGTCGGCCAGACCCGAGTCGCGGCCACGGTTGTGGCCCAAGATCGCGTGCGATATGGCCGGCGTCGGCGTGAACTCGCCACGCTTGGACGTCACGACGGCGACGCCGTTCGCGGCCAGTACCTCGAGCGCCGACTTGAACGCGGGCTTGGACAGCGCGTGGGTGTCGTAACCAATGAACAGCGGGCCCGTGACGGATTCCTTTGCGCGGTAGTCGCAGATGGCCTGCGTGATCGCAAGGATGTGCCATTCGTTGAAACTGCCGTCGAGCGACGACCCGCGATGACCGGACGTGCCAAACGCCACGCGTTGTGCCGGGTTGGAAGGGTCCGGATGGATATCGGCATAAGCGGCCAACAGCTTGCCAAGGTCGACCAGGATCGACTTGGGAGCCGGCTTTCCAGCCAGCGGGCTCACCTTTTCGCTGCTCATTGGATCGATCCCTGTGCGGCGCGGTAGCGGCGAATCAGCGTGTTGGTCGAGTCGTCGTGGTCAAGCTTCGGTGTGCCCGGGGTTTGCAGCTCCGGAACGACCTTTCGCGCCAGCTGTTTGCCAAGCTCAACGCCCCACTGGTCGAACGAGTCGATGTTCCAGATGGCGCCCTGGGTAAATACGCTGTGTTCGTACAACGCGACGAGGGTGCCAAGCGTACGCGGCGTCAGCTGGTCGGCGAGGATGGTGTTGGTGGGCCGGTTGCCATCGCACACGCGGTGGGGGACCAGCCAGTCCGGGGTGCCTTCCGCGCGCACCTGGTCCGCGGTCTTGCCAAAGGCCAGGGCTTCGGTTTGCGCGATCAGGTTGGCCATCAACAGGTCGTGCTGGTGCCCGAGCGGATCCAGCGGATGCATGAACCCGATGCAGTCGCAGGGGATCAACCGCGTACCCTGGTGGATCAACTGGTAGAACGAATGCTGTCCGTTGGTACCCGGCTCGCCCCAGTAGATGGGACCGGTCGCGCAGTCGACGCGCTCGCCGTCCAGCGTGACGTGTTTGCCGTTGGACTCCATCGTCAACTGTTGCAGATAGGCGGGAAAACGTTTCAGGTATTGCGCGTACGGCAGTACCGCAACGGTCTGCGCGCCGAAGAAATTGTTGTACCAGACCGCCAGCAGGCCCATGAGCAGCGGCAGGTTGTGTTCGGCTGGCGCATTGCGGAAATGCTCGTCCATCGCGTGGAAGCCGGCCAGCATCTCGCGAAACGATTCGGGCCCAATGGCCAGCATGGTCGACAGGCCAATCGCCGAGTCCATCGAATAGCGCCCACCAACCCAATCCCAAAAACCGAACATGTTGGCGGTGTCGATGCCGAACTTTTCGACCTCCGCCGCGTTGGTAGACACCGCCACAAAATGCCTGGCGACCACCGTCTCGTCGCCGCCAAGCTGCTGCACGCTCCAGTCGCGCGCCGCGCGGGCGTTGGTGAGGGTTTCGAGCGTGGTGAAGGTCTTGGAACAGACGATGAACAGGGTTTCCCCGGCGTCGAGGTCGCGCGTTGCCTCGGCAAGGTCGGTCGGGTCGACGTTGGACACGAAGCGGAACGTCATGTCGCGCCGGCTGAAGTGCTTCAGTGCCTCGTAGGCCATGACGGGGCCAAGGTCGGAACCGCCGATCCCGATGGAAATGACATTGCGCATCGGCTTGCCCGAATGCCCGAGCCACTCGCCCGAGCGCACCTTGTCGCTGAAGGCGGCCATGCGGTCCAGTACTGCGTGTACTTCCGGTACCACGTCCTTGCCGTCGACCAGGATGCACTCGGTGCGCGGCGCGCGCAGGGCCACGTGCAGCACGGCGCGTTTTTCAGTTGCGTTTATCCTGTCACCGTGGAACATGGCATCGCGGCGTGCAAACACGCCCCGCGCCCTGGCGAGTTCAGCCAGAAGGCGGATGGTCTCGCCGGTGACAAGGTTCTTCGAGTAGTCAAGGTACAAGCCCGCACCTTCCGCCGTCAGCCGGGCGCCCCGTTGCGGGTAGGCATCGAACAGCTGTTTGAGCGTGCTGCCGCGAAGCGCGCGCCAGTGCCGCGCCAAGGCCTGCCACTCCGGCAGCGTACGCAACAGCGGTGTACTCATGCGCGCGCCCCCTGCCCCGCTGCCCGCGGCGCGAGCGCCGCGCTCTTCTGGTCGATCCGGTCCAGCAGCTCATGCCACGCCTTCACGAACTTGGCCGCGCCGTCGCGCTGCAGTTGCCCGGCCAGTGCGGCGTCGTCGATACCATGGGCCTTGAACTCCACGATGACCGTCTCGCATTCGCCGCCATCGCGAGCCATGGCGCCACGCAACCGACCGTGGTCTGCAAAGGCCAGCAGGGTCTTGTCGGGAATGGTGTTGATGGTGTCGGGCGCCGCGAGCGCCTCGACGTACAGCGTGTCCGGCGCCTTCGGGTCCTTGGTGCCGGTGCTGGCCCACAGCAGGCGCTGCGGATGCGCGCCCGCGGCCAGGATTTTTTTCCAGCGCGGCGTCGCCCGCAAGTCACGGTAGGCCTTGTAGGTGCGCTGCGCGATGGCGATGCCCAAACGATCCTTCATCCCTGCCGGCACCCTGTCGGCGACTGCAACATCCCAGCGGCTGATGAAGACGGACGCCACCGAGTCGACCTGCGGATTTTTGCCATCGGCGATGCGGCGCTCGATGCCGCGCATCCACGCCTCGGCCGCGGCGAGGTACTGCTCGCGCGAAAACAGCAGCGTCACGTTGATCGGCACGCCGCGGTAGATCGATTCCTCGATGGCGGGGATGCCGGCCGGAGTGCCCGGGATCTTGATGAAAAGGTTGTCGCGCCGCGCCTTTGCATGCAGTGCCGCCGCCGACTCGATCGTTGCCTGCGTATCGTCGGCCAAGAGCGGCGAGACCTCGAGCGATACGAACCCGTCCAGCCCGTCGCTGTGGTGGTACGCGGGCTTGAAGAGGTCCGCCGCCCGCGTCAGATCCTGCAGCGCAAGGGAAAAGAAAAGCTCCTCGCCCTGCTGGCCGTGCGCCAGCAGATCCGCGATGGCGGAGTCGTAGTTGCTGCCACCCGCCATGGCCTTGTCGAAAATCGACGGGTTGGAGGTGAGGCCCGTCACGTTGTCCTCGGCAATGTATTTCGCAAGGGTGCCGTCGTCGAGGATGCCACGCGTGATGTTGTCGAGCCAGATGCTCTGGCCGAGGTCGTGCAGTTGTTGTGTCGGGTTCATGGGCCTACTCCGTGACGGTTGTCGTCGACAAGGGGGAAGAAAACACATCGGCGGTGAGTTCGCGCAGGTCGCCGATGCCGTTGAACTCAAGTTGCGCCGGCGGATATTCCCGGCGCGCGGCGGGATCGTTGGCGTAGTGGCCCTGGCGTACAAAGACCGTGGTCAGGCGTTCGCGCCACTTGCGTTTCATGCCGTCCAGTACCCGCAGCTTGTCCTCGACCATGACGTAGCGGGCAGCGGGGAAACGCCGTGCCACGTCGTCGAGCATGCGTTCCTTGTGGACGTAGATCAGGACCCGCTGCGCGACGGCCGCGGCGATGCCGGATGCGGCGATCTTGCGTGGCTGCAATACCACGTCGCCATCGGACAGCACGACGCAGGTACCCAGCGTCGAAAGATGGGCGATCGCATCCAGCGCACCGGGATAGAGGTGCGCGGCAAACGGGTAATCGAGCAGGAATGCAGCCAGGCCCTGCGCGCGCACCTCATCGGCGCACTCCAGCCGGAACAGCTGGATGGCACCGAGGTAATCGGCGTAGCCAAGCTTTTGCCGCAGGTCTTCGTAGATGCCCCAGTAGGTGCCGGCCGCATCCGCGCCAAACTCCTCGACGATGTGCCGGCCAAGGTCGTCATGCACCCGGTCGTTGTCGAGCAGCGTGTTGTCGACATCGAACAGGAACACCATGGATGATGCGCCGCTCATGTGTTGACCCTGTGCGGCGGATCGAGCCTGGGGTTGTTCCAGCCGCCCGCGTCCGCGATCAGCGCGTCGGCCTGCTTTGGGCCCCAGCTTCCAGGCTTGTACTTGTGCACCGGCACCCTGTCACCAAGGATGGGATCGAGCACGCGCCAGGCTTCCTCGACGCTGTCATCGCGGGTAAACAAGGTCGAATCGCCGTCAATGGCATCCCCCAGCAATCGTTCGTAGGGAGCCATCTCGGTGTGCGTGTCGTGGTGCGCGACCAGCTCGACGGGGTGCCCCTTCATTTCCTCGCCAGGCTGCTTCACCCGTGCGCCCAGCGAGATGACCACGTCGGGACTCAAGCGAAAGTGGAAGAAGTTGACCGCACTGGAGTCGACGTCGTCGAAGATCTGTTGCGGTGGATTCTTGAGCCGCACCAGCACTTCGGTGCATTTCACCGGCAGTTCCTTGCCCGCGCGGATGAAAAATGGCACCCCGGCCCAGCGCCAGGTGTCCATGTGGATGCGCAGGGCTGCAAAGGTTTCCACCTTCGAGTCCCGGGCAACGCCATGCTCCTTCAGGTACCCCTCGAACTGCCCACGCACGATGTCGCCGGGTTGCAGTGAGCGCATCGAGCGAAACAGGCGCAGCTTCTCGTCCCGCATGGCATCGGCGCTCCGGTTGACGGGGGCACCCATGGTCAGGAGGGCGAGTACCTGGAACATGTGGTTTTGCACCACGTCCCGAATCGCACCGACCTCGTCATAAAACTTGCCGCGGCCCTGCACCCCGAAGTTCTCGGCCATGGTGATCTGCATGCTGGCGATGTGGTCGCGGTTCCACAGCGGCTCCAGCAGGGAGTTGGCAAAGCGGAAGTACTGCAGGTTCTGCACGGGCTCCTTGCCGAGATAGTGGTCGATGCGAAAGATGTCCTGCTCGCGGAAGAACCGGTGCAGCACGCGGTTCAACTCACGCGCGGACTTGAGGTCGCGGCCAAACGGCTTCTCGACGACCACCCGCGCACCATGCAGGCATTCGGCGGCATCCAGGCCATTGACCACCGTTTCAAACATGCTGGGTGGAATGGCCAGGTAGTGCAGCGGATGCTTGGCCTCACCCAGGGTCTTGCGCAACTGCGTGAAGGTGGCCGGATCGTTGTAGTCGCCATTGACGAACTGCAGCAACCGGCACAACTTGCGGGCGGCCTGCTCGTGGATGCCGCCATGTTCGCGCAGGCTGGCGCGTGCGCGTTCACGCAGGCGTTCCAGGTTCCAGTCCGAGCGGGCAATGCCGATGATGGGCAGGTCGAAGTGGTCGTTGCGTATCAGCGCCTGCAGCGCCGGAAAAATCTGCTTGTACGCAAGGTCGCCGGTTGCGCCGAAAAAAACGAAAGCATCGGACTTGGCAGTGGCCATCAACTTGGTTCCTTCTGCAGCGTCATGCGAACGTGGTGCGTCGCGCCGTCGTCAACCAGTGCAACACCCGCGCGTGAGCCCTGTAACGTTACACCATCCAGTTCAATGGCGGCGACCCCGCCGCAGGCGCCGTGCGGATTTTCCACCGTGACCTCGTAGGCCGTGGTGCCGCGCTGGCAGCGAATGGAAAATTCCGGCCAGTTGCGCGGAATGCACGGCACGATGCACAGGCGATCACCCTGCAACTTCAGGCCCAGTACCCATTCAACGATCGCGCGGTAAAACCACCCGGCCGAGCCTGAATACCAGGTACAGCCGCCACGCCCCGTGTGCGGCTCCACCGCATAGACGTCCGCGCACTGGACATACGGCTCGACCTTGTAGCGCGCAGCCTGCGCGGGGGTGGCTGCCTTGCGCACCGGATCAAAAATCTCCAGCAGGTCGCCGACTCGCTCGCCGTCACCCAGCAACGCGAACGCGATCAGCGACCAGATCGACCCGTGCGTGTACTGGCCACCGTTTTCGCGCAAGCCTGGCGGATAACCCTTGATATAGCCGGGGTCGTGCGGCGTCTGGTCAAACGGTGCGCTGAACAGGGCCACCAGACCGTCATTTCGCCGTACGAGGTTTTCGCCGACCGCGTCCATTGCCCGCCGTGCCCGCTCGCGGTCGGCCGCACCGCTGATGACCGCCCACGACTGCGCCATCGATTCGATCCTGCACTCGGTATCGGCCGCGGTGCCGAGCGGCGTACCATCGTCGTAAAACGCGCGCCGATACCAGCCGCCATCCCAGGCTTTGGTTTCCAGCGCCAGCTGCAACGCACGCGCGTGGTCGCGCCAGCGCTCCGTGCGCGCATCGGCCCGGTCAGCCGCCAGCGGTGCAAAGCCGTTGATGACCGTGATCAGGAACCAGCCCATCCACACGCTTTCGCCCCTGCCGCCGGCACCGACGCGGTTCATGCCGTCGTTCCAGTCGCCGGTTCCCATCAGTGGCAGGCCATGCGCACCGGTGGCGAGACTGACCTCGATGGCGCGGGCGCAATGTTCGAACAGCGCCCCGCCGGCGGTGGCTGTTGCAGGTGCAAAAAATGCGTCGGTCTGCCCTGGCTGCAGCGCATCCGCGCGCAGGAACGGCACCTGTTCATCAAGGATGGCCGCATCGCCTGTGGTCGCTACATAGTGCGCAACGATGTACGGCAACCACAGTCGATCATCGACGATGCGGGTCCGCACGCCCTTGCCGGAGGGTGGCAACCACCAGTGCTGCGCGTCGCCGGCTTCGAACTGGCGTGAGGCGGACAGCAGGATGTGTGCCCGCGCGAGATCCGGTCGTGTGAGGCACAACGCACCCACGTCCTGCAGTTGATCGCGAAAGCCAAACGCGCCACTGGCCTGGTAGAACGCGGTGCGTGCCCACAAGCGACACGCCAGTACCTGGTAGGGCAGCCAACGGTTGACCAGCAGGTCAATGGAACGCACCGGCGTCGTGACCTGCAAAGGCGCGAAGGTTTGCTCCCAGGCCTGCGCCGTCGCGTCCAGTACGCGGTCAAACCCGACGCCCTGGTAGTGCGCCGCCAGGGCTTCCGCGGTTGCCTGATCGGCCCCCTCGCCCAACAAAAATACGATATCCGCGCTGGCGGCCGGCGCCAGCTCAAGCGTTGCCACCACGGCGCTGCGCGCGTTCCCATCGTTGCCGGGAACCGCGCCGGGTGTCCCGCAGGCGACAAATGCCGTCGCCTGCGCAAACTCGTCGCGCCACGCATTGCGCGCGAAACACGCCCTGCGCGCGGTGTCGGCGCTGGCCTGCGTGGTCGCGCGCGGGTCGCTGCCGATCGGCCCCAGCAGCCAATCAACCACCTGCGCCACCTGCAGCCGCCGCCGGCGCCCACTGCTGTTGTGCACGCGTAGGCGGGAAAGCTTGACCGCGTCCGCGCCGGCCACACACTGCGTCAGCTGGGTGTCGATGCCTTGCACGCAGGCATCAAACCGCGCATAGCCGGCGCCAAAGCGCGCGACATAGGCGGCACCGCGGGCGCGGACGGGGGTCGCCGTGGCGCTCCATTCGCTGCCATCGGCGCAGTCGCGCAGCAGGAAGCTCTCGCCCGCGGGATCGCATACGGCATCGTTTGACCACCGCGTGAGCTGGTTTTGCTGACTGTTGCCAGCCCACGCGTATCCACCACCGGTCGCGGTGACCAAAAACCCGAACCCCGGGTTGGCGACGATGTGCGACCATGGCGCTGGCGTGTGCATGCCGTCCCGCAGCACCGTCACGTACTCGCGACCGTCGGCGCCAAAGCCGCCCAAGCCGTTCCAGTACTCAAGGCTGGCCGGGACTGGCACGCCGATGGGCTCACCGCCGCGCAAGGCCTGCCTTGACCTGGCGACCGGCGTCCCTGCGCGCGTTGACGCGTCCTGCGCGTGACGCCTGATCTGTGCCGCAAGGCCGCCGGCACCCGCATCCAGCACGATACACGCCGCCGTGTGGAGGCCAGCGCGCAGGCGGGCGTCGATCTGTCCTGCGCGCAGGACAAACACCGAACCTTGCGACTGGCCGCCGGCCTGCGCCGCGCCGGAGAGGTCGGCCAGTGCCGCGTGCGTTGCCTCGTCACCCGCGTCCAGCACCACCACGTCGGCCGGCAGCTGGCGCGCGCGCCAGAAGGCCTGCGCCTGCAGCAATGCCGCAACCAGACGGGTCTGTGCGGCGTCCGCGACCCGCACGAGCACGATCGGCAGGTCACCGGAAATGCCCTTGGCCCACAGCACGGGCGCCCCGCCCTCGCCTTCGGCGCGCGCCGCGGCGTCCGCGCGCCAGCCGTGGTCGCTCCCGGCCAGCGCGCCGGCGAACACTTGAAACGTGCGCGCGGCGCCTGTGCCGACGCCTGGCGCGGCCTGCGCTTGGGCCGCCGCGCGTGCGCGCGCGAACACGCCCGCGCAGGCAGCTGGCGTCCGGTAGCCGCGGATCAGCGCCAGCACCGCCTCGCGCGATGCCGCGGCCGCGGTGACAAATGCCAGCCGGCGTGTTTGTTTCGGCGCGACCTGGATGCGCGTACGCAGGCTGAACACCGGATCCAGCACGGTACCGGCCGTGCCGGACAGGGGGTGGCCCGATTCCAGCGCCGCCGGCGCGGCCAGCGACCCGTCGCGGCCAATAAAACGGGCGCGATCGGTTTCCTGCTCGCGTGAACCCGCCTCCGCACCCTCCACGACCAGTGTCTGGGCAATCCAGACGTCGGGTTCGGCGGCATCCTTCTTGCGCCGCCACGCCAGCAGCACACCGCCTTCCAGCGCGGTCTGGACAAACATCTTCGAGTAGGCGGGGTGCGCGTCGTCGGCACGCGGTGTGTTGAGTGCGAGCTCAAGATACGAGGTCAGCTCGAGTTCGTGTTTGCGGGAACCCGCATTGCGCAGTCCCACCCCACGCACCTCGACCGCATGCTCCGGATCGACGGCGACTTCCAGCGTGGTGGTGATCGCCGCGTCGCGCCGCGCAAAGCGCACCATGGCTTCGTCGCGCCAGCACTCGACGCTGCCGCCACAGGGCGCGGCCGTCGCCGACCAGAAGCGGCCGGTGGCGACGTCGCGGACGTATACGTACGCGCCCTGCTCGGCAGCCTGGCCATCCGGGCGCCAGCGCGACAGCGCCAAACCGTTCCAATGGCTGTTTCCGGTACCCGCCGCTGTCAGCCACACCGAGTAGCCAGCGGAACCCAGCACCTGCAGGTCTGAACGCGCGGATCGTGTAGGGCCGGTCATGGCTTGTCCAATTGACGGTGGCGTGCATCCGCACCCAAGGTTTGAGTATGCGCACCGGCGCTTCAATGGGGCGTGAAAGGATGCCGCACCGCAGCTTGACGAAGCCCTTCAATGCGCACAGCATCAGCCACTTGTGCCCGCCACGGCAACAGCTCCCATGGGAGGACCCTGATGTCTGAAGTCGTCACCAAACCCCAGTGCCCCGTTCATGCCATGGACGTACCCAGCCTTGCCGCATTGTCTGCCGGCGCGGCGCCAGAGCTCGTCTGCTACCAGGTCGACCCCCGCGCTTCGCCGATCATCCCCGGCCGCCGCGAACGCGAGTGGATGGATCAGACCAGCGAACATTACGCGTATCGCTGCCTGCCGCTGTCGACCGCCAACACCAGCGGCTGGGAAATCACCTGTCCACTGGATTTTGAAGCCACCTGGAATGGTGGCCAGGGCCTCGACGCCATCAGCGCACGCGCGCCTGGGGTGGATCCGGACCTGCTGCGGGCATTGATCGTGTCGCACTTCGGCCACGGCATTTTGACGTTCCACACGGGTTGGTTGTTTCGCACGTCACCCGGCTGGGGCCTGTGGGTGCGCGGTGCGCCCAATTTCGGCAAGGACGGCATCCACCCGCTCGACGGCGTGGTGGAAACCGACTGGTTGCCCTTCCCGTTCACGATGAACTGGCGCTTCACCCGCCCCTGCACCGTGCGTTTTGCCAAGGGTGATCCGTTCTGCTTCGTGACCCTGTGCCCGCACGCGGTGCTGGACAACGTGCAGCCCAAACGCGCAAGCATTGATGATGACCCCCAGCTCAAGGCCGATTACACCGAATGGGGGGCGTCGCGCGCCGAGTTCAACCAGATGCTGCGCGAAGGCAACCCGTCGGCGATCACCAAGAAGTGGCAGCGCGGCTACTTCCAGGGCAAGGACCTGCACGGCAACACGCCCCTGTTCCATACCAACAAGCGGCGCCTGAAGCCGCTCGTCTAGGGCCATGCTTGCGGATCCTTCACACCGCAGCCGCTACGCTTGCACAGCCTGCGGCATGCGGCCGCGCGCGTTCGCAAACCTGAGGAGAGCAACATGCAGCTTGGAATGATCGGGCTCGGCAAGATGGGCAACTTCATGGCCCAGCGGCTGCGGCACGCGGGCCATGCCGTGACGGGTTTTGACCCCAGCGCCGGCGCCAGGCAGAAGATGGTGGACGCCGGCGGCAAGGCCGTGGATTCGCTGGACAAACTCGTCGCAGCCCTGCAGGCGCCGCGTGCGGTGTGGATGATGGTGCCCGCCGGCAAGATCGTGGACGCCACGGTCGAGAGCCTCGCCGACAGGCTTGCCAAGGGCGACGTCGTCATCGACGGCGGCAACTCAAACTACAAGGACGATCAGCGCCACGCGGCGCAGCTCGCCGCGCGCGGCATCGACTTCGTCGACTGCGGCACCAGCGGCGGCGTGTGGGGGCTCAAGGAAGGCTACAGCATGATGGTTGGCGGCGACGCGGAAGTCGTCGACCGGCTCAAGCCCATTTTCGAGGCGCTGGCACCCGGCAAGGACAAGGGCTGGGGCCGGGTGGGCCCGGCCGGCTCCGGCCACTTCGTGAAGATGGTCCACAACGGCATCGAGTACGGCATGATGCAGGCGTACGCCGAAGGCTTTTCGATCATGAAGCACAAGACCGGGTTCAAGCTCGACATGGCGCAGATCGCCGAGATCTGGCGCTATGGGTCGGTCGTGCGCTCGTGGCTGCTCGACCTGACCGCCGATACGTTGAAGCGCAACCCGGAAATGCAGGACATCGCGCCGTATGTGGTCGATTCCGGCGAGGGCCGCTGGACCGTCGCCGAAGCCATCGACCTGGACGTGCCCGCCCCCGTCATTACGGCGTCGCTGATCGAGCGGCTGCGTTCGCGCGACACCGACTCGTTTGCCGACAAGCTGCTGTCCGCGATGCGCAACGAATTTGGCGGCCACGCAATGAGACCGGAGTGATCACCGTGCCAGCCGCGCTGCCCGAACAAGTCGTGCGCTGGCATGTATTTCCGGATGCCACGGCACTGGTCGCCGCGGCGCTCGAGCGGGTCTTGCACGCCTCGCGCAACGCCATCACCCAACACGGCGCATTCGACATCGTGCTGGCCGGCGGCAACACGCCACGCAGGCTTTATCGCGCACTGTGCGAGGCTGACGCCGACTGGCAGCGCTGGCACGTCTGGTTTGGTGATGAACGCTGCGCGCCAGCCGACGACCCGGCGCGCAACAGCCAGATGGCGCACGCCGAGTGGCTGGGTTATGTGCCCATACCAGCGCACAACATCCACCCCATCCCGGCTGAAGCCGGTGTCCGCACCGCGGCCACGCTGTACGCACGCGCGCTGCGCAGTGTCGACGCGTTTGATTTGGTGCTGCTCGGGCTCGGCGAAGACGGCCACACCGCCAGCCTGTTTCCCGGCCACGACTGGGGCGTCCATGCAGACTCGCCGGACGTACTGGCCGTCACCGGCGCACCCAAGCCCCCGCCGGCGCGCGTATCGCTGAGCGCGCACCGGCTGGCGCACGCGCAACAGGTGTTGTTCCTGGTCGAAGGCGCCGGCAAGCGCGAGGCCACCGCGGCGTGGCAGCGCGGCACCAGCATTCCTGCAGCGTGCATCGCCCCGGCGGCTGGCGTGGATGTGCTGCTGGATGCCGCGGCGGACCCCACTCGGTGAAACGCGCGGCCGCCGGTCGGGCGCGACGGCGCGCTCGTGCCTTGATGAGTCCCTGAAAACCGCGTTTCTGACCGTCACCCCGGCGCAGAACGAAATCCGGTTGCTTGATCGTCCCGCGATTGGCGTCCCTGGATGTCCGTTTCCACCTGCGCAGCGGCCGGTACCTGGCGGTTTGCTACGCGGGTGGATTGCCGGCCAGCTCGGCCATGTGCACGCGGTAGTAGCGCAGTTCCGCGATGGAATCCATGATGTCCGACAGCGCCGTGTGCGCGGAGTCCTTGTGGAAACCCTTGTAGACGGCGGGCGACCAGCGCCTGGCCAATTCCTTCAAGGTCGAAACATCGAGGTTCCGGTAATGGAAATACTTCTCCAGCGCTGGCATCTGGCGATACAGGAACCGGCGATCCTGGCAAATTGAGTTGCCGCAAATCGGTGACTTGCCAGCCGGCACCCAGCACTCGAGGAACGCGAGGGTTTCCGCCTCGGCCTGGGCGTGGGTCGTGCCCGATTCCAGCACCCGTTGCCACAAGCCGGATTTGCCGTGCTGGTGCCGGTTCCAGTCGTCCATCGCCACCAGCCGCGCCTCTTCGTGGTGGATTGCGCATTGGGGTCCCTCCGCGAGCACCTGCAGGTCACGGTTGGTGACCACGGTGGCGATTTCGATGATCGAGTCGGTATCCGGACACAGGCCGGTCATTTCAAGATCGATCCAGATCAGGTTGTCATCAGCGCAAGCGGTCATTGAATCCTCCTAGCGCGCCAGTCTAACAACATTGCGCGGCTGATCGAATTGCCACGCGCGCGCGCGTACCGTAGGCTGGCGCGATGCCGACGCCAACCCTGCTGTGGTACGACTACGAGACCACCGGAACCGATCGTGTGCGCGACCGCCCGGTGCAGTTCGCCGCCATCCGCACCGATCCGGAACTGCGCGTGGTCGGCGGGTCCACCGTGCTCTACTGCGCCCCCGCGGCGGACCTATTACCGCAGCCCGAAGCCTGCCTCATTACCGGCATCACACCGCAGGAGGCCGCGCGCAAGGGCATCATCGAAGCGGAATTTGCCGGCGCGGTGCATGAGCTGCTGGCCGAGCCTGGTACCTGCTCGGCCGGCTACAACAGCATCCGCTTTGACGACGAGGTCAACCGCAACCTGTTTTACCGCAACTTTCTCGACCCCTACGCGCACACCTGGAAAAACGGTACCGCGCGCTGGGACATCCTGGATCTGACGCGCGCCTGCTACGCGCTGCGCCCGGATGGCATCGAATGGCCACGCGGCGATGATGAAGCGCCGTCCTTCAAGCTGGATCGGTTGGCGCCCGCCAATCACCTCAAGCAGGATCGCGCGCACGATGCGTTGTCGGACGTGGAAGCAACGCTTGGCCTGGCGCGCCTGCTGCGCGCGCGGCAACCACGCCTGTACGCATGGCATTTCGCCCTGCGCAACAAGCAGGCGGCCAGCGCGCAGCTGGCGGCAGCGCTGCCGGCCATGCAGCCCCTGCTGCATGTATCCGGGCGCTACCCGGCGCCGCGCGGCTGCCTGGCGATGGTGGCACCCATCGCCGAACACCCCGAACGCGCCGGCACCTTCATCGTGGCCGACCTTGGGGTCGATCCACGGGGCTGGATGGAGCTTGACCCGGACGCACTGATCGAACGCATGTTCACGCCGCGCGCGGACCTGCCGGAGGACCTCGAACGGCCGCCGCTGAAGGAGGTCCACGGCAACAAGTCGCCGTTCCTGGCGCCGCTTTCGGTGCTGCAGGACACCGACACCGCGCGCATCGCGCTGGATCCCGACGCCTGCCTGCACAACCTCGAAACCCTGCGCGGTTGTGACGGCTTGCGCGAGCGGGTGCGCCAGGCGTTCGCCGCATCCACCCGCCGCTGGCCCGAACGGGAAGACCCCGAATGCAGGCTGTATGCCGGGTTCCCCTCGCCCGCAGACAAGCGCCGGGGCGAAGCCGTGCGTGCAACGCCGCCCGCGCAGCTTGGCACGACGGCGTTCGCCTTCGACGATCAGCGCTACGCGGAATTGCTGTTCCGCTATCGCGCGCGCAACTGGCCCGATACGCTGGCCAGCGATGAGCGCGAGCGCTGGCGCGGCTTCGTGCGCGCCAAGTTGAGCCACGCGACCGACACCACCGCGTTGACCCTGGACGACTACCGGGCAACGCTGGCGCGCCTGCGCAAAGAACACCCGCCAGGCCCAAAACAAACCGTGCTGGATCAGCTGCAGGCGTGGGGCGAAACGGTGGCCGCGGAATTTGGACTTTGAACATGCCACAAGCCTATTTTTCGCCCGCGACCTTTCGCTTTCTGCGCGCGCTCGCGCGGCACAACAACCGCGCCTGGTTCAAGGCCCATCAGGCCGAGTATGAAACCCGCGTCCGCGGCCCGTACCTGCAGCTGATCGCGGACCTGCAGGCGCCCACGGCCAAGCTCAGCCGCCATTACCGCGCCGATCCGCGCAAGGTGGGCGGTTCGCTGTTCCGCATCCAGCGCGACACGCGCTTCAGCCACGACAAGGAACCGTACAAGGCCTGGGCCGGCGCGCGCATTTTCCACGAGCGCCGGCGCGAAATCGCGGCGCCGTCGTTTTACCTGCACATCGCGCCCGGCGACTGCTTTGTCGGCGCCGGGCTGTGGCACCCGGAAAACCACACGCTCAGGAACGTCCGCAGCTTCATCGTCGACAACCCGGCCGCATGGAAGCGCGCGGCCCACAGCCGCACGTTCCAGGATCATTACGCCTTCTGGGGCCAATCGCTGACGCGCGCACCGCAGGGGTTCCCGGCCGACCACCCGTTGCTGGAAGACCTCAAGCGCAAGAGCTTTGCCGCCGGCGTCGGTTTTGACGAAGCGCTGGCGTGTTCGCCGCGGCTGTTTGCTTTCGTGGTCGCCCACTTCAAGCGGCTTGCGCCGCTGGTCGACTACCTGTGCGCGGCGCAGAACCTTGAGTTCTAGGCTCCGCTGTGCACCGGGCCGCGCCGATGTCACCCAAGCCGACGCTTACCGCGGGACGGACCCGCGCAGCGGCAGTGACCGCCACGCGTCCGCGACGTCCTTGAGCGCTATCTGTGCGACGTGGTCGTGCAGCGGCGGACCGCCCAGCGCAATGACGGCGCTTCCCGTCGGGCTGCGGGGCAACCACAGCGACGGTGGCTGGCTGCCATAAAGCACAATCAACGGGCAACCCAGCGCGGCCGCGGCCTGGGCCGGGCCGGTGTCAACGGACACCATCGCCACCGCGCGTTCGCACAGGGCCAGCAGGCGGCGCAGCGGAAGCATGTCGCCGGCGGCCAGAACCCGTGCGGAACCCGACGCCTGCGCGATGGCGCGCAGCAGCGCCGACTCGGGCGGTGCGCCGCAGAGGATGATCCTGGCATCCGGCAGGCGCCGAAGCACCGCGTGGATCAGCCCCGCCCAGTTCGCGGTACCCCAGTCCTTCGAATCCCGCAACCGGCCAGCCCGGCCGCGCTTGAGCGTACGCTTGTTGCCGGGTTGCAGCAGCACCAGTGGAGCGCATTGCAGGCCTTGTGAGTCCAGCCACCCATCGAGGTCGGTGCGGTCGTGATCGCTGACGGCAAGGCTGGGCGCGGTGATGCCCTCGCACGCCGCGGGCGGCCGGGTCGATGCATACAGCGCCGGAGTCGCCGCTCCGAAGCGCTGCCACCGCTCGATCCAGTGCTCGCCGGGCCGCAACACGTACCCCGGGTTGGCAAACGCGCAGCAGTCCCCGGGCACCTGTGCGCGCCGCAGCAGCCAGCGGATCTTATCGATCGAGTAGTCGTCGCAAACGTACACCGGGCGCGGCGCCTGTTGCCGCAACAGCGCAACCAGGCGGCGCTGCGATGCGTCCATCCAGTAGGGGCGTTTGCGGCTGGCAAGCACCAGCGTGTTGCGCACGTCCGGGTGGCCAGCCAACAATGGTTGCAGCCAGCCCCCCGAGCCCACCACCGTGCATGGCGCGCCATAACGCCGGTGCAGCAGGCGCAGCAGCGGCGTCAGCAACACCATGTCACCGAACGCGCCAAAACGGATAACCAGTGGGCTTGCCGGCGCCATGGGCCGGCGTGGCCCGCCGCCGGCAGGCAACCATGCCGCCGCGACCGGCGTGTATCGTGACCAGTCGTAAGCCATGGCCTTGCCTCGAACTGCGATGCGCGCCGATGCTTGGGCGCGATACTTTGGTTGGTCCGCGCGACAGCTTAGCGGATGCCGGGCCGCGTCGACACGGTGTACCGCCCGCCGTCATGGCAATGCGCGTTGCGCGCTGGCGCCTGCCGCACCAGCCCCCCGGGCCGAATGCTGGCAATATGCCGTGTCACGTTTCGCACTCTGCCAAGGACGCAACGGACCAGCGCATGAAGATTCTCCTGGTTGAAGATTCACAGCGCCTGCGCACCACGCTGGAGCGCGGCTTGCGCGCGGCAGGGTTTGCGGTCGATGCCGCCGCCGATGGCATCGAGGCGACCCGCTATCTCGCCGCCTACGACTATGACCACATCGTGCTGGATCTGGGGCTGCCGCGACTGGACGGCTTCGGCGTCCTGCGGGCCTTGCCCGCGGGCGGCACGCGACCGCGCGTGCTGGTGTTGTCTGCGCGTGACCAGGTCAGCGACCGCGTTGACGCGCTGAATGCCGGCGCCGATGACTACCTGGTCAAGCCGTTTGCGTTCGAGGAATTGCTGGCACGGTTGCACGCGCTGTCGCGGCGGCCGGCCGAGTCGAACATGGACGTGCTCGAGTGCGCTGGGGTAAGGCTGGACGCGTCGGCGCGGCGGGTGGATGCCAATGGCACCCCGCTCAACCTGACCCCGCGCGAATTTGCGTTGCTCGAACTGCTGCTGCGCCATCGCGGGCACGTTTTTGCGCGCGCCTCGATCCTTGAACGCATCGCTGGCAGCGCCAGTGAAGCGTCCGACCGCAGCATCGAGGTCGTGGTGTTCAGCGTACGCCGCAAACTTGCCGACGCCGGCTGCATGGGCCTGATCGAAACACGGCGCGGCGCGGGCTACCTGATTCCATGAACACCCGCACCAAAACGTTTTCCTTGCGCACCCGCCTGACGGTACTGCTGGCGCTGGCCGTGCTGGTGGCATTGGGCGGTGCGGCCAAGATCGTGGATTGGCGTGCGGATGCCGAGATGCACCAGCGCTTTGACGCATCCTTGCTTACGCGTGCGGAGGCGTTTGCCGCATTGGTGCGCGGCCACGGCAACAATGTCGAGATCGACGCGATGGCCGACCAGCTCGGACGCTTTCCAGGCGGTGACGCCGGCGACTGGTACGCCGTAACCTGTGCCGGACAACGCATTGCGCAAAGCGATCCTGCTCCGCCCGCGGCAACCGCGAGCGGAGCACCGCGCTACCTCAATACGAGCGTGCCCGGCCATCCCAAACTGCGCATGGTGGTCCTGCGCTTTGCGCCCGGCGTTGACGCCGCGGGCACCGGGGCTGCCTTGCATTCCACTGCCGCAACCTGTGAGCTCCGCTATGCGCTTGACCGCGCATCGCTGGACGAGCTCCTGCGCGCACTGGACTGGATTCTGCTCGGCAGCCTGCTGGGCGCATGCGTGCTGGTGATCCTGCTGACGCCATGGCTGGTCGCCCGCGGCCTGCGCCCCTTGGCACTGCTGGCGCGCGCCATGGCGGCGATCGGTCCCGACGCGCCCGGCGGCCGGCTGCCGGCCAGCAGCACCAGCGAACTGGTGCCGCTGGTGGGGCGCTTCAACGAAGTGCTGGCGCGCATGGACGCCGGCCTGGCGCGCGAGCGCCAGTTCGCGTCGGGTCTGGCGCACGAATTCCGCACCCGGCTCGCCGAGTTGCGCGCGCTGGTCGAGGTCGAATCGCGCTACCCGAGCGGGCGCGACCCGTGCACGATTCTTGGCGAAGTCGGCGGCATCGGGGCTGAGCTCGAGGCCACCGTGACGGCGCTGCTGCAATTGACCCGGATCCAGTCTGGGCTGGAGCGCCCGCACTGCGAAAACGTGTTGCTGCAGCCCCTCCTCAAACGGGTCCAGGCGCGGCACCGCGACATGGCACAGGCCCGCGGCGTGGGGATCGAGTCCGATTTTGATTGCGACCCGGCATGCACGCTCGACACGGATCCGGCGCTGCTGGAAATCGTGCTGGACAACCTGCTTGGCAACGCGGTGGCCTACGCGCCTGCCGGCAGCACGGTCACGTTGCGCATCCGGCGCGACCTGATCGAGGTGCGCAACCTGGCGCCTTCGTTGCAGCCCGGCGACATTGCCAACTTCGGGCAACGTTTCTGGCGCAAGGGTTCGCAGGGCGCCGGTCATGCAGGGCTCGGGCTGGCGCTCGCCAGTGCGGCATCCCACGCGCTCGGCGTGGGGCTGGATTTCCGGCTGGAGGGCGGCGCGCTGTGCGCAACCCTGTCATTGCAAAACGGCCCAAGCGCTGCCGCACCAGCGGACGATCGCGGTTGATCAGGCCGGGGCCCGGCGTTCGTGCAGCAGGTTGTATACCACCGGCATCACCACCAGCACCAGCGGCGGTGCTGCCAGCATGCCGGAGATGATCGCGATGGCCAGCGGCTGCTGCATCTGCGACCCGCGACCGAGCGCCATGGCCAACGGCAACAGGGTCAGGATCATGGCAATGGCGGACATCAGGATCGCGCGCATGCGGTTGCGGCCAGCTTCCAGCAGCATCGCGCGCAGCGTCGGCGGGGCTTCGGGATCGGCATTGCCCTCTGCTTCCGCGAGTTCGGAGAAAAAGAAAATCGCAAGTTCCGTCACGATGCCGACGATCATGGTCATGCCCATCATCGAGGAAATGTTGAGCTCGGTGCGGGTCACCCACAGCCCGATGAAGACCGCGCAGATCGCCAGCAATGGCTGGATCAGGACCGCGATTGCAGCGCGAAAGCTTTCGTACAGGAACAGCAGCAGCGTGAACACCAGCGCGATCGCGGTCAGCAGCACGACGGTGAGTCCGCGGAAGGCGATCTGCTGCTGCTGGTACAACCCGCCCAGCTCGTAATACATGCCCGGCGGCAGTTCATTCCGGCGCGCGAGGATCTTTCTCACGTCGTTTGCCGTCGCGCCAAGGGATCGCCCGCTGATGCGCGCGGTAACCGCGACCACACGCTTCAAGTTCTCATAGTCTATTTCTGGCTGCCCGGTCTGTGCGGTCACCGTCGCGACCCGCGACAGTGGAAATACCTGGCCGGCCGGGTTGCGGACCGGCAAGGCTTCCAGTTGCTGGATCTCGGCACGGTCGCGCGGCGGTACCCATACCCGCACCGCGACCATCTTCGGGCCCTCGGGCAGTCTGGCGGCGATGGTGCCCGCCACGGCCGCCGCTACCTGGGTGGCCACGGCCTGGGGATCAAGCCCCAGCCACGCGGCCTTGACCGGATCCACATGCACTTCCAGGGCATCACCTGCGGGATTGATCCCGTCGCGTACGCTCACCACACCCGACACCCTGGCCAGTTGCGCGGCGACCTTCCGCGCGGTGGTGTCGAGTTGCCCGGCGTCGTCCGAGAACAGCTTGACGACGATCGGCTGGGGCGCGGAGGTGAGATCGCCAATCATGTCTTCCAGCAGTTGCGAGACGTCCACGTCCAGCCCCGGAACCGTGGCCGCGACCTGCTCGCGGATATGCTCCATCACCACCGCGGTTGACGGTCGCGTGCCGTTCTTCAAGCGTACGAAGATGTCGCCCGTATTGGCTTCGGTCAGCCCGCCGCCCAGCTGGGTACCGGTTCGCCGCGACCAGGTGGCGACGTAGGGGTTGGCGGCGAGGATCTGGTTGATCTTCGCCAGCAGCCGGCTGGTTTCCTCGAGCGAGGTGCCCGGGACCGAACGGTAGTCGAGCGTGAAACCGCCTTGATCCATTTTCGGCAGGAAGCCGCTGCCGACCGACTGGTACGCGAAGAAGCCGGCCACCACCAGCGGGACCAGACCGAGCAACAGCAGCGCGGGCCACTCCAGCGTGTGCAGCAATACGTTTTCGTAAAAGGCCATGAAGCGCTGCCACGGCCCGGTGGCGGCGTGCTCCCGGGCGTGACGTTCGTCGATCAGCCACTGTGCCAAAAGCGGCACGGCGATCAGGGCCAGCAGGTAGGAAATCACCAGCGCACTGGCCATCGTCAACGCCAGCGCCTTGAAGAAGGCGCCGGTGACGCCGGTGAGAAACGCCAGCGGCAGGAAGATGACGATGGTGGCGAGCGACGACCCGGTTTGCGGCCGGGTGAACTCGCGGGCCGCCAGGACAATGCGTTCACGCACCGGGCCGGTCAGGCCGCGCACGCGGCGCATGATGTGCTCGGTCATCACCACCACGTCGTCGATGAGCAAACCCACCGCCGCCGCCATGCCGCCCAAGGTCATCATGTTGAAGCTCATGCCGAATACCTTGAGCAGCAGCGTGGTGATGGCCAGCGTGCCCGGTACCACCAGCAGCGCAATCAGGATCACCCGGGCGTTGTGCAGGAACACGAACAGCACCAGTGCCGCCAGGCCGATGCCGATCAGGATCGCGTCGCGTACGCTGGCCGCCGACTCGCGGACCAGTTGGGTCTGGTCGTACCAGGCCGCGACCGTCACGCCCTTTGGTATTTGCGGCTGGTAGGCCGCAAGGCGTGCCTTCACCGCATCCACCATCTTGAGGCTGTTGGCGGATGGCTGCTGGAATACCTGCAGCAGGATTGCCGGGTGGCCGTCGGCGCCGGTCATGACCCATTGCGGCTTGATGCCGCGCTTCACCACGGCAACGTCGCCCACCGTCACGACGCCGCCAGGCCCGGCGCGAACGACCACGTCGCTGAGCGCCTCGACGCTGCCGGGCTGGTTGTTTGCGAGCAGCAAAAACAACTTGTAGTGGTCGGCGAGCCGGCCGAGGGCAGTGATGTTGGCGGCGCTGGAAACCGCGCGCACCACGTCAGCCATGGCCAGGTGCTGCGCGCGCAGCCTGGCCGGGTCGATGTCGACGTGGAGTTCGCCGATCCCGCGGCCCTGCACGTCCACCCGCGCAACGCCTTTCACGCCGGAGAGCAGCGGCAGCAACTGGTACTGAGCGAGGTCGTACAACCGTGTCTGCGTGAGCGTGTTGCTGCGCAGGCTGTAGGCGATCACCGGCTCATCGATGCTGGGGGACATGCGCACCGCGTGGATGCGGGTCCCGGGCGGCAGCTCTGGCAGCACCTGGCCCATCGCGGCTTCGACATTGAGGAACGCACGGCCCATGTTCGCGCCCCAGTCGAAGTCGACGTTGATCTGCGCGCTGCCGCGGCTGGTGGTCGAGCGCACGTTGCGCACCCCGCGGACCGCCCGGATCGCCTCCGCGACGGGCTTGGTTACCGCGACCACCATTTGGCCGGCGGGCCGGGCGCCGGCGTCGATGTCCACCCGCACGCGCGGGAACGACACGTTGGGAAACAACGCCACCGGCAAGCTGAAGACCGATGCCAGCCCGCCAAAGCCCAGGATCAGGATCAGGAACAGCAGCGAGCGCCGGTGCGCCTGGAACCACCCGATGACATTCATCGGGTGGCGGTTCCGTGGGATTTCGCCGGCGCGGCCATCACCGCATCGCCGCCCGATACTTCGTAGCTGCCCAGCGTGATCACCGGCGCACGCGGATCGAGTGCGCCCGCGACGCCGACCGGACTGCCGGCCGGCGCCAGCACCTTGACGTTTACGCGCTGCGCCTTGCCGTGTTCGATCTGGAAGATGTAGCTGCCGTGCGCGTCGCTCTCAAGCGCTTCGCGCGGCACCGCCCACGCCTTGAAGCTCGCGGTGACGATGCTGGCCGACAGCGCGGTCCCCGTTGGCAATGCCACGGCCCGGTCGAGCGTGGCAATGACACCGACCCGGTGCGTCGCGGGATTCACGGCATCGCCGACCATCGCGACCGTGGCCGCAAGCGGTGGCGCGCCCTGCGCTGCATACACGGGCTGCAATGCGGCCGGCATGCCCGTGTGGATGCCGCCGGCGGCGGCGGGATCGACCTCCAGTTGCGCTACCAGCGCGTGGCGCGGCGTGAATTCGAGCAGCCGGGTTCCCGCCGGTATGCGCTGCCCGCGTTGCACGTCAAGCGCGGTGACCACGCCGTCGGCCGGGGCCGCCAAGGTCGCAACCGCAATGGCTCCGCCGAGCCTGGCTTGCGCGTCCAGCGCGGCGGCCGCGTCCGCCAGTGCCTTGCGCGCGGCAGCCAGTTGCGTACTGGTAGCCAGTTTTTCAGCGTACAGGTGCTCGACACGGGTCAGGTCGCCGCGCGCGGCCGCTACCGCGCTCCGGGCCTGCAGGTAGGCGCTGCGCGCAGCGGGATCGGTCTGCAGCTTCAGCAGCGGTGCGCCGCGCTGTACGTGTTGTCCCGCCAGCGCTTCGGTTGCGATGACCTGCCCGGCCTGCGGCAGGCTGAGCGACCATGCACCACGGCTGTCGGCCGCCAACTCACCGAATGCAACGATCCGGGTGTGGAAGGTTTGCTGTACCGGCATCGCAACGCTGACCGCAACGGGCGGCGCCGCGTTGTTGGCGGCGTGGTTCGACGAACACGCAGCCAGAAACAAGGCCACGGTGGCGGCCAGCGCAAGCGGGATCCGGCGGCGGCAGAAGCGTGGGCGGCGGCGTTTCATGGGCGGTTTTCCGGCTGCGCGCGCGGCTCCTTGCGCGCGCTCGAGACGGCAAGAGAGGCATCGGGCCAGTGGCCGGCCAGTGCATCGAGCGCAATCGCGGTGGCGTGGGTGTTTTCGGCCAGGGTCAACAACGCGGTATCGCTGGCCAGCGAACTTTCGCGCATCGCGAGGTAGGTTGGCCAGTCAAGGCGCCCGGCAGCATAGTTGGACTGTGCGGCCCTACGCGCCCGGGCCAATTGCGCGGCGTGCAGGGTCAGCGTTTTCTGCTGTGCGCGATCGATTTGCAGATCCGCATACAGCCGTCGTACGTCATTGCGGCTGGTCAACAGCCGCGCAGCGTAGGCATCACGCAGTTGCTGCCGGGTCGCACGCGCAACCGCGATGTGGCCGCGGTTGCCGTCAAACAACGGCAGCGACAAGCCAATCGTGAACCCGGCGCTTGATATGTTGCTGTTGTCGCGTGCCCGCACCAGCCCGACGGTAATGGCCGGAAACTGCGCCAGCACCGCGGCACGTACCTTCTCCTGTTGCGCGTCATAACCGGCCTTGAGCGCCAGCAGATCCGGGCGTTGGCTGGCCATGTGGGCCAAGGCGTAGGCCACTTGCCGCTGATCGGGGTCGGTTGAAAAGGGTGCTCCGGCCAGATGAACCGGTGTCGAAGCGCCCAGCCCCAGCAGGCCATGCAGGTCGTGTTGGTCCTGATGCAGCTGCCGCTCCGCAGCCGCAAGCTGGCCGTTGACCTGCGCCGCAGCATTGAGGCCCGTGCCCGCGACCGCGTAGGTGAGCTCACCGCTGTCAAGCGCGCGCGCAATCGCAACCTGCATGGGAGCCAACGCCGCCTGTTCCTGCCGCAGGCGTGCCACCAGTTTGCGCGTGTAATACACCCGGTCAAACAGCGTGCGCGCCTGCGCAATGGTCTGCCATTCGCCCCACAGCAGGTTCAGATCCACCTCGCGTTCACCCGCGCGCGCGGCGGCAACGCGCGCAGAGCGGGTCACCAGGTTGCCAAGGTCAAACGCCAGGGCCGCAGTGAACGAATCGGTGGCACCAGGCGCGTTGCCTACCGGTTTGTCGTGCTCGTAGCTCACGCTGGGATCGGGCAGCAGGCCTGCCGCATACGCTTCCGCGTGCGCCACGCCGGCCTGGTCACGCTCGACGCGCAGTTGCGGGTTGTTGGCGATGGCCAGCATCGCAACCTCGGTCGTGTCCAGCCCATTGGTGGGGTCGAACGGGTAGTGACGCAGATCCGCCGTCGGCATCGCGGACGCGCTCACCTTGATGTCAGCAACGTGCAACGGCGTGCGGCCTGCGTCAAGGCGCAGGGGCGTGAACGACGCACAGCCCGTAAACAACAGGACGGCGAGTGCGCACGACAGGCGCGAGCGGATGATCAGGTAAAAAAACATGTTCGCCCAACCTAGCGGCACAAACTTTCGCACCCCTTAGTGACCGCCGGGCGTCTTGACACTAGGCCTCGGCAAACGGCCACGCCAGTACGTCGCGGATGTCACTCGCGCCCAGCAAATGCATCAACAGCCGGTCGACCCCCAGCGCCACGCCGGCGCAATCGGGCAAGGCATCGAGTACGGCGATCAGGTTTTCGTCGACCGGCAAATCGCGTTGCCCCCTGGACACCCGCAATGCGTTTTCGCGCTGGAAACGCGCGCGTTGTTCCGATGCGTTGTTGAGCTCGTGGTAACCGTTGGCCAGCTCGCGTTGCCCAAGGTACAGCTCGAATCGCTCGGCCACCGGCGGTGTGCCGGGCCGGATGCGCGCAAGCGAGCACTGCGACGCCGGAAAATCGCGCACGATGGTGATGGCGCCGTCCGGCAACGCCGGCTGCAGGTGGTGGGTCACCAGCAGGTCCAGCCAGTCGTCGCGGGTCAGGCCCGGCGGGTTGACGCCGAATCTGGCCAGCGGCGCACGCAAGTCGGCCTCGTCCGCCGTAAACGGATCGATCCCAAGGCCGGCCTGGAACCAGTCGCGGTAGGTGGTCGAGACGACGGTCGCGTCCAGGCCGGCCGACGCCAGCGCGGTGCGCACGAGCTGCGCCGTTTCCAGCATCAGGCGGCGATGGTCAAAACCGACGCGATACCATTCCAGCAGGGTGAACTCGGGGTTGTGGGACGCGCCTGCCTCCCCGTTGCGAAACACCCGGCCCAGCTCGAAGCAATCACCGAACCCCGCGGCCAGCAAACGTTTCAGCGGATACTCGGGCGAAGTGCGCAGGAAGCGTTCGCGCGCGCCACCGGCGACCGGGCCGGTGAAGGTTGTGGTGAAACCGTCGATGTTGGGCTCGGTGTTGCCGGCCGCCGAGAGGACCGGCGTTTCAACTTCGGCCACGCCACGCGCCGCAAAGAACTCACGGAACAGCGCACCCAGCCGCGCGCGCGCGCGCAGCGCCGCAAAGCGGAAGCTCAAGTCAGCCACCGTGGGCGGCCAGGAGTTCCAGGAGCTGCGCTTCGCTGCGGACTTCAACGCCAAGTGCCATGGCCTTTTCGAGCTTGGAGCCCGCGGCCTCACCCGCGACCACGAACGAGGTCTTCCTGGATACCGAACCCGCAACCTTGGCACCCAGGGCCTCCAGGCGCGCCTTGGCGGCGTCGCGCGTGAGCGAGGTCAATGCGCCGGTGAGCACCACCGTCTGGCCTGCCAGCGGGCCTTCGGCGGTGCGCTGTGGCGCCGCTTCCGCCCAGTGCACGCCGGCCGCACGCAGGGCGGCAATGGCCTCGCGATTGCGCGGCTCGGCGAAGAACGCCGTAATGTGCGCCGCCATGATGGCCCCGACGTCCTTGACCCCGGACAGCGCTGCAGCGTCGGCACGCTGGATGCGCTCCAGCGAACCAAAATGCCGCGCCAGCGTCTTGGCGGTCGCCTCGCCAACTTCCGGAATGCCAAGCGCAAACAGGAAACGTTCGAGCGTCGTTGCCTTGCTGGCGTCGATCGCCGCGACCAGGTTCTCGGCCCATTTGGTCGCGATCCGGCCGGCCTTGACCGTCTCTGGAACGGCGCCGTCGCGCTCTTCCGCCCGCCGCTTCATGGCCAGGAAGTCGTCCACGGTCAGGTGGTACAGATCCGCGAGCGAATGCACATGTTCGAAGGCAATGAGGTCCTCGATGTAGCGCTCGCCGAGGCCATCGATGTCCATGGCACGGCGGGACGCGAAATGCCGAATGGCCTCACGGCGCTGGGCGGCACACACCAGTCCACCGCTGCAGCGCGCCACCGCCTCGCCTTCCGTGCGCTCGATGGATGAACCGCAGACCGGACACTCGGCCGGCATGGCCCACGGCCGCGCGTTTGCCGGCCGGCGCTCGGGGATCACCCGCACGATTTCGGGGATCACGTCGCCCGCGCGCCGCACGATCACGCTGTCGCCGACGCGCACGTCGAGCCGCGCGACCTGGTCCGCATTGTGCAGGGTCGCATTGGTGACGGTGACACCGGCCACCTGCACGGGGCGCAGCCGGGCGACGGGGGTGGCGGCACCGGTCCGGCCAATCTGGACGTCGATGGCTTCGACGACGGTGGTCTGTTCCTCGGCCGGGAACTTGTGCGCGATGGCCCAGCGCGGTGCACGGGCGACGAAGCCGAGCGCGCGCTGCTGGTCGTAGCGATCGACCTTGTACACCACGCCGTCGATGCCATAGGGCAGCGCGTCGCGCTCGGCGCCGATCTTGCGGAAAAACCCAAGGCACCCATCGATGCCGCGCACGATTTGGTTTTCCGGACACACCGGGAAACCCCAGCCGCGCAGCCGCGCCATCGCCGCGCTGTGGCGGTCGGCGATCACCGCATCGGGGTCGGGCGGCAGGTAAACCCCGTAGGCATAAAATGCCAGCGGCCGCTGGGCGGTGACGCGCGCATCGAGCTGGCGCAATGAACCGGCGGCACCATTGCGCGGATTGGCGAGCAGCTTGCCGCCCTCGCGCAACATGCGTGCGTTCCAGGCGGCAAACCCGGCCTTCGGCATGAAGACCTCACCGCGCACCTCAAGCACATCGGGCCAGCCGGCCCCGCGCAGCTTCAACGGGATCGCCTTGATGGTGCGCACGTTGGCGGTGACGTCTTCGCCGACCGTACCGTCGCCGCGCGTGGCGCCCTGCACCAGCACGCCGCGCTCGTATCGCAAACTCATCGCCAGCCCGTCAAATTTCGGTTCCACCGAAAATTCGGGGTTGCGCGTACCCAGGGCCTGTTCAACCCGGCGCACGAAATCACGGGCCTCGTGGTTGGCGTCGACGCCCGCAGGTGGATCGGCGTCGACGAACGCGTCGGTGAGCGACAACATCGGTATTGCATGGCGCACCTCGGAAAAACCCGACGCGGGGCGCGCACCGACGTGCCGGGTCGGCGAGTCGGGCGTGGCCAATTCGGGGTGCGCCGCTTCCAGCGCCTCCAGCGCGCGCAGCAGGCGGTCGTAGTCCGCGTCAGGAATCGACGGATCATCGAGGACGTAATACCGGTAATTCGCGTCTTCGAGGGCGGTTCGCAGGGCGCGCGCTTGCTGCGCTGGATTGCCCGTTGACAGATGGGTGGACAAATCGGACATGGTTGCCGGGTGCTGGCTCACGGTCACAGTTTAGCGGCGGTGGCCGGCGGCCCCAACGCGGCCCGCGCCAAGGGTTTCGGTCAGCGAAAGGTTCAGGAAAGGTTGCTGGTGCAGTATCGGCCGCGGGTGAGTCGTGGTGATCGACTTCTTCTGGACAGTTTCAAGGCAACCCTCGTGCCGCGGACTGCTCATTCCTCGCCCTCGTGTCCGGCCTGCGTCTTACCCCTCCCCGGTGATGCAGTCCGGACACGTTTTGTTCTGGAACCTGTCCTGACCCGTCCACGGCACCGCCCCGCACCGCTGCAGCGTCAGACCGGGCGCGGAAATGGCCGCTCCGGCAACGCGATCGATTCCTCGTGGTCGTGGGGCGGCAAGGCCATGCGGCCGGCTTGCCAGTCGGCGGCGGCCTGGCGAATGCGCTCCACCCGCGAGGACACGAAGTTCCACCAGATGTAGCGCTGCCCCAGCGGCTCGCCACCGAGCAGCATCACGACCGACGGCTCCAGCGCGCGCACGCTGACGGCGGCGTCCGAGTCGAGCACCACGAGGGTACGCGGTTCGTATTCACGCACGCCGCTCGAAGTACGGACCCGTCCGCGCACCACGTAGGCCGCGCGTTCGCCCAGCACCGCCGGCAGCTGCAGCGCGCTTCCCGCATCCATCCGTGCGTGCAGGTAGAACATCGGCGAGTGCGTCCTGACGGGACTGTGCATGCCAAACGCGGCGCCCGCGATCAGGCGCAGTGACACGCCGTCTGCACGCGACTCCGGCAACACGTCGGCCGCGTGGTGGGTGAAGGTCGGCGCGGTTTCCTCATCGGCCTCCGGCAGCGCGACCCAGGATTGCAGCAGCTCGATGCCTTCGCCGGTGAATGCCGCCGGGTCGTCGAACCGCTCGGAATGCACGATCCCGCGGCCGGCGGTCATCCAGTTCACCGCGAGCGGTTTGATGAGCTGCGTGCAGCCAAGGTTGTCGCGATGTACCAGCGCACCACTCAACAGGTAACTGACCGTCGACAGGCCGATGTGCGGATGCGGCCGCACGTCGAATTTCCGTTTGGCCGCGGGATCCAGCCGTACGGGACCGGCGTGGTCCAGGAAGATGAAGGGGCCGATCATGCGCCGTTCCAGCGCGGGCAGGCTGCGGGCCACCATCAGCCCGTTGCCAAGGTCATGTTGATGGCTGACCAGAACGACGTCGGACAAGGTGAGCACGCGCAAGTGATGAAGGCAGCAGCCACCCTACCACCACGGCTGGGGGCCGCGGTGACGCCGCGCTTGACTGCCTCGTGTAGCATCGGCCGATGGATCACGCGGCCGCCAGCCTGCTGCAGGTATTCGTCATTTTCGCCGCGGCCCAGGCGGGCGGTTGGCTGGCGCACCGCGTGCGCCTGCCGGACGTCGTGGGCCAGATCGTGGCCGGATGCGTGGTCGGGCCATCGCTGCTCGGCTGGGTGACGCCCCACGCACCGCTGGAAATGTTGTCTGAGATCGGCGTGGTGCTTTTGTTGTTTGCCGTGGGGCTGGAAACCCGCCTGGACGACGTCAAACGCATCGGCGGCAGCGCCTTTGCGGTCGGCGTGATCGGCGTGATCGTACCGTTCGCGGCCGGCGCGGTCTGGGCGCATTCGCTGGAGCCGAACTGGCCACGGTCGCTGTTTGTCGCCGCCGCGTTTGTCGCGACCTCGGCCGGCATCACCGCCGCGGTACTGAAGGAAATGGGCGTGCTGCGGCGCATCGAAAGCCGCGTCATCCTTGGCGCCGCGGTCATCGATGACATCCTTGCCATGCTGCTGCTCGGCGTGGTGGTGGCGATCCAGGCCGGCGGCCCCCTGCGCATCGGCCAGCTGGCCGTCGTCGCGGTTGAGGCCGTCGGGTTCGTGCTGGTGGTGGGCTGGCTGGGCACCTGGATGATGCGCCGCGGCGCCCGCTGGCTGGACGGCGCGCGCAATCCCATGACACCCCTGATGGTAGTGCTGGCGCTGTGCCTGGGGCTGGCATGGGTGGCGACGGCCTTTGGCCTGGCGGCGATCATCGGCGCTTTCCTGGCCGGCATGATCGCGTCGGAGACGCGGCAACGCGTGCAGCTGCAGGAACAGATGCAGCCCCTGCTGGCGCTGTTGACGCCCTTCTTCTTCGTGCTCACGGGGGCCAAGGTTGAGCTGGCCACCCTGGGTACGCGCGAGGCGCTGTGGTGGCTGCTGGTGGCGACGCTGCTGGCCCTCGTCACCAAGCTCGCCGGCGGTTGGCTCGGTGCGCTCAGGCTTGGACCGCGCAGCGCCCTGATCGTTGGCGTCGGCATGATTCCGCGCGGCGAAGTCGGCATCGTGGTGGCGGCGCTCGGACTCGCCGCCGGCGTCTTCGGCAACACGTTGTATGCCGTCATCATTGCGATGAGCCTGCTCACCTCGATCATCGCACCGCCGTTCCTGGGCCTGTTGATGAAGCCGCGCAGCGGTGCGGCGCCCGCGCCAGGGTCAGGCTGAGGCCCGGCCCCGGCCGGCACGCAAGCGGGCGTCGATCGCATCGAACCAGGCCCCGGGCAGTCGCGCGGTTGCCGGCACGGCCCACCAGTTCGGCTGCGCGAAGGCGCTGCACTTGATGGCATCCTTCTCGGTCATCAGGACCGGCGCGGCATCGCCAAAGTCGAAATCGGCACGCGTGTAACGATGATGGTCGACGAATGCATGTTCGACGACTTCGATGCCGGCCGCGCGCAGCGCCCCGAAGAATCGAGCGGGGTTGCCGATGCCCGCGACCGCATGCGCGCGCTGACCGGTGAATTGGCTCAAGCTTTGCGTACGCGCCGGATCGGCCAGCGCCACGACGCGCTCCACTACAAGCTGCATGGGAATTTCACCCGCAACCGGCGCACCGCCGTTGCAGACCTGGAAGTCGACGCCGCGCAGGCGCGACGCGGGCTCGCGCAACGGCCCGGCCGGCAACAACCGGCCATTGCCGAAGCGGCGGACGCCGTCCACCACGGCAATTTCGATGTCGCGCGCGAGGGCGTAGTGCTGTAAGCCGTCATCGGCGATGACGACGTCGGCACCGGCCGTCAGCAGCAGTCGCGCCGCGTCGACGCGCCTGGCACCGACCGCCACGCGGGCGCCCGTACGCGTGCGGATGAGCGCGGGTTCATCACCCGCCACCGCCGGATCCGGCCGCGCATCCAGCAACACGGCGCCGCTCACGCTGCCGCCGTAGCCGCGACTGACCACGCCCGGATTCCAGCCGCGGGCGCGCAGCGCTTCGGCCAGCGCGATCGTCAGCGGCGTCTTGCCGGCACCGCCGGCCACGATGTTGCCGACCACGATGACCGGTACCGGAAGGCGTTCGGAATGCAGCCAGCGGCGGCGATACAGCCAGCGCCGCGCGCCGGTTACCGTTCCATACAACGCGGCGAGCGGCAGCGTCCACCACAAGGGAGTCGCGGCGGGGTTGTACCAGCGACGCTGCAGTTCGTCGGCAATGGCCATGCCCGCGTCAGCCTCAGGCGGCTGCCGTCGCCGGTTCGTGGAACTGCAGGTGGTACAGCGCCGCGTATTTGCCGCCCTGCGCCAGGAGTTCGGCGTGGGTACCGCATTCCACCAGATGGCCCTGGTCCAGCACCACGATCTGGTCGGCATGCTCGACGGTCGACAACCGGTGCGCGATCACCAGCGTGGTGCGGTTGGTCATCAGGTGCGACAGCGCGTCCTGGATCAGCCGCTCCGATTCGGTATCCAGCGCGCTGGTGGCTTCATCCAGGACCAGGATCGGCGCATCCTTCAACAACGCGCGCGCGACCGCGATGCGCTGGCGCTGGCCGCCCGAGAGCAGCGAGCCGCCCTCGCCCACCCGGCTGTGGATACCATCGGGCAGCTGGCGGATGAATTCCATGGCATTGGCCGCCTCGGCGGCCGCCACGATCGCGGCCTCATCGGCGCCGGCCAGCGCGCCGTAGGCGACATTCTTGGCGATGGTGTCGTCAAACAGCACCACGTCCTGGCCCACCCACGCGATCTGGGCGCGCAGGCTGCGCAGCGTGTAGTCGCCGAGCGGCCGGCCATCCAGCAGCACGATTCCTGAGCTGGGTTCATAAAACCGCGGGATCAGGCTGGCGAGGCTGGACTTGCCGCTGCCCGAACGCCCCACCAGCGCGGTAATGGATCCCGGCGGGCAGTGCAACGAAACGCCGCGCAATGCAGCCGCGCTGGCGCCCGCATAGGTCAGGTGTACGTCGCGGTATTCGATGTCGCCCTGGCAACGCGCAACCACGACGGGGCCCTCGTCGCGCTCGACCGGGGCGTCGATGATGCCGAACAACTCCTGTGCGGCGGCCAGCCCGCGCTGGATGTTGGACTGTACCGTCGTCAGCCGCTTCAGCGACGGCAGGATCCCGCCCATGCACATGAAGAGCGTGGCAAAGGAACCGGCGGTGAAGTCGCTGCCGCGCATGAACGGACGGGTGGCAAAGTACACGATCAACGCCAGTGCAATCGCCGCCGCCAGCTGCACGAACGCGGTCGATACCCCGTTGGTGGCCGCGACCTTGATGTTCAGCTTGCGGGTGCGATCGGTGACGTCATCGAAGCGCGCGGATTCATAGCCCTGTCCGCCGAACACCTTGACCTCGCGGTGTGCGCCAACGACTTCCTCGACCACACCGGTGACACGGCCGAAGGTACTCTGGATCGACACATTGATGCGGCGGTAGCGGCGGCTGACATAGGTCACCAGCAAACCAACCAGCGGCACCATCACCAGCAGCGCCAGCGACAGGCGCCAGCTGGTCCACAGCATCAGACCGACCAGGCCGATGACCAGCAGGCCATCGACGATGGCCGCGCGCGCGGAATCGGTCGTCGCCTGCGCCACCTGTTCGCTGGTGTAGGTGATGCGGGCAATCTGCTGGCCCGAAGATTCGTGGTCGAAGAATGCGGCCGGCATCTTGAGGTACTTGTCGAAGATGCGGCGGCGCATGTCCTGCACCACGCTGCGGCCGACGTAGGCGACACCGTAGGTTTCAACGTACACGGCGATGCTGCGCAGGAAAAAAATGCCGACGATGATGATCGGCATCCAGAAGATCACTTCCGGATCCCGCACCGTGAACAGCTTGTCCATCATCGGCTTGATGGTGCGCGCGAACAGCCACATGCACAGCGAGTCGGTCGCCATCGCGAGCACCGTGACGATGACGATCGCCTTGTAGGGTTGCAGTAGGCCCAGCAGGCGCTGGTACAGGGTCGCACCGGATGGCGCCGCGGCGGCGGCAGCCATCATGGCGCAGCCGCCCCGGCAGCCGGGGCGGTCGCAATTGCAAGGTGCGTGAAGCCGAGGCGGCCGACGGCATCCATCGCGGTTACCACCGCCTGATGCGGTGTCATGGCGTCCGCGCGCAGCAGCACCTGGCGCCCGGTGTCGTTCCCCGCGACCGCGTGGATTGCCCGTTGCAGGGTGGCCTCATCATCGCCCAGCACGCGATTGTTGGCCACGAAGAAGTGCCCCTGCTTGTCGATCACGATGACCAGCGTGTCCGCCGCCGGCGCTGCCGCCGTGTCGCTGGCCTGCGGCAACGCCACCTTCAGGTGTCCCTGCTGCACAAAGGTCGTGGTCAGCACGAAAAACATCAGCAGGGTAAACAGCACGTCGATCAACGGCACGACATTGATCTCAAAGTCGTCGGCGCTGCTGTTGCCGATACGCATGGACCGCTCCGTCAGCTCGCCGCGCGCGCGGGGCGCGCGGCTGCACTTGACGCCGGCGGGCGCGCGTCGATGGGTACGGCGCGCGCAATCGTCAGTTCGTCCAGCAGCGCGGTGGCCTGCTTTTCCATCTGCACGACATAACCGCGCACGCGCGCACGGAAGTAGCGGTGCAGGATGTAGGCCGGTATCGCCACGACCAGCCCCGATGCCGTGCACACCAGCGCCTCGCCGATCCCGCCCGCCATCTTCATCGGGTCGCCGACGCCCGACGTCATGACCGCCAGGAACATGCGGATCAAGCCGAGTACGGTACCGAGCAGGCCAAGCAACGGTCCGATCAACGCGATGGTGCCGAGCGAACTGAGGTAACGCTCGAGGTCATGCACGACATGGCGCCCGGTGTCTTCGATGCGCTCCTTGATTTCGGCGCGCGGCCGGCTGCGTACGTCGAGCGCACCCGCCAGCAACTCGCCCAGCGGCGAGTTTTCGCGCAGGGCCTGAATGTGGGAAGGATTGAGCTGCTGCGAGTGCGCCCAGCTGCGCACCTGCTCGCCGAGGCCCGGCGGCAACACGGCGCTGCGCCGGAGCGTCCAGAAACGTTCCAGCACGATCGCGAGGCCAACCGCCGAACACGCGAGGATGGGCAACATGCCCCAACCGCCCGCCTTCAGAATCTCGAACACATGCAGCTCCGCCACAAGGTGGGTTAGCGCCGCATGATACCAGCGCGCCGGCCCTGCTCAGCGCTGACCCACCGCACGCGCCGGTGCCGCCTCCTCGCGCCAGTAGTGCGCATGACGCCGGCGCGCCTCGGATAAAACGTGTGGCTGGGCGCGCGGCGGGAACGCCATCCGCACCGCCCCCGTTGCCGGCGTGTTCAGCAGCGGGATGCCGAGCCGGGCGTAGCGCGCCACCACCGGCGGCGATGGGTGGTGGTAACCGTTCAAATACCCGGTCGAGGCAATCGCCAAGCGCGGGTGCAACGCCTCAAGGTAGTCCAGGCTGGATGCCGTCTTGCTGCCGTGGTGCGGCGCCACCAGCACCAGTGGCGGCCCCGCCGGCACCTGGCGCACGATCGCGGGTTCAATTGCCGACGAGGTATCGGCTGGCAACAGCAGCCGCCCGCCCGCACCGGTCACCAGCAGCACGCAGCCGGCATCGTTGCCATGCAGGACGACCGGCGCCGGCGGTGACAGCATGCGAAAGTCCACGCCGTCCCAGTGCCAATGCTGATCCGCATGGCACTGCTGCATCGGCACCGGTCCCCGCGCGGGTTCGCCGCCCCATACAGGCGTTCCCGGATAGGCCGCCAGCACCGATACGGCGCCACCCGCGTGGTCGTTGTCGCCATGGCTGATGATGAGGCGATCCAGATGGCTGACGCCCAACGCATGCAGGGTAGGCACCACCACCGCCTCGCCGAGGTCAAACCCGGACGGATAACGCGCACCGGTGTCATACAGCAGCGCGTGGGTGCGGGTGCGCACCAGTACCGACAGCCCCTGCCCCACGTCGATGACGGTGGCGCGGAAGCCGCCTGCGGCCGGCCGCGACGCAGGCGGCAGGCACAGCGGCAGCAGCAGCGCGAAGCCGAGCCCGCGGGCGGGCACGCCACGCGGCGCCAGCAACCAGGCCGCACCGATGCACGCCAGGCCAAACGCAACCACCGACGCTGCCGGGAAATACTGCATAGCGGCCGGCCACGCCGCCATGTGCGCCAGCAACCACCACAGCGCATCGACCAGGTACGCGCAGCCGCGCAGCACCAGCACGCCTGCCCACGGCCACGCGAACAACAGCGCACACGCCGCAAGATTGAGCGGCACAATCACGAAGCTGACGAACGGCACCGCGACCAGGTTGGCGAGTGGGCCGACCAGCGACGCCTGGCCGAAAAACCACACGGTCAACGGCAGCAGCGCCAGCGTCATCAGCAACGGCACCACGCCAATCTCCTTGAGGTGGCCACGCCAGCCGCTGTCGCGTGCGAGCGTCCATGCGAGCAGCGCGACACCCGCAAACGACAGCCAAAAGCCCGCCGACAGCACCGACAGCGGATCGGCGAGCAGGATGGCCGCAAGCGCCAGCCCGAACCCCTCGGCGAACCCGCCGCCGCGCCGAAGCAGGCGCCAGCCGGCAACGACCGCGACCATAAGCAGGGTGCGCGTCGTGGGCAGGCCAAATCCCGCCAGCGCGCCATAGGCGAAGGCGGCCGGGAACGACACCGCGGCTTCGGCAAGCGGCCGGGCCAGACGCAGTCCCAGCGCGGGGAGCAGCCACCACAGCAGCCGCACCAGCAGGGCGGCAAACACCGCCGCCAGTCCCACGTGGAAACCGGAGATCGCGATCAGGTGCGCGATACCCGTCGCACGCACAACCTGCCAGTCGTGCTCGTCCAGCGCGCGTTCGTCGCCCACGCTCAATGCACGCAACAAGCGCGCAGCATGCGGATCGCCTGGCAATGCCGCCTCGATGGCGTGCGCGATCCGCGCGCGCGCGCCATCCACGCACGCGCCGCGGCTGAGCCGCGCGTTCGCCGCGTCCCCGCGCACATAACCGGTCGCGATGATGCCTTGCTGCAACGCCGAGCGCTCGAAATCCATGCCGCCCGGATTGACCATGCCGTGCGGGCGTTTCATCCGCACCCGGACGCGCCACCTGTCGCAGGATCGAATGACCGGCGGCAGCTGTTGGCGCGCCGCATACCACGCCAGCCGCACCCGGCCGCGCACCGGCACGGCACGCCCGTTGAACCGGGCGCGGTCGACGTCAACCTCGAACCGGGTGATGCCGTCTTCGGCTTGCGGCAGGCCAAACACCGTACCCGTGACCAGGACGTCCTGCTTCTCCAGCGCGTGCGGCAGGCGCGCCGCCAGTGCCAGATCGGCGCGCCAGGCCGTCCACGCGAACGCGAGCAACACGACGAACGCGAGCCGCAACCATGCCCGCGCGCGCCAGCGCAGGCTTGCCGCCAATCCGAGCAGCGCGGCCCCCGCGAGCCACCCCTCCAGCAAGCGCGGCGGCAATGCGGGCAACGCCTGTACCGCGACTGCTCCGGCCAGCAGTGCCAGCGCACCGGCCAACAACCCCGGCCCGGTGTAGACAGCGCCGCGATCCCTGCGCGCGCCCATGTGGGGTTCAGCCGCCGCCCGGCGTGGGTTGCAATTGTCCGCCCGTCAGCTCGAGTACGCGATCCAGGCGCCGTGCCAGCGCGCGGTCGTGGGTGACCAACACGATGCTGGTGCCGGCCTCGTGATTGAGCTCCAGCATCAACGCGTACAGCGCGGCGGCGTTTCGCTCGTCAAGGTTGCCGGTCGGTTCGTCGGCCAGCACGCACGCCGGGCGCGTGACCAGCGCGCGCGCCATGGCGCAGCGCTGACGTTCGCCGCCCGACAGTTCGCCGGGTTTGTGTTCGAGCCGGTGACCGAGCCCAACCCGGTCCAGCAGGGCCCTGGAGCGTTCACGCGCCACGGGAATCGGCGTGCCGCGTATCAAGAGCGGCATCGCGACATTTTCCAGCGCCGAGAACTCTGGCAACAAATGGTGGAACTGATACACGAATCCGAGTGAGCGATTGCGCACGCGGCCCCGCTCGGCATCGGGCAGCTTCGACAGTTCCCGTCCTTGCAACTCAACCGTTCCCCCGGTGGGGGTATCCAGTCCACCGACGATGTGCAGCAGCGTGCTCTTGCCCGAACCCGACGCGCCCACGATCGCCAGGGTTTCGCCGCGCGCCAGCTCGAAGCTGACGTCGTGCAGCACCGGCGTGCGCAGCGACCCTTCCTTGTAGGTCTTGGCGATGTGGCTGACCCGCAGCACCATGGCATCCGTTGCGCGCGGCTCACTCATAGCGCAGCGCCTCGGCCGGCTGCGTGCGTGAGGCCCGCCACGCGGGATAAATCGTGGCCAGCAGAGAAAACAACAGCGCCATGCCGGTGATCCAGCCAACGTCACTCCAGCGCAACTGGCTGGGCACGTTGTTGATGTAGTACACCGATTCGGGCAGGAACTGGTAGCCGGTGACGTTCTGGATCACGTCCACGATCGAGGGCAGATAGGTCGCCAGCGCCACGCCGCACACAGCGCCAATCGCGATTCCCATCAACCCGATCAGCATGCCCTGGACCATGAATACGCCCATGATGCTGCGGGGCGTCGCACCCAGCGTACGCAGGATCGCGATATCGGAGCGCTTGTCGGTCACCAGCATGACCAGGGAGGACACCAGGTTGAATGCCGCAACCGCGACGATCAGCGACAGGATCACGAACATCACGATCTTTTCCATGGCGATGGCTTTGAAGAAGTTCGCGTACTGCGCCATCCAGCCCTGTGCCCGATACGCGTCACCCAGCTGGTTGGCGAGCGATTGCGCCACCTTGTTGGCCACGAACAGGTCGTCCAGCTTCAGGCGAATGCCGCTTGGGCCGCTCATCTGGTACAGCTTTTCCGCATCATGCAGGTTGACGATGGCAAGCCCCGAGTCGTACTGCTGCATGCCGGCCTCGAAGATGCCGTCGACCGTGAAACGGCGCAGGCGCGGGACTCCGCCGATGGGCGTCACGCTGATGACCGGCGCGTAGACGATCACCTTGTCACCCACGTTGACGCCCAGCGTCAGCGCCAGATCACGCCCCAGCACGATGCCCCACGAGCCCTCGGTGAGCGAGGACAGCTTGCCCGCGATCATCTTCGAGCCGATGTCGGCTACCCTGGGCTCCTGGTCTGGCAGGATGCCGCGGATGATCGCCCCCTGGCTTGCCGCGTTGCCGCGCAGGAACGCCTCGCGCTCGACGTAGGGCGCAGCGCCCTGGACGTGGGGGTTCTGCTCGGCGATCGCCAGCGCCTGGCGCCAGGCCGGCATGCTGTCGGCGACGCCGGTGATGGTGGCCTGCGACACCATGCCGAGCACGCGCGAGCGCAGCTCACCGGCAAAACCGTTCATCACCGAGATCACGGTGATCAACGCGGTGATGCCGATGACCAGTCCCAGCATCGATACCACGCTGATGAAGGAAATGAAATGATTGCGCCGCTTGGCGCGGATGTAGCGGGTGCCGATGAAAAGTTCGAGGGGACGAAACATGCGAGGACAAAGTCGAGAGGAATTGGGGCGGGACCGGCCGGAGTCGAGCGGGCCAAGCGTGACAGAGGCCCGCGGCTGCGGGCAAGCGGCAGCAGCCGTCAGTGGTTGTCGGCGGTCCCCGACGCGAGGCCCGTGGCGGAGCTACCGCCGAGCCGCATCCGCAGCCGGCGGCGGGTGTCGCGGTCGAGGTTGTCAGGCAACAGCCACAGCGTCATGCGTTCGCGCGGCGGCCAGCGCAAGGTCAGCACGATCAGCGGTCCGAGCACCCGCGCGCTGGCTATCGCGCCCTGCACCTCGTCATGCGGGTCAGACGCATATGCCTGCAATGTCAGCTCCGCGCCGCCATCGGCCCGCCACAACACCGACTTCACGGCTGGCCGCAGCAAGCTGACAAGCGACCAGCCGCCATACGCGACCATTGCCAGCAGCAGCAATCCGTGCAGCCAGCCAGGGCCGCCGACCAGCGACAACGCGACGATCGCCAATACCACCACCGCCACGGTGAGGACCGCCAGCGCCGAAGATGCCCGGTAATGAAACCCGATCGCTGGTGCTTCCTTCACGCGCTCAGGCCCGCGTGTCGACGCACGTCCGCAACGATCGCCGCCCAGTCCGCGCGTGGCGCCGCCGCATGACCCAGCAACCAGTCCCACAGGTCCGGATCCTGACAATCGAGCAGCGCGTCGAACGCATCAAGCTGCGCGGCGTCGGTGTCGCGCGCGTGCCGATCCAGCCAGCCGCCCAGCAACGCGTCCAGCTCAAGGGTGCCCCGCCGGCAACGCCAGCGGATGCGCTTCAGGTGCGCCGCATTGGACGACAAAGCCTTGGCTCCTTGTGCGGGTCGGCGCGGCGTCAGACGGTGCGGTTGACCAGCAACTGCTTGATCTCGGCGATGGCCTTGGCCGGGTTCAGGCCCTTGGGGCAGGTATTGGTGCAATTCATGATCGTGTGGCAGCGGTACAGCTTGAACGGGTCGTCCAGGAAGTCGAGCCGGTCGCCGGTGGCCTCATCACGCGAATCGACGATCCAGCGGTACGCCTGCAGCAACACCGCCGGCCCCAGGAAGCGGTCGGGGTTCCACCAGTAGCTTGGGCACGCCGCGGTGCAGCACGCACACAGGATGCACTCGTACAGGCCATCCAGCTTCTTGCGATCCTCGGGCGACTGCAGGCGCTCGCGCGACGTTGGCACGCTATCGGTCTGCAGCCACGGCTTGATCGAGGTGTACTGCGCATAAAAATGTGTGAGGTCCGGTACCAGATCCTTCACCACCGGCATGTGCGGCAGCGGGTATATGTTGACGTTGCCGCTCGGCAGGTCGTCCAACGCCTTGATGCACGCCAGCGTATTCTCGCCGTCGATGTTCATCGAGCACGAACCGCACACGCCTTCGCGGCAGGAACGGCGCAGCGTCAGGGTCGGGTCGATCTCGTTCTTGATCTTCAGCAGGACGTCCAGCACCATCGCGCAACCGCTGACGTCAACTTCGTAGGTGTCCAGCCGCGGGTTGCCGCCCACGTCCGGGTCCCACCGGTAAATCCGGAAGGTACGCACCTTCTTCGCGCCCGGCTTGGCCGCGAAATGCTTGCCTTGCTGCACCTTTGACATCTGCGGCAACGAAAATTCAGCCATGTCTTTTCCTTATCTGCAACATTCGCCCAGCGGACCGCGGCGCGATCAGTACACGCGTTTCGCCGGCGGCACCGTCGCGACTTCATCGTCCAGCGGCTTGAAGTGAACCGGGCGGTAGTCGAACGCGCAATGACCCTTGTCATCGACGGTGACCAGTGTGTGCTTCATCCAGTTCACGTCGTCGCGTTCCGGAAAGTCGTCGCGCGCCTGCGCGCCACGGGTCTCAGGACGCTGCGCCGCCGAGTGCATGGTGCCGACGGCTTGCCCGAGCAGGTTGGCCAGTTCGAAGGTTTCGACCAGATCGGAGTTCCAGATCAGCGAACGGTCGCTGACATGGATATCCTCGAACTCGGCGTTCACCGCATCGATTTTCGCGCAACCCTCGGCCAGGGTTTCCGCGATACGGAAGACCGCCGCATCCGCCTGCATCGTCCGTTGCATCTTGACGCGCAAGACCGCCGTCGGGGTGCCGCCATTGGCGTGACGCAACTTGTCCAGCCGGCCCAGTGCCGGCTCCAACGCATCGCTTGGCAGGTCGTGGTGCGGGGCACCCGGCTTGATGATCTCGGCACAGCGGTCGGCCGCAGCGCGGCCGAACACCACCAGGTCCAGCAACGAGTTCGTGCCCAGGCGGTTGGCGCCATGCACCGATACGCACGCGGCTTCGCCAATCGCAAACAAGCCCGGCACCACGACGTCAGGATCATCGCCAACCTTTTGCACGACTTCGCCGTGGTAATTGGTCGGAATGCCGCCCATGCAGTAGTGCACCGTCGGCAGCACCGGGATGGGCTCCTTGGTGACGTCCACGCCGGCAAAGATGCGCGCGCTCTCGGAAATGCCCGGCAGGCGTTCGCGCAGCACGTCGGCACCCAGGTGCGCCAGGTTCAGCAGCAGGTGATCGGCATGTTCGCCAACGCCCCTGCCCTCGCGGAGCTCCAGCGTCATCGCGCGGCTGACCACGTCGCGCGATGCCAGATCCTTGGCATTGGGCGCGTAGCGCTCCATGAAACGTTCGCCCTTGTTGTTGGTAAGGTAACCGCCTTCGCCGCGCACCCCCTCGGTGATCAGGCAGCCCGAGCCGTAGATGCCGGTCGGGTGGAACTGGACAAATTCGAGGTCCTGCAGCGCCAGCCCGGCACGCAGCACCATGCCGCCGCCGTCACCGGTGCAGGTGTGGGCGGAAGTGCAGGAAAAATACGCGCGACCGTATCCGCCGGTGGCAAGGATGATGGCGTGGCCCTGGAACAGGTGTAGCGTGCCCTCGTTGAGGTCGATCGCGAGCGCGCCAACGATGCGCCCGTCGCGTGGATCCTTCACCAGGTCGGTGACAAAGTATTCGACAAAGAACTTGGCGTCGTGCTTGAGCGCCTGCGTGTACATGGTGTGCAGCATCGCATGCCCGGTACGGTCGGCCGCGGCGCAACTGCGCTGCGCCATGGCTTCGCCGTGGCGGATGGTGTGGCCGCCAAACGGGCGCTGGTAGATCTTGCCTTCCTTGGTGCGCGAGAACGGCATGCCGAAGTGTTCCAGCTCGATGACCGCCGGGATCGCCTCGCGGCACATGTATTCGATCGCGTCCTGATCACCCAGCCAGTCACCGCCCTTGACGGTGTCGTAGAAGTGATAGCGCCAGTCGTCTTCGCCCATGTTGCCGAGTGCCGCGGCGATGCCGCCCTGCGCCGCCACGGTGTGCGAACGCGTCGGGAACACCTTGCTGACGCACGCGGCCGACAGGCCTTTGGCAGCCAGGCCCATGGTGGCACGCAGGCCCGCACCGCCCGCGCCAATCACCACCACGTCGTAGTAGTGGGTTTCAACCTTGTAGCTTTCTTGAGGCATGTCTGTCCCTTGTTCCAGAGTCGAGTCAGCGCGATTGGACCTAGTAGTAGCTGGTGCCGGTCAACCAGACCGACAACACGGCCATCACGCAAGCCAACGCGCCCAGCGTCGCGCCAAAGCGCAGCGCGACCTCCAGGGTCAGCTCCAGCCAGCGCGTGTGTACGTAGTCCTCGATGATGACCTGCAGGCCGAGCGCCCCGTGCCAGAACAGGCACGCGCTCAGCACGATCAGGAAGATCGCGTGAACCGGTTGCGCAATCGCCGCCAGCACCATTGGATAGCCGGCATGCAGCAACCCGCCGACCAGAAACAGAAACCAGATCGACAGCGGAATCAGCGCAACGGCCGTGACGCGCTGCAGCCACCAGTGATGTACGCCGGTTTTGGACGAACCATTGCCGCGCGCGACCTTCAGGGGCGTGCGCAGGCCTTGCTGCCCCGGATACGCACTCATGCGGCACCTCCTGTCATACGCGCGATCAACAACCCCCAGACCAGCACCGTGAGCACAACGCTCAGCCCAAGCACAAACCAGCCCGCCGGCCAGTAGGACGGCGTGAACCTGCGATCACGCCGCGGGGGGCCAAAACCCTTGCCCATGTCGCGCACCAGGTGCTGGATGCCGTTGCAAAGGTGGAACAGCAGTGCCCAGGTCCACAGGAACAACAGGATTTCGCCGCCAAGGCTGCCGCAGAACCCCGCGAAGGTATCCCACGCGGCGCTGCTGGTCGCCGCCGCGATCAATCCCCAGGCCACCAGCAACGCGCCAAGGCACAGGAACAGCCCGGTCAACCGGTGCAGCGTCGACTGCAGCATGTTGATGCGCCAGCGGTAGATGCCGAGGTGGGGAGATAACGGGCGGGTATTGGGCATGGGTGGATTCCTGATTGCGGCTTGCGAAGTACTGCCCCTGCGCCGGCGTGGCCGTCGGCGATCGTTCAGCATTCTCTCACGAATCGCCGGTGGCCTGCGAATGCGAAGCTGGCGAACCGCCGGTTTTTGCATCATTGCGTGGCAGTGCGCACGTCATCGGCGGCATCACGCCACGTGTTGCCGCACCGCACAGGTGCGCATGACCGCAGAGCGCACGCCCCTGCACCGGCGTGCGGCATGCGGCCTAGAAGTCGATGCAGCGCCCGTTCTTTTCCCAGTCACCGTAACGCGTCGGGTCCAGCCCATCGCCCTCGGGCGTCGGGCGGTCACGCCCCGCGCCTCCCGGCGGAACCGGTCGCGATGTCGCGGGATGCACGCCGGTGGCTGGCGGTTCGGCCGCAGGCGTGGTCGGGTGCGAAGCATCAGTTTGAGTTTGCATGGCGGCCATTGTCGCACCGGCCGCAAGCGCCCGCACGCCGCTGCTAACGTATGCGCCCCCACTTCAGCGTCCACCCCCCTCATGCCGGGCATCCCGATTGCAAACATCGACTGCATCACGATAAACGGGCCGGATGCCCGCCGCTTCGCGCAAACGCAGTTTGCCGGCAACCTCGACACGCTCGAACCCGGTCACTGGCAGTGGAACGCGTGGCTGGACGCGCAGGGACGCGTCCGCCTGCTCATGCACCTGGCCGACATCGGTGACGGGCGCTTGCTGGTGCTGCCGCGTGGCGGCACCGCCGAGGCCGTGCGCGCCGCCCTCGCCCGCTACCTCCTGCGCGCCCGCGCGACGCTGACGACAGCGCCTCTCCTTGGTTGCGCTGGCGGCCCCATGCCCTACGGCGCGGTTGCCACCGGGCACGATGAAACCCTGCTGGGCTATGGCGAGCGCAGTCTGCGGCTGGTAGCCGCCACCGGCGTCGCGATCGACCCGGAAGCCGCCAGACGGTGGCGCCTGGCCGATATCCGCCTCGGCTGGCCGCGCCTGCCGCCGGGAGAATCCCGTTTCCTGCCACCCGCGCTGGGTCTCCACCGGCTGGGTGCCACCGCGTTCGACAAAGGCTGTTACCCCGGCCAGGAAATTGTTGCCCGGCTGCACTACCGCGGCGGGCACAAGCGGCGGCTGTACCACGTCCGCGGAACCGCGCCGCTGCCGCCCGGTCAGGCCGTGGAGACTGCGGGCGGCATGCGCATCTGGGGCCTGGACGGGGTACCCGCGGACAACGCGTTCGAGGCCCTGATCGTTGGGTCTGAAAATATGCCCATCGAATTCAATGTGCTGCAAACACAATTTAATATAATTTCGACATTTGACGCCTAATCTCAATTAAACACGTGACATTGATTGCAGGATTTTTGCCTCGAAACCCTTGCGCATCCCGTTGAACGCCCCTACCCTTCGCCCAGCTTCGCAATCCGGGCCTGAACGTGGCCCGGTCTGCGTGCGGCTTCGAACCAAGCGGAGCCCACGCAAAGACGGCGACGAACGCCGATTGCCCTAACCGTATTGGCGCTGTGCGGTGTCTGCCAGCCCCGGCTTGTGCCGGTGATGGTTCGCAGGCCCGGGCCAGTATCCATCCACCCGCGGCGCAAGGTCCCATGGCCCGCCGTGTTCCAAGCCAGGTGTCGGCCTGATCCGGCATGTGGTGCCCTGCAAAGGAGAGCGACCCGATGACCTTGGGCCTGTTGCTCGGCATGATCGCGCTGCTGCCGCAGCCGGTCGCCGACCAAACCTGTCTTGCAGCCACCGTGTACATGGAGGCGCGCAGTCAACCCACCCGCGGCCAGTTGGCCGTGGCCGAAGTAGCGCTCGATCGTCTGGACATGGGCCGCTACGGCGATACCGTCTGCGACGTCGTCACCGCACCGCACCAATTTGCCCTGACCACCAACCCCAAGAATTACGCCATCGACAACCCGGTTGCGTGGAACAAGGCGTGGGCGGTCGCCGGTCAGGCGATCGCCATCTGGAAGGAACCCGTCGCGCACCGCCGCCTGGTCGTGCCGGGAGCCAACCATTTCATCCGGCTCGGCTCCACGGCGGACTGGGCCAAGGATCCCATCGCCACCATCGGCGACCACGAGTTCTACGCGGTCGATTGATACCCCCTCACGACACCAAATGCCCTCGTCTCCGGGGGCATTTTTGTTTGGCCAGGTCAACCGCTGGGCACGGGTCAGTAGCGATAAACCTGGTTGTCCCGAATGATCACGCGCTCACCGATCCGCACCTGCGGCGTACGGCGCTGGGTGACGGTGGCGTACTGGCCGTTGTCGAGCTGCACCACGACCTGCCACCCGTCGCCCGATCCGGCCCGTTCGCCAATCGCGTGGCCGGCAAAGCCGCCACCCACCGCACCCGCGACCGTCGCCGCCGTCTTGCCCTTGCCGCCGCCAATCTGGTGCCCGATCAGGCCGCCGGCCACCGCCCCGATGACGGTGCCCAGCGCGGTGCTGCTGTCGCTGCCCACACGCGTCTGTCGGATGTCGCGCACGACCCCGCAACCCTGATAACAGTTGACACGATTGCTGTAGCCGCCCGACTGCGCACCGTAGTACGTGCCCGGACGGGCGTTGTAGGCCGGTGCGCAACCGGCAAGCAGGAGCGCTGCAATCGCGCCGCTCACCATTGGGATCGCAACATGCACGGGTTTACGGATGGACGTGGATGGTTCCTTGGACATCGTTCTACTCCTTTTGTGTGCGTTGGCCGCAGCAGCCGGTCGGGCCGCTCAACGGTAATAGGTTCCGGCGTTGCCCTGCGCGCCATTGGCCACGACGACGCCGTCGTGCACGGGCAACCCGGTGCCCACGCCAGGATTGCGGTTCATGCGGACGTGCCCGGCCTTGCCGTTGAACGTGTAGGTCACGTCGTAACCGACCGTCTTGGTGGACGCGGTCTTGTCGGCGACGGTGTGGCAGACGTTGCGGGTTTCCATCCTGGTGGCGTTGTTTTCCTGATGGTTCTTCTGGATTTCGTGGCCGGCAAACGCACCGCCGGCGGCACCAGCCACCGTGGCGAGCGTCCTGCCCTTGCCACCGCCAATCTGGTGCCCGGCGAGGGCGCCAATCAGGCCGCCGGCGACGGCACCGCCAATCTGGTGCTGGTCCTTGTAGGTTTCGGGCACCGCGACCTGCTCATCGCGGCACACGCGCCGCGGCGTGCTGCTGGTGGTGGTTTCGGTAATGGGCTGCACCGCGACCACCTGCGCGAACTCGGGCCCCGCGGGGGCGGCCGGGGCCGCAGCCGGCGGCTCGCCATTGGCTGCCGGTGGCAACGCCGCCGTGGCCGCCGAGGTAGCCATCGTCATGTTGGCTGGCGTCGCCTGCGCCTGTGGCGTGCCCGACTTGCTGCAGCCGGCAAGCGCCACGACCGCCACGATACCCAGCGCCGCAAGCACTGCCTGTGTCAATTTCAATTTGCGTTTCATCCTGGTCTCCCGGCCAATGGCCCCAATGGCGTTTTTATTCAAGCAACCCGACAATGAACGTTGCGCCAACAGACGCGCGCCAGTTCAGCTTCGGTTTCAACGTAGATCGCTGACCACGAGTTTACGCCATGTCCCTTGCCACCACGCGACCGGAACTTTTCGACAGCCACGCGCACCTCGACGCGCCGGCGTTCGATGCCGACCGCACCGAGGTGTTGCTGGCCGCGCGTGCGGCGGGCGTCGTGGCAGCCGTGGTGCCGGCCGTCACCGCCGCCAGCTGGCCATCCCTGCACGAACTTTGCAGCCGCACGCCGATGCTGTACCCGGCCTATGGGCTGCACCCGTGCTACCTCGCGCAACACCACGCCGCCGACCTCGCCGCGCTCGCGGACTGGGTCGCGACCCACCCCGCCGTCGCGATCGGCGAGTGCGGACTCGATTATTTCGAGCCTGGCCTCGATCGCGAGCGGCAACTTGGCCTGCTGCGCGGGCAATTTGAAATTGCGCACCGTTTCGCACTGCCACTGGTATTGCACGCGCGCCGTGGCTTCGAAGCCATGATCCTCGAGCTCCGGCGCTTTGGCAGGCCGCTGCGTGGCGTCGTTCACAGCTTCTCCGGCAGTCTCGAGCAGGCCCGGCAACTGTGGCAACTGGGGTTTTGCGTGGGCATCGGCGGCCCCGTGACTTACGCGCGCGCGCGCCGGTTGCGCCAGGTCGTCGCCGCCGTGCCGGTGCAATCACTGCTGCTGGAGACCGATTCACCCGATCAGCCGGGGGCGCGTCACCGCGGTCAGCGCAACGAGCCCGCATTTCTCGCTGATGTGCTGCGCTGCGTCGCGGAGCTGCGTGGCGACGAGCCGGATGCGCTGGCGCTACAAACCAGCCGCAACGCAAGACGCCTGTTCCTGCACGCTGATTGACGCGCGCGGTTTGAGCAGCAGCGCGAGCGCTCGGCCAGCCGCCACGCAGCCGAAGGCGGCGGTGACGTGGGTCGCCGCGCCCAGCCCGCCCTCGCAACCCAGGCGCAGGGACTCGCCCTGGGCCGGCCGCAGCCCGCAGACGCTGCCGTCAGCCTGGGGATAGCGGACATTTTCAAGGGAATAGACCGCCGGCACGCCGAAGTAACGGCTGCGGTTGGAGGGAAAGTTGAATTCCTGGCGCAGCTTGCGCCGCATCAGGCCAAGCAATGCGTCGTGCTCGGTACGCGACAGGTCGCGCACGCGGATCAGGGTCGGGTCAGTGCGCCCCCCGGCCGACCCACACACGACCAGCGGCAGCTTGCGGCGGCGGCACCACGCCGTCATTTCCACCTTCACCCGGAATGCGTCGCAAGCGTCCAGTACCAGGTCAAAGCCTTGATCGAGCAAATCGGTGAGGGTTGCCGGCGTGACAAAGCGTTCGACAGGTTCCACGCGCAGCACCGGATTGATGCCACGCAAGCGCTCGGCCATGACCGCGACCTTGGCACGGCCCAGCGTGTCGGCCAGCGTATGCAACTGCCGATTGGTGTTGGACAGGCACACCTCATCGGCATCGATCAGCGTCAGGCCGCCGACCCCGCTGCGCGCCAACGCCTCGGCCGCCCACGAGCCCACGCCGCCCAATCCGATGACCGCGACGTGCGCGGCCGCCAGCCGTGCAACGCTGCCCGTGCCGTACAGGCGTTCGACGCCGGCAAAACGCGGATCGATCATGGGCAAAGGCCACCCGCCATCAAAGTTGAACCCGCCCGCGGAGGACATCGAGGAACATGACCCAGTCGCCCATCAGGCTGTAGACCGGGTGCCGGAACGTGGCCGGCCGGTTCTTTTCAAAAACGAAGTGCCCGATCCACGCACAGCCATAGCCACCAACCGGCGCCGCGACAAGCCACCAGGCATCCCGTGTCACCATCGCCGCTGCGATCGACGCCAGCACCAGCCATGAGCCCAGGAAGTGCATGCGGCGGCAGCGCCGGTCGGTGTGCTCACCGAGGTAGAACGGGTAAAACTCGTGGAAGCTCGCGTACGTCACAGCGGTCAGAGGTGGGTCCAACGCCGAACAAGGTGCCCGCGCCATGCGGTGCGGCAAGGATACGCGCCCGCGCTGGAAAAGGACGCCACAGCCCTGCGGTGTGTCAGAATATGCTTTCGCAATTAGCCATAAGTAATTGATTCATATATATGCAACACATATAAAAGAAAGCCCCGCATCACTGCGGGGCTTTCCGGTTTTGCACCAACAACGCTGGCTCAGACGGCTTCCACCGCGTCGGCCTGCAGGCCTTTCGGCCCCTGGACGACGTTGAAGGTAACCTTCTGGCCTTCCTGCAAGGACTTGAAACCGGTTCCCTGGATCGCGCGGAAATGCACGAACACATCTTCACCGTTCTCACGGCTGATGAAACCGAAGCCCTTGGCATCGTTGAACCACTTGACTGTGCCGGTCTGACGCTCCGACATAACTGACTCCTTACTACTCGATTGAATGAAAACAACGCATCAATGTGCGTGACTTGAAACACTGACTAGCGAGAGTGAAGACAGTGATGCGATCGTTACTACGGTCACGAACCGGCCCCAAACAAACCGCCCCCAGGCAGTTTGGCTAACTCAGCGGCGCGATCCTACAGCACTTTGGTAGCAAATTACCAGTGTATCGACAAAAAAGCCGTGTACCGCAGTCGGGGTTCAGTCATGCCCTTCGCGGCGGCGCAGGCTGTCTTCGATGCCGATCACGGCCGCCAGCGCGCCGCTCAGCGCCAACGCGGCGAGGCCATAGGCAATCAGCCCGACCACCAGGCCCAGCGCCAGGGTGGCCGCACCGCTGCCAACCCGCGTCACCACGGCCGTAACCGCGTACGCGGCGCCGGCGGCCACCAGCAGCATCCCGATCCACGCGATGACCCGCGCGGTTGCCAGCGCCAGGCCCAGCCGCTGCGTCTGCAATTGTCGATACGGTAACCAATGGCGCGCTTGCACGAAAGACTGCTCCGGTTGCGAAAACCGCCATTGTGCCAGGGTGCCGCCCGGCGCGGACTACGCACGCGCCCAGCGGCCTGCGCTGCACCATGGCGCGCACCGGCTGCCTACCGGCATACCAGCCACTGCACGCTGAACTGGTGCCCGGGGTCGGTCCAGACCTCGGCGGCGCGCAACCCGGCACGTGCCGCCAGCCGCGCGAAACCTTCCACCGTGTACTTGCAGCTGAGCTCGACCAGCACGGCCTCGCCGGCCGCGAAATGAAACGTTTGACCCGCGATATGGACGTCCTGCGCGCGCTCACTGACGATGCGCGTCTCGATGCGCTGCGCCAGCGCGTGCCAGCGCGCCTGATGGTGAAACGCGCCCAGGTCAAAGTCGGCGCCGATCTCGCGGTTCAGGCGCACCAGCAGGTTGAGGGTGAACTCCGCGGTCACGCCGGCCGCATCGTTGTACGCAGCTTCGAGGGCGGCCTTGTCCTTGACCAGGTCCACCCCGATCAACGCGCCGCCACCCAGCAGGCCCCCGCCCTGTCCAGCCTCCACGCGCATCTGGCCCAGCAGGCGCAGCGCCGCATCGGGTGCGAAGTTGCCGAGGGTGGAGCCCGGAAAGTACACGACGGTCTGGCGCGGTGCGCGCGCAGCCCGCGGCAGCGTAATGGGTTGCGTGAAGTCCGCGCATACCGGCAGCATCTCGACGGCGGGAAATTCGCGTCCGAGCGCGGCCACGCTCGCCGCCAGCGCGCTGCGCGAAATTTCCACCGGCACGTAGGCCACCGGCGCGTCCAGGTGCTTGAGCAACAGGCGCGTCTTCAGGCCGCTGCCGCTGCCGTACTCCACCAGTCGCACGTTCGGCCCCAAGGCGAGGCCCATCGCGTGGATGTTGTCGCGCATGATGGAAAGTTCGACGCGCGTCGGGTAGTACTCCGGCAACGCGCAGATGCGTTCAAACAGCCGTGATCCGCGGGCATCGTAAAAGTATTTCGACGGCAGGCGCCTGGGTGCCGCGGCAAGACCGGCCAGCACGTCGGCCAGCAACCCGCTGCCGGGGCGGTGATCGTCCACGGCGTAGGCACGCCTCGCGGGTTGCGATTTCATGCATCCCTCGCCAAACGAATGCCGCTGAACTGCCAGCGCGCATCGGCGGGGAAAAAGTTGCGATAGCTCGCGCGGACGTGACCGGCCGGTGTGGCGCACGAGCCGCCGCGCAGCACCCACTGCCCGCACATGAACTTGCCGTTGTACTCGCCCAACGCACCGGCAGCCGGGTGGTAGCCCGGATAACCGGTGTACGCACTTGACGTCCATTCCCAGACGTCACCGAACATCTGCAGCAGGCGCCCGCCCGCGGCTTCGCCGGCGGTGGGCGCCGGCAGCGGACGCAGTACCGCCAGGTCGGCAAAATTGCCGGCCACCGGAAGGTGCTGCGCTGCCGCTTCCCATTCGAACTCGGTTGGCAATCGCGCGCCGGCCCACCGCGCGTACGCATCGGCTTCGAAATAGCTGACATGGCAAACCGGGGCCGGTGCATCGATCGGGCGTCGCCCACCGAGCGAGAATGTGGTTTCCAGCGCGTCGTCCCAGTACAGGGGGTGCGACCGGTGCTCGGCGCGAACGATGTCCCAGCCGGCCGACAGCCACAACGCGTGGTTGCGATAGCCGCCATCGCGGACGAACTCACGAAATTCGGCGTTCGTCACGCAGCGGTTGGCAATGACGTGCGGGTGCAACAGCTCCTGGTGGCGCGGCGACTCATTGTCGTAGGCAAAACCATTGCCGGCATGGCCAACGTCGACGAGCCCCTCGGGGCCAGCCAGAAACCTCAGCGGCACGGGTGCCGCAGCCAAAGCCGGTGCCAGCTGGCGGAATGCCGGCTGCAGCGGATTGAGCGAAAACAGGTGCTGGATATCGGTCAGCAGCAATTCCTGATGCTGTTGCTCGTGGTTGAGTCCCAACGCAACCCGTGCCTGCACCTCGGGATCGTCCCCGCGCTCGGCCAGCAACCGCTGCATGGCGTCATCAACGTACGCACGATAGTCGAGGGTCTCCTGCAGGGTCGGGCGCGTCAGCATCCCCCGCCGCGGCCGCGCGTGCATCGGGCCGACGCTCTGATAGTACGAGTTGAACAGGAAGTCCCAGCCGGCGCGGAAACGTGCATAGCCGGGCACGCAGTGCGCCAGCAAAAACTGCTCGAAAAACCAGGTGGTATGCGCAAGGTGCCACTTCGCGGGACTGGCGTCCGGCATGGATTGCGCCACGGTGTCTTCGGGTGCGAGTGTCGCGCACAGCGCTGGTGTTGCGTCGCGCACGCTTCGATACGCCGCGCAGGCATCGCGTAACGCACCAACCGGTGCCTGGTTTGGAGCCGCGTGATCCATCATCGTTGATACCCTCACAGCCTATTGAAACAAACTACCCGTTCAGCGGATGTGATGGGGTGACGTGCGGCAACCGCAGGCCAATCCACGCGAATCGCGATGATGCTGGATGCAAAAGCCCGGCTGTCACCAGCCGGGCTTCCGGGATCGCATCAGAACCTGGCTCAGTGGCCGTAGCGCGGGTAGTAATGACCATGGCGATCGCGGCGGTAACGGTCATCACCGCGGCGCCAGCCGTCGCGGCGTCCGCTGTAGACGACGCCCACGTCTACGCTGCCGCCGTAGCCGTAACCCCCGCTGCCGTAGTACGCGCCGTTGCCGTAGGCCGGATAACCGCCGCCATAGCCTGGTGCCGGGTACCCGCCGTAATACTGCGGGGCCGGATACGCCGGCGCCGGGTAGTAATACGCGTCGCTGCGGTAGCCACGATCCTGCTGGCTGGCCGCAACCAGCACGCCGCCGATGACCGCGCCCGCCACCAGGGCGCCCAGCACGTCCGCCGAACCATGCCCGTGCCCGTGGTAGCCGCCGCGGGCCAGCGCGGTCGGTGCCGCAAACATCGCGGCCGCGGCGAGCACGCAGGCGAGCAGCAGCGGGTTGCGAATCGAACCGGATGTCCGTTGCATGGCTGACTCCTCATGTCTTGACCAACGACGCCAGCATTGCATGCCGCGTCTAAATCTAAACTGAAGAGTTTTGTTATCTAAACGCTAACCCTGGGGCCCACTTTGGAGTGGTGCGCATCAGGCGCCTTTCGCCGCGGTCACTCCGCCACGATCCTTGCGCTTGCGCGACTCCAGCAATGCCTTCAGGTTGGCGACCGCCTGCTCATGGCTGATGGCCTTGGGCTTGGGTGCGCGCGGCTTGGGCGGCTTGCGGGTCGGCGTGTGCGCCGCCGGACGCGGGCCCACCGGCAACTCGACGGGATTGGACAGCATCCAGTCATCGTCAAACCGCGAGCGCGGAATGTAGGACGGTGCGCGGCGCTTGGCCGCGCCAGCACGTGCGGCGGCAACCGCGCGCGCTGCCGTCTTGACCGACGCCGGCCGCATGGGCGCGCCCTTTTTCGCCGTTGCCGCCTTGGGCGCCACGGTTTTTGCGGGTCTTGCGGTTTTGGTCGCCTTCGGCGCGCCAACCGCACGGCGTGTGGACGCTTTCACCTGTACTGGCGCTTTGGACCTGGCGGCTTTCACGGTTGGCTTCGCCGGCCTGGTCGCCGCCGCCTTTACGCGTTTGGCGGCTTTGACCGGTTTGGTCGTACTCTTGCGCACCGCCCGTGCGGCCGCCGGCGCCCTGCGCGCGGTCTGCCTGGCAGCCTTGCCAACGGGTTTGCGATTCCGTGATGTTGCCATTGTTGCTGTCCTCGTATGATTGCGGCGCACATTCGACCCTACAGGTCAAAGCTCCGCGAATTTCTGTGAACCAACCCGGGTGGTCGCGGTTCCGATTGGACATGCCCGCCAGGTGCTGGCCAGCAGCAGTGGCCGGAGACGCCAGATCCGATCCCCTCGACGTTTTCACCGACACGCCCCGTACCCAGCGCCGGCCTTGCACGCCTGCCCGAACCCGGTGTTCAAGGTGCCCACGCTGCGCGCATCCCTTGTCGCCGGACGCGAGTCGAGCTGTTGGTAGCTCCTTGTGCAGTCTGCCAAACGGCCTGCAGGCCGACATGCCAATCGGTGTGCTTCCATGCCGACACGATCCTTGCCATCCGCCGTTCAAGCGGCCCGTGCTTGGCACGCAGTACCACATCGCAGCCGGCTGCGTGCCAAGCCTTCCCGATTATCGCATGAACCGGGCTTACGCGCACGTGTATCCTATTGATCCCCCTCCTGAACGCCACACCATGCGCAGTTTTGACGATGTCCAGGGCGGCCACTGGCAAGCCGCACTGATGGAAGCTTCCTTCGGCAACGTGATTGCAATTTTCAGCCGTATTGGCGGCGAAGGCGCCTTGCGCGCACCACTGAACGCACCGAGCATGCGCGCTGCCGAACAGCTGTTGGCTGACGCCGATGAGGCGTGGTTGCGGGAGCTTTTGGCGCAAGCCAAACCTTGGGCCTAGGCCGCTGGGCCCAGCCTGCAACAGCCGGGCAATCAGTGCATGCGCGCCTGAACCGACAGCGCCAACCCGACCAGCGAGCTCAGGAATATCAACCCGAGCAGCACCCGGTAGCCCACCCGCCAGGCGCGTCGCGTCCCGCCGCGGGTGCCCAGCAGGAACAGTGCGATGCCGGCGGCAAACAGCAACGTACCGGCCAGCACCACGGCGAAGCGGTCGTACAGCGTGCCTGCGATCACGCCCGCGTTGCCGAGGTTGAACACCAGCCACTCAGCGGCGATCCAGACTGCCGTGGGCGGGCGTTCCGACAACCAAGCCTGGCCTGCACCGAACACGACCTGGGCGGCGCCAGCGATCAATACCAGGTAGGCCGACATCCACACCAGCACCGGTACCGGTTGGTGCGCCTGGATCGCGGCCACCAGTCCGCCGGCGATGATCGCGCCACTGCCGAGTGCCAGAAACGGGCAGGCTGCCCGCACGGGGCCACCACGGGTGCGGGGCGTCAGCACCGCATGGCGGCCGTCTGCCGGATGCCGTCGGCAACCGCATCATCGAGACCGACATTGTTGTGCTCGAGCACGCGTTCGGCGCGATAACTCGAACGCACCAGCGGACCGGACACCACTTCGAGGAAGCCCATGGCAAGCGCAATTTCCCGGTATTGATGGAACTGCTCGGGCGTAACGAAGCGTTCGACCGCCAGATGATTCTGGGTGGGCCGCATGTACTGGCCAAGCGTCACCACATCGACGTTCGCCGCACGAATATCGGCCAGCGTCTGCTCGATTTCCGCGTCGGTCTCACCCAAGCCCAGCATGATGCTGGTCTTGGTGACGGTCCTGGGTGCGTAGCCCTTGGCAAAGCGCAACACGTCCAAAGTTTGCCGGTAGCCGGCGCGCGGATCGCGCACCGGGTGCGTCAGGCGCTCGACGGTTTCGATGTTCTGCGCGTAGGTCGCGAGCCCCGCATCGAGCACCGTGGCCACACACTCGTGGCGGCCGGCGAAGTCGGGCGTCAGTGCCTCGACCGCGGTTGCCGGCATGCGGCCGTGGATCGCACGGATGCACGCCGCGTAGTGCGCCGCGCCCCCGTCGGGCAGATCGTCGCGATCGACCGAGGTAAGCACCACGTACTTGAGCTTCATCAGCGCCACGGCATCGGCAACGTTGGCCGGTTCCAACGGGTCGAGCCAGCCATTCGGGTTGCCCGTCGCAACCGAACAAAACCTGCAGGCACGCGTACACACCGAGCCCATCAACATCAGCGTGGCCGTTCCGCGGCCCCAGCACTCGGCGATGTTGGGACACTTGGATTCGGCGCAGACGGTCGACAGCTTGTGGCTGTGTACGATGTCGCGGATCGCTTCGTACCTCGCGCCGGTCGGCAGCTTTACCCGCAACCACGGCGGCTTGCGCGCGGCATCCGGCACCTTGCTGAGGGCGCTGGGACGGATGCCGTCCTTGACCGCACGCGTGCCTTGCGGACTGATGAATTTGCTGCCCGGTGCCGGGCGGGAGTTGCCGCTGATTTCGCTCATCGGGGTTCCATTCGCTTGAAGGTCGCGCGCCGCCAACCGCGTTGCCGCGCATTGTAGCTTGCACGCCCCGCAACGCCCCTACGCGGCGCCAGGCGCTCACAGGCGCAGCGTCGGATGCAATAGCTGCTGCACGAAGGTTTGCGTGATGCGCGGGTCCATCACCACCGTGAACACGATGCCGTAGGCAGCACCCCACGAATGCGCGCTGTGGTTGACGTAGCCGCCGCCGCGATGCTCCGCGTAGATCGAATAGCCGAGGAACGCCACGGCGTACAGGATCGCCGGCACGGGTATCACGAACACGATGATCATCGACCACGGCGACAGCAGGATGAAGGCAAACAACACCGCCGACACCGCCCCCGATGCGCCCAGGCTGCGGTAATTCGGGTTATGCCGGTTCTTTATGTAGGTCGGTAGGATCGATACCAGGAGCCCGCCAAGGTAGAACCACAGAAAACCGAATGACCCGAGGAACATCGCGTACAACCCTTCCATCGCGCGGCCGAAAAAAAACAGGGTGATCATGTTGAACAACAGGTGCTGGAAGTCTGCATGGACCAGTCCATAGCTCAGGAGCCGCCAGTACTCGTGTTTTTTCTCGATGGCGGGCGGCCACAGCAACAGCCGCTGCTGCAGCTTGCCGTCCTTGAAGGCCAGCCAGGAAACGATGCAGGTTGCCGCGATGATTGCGAAGGTCAGAAAGGAAGATGGCAACGACATGGGCCTCTCACTGCAGGAAATTGGGAAACTTGCGGCGCACCCGCGCGGGTAACCGGGCGCGCACCACGGGTGCTAGACTCAAAGTTGATGCACCGGTTTGGCGCGCTTCACGGCGGCCGCTGGCCATGTCCGGCCACCCTGGCGCCAGCGGCCATTCTTCTCATTCCGCACGAGGTTTTCACGCATGTCCCCTTTTGCCCATTCCCGGATTGCCGCACTCGGGTTCGCACTGGCAGCCGCCAGCCTGATGGCGCCGGCGTTTGCTGGTTCACCGGTCAACGTAACGTTCCAGGCCAACAACCACTGGGCGCAGGAGGTCGACGACGTCGGCCACTATGACAGCTCGCACGACTACGTGGTGACCATCGGCGCGGGCAAGATACTGCAGGTCAACCTGGTCAGCCGCAACCCCAATGTGTTTTTCCGGGTCAAGGACACGGCCGCGGACAAGCAACTGATCGACAGCTACACGACCGGCGCAACGACGTGGTCCACCGGGCCCGTCGCGGCGGCCACGAACTACCTGATCCATGTGTACGTCCAGCCGGCGGCGATCGGGCGCGATGACAAGGCAAAGTACGCGTTGCAAATCGGCCAGTACGGACCGGAAGACATCAAGGCGCCGGCCACGGACGTGACCTTCGAGGACGGCAAGCCATGGACGCAGATGGTGGGCAGTCTGGATTCTGCCGCCGCAGCGCACGACTACAACGTGGCGATGGCCGCCGGGAAAACGCTGCAGGTCAACCTGATCACCCACAATCCCAAGGTGCATTTCGCGGTCACGGACCAAGCCACCCGGCAAAAGCTGGTTGACACCGCAACCACGGGTGCTGCCACCTGGTCGGGACAGGCCCCCGCTGCGGCGACCTACACGGTGCATGTATATGCCAACGCGGCCGACGTGCCGCCCGGCACCAAAGCCGGCTTTGCCCTGCAGATCGGTCAATTTGGCGGTGCAGGCAGCGCCGGTCAGGCCGCGCCTGCCGGCGCTGCGACTGCAGCGCCCGCGGGCCCCGCTCCGTCCGGCTCCGGCAGCCTGCATCGCTGACGCCAACACGTTTCAGCAGTCGGCATCTCCATCACAGGCCGGCGCGACCGTGCCTTTCAGCACGGTCGCGCGCGCGCGGCGGTCGCTAGGCTTGCACGGTTCCCACCCGGATACCCGCTGATGCACAAGATCGTTCTCGCGGCGGCACTTGCCGCTGCCACCGCCTTTGCCTGCGCTGCCGCACTGCCCGCGCAGGCGGCCGCCCAACTCCACAGCCAGACCGCACCCGCGAACGCGTCCGGGTTTGACCTGCCGCCACTTCCGGCCGCCGCCCAGGTGTCACAGTCGACGGTCGTTGATGGCCATGCACTGAAGTACAAAGTCAAGGTCGGCTGGCTGCCGGTGCGCGATGCCAAGGGCAAGACCATCGCCCAGGTGGTTTACACCGCCTATACCGTGCCCGGCAAAAACCGCCCCGTCACCTTTGCCCTGAACGGCGGGCCGGGCGCATCTTCGGTGTTCCTGAACTTCGGCGCGATCGGCCCCAAGATCGTCGACTTCGGCGTCTCCGGTGACACGCCCTCGGCGCCGGCGACCCTGCACGACAACCCGAGTACCTGGCTCGGTTTTACCGACCTGGTTTTCATCGACCCGGTCGGTACCGGCTACAGCCGTGCGCTGGTGGACGACAAGCAGTCGACCAAGGACTTTTACTCGACCGATGCCGACATCCACTACCTCTCGCAGATCGTCTACGACTGGCTGGTGCAGAACGGCCGCATGGAATCACCCAAGTACATCACCGGCGAGAGCTACGGTGGCTTCCGTGGCCCGCGCATGACCTATTACCTGCAAACGCGGCTTGGCGTGGCGATGAACGGGATGATCCTGCTGTCCCCTTACCTCGATCCGCTGGCCTGGAGCGACAAGTACGTCTCACCCATGGCGTGGATGACCACCCTGCCCTCCATCGCCGCTGCACACCTGGAACGCGAAGGCAAGCTGAGCGCTGCCAACATGGCGCCGATCATCGCCTACACCCGTGGTGCCTACGCCGAAGCGCTGATGCAAGGCCGCAGCAACCCGGCGGCCTACGCAGCGATGATCAAAAAAGTGACCGCGCTCACCGGCCTCGATCCGGTGTTCGTGAAGAACTCCGGCGGCCGCCTGGATACCCAGGCATATCTGCGTGAGGTGTACCGGTCCAAGGGCAAGCTCGGCAGCCGCTACGACTCCAACTTCACCGCCTGGGATCCGTTCCCCTACGCGCCGCGCCAGCGTTCGGGCGACCCGATCCTGAATGGCGTCATCGCACCGACGACGACGGCCATGGTCAATTTCGTGACCCAGACCGTGGGTTGGAAGGACGACGCGCAATACCAGACATTGAACTACAAGGTGAATGAGTTGTGGCACGACGACAAGGACGCCAACCAGGGCTCGGTCACGCAGCTGCGCGAGGCCGTCGCCAATGATCCCAACCTGCGGGTGCTGATCGCGCACGGCTGGGACGACTTGTCCTGTCCGTTCATGGTGTCGGTGCTGGCGGTGGACCAGATGCCGGCGATGGGCGATCCGACCCGCGTGCAGGTGAAGGAATATCCTGGCGGGCACATGTTCTACGCGCGCCCGGCCAGCGACGCGCTGTTCGTCGCGGATGTCCACGCGCTGTTCGACAAACGCTGAACACCGTGCAGCGCCATTGACGCCAAGCATGGACCACCCGCGACGGCATCCCGCACGATCGTGGTGCCCGGCATCACCGACCGGCCAGCATCATCGCGCCCGGCGCCTGTCCAACGGCGGCTGCCGAGGGTAATCACGCAGGCTCGGATCGAACGCGTTGCCGGCCAGGCAAAACGCGGCATCCGCAAGCGGGCAGGCAGCGAACCTGCCCCCTGCATTGAGGCCGCCGCGGCGGTCACTTTGCCGGCTTCTGGAACCGGTAGATGAACTGGCTGGTGTGGTGGCGGATCGAGGGATCGAAAACCTTGATGTCCAGCGGATCCTTCGGGTTGATCAGGGCGTCACTCGAACCGGCGAAAACGAACCCCGCCGACTCGACCTCCTGCTTGACTACCGCGGGGTCGATCCGGTGCAGGGTGTCGGTGTCACGTGTGCCCGAGCCGGCGGGTGCGATGTGGTCAACGACCACGAACAGACCACCCGGCTTGAGCGCGGCGTATACCGCCCGGTTGAACTCGGCCATGTCCAGGGGCTTTCTGTCCGCACCCCAATACGGGTCATGCAGATCGTGATAGTTGTCGTCGGTGAATACCAGGTCCACCTTGACCGGGGCGCGTGGCTGGGCCATCGGTTCCTGCATGACGCTTACGTTGCGATAATGCGGCGTCTTGGCCAGCTTTTGCCACATGACAAGGCTCTTCGAGTCCGGCTTGGTGGCCGCTGGCCAAACCGCATAAACGTGGCCTTCAGGCCCGACGATCTGGCTGAAAGCACGCGTCCAATAGCCGGCCCCCGGAATCAGTTCCAGCACCGTATCACCAGGCTTCACGCCGCTGAAAGTCAATACGGCGGCCATCTGCCGCTCCTGGTCATCTTTTTTGTCCGCGGCACGCGCCGGATCATTCATGGCCTTGACGACATACGCAGGGGTGGCGGTTGCGTGCGCTGCCGGTGCGGCCGCAGTGGCGGCCTGCACGCCGGCTGCCAACGGCAGCAACAGCAGGCACGCGACCGCAATACATGGAACTTGCATGGTCTGTCCTCCATACCGGGGGAAGCCATTGTGCGCCGAAACCGGCCGACCTGCCGCCCCAGCGCGGTCAGCCCGGCGTCTTGCCGCCATCCGCATCGGCCGTGCCAGAGGCCCACTCGAGAACCTGGCACCGGGTTTCAAACAGGCGGCTGATGAAGGCCCGCTCCTGTCAAACGCAATCCCGCAGCGATCCCCGGACATGGACTCGGGCCGCGCGGCCGGCTCCAGTCGCACCGCGCCGCACCCGGCCTCGGCCGGCTCATCCCGCAGCCAGAACCACCTTATCAACCGCTGGCGGTTTGACTCCGGTGATGCGGGTCATGTCAGCGACGCTGGTTGGGCCCAGCGCCCAGATGCGCACAAGGGCGCAGGTGGTCAACTGCACGCCTGATCCAAAGTCCTTGGGCGCGCTGGCGTAAAACCAGGCGACGTCGCCGGCCGCGTCGAACGCGGTCTTACCTTGGAGGATACCCACCGGCGGAGCGAGAAGCCCAGGCTCGATCCCGGCACCCGCGCGGTGCGTTGTGGCAGTACCCGGAGCGCTGCATCCCGAGGGCTCAGCGCAGTTGGCTGTCTTTGCTGCCGCGACGGTTGTACCCGCTGAAGACCTTCTCGTCACGGTCGTGTTCGGCCTGGCAGGCCAGGCACAGCCTTACGCCCGGCACCGCCTTGCGGCGCGCTTCCGGGATCGGCTCGCCGCATTCCTCGCAATGGCTCAGGCCGGGCCCAGTCCGCTGCGCACTCCGCGCGCGCGCGACCGCATCGGCTACCGTCGCGTCGATCTGCTGCTGCACCGCATCGTCGTTGACAAAACCCTTGGCCATGCCCACAACCTGAGGCTGCGCCGGGCAGCTTTCAAGTTGCCGCGGACCACACCGCGGACCCGGGTCCGCCGCCGTGCTCAGGAGTTACTGCAAATCCGGGTCACAATTTGCCGCCGCACAAGGCTTTTTTGTTCATCTTTTGGTTCCCATCCGGTCCGTTTGGCGGTACGCTCGCCCCTTCCTGACCCAACCGGAGCATCGCCATGGCCCTGTGGAAAGAACCCATGAAATCAGCATCGACCGACCCCGCGGAACCCATGAATCTTGCGCGCTTCGACGCGACCAAGCCGGCCGAACCTGCGCCATCGGCGAAACCGGCTGCGGTCGCCGCGGCGGTGCCCGTAAACCCGGCGCACACGGGGGCCGAATCCCACATCTCGCCCGACCTCGTCATCGAAGGCAAGATCGAAGGTGCCGGCCACCTGCGCATCGCCGGCCGTTTCAAGGGCGACATCAATGTGCATGGCGACCTCACCATCGAGAGCGGCGCCAAGGTCAACGGCAGCATCCGCGCGGAGCGCGTCACGGTCGCAGGCGAATTGACCGGCAACATCGAGACGGCGGCACACGTTGAGCTGCTGCAAACCGGTGCCCTGACCGGTGATGTCAAATCCAAGACCTTCAGCGTGGCCAAGGGCTCGCGCATGCGTGGCCACGCCGAGTTCGGCTGGGACGACGAAAAGGGTGGCGTCACGGACATCCGCAAAAACAACAATCACGGCAGCGGTCAGGAGCAATGAGCCTTTCCGGTACGGGTACCGCGGGCGCAACGCGCGCGTGCCCGCACTGCCGCGAAACCATCCTGGCCAGCGCCGAGGTGTGCCCGGCCTGCCATCACCGTTTGCGCTACGGCGGGCCGGCTGGCACGCTGGCCGCGCCGGCTGCACTGACGCCACTGCGCGTGGAGGGCAGCTTTCGCAACCCGGCCGGCAACGACGCCTGGGAATACTCGATGGTGCTGACGATCCGCAACGAACGCGGCGAGGAGATTGCACACCGTCTTGTCGGCGTCGGCGCCATGCAACCGGGCGAGCAGCGCACCTTCACCCTCAGCGTGGACATGAACCCGGGCGGCAAACGAACGCGGCACTAGCCGTTGCGCGCAGCGCGCGGTGCCCGCACGAAGCGCCACGGCACCGGCAACACCGCCGCCAGCGGCGGCAACCCACGCCTGTGCCCAGCGCTACTTCAACCCGCCGCTTCCATCGCGCGGCTGCCGCAGCAACGCGGCGATCGCGAACACGTGCGGGTCGGCAGCACCCAGCGCACGCAACGCGTCAGCCAGCCGCAACACATAGTCACGATTGCGCCCGCTTGGCCCCGCGGCGCCGGCGACCTGGCGGGCAATATCGGCATCGCTGGCCGGTCCCAGCCACGCCGCGTTGCCGGGCGGCGCGATGTACGCGATCCCGGCCGCCGTCTGGCCGCCGGCAAACGTCAGCACCAGGTCCTGGCGCAGGTAGCCGTTCTTTTCACGGACGTCGAGCCACCCAAACGTCGCCGGCTTGACCCGATAGGCCATGCCAACGCACACGGCGCCGGTGTCCGCCACCAGCGTCGCCACGCGCCCGGGGTGCGCGGGTGTGCCGCGATGATCGTGCGAGCCCTGCCAGAGCCTTCGCGCCCAGCCATGCACGCTTGCGGGCTGGCGCTCGAGGTACGGAAAATCCACCTTGTAGAGGAGCGATCCGTAGCCGAACAGCCACACATCGCTCGCGCACGAGAAATCCTGGCGCGTGCGATTGATGGCGCGGGTATCGCAACCGGCGGTAACCGGCGCGCTGCCTGCTTGGACGCTGGAGTGCAAAATCGAAGTCCGCAATGGATGCCGTGGCCTTGGCCGTCAATCGGGCATGCAACCCACCCGCAACCGGCACGACGGCAGCCGCAACCGTGCACCATCATGCCTGCGCCGGCCGAGGGTTACCATGTTGCCACTGCCGCGAAGGAGCACTCCATGGGCCGATACAGCGCCCGCCGGGCCAGGCTGGGAACCCAGCCGATCGTCGTTCTCACCGATGGCGACGCGGGCCGCCGCGCGTGTATTGCCTGCCATGGCGCCGCACTGCTCAGCCTCGAAACGCGTCGCGCCGGCGCCCCATTCGACGTTGCGTGGGGGTACGTGAGTGATGCGGAAATCGTCGCGCGCGCAGGCTCGCATTTTGCAATCCTTGCACCCTTCGGCGGGCGCATTGCCGACGCCCGCTACCGCTTCGACGGCGTGAAGCACGACCTGCAGCCCGGCGTCACCGGCAAGGATCGCGGCTTTCGCCACGGCTTCGTGCGCGACGCCGACTTTACCGTGGCAGCGCTTGCCGCCAATGCCGATGCGGCCATCGCCACGCTGACCACAAAGGCCATCCGCCCACGCCCCGGGTACCCGTTTTCGATCGACCTGGCGCTGGAGTTTGCGTTCACCACGGCGGGTTTGACCCTCACCGCGCGGATGCGCAACGCCGGCGCGCAGGCCGCTCCGTGCTTTGTCGGCTGGCACGCGTACTTCCGCGCCGCGCCCGGCAGGGCCAACGACTGGAGCCTGCACATTCCCGCGCAATCGGCGCTCGGGACCGACGCCAGCCTGATCACCCTGCCGGGCAGCGCCGCCTACGTCCCGCTCGACGCGGCGCCCACGCTGGATTTTCGCCAGCCCCGCGCCATTGGCACCACCGTGCTCGATACCGGCTACAGCGGCCTTGCGGCGGACACCGACGAGCGCAGCCGTACGCACCTGACCGACCCCGCCACGGGGTTTCAACTCGCGGTGTGGCAAGAGCGCGGCGTGCTGCACGCGTTCACCGGCGACACGCTCGGCGCCGGTGCGCGCAGGGCGATCGCGCTGGAGCCGATGGAGTGCATGGCCAACGCGTTCAACCGCCGGGACTGCGCCGACGCCATCCGCCTCGAGCCGGGTGCGACGCGCACGTTCCGCTGCGGGGTGGAACTGCCGCCCGCGTGATCCCGGCGCGGCTATGCGACCCGCTCAGGCGTGCGCCAGCGCAAAGTCGATGGCCGCGCACGCCGCTGCCGCCTGCGCGAGGTTGCACTGTGCGGGCGTTGCGCGCGGACTGTCCGGGTAGACCTCGGTGGTGGTGCGGTAGCGCGCCGAGGTGATGCCCGCACACAAACCCCATTTGACCAGCGGGTACTCGATGACGCCGGGCGCGACCATCGGTGAACCGATGATGGTGCCATCAGGATCGGCCGGTGCGATGTGGGTGACCCTGGCCACCGCCGCGATGATCGCCTGCTGGAATGCCGGCTGCGGATTCTCGGTGTCGCCGCACAGGTAAAAACCGTCAGGGATGGTGCCCGGGATGAAAGCGGTACCGTCGCGCGCCGCCAGCGCGGGGCGGAACTCGGATTCATCCGTATCGGTCGTTTCGTGCAGGTCGATGTGCATCAGCACGTGCTCACGGAGCGGCGCCACGAATTGCATCAGCGCGGCAGGTTCCGGTGCCGGGCTGTTGGCGATGAAATTGCGGTTCGGGTCCAGCGCATACGGATCCCAGCGATGGATGCGTTCGTACCCCCACGGGCTCACGCATGGCACGATCACCAGGTTCGCGCGGCCCGCATAATCGGCCGCATGCCGTTCGGCAAAACGCAACGCGCCGTGGACGCCGCTGGTCTCATAGCCGTGCACGCCGCCGGTGACCAGCATCGTCGGCCACTGGTCATTCCAGTCACGGCTGCGCAGTGCAAACAGCGGGTAGCGATCCGGCGCATAGTCAAGCTCCGCGTATTGCACGACCTCAAGGCGCGGACGCAGGCGCTCGACCACGGTCAGGACGTCATCGGCGTAGCTGCGCTGCTTGCGCTGTCGCGCACGCCATTGCGCGTTCTCGGCATCACCCCAAGGCTGGCCGGGCTCGCCGATGGGGTAAAAGCGCTTGCTCGCCGGTTCGCTTGCCATGCCGTTGCTCCCGAAAAGCGCTCAATGTACACCGGGTCGCGTGAGGCTGACCAATGGCACATGTACCGGCGTCGAACGCCCCCGCATGATGGGCGCAACACGCGACGCCTGGCGCGGGGATTCCCTCGTTCGAGGGAGCGTCGCGGGCTCCATCCAGTGGGAAACTTTTCAATGAAACGAACCACCCTTCTCGCCTGCGTGGTTTTGCTGTTGGGCGCGAGCACCCTGGCCTTTGCCGGCCCCAAGCCGGACAAAACCAGCGGCGGTGCCACGTCCAGCGCCCAGACCGCAGCGCCGCAGGACCAGGGCGCAACCTCGCACGGCAGCGTCAGCATCGGCGGCAAGACCATCCGCTACACCGCGACCACCGGCGTATTGGTCCTCAAGAACAAGGACGGCAAGCCGATGGCAAGCATGTCCTATACCGCATACACCAAAGACGGCGCGCGCGCCGCCAGCCGGCCGGTCACGTTCCTCTACAACGGCGGGCCAGGTTCATCCACGGTATGGCTGCACATGCTGGCGTTCGGGCCCAAACGCGTCGTCGTCGGCAGCGGCACCCTGACGCCGCCAGCCCCGTACAAGCTCGTCAACAACAACGACAGCCTGCTGGACGCCAGCGACCTTGTCTTCATCGATGCGCCCGGTACGGGCTTCGGCCGCGTGATCGGCAAGGCTCAAGGCGGCGCGGGTACGAGCAAGGACGTCTATGGCGTCGACGCCGACGCCCACGCGTTCGCGCAGTTCATTACCCGCTACATCACCCTCAACAGCCGTTGGAACTCGCCGAAGTTCCTGTTCGGTGAAAGCTATGGCACCACCCGCTCGGCCGTACTGGCCAACATCCTTGAAAACGACGACAGCGTGGGCCTCAACGGCGTGATGCTGCTGTCGGCGATCCTCGACTATGACATCAGCGTCGACTTTCCGCAGATCAATCCGGGTGCCAACAACCTTTCCTTCGTACTCGGTTTGCCAAGCTACGCTGCAACCGCGTGGTACCACCACAAGCTGCCGCAGCAACCCACCGACCTCGCTACGTTCCTCAAGCAGGTCGAGCAGTTTGCGACCACCGAGTACGCACAGGCGCTGATGCAGGGCTCGCTGCTGGATTCAACGACGCGGCAAAAGATCGCCGGGCAGATGCACCAGTACACCGGCTTGCCGACCGCATACCTCCTCAAGGCGAACCTGCGCGTCAGCGGTGGCCAGTTTGCGCACGAATTGCTGGGCGCGAGCGACGAAGTGACCGGCCGCCTGGATTCACGCTACAGCGGTCCCGCCCTCAACCCGATGGCCGAAGACGCCGGCTACGACCCCATGGATTCGGCGATCGACGCACCGACCGTGGCCGAGTTCAACGACTACGTCCGCAGCACCCTGCACTTTGGCCAAAAGCTGACCTACAAGCCACAAATCGACGTGTTTACGGAGTGGGACTTCAAGCACAAGCAGCCGGGAATGCCGTTTGCGCTGCCGGCGCTGCCCAACGTGATGCCCGATCTCGCCGCCGCGATGAAGCACGATCCGGACCTGCACGTACTGCTGATGGGCGGGTACTTTGATCTCGGCACGCCTTTTTACTCCGCCGAATACGAAATGCACCAGATGCCCATCCCGGCCAAATTGCAGGCCAATGTCAGCTACCACTTTTTCCCCTCCGGCCACATGGTGTACCTGAACCCTGCAGCACATGACGGCCTGCACGCGGCGGCAGCAAAGTTCATCGACGCCCACTACGCGCACTGACGGTCGGCCCGCCGCCGCGCCACGCGGGCCCCGCTGCGCGCACGCGCATTGCCGCGCCAGATTTTTGCCGGCCGCCAGGGTGCGCGGCGATTGAATCGTCGCGCAACGCCTCCACATCGGGAGGATCAGTATCTGGATCCGAACCATGGCCACCCCAACCCACCTGCGTATCGACTTTGTCTCCGACGTTGCCTGCCCCTGGTGCGCGGTCGGCCTGGCGGGCCTGCAGCAGGCACTCGCGACGCTTGACGGTCAAATTGAAGCCGACATCCACCTGCAGCCCTTCGAGCTCGAGCCCGACATGCCCGCCGCCGGCCAGGACGCGCGCGAGCACATCATGCGCAAGTACGGGATCAATGCCGCCCAGTCCGACGCCAATCGCAACGCGCTCCGCGCGCGTGCGGCCGCCGTCGGATTCGACTACAACGTGCGCGACGGCAGCCGGGTGTGGAACACCTTTGACGCACACCGGCTGCTGCACTGGGCTGAAACGCAGGACGGCAGCAAGGCGCTCTTGTTGAAGCAGGCGCTGTTTCGCGCCTATTTCACCGACAACGAAAACGTCGCCGACCGGGAAGTCCTGGTACGCGCCGCCGCGGCCAGTGGGCTCGACGCGGACGCGGCGCGACGCACGCTGGAATCCAACGCGTATGCCGAAGAAGTGCGTACGCAGGAACGCCGCTACCAACAGGCCGGCGTCCATGCGGTGCCCGCGACCATCGTCAACGGGCAATACCTGATCGCGGGCGGACAGCCGCCGGAAGCGTTCGTCAACGCGCTGCGTGAAATTGCGGCCAAGACACCGGTGCACTGAGGCGGAACCTCCGCCCCGTCCGGGCCGCCGCGGCGGTCACGCAGCCGACGCGTCCGCGCCTTCGGGCGTCACGTCTGACGCCTGCATGCCCTTGGGGCCCTGCACGATTTCAAACGTGACCCGCTGGCCTTCCTTCAGGCTGCGAAAGCCCTGTGCGCGCACGGCGGAAAAATGCACGAACACGTCGGCGCCACCGCCATCGGGCGTGATGAAACCAAAGCCCTTGGCGTCGTTGAACCACTTGACGGTACCCACTGCCATTTCTGAACCCCTCTTCGCAACGATGTGTTTCGCGGGACACCCCCGCCGTGCGGCCGAGTATCAGTCCAACGTGCGCGGCGCGCAAGTCCACCCGCGGGTCCTCGCTTGCTTACCGCGCCAGCAGTTCCCGCACGATGACGGGCACCTGCACCGTCGCTGCCGCAAGGTGCGCCTTGATGGCGTCCAGGCTGACCGGTGCGTCTGGCTCGGGGCCGCAACCCGCCGCCCAGTTCGCAACCACCGCAAGGCTCGCGTAGTCCATGCCGCGTTCGCGGGCAAGCGCGGCTTCCGGCATCCCGGTCATGCCGACCAGGTCGCAGCCGTCGCGCCGCAACCGCCGGATTTCGGCGCACGTTTCCAGGCGCGGGCCCTGGGTCACCGCGTAACACCCCCCGTCCACCATCGCGATCCCGGAACGGCGCGCGGCCGCCAGCAGGTCACGCCGCAGCAAAGCGCTGTAGGGTTCGCCAAACTCGACGTGCAGCACGGGTTCGCCATCGGCGTCGCAAAAGCTGGATGCGCGGCCGCTGGTGTAGTCGATCAACTGATCCGGAAGCACCAGGACGCGCGGCCCCATGTCGGCGCGGATGCCGCCCACCGCGTTGATGCCGACGACGCGGCGCGCGCCCAAGGCATGCAGCGCGTCGATGTTGGCACGGTAATTGATGCGGTGCGGCGCCAGCGTGTGCCCTTCGCCGTGACGGGCCAGGAACGCCACCCGCCGGTCTCCGACGCGGCCTAGCACGATGACCGATGACGGCGCACCCCAGCGGGTCGACGCGTCGATGCGGCGCGCCTGTTCCAGCCCGGGAAACGCATATACCCCGGTGCCGCCAATCACGGCCAGGTCGATCGAGCCGGTATTCACGTTTCACCCTCGGGCAGCGCATAGATGCAGGGCAAGTTGCGGCCTTGGCCGAAATAGTCCAGACCGTAGCCGAACACGTAGCGATCGGGTACTTCGACCCCGGCAAAATCCGGCTTCAGGCCGGCGACCCGCCGGTCGTGCCGCTTCACGCACAACACCGCGGTCAGTACCCGCCGCGCACCCGCGGCAAGGCAGTAGTCACGCAGGGCCGCGAGCGTGTAGCCCTCATCGAGAATGTCATCGGCCAGGATGACCGTGCGCCCGGCCAGCCGTACGGATGGCCGCCGCAGCCAGCGCACGTCGCGGCCGACCGTCGCATCGCCGTAGCGGGTCGCATGGACGTAGTCAAACTCCAGGTCGCCATCGACCACGAGCGCCAGCGCCGCGGCAAAGAACATGCCGCCGTTCATCACCGTGAGGAACACCGCGCGTTCGCCCTGCAGCGCGCGAGTGACCTCGCCGCCGACGCGGGCAATCGCAGCCTCAAGCTCGCGCCGCTGGTGGATGCACTCGGCACGCGGCAGTGCCGCGCTGAGCAGGCGTTCGCGGGCGCTCATGCGCTGGCGGCCGCGGCTGCCGGCAACGCTGCGAGCGCGGCCACGTAGCGTGCGTGTTGCGGGTCGTCTCGCAGGCCGTCCCAGGTTTCCGCCGCCGCCCCGCACAGCGTCGCAACCTTCGCCGCGGCGCACGGTGCGCGGCCACGCACGGCCGCGATCGCGGCGTCCACCATCGATGGGTGGCACACCAGCACCAGGTCGCATCCGGCGTCGAGATGTGCGGTCACCCGCGCACCGATGCCGCCGGCCGACTCCGCTGCCGCCATCCCGACGTCGTCACTGAAGACCACGCCCCGGAAACCGAGCTCGCCGCGCAACACGCCCCCGATCCAGGTACTGGAATAGCCGGCTGCCCGCGGATCGACCGCCGGATAGGTGACATGCGCCACCATCACGGCTTCGGCGCCCACGGCAAACCCTTCCGTGAAGGGCACCAGATCGGCCGCCCGGATGGCGGCCAGCGGGCGCGGATCACGCGCGGCTTCAAGGTGCGTATCCTCCGGAACCGAGCCGTGTCCGGGGTAGTGCTTCAAGGTCGCGGCCATTCCTGCCAGCCGCATGCCGCGCACGTAGGCGCCCACCAGCTCGGCTACCGCCTGCGGATCGGCATCGAACGCACGCTCACCAATCACCCGGTTGCCACGCGCCAGATCAGCCACCGGTGCAAACGACAGGTCGATGTCACACGCGCGCACTTCACTGGCCATCACGATCGCGTGGATTTCCGCCATGTTGATGCCGGCCTGGCGGTCGCGCCGGTACAGCGCACCCACGCGCGCCAGTGGCGGCAAGCGGGTAAAGCCCTCGCGAAAGCGCTGGACTGGACCGCCTTCATGGTCAACGCACAGCACGAACTCCCCGCCGCGCAAAGCGCGGATCGAGGCGACCAGCTCGGCCAACTGGCCGCGGTTGTCGTAGTTGCGGGTGAACAGGATCGCACCGCTGACCTCGGGCGCCTCGAGTCGGGCGCGATCGTGCGCGGCGAGCTGTTTGCCTTCTATTCCAACGATCAGCATCGGGCGTCCCAAACAGGCTGGCAACAGGGCTGGAACCGCCAATGATAAGTCACCCGCCCATCCACGACAGCCGCGCGCGGATCACGCGGCCGGCAGGACCCGGCAGATGAAGCCCTTGAGATAGTCGGTTTCGGGGATGGCGGGGTGGATCGGATGATCCGGCGCCTGCTGCAGCTGCTGCAGGACCTGCACCGTCCGCTCGAGGTGGCGCGCACCCTTCTGCACCGCATCCAGCAGTGCCGGTCGCGGCAGGTGGTATGAACACGAGCAGGTGACGAGGATGCCGTCACGCGCGAGTACCTGCATCGCCAATTCGTTGATGCGGCGATACGCCAGCGCCCCTGCCTTGAAGTCCTTGCGGCGCTTGACGAATGCCGGCGGATCAAGGATCACGACGTCGAAATGTTCGCGGCGTTCGCGTGCCGCATGCAGGAATTCAAACGCATCCGCGCGCTCGGCGCTGACCTTCCCGGCAACGCCATTGGCCGCAGCGTTCCGGCCAATCCATTCGACCGCCGCCGCCGAGGCATCGACGCAGGTCACCGCACCCGCCCCCAGCGCCGCCGCACGCAGGCCCCACGCGCCGAGATAGGCGAACATGTCGAGCACCCGGGCACCCTTGACGAATGGCGCCAACGCGTCGCGGTTGCTCCGCTGGTCATAGAACCAGCCGGTCTTCTGCCCCGCAAGCACATCCAGCCCAAACTCCAGGCCACCTTCACGCACACACAGCGTGTCAGGAAGGTCACCGAATGCGACCTCGGCATAGCTGGGCAGCCCCTCCAGCGCCCGCACGCCGGCGTCGTTCTTCCACACCAGTGCGCGCGGCGCCAGCACCTTGCGCACCGCCGCTTCGACCTGCGGCTTCAGGCGTTCGATGCCGGCGGTGGTGGCCTGGGCAACGATGACGTCATCGAAGCGGTCCAGGGTCAGGCCCGGTACGCCATCCGCTTCACCATACAGCAGCCGGTACCACGGTTCCGCGTACAGCCGCTCGCGCAGCGCCAGCGCCACCTTGAGCCGATGCACCAGCAACGACGCATCCAGCGGGTGTTCCATCCCGCGTGCCACCAGCCGCGCGCAAATGAGCGAATGCGGATTGACGTAGCCGACACCGATGGGTCTGTTGCCGGCGGCAACGATCGCACACGGCGCGCCCGGTTCGAACGCGCCCAGCGGCGAGCGGGCGACATCCACTTCATTGGCAAACACCCACAGGTGGCCGGCACGCAGGCGGGCGTCCTCGCCGCGCCGCAGGTACAGCGCGGGGTATTCGACATCTGCGTTCATGATCCGGTTCCAGTGGCCAACCCGCAACCTTACCGGAACGCCGCACGCAGCCACAAGGCGCGAACCCGCGCGCTAGCATGGCCGTATGTCCGAATCCGACTTCGCCCGCAACCGGTTGCTGAACGCTTCCAGCCCGTACCTGCGCCAGCACGCGCTCAACCCCGTCCATTGGCAGCCGTGGGAAGCGGCCACCCTCGCGCACGCACGCGCCACCGACACCCCGATCCTGTTGTCGATTGGCTACAGCGCCTGCCACTGGTGCCATGTGATGGCGCACGAGTCGTTCGAGGACCCGGCGACTGCCGCGGCGATGAATGCAGGATTCGTCAACATCAAGCTGGACCGCGAGGAGCGGCCCGACATTGACCAGACCTACCAGCTTGCCTACCAGGCGCTGAATGGCCGCGGTGGGGGTTGGCCGCTGACCGTGTTTCTGGACCCGCAAAACCTGACGCCGTTCTACGTGGGCACCTACTTCCCGCCGACCACGCGCCACGGGTTGCCAGGATTCCCCGACGTATTGCAGCGGGTACGCGCCTACTTCGACGCCCACCGTGATGAACTGCGGGTGCAGGCGGGGCAATTGCGCGAGTGGATGCAACACGCGCAGCCGGGCGCGGCCGGCGCGCCGCCCGGCGCGGATACCGCCAGCGCCACCGCCATGCAGCGGCTGGCTGCCCGTTTTGACGCGCGCAACGGCGGCAACACCGGGGCGCCCAAGTTTCCGCGCCCAGCCGAGTTGGAGTGGCTGCTGGATCAGCGCGGAGACGGCAACGCTGGCGCGATGGCGCGCCTTACCCTGGATGCGATGGCCGCACGCGGGCTGCAGGACCAGCTCGGTGGCGGGTTCTTCCGCTACTGCGTCGACGCGGACTGGACGATCCCGCACTTCGAGAAAATGCTGTACGACAACGCGCAGCTGTTGCCGGTCTACGCGCGCACCGCCGCTGCCGACGGCGGCGGCGAATTTCGCACCCGCGCAAGCGCCGCCGCCCGCGGCATCGCCCTGTGGCTGGCACGCGACATGTCCGCGCCGCATGGCCTCTTCTACAGCTCCCTCGACGCCGACAGCGAGGGCGCGGAAGGGGCGTTCTATCTCTGGACGCGCGAACAACTGCGCGCCGCCGTACCAGCCGCCGATGCCGTGCTGGCCGAGCAGGCCTTCGGCCTCGACGCGCCACCCAACTTCGAAGGCCGGGCGTGGCACTTGCTGCGTACGCGCCCGCTGGGCGGGATCGCCACCCGCGCAGGCACTTCCAACCAGGAGATTGAAACCGATTACCTCAGGGTTCGCGCGCACCTGTTGGCTGCACGCACGCGGCGGCCGGCACCCTCGCGCGATGACAAGATCCTCACGGCGTGGAACGCGCTCGCCATCGCCGGCCTTGCACGCACCGCGCGCCTGCTGCAAGACGAGCGTTGCGCCAACATGGCGCGTACCGCCCTGACCGCGCTGAAACCAGCCGCCTGGATCGACGGCCGGCTGTTCGCGAACGTGGCCGCGCCCGCGGCGCGCATTCCGGGCTTTCTTGATGACCACGCCTTCCTGCTGGACGCCCTGCTCGCGTCCATGCAACTCACCTTCGCGGCCGATGACCTTGCGTGGGCGATCGCCCTGGCCGACGCGCTGCTCGACCAGTTCAGTGATCCCGCGACGGGTGGATTCTGGTTCTCAACGGCCGCCCACGCAACGCCGCTCGCGCGCCACCGCGACTGGACCGACGACGCCTTGCCCAACGGCAACGGCGTCGCCATCCGCTCGCTGTTGCGGCTGGGCCGCTTCATCGGCAACACCCGTTACATCGATGCTGCCGAACGCGCCCTCGCCGCGGGCGCCGGCGCGCTGGCGCAATACCCGGATGCCTGTCCCACCCTGCTGCGGGCACTGGCCGAGTTCGAGCAGCCGCGCATGCAAATCGTGGTGCGCTGCGCTCAGGACAAACAAGATGCGTGGCACGCTGCGTTGCGCGCGCTGCCGCATGCGCGCGGAACCGGACGCGCCGGCGTCCCGCCTGACGTATTCGTGATTCCGGCCGCTGCCGCAGCGCTGCCCGGCATCCTGGCCACACGCACCGCCAACGCTGAAACGGGCACCGCCTATGTTTGCAGCGGAATGACCTGCCAGGCACCGCTCACGTCCCCGGCAGCGCTCGCGGCCGCGCTGCAGGCGGAGCCGCGCAACTGACCACAGGACGCGTGAACAGGACGGCAGTGGCTCGTGCTACGCGTGCTCAGCGCGGGCCAAACTCGCGCACCATCTCGGTCATGGTCCGGCCCACGCACGCCGCGTCGCAGCGGCCCGCGAGAAAACCCGATCCGCACGCCATCAATTCGGCCAGCACATTCTGCAACCCCTGTGCTTCCGCGCCGTGCGGCGCGCCATCGCCGCCCGCCGCCCGCTCCTGCTCGACGTAGGTGCGCACGGCGTGCACCATGGCGTTGGCCATGTGGTTGGCATCGACCTCACCGCGCAGGAAGCCAGGACCGACCGCAACGGCCTGGCTGACCGCGGCGCGCATGCGCTCGGTTTGCGTCGCAGGTACCGTCGCCGCGGTTGCGTGTTGTTGCCCAGTTGCTGGATTGGATCCCATCACCGACTCCGTTCACCGTACTTGACCTGCACATTATGCGCTTCGCCGCGCGGCCTGCAGCGACCCACGTCAAGCCCGGGATCCACGCGGTTACAACACCACGGCCGTGTCGGCCAACGCGGTGCTGCGCCCCGGCCCCGGCGGCAGGTAGAGTTCCAGCAGATTGTGGGTGGCTTCGATGCCGGCCAGCGCGCCTTCCTTCCAGTGTTCAGCGCGAAACTGTTCGCTCATGAAGCCGATGATCCGTTCCCAGGACCCGTCCGGGACCCGCGCCGCAACGCCACGGTCAGGAATGATCTCGATCGTGTAGTCGCCCAGCAATACATAGATGAGGATTCCGGTGCGGCGTTCGGTGTCCCACACCTTCAGGTCGCCGAACACGTTCTCGGCACGCGCACGGATGCGGCGGCCGCCGATCAGGAACCGCGCCGGCAAGCGCGCCTCGACCACAAAGCAGATTTCGCCATCGTGCCGGACCTCGCCCCGCGCGATCGCGTCCTGCAGTTCCGCCATGACCGCGGGCGGAAACGCCCGCGTCGCGGGCGCGTGCAACCAGTGCCGCAGCCAGCGTTTCGCCTCGGCCACCGCCTGCATCACCACGCTCCCGTGCGCGCACCGAGGATCACGATCCAGACCAGCAGCATGTTCAGCATCAGCAGGAACGTGGCGGCCGAACCCATGTCCTTGATGCGTCCGGCGATGGTGTTGTATTCGGGCCACGACTTGTCGACCAGCGCCTCGATGCCGGAGTTCAACATTTCGGCTGCCGGTACCGGCAGCAGCGAGCCCGCGAGCAGCGCCTTCTCGACCGCGCCGTGGCCCAGCCACAAGCCGATCGGGAGCAGGATCACGCACAGGATCACCTCGAGGCGAAACGACGCCTCGATGCGCCAGCCCGCAGCGAGCCCCTTCAGCGACCACATCAACGCCGCCCAGATCTGGCACGGCCCGCGATTGACTTGACTGGGCATGGCTGGCGGATCCCTTTATCCGGATGGGCCCGCGCACCGTCGGCTGGCCCCGTTGGGTGAACAGGATACGATGCTGCGCGGCCGCCGGCGATCCTTGTCCGCGGCGGCGGTGTTTGCTTTACGCGGCGGCAACCTGCCCGCCACTCACGCGTTCACGGCCTTCGACATCGCGCGCCGTGAAGATGGCCTTGTAGCCGCGTTGCCGCAACAGCTCGCGCGCCGCTGCGCCCTGCTCGAAGCCATGTTCGAACAGCAGCCAGCCCTGGCCCGCGAGGTGCGCCGCCGCGTCCCGCACGATGCAGCGGATCGCGTCCAGTCCATCCGGCCCGGAGACCAACGCCATGGCGGGCTCGAAACGTACGTCGCCCGCGCGAAGATGCCCGTCGCCAATGGCAACATACGGGGGATTGGACGCGATCACGTCAAAGTGCAGGTCGCCCAGCGCCGCGCACCAGTCGCCGTGCAGCCATTCAACGTTGCCGAGCCCAAGTCGCGTGGCGTTGCCACGTGCAACCCGCAACGCCGCCGGGCTGGCATCGGTGGCAACCACCCGCGCCTGCGGCCGCGCGTGGGCGATCGCCAGCGCGACGGCACCGCTGCCGGTACCAAGGTCGGCAACCCGGCATGGAGAGCCAGCCGGCAACCGGCGCAGCACGCAGTCCACCAGCAACTCGGTCTCTGTTCGCGGGATCAGCACGTCCGGGGTTACGCGCAACTCCAGCGCGTGGAACCCACGCACGCCGGTCAGGTAGGCGACCGGTTCGCCGGCCGCGCGCCGCCGGATCGCCGCAAGGTACGCCGCGGTGGACTCGGCACCGACGGCATCGCGATCGTGCGCGATCAGCCAGGCGTCCGACACGCCCAGCGTCGAGCGCAACAACACGGCCGCCTCACGCCTTGCGCCGGCGCCGGACAGTGCGCGCGTGCCCTGCTCGAGCAGCGCACGCACGTCGGTCACGGCGCCAGGGACGCCGGGTTCTGGTGTGCCTTCAGTGCGCTGCACAGCACGATGGCCTCATGGGTCTGGGTCAGCCCACGCCGCAAGCCCGGCACCTGCCCCAGCTTCGGCTGGAAGAACGCCTGCACGCGCTGCGCCTCGGCGGCGGAACAGCCGCCCCCCGCTGCCAGCATCGGCAGGTACCCGCCCGAGAACACGCCGGTACGCGCAACGACCCGCTGGTAGTGCCCGGCAAACCAGTTCCACAAGGTGTCGCGCTGCGCGGCCGTGGCGCGGCCACCACGCAGGATCATGGCCATCTCGCCAACCTTGACCTTGGGTGACAGCGCAAAGTCGCGCGCCACGTCGGCTTCCGCCCCGTCCGCGTGGCTGAGCGCGCCAAGCATCGCGTTGCGCTCGACGGGGTCCGTCGTGCGCGGGATCGCCGCGATCAACTCATCGACCACGGGCTTGCCCCCGGCCTCGACCGCGACCGACAGCGCCGTGCGCAAGAGGTCCGGGTTTGCCGCCATGAGGTCCGGCAATCCATTCTTGCCGGGCTTGAGCGCAACCTTGGCCTGCTGCAACAGGCTGGCACGCACCTGCGGCACCTTGAACCGCAAGCCCAGCGCCGTGGCCAGACTGCTGCGCATCAGGATGTGGTCGGCAGGTTCGCCCGGACGCCGCTGGTAGCCCAGCTGTTCGAGGCGCGGCAGGTACGCCTTGGCCACCGCGTCGCGAACGGCTGCCTTCTGCGCCGGAGTGCGCGCCTCGTGGTCGTAGATCCAGCCGACGGTGGCAAGCGGCGCCAGCGCGATCTGGCGCAACGGCGAGGGCGCCAGTTGACGCATTTCGGCCAGGATCTCGCGCGCATCGACATCGCCGCGATGGAACGCAGCATCCATCGAATCGACGTAGGCCAGCTGCTCGGCTTCATCGCGTTGACCCACGACCTTGGCCAACGCTGCACGATCCGGCGGGGCCATTTCAAAACGGTAATAACCGTCGGCGTTGGCGTTTGGCATGTACCAGGCCGGGCACTGGCCGCCGGCAGTCTTCATGCTGGCGCTCCGGGTGTCGAGCAGCTGACACTGCGTGCCGCCCGGAAACCGCACGCACACCGGAACGCCCCACAGTTCGTCCGGGTTGCCCGTGGAGCCGAGCGGCAGGTAGCGACTCTGGGTCAGCTCCAGCACAGCGCCGTCCTTCGGGCTGCAATCGAGCCTGGTCGCCACCAACGGCACGCCGTTCTGGTTCAGGAAGCTCTTGAACGCCTGTTTGAACGCGGCGCCCTTGCCCGCGGCCGTGGCGATCGCGTCCACCAGATCATCGGCGTTGGCGTTGCCAAACGCGTGCGCCTTGATGTACGCACGCATACCCTGCTGGAACACCCCGGGGCCCACAAAGTTCTCGAACATCCCGATCACCGCGGCACCCTTCTGGTAGGTGATGCCGTCAAACGCGGTCTCGATATCGCCATTGCCCGTGATCGGCTGGCGGATCATGCGCGCGCTGACCAGGCTGTCGGTCTGCATCGCACCCTCGCCACCCATCACGCGGCCCAGGTGCGCGTGCCACGCGGGATGGATCTCGCCTTCCACCTTCTGCTGCATCCAGGTCGCGAAGGCCTCGTTCAGCCAGATGTCGTTCCACCATTCCAGCGTGACGGTGTCACCCGTCCACTGGTGCGCCATTTCATGCGCCTCGACATTGAACACGCTGCGGACCTGGCTGGGAGTGGCGTTTTGGTCGAGCTGCAACAGGAAATCGCGGTAGGTGATCAGGCCGGCGTTTTCCATCGCTCCGGCCGCAAAATCGGGCAGTGCGGCCAGATCAAGCTTGCCAAACGGGTAACCGAAACCGTAATAGGCCTCTTCGTGCTCGATGATCGCGGGTGCCATCGCCAGCGCACGCGCAAGCTTCGGGCCGTTGCCCCTGGTGGCGATGCCGCGCACCGGCACCGGCGTCGAACGCCATGGGGTGGCCGGAATCGTTGGCCCTTGCACGATGTCCCATGGTCCCACCATCCACGCATAGAGGTAGGTCGGCAGCGGCCGGGTTTGGGCAAAGGTAATGGTCTTCCAGCCCTTGCCGGCGGGCTTGTCGCTCGCCTCGGCCGCGTTCGCAACGGCCTTGTCGGCGTCCGGAATCGTCAAGGACAAGGTCAGGGGCGCCTTGAAACCGGGTTCGTCGAAGCACGGAAACGCCAGCCGCGCGCTGATGGGTTCCATCTGCGTCATCGCGTACGCGTTGCCGGCAAACACCACCTTGTAAAAGCCCTGCAGGGTCTGGTTGTAGGGCGCCGTGAATACAAACGCCAGTTTGATCCGCTGCGGCTGCAGCGTCGCGGCAAAATCGACGCGTGCAACGCCTGCCTGCTCGGCCGCCTTGGTGGCATCGGCAACGTACTTGCCCGCGTGGACATGACCCCTGGCGTCGGTGACGGTGACCCTGGAGACCTGCAAATCCTTGCCGTGCAGCCAAAGGTAACTTGACTCACGCTTCAGGTTGACGGTGATCGTGGCGGTTCCGCTGTAACGGGATTGCTCAGGATCACTCTTGAGCGCGAGATCGTAGGACTCGGGAACCGCCCAGGCCGGCAGTCGCGTCAGTGGCGGCGTGGCGCTTGCCCGCACCGCCGCGTGCGGCGCGGCCGCCTGCGGCGCCACCGCCCAGGCGGCGCCGGCAACCGCCCACAATCCAATCACCGCCGCCCTGCTGATCATGCGCATCGAACCGCACCTTGCGATAGGGAACAACGCGCAAGTGCAACACGGCCAAACGCGGGAGGCAAGTGACGGAAGTCCCGCCCAGTCGTTGACCGGTCACGCGGCGGCATCCGGCGCTGGTTTGCAATCACTGCTGCCGATCGTATCGCTTGGGTCGATAGCTTATAGTGATTGAGCATCACCCGTACCGGAGCCACCGCCATGAACCTCCGCGACCTTCACTACCTCGTCGCGCTGGCCGACCACAAGCACTTCGGCCACGCGGCCGAAGCCTGTTTCGTGAGTCAGCCCACCCTTTCAACCCAGATCCGGAAGCTCGAGGAAGAACTGGGCGTGACGCTGGTCGAGCGCGCGCCGCGGAAGGTGTTGCTCACCAGCGCCGGGCAGCGCATCGTCGCGCACGCACGCGACGTGCTGCATGAAGTGGAACAAATCAAGCGCATCGCGGCCCGCGACCGGGATCCTGCTGCCGGCAGCCTGCGGCTGGGCATGTTCCCGACGCTGGGGCCCTATCTGTTGCCCCACGTGGTCGGCGCAATCCGCGCCCGGTTCCCGCACCTGGAACTGCTGCTGGTCGAAGAAAAATCGCAGGTTTTGCTGCAGCACCTGCGCGAGGGCAAGCTGGATGCGGCGCTGCTGGCGCTGCCCGTCCATGACGACAGCCTGCACGCCGAATTCCTGTTCGCGGAGCCATTCCTGCTGGCCGCACCGGACGCGCACCGGCTGGCCGGCCGCCGCACGCTCAAGCTGGCAGACCTCGAACACGAGCACCTGCTGTTGCTGGAAGATGGCCACTGTCTGCGGGATCAGGCGCTGGAAGTGTGCAGGATGGCCGGCGCCGGCGAAAAACAGGGTTTCCGCGCCACCAGTCTTGAAACCCTGCGGCAGATGGTCGCCGCCAACGTCGGGGTCACGCTGCTGCCGGTTCTCGCCGTGCAACCACCGATTGCGCGGACCGAAAACGTGCATCTGACGCCCTTTCGCGGACATGCGCCCAGCCGGCGCATCGCAATGTTCTGGCGCAGGAGCTCGGCGCTGCACGCGTTCCTGCACCAGCTGTCGCAGGTGTTCGCGCGGCTGCCGGCCGGTCTTCTGGACCCATCGACACTGCCTTCCATCGCAACGTCAGCCGTTGTGAAAACCCGGCGCCGTCGCTATGTTGATGCATCCGGTAAAGCAAAGGCCTGACATGAAACCACCGCCCCCCATTACGCTTTCGCGGCTGGACGTGGAACGCATCGAAAGGCTGCTGGAGGCGCCCGCGCTGCACGATTCACCGGTGGCCAGGCGCCTGCGCGCTGAAATCGACCGTGCCGCGATCGTGGAGCCTGACGCCATGCCCAAGAATGTCGTCAGCATGAATTCGTCGGTCGATTGCGTGGACGAGTCCGGCGGCAGGCACCACACCCTGACGCTGGTGTACCCCAAGGACGCCGATGCCGATGCCGGGCGCATTTCCGTGCTCGCGCCGGTTGGCAGCGCGCTGCTCGGCCTGCGCGTGGGCCAGGCCATCGACTGGCCGAACCAGGGCGGGCGCGCCCTGCGGCTCAAGGTCACGGCCATCCACTACCAGCCGGAAGCCGCCGGCGACCTGCACCGCTGATTGGCGCGGGCGCGGTGCTGGGGGGGCGGTCGATCATGGTCCGCATCTATCAATTGCATCGAATCAATCAATTGGATGCACGCGAAACCCGTGTGCTACGGTGGGTGTCCAACATTCAACAACGAGGAGATACACCATGGCTGAAATCCTTGGCCCGCAGCAACTTGGCCCGCTTACCTGGCTGGTCGGCGACTGGGAAGGTAATGTCGGTGTCGACGTGTCCTACCACAACAGTGACGATGTGACCGGCAAGACCGGCTACTTCGAGAAGGCCTGGTTCCATCCGATCCCAACCCAGCAGAACGGCAAGCAATTCCTGGACGGACTGAAGTACGGAATGGTCGCCTGGCGCCACGGTGAGGAAGCGCTCAACCCCTTCCACGACGAGGTCGGCTACCTGCTGTGGGACAAGCAGGAGGGCCAGATCATGCGCGCCGTGGTGTTCGGGCGCGGCATCGGCATGCTTGCCGGCGGCAGCGCCAAGCCGCGCGACAAGGAGCTGCACTTCGTGGCAACGCCGGGCGACCCGAACTACGGCATCGTGCAGAACAAGTACCTGAGCAAGCGCGCGGAGCTGCGCGGTTTCGAGAGCACCTTCACGTTCAACGCCGACGGCACGGTCAGCTACAAGCAAAAGCTGGTACTGAAGCTCGCGGCCCTCGGCGGCAAGGAAATGGATCACACCGACGAGAACACCCTGCACCTCGTCAAACGCATCCATCCGAGTACGGAAAACACCTGAGTTTGCAAGTCCCGGTGACAGGACGGGCCCGCCTCGCGCGGGCCTGTCTTTTGGGTGCGCTGGAAGGCCGCCGGGCGGACTTCAGCGGGTCAGGATGCGCTTGGGCTTGAGCGGCAGCTTGCCCAGCCAATACAACAGCAGCAGCACGCCGCCGACCGCACCGCCGAGGTGGGCAAAATGCGCGACACCGGACTCGTAGCCGCTGACGCCGAAGAACAGTTCAAGCAGGATGTAGCCGATGACGAATACCCACGCCGGCATCGGGATCGGCAGGAAGATCAGGAACATCTTCATCTTTGGATACATCATGCCAAACGCCACCAGCAACCCGAAGATGGCGCCCGAAGCGCCGATGGTCGGGTAAAACCCGTGCGTGAAAAACTGCGCGACCAAAAGATGCGTTACCGCCGCGGTGACAGCGCAAAAAAAGTAATAGAACGTGTAGTGCCTGGCCCCCAACAGGTGCTCGATCGGGCCGCCGAACATCCACAGCGCGAACATGTTGAAGCCAATGTGCATCCATCCGCCGTGCAGAAAGGCATAGGTGATGACCTGCCAGAAGTGAAACCCCACGGTGATGGGCATGCCGCCCGCGGTGTAGCCGGCAACCTGCGCCGGCCCGACCGGCCACAACGCGCCGTACGCGATAAGCAGTGGCTGTAGCGAGGGCACGAGCTCAAACAGGAAGACCACCACATTGGCGATCAGCAGGGCACGCGTGACGGGGGGCAAGTCGTACATTTCAATCATGCGTCCAGGGCGAACGGCCAAGGGTAACCGCGTACGCGCGCAGCGTCATGGCCAGGGAGCGGCCGCCCGCAAAGCTGCCGCCGCCATCCCCGCGAACGCGCGGATGACGGTCTGCAGCGGCGCATCGCCGCGGTTCAACCACCGCGCACCCTACGCGGACGGCGGTCACTGCCGCGCAAACGCGCATCCATGGACTACGTCAGGTCCTTGCCGCTGGCCTGGGCGTGCGCGGCGACGACTGCCGCGACCACCTGCGACACCTTCTTGCCGGTCGGGATGTGCAGGAACTCGTTGGGGCCGTGGGCGTTGGAATGGGGCCCCAGCACACCGGTAATCAGGAACTGCGCGCGCGGAAACTTTTCACCCAGCATGCCCATGAACGGAATGCTGCCGCCCTCTCCCATGTATGCGGCCGGCTCGCCAAAGGCGTCCTTCGAGGCCTGGTCGACCACGGTGCTCAGCCACTCCGAGAGCCGCGGTGCGTTCCAGCCACCGCCATCCTTTTCCAGCCTGAAGGTGACCTTGGCGCCGTAGGGCGGATCCGCCTCCAGCAAGCGCTTGACGTACTCGCCCGCCTGGTTGCCGTTGGCCGTCGGCGGCAGGCGCAGGCTCAACTTCAATGCGGTCAGCGGGCGCAATACGTTGCCCGCACTCTCCAGTGACGGCAGGCCATCGGCGCCGGTGATCGCAAGCTGGGGGCGCCAGGTGCGATTGAGGATCAATTCCACCCGGTCGCTGCTGACCGGATGCATGCCAGCGGTCCACGGAAACTTGTCGAATACCTCATCGCCAAGGATCTCGGCGCACTGCCTGGCCTGCTCGAGGCGCTCGGCCGGCACGTCCACGTACAACTCCCTGGGCACAATCGCACCCGTCACCGGGTCCTCCAGCCGCGACAACAGCTGGCGGACGATGCGGAAGGAATCGGGCACCACACCCGAGGCATCGCCCGAATGCACGCCCTCGGTCAACACTTCGACCGTCAGCTCTCCGCCGGTCATGCCGCGCAGTGATGTGGTCAACCACAGCTGGTCATAGTTGGCGCAGCCAGAATCCAGGCACACCACCAGCGATGGCTGGCCAATCCGCGGCGCCAGGTGGTCGACGTAGTACGGCAGGTCCGGGCTGCCCGATTCCTCGCAGGCTTCGATCATCACGACGCAACGCGCGTGCGGCGTACCCTGCTGGTGCAACGCGAGGAGCGCAGACAGCGCACCAAAGATCGCGTAACCATCGTCCGCACCGCCGCGCCCGTACAGACGGTCGCCCCGCAGCACCGGTGTCCACGGGCCCAGGCCTTCGCTCCAGCCGGTCATCTCCGGCTGCTTGTCCAGGTGGCCGTACAACAACACGCAGTCATCGGTGCGCGCGGCCGCGCCCAGCGCCGGCACGTCGATGAAGATCAGCGGCGTGCGGCCCGGCAGGCGCACCACCTCAAGCTTGGAGCCCGGGAGCGACGCCAGCTTTCCGCGTGCCCACTTTTCCAGCAAGGCCACGGCGGCATCCATGTGACCGTGCCGCACCCAGTCCTTGTCGAACATCGGCGACTTGTTGGGAATCTTGATGTATTCGGTGAGGTGCGGCACGACTTCGTCGTCCCACAACTTGCCGATGAAGGTACTGGCCTTGCTGGCATCCATGAACACGCTCCTCGAAACGATCAGTGCGCCAGTGTATCAGCGGCCGCCAGATCACTTCCCAGGGCCACGCCCGCCGCGCGCTTACCGACTACACTGGCGAGCTTTCCGGAGTCGCCCTGCCGCCGTGATCCTGACCCGCTATCGCATCGCCGCGTCCGCCATCCCGGGCGCGGGCAAGGGGTTGTTCCTCGATGACGCCTTGCCGAAGGGCCACGTCGCCGTCGCCCCCGACCGCATCGATGCGACCTGGTCCTTCGCAGAGATCGTTGCCGATCCAGCACGCGCCGCCCTGATGTACAGCTCCGTGCGCTGGTTCGAAGACCGTTTCACCCTGTCACCGGACTGGCCGGATGAATGCTTCGTCAACCACAGCTTCGAGCCGACCGGGCTGTGGGTGCTGGGCTTCATTTTTGCTGCACGCGACCTTGCGGCCGGCGACGAGCTGACGGTGGACTACCGCCACCTGCTGGCGCCAGGACAGGAGGAAGCATTCCATGACGCACTCACGGGCGAACCCATCATCGGCTACGCCTGGAAAGACAGCCTGCGGCAAGGACTGGATGCCCTGCGCGCACTGCTTGACTGACCGGCCCGCGTACCGCCACCCATGCCCGGCCTGAAACTCATTCCACGCTCGACCCAGCGCGACGAACCCTGGGCCAACGGCGCCGGCACCACCACCGTCATCTTCCGCGAGCCTGACAGCGCGCAGTGGCGTATTCGCGTCAGCGTGGCGAAGGTCGAAACGGCTGGCCCCTTCTCGGAACTGGCCGCGACACGCCGTACGCTGGTACCGCTGGATGCTGCCATCACGCTGCGCTTTCCAGACGGGCGCGAGCTGCACGCCGTGCGCCTTGGCCGCCTGCTGTTCGATGGCGTCCCCGCGCCGACGGGCCTGCTGCCGGAAGGCCCGACGCGCGATTTCAACCTGATGTTGCGCGGCCGCGCGCGCGGTGAAGCGCTGCCGCGCACACTGGTCGACCGCATGCTTTTGCCGCCGGAAGCCGGCACGCGCTGGCTGGTGTACCTGGACTCGGGCCACGCCACGCTCCGTGCCGGCGATGCGGCGCCCGCGCCACTTGCCGCCGGCGACGCCGCCATCGTCATTCCGGACGCCGGCTCGGGCCGAGTCGTCCTGGCCGGCGCAGGCGAAATCGTGCTCGTCAAGTTGTACGCTTGACGCCCCAACCCCACGGGCAGAACCCTCGATGCGGATCCTGGTTGTCGAAGACGATGCGGCAATCGCGGATGCAGTATGCAGCTCGCTCATGCAGGCCGGTCACGCCGTGGATCACCTGGATGATGGCAGAAAGGCGATTGCAGCGCTGCAGGAACACGCGTTCGCACTGGTGGTGCTCGATCTTGGCCTGCCCGGCGAGGAAGGCGGCGAAGTCCTGCGCCGCCTGCGCGCGGCCCACGATGGCGTGCCGGTGCTCATCATCACCGCCCGCGAAGAGGTCGACCTGCGCGTACGCACGCTCGATCTCGGCGCCGACGATTACCTCGTGAAGCCCTTCAGCCTGGCGGAATTCGACGCGCGCGTACGCGCGCTGCTCCGGCGGCAAAGCAACCTCGGCGTGCCGATTTTGCAGCTGGGCGAGCTGTCGATCGACCTTGCCGGACGCCGCGCCACGCGCGCCGGGCGGACGCTTGACCTCAGCGCACGCGAATTTGCCTTGCTGGAAGTTCTGGCCTCGCGCCGCAACCGCGTCACGCCGCGCGAGCACGTCATCGAAGCCCTGTGTACCTGGAACGCCACACTGACCGACAACGGCTTGGATATCGCAGTCCACCGCCTGCGCCGCAAGCTCGAGGGAACCGGTGTGCTGCTGCGCACCGTGCGCGGGCTCGGCTACATGCTCGAGGCCGACGATGGTCCGTAATTCCAGCCTGCGCCGGCGCCTGCTGCTGTTCGTATCGGTACCGCTGCTGGCGGTACTGGTGTGCGGCGGCATCGTCAACTACGTCATCGGCCTGCATTACGCCAACAAGGTCTACGACCGCTGGCTGCTGGACAGCGCCGAGGCCATCGGTGACCTGGTAAACAGCGACGCCGGACGCAACGAGCTCAGCGACCAGGCGCGCATCCTGTTGCAATTTTCCGTCAAGGAGCGCAATGAATTCGCGGTACGCAGCCAGCACTACGGCGTGCTCGCCGGCGATGATGCCCTGCCCCAGCCCAACCCACGCTCAAGATCCAGCGGGCCGGTATTCACCCGCTTCCGCGACCACGGCCAGCCCATGCGGATGGCCTCGGTGTTTTTGGCCAACAAGGCCGACCCCGGCGACATGCTGGTCATTTCGACCGCGGAAACCGTCAACAAGCGGCGCGCCCTGGCCCGCGAACTGCTGATGTCCACGGTACCGATCGAGCTGCTGCTGATCGCGGTGGCCATGACGCTGGTGTGGCTTGGCATCAACCGTGGCCTGCGCGTGCTCGACCCGCTCGCGCACGAAATCCGCTCGCGCGAAGCTGGCGACCTGTCGCCGCTGCGCACCATCGATGCCCCGCTGGAAGTGCAGCCGCTGGTGGCGACGATCGACGCCCTGCTCGGGCGCCTGGATCGCATGATGCGGCAGCAACAGCGCTTCATTGCGGACGCCGCGCACCAGTTGCGCACGCCGCTGGCCGGACTGCGCCTGCAGGCCGAGCGCGCGCTGGCCGACCCCAGCCCCGCAACGATCCACGACGCCCTGCTCCACGTCGAACGCCTGTCGGCCGGCACCGCACGCGCGGCAGGGCAGCTGCTGGCGCTGGCCCGCGCCCAGGCACCCGATGAATCGCTCGGCCTTACCGCACCGCTTGACCTTGCCCAGCTGGTGCGTGATGAAGTGGCCGCGCGCGTGCCCAACGCAGTCGCCCACGGCATCGACCTTGGCTACCGCGGCCCGGAACACGGCGCCACGGTCATCGGTGACGGCGTACTGCTGCGCGAACTGCTGGGCAACCTGATCGACAACGCCTCGCGGTACGGCAGCCATGGCAGGGCCATGATCACGGTTGAGCTGCAGGCAGATCGCACGGCTGGCTGCATCCTGAGCGTGCAGGACAACGGCCCCGGCGTCGCGCCGGAACTGATTCCACGGCTGGGTGAGCGTTTCTTCCGCGCGGTGGGCAGCGGGCACGAGGGCACCGGACTCGGCCTTGCGATCGTCCGCGAAATCGCCGAACGCCACGGTGCCGAACTGACTTTCTCCAACCACACCGACCCGCACGGCCTGCGGGTCGAGATCCACTTCCCGCCAGCCGCCGTCTGATCGGCGGGCAATCGCAAATCGGCAACGGTGGTGGCCCGCCAAGACGGCCATCACGGACGCTTCTGCGGAAACCACCTTTCATCGGAGCGGCCGACGAATGCGCCAGTGCAAGAACTGCCGGGACCCATCGACGATCCACTGTCCACGGTGCGGTACCTTGGACGCGATTTCCAAAACCTGCTCGTCATGCATTGGATGTGACGGCTAGCTTGCGCCATCGGGGCACTCAACGCCCGACTACCTGAGCAAACCACTCCCACCCCGGCAACCGTTCGGCAATCAACTTCAGGCACACCAGCATGGGTGTGGCCAGCAAGACGCCCGGAAGACCCCACATCCAGCCCCAGAGCAGTAACCATACGAGAACCGCAACCGGGGACAATTGCAATCGATGGCCCATGATCATTGGTGTAATCACGCTGCCTTCTATCGCCGCGATTACCACAAAGCATGCCGCCGGCGCCAGCGCCTGCAACGGCGCATCGAAGTGCAGCAACCCGATTACCACCAGGAGCAGCGTAGTCGTGATTGCGCCCACATACGGGACGTAATTGAGCAACGTGGCCACGCCGCCCCACAGCAACGGATTGGGCATCTTGAGCGACCACAACACCGTGGCGGTCAACGCACCGAGGCACACGTTTATCATCGTGACCGTGAGCAGATAGCGCGACACCTCGACTTGAATATTCCGTATCAGATGTACGGCGATTCGCCGGTAGCTGAATCCTGGATAGGCGGTTACCAGGCGCGAGCGCATCCGGTCGCCGTAGGTCAGGAAAAACAACGCCAGCAATACGACGGTCATCGTCGCCGCCAAAGCGCGCGGTGCGGTTTGCAACAAGTCGCCAAGCGAAAACCCGCCCGTCGCGGTTTTTTGCGTAGAAGAGCCTGCACCGCCGCCGATGTCCGCCAACGATTTCGCGGCCGCATGACTGGCGTCGGCAACCGGCTGGGTTATGCGCCTGAGCTTGTAGCCGATTTCGTTGCCGATGGTAGGTGCCTGCCGAAGCCAGTGCGTAGCAGGTGTACTCAACGCGCTGATACCGGCGGCAATCACCGCGCACAACGCGAACAGCACCAGCAAACTGCCGAGCGCGCGTGGTACGTACAGCCGGTGCAGTCCCGCCACGATTGGGTTGAGGCCAAGCGCGACAAATACGGCCAGCACCAGTGGTACCAGCAGCGAGCTGGCGAACATCAACGTTGCCCCGACCGCGAGCACCGTCAGGATACGCAGCGGCAGATGCAGCGCACGAAGCCGCCGAACGCGGTGGCGCTGGAGTGCACTGGCGTTGCGCCTACGCTGTTCGCCGCTCAGCAACAGGCTCGATGGCGCAAGCAAATGCCCCCTCAGTACGATACGCGGCTTACTGGGGGGCATTGACGGCGGCATGTGGGCACTCTCCAACTTCGTGGCCCCGAGTTCATACGGTCAGCTGCCGGTGCCGATGGGACATTGACTTTTTGTAGGTTGATTTGCCGAATCCGCACAGGCCCTGCCTCAAACTACCGGTTGCCTGGATCGCCACGGACTGCGCATGCCGATGCCGGTCAACCGGATGGTTGGCAGGTGGGGCAATTTCCGACCGGCGACAACACCCAGCGACTGGCCCTGCGGATGCTTGACGTCCAGGGCCGATCAGCCTGGACTCGAACAGAAACCGGGATGAAAGAAATCTGCTGTGGGCCACGGTGTGATCCATGGGGCCGCATGCCGCGCGAGGTCAGCCGTAAACCTGGTGTTCGCAAAGGCTGGCGGCGGCGACATCGCGCGGGGCGCCGAAGGAACGGCGCTGGCCGCGCGGCGATTCGCGGCTCGGGGTTACTCCGCGGCTTTGATCGTGAATCCGGAGAAGCCAACACCGATGTTCCAGCCGGTACCATGACCGCTGATGGCGAGGGATATGTTGCCCTTGGTCATTACCGACGCATTCGCAGTTTCGCCTGCGCCAGCGTGCGCGGAGGCGCGCGCGTAACTGCCGAGCACCTGGTGGATGTTGGTGACGTCGGTGAAGGCACCGTGTCCATCATCGATCCTGTATTTGCCGACAGTGAGACCGCCACCCTTGGCGCTCAGGGTGACCGGCATGGTTTGGCCATTGTCACAGGTGACCGTGCCGGAACCGCTGGCGGTTTTGTAGATTGCCGACCAGCCGTGGAGCGTGAAGGTCATGTGGCAGTCCACGTCTCCGGCGCCGGTGTCGTTTGCGGCCAGTGCGCCGAGAGCGAGCGAGAGCAGGCCGATGCCGAGTGCCGCCGCCATTGAAACAACGAGTCCTTTGGTACGCATGGTGAATCTCCTGAAGATGATTGAGCGTGCAGTGGGGGAAGTTCCGCGGAGCATCGAGGTAACGAAGCCGCGATCAGGGCTTTCAGTCGATGTCGTCGTTCCGTTTGTCTGCGGCATTGCGCAGTTGGTCCGCGGTCTGGCCTATGTGTTTTTGCACCTTGCCCGCGTTCTTCTCGAAATTGCCCGCGACCTCCTTGCTCTTGTCGCCAGTCACCCAGCCGGACACTTCCTTGATCGTGCCCTTGATTTCGCGGTGGGTGCCTTGTTTCCGGTTCTGATCCATAGCTGTAACACTCCTGAAAAAGTTTTTGCTGTGCGGGGTGGGTTCTGTTTGGCTGCTGTGGCTGCGTTGCAAACGGGCCGCACCTGTTTGCCTGAGCGCTTGGTTCACCTGACCGCTCACCTTCGAGCCCCACCCAAGACAAGCGGTCAAGTGATGGATGCCGCTCCTGCCGCGCGATCGAACCACCAGCGACGGCAGACGGCGCCTGACGTTCGCTAGATGCGCCCGCGACGGCCGAAGATCAGCGACAGGACGAAGAGAACCACAAATACGATCGCCAGGATGTAGGCGATATTGCCCGCAGCGCCGGCGATTCCCGAGAATCCGAGTACACCCGCGATGATGGCGATGACGAGAAAGATGACTGCGTAGCGAAGCATGACGGATTCCTCCGTGGATGGTGCTGGGTGCGACATGGCGCGACGCAACGGATGGAAGCCGTGGCGTCGTGTACATTTGCATCGACTCGTCGAAGCGGGCGGGTTGGTGCGGTTTCAGGCATTCATCGCAATCGATGCCGGTGCTTGCTTGGCTCCAGCTCCGCAACCAGTACCGCCTGCATTGGCGCACGACCCGAAGATCGGACTGCCAAACGGCTTGAAAACGACATCAGATCACCGCTTCGAGAAGCGGACGTCCGTGTCCAGCGATCTTCCGTGGTTGATACGCTACCCGATCGCAGGCAGCGGCTCTGTCTGTTGGCGCACACACGATCTGGATGCGGCTGTATTGTGCGCCGTGTGCCGTGACCGGCCAGCACGATTCACATTCAGCTGGCGATCCGCCGGGTTTCCTCGCCATGCCCGGATTGTACGGAATCGTACGCCTTGAGAACTCGATGCAGGTGGGCCTCGAATTCCGGCGCGCTAACGGTGGTTCTTGTAGCAGGCAGGTCACGCGCCAGGACCTCCCCGCGGATGTCGGCGACGATGCCCGCGACCGCCAGGGCCTGCCGCTCGAGTTCCAATTGCCGTGACGGGTCGTCCGTCAGCAGTGCCGTGGTTTCAAGGTGGCTCTTTTCATCAGTGAGGCTGCTCAGCAGGTTGTAAAGGCTTGCCAGGTCCATGATGTTTTTCCACGTGCAGGGCAGGCGCCGTGCGCGGGAGGCCATCCGTGCAGCGGTAGCGATTCCTTGAAAGACGCAGGCTGACGTCATCGTGCCCCGCCGTCTGTGCGCAGGCGAACATTGGGCAGCGTGGATCGCGCACCCCCGGCCTCACGCAAGCGCCGACCTCGGTGGCGGTTGCCTGATGTGTGCAAGTGGCCGCAACGGGCGGAACGCGCGCAGCGCGTGATACCACGTTGGGCTGCCAGCGCGTGCGGACTCGCCTCAGCCAAGCACTTGCCGGTAGGTATCGCGGTCAATCGCATAGCAGCCGCACGCCGCAGCTTCGAGACCGTGGCGGTCCACGATCTTGACCCTGCCGCGCGCGTAGCGGATCAACTGCCTGCTTTGCAGCGCCCCCGCGGCCTCGGTGACGCCGACCCGGCGCACGCCAAGCATGCCGGCGAGGAATGCATGGGTGACGCTGAACGTGTCCGCGTGCGCGCGGTCATGCGACATGAGCAGCCAGCGCGCCAGGCGCTGCTTGACGAGGTGCGCGCTGATGCAGCTGGCGGTCTGCGCAAGTTGGATCAGCAGCACGCTCACATAACGATTCAGGAGACTTCGCAACGCGACACTGCGTTTCAACTCCCGCCGAAAGTTGGCCGCCCCGATCCGTAATGCGGTACCGGCGCCCTGCACCACCGCACGATTCGCCGACACGTTCACCCCGAGTGCCAGCGCGATGCCGCACATGCCTTCATTGCCGATCAGTCCGACTTCCAGCGCGGCGTGCCCGTCGATCGTGGCGATATCCGATATGAAGCCATCGAGCGGAAAATACACATGGCGGATGCGCGCGCCGGGCGCGTACAGTGTCTCGGCAAACACGAGTTCAACTGGCTTGCTGGCAGCGAGCAGACGCGCACGGTCGGCCTGCGGCAATGCGGCGAGCAGGCGGTTGCGGGACGGTTTATCAGCGGCTGCGCGGCTTGCGGCCGTTGCGCGTAGGGACCATGACATCGAAACACTCCAGGTGGCGTCGTCGGGACAACGGCCGGCACAAGGAGATGGGTTGGCATCCCGATGTCGGATACAAACGAATGAAACACAGACTCAGGGCGTGTGTTGCGGCTGGGAACCGCCCCCCCCCCCGCGCTCGCGTGAATCGCGGCTGCCGCCGGCGCTTTGTGCGCTGTAGTAGTCCACGGTAGCAGCCGCGCGTATTCCTTGCGCACCACTTCGTAGCATTCGCACACCATGCGTTCCAGTTTCAGCCGGTCGATCACTTCGATGCGGCCGCGCTGGTACAGGATCACTCCGGCCTTCTGCAGCTTGCCGGCCGCCTCGGTCACGCCTTCGCGGCGCACCCCGAGCATGTTGGCGATCAGTTCCTGGGTCATCACCAACTTGTTGGAGGGCAGCCGGTCGATGCTCATCAGCAACCAGCGACACAGTTGCTGGTCCACCGTGTGGTGCCGGTTGCACACCGCGGTCTGCGACATCTGCGTCAGCAGCGCCTGGGTGTAACGCAACAGCAGTTGCCGCAAGGCCTCGCCACTGTTGAACGCCTTGCGCAGGAGCGAGCCGTGGATGCGAAACGCGGATCCGGCGCTTTGCACCAGCGCGCGGCTGGGCGTGGTGTCGCCGCCCATGAACAGGGAGACCCCCACCAAACCCTCGCGTCCGGCGATGGCGACTTCCGCGGAAGACCCGTTTTCCATCACGTACACCAGCGACACGATGCTGTCGGTGGGGAAATAGACGTACGCCTGGCGCTTGCCGGACTCGTAAAGCACTTCACCCAGCGCCATGTCGATCGGTTCCAGCAAGGGAAGCAGGCGCTCGTACTCTTCTTCCGGCAACGCCGCGAGCAGCTCGTTGGATAGTGGATTCAGTGTTGTAGTCACGCCAAGCCCCGGTGCCGGTACACCGCAGGTTAACAGCCTGCACGAAGTCACGTTGTACGTTACCGCACACAGTGAATACATTCCCGGTCTACGCGTGTGTAGCATATTTTACGCATAAATGCAATAAGGTACGAGCGCGGGGTTTTGTTTGCTGGCGGCAGCGGACGTCATGCCCGCGGCGGCGGCCGGTTACGCGGGCTCGGCGGCCTGAGCCGACAGCGGATTATTCGGTAAAACGACTTGCACTTTCCACAGCTTACGACTGCGACGTACCCGCAAGGCCACGGTCGCCCACGCTCCGGTCCCGCCAAATACCGGCCGGCTCGAAACAACTATCCAGCAACGTGTCAAGGTAGGCGTCGAAACGGCGCTTGTTGGTCGGCAGGCGTCGCCCTGCGCGAGGCTTCGGGCCCAGTGCCCGCCGGATGTCGGCGATCGCGGCGGCGTCCCGGCGCGCCGTTATTGCGTGCCTAGCTTTGTCGGCGGCATCAAGCGATGAGAAGGCCAGCGATTCGTTGAGCCGCCGCTCCTGATCAAGCGATTCGATCAGGTCCAGGAAAGCATTCTTGTCCATGTGCTGCTCCGTGCTGCTCGTTGACGCACGTCATTCCCGTGACGCCGGGCACCGGCGCCCCCACTACTGTTGGAGGCGGCCGCGCGCCTGCGCCGTAGTCAGCGACTCAGGCCGGTACATGGTGGCCTCAACCAGTTGCGGCATCGCCTCTGCATGGGGCTGCCCCGGCAGCGGCGGACCGAAACACTCGATTTGCGTGCGCACGTTGTCCATCAAGTGTTCTTGCGTTTGCAGCAAGCTGCGCAGCCCCGTATCCGTCGCTTCAGCGATCGCCGCGTCAAAACGCTGCAGCACGGAGTCCTCGCGCTGCAACGCCTGGGTTGCATAGGCCTGTTCAATGTCCAGGCTGATACGCGCCAGCCAGTTGGCGCGCATGGCTTGCAGTGGCCCCAACAGGCTGCCGCCACGTTTGGGGGTGCCGCCAACCGCCGTCATGCGCTCGGCCAGGTCGCCGGCTATCCACTGATGGGTTCTGTTGGCGCGTTCCAGCAGGAGTTTCAAGTGAGAGCTGGTCGTCTTGGGTGCCAGTCGGCGGTACAGCGCCGAGGAATCATCCAGGGCGTAGAGCAATTTCTGCAGTGCGGCGCTTTCCTTGTACATGGGATTCTCCTTTTCGGTGGTGCTGGGTGCTGCCAGTGAACTGCGTGATGCCATCGGCCAAGGAGCGGTGTTTACGCGGCTTGATGCTCCTGCATGGCGCCGTTCGCTGGTTCGAGTTCGAGGTGAATGCCGAGTGCGTGTTGCAGGTACTCGTCGAAGCGTTGCGTCTCATCCGGGTCGCGCGTACTCGGATTCGTACGCGCCGTGATTTCGGTGCGCAGACAGGCGACGATTGCAGCGATTCGGCGGGCACGTTGCGTGCAGCCATCTTCCTGGCGCTGCCCGGCGACAAGCGATGCGGACGCATCGAGGTAGTGCCGCTCGTCTTCGAGGCTCTCCTCCAGTGCGCGTAGCGTTTCTGTCTTCACAGCGATCTCCCTCTGGCAGGAAAACGGGGCTTCCGTGCCCCACGTGTCATCCCTGTGAAGACACCCTTGTCCACAGCAGCGTCCAGGGCCGCTGCATCGTCCGTGATGGGCATTCAATCTATGGCTTGACAAAGCGGTGTTCCGTGCGGTAGCGCACACAGGTCAGCGCGTGCGGACGAGGGGATGGCCTGCAGGTGCAGGGTCGGGCGATCCTTTGGCCAACCAGCCTTGGTGGGGTCTACCACCCGAGATTCCCCATGGGCACCTGTCGGAACACCGGGCTCATTGAGCAGTGCTGGTGCGGGTCGGCGTGTGCGTTGGATGGGGCGGCTGCGCGGAACGCGCGGCCATCCCCGCGGCAACGCTTCGCGCCCCCCCCAGACGTATGACTGCGCAAAACCGCTGCTGCGATCGAAATGGCGCTAGCCCACTGCAAGCAATTGAAGGTAGTGGTCTCACATTCCATCTTTCCAAGTATTGGAACTGCCGGGTAAACGAGTAATTGTATGTTCGCTAGCGCACAGACCACCCTGGTGTCAACCCGTAGCGTGAATTAAGTCAGGGAGCGCGCCGCTGTACGCGACGCACTTCAGCGGCAAGGATGGCATTTGGTGCAGGGACGCCCCGCCTAGTGAAGGAACTTGCGATGAGAGCCCATACGCAACATGTCCTGTTTCGAAGCTCGGACCAGGTAGCACGCTGGAGTTCAACAAAGAATTCATCGCCGCTGAAATCACCTGCGAATCTGCCGAATACCTGGCGCAGCGGACTGGACGAAATAGGGGTCAGGGCCTCCATCGTGAAAAAGGCCACGTTGCTACCGCTTGTGCTTCTGGTGCTGAGCTCTGGTGCACTGGCGCAGCAGATACCTGGTGCGGGCAGTCAGCTGCAGCAACTCCCGCCGGTCCCGGCGCCGCAGCAGCAAGCCGCGCCCAACATCCGTATCGAGGAGACGACTGCACCAGCAGCGCCGGGTGCAGGCTCGGTCAGGGTGCTGGTTAACGCGCTCCATGTGACTGGCGAACATGCGTTTTCCGAGGCGGAACTGGTGGCCGCCGCAGGTTTCCACTCCGGCTCGCAGCTGTCGCTGGCGGATCTGCAAGTGATGGCCTCGCGTATTACCGATTTCTATCACAGCCACGGTTACTTCGTGGCACGCGCGTTTGTGCCGGCGCAGAAGGTGACTGGCAATGTGGTGACCATCGCGGTCAGTGAAGGGCACTACGGCAAGGTGACACTGCACAACAGCAGCAACCTGTCCAATCGTCTTGCACAGAGCAAGCTGAACGGGTTGAACAGCGGTGATCCAATCACGATCAAGCCACTCGAAAGTCATCTGCTGCTGCTGTCGGATGTCCCTGGCGTACGTGTGTCCTCGACGTTGGCGCCTGGGGTATCGCCCGGTACCTCCGATCTGGTCGTGGATGTAACCCCAGGGCCGCGCGTGAGCGGAAATGTATACGCGGACAATGCTGGCAACTATTACACCGGCGAATATCGCATCGGCGCGACGGTGAACATCAACAATCCGCTTGGGCGCGGTGACGTGGCCAGTTTGCGAGTGCTGACCTCGGGGCACGGGCTGCGCTACGGTCGCGGCTCCTATCAGATGGAGTTCGGTCGCGCCACGGTAGGCGTCGCCTACAGCAAGCTCGACTATGTGCTGGGCAAGCAGTTCACGCCGCTCGGCGCGCACGGTTCGGCCGAGGTAGCTAGCATCTACGCCAGCTATCCGCTGCTGCGCTCGCGCGCCAGCAACCTCTCTGTCGCGCTTATCTACGAGGACAAGCGCTTTCAGGACGTTATCGACCTGTTCCGTTCGGAGAGTGACCGCACCGTCCATGTCGCGACGGCGCAGCTCTATGGGAACCATCAGGACAACTTCGGTGGTGGTGGCGTGAGCAGCTTCCTCGTGTCCCTTTCGGCGGGCTCGCTCGACATCCGCACACCCGCGGCACGCGCGGCCGATGCGGCCGGTCCGCGTACCGAGGGATCGTATTACAAGCTTCGGCTCAACGTGGCACGCCTGCAACACGTCACCGACCTGGTGTCGCTGTACGCCAGCATCACTGGACAGCTGGCGTCGAAAAATCTGGACCCCTCGGAACAACTTGTACTTGGCGGAATGGATGACATCCGCGCCTACCCGCAGGGCGAAGGCTTTGGCGACGAGGGCTACCTGGCCAGCCTGGAAGCGCGCCTGCTACTTGCCCGGTTGTCTGAACACGTGATCGGCCAGGTGCACCTGCTCGGCTTCGTGGATACCGGGCATATCACTGTCGACAAGCATCCATGGTACGTCGGACCCAACGGTGGAGCGTTCAGCAGTGTCGGCATCGGCGACGGCTTGGATGGCCCGTTTTACACCGGATCCAACAGCCGCACCCTAAGCAGTGTCGGTGTGGGTGCAACTTGGGACGATCCAGGCAACTTTTCGGTGAGGGCGTACTACGCGCACAAGCTCGGCAGCGAGAGCGCTGTGTCCGCGCCAGACAGGTCGGGCCGCTTCTGGATCCAGTTGATCAAGTACTTCTGAGCTACGTTTGGCCCTGACACAGGGCCCTGGTACAGCATCCGAGAATTCACCATGAACCACACTGACCGCCGAACTTACAAACAACCCGTGGGTACCGCTGACGTGGCACCTGGAACCATTCGCCACAACGGGGCCCGTAGCAAGTCAGGCGCTGACAGGGCGGTCGGAGTCGCGGCGTTCACCTTGCAGGTGCTGTCGGCATCGGTACTGCTGGCGCTGGCTACGCCAGCCTACGCGGGCGGCCCTACGGGTGGTGTCGTCACCGCTGGTCAGGCCACCATTGGCAGCAGCGGCACCACCACCACGATCACCCAATCCAGCGCGAACGTCATCATCAACTGGCAAAGCTTCAACGTCGGTGTCGGCGACACTGTGCAGTTTGTGCAGCCCGGTCGCACCTCGGTGGCACTGAATCGAGTGCTGGGTAGTGACCCCTCGACCATCCTGGGAAATCTCAACGCGAACGGCAGCGTCTTCCTGCTTAATCCGAGCGGCATCCTGTTCGGCAAAGGCGCGTCGGTAAGCGTGGGCGGTCTGGTCGCCTCTACTATGAGTATCACGGACGCCAACTTCATGGCCGGCCACTATGCGTTTACCAACGCCGGCGCTGGCTCGGTCGTCAACCAGGGTCGCATCGATGCAGCAAGCAGTGGCTATGTCGCCCTGATGGGTGGCAGGGTTAGCAACCAGGGCGTCATTTCGGCGCGCCTTGGCAGCGTGGCACTGGCCAGTGGTGAGGCGATAACGCTGGATGTGGCCGGCGACGGCCTGTTGAACGTGTCCGTATCCAAGGGCGCGGTGAATGCGCTTGTCAGCAACGGCGGCATGATCCAGGCCGATGGTGGACACGTGCTGCTGACGGCGCAGGCGGCGGGCAACCTGCTCAATACCGTGGTCAACAACACCGGCGTGATCCAGGCGCAGACGATTGAGAACCACAGTGGCACGATCTTGCTGCTGGGCGACATGCAAAGTGGCAGTGTGAATGCCGGCGGTAGTCTGGACGCCAGCGCGCCGGGCGGCGGCGACGGTGGCTTTATCGAGACGTCCGCTGCGCAGGTCAACATTACCGATGGTGCACAGATCAGTACGTTTGCAGCCCAGGGAAAGACTGGCCAATGGCGGATCGATCCGCTGGATTTCGTGGTGGGTAGCGCCCCGGGTGACAACATTTCCGGCGCGACGCTCTCAGGTGAACTGGTTACCAACAACATCACTATCGATACCACCACCACGACTGGAACCGGCAACGGCGACATCACCATCAACGATCCGGTGAGCTGGACCGCCAGCAGCACGCCCACCACGCTGGCGCTGTTCGCCAGTGGTGACGTGAACATCAATCAAGCCGTTACCGCGACCAATGGCAACTTTTCAGTGTGCTGCGCACGTGATATCAACGACAGCGGCGCGATCACCACCACCAACGGCAGCGTCAAGCTCAGTGCGGGGAACGACGTCAATCAGCGAGCAGCCATTACGGTGACGGACGGCAATCTTGAATTGTGCGCCGGGAACAACGTCAATATCTTCGCCGCGCTCACGCTGACCCGCGGTACGACCATCCCCGCCGAAAGCTTGGGTATACCGCTGGGCATGACCTTGCGTGCCGACGACGATGGCACCGGACCAGGGATTGCTGGCGGCACAGTCGTGTTTGATTCACTGGCGCCGAAGGCTACGGTCACCGGACCCAATGCCCCAGTCAACATCTACTACAACCCGGTTTCCTACACGACACCGACGGATTACTCCAACAAGTTCACCCTTACCGAAGGCGCCACCCTCAGTCAATTCATGCTGGTGTTTGCCATCGTTGAAGACAAGACTTATGACGGCACTACGACAGCCACGCTGACCGGATTGAAGGACGGTCCGCCGGGGGTAACGCTGGTTAGCGGCCCCGGCAGCAGCGCGAACTTCCTTTCACCCGACGTGGGCGCGAACCAAGGCGTCATCTATACCGGCTACACTCTGAGTGGACCGGACGCAGGTCTGTACGCGTTTGCGCTGAATTGCTGCGGCGCGGTGTTTGAACATACGACCGGGACGATAGTTGCGTCGTCTCTGCCGCCACCAGTGTCCCCGCCGCCGCCGCCACCACCACCGCCACCGCCACCACCGCCGCCACCGCCACCACCACCGCCACCACCACCACCACCGCCACCACCACCACCACCGCCACCGCCACCACCGCCGCCACCGCCACCGCCACCACCAGGACACGTGGGGGCACCGATACTCGGAGTGCCACCGCCGCCCGTCCTGTGGCCGAATACAGCACCGCCTACGCTGGTCGTGACGCCTGAGTCACCATTGACTGTGGCGATGGTGGAGGTTCCGGTAGCGCGACCGCCGGTCGAGCGGACCATTCCTTACGTGGCTCCAAAATACAAGCCTAAACCGGCACGAAATTAATGCGGGACACGATGCACGCGCAACCGCTGATGGCACTGCCGTGTGCCGCTAAGCCTCAGGCAAGAGTGGTCTCCCGCCACCTATTAGTGGCGTTGACGCTTGTCGTCGCAGGCTATTCAGCAGCCCTCGTGGCAAGCCCATGGACCGATCGGGCAACCACTAGCCTCAACTCCACCAGGGCCGCTTCAGCTGCCGCCGTGCGCGCACAAACGTCAAAGGTCGTGTCGTATCCGCCACCACCGGCAGGAGTCACCTACCTGAATCCACGGCCCTCAGCGGAAGTCACCGATCTACGGCAATGGGTAATCATGTCGCGCGACAACAGGGGCATGCCTTTCCTAATCATCGACAAGACCAACGCTGCGGTATTCGTGTTCGACGCGGCCGGACACCTTCAGGCCGCCGCGCCTGCCTTGCTCGGGCTGACGCGGGGTGATCGTGAGGCCAAAGGAGTTAGCGACGAGAGGGTATTGGCCATTCGGCCACAGCAACGGATCACGCCTGCAGGCCGCTTCGTGGCATCGTTGGGCTACGAGCCGGACGGCAGAGGGCTCTTGTGGGTAGACTACAAAGATGCGATCGCGCTGCATCCGGTGGTCAAGGGGACGCCGCAGGAGCACCGTGCCGAGCGTCTGGCGAGTCTCACCTCTGCGGACAACCGCATTTCGTACGGCTGTATCAACGTCCCACTGCAGTTCTATGCGAGTTTCGTCAGGCCTGCATTCACCCACACCAGCGGCATCGTCTACATCCTGCCAGAAACCAGATCGGGACATCGATCGTTCTGGTCAGACAAGGTCGAGCACAGAGCAACCTTTCCGTTTCGACCGCAGCCATAGTGGAGCAGCGTTATACACGCAACCCGTTTGTAAGCTGAGACTTGGTAGATCGCTCTCGCCTTCAGGTAGGCGCATGAGACAACCCGTACCACGCACGAATCTCCTTCTTTCGCCCGATCAGGAGATTAAAGACCAAGTGGACATCTATCGTGACACAGGGGGCGCGGCGATCATCACGGAAAGCTTGCGTGTTGACATTGTTGATTCCTCATGCGGGTGAACCAACTGCAAGCGTGGAACCAGAAGTTTTAAAGCGGTGTGAACGGCGAATGCGCATTCCGGTCACCGTTCATGTTCCGCCCGACGCACGCAATCGCATGCCATACATCGACGGTGCCCGGCACGCGTGTAAGTGCACGGCCGGCCTGCCTGGCGACTGACGCGTCCCGTCGTGCAGTGCTTGCGCAACGCCGGATACCAGATGGAACATCCTGCCTCCCCAACCGACGTTTGCACGCGGCCGGACATAACGGCGTATCAGGCTGTGTCTGCTACCGAACAGACATCCGCAGTGCCGCACGCCAAGATCAAGCTCAGCGTCAAGCGAAGTTCCTGCGGGCATTGCACGCCGCCAGGCGTCGGCACCGGCATTGACGGCCATCGAAGCAGGCTTAACGGGAGCGCTGCCATGTCACTCGGCCTGGTTCTGTTGATCATCGTCATTTTGCTGCTGATCGGCGCCGTTCCGCGCTGGGGTTACAACCGCAGCTGGGGCTACGGACCCAGCGGTGGGCTCGGCGTCCTGTTGATCGTGGTATTGGTGCTGCTGTCCATGGGGCGGTTGTAGGGACATGTGCAACCGCGCCCAGCTTTTTTATCTACTATATGCACTATCAGTGTGCATATTTTGCACGTTTCGTACGAAACGGAACGATTGGGGATTTCTGCTCTGACTGGCGTTTGCTGGAAGTGTGCGTATCTTGCACACATAGAACGTGTGTGGTACATATACACACATGACGAACGTAATCGCCATTTCTGGAACACCCAACAGTTCACCCGTAACGGAACGGAACGGGCAACCGGGCTCGCATCGTGGGTTGGAGTTCCTGGGTGGCGACGAACGCACCTACGCGAACAACCTCATCAGCGATTGGTACGACCAGATCGTCTTCGGTGAGGGAATCAAAGACGTCTCTGCAGATGGCTTTCGCGACAACGTGTTTCGATTGATCAGCTACGCCGGTGTCGCACCCTGGCAGATCAAGAAGGTTGACGTCACGCAGTTTTTCGCTTGGCGCGCACAAGAGCGCGGCGGGCGACCGCTCGCGCCGGGCACGGTCGGCGCCATGTGTTCCGCATGGCGTTCCTTCCAGAATTACATGGTTGATCCGGAGCGCGCGAATGAGATCTTGCGCCAGTTCCAGGTCAGGCCAGAAAAGTTCGTCGACGACGTCAACAGCATCGCGGTCAGGAAACACAAGTCCTACTGGTCGCCCAGGAGCTGGGCCTTGTCGCCGGCACAAATCGACGCGGTCGACGCCGAGTTCATCGCTGCCATCAAGTCCGCCGCGGCTGCTGGCAGCAAATCCCTGCTGCCGTTGCAACGCGATCGTGTCATGTTCCATCTCGCGATCCACTTCGCACTACGCGTGTCTGAGTTGGTGACGGTGGAGCTGGGTGACTTCGGCGTACACCATGACCCTCGTATGCAGCGGGAGTTCGGCGACCTCGGGGTACTCACGGTCACTGGGAAAAACGATGTCACCGGCAGCATCCCCATGCGCGAGCCCGAAGTTTACGGCTTGATCCGCTGGTACATCGGCAAGGTCCGCCAAAGGATCATCTTGCGGCGCCGAGGTCACGGTGACGGAACCTGCGTCTTCAAGAAGAAGCCCTATCGCGTCGCCCAACTTCTGTTCCCAAGTGAAAGAGGTGGAGTTGTGAGTCCCAACCAGTTCAGGAAACGCCTCACGCAAATGGCGGTCAGGAGCGGGGTCATCAGCAAGCGGCTGACGCCGCATACCTTGCGCCACACGGGCTGCACGCTGATGGTGCCGATCTACTCACCCGAGGTGGCTCAAAAATACATGCGCCACCGCAATCTCTACACGACACTTCAGTACTACCACCCCACGCCACTCGAGGCTGGCAACGAGGCGAACGCGCCGGTGTGCCTGTTCGAGGATGAAGAAGAGGATTGAATGATGAAGGTGACACTTCGAAACCGCTTGGACGTCCTGATGAAGGATTCCGGGGTCAAATCGTTCGGAGAAATGGCCGAGCGTCTGACGCGGAACCAAGGCGCAGCGATCACCCGAACCGCAATCAACCGCAAGTTTCGGGACGCAGATCCCACCCTCTCGATGAGTCTGGTCGAGGCGATCTGCAACGAGCTTCAGTGTCTGCCAAGCGATCTGTTCGAGACCGAAGTCGTCGATGCCAGCCCAGAATTCGTGGAGGCATTACGGACTCGTGTGCAACCGTTCCGTTACGGCGTCCTACGGATCGCAGGCCCAACGCCGTCAGCGAGCAGTTCCCCGCGTACTCCGCACGGGAAAGCGGCGGCCCCAGGCCGCATTGGCACCGCGTCTGACAACGCAATCACCGACAGCCGCGATACTGGCGACGACGACCTGACTGGCCCTTCGGTAACCCACCTTCACATCAGCAAGCTCAAACCCAAGCAATGAAGACGGAGCGCCCGTGCCCACTCTGTGATGGTGTGATCCAGCGGGACTGGCCAAAAGAGAAGCGTGAGCCAGCCAATTGCCTCGCACCACATGTGACGGTGCCGCCGCAATGCTGGCAACACGATGCAAACCCGCTACTGGATTACTGCGCGAAGTCGCAACTCATCGTGCGTGGAATACACGCGGCCGCTATTGCGCACGCCAACAGCCTGTTGCGTGGGCTGGGGGCCAGTATCCGTACTGGTCGGCCGGCAACGGAGAAATACCTGAAATTCTTGACCGCCGAGGATCGGTTTGAACTGCTGCGCCACGCGATCCCACCGCTCCGGATGCATCTTGCGCCCATGGTCGCGGATATGGACGCCGTCCAAGTGCATGCGAAATTGGCGAAACCAACCTACCCGGACATCACCGCACCAGATCTGAGAAAACAACTTGCGCGATTTGAGGAAAAACTGGCCCAACGTTATTGGGCACGCCTGCGCTGCAACCACAAGCCATCCAGCCGGTACGTCGCCAAGGGCCTGGCAGAACCCATTCGCTTGGCCCGTTTTCTACAAGATCACGGCATCGAGCGCTGGGACGTCGTCCGCAAGCGCGATATTGTTGCGTTCCTCAAGGCAAACCCGGGCGTCCTGCCGCGCACCGTGGCGCGCTTCATGCGATTCGTTGAAGACCACCGGCCGTGGGCCGATCAAAGAGGCCGTTACAAACGTGGTGCCATGACCAAGCCGTTGCAGCCACCGGAAGTGCTGCAACCCGCGGAAGTGGAACAACTGCTCACAAACATCAGGCACACACGGTCGGACGCCGAATATCTGTTGGCGTGGCTCGTGTGCAAACTGGGCCTGCGTTTGCAGGGGGCGTACGATCTTACCCTCGATTGTGTGCGGATCAACAACGACGGGAAGTTGGTGATCAGGCCGTTCGCGGTATGGGTTTCACTCCCGAAGGCTATCGAGCAACGTTTCCTGACCGTGCTCGATGCCACCGCTCCCGGGTGGGGAGATCTCAACGAGGCGGCGAAAAGCGGAGTGACGCTCTTCCCCCACATCTTTTCGCCACTGAAAACATTCAGTCGAAAAGTGCTTTGCAAACCACCCGGACTATTGCGGGCGTCGGCGCTGTTCGCGGCCATGCTGCACGGCCACACCGATCGAGTGACCCTGCACTACACCACTGGCGCCTCCATCCGCTACCTGACCCGCATCGAGACGCTGCTATCCATCGACCTCCACCGACGGCTCGACCCGGATCTGGTCAAACGCCGAAATGAGTACATCCTTGGCCAACGCGATACCTGATCAGGTCTGGTATGTGTACCTGCTGTTGTGCGAGCACAACACCATCTACGCCGGGGTGACGCCATCGCTTCCACACCGCATGCGCGCGCACCTTTCGGGCAAGGGCGCGCGGTTCACCCGGATGAACCGCCCGATTCGGCTACTGGCCGCGAAGCCGTATGCAAACAAGCGGTCGGCACTGCAAGTCGAGTCGAGCGTCAAACGCATGCCTGCACAAGGCAAGCGCATCCTCGCCGGCCAATGGTCAGAGCAATACCCGGTCGACCAGACCACCCAGGAATTGTTTGCGCGCGAGTAGCGCGCCGTAAGTCGCGTACTGTTCGTCGAGCGTGACGTTGCCAACTGTATCGTCATAGGTCGTGGCCGCTTGCACGGCCCAGTCCGGCATGCTGCTGATGCGTTCCACCATGGCGCCGCAGTAGCGCGCATTCACAAGCTTCTGGAACGGATGGAAACTGGGGAACCCGGCGTTCTCCAACTCACGCAACGAATCACCCACTTCTGCGTGGCACGCAAGCAACGAGGATCCTTGATCCAGGGCAAAAATGACGCCGCGCTCACGCGCCGCCAACTGGGCCTTGAAGTTGAACGCCCGGTCATTGTTGCCGATCCAAAGATCAAACACCGCGATCGCGGCCGTCTGCAGGGGATATTTTTCGCAGAGCGACTGCACCGCTCGAAGATGCCCCGCACTAAGCAGCACTCCGGCGGGAAGCGGCGGTGTGTCGTACACCGCGCACTCGTCGGGATCACCGTGGTCATCGGACGTGAAATCGTAGAAGTTGAGACCTGCCTCGGCTGCGCGAAGCGCAGCGAACCGCACCGGTGACTCGCCCTGCGCATCCACCGCGGGAACGCCAATCACCACCGGAATGCCAAGGAACGCCGCCAGCCGGTTGGCAGCAAGCTCCGAATAGACCTGGGCATTCGCTTCGGCATGGTCACACTTCAGGATCGCCGAAAGCTGCCCATCCAGCGCGCCCGTCGTGCTGCGCGCGTTGGGCGTGGTGGCGCCCGTTATCTGGTAGCAGAGGACCGGCATGGCAGCGTTACGGGTGTTCGAATGCCCATGTGTCAGCCAACAATTCCGCCTGCGCGATCACCCGCTCAGTCGCTTCGGGTTGCTTGTCCGGCGGATATTTGTGGATCGCCAACAGCACCTTGACCATGGCGACCATCCGCGCACGGGCATCCTTGCGGCGTTGCCAGTTGATGGTGGCCGATTTCCGCAGCTTGTCGGTCAGCTCCTGCGCCAGCGCCCGCAGCGCCGGATGGCCCAGTTCGCGCACGGCGGATTCATTCTCGGCCAGCGCCTGATAGAACGCGAACTCTTCCTCGGTCATGCCATCGGGCGGCTTCGCGGCGTTGATCTCCCTTGCCAGCTTGATCAGTTCCTCGATCACCTCGACCGTCGTCAGCGCACGGTTCTGGTAGCGGTTGATGGCTTCTTCCAGGCGCGCGGTGAACTCCTTGCCCTGCAGCGCGTTGCGCCGGCCACGCGCTTTCACCTGATCGGCGATTAACCGTTCCAGCAGCTCAGCCGCGAGGTTGCGGGTCGGCAGCTCGCGAATCTGCGCGAGGAATCGCTCGTCCAGCATGCTGATGTCCGGCCGGTCGAGCCCCAGCGTGTGGTAGATGTCGTTGACGCCATCGACCAGCACGCCTTTGGCGACGAGCTGGCGCAGCGCAGCTTCCTTTTCCAGCCGCGACATCCGCCCGCCGGCGCGAGTCAGCTTGATCAGCGAGACGCGAACGGCCTGGAAGAACGCGATCTCCTCGCGCACATCCATCGCGTCGCGCCGCGTGCCGGCCAATGCCTGCGCCTTGGTCAGCTTGGCAACTTCATCGAGGTAACGCTTCACCCCGCGGTTCCGGCCGGAGTCGTCTGGCGTCGGATCAACCGCGATAACGTGTTCCATCGCCGGCCCCAGCAGCGCCAGCGCACGCTTCGGGTCCTGAAACCCCGCATAGTCGAAACCCGCGAAAAACTCCTTGCGAATCACGTCCAGCGTGTCCATCAGGATCGCCAGCGCCTGACCTGACGTGTCCACCGGTTCGCGGTCGTGGCCAGCATCACGGGTGTATTGCTTGATGGCCTTCTTGAGTTCCTCGCCGATGCCGATGTAATCCACCACCAGCCCGCCCGGCTTGTCTTCCCACACGCGGTTGGTGCGCGCGATCGCCTGCATCAGGCCGTGGCCCTGCATCGGCTTGTCGAGGTACAGCGTGTTGACCGGCGGCGCGTCGAAGCCGGTCAGCCACATGTCGCGCACGATCACCAATTCCAGCGGATCGGCCGCGTCCTTGAAGCGCTTTTCCAGCAACTTGCGCCCGGCCTTGTCGGTGCGGTGCGGCTGGAAGTGCGCAGGGTCGGACGAGCTGCTGGTCATCACCACCTTGATGCGGCCCTTGTTGGGATCGTCACCGCCCCAGTCCGGCCGCAGCTTGATGATTTCTTCGTACAGCCGAACGGCGGCCTCACGCGACACCGCAACGATCATGGCCTTGCCGGCCAGCGACTCCTTGCGCGCTTCCCAGTGCTTGACGAGATCAGCTGCCAGCGTCGCCAAGCGACCGTCTGACATCGCCAGTGCTTCCAACCGCGTGTGCCGGCTGGCCGTGCGGCTTTGCTCCGTCTCGTCCTCGTCTTCGGTGACTTCAAGAAACTCATCGACCAGCGACTGCTTCTCGGCCTCGTTGAAGCGCAGCTCGATGATCCGCGACTCGTAGCTCACCGGTACCACGGCGCCGTCCGCCTGCGCCGCCAGCATGTCGTACACATCGACGTAGCTGCCGAACACCGCCTCGGTATCGCGATCGTCCATACTGATCGGCGTGCCCGTCATGCCCAAGTAGATCGCGTTCGGCAGCGCATCACGCATGTACTTGGCCAGGCCGTACTTGGTTTGGCCAGATTTCGTATCCAGCTCGGCCTTGAAGCCGTACTGCGTGCGGTGCGCCTCGTCGGCGATCACGACTACGTTGGAACGCTCGCACAGCACCGGCACCGTGGTTTCACCCGGCTCCGGCGCAAACTTGTTGATGGTGGTGAAGTAGATGCCACCCGCTTCCGCCGATGACAACCGGGCCTTCAGGTCGGCCCGGCTTTCGGCTTGCTCCGGTGTCGCGCGCAGGGACCAGCGGCAGTCGGAAAACGTCTCGTAGAGTTGCCCATCCAGATCGTTGCGGTCCGTCACCAGTACCACGGTCGGGTTGCGAAACTCCGGCCGGTCACGCAGCGCCATCACGTAGAACAGCGCCAGCAGCGACTTGCCCGAGCCCTGGGTAAACCAGATCACGCCACCCTTGCCGTCCTTGCGATGCACCAGCGCAGCGATCGCGCGCTCCACCGCCTTCACGACGCCGTGGTACTGGTGCCATTGCGCGATGATCTTGAAGCTGGCGCCGCCGTCCATCCCGCCATACGCCACGAAGCCGCGAAAAAACCGCAGCAGCGTCCCTGGTTCCAGCAAACCGCGCACCAGCACTTCCAGTTCCAACTGGGCATTGCCTACCTTCTTGCCATCCAACAGCCGCCAACGCGAGTGCCACGCAAAGTCGGCAGTCAGCGAGCCGTAGCGCGCCACCGTGCCATCGGAGATCACGTTCAGCAGGTTGAACCAGAAGACTTGCGGAATATCGGTCTTGTAGTTCTGGATCTGGGTGTAGGCCGCATCGATGTCCGCATTGGGATCGGCAGGATTCTTGAGTTCGACCACAACCAACGGCAGGCCGTTGACGAACAACACGATGTCGGGTCGGCGCAGTTTCTTGCCGTCGATGGTGAACTGGTTGACCGCCAGCAAGTCGTCACCGCCATCCGCGCCGATCACCGGCACGCGCAGCACCTCGCGCCGGCCGTCCGCCGCCGTACGGTCCAGCGGCACACCATTGCGCAGCCAGTCGTATATCTCGCGATTGCCATCCACCAGCGACTGCGAGCCGTAACTCGCCACCTTCGCGACGACCTGATCAACTTGATCGGCCGGCAGCACCGGATTCAGGCGCACCACCGCCTCGCGCAACCGTGGCGCCAGCACCACCTCACTGAAACGCTCGCGGCACACCTGCGCGCCGCCCGGCGATATGTCGTCGCCGTGCGCTACAGACCAGCCCGTGCTGGCCAGCCAGTCGAGGCAGGTTTCCTCAAGGTGGCTTTCGTTCACTACGCTCCCCCTGAACCACACACAGCTCGATCCTCAAAACGCACGGCACCGTCAGTAGGCCGCCGCGGGTCACCCTGCACCCCGGCAGAATATCGGAGCTGCCTGAGCGCATAGGCTGAACCGGCCATGCCGGCGTGGTTGCGAATTGCCACGAAACCACTACTATAAGCCCCGATATGACCGGCGCCTCTGCACTCTGTGCAAGCGTCGGTTTTCATTTGTGGGCCCACAGGTCCCACTGATCCCAGCCTTCGCTGAACCCGATGTCGCGCAGCGACACGGCCTCTGCTGGCAGCGCGGGGAATTCCTCCTTCAGTAGCGCGCGGAACCGCTGGCCCCAACTCGAATTCGGGCAGATGGTGCGCAGCAGCTGTTGCATGATGCAGAAATAGAGGAACGGCCGGGCATTCGGCATCTCCGGCCAGCCCGCCGGTACCGGCGCCACTTCCAGCACGTTGGTGTTCCACATGCGCGCGTGGTGCGCAGCCAGGTTACGCATGAAGTTCAGGCTTCGCAGCCACTTGGCGAAAGTCTTGCCATCCGGCGCTCCATGCCTGGCGGCGATGACATTCTGGTCTTCAAATCGCATTCCCGAGAAAAACCGCGACAGCAGGCCGAAGTCCCAAACTCCAATGGCCACCCAGATCGGCAGCTTGCCGTCGTAGGTTTCGAGGTGGTGTTTGACGAACGCCAACTGACGCGAACGATGCACCAGCACCTGGTATTTTTCCAGCCAAACCGCATGGCCGGTTCGACCTGCGTCAGGCCCGTGGCGCATCGGTTTTTTAGTGAAGTTGCCATCCAGGCAATCGGGGTTTTCGTGTGCGCATGGGTCGCGCTTGCCGAGCAGGTACGCCACATCCACCCGCACCGCCATCTCGATGCGCTCCAATGCGTCCATGGCCAACAGGCGCAGCTTCTTGTCGAAAACGTAAAGCTTCACCACGTCCTCGAAACGGCTGCCCGGCACGAACTCATCGTGTCGAACCGGTTTGCCGTCGCGCTCAGACGCAGCTTGGTCAATGGCGCGCAGCGGGTACCAGTAACCACTGAGCCGGTAATAGCCGATGCGCCGCAGGTAACTGAGCGCCGCATCGTCGTCGTCCACCACCAAGCCGCGTTGCTTCAGCCGCTGGAGCTGTTCATCCATCGACTTCCATGTCTTCAGCGCGGTCACGCCGGCAGCCCTTCCGCACGGCCAAACGCCAAGCCAAGCGTCGGGATGTCTCCTTGTGCAAGTTGCCCCGCGGTACGCGCTACGCGCTTGGCCCGGCGCTCAAGAAAGCGCTCAAAGTCCGGCCCCAGCTTTTGCGCCAGCGCCGCACCCTTCAATGGTTGTCCGTCGGTGCCCACATAGTGGGCCGCCGCAAGTTCCTTATAGTCGAGTAGGTGCGTTTCGAAGCGCTGGCCGACTTCAGCCTCGCTGGACCACTGAACGCGATCCTTGATGTACTCCAGAGGATCCTTGCGGCCAATCTTGCGATTGGTCTTCCAAGTGATCAGCGCGCAATTCAACGCGAGATAGCTTTCGATGTCCGCGTCCTGCAACAGCGCATCGGGGAAAACGTGGTGGTACTCGCGGGTTTGCAGTGACTGGTACGACGCCGGCAGACCGTCGGCGAAATCCCAACCGCCGAAATACAGCGTGGTCGCCAGCACCGCGCGGGCCATACGGTCCGAGCCCTTGGGCCAGCCAACCCGCATCAGTTGTTCGCCGGTTGGCAACGGGTACTCAACCCGATTCATCACCGGCACGCTGGCGTAGTCTTTGGCAGTGGCGGCCACAGCGGAACCGTTGAGCAGCTCAACCAGCCGCTTGTAATCCTGCAGCGCGCGCGTGCTGACGGCGCCTTCGTAGCGGGTCGTGAAAAACGCCGACCACACATAGGCGCGCAACAACCGTTCGGCCTGGCCCGCCAGGTCGCCATCGACGGGCACCTGCGTCAGGCACGCGGCCACCACGGGAAATACGACATTGGTTGGCAGCCGCGCGGCGTCGTACACATGCTGCCGCGCAAGAAAGTCCGCCGCCCGGGCGATGGCGTTTTCCATCCCGGTCCAATTCTGGACCAGCGCCTGCTTGTCCATGGCCGCGATGCCGGACTGGTTCGGAGGTTGCCCCTGTACCAACGCGGCAGTCTGCAATATCGGTGATGACAGATCGCCGTAGCGGGTTGCCTGTGGGTAGGTTTCTTCCAGGTGTTCCTGGTGATCGTGCAACGATTCGCCGGTCTCGCCCTCGACCTTGGCCACCGTCAGGTCGAACATCGACAACGGCTTGCTGTTGGTGTTCATGTTCACGAACACCTGCAACGCCACGTCCGCGTCGGTGGCCGCCGGCAAAGCCAGATACGGCAGATTGAAATGCGCCACCCGCTCGCGGAGCGCGGTAAGCGTGCCACGCAACTGTTCGCGCCTCGTGGTCAGCTCCTTGAACCGGCGCATCGCATCGGGCGCGTCATCGGCGGGCTCCAGGTGGGCGGTGGCATCCGCGATCCAGTGGCTGATTTCAGCACTCACGTCCTCGGGGCGCAGCAGTTCCAGGGGTACCAGCCCGCGGTCGAGACACCCTTTCGGCGAATCGGCCCATACCGGCCTGCGGTTGCCCTTGTGCTCCCAGCGGCCCTGATAGGTGATGCAGACTTCCTTTGCCTCGCGACTTTCTTCGCCGCGCGGATCAAATTCCGGGAAGTAAACGAAGTACTTTTCACCCTCGTAGTTGTTGTGCATGGATCGCCACAGCGCGGTCAGGCGCTGCTGGCCATCCAGCAGGTGCTCGGTCACCCGCGTGCCGGGTTCCGGCGCCGTCTTGACGTAGCGCGAGATGAATTTCTCGCCATCACCGACCTCCAGCAACAGTGTCACACCCACTGGCAGATTCTGGATGACGGTATTCAAGAAACCAACAATGCGGCCGCGATCCCACGCCTCGAAGCGCTGAAAGCGCGGCAACTTGAGCTGGCCGGTGCGGATACGCTCGTACCAGTCGCTCAGTTGACGGTCGCGCGCACTGCTGGATTGTTGAAGCATGATCAAGGGTGAAGCCCCCTGTAGATGTTAAATGCAACAGAAGCTGGCAAGCCAGTAAAGATAAGTATCGTCACCGCGGCTTTTGATCGGCCCCGTCGAGGTGGTCGCGATGTGGCCCGATGATCATGGGTATTCGAACACACTGAACTCAGCGCGCCGAACCAATGGCCGGGTCGCGTCTAAGCGCTTCCTGTCAATCACGCGGCTTGCATCAACGATACGCTGTAGCTTGCGATCCGTAATCCAACTGTCGTTCCACAGGGCGACATCTTCCCCTTCGACGAGCCGGCACAAGGGCTCGTCATACGCGACGTCGGGCGTGATCGGGTGACTGATGCGCTGTAGCCACACTTCAAGGTGTCCATTGTTCGGCACCCGATCGAGGCGACCCCGAATACGTTCCAGAACAGCGAGCTTCTTCGCTGCCGGAAGCGCGGAAAGCAACTTGCTGACAATGGCTGCGCATGTAGGAAAACAGCGCGGGCTGCTCGCACCGATATCCACCGCCATGCTCATCATCGGCATGGGATCCTCGATTCGCGGTTGCTTCGGAAGCCGCCTGTAGAAGTCGGTGAGGGATGCGACAAGGCTGCCAGCGTTCGGGTGTTCTCTCCCGTGAGCATGGATCAGCAACAGGTGCTTTTGCAGGTTCTTGTCGTATTGGTTGCCTCGTAGCCAAGCAAGCTTGTCGCGCTTGACCGAACTTGCGATCACCGCCTGCGCGCCAGTCGTCTTCGGCGCATTCAGTTTCATCCCAAGGCCCTGCAGTACCTCACTCAACGCCCTGAGGATCAAATCACCTGCTTGCGAGTCATTCACAAAGATCCGGTAGTCATCGCGATACCGGAGTATCCGGAAATCGCTGACACGAGCCTTCGCTAAACGTTGACCCAGCTTGAAATCCGCGTAGCCAAGAACTATCTCCGCAAGAAAATCCATTAGCACGGAGCCCTGCGGAATCCCATTCGTCTGGCCCTGCTGCATGTCCTGTAGTCGTCGGTCAACCACATTGCCGAGCAACGTGTGGTCACGCTGATTGGCCTTCGCAACGCTCTTCCCATGAATCGACCACGCGATCGAATGCGTATAGATCGATGGATAGCAATCGGTCACATCGGTCTGCAGGACGTACTCGAAGTCAAGGGCCAGCTCAATAGACGCCTGCTCAACCCCTTGCCACCATCTCAGAATCTGCGCGGCCCGGTTCGATCGCTTGGTTCGCGACTGCTGTGGGATGCTCAAGCAATCGACGTTCGAGACGGCAGAGAATTTTTTGAATCTCGCCCTCAGCTGTGCCCACGCGTCCGGCTCCGTCATGACGTTCACGAGGTCCACATACATTGCAGGGTGGATCAGTCGAAATGGGCGCCACGCGTAGCGCCCATCCTTGTTCGAGTAGATGGTGTAGTTGACGTTGTCGCACTCACGTGGCTTGGACGATAGCGATGACAGGTCGCGACGTGCGAGGTAAGTCGCCACATCCGTGAGCACCGGCGCAAAATCGAAGTACGGCGGCAAATCAAGGCTGAAATAGCTTCCCGGCTGCAGAAAGAATGCCCGTGCTTGCCTGGCTGACAAGTCCAGTACAGAACGTGCAGCGGGGGCCGTCCGCTTTGTCGTGGATTTCGCCATCAACCAAGCTCCGGAACGGCGACAGACGCTGCGTCCGGCAGGCGCAGCTTGCCGGAGATCAGGCGGGGGAGCAGGGCGTCGCGGAGTTGAACGAGCGAGCCAGCTTGCCTCTGTTGATTTTGAATCTGCTCGAACAATGGCCCAACGCTTCTATCAAATGCGTTTGCCAGCTCGTCGCCGGGATTCGTCATCGGTAGTTGTCTGATCGCTTTCGAGTTCGTAGCCGTTGCGATGGAGGATGTGCTATCCAGGGAACCCATGTCGAACGACTTCAGATAGCAGTAGAGGAACGTTTGAGGCGGCGAGCCGGCCTTCGACTTGAAGTGCGCAATCGCCTCGTTGGTCGTCATCTCGCGGTCGGTGATCGCAACTCTGCCCACCGTCAACTTGAAGCTCATCAGTACCGTTCCGGCGGGCACCATCCGAACGTGGAACCGATCGATGGCGTCACGAGTCAAGAACTCGGACGTGTATGCAATGAAGCAGCCCGAGTCACCCATGTCGCGGATCGAAGCCCAAGGCACGTCGCTGAGATCGGCGGTAAACCACTGGCGTTCCTTACGCGGCGGCGTTTTCCCGATCCCCACATCAAAGGCGTCTCCAGCGTTTACCCAACGCCATCCCTTCGGGATCGGGCCGAGTTCGGAATCCTCGAATTCGCAGGGAAACAGCGCGGCGGTGGCGGCGTCCATACCGACGGGCTCGCGGCCTTCGGCCTTGGCGTGGACGGGGTCGAAGTCCACGAACCACGACTTGAACAGGGTTTGGGCGATGGCTTCCAGCGTGGCATTGGTGGCGCGCAGGTTGTCGATGCGGTCGTCGAGTGTAGATAGGAATCCGCCAAGTTCGCGCTGAACATCCATCGCCGGCATCGGGATGGCAAGGCCAGAGATAATGCCCGTATTCAAGTTCGGCATGACAGCCCCGACTGCATTTGTGCGTAGCCAGTTGAACGCCTCACCCGTAGCGAGGAACGCAACCAGAAACTGCGAGTCCACTATTTCTTGATCGACGCGCAACAGAATCGCGCCAGTTCCACAGAGCGCGCCATCGAAAGATTGATCGATCCGCGCCGCCAGGCCAGTTGCTTGAATCCCTCGGCGTGCAAACAGGATGTCACCAACCCGCAACCTGTGGCGCGCGAGTTCTGCTGCCTTGCTGGAACTAACCATCGGCAACTCAACGTCAGCGCGAATCCTGCCGCGGCCAATCGCTTCCGTCGGGATGACAGGCGTCCCTGAGGCGACATAGTCCTCTTTGTGCAACTGGGAGCCGAACGGCCCCGTTTGTAATTGGAGGGCACCGGAGGTGGCAAGCTCCCCGATCAGCCGAGTGGGAAACCTACATCCCATACCCAAGCTCCCCCAGCTTGGCCTTGATCACTGCGTCCAGTTCAGCCCCCTTCGCCATCTGCTCGCCAAGCTGCGCGGTCAGGCGCTGCATTTTCTCCTCGAACGCCTCGTCGTCATCGTCCTCTTCGGGCGCGCCGACGTAGCGGCCGGGGGTGAGCACGAAGCCGTTCTTTTCCACTTCCGCGAGCGTGGCGGCGTGGCAGAAGCCGGGCTCGTCGGCGTAGTCGTCACCATCGGCAAACTCGGTACCGCGCCAGCGGTGGTAGGCCTGCGCGATGCGCGCGAGTTCCTCGTTGGAAAACTGCTTCTGCTTGCGCGAACCGGGGATCAACGTGGCGAGCTTGCGCGCGTCGATGAAAAGAATCTGCCCGCTGCGATCGATGCGGCCGTTCTGCCCCGCGCCCTTGTCCTTGGACATGAACCACAGGCAAGCGGGAATGGCGGTGTTGGAAAAGAGCTGCCCCGGCAGCGCCACCATGCATTCGACCACATCGCCTTGCACCATCGCGCGGCGGATGTCACCTTCGCCCGATTGCTGCGAGCTCATGGAACCGTTGGCCAGCACGATGCCGGCGCGGCCGTGCACCGACAGACGCGCCAGCATGTGCTGCAGCCACGCGAAGTTGGCGTTGCCTTTGGGCGGAATGCCGTACACCCAGCGCGGATCGTCGGCGAGCTTGTCGCCGCCCCAGTCGGAAATGTTGAACGGCGGATTGGCCAGCACGTAATCGGCGCGCAGGCTCTTGTGCTGGTCGTTGGCAAAGGTGTCGCCGAAGCTTTCGCCAAGGTCGCCGGAAAGCCCATGCACAGCAAGATTCATCAGTGCGAGGCGACGCGTCGCGGCCATCAGCTCCTGCCCATGGATGGCGAGGTCGCCCCTTTTCTTCAGGCGGGTCTGGTGCGCATCCTTGAACTTCGCCGACTGCACGAACATGCCGCCCGAGCCGCAGGCCGGGTCGTAGATGGTGCCCTTGAATGGCGCGAGGATTTCCACCAGCAGGTTGACCACGCTCTTGGGCGTGTAGAACTCGCCGGCGCGCGCGCCTTCCTTCAGCGCAAACTGGCCGAGGAAGTATTCGTATACCTCGCCGAACACGTCGCGGTCGCCGTGCGTCGCACGGTCAAACTTCAGCGGCGCGAGCAGCTGCATCAACTCACCGAGCTTGCCGGGCTCCAGTTCCAACCGCGAGAACTCGCGGTACAGCACACCCTTCAACTGCGGATTCTCGGCCTCGATCTCGCCCATGGCTTTGTCCAGCCGCTGGGCCAGATCGGGCGCGGTGGCCTGCGCGAGCAGCGCGCTGAAGTGCGCCGTCGCCGGCACCCAGAACACGTTGTCGGCGTCGTAGAAGGTCTTGTCGCTGGTGAAGGTGGCCTCGTTTTCCTGCCGGACGGCCGGGTCTTCGATGTAATACGTCGAGGCGGGCTCCGCAATGCGATCACGGATGACCTTGGCCTGCGCGTCGAACAGATCCGACACGTACTTGAGGAACACGAGGCCCAGCACCGGGTACTTGTATGCCGCCGCCGCCACCGAACCGCGCAGCTTGTCCGCCGCCGCCCACAGCTTCTGTTTGAATTCTTCTTGGGTCATGGATGGATCGTTGTCCTTGGGCGACAGAATTTCAGGGTGTCGTCACAGCGGGTGAGTCACTGACGCCTTCGCGGGCCAGCGCGGCGTTCAACGTAACGCGGCTGACGTTGAAGTGTCGCGCAACTTCGGTCTTGGTGATGGTGGGGTCGCTCAGCATGGCAGCGGCCTTGTGGACGTCGGCCTTGGACAACGCCGGCTTGCGGCCACCCTTGCGGCCACGGGCACGCGCCGCGGCGAGACCGGCGATGGTGCGTTCACGGATCAGGCTGTGCTCGAACTCGGCCAGCGCGCCGAAGATGTGGAACACCAGCCGGCCACCGGTGCTGGTGGTGTCGATCGACTCCGTGAGCGAGCGGAATCCGACGCCGCGCTTCTGCAGGTCGTCGATGATTTCGACCAGATCCTTGAGTGACCGGGCGAGGCGGTCGAGCTTCCAGACCACCAGCGTGTCGCCGTTACGCAGCATCCGCAGGCAGGCGATCAGTTCAGGGCGGTCGCGGTTGGTACCGGTCGCCTTCTCCTCAAACGTCTGCTCGCAGCCGATCGCCGCCAGCGCGTCCTCCTGGAGCGCCGGGTTCTGATCCTGCGTGCTGACACGAGCGTAGCCAACGATCATCAAACGTACCTGACGTGTACGTTGATTTATTTACAGCAAACTTGACGTTCTGGCAAGAAAATTCGACGGTCGGCGGCGTTACACAGCGGATGGAAAGGAAACGACCGTTTGGTTTCGTGCTGATCTTTTGAGCCGAAATCTTTGTGCGACAACGGAGACACCTTCACTCCAGGGAGTCGCCCGTGCACTACCTCACCCTCATCGCCCCTCCGTTCATCGGTGTCGCCGTCGTAGCAGTGCTGGTTTTCATGCTGCATCTTTTGCTTCGCGTGCCGGCCGCGGGTTCGGCCGATTCTGCGATCCGCGAGCTGGTGGCCACCGCGATCGACGCGGACGGCGCATGCGATCAGACCGAACGCTGGTCTCGCATCACTGCGCATTGGCCCCCGTGGATCACACGCATCGTCCCGATCGTGGTGGGCTTGCTGATTCTCGCCGTTGGTCTGTGGGTGTTCGCTTACCCGGGGTGGCTGTTCCTTACGCAGCCGGGCGAGCCGGCGCCTCCGCCTGTGAACGTCGCGCCGCCGTGGTTCGGTACACCCGGCTGGCTCGCTTGGTGCGGCGTGATCGGAGCCGTCATGACATTTGCGGCGGTCATGAGCGCCACGGTTTGCACCGCAGCGCTGCTCGGCATCGCGTGGCTCGTCGGCCGGTTCGCCATCTGGCCCGAAGCGTTCATCCGGCATCGCCAGTGACGGACGCATCCATCACGCAACCCATTCGCAGTTCCATTGAAGGAGCCCTCCCATGTATCTCGTCCTTGCCATCGCATTGCCCCTGATCACCCCCGTGGTGATCCTTCTCCTCCTGAGCCTGCTGCGCGAACTGCTGCGCGTACCCGGCCTGAAACACGTGCCGGACGAACCCGCCTACATGCCGCAGCGTTCGGATACGCCAACAGGTAGCGACCAGTGGCGTCAGATCACTGCACGCTGGAACGGTTGGATCACTGGGCCACTGACCTTCATGGTCGGTGCTCTCGTGGTGGCATTGGTGGTCGGGTTACTGGCGTATCTCGGGTGGATCGCAACTTGGGTAGTTGACCGGCCATACGCCATCACCGTCGCGCCCCTGTCGTTCGGCGGCTGGTCGTCGCTTCTGCTGTCCACCCTTTTCGGATTCGTCACGCTGGTACTTGGCGTACCGATCGTGGGGTTTGCCGGCTTCGCGCTCCACTGGATCGGACGGCACACGCTATGGCCCAACCCCTGCGGAAAAGACTGACTCCAGTCGGTAATTCGCAGACAGTGAGACGACGCGCAAGTAGGTTGCGCCCGCATAGTCTTCAGTGAGGTGTGCCATGACGATGCCGGATGAGCGAACCCGATCCCTCCTCTGGGCGGGTGGCTTCCTCATAGAGATCGCACGCGATCGCCGCCTACCGGTTGATGTGCGGCGAAGTGCCGTAATCATCGCTCGACACTTCCCGACAGTCGGAGATATTGCGTCGATGTCCATGTTCCGCCACCCCTCAGGGCTTGGCGTAGGTTTGGTACCGCCACAAGAAGCAGGGCCTTGGAAGGAAGGCTGCAAATTCGGCCCACTCAAGTACTCCACCCGACTCGAGTTCCCAAAGGAATTGCCGACCCGCACCAGCGTACGGCGCCGTGGGAAACCGCCCAACGACTAACGTCGCCGTAGGTGAGCGCCGTCCGTCTACATCAGGCGGGACTCGGCCCGAAGTTGCCGTTGAGCGGAATCGCGGGAGCGGCCGCTTAGGAGCGGAATCATGTGGCTCGACGTCTCACATGCAACCTTGGGCACTGGGCACAGAGTGTCCAGTGCCTTTACACCACCCCAATTCCGGGGTCTACTTGGCATTGGGCGGCACGAGGAACGTTGAGGCAATCGACTTATGAGTGATGAAACGAGCGAACTTCAGATGATTCACGCTCGCTGGCAGGCAGCGCGTGAAGTCACCAAAGTTTTGCACGAGAGCTGGGCCGGGCTGCTTCAGAGCCAGCGCTTATTCCTGCAATCGGCGTCGTTGGCTGGCATCAAGAGCACCGAGTCAAACAAGCACTACAAATTGCTTGTGGCTGCATCTCAAAAGGAATACGCCGAGGCTTTCAAGCAAATGTGCATGCTTGCCGATGAATACATGGCACTGAAGCTCAGCACTCACGAACCGCACACGAAAGGTAAGTGAAGGTGCCGTTCAGTAAATCGTTCTAGCGAGCGCGCTGCGCGCGTCGCTGAGTTCACGCGTTATGCGTCGGGAAGGGGAAGGCGATGGACGTTTGGAATATCAATACGCTGTCGTTATTTATTGCGTTTGTCGTACCCGGCTTTGTCAGTCTGAAGACATATCAGCTACTCTTCCCCAGTGAGTCCATAAGCTCAGATAAGTTGCTTATTGATGCAATTGCATACAGTTCCATCAACTACGCAATACTACTTTGGCCAATTTACGCAATCGAAACACATAACGTCCGCGCACTACATCCAACGGCGTACGTACTCTTCTATGTGTTTGCGTTGTTGATCGCGCCTGTTATATGGATCTATCTGTTCAGGTGGATCCGCACAACGCAGATCGCTCAATGTGCAATGCCACACCCAACGTCTAGGCCTTGGGATTATGTTTTCGGCAAGAGGCATCCGTATTGGATAGTGGTTACGCTCAAGAGTGGCAAGAGTGTAGGGGGACGCTATGATACATCGTCATTCGCATCAAGCGCGCCAGCACCGGAACAATTGTACCTTGAGGAGCACTGGGTGCTTAATGAAGATGGTGGGTTTGAGAGACCACGAGCAGAAACCGCGGGAATACTAATTCTTCCATCAGAAATCGTGACAGTAGAGTTTTTTCGCCTTGGATACGGAGAGGATGATGTCAGAGAAAAAGCCACTCAATGAGGGGTACGTACCCGTAAAGAAAGGGTACCAGCCAACAAGCAGCCCTCCGCCAAATACACCTGGAGGTAAGGTTCAAGGCGGGTACCAGCCATCTAAGAGCGAGGCTAAGCCAAGTCCATCTGCGCCGCCCAAGAAGCCATGATGCATAGCAACTTATCTGGCGGAATACCTGGCGGCACCGCCGAGATCACGCTTTAAGTGCGGCGCACGAATCCCGAGCCCGATGATCGACAAGCCTGAAATCGACGCTAAGGCTGCGGAGCTTGGTGTCCATCGTTCAAACGTGCAACGCGACTATGCGTTTGGGTGGTTGCTATCTTCGTTTTATCAACCCGACAACCTCCTGCGGCAACTGCTGATTCTAAAGGGTGGAAATTGCTTTAGAAAAGCGTATTTCGAACACGCTCGGTACTCAAACGATCTTGATTTTTCAACTCAGTCCGATGTCGACCCAGATCTGCTGCTAGCTGGAATCAAGCAAGCTTGTATCCGCGCTCGCGACGGTAGCCAGATCGAGTTCTTGGTCGACGAATCTCGCGTGGCGGAGAAGAAGACTTCGGATGGTGATTCGCGAATGTTCGAGGCACGGGTGTATTTTCGCAGCTTCTATGGGGAAGACGAAGACCTACGCCTGCGGGTGAATTTGGACGTCAAGGAGTTTGACTCCATATTTCTTACTGTGCAGACACGCAAGCTCATCCATTCGTACTCAGATGCTGCGGCCTGCCAGGCAAACCTGAGATGCCTGAAGCTTGAAGAGCTCTTGGCATCGAAGCTCAAGGCGCTTCTACAGCGAAGGCATTCGCCGGATCTCTACGACTTTGTTCACTCGCTCTTCTTTCAGAAGGTATTGGCTATCTCTCGACGGGAGGTGCTGACGACCTTTCTGAAACAAACGATCTATGAACCGAACCCTGCTGCTGCGAAGGGACTACTGCTGCAGCTTCCGTTTGAACTCATCCGAGGTTTCTGGAATCAGTATTTGGTCTGCCCCAAGTTGGCTCTCTTCAGCTTCGACGAGGCCGAGACGTGGTTCAAGTCGATTATCAGTGAAATTTTCGCGTTAGCGGAGCCTGCCCCTGCGTACGCGGCACGTGGGTGGGGCGGCGCTCCGGTCTTCTACTCCGCAAGCCTTCGCGACACGATCATGGAAGGCGGCCGTCTGCAACGTCTTCTGCACCTCGTCTATGACGGCTACGAACGGTTGGTCGAACCCTATTCGTTAACGTTCAAACGCAGACGAGATGGCGTTGGGCGTGAATACTTCTACGCCTGGGATCGCAGCGGAGGAAGCAGCGGACAAGTGGGCATCAAGTCGTTCTTGGCGGAGAGGGTTCAATCTGTCTCCTTGACCGACAGCACGTTCGAGCCCCGATATCCGATCGAACTGACCAAGAACGACGGTGGGTACTTCGGGAGGCCATTCTTTGGGGCGCCGCCAGCATCGTCTGTCCATAAGCCTAAGCTCCAATCGCGTAGGCAAAGCAGTTCGAGCTACGGTATGACGTACACGGTGGAGTGCTCGTACTGCGGGAAACGATTCAAGCGCACCTCGTACGACACCAAGCTAAACGAACACAAAGACAAGTACGGTAATCGTTGCTTTGGCCGAGTCGGGTTCATCGTGTAGCCAGCGAACGCGCCCTAATCCTCGCTCCGCTGGCCCCCTCCGCTGCGTGCTCTCCGCCCGCACGGCGCGGAGGCATGCCGCAGCAGCCCGGTTAGCTCAAACGTTGAAGCAATTGAGTGGCGCTAGTACTAAACCGTAAAGCAGACGTTCGCCCACAAGGCATATATGTCGGCTCTGGGTCGGTTGCAGGCATTGGCGTGCCTGTCCGCCGCCCTGTGTCCGGTCGGCTCGCTCAGGCGTCGTGGCACGGCAACATGCCGATGATCGCCAAGCATCCGTTCGAAAGTGCTTTGTGCCGCGAAGCTGCAACGCAGCGACTGCGGAGCGTAGAGCTACCAAACACTGATTCTGTCGTCAGCCGACATCATTCCCCAAGCGACGCTTGATCTGGCTGGAGCGGTGTGCAAGCATCGAAAGCAGAGTCGTCTATGAGTTTGCCCAGCTGCCGCTGTCAGCGTTCGGGCCTCCCTGCATTCCCCAAGAACCAGAGCAGGGCAATAGTTCATTTCCCTGCTCTCAATAGTTCACCTATCCAGTTTTTGTGATCGCCACCCCCGGCCGTCGCAGCCCTTCCGCCCACGGCACAACTCTCGCACGAGCGTCGTTGGAAGCCTGTCGCACGGCATGGTCAGGCTCGCCGGGATGGTGCTCGTCCATCGCGCCGGGTCCTGATTCAGGCGCTATCGACAGTATTGACGCATGGGGAGCAACGCAGGTTGCGCGGATTTAGGGGCGCGTTGGAGGTACAACGTGAAAGTAAGGTTGCGACATACCAGCGCTTATACGGCGCTGGCGCTACTCGCGCTGACGCTTGCCGCCTGCTCGGGGCTGCGCACTGATTTTGCGAAGCGCTCATCACACGCCTTGTCCCCAACCACCAGCACGCCGAGCGCACGCTACGTGCACGCCGCGGCAAACCAGCATCCGGAGGAGTCCGGCTTCCGCTTGCTGAGCAACGGCACCAATGCGCTGATGAGCCGCGTGGCGCTCATCGACGAAGCCAAGCATTCGATCGACCTGCAGTACTACATCTTCGCGAACGATGCCACCGGTCGGCTGGTGGCTCAGCACCTGCTGGCGGCCGCCGATCGCGGCGTGCGGGTGCGCATGCTGATCGACGGTCTTGCTGCCAGTAACGCCATCGGCATGTTCGATGCGCTCAATGCGAGCCCGAACATCAAGGTGCGCTTGTTCAATCCTTTCCATGCGCGCAAGCCCTCGGTGCTGTCCAAGGCTGTCCGGCTGTTGTTCTCACTGAGCCGGCTCAACCACCGCATGCACAACAAGTCGTTCATCGTCGACAACAACGTGGCAATCATCGGCGGGCGCAACATCGCCAACGCCTATTTCAGCGCCGACCGCACCACCGACTTCCGCGACCTCGACCTGATCGCGATTGGTCCGGTAGTCAAAGCGGCCTCGCGCGCGTTTGACGAATACTGGAACTCTCGCGAAGCCTATCCGGTCACTGCCTTCCATGGCGATCACGCCAGCCATTACAATCTGGCGCAACTGCGCAAGGATCTCGGGCGCGACGCGCGTCATTTTGCGCAGTCGGATTACGCGCAGGCGGCGGCGCAGGACTATCCCAATGGTCCTTCCGGCGACCGCCGCGGCGAGTGGTTCTGGGGGCCGGCGTTGCTGGTCGCTGACAAGCCCGCCAAGGTCGAGATGCAGCACGACGACCCGGCGTTACGCATCGGTCCGCGGATGCGGGTAATGACCGACGAGGCGCAGCACGAACTGTTGTTGATCTCCCCATACTTTGTGCCCACGAAGCAGGATGTGCGCTACCTCGTCGGCCTTGTCGCGCGCGGCGTGACGGTGCAGGTGCTCACCAATTCGCTGGCCTCTACCGACGAGACCGCCGTCGATGCGGGCTACTCGCGCCACCGGCGCGCATTGCTCAAGGGCGGCGTGCAACTCTACGAGCTGCGCCCTGCCACTGGCCCACCGCACCCGCTGACCGCCATGGGCACCTCGTCCGGGGTCAGCCTGCACGCCAAGGCAATCGTGGTGGATCGCCAGCAGGTTTTTGTCGGCTCACTGAACATGGACCAGCGCTCGAAGCTGCTGAACACCGAAATGGGCATCATCGTTAACAGCCCGAAGCTGGCGCGGGCGGTGCAGCGGTTCTTCGACATAGCCAGTTCACCAGCGAACGCCTATCGCGTGAGCCTGGTTGCCAAGGGCTTGCCGCACGCCGGACGGATGCAATGGCAGGCGCGCGAGGATGGCAAGACGGTGACCTACACACACGACCCGGACACCGCCTTGAAGCGGCGGCTGGAGGTCGATCTGCTGAGGTGGCTGCCTATCCAGGGCATGCTGTGAATCCAATGGGAGTGTTGTCTTGAACAAGTTCAACCTTATGGCCACATGGCTGCTGCTCGTCGTGCTGGTGGCGCCGGCCTTGGCTCAACAGGCCATCGACCAATCCACCATCGAGCAGCAGAAGATCAGCTGGCTGATCGGCTCGGTGGCCGCCTTGCACGACGCCCGTTTCATCCGCAACGGCCAAGCCTATGACGCCGCACGCGCCGCCGATCACCTGCGCCTGAAGCTGCGTTTCGCCGGTGACCGCGTGAAGACCGCAGAGGATTTCATCGACTACTGTGCCACCCGTTCCTCGATGTCGGGGCGCCGCTACAGCATCCGCTTCGCCAACGGCCACACCGTCGATGCGGCGACATTTTTGCGTCAGCGCCTGGCCGCTTATCCAGCGGCGGCGCGCCATGACACGCCGTGAGCAGGCATCGCCACGATCCCGCACGCGGCTGGCGCGGGCGTCGAACTGACCGTGTTGCACGCCTTGCAATCGTTGGCCATCTATCGCCCCGCGCAGCAAGTCCCCCGCCGGTCGCAAGCACTGCGCTGCATCGACCGCATCGTGATGCAGCATCCAGGGCGGACCCTGGAACAAGGCAGGTCCGCAATGGTGCTGCAACCAAGCTGATGCCTGCTCTCTCAGGCAAGCGTCGGCCATCGGCTGAACGTTGACCTGCGACAGTTGCGCTTGCGTATGGTCGATGTGCAATTCAACCTGCCGATGACGCTTGAACTATTGGCCCCGGGCTGATCACGGCGACCGCACGTGGCGGTACGCTTTCCACGCAGCGGCCCGTTCCATCAGCCCAAAACCGCAGCGACCGCCGCCGGCCCGTGTTTGCGGGAACAAATCTGCCAACGCCCATAGACATTCAATCGCTCAACGGTCAATCGCCACCATGGTTGTGATCCGCGTTTTGGGCTTTTTTATCCTTGGTTTTTTGTTCAACGGTGCCAGACCGGGCGTTTTTAGGCGTCGATCGCTGGGCCTGCCGAGCTTGCGCGCGTTGATCGGTCTGCCGGGCTTGCTCGCGCTGTCGCGTCTGTGAACGCTGCAGCGTTTGCGCCTGGCGCGCTTGTGCAGTCTTTTCCGTCCGTTGCGCCTGCGCACGCTGT
>SCQU01000011.1 GCA_004299555.1 Rhodanobacteraceae bacterium
TGAACGCTGCAGCGTTTGCGCCTGGCGCGCTTGTGCAGTCTTTTCCGTCCGTTGCGCCTGCGCACGCTGTTGCGTTTGTGCCCGTTGCACCGATTGCGCCCGCTCCGCTTGCGCGCGTTGGTCGGTCTGCCGAGCTTGCTCGCGCTGTCGCGTCTGTGAACGCTGCAGCGTTTGCGCCTGGCGCGCTTGTGCAGTCTTTTCCGTCCGTTGCGCCTGCGCACGCTGTTGCGTCAGTGGAACCGCACGGACCCGGGTTGAGCGCCGTTGCTGGACCTGCCGAGTTACGGCTTCACGCGGTTGGTAGCGATAGTCCCGGGTCCGGATCGAGGTTTGTTGCGTTGTCGTGCGCGGGTAGCGTGCCCCGAAGTACTGTCGTTGGTAGGTCGGCAATGGTGCCGCCCTCGGGGCCGAATTACGGTTCCACCGGTCCCATCCGTTGTGTTGCGACGACCACCTTTGCCCCCAGCGATCACCCCAGCGCGGCGCCGCATCGGCGCCCCAGCCCCGGAAATACGACGGCGGTTCACGGTAATAACGCACCGGGACGCGCAGCACGAAAAGCGGCACGTTGTCGGGGCTCACTTCCTGCCACGGCCCGTTGTACCAAGTGCTCGCATACCAGTTGTCACGCTGGTAGACCCAGTACGCGCCATCGTAAAAGAAGTAATTTGAGCGCGCGCCCGGGTCGTAGTAAACGGGGTAGCCCGGCACCTGGACCATTTGCGGGTACATCGGCATGTCGATGCCGATGTTGACACCGGGGAACCCGATCGCCACGCTGATTTGAGCGTGGGCCGCGATGACCGGGCTGAACATCAGCGACAACGCGAGGGGTAGATAACGCATCTTCATTTCCGTCTCCTGCTGGTTGCATCGCCAGCACAGCCTTCCGTTGGAAGCCGAATCCTTCGCGCGGAACCGGGACCTGCAAATCCGCGGTAATCCTGCAAGCGTACTCGGCACCGCGACTGAAGCAGCGATACTCGTTGACAGCGTCGGTGCGCTCGCCTTTTCGGGCTGTTCGGTAGCACACACAACGCGACGGCCGTTCACGTGCGGTGTATCTGCAGGTTGTTTCAGCGCTCCCTTGAACGGCTCAGGTGGACCAGCCTTTCAGCCTGAGACACCATGACCACGCGTTGCACCACCCAGCAAGCCGCAGCCCCACCACCCGTTGCAAGGTATCCACGGAAGATGGGGTCCGTCTCGAGATGCGCTGCACGCGACGAACCTGAAAGCCAATCGACCGATCCAGCAGCCCATCGACACTTGGGCGCCGCCGCCAATCGCGGGTGCTCCGGGAATCCCGCCGCAGTCGAACCGCTGCACTCCAGGACGCATGGAAGCGATGCGGCCAACAGACCGGCGGCCAACAACTGCAAACAACCGCGCCGCTGGCGCGTTCCGCCGCCAAGACTGACCAACCCAACCGGCTGTTCGCTGGCGACAGCAACGGGCCGCACAGCGAGAGCCGGGCCGGAGAAGCCAGCACCGGCTGGCTGATCAGCAAGGCTCGATATGCACGGCAGGTTGGAACGCGGGACGCAAGTCAGCGGGCAGGCCTGGACTGCCGGCTACGCCGGCCGCTGCACCAGGTCCGCGTAGCGCGCATCAGCGGTCGTCGCGCGTGTACACCACCCCGTTCTCGACACGGACGGGAAAGCTCGCGACCGGTTCGGTAGGCGGCATTTTTGTTGCCGCACCGGTGCGTACGTCGAAGCGTCCGCCGTGGCGCGGACATTCAATTTCGAACCCGCAGACTTCGCCGCCCGCCAACTCGCCGCCATCGTGCGTGCAGACGTCCTCGATCGCGTACAGGTTGCCATCGAGGTTGTAGACCGCAATCGCGGTGTCGCCATCCCAGGCCACCTTGAACTCACCGGGCAACAGTTCACCTTCCGCACACACTTCAACCCAATCAGTCATCGCCACACACTCACAGTTGCTTGACCAGCCATTCGAAACGCAGGTCGCCGCGCCTGGGTACGCCAAACCGGGCGTCGCCGTAGGGGAACGGTTTGTACTCGCCGGTCCGCCGATAACCGCGCCGCTGGTACCACGCGATGAGTTCGGCGCGTACATCGATGACGGTCATGCGCATCGCCTTGCAGCGCCACTCCTCGCGTGCGACCCGCTCGGCTTCGGCCAACAGTGCGCGCCCGGTACCGTGGCCCTGGGTGCTCGGACGTACGGAAAACATGCCGAAATACCCGTCCTCAGCATGCCCATCGGCGAGCCGTTCGAGCACGCAGCAGGCCACCAACTGCCCGTCGCACTCGGCCAGCAGCAAGCGCGCGGCCGGATTGGCTATCAATGCGGCAACCTCCTGCGCATCGGTGCGCTGGCCATCCAGAAGGTCCGCCTCGGTCGTCCAGCCCACGCGGCTCGCATCGCCGCGGTACGCAGACTCCGTCAGCGCCACGATGGCATTGACGTCGTCCGGACCTGCGGTACGAAACCGCAGCCCCGCGGCATTCATTGAAGCAGTTTCCGCACGCGGCCGAGCGCGGCGACAAACGCATCGATCTCGGCTTCGGTGTTGTAAAACGCCAGCGAGGCCCGGCAGGTGCCGGTGACGCCGTAAAACTGCATCAGCGGATGGGCACAGTGGTGCCCGGAGCGCACGGCGACGCCTTCCTGGTCCAGCAGCGTCGCCAGGTCGTGCGCGTGCATACCGTCGATCAGAAACGAAATCACCGCCGCCTTGTTTGCCGCGCGGCCGATGATGCGCAGCCCAGGCACGGCCTCCAGCCGCGGCGTCGCGTATTCCAGCAGTGCGTGTTCACGCGCGGCGATGTTTTCCATGCCGATACGCGTAAGGTAATCAATCGCGACCCCGAGGCCGGCAAAGCCCGCCGTGTTGGGCGTCCCGGCTTCAAACTTGTGCGGCGAATCGGCAAAGGTCGTGCCATCGAAGGTCACGGTACGGATCATCTCGCCGCCGCCGAAGAAAGGCGGCATGGATTCCAGGATCTCGCGCCGCGCCCACAGCGCGCCGGTGCCGGTCGGGCCGCACATCTTGTGGCCGGTCACGACGTAGAAATCGCAACCAATCGCCTTGACGTTGAGCGGCAGGTGCGGCGCCGATTGCGAGCCGTCGACCAGCAGCGGGATGCCGCGCTTGCGGCACTCGCGGGCCAGCTCCTTCACCGGGTTGATCGTGCCGAGCACGTTGGAAACGTGGACCACACCGGCGAACTTCACTTCCGGCGTCAACGCCTCGATGAACTTCTCGACGATCAGCTCACCCGCTTCGGTGATGGGCGCCACCTTCAAATGCGCCCCCGTGAGCTTGCAGATCAGCTGCCACGGCACGATGTCCGCGTGGTGTTCCATCGCGGTCACCAGCACCGCGTCACCCGGCTTCAGCCGCGGCAGCAGGTAGCTGTAGGCCACGAGGTTGGTCGCCATCGTGGTGCCCGACGTCAGCACGATTTCGTCGCGGTGGCTGGCGCCCAGAAACACCGCCAGCTTGTCGCGCGCACCCTCATAGAGCGCGGTCGCCTCCTCGCTCAATTGATGTACCGCGCGCGACACATTGGCGTTGTGTTCGCGGTAGAACGCGTCCACCGCCTCGATGACCTGCCGCGGCTTCTGCGCCGTGTTGGCACTGTCCAGATAGATCAGCGGCTTGCCGTGAACCTTGCGCGCGAGAATCGGGAAGTCCTTGCGCACGCAAGCCCAATCAACCGCCACTGGGCGCACGTCCTTGGCCGCGACACTCATGCCGACGCCTCCGGCAGCTGTTGGGCCAGGAGCGCCTCGCAATATTCACGCAGCGCCTGCGGTTGGACGCCGTCCAGTGCCACCAGGCAAAATGCACGCACGAGGATCCGCCGCGCCTGTTCCAGGGGGATGCCGCGCGAGCGCAGGTAAAACAGTACGTGTTCGTCGAGCTGGCCGACCGTGGCGCCGTGGTTGGCCTTGACCTCGTCGGCGTAGATTTCGAGCGCCGGCCGCGTATCGATTTCGGCATCCGGTGACAGCAGCAGGTTCTTGTTGTAGAAGCTGCCGTCGGCGCCATCGGCGCCGGGTTGCACCAAAATACGCCCGTGCACCACGCCGCGCGCACGGCCGTCGGCCACGCCACGCCACACGGATGAGCTGACCGTATCCCGCCCGCGATGCGTCACCAGGATTTCGGCATCGGCGTGCTGGCGTCCGTGCAAAATGAAGGCACCATGGCTGACGAAACGCGAACGCGCGCCGGTCATTTCGACCCTGACCTCGTGGCGCGCCAGCTTGCCGCCAAGCTCCAAGGCATGCAGGTCAACCGTTGCATCATCGTGCAACCGAATATGCGTACGCCGCATCAGGGTCGCGTCGATGCTGGCCTGCTGCACGCTGGTCCAGCCGAGGTGCGCGTGCTCACGCACACTGATGTCGCGAACGATGTTGCTGAAGTGCCCGGTCGCCGCGTCCCCGAGGTGATGCTCGACGATGTCAACGCTGGCACCGGTACCGACTTCGATCAAACTGCGCACGTGCCACGCGGTTGCGGCGTCCGCGGCGACCCCGACATGCACGAGGTGCAGCGGCGCCTCGACCACGGTGCCCGCGGCAATTTTCAACACCACACCATCGGCCGCCAGCGCACGATTCAACAAGGTGAACCCGTCGTCGTCGTCCGCGACGTGCCCGCCCAGCAAAAACCGCAGCGGTTCGGGATCATCGCGCAATGCCGACGCGAGCGAGCCAACGGCAACACCAGGTGACAACGCCGCGAGGCTGGAAAGATCCGCGCGAAATACGCCGTTGACGAACACGAGGCGCGGCCCTTCCACGCCGGGAAGCTGCAACCACGCGGCATCGACACCGCGGGTCGCGGCTGCAGGATCCTGCGCGGCGTAGCCACGCTGCGCGAACGCGCGCAATGACGTGTAACGCCACAGCTCGTTGCGCTGGTCCGGCAATCCGCGCGCGGCAAATGCCTGCAGCGCTTCGCTGCGCGCGGCGTCCAGCCACGCGAGCCCGCTCCCAGGCAGCCGCGCCGCCGCTGCCGCATCCTGCATGGACTGTGCAAAGGAAACGGCCGCGGTAGTCACGCTTCCACCCCGGGTGCCACGTGTTCGCGCACCCACGCGTAACCATGCGCTTCCAGCTCGCGTGCCAACTGCGCGTCGCCACTTTCGGCAATCCGCCCGTCGGCCAGCACATGCACATAGTCCGGCACGATGTAATCGAGCAGACGCTGGTAATGGGTAATCACGAGAAACGTACGCTCGGGCGAGCGCAGGGCGTTGACGCCCTCGGCGACCTGCTTGAGGGCATCGATGTCGAGGCCCGAGTCGGTCTCGTCGAGGATCGCGAGCCTGGGCTCCAGCAGCGCCATCTGGAACACCTCATTGCGCTTTTTCTCGCCGCCGGAGAAGCCTTCGTTGACCGCGCGGTTCAAGAGGTCCGGTTTCATCCCCATGGCCTTGACCTTGCCGCGTACAACCTTCAGGAATTGCATCGAGTCCAGTTCCTTCTCGCCGCGCGCCTTGCGTTGTGCGTTCAGGGCCGCACGCAGAAAGTAGGTGTTGTTGACGCCCGGGATCTCGACCGGATACTGGAAAGCCAGGAACACGCCAGCGGCTGCGCGCGCTTCGGGTTCGAGCTCGAGCAAATTGATGCCGTTGAAGGTGACGGTGCCTGCCGTCACTTCGTAGCCTGGCCGCCCGGCCAGCACATTGCCCAGGGTCGACTTGCCGGCACCATTCGGGCCCATGATGGCGTGTACTTCCCCCGCCTTCACTTCCAGCGACAAGCCTTTCAGGATTTCCTTGCCGGCGATGCTGGCATGGAGGTTTTCGATCTTCAGCATGGTTGTTCCTTGCGTGGTTCCCATATCAGCCGATGGCGCCTTCCAGCGAGACTTCCAGCAGCTTGCGTGCCTCGACGGCGAATTCCATCGGCAGCTCGCCAAACACTTCCTTGCAGAACCCATTGACGATCAGCGACACGGCGTCTTCTTCGCTGATCCCGCGCGACCGGCAATAGAACAGCTGGTCATCGGCGATCTTCGAAGTCGTAGCCTCGTGTTCGACGATGGCGGTCGGGTTCTTGATTTCCATGTACGGGAACGTGTGCGAGCCGCACTTCTTGCCGATCAGGATGGAGTCGCAACGCGTGTGGTTGCGCGCATTGATGGCATTCTTTTCAACTTTCACCAGGCCGCGATAGCTGGCCTGGCTGTTGCCGGCGCTGATGCCCTTGGAAACGATCTTGGAACGCGTGTCGCGGCCGATGTGCGTCATCTTGGTTCCGGTATCGGCCTGCTGGTAATGCTTGGTGACCGCGACCGAGTAGAACTCGCCGGACGAGCGGTCGCCGCGCAGGATCACGCTGGGGTACTTCCAGGTGACCGCCGAGCCGGTTTCAACCTGGGTCCAGGTAATGCGCGAATCGGGTCCGCGACATTCGCCGCGCTTGGTCACGAGATTGTAGACGCCGCCCTTGCCGTTCTCGTCACCCGGATACCAATTTTGCACGGTCGAGTACTTGATGCTTGCGCGATCAAGCGCGACCAGCTCCACGACGGCGGCGTGCAACTGGTTGTCATCGCGCATCGGCGCGGTGCAGCCCTCGAGGTAGGACACGACGGAATCTTCCTCGGCGATGATCAGCGTGCGCTCGAACTGACCCGTATGGCCGGCATTGATGCGGAAATACGTTGACAGTTCCATCGGGCAGCGCAGGCCCTTCGGGATGAACACGAACGACCCATCGGAAAAAACCGCCGAGTTGAGGGCGGCGAAATAGTTGTCGCCCTGCGGAACTACGCTACCGATGTACTTTCGCACCAGCTCCGGGTGGTGGACGATCGCGTGGCTCATCGAGCAGAAAATCACGCCGACCTTGGCCAGCTGCTCCTGCGCGGTCGTGGCCACCGACACCGAATCAAACACCGCGTCGACCGCGACACCCGCGAGCTTGTTGCGTTCGTGCAACGGCACGCCCAGCTTGTCATAGGCCGCAAGGATCTCCGGATCGACCTCGGCCAGCGATTTCGGCTTTTTCTTGGGCGCCGAGTAGTAACTGATCGCCTGCAGGTCGATCTCGGGCAGGTTCACATGCGCCCAGTGCGGCTGTTTCATCGTGAGCCAGTGGCGGTACGCCTGCAAACGCCACTCGGTCATCCATTCCGGTTCATGCTTGCGCGCGGAAATCGCGCGCACGATGTCTTCGTTCAGACCCGGCGGCAGGGTGTCGGTCTCGACGTTGGTGACAAAACCGGCCTTGTAGCTGCCAGACAGCGCGGCTTGGACTTCTTCGGGTTGGGTTGCCATATTTTGCTTTCCTTCATACTGCGTGGGCGCTGCTGCCGCCCACGCGACGATGCAACATGTCGGCCAGACTCACGGCCCGCAACGCACGATCGATGGTGGCGCCGATGCCTTGCCAGTCGCGCGCGACCGAGCAATAGGCCTGCCGCTCGCAGCCGGCATGTCCCAGGCTGCACTCGGTAAGGCCGATCGGCCCATCCAGCGCCTCGACGATTTCGGCCAATGAAATGTCCTTGGCGGCGCGCGCCAGGCGATAACCGCCGGTGACACCGCGAAACGATTCGACCAGCCCGGCCTGCGCCAGATGCTTCAACAATTTGCTGACGGTCGGCAGTTCCAGCCTGGTTTCTTCACCGATTTGGGTCGCCGACACGACGCTCACCGGATGGCGTGCAAGACACGCCATCACCACGGAAGCGTAATCGGCAAGTCGGCTCACACGGATCATGTGTGGATGCGCGTCCAAATAAGTACCAATATCGTACTGATTCACCCGGACCGTCGCAAGCACGGCGCGCGCACCAGACGCCTGCTCGGCGGGATCACGCAAAAAGAAATGGGCGCCGTGTGGCGCCCATTTCGTCATCGCACCCGGCGCTGCCGGGCCAGGCCATCGCGCATCAGGCCTGCGCGACCACGTGCACCTTCACCGGCGCCTTGACGTCGGCGTACAGCGACACCTCGATGTCGTAGTCACCAAGGTTGTGGATCGCACCCTCCGGCATGATTACTTCGCTCTTCTCCAGCGCGAGGCCCTGGGCGGTGAAAGCCTCGGCGATATCGCGCGGACCAATCGAACCAAACAGCTTGCCTTCGGGGCTGGCGTTGGCGGCAATCGTTGCCTCGGCGTTCTCGAACTTGCCGGCACGCGCCTGCGCGTTGGCCAGCAGCGCATCGGCCTTGGCCTGGTACTCGGCACGCTTGGCCTCGAATGCCTCGAGGTTGGCCTTGGTAGCGGGCACGGCCTTGCCCTGCGGCACCAGATAGTTGCGGCCGTAACCCGGCTTCACCTTGACCTTGTCGCCCAGGGCGCCAAGGTTTTTCACTTTTTCCAGCAGAACGATTTCCATGGGATTCTCCGATTCGTTAGCCGCGGCACGTGCCGCGGCAGCTTGCGCTGTCCGAATCAGTTCCGCGCAGGTGCACGGAACGGATCAGGCTCAAACAACGTGGCTGTCGCTGTAGGGCAGCAGGGCCAGAAAACGGGCACGCTTGACCGCGGTGGTCAACTGGCGCTGGTAGCGCGCCTTGGTGCCGGTGATGCGGCTGGGAACGACCTTGCCGGTCTCGGTGATGTACTGCTTCAGCGTGGCGAGATCCTTGTAGTCGATGTGCTCGACGCCCTCGGCGGTGAAGCGGCAGAACTTGCGGCGGCGGAAAAATTTTGACATGTCGGTGTCTCCGGTTCAGGTGCGGATCAATTGTCGGCGCGATCGTGGTTGTGGCCGTGACCGTCGCCGCTGTCCTCATCGTGACGGCGGGTGGGCTTGTCTTCCTTGCTGGCCTTCATGATCAGCGACGGCTCGGTTTCGATGCCGTGCCATTGCACGATCAGGTGGCGCAAAACCGCATCGTTGAAACGGAATCCGGACTTGAGCTCGGTGATCGCCTCCGGCCCGCACTCGATGTTCATGAGCGCGTAGTGGGCCTTGGCCAGATGCTGGATCGGATAGGCCAGCTGGCGGCGGCCCCAGTCTTCGACGCGATGCACCTTGCCGCCTTCGCCCTCGATCAGGGCCTTGTAGCGTTCGAGCATCCCGGGGACCTGTTCGCTTTGATCCGGGTGAACCAGAAACACGACTTCGTAATGACGCATTGCACATTCCTCACGGATGTCGCCAGGCCGGAATGGCGTGACGGGGCAGCCTCCCGGCTGGCAAGCCAGCGGTGAGGCGAGGGTTCCCCCGCATGCAACGCACGCAGGGAACCGCCGATTCTAAAGGCAATCAGGGTGTTGCCGCAAGCGGCGGCCGCGTCAGGCAGAAGCGCCGATGGTGAAACTTTCACCGCAACCGCAGGCCGCCGTGGCGTTGGGATTCTCGAACACGAACGCCGCGTTCAGTCCGGCGCGGGCGTAGTCGATCCGCGTGCCATCCAGGAGCGGCAAATCCTCGGCCCTGACAAAGACCTTGATGCCGTCAAGGTCAAACAGCCGGTCCGCGGCCGTCACGGCCTGGGCAAGGTCAACCGCGTAGCCAAACCCGGAGCACCCCTTGCGCGTGACGCCGAAACGGATGCCGGGAGCCTCGGGGTGCTGGCCCAGGAAGTCGCGCATGCGCGCGGCGGCGGCGGCGGTCAGTTCAATGCCCATGGCGAATGTCGGTCTGCGGAGGCGGCTGCGCTATTATCGCGCGTTCACCTTTCGGGTACACACCCTAGCACGGACACGGCTTCGATCCATGGCAATCTTGAGCGTCAAACAGGCACTGGCCGGCAGCACGCCGAAGGACACCCCGGTCGAAATCCGCGGCTGGGTCAGGACCCGGCGGGACTCGAAGGCGGGCCTGTCGTTCGTCAACCTGACCGATGGTTCGTGCTTTGCATCCTTGCAGGTGGTCGCGCCTGCGACATTGCCGAACTACGCAAGCGAGGTGCAAAAGCTGTCCGCCGGCTGTTCGATCATCGCGCGCGGCACGCTGGTGCCTTCACAGGGCAAAGGCCAGGCCTTCGAGCTGCAGGCAACCGCCATTGAAGTGCCCGGATTCGTCGACGAACCCGACACCTACCCCATCCAGCCCAAACAGCATTCGCCCGAGTTCCTGCGTGAGGTCGCACACCTGCGCCCGCGTACCAACCTGTTTGGCGCGGTGTCGCGCGTACGCCACACCATGATGACCGCGATCCACCGGCACCTGAGCGAACAGGGTTTCGTGTGGGTCAACACGCCGCTCATCACCACTTCCGATGCCGAAGGCGCGGGCGACATGTTCCGCGTCTCGACGCTTGATTTGGCCAACCCGCCGCGCGACGCCGGGGGCACCATCGACTTTCGCCGCGACTTCTTCGGCCGCGAGGCATTCCTCACCGTGTCCGGCCAGTTGAACGTCGAGGCGTACTGCCTGGCGCTGTCGAAGGTGTACACCTTTGGTCCGACCTTTCGCGCCGAAAATTCCAACACGCCGCGCCACCTGGCGGAGTTCTGGATGTGCGAACCCGAGCTTGCCTTCGCCGATCTCGCGGCCGACGCCGACTGCGCCGAGGCGTTCCTGAAGGCCATCTTCAAGGCCGTGCTGGAAGAGCGCGCGGACGACATGGCGTTCTTCGCCGAGCGCGTCCAGAAGGATGCCGTCACCCGGCTGGAAAAGTTCATCGCCGCGCCCTTCGAGCGCGTCGACTACACCGACGCCATCGCGGCGCTGCAGAAATCCGGGCAGAAATTCGAGTTTCCAGTCGACTGGGGCGTCGATCTGCAGACCGAACACGAGCGCTGGCTGGCCGAAACCCACGTCGGCCGGCCGGTGGTCGTGATGAACTACCCCGAAAAGATCAAGGCGTTCTACATGCGTTTGAACGACGATGGAAAAACCGTCGCCGCGATGGACGTACTGGCACCCGGTATCGGCGAAATCATCGGCGGCTCGCAGCGCGAGGAGCGCCTGGATTACCTGGATCGCCGGATGGCACAGTTTGGCCTGGACCCGGCCCACTACCAGTGGTACCGGGACCTGCGCCGCTACGGCACGGTGCCGCACGCCGGTTTCGGGCTCGGGTTCGAGCGGCTGGTCGTGTACGTGTGCGGGCTCAGCAACATCCGCGACGCGATCCCCTACCCGCGCACACCCGGCCACGCGGAATTTTGACCCGCGCGGAACCCACGGGCGCGGCGCCGGTCGAATGCCGGCGACCCCGACTTCCGACGCATTTTCACGCGCGCGGCGATCTGTACACTGGGGCACGCCATAGCGCCGGTAGCCGGCTCCCCATCCACTCGCCCATCCCGTACCCGTGCATCGATTCCTTCGTTTCGTCATTTGCGCACTAGGCATTGCGCTGTTGGCCGGCTGCAGCCACGCGGTCAAACTGCCGTTGCTCGGTGCCATCGACAACACGCCGCCGCCCTCGCGCGACGCCGCCATGCGGCAACTTGCATCCGCCACGCCATGTTGCAACGGCTGGGCCAAGCTCGCCTTCCACGACGCGTTGCCGCACCGGCCCCGCCCGTTCACGCTCGACCGGTTCAGCCCGGTGGCAACCATCGACGGTGAGCGCACGCATTTCCTGGCTTTCGTACTGCCGGCGTACAAGCACCCCTACCGCGTCGTATTCCAGACCCAGCCGAGCGCGCGGCACCTCGGCAACAGCTTCCTCTTGGCGCCGACGGTAACCTTGCTGGATGCCGGCTACCACCCACTGTCCAGCACGGACCTGCCGCTTTGTGTGTACATCAACTGGCGCCCAAGCATGTCGGGTGGCTTTGGCGCGGTGACGGTCGACAACGCCGCCGCACGCTATCTTGCGGTCACGACTTCAAAGCAACAGCTGGCCGCCAAGACCTACTGGGCACAGTCCCCAACCAGTTTCAGCGACGTCAGCGTGCCGTCCGCGTCGGGGCTGGCCAGCATCCAGCCCCAGGCTCCGGTCAGCAGCGGCAGCTTCAACCTGCCGCATGGCCCCACCGGTACCCTGTACGTCGGCGCCATGACGCCCGCGTATGCAAGCGCCGTCGACAACGGCCTGTGCGGCAAGCCCGCCAAGGGTTCCGGACTGTTGCCAAAGCTGCGCCACGCGCTGCAGGATCGCTGATCAACCGTTTACAGGAGTTGCAGCATGGACCTTGATCTGACCGGCCGCCATGCCCTGGTGTGCGGCGCTTCCCAGGGCATCGGCCGGGCCTGCGCGGTGGAACTGGCACGGCTGGGTGCAAGCATCACCGTGCTGGCCCGCCGCACGGACGTGCTGCGCCAGGTCATCGCCGACTTGCCGCGCGGCGCCGGGCAGCAACACGCCTTTCTGGCCGCCGATTCCAGCGACACCCGGGGCCTGCGCGCCAGCGCGCGGCAACTGGTGGCCGCCCAACCCGTCCACATTCTCGTCAACAACTCGGGCGGCCCACCCCCAGGCCCGGCGCATGGCGCGAGCATCGATGCGTTCCTGGCGGCGTATCGCCAACACCTCATCGGCAACCACGTGCTCGCGGAGAGCGTGATCCCGGGCATGCAGGCGGCGGGCTACGGCCGCATCGTCAACATCATCTCGACCTCGGTGAAGGAGCCCATTGCGGGTCTTGGGGTGTCCAACACCACGCGCTGGGCCGTGGCAGGCTGGGCCAAGACGCTGGCGCGCGAACTGGCGGCGTCGGGAATCACCGTCAACAACGTGCTGCCCGGCTACACCCGCACCCCGCGCATCGAGCAAATCATCGCGACCCGCTCGGAAAAGTCCGGCGACAACGCCGAGCAAGTGCAGCAATCAATGCTGGTCGACGTACCAATCGGCCGCTTCGCCGAACCGGCTGAAATCGCCGCTGCGGTGGCTTTTCTCGCGTCACCAGCAGCGAGCTACATCACCGGAATCAACCTGCCGGTCGACGGCGGGCGCACCCGTTCGCTGTAATCCCGCGGTACGCCGGTCATCGTAGCTCCGCGCCACCAGGCCAACCTATGGCACTGGTGGGCAACGTCACGCGAGTGTTGAATCGCCATGCGATGCGCGGCTCACTGCGCTTGGTCGTGATCGAACCTCGGAGTACAAACCGTGAATCGCGTATTGATTGTGGCAATCCTCGCGGGACTGGCCCTGCTGGCGCCGACGGCGTATGCAACGCCGGTGCCGGCAACGCAGCAAAAAACCGCCACCACCCCCGTGCCCAAGGCGCGCAAGGTCATCACCCACGGCAGCGTTGCAATCGACGGCAAGCGCATCCGCTACACCGCCACCGCCGGCACCATCGGGTTGCGCAACGACAAGAACCAGCCGACCGGCAGCATGTTCTACGTGGCCTACACCGAAGACGGCGCGCGCAACCCCACGAAGCGGCCGGTCACGTTCCTCTACAACGGCGGCCCCGGCGCATCCTCCAACTGGCTCACCATGAGCGGCCTCGGGCCCTACAAGGTCAACCTCGTCAATGGCGCGGCGACGCCACCCGCACCCTATTCGGTGACGGCCAGCCACGAGAGCATCCTCAACGTCACCGACCTCGTCTTCGTCGATGCGATGGGCACCGGCTTCAGCACCATCGGCGGCAAGGGCACCGGAAAAATGTTTTGGGGCGTCGATGAAGACGTGAAGGCGTTCGGCCAGTTCATCCAGCGCTACATCACGCAGAACGATCGCTGGAACTCGCCGTTGTTCCTGTATGGCGAAAGCTACGGCACGACCCGCTCGGCGGCACTTGCCGAATACCTGCAGGAGCAGGGTATTGCCGTGAACGGCGTGGTGCTGCAGTCCTCGGTGCTCAATTATTTTGATGGGTCGCCGGGTTCGGACAACGGCTACATCTTCGACCTGCCGTCGTTCGCGGCGATTGCCTGGTACCACGACAAGATCCCGGACAAGCCTGCCAGCCTGCCGGCTTTCATCGAGCAGGCCCGGCAATTTGCGGACGGGCCCTACGCGCAGGCCCTGCGGCAAGGCCACACGCTGCCGACGGCGCAACTGGACGCGATGGCCCGGAAGCTGCATCGGTTCACGGGCCTCCCGGTCGGCTACCTCGAGCGCGCCAACCTGCGCGTGACCGGCGCCGAATTCCGCAAGGAACTCATGCTGCCCGAACGCGAGCACGTCGGCCGCTACGACGCCCGCTACACCGCCGCTGACGCGAACGCCATTGCATCCCGGCCGGCGTTCGACCCGTCCGACCAGCAGATCTCGCCGGCGCTCAATCAGGGCTACCTGTGGTACCTGCAGCATGTATTGAAATGGAAAACCACCCGCGCCTACGTTGGCGAGAGCTTCGACGCCTACAAACACTGGGACTGGAAACACAAGCAACCGGGCGGTTTCCGCGCGCAACCGCTGCCCGACGTTGCAGCCGACCTTGCCGCCGCGATGCGCAAGAACCCGTACCTGCGCGTGCTGTCCGAGAACGGCTATTTCGATCTCGCAACACCGTTCCACGCGACCGAGTACGACCTTGCCCACGTGACGCTGGACCCGGCGTTGCGCAAGCACATCCAGTTTGCGTACTTTGATTCCGGCCACCCCATCTACATCAATCCGGATTCACTTGAGGCCATGCACACGGCGCTGGACACATTCTATCGCGACACGCTGGCCGCCGACGCCCGCACGGCCGCCAACTGACGCGCCCGCGGGCCATCCGCTCCGGCACGGCGGTAGACTTGGCCGATGGCACTGCATACCCTCGCCAATCTGGTCAACGGCCGGCTGCTGGAACCTGCCGGCCACGCATACCTTGATGTCTTCGAGCCGGCGACGGGCAAGGTGTACGCGCGGTGCCCCGATTCGGACGCGCGTGACGTCAGCGCCGCCGTCGCGGCCGCCGCGCACGCGGCACCCGCCTGGGCCGCACTTGCCGTCGGCGAGCGCGCGCAGCACCTGCAGCGGCTGGCCGACGCCGTCGCCGCCAACCTGGACCGGTTGGCCCGCGAGGAATCGCGGGACAACGGCAAGCCGGTGACGCTGGCGCGGCAAGTCGACATTCCCCGCGCGGTCGCCAACCTGCGTTTTTTTGCCGAAGCGATCACCCAGTGGCCGGGCGAGTCGCATGCCGACGCGCGCGCGATCAACCTGACGTTGCGCCAGCCGCTCGGCGTCGTCGGCTGCATCTCGCCGTGGAACCTGCCGCTGTACCTTTTCACCTGGAAGATCGCACCCGCGCTCGCGGCCGGCAACGCGGTCGTGGCGAAGCCGTCGGAAATTACGCCCTTCACGGCCTTCCGGCTGGCCGAGCTGGCGATTGAATGCGGCTTTCCGCCGGGCGTGCTCAACATCATCCAGGGACTTGGGCCCAAGGTCGGCACGGCCATCGTCGAACACCCGGTGGTCAAGGCGATATCCTTCACGGGATCGACCCGTACCGGCGCCTACATCGCCGCGGCATGCGCAAAGGCGTTCAAGAAATCGTCGCTCGAAATGGGCGGCAAGAATCCCGCCATCGTGTTTGCCGACGCCGACCTTTCCGACGCCAACCTCGACACCATCGTGCGTTCGGGGTTCTCGAACCAGGGTGAAATCTGCCTGTGCGGATCGCGCTTGCTGGTCGAGCGTTCGATCTACGCCGGTTTCAAGCAGCGCTACCTCGACAAGGTGAAGGCGCTGCGCGTCGGCGACCCCAACGATGCTGCGAGTGACCTTGGCGCTCTGGTGTCAAAGGCACACTTCGACAAAGTGACCACCTGCATCCAGCGCGCGCGCGATGAAGGCGGCACCGTGCTGACCGGCGGCAATACCGTTCAGCCGCAAGGCCGCTGCGCGGATGGCTGGTTTGTTGCGCCGACCGTGATCGAAGGCCTGCCGCAGGACTGCGCCACCAACCGCGAAGAAATTTTCGGACCGGTGGTGACGCTGATCCCGTTCACTGACGAGGACGAGGCGATTGCGATCGCCAACGGCACTGACTACGGCCTGGCAGCGTCCATATGGACGCGCGATCTCGGCCGCGCCAACCGCGTCGCCGGCCGTATCGACTTCGGCATCGTGTGGGTCAACTGCTGGATGCTGCGCGACCTGCGCACACCGTTCGGCGGCGTCAAGCATTCCGGCATGGGCCGCGAAGGCGGCACCGAGGCCCTGCGCTTCTTCACCGAACCCAAGAATGTCTGCATCGCCAATTGACGGTAGCTCCAGTCGCCGTCCGCGCTCGGCTCACTGCGAACAGCCGCAACCCAAATTGGGTTGCCCGACAGCAGGCATTGGAACCGATGCCGATGAAACGATTTCGCAGCGGCAGGCGACGTGCGGCGGAATTGCTACCGCAACGGTCGGCACCATGTGTTGGTACAACTGGTCGCGTGCCGCTTGGCTTGCTCGACACAGGTGCAGATCGTCGCCTGCAAACCACGGTGCCCGAGCATGGCTGTAGGCTGACCTTCCTGACTACAGTATTGATCACCTGGTTCTCTCGTCACATCGGCTTGCATATCACGCGGTGGGTCAAGCGTGTTGTCGAGGCCGGCAGGGCGCGGTTCAGTGTCCCGATCTCGCGCCACTGGGGTTATCGATAACAGCGGGGAGCGCCTCCCTAAATGGGGCATAACCCCACGCGCGCAACACTTGCAGGCGTTGGTACGCGGTCTGTGGCTGATCAAAGTAGATCTCGGCAAGCAGCTGGTTATTTACTTTGGGCCATGTCTCGCGGATGGCCTGCGCAATGGCGTAGGTACGAGCGCTCACGCGGCTTGCCCGGTGCATGAGCTGTAGCGCATTTGCGCAGGCGAATATCGCAATGACGACCATAACAACACGCATGCGGCGTGACGGCGTGGATAGGTGAATATTGCAAAGCAACCCAAACAAACCCAGCCAGAACAGGATGGAAAAACTGACGTAGCGACTGACGAACGCCTGATCCGCCCCCAATGCGGAGTCTCGGCCCAGTGCAACCAGCGCCCCAGCCAGAAAGCCGAAGACCGCAAAGCCGATCCATGGCAGGGAAGTCCGATCACCCCGGCAGCGCCAGCTCGCCCAGACTGCGAGCGCGATGCCGCATAAACCGATCCACGGTGCAATACCGGTCGCCAGCCGCGAGATTCCGGCGCCAAGAAAGTTGAGCAGGTAGACGAACTCTGCCGGCGCGCCGCGGCCCATCGACGGGGTCGCGAACCGCCGATAGATGAGCAGGATGCCCAAACCGGCAAGCAGCCACGGAATTGCGGCGAGAAGTCGGCGCCGGCGTGATTGGTCGTGGCGAAGGGCTATCAACAACAGTGCAACCGGGAATGCCGCAAGTGCGGTTGCGAAACTGCAGTAGGCCAGTGCAGCACCCATCAGTGCGAGGACACTGTGCCACCAGGACAATTGCGGCCGGGTCAAGGACCAAATCACCACGCTCACGCCCAGCAAGCACAGAAAGACTGCAACCTGCCAGCCCCACTGCAGGTTCGCCAGGTGCCCCGGATACAAAGCCAGGAATACGAGCATCGCGGCCATGGCAGTGCCGCCGCGAGTATCGGTCTGGACCGTCGCGTAGATGAAGGGCCGCACGATGGCGGCACTCGCCAGCAACAGTACCCAGCTCACCACGTCTACCACCCATGGGTGACCATGCGAAAGGTTCGCGGTGACCAGCAATACTGCGTAGGCGGCGGTATGGATGTGTCCGCCGTCGAATCTAAAGATCGCCGAGTGCGACAGCGTGCCTTCGCGCCAGGCTTCAAGAATCGGAACGAGGTTGAGGTGGTTCCACACCATCATTGGAATTTGCCACAGCACCGTCATGAGCAGCAGCGCTGCGGCGAGAATGACAAACAGGTAGTCGGGAAGGTGGCGCCGTGGCATGTACAGCGACTCCATAACGGTTGCAAACACGCAATGGTAGAAGAGGAATCGCTGTTTGCACTGGAATCGGTAGACGGAGCAGACCGCAACTGACTGTGCGTACAAAATCAAACCGGCGTCGTGTTCGTGTCGATCGGCATGCCAGTTGTCCCAAAGCTGCCGCTCGTTAAAGACTGCAATCGGTCGGCAATGTATGGGCTCGATCCGTGTGCAGCTCTGCGCGCATGACCGGCGCGAAACGCGGCATCACACCTCAAGTGCCACCCAGCGCCCCCGCTCGTAGCGCTGCAGTGAGTCGCCTTCGTAACGCCACAGCAGCATCCAGCCGTTGTCGAGCAGCTGGCCGAGCACGACGTTGCGGGCGATGATCGCTTCGATTGACGCGGCCGGCGCGTCGATGATGACCGTCAGCCGCACGGGCTGGTGACGCCAACCCTCGCCGTCGTGCAACGACTGTCGGGGCAGCCCGATCCGCAGGTCGCCGCCGTTGCCCTCGAACACGCCGACGTGGCCGTCCACGACGTTGTGCAGCACCTTGTTGCCGCTGCCGTAGTGCTCCGGGTCACAGGTCGAGGCGTTGTACTGGGCACTCAGCCAATGCGTGACCAGCATGGGGCCCATCATCAGCTTTTCGAGCACACTGCCATCAGGGTCGAATGCAGCGGCATAGTCATGCAGGTAAGCGCGGTTGAGGATGCGCGCGCGGCTGCGTTCGCGCGGACCGATGATGAAGGCCGCGTTGCGGATGAGGCCCCACTCCGGGCGCGTCTGCGAACCATCGTTCGCGCGCCGGCGAAAAGCCTTCAACAACGCACCAGCCGGCAGGCTTGGATCCATCCCCAACGCCGGCGCACGCTCCCGGCGGATGCGGTCACACGCGGCGGCAAACACGCCTTCCATCTGCTGCCAGCGCCGCAACGCGACTGGCGGCAGGAGGTCGAGGTCGAAACCGGTGACTTCGTCGGTCGTGGTGTTGTGCAACGCGCCCATGAAAAAGGTCGTGGGCGGAATGCGCAACCCCTTGGCGATCAACCCCGCACGCACGGCGGGATCGTTCAACAGCTGGGCCAGCGCGCGCGCGTTGGCTTCGCCGGGGCGGCCGTAGCACGCGCCGCAATCGAGCGTCGAGGCGTGCGCGTTGTTGGTGCTGTGTCCGGCGTGGCCGCACAAAATCACCAGCGGCGCCAGACGGTCATCCAGCCCGAGGGTATGCAGCACGCCTGCCGCCAGCACCACCCGCTGCGCGGCGTCAAGGCCAACGATCGTTGGCCGGCACCGCCCGGCCACCGCATGCGGCAAGCCAATGCGATCTGCGCTCACCCGCGGTCCCGCGGGTGGCCGCAGCCAGCGCGCGATCTTGCCGAGGTAGCCAACGCCCAGCACCTCGACAAAGGAAAAGGTCGCGCTCGACCAGCGCACCGTACCGAGCCACTGGTCGAGCCGCGCCAGGCGCTTCCAGCGCGCCGAGCGCACCCGCGCCGAGCGCGCGGCACCGGCCGCGCTTGCGCTGCCGGGTGCGGTGACCACGTCCTGGACGGCGACACTCGGATACGCAAGGCCCGGCAGCTGCGGCCGGCGGACGTCGGTACCCAGCGGACTGTAGTGGATCGGGATGCCGAAGAAGCCTGCGAACGCGCGCGTCTCGACGCCGTCCCATTCGGCTTCCAGGTTGCGGCGCATCGCCTCGCTGCGCGTGTCGATGCAGAACACCGCCTGTACTTCCGGCGCGTGCGGCGCCCGCGGCGGCACCGGCGCGCGCAGTTTGCCGGCAAGCTCACGCTGGTAGCTGGCTTCAAGCGCCTCCTGCCAGACTTCGTCCACCACCAGTGCGGCATCGGCTTCGGCCACGCGCGCGTCGAAATCCCGCCAGTTCAAGCTGAGCGCTGCAAGCGCATCGTGCCGCGCGACGCCCGATACGGAATGGGCGATGAGCGCTTCCCAGGTAAGGCGGCACGCCAGCAGTTCCCGCAATCGCGGATCGTCCTCGCCGTCCGACACCTTCTGCCAGCCGATGTACGCGCACCACGAAGCCCAGCCATCGATCGAAAGCAACAACGCCTTGGCATAGTCTTCCCAGGCGGATGCGGGCAGCCCAAGCCGGTCCAACGCCCATTCGGCAGCGGCGTCCGCCGCACGCGGCAAATGGTGCAACTGTGCGGGAAGCCGCGGCAGGCCCAGCATGGAACTCAGGCCGTGGTCACCCGCCATGCTCTCGCGCCAGAAGCCGTACAGGTCGGGGCTGCCGGCGGCGCGCCAGTCGGCCTGGTGGCGATCGAAATACGTCGCGCAGGTCTGGCTTAGCTGGAACACGATGGCGGCACGCCACGGCCAGCGCCGGTTCTTCTGCACCCGGTCGTCCAGCAGGTCCACCAGCAGCGGTTCCCGGCGGATGCGCGGGGCGTCCGCCAGCGCCGCGATGCACGCCTCGGCCGTCAACGCGCAAGGCTCGCGTGCGGCATGGGCGGCCAGCGCGGCATCGACGTCGGCCCGCGTGATGCGGCCCGCATCCCATTCGCGCCGGAAATAATCCCGGCCCGGGAACACCTTGAAATCACCCAGCACCGCCAACCGTGCGGCGACGTGCCGGATCGGCATGCCGATGCGCCGCCAGTGCGGGTTCACCGCGACCGCCTGATCGAGTGGCCAGGCCGGCATGATGCTCGCGCACGCGCTCGCCAGCGCGGCGTGCACCGCCGCGGCGTCCGCAACGGCCGGCACAGCGCCGGCGGTCGCGGTCGCGGGCATCACCGCGTTCACGGTTCGGACGTCCGGTACGCGCGTTCACGCAGGATCGACGGCGCACGCCCGCTGGTGTGCCCCGCTGCCGCCCAATGGGTCGGGCAGATGCGCAACACCCAATGGGTGTAGCCCTCGTCCATGTAGAACCCCGCATAGACCCAGCGTCGAACCTCGATCACCGCGCGCGGCCAGAGCTGGAGCAACACCATGCCAAGGTACATTGCCGCCATGCCGGCGAGCGCCACGACGCCCGCCGCGGCGAGTGGCCGTTCGCCCGCGCCGACGGGCGCATGATCAACGATCCACCCGGCGAACGTCAGCAATACCGCGCTCGCCAGCGCAACGGTCAGGCGCGCGGCGAGGACCCCCTTGCGTTCGGGCGAGGGTTTGGGCACCCACAACAGCGGCGCCCACGCCAGCGCCAGCACCGCGCTCCACCACCACGGCCAGCCGCGGCCACCGGTCAGGAATTGGATGCCGAACACGATCGCCAGCGTCGCCGGTACCGCCAGCAGCATGCTGAGCCACGAATTTTCAACCGGCCCGGTGATGAGCTTGCGGCTGCAGTCCCTGACCGCACTGGAAGCCGCCAGGAAGTTGTGCGCCTTGTAGAGCGAATGCCCCAGCAGGTGCAATGCGGCAAAGAGGTACAGGCCGAGGCCGCATTCCAGCACCATGAAGCCCATCTGCGCGATCGTGGACCACGCGAGATGCACCTTCTGGCTGACCCGCGTCAGCAGCACCAGGCCTGCCACCACCGCCGATACCAGACCAAATACCACCAGCAGCCAGCGCGCGAACAGCGCCCCGGCCAGCAAGGGCGCAAACAGCACCAGCACGTAGCCGCCCAGGTTGACGACGCCGGCGTGCAGCAGCGCCGAGACCGGCGTTGGCGCTTCCATCACTTGCACCAGCCATCCATGCACCGGCATCAAGGCGGTGCGCGCGATCACGGCGAGCACCAGACAAATCGCACTCACGGTCAACAGGGGCGATGCCGCATGGCCCGCCGCGGCATACGTCCACAGCGCCGAGAGCGAACCGCTGCCGACCTGCACCCACGCGAAGGCGGCGGCTGCAATCAACAACACGTCGGCCGCACGATCGGTGACTCTTTTTTTGTGCGCGGCCAGCAAGGCGAACGGGCGGTCGCGATAAAAGCACAACAGGAAGTCCATCGCGTATTCGATGGCGGCCCACGCGGCGATCAACACGATCCAGTGGTTGGCCAGCAACAGGAAGTGCACCGCGGCAAGCACCCCGGCGAGCGCCGCAATGTAGACCGGTTGCCGCGGCTCGCCCTGGAGGTGCGTGGAGGAAAATACGCCGATCGCGGTGCCCAGCAGTTGCACCAGCAGGCTCACCCACGCGCCAAACTGGTTGGCCGCCAGCCACATGTCGGCACCGGCACCGGCGACGCTGTAGGCTCGCACCAGCGCGAGTTGCGAAATCAGCGCCAGCAGGGAAAACGCCAACGCCGCCCACGCCAGGACATGGAACCGGTGCCACAGCCGCGGTACCGGTACCGCGCTGCAACGGCTCCACAGCGCCGCTGCCGCCATCAGCAGCGCGGGTAGCAGGGCAAGCGCGAAGTTCAGCTCGGACGGCAGGCTCATCAGGCACCTCGTGCAATCGCGCGCATCGTCGTGTTTTTTATGTATTCTGTAAATCACATTTATGCTGCAACAATGTTCCAGAAAATAGAAACATGGATCTGAGCCAGTTGAATTTCAGGCACTTGTATTACTTTTGGCGTGTCGCCAAGGAGGGTTCGCTGACGCGCGCAACCGAACAGGTTCACGTGTCGCCGTCCGCACTTTCGACGCAGATCAAGCAGCTGGAGGACCGGCTTGGCAAACCGCTGTTCGACCGCCGTGGCCGCCGCCTGGAACTCACCGCGACGGGCCAGCGCGTGTTCGCCTACGCCGGCAACATCTTTGGCCTGGGTGAACAGATGCTGGGCTGGCTGGAGGGTCGCAGCGAGGGCATGATCCGGGTGCGGGTCGGCAGCGTGGCCACGATGTCACGCAATTTCCAGGCGAACTGGCTACGCCCGTTGCTGGCGGACCCGGCGATCATCCTGTCGGTCGATTCCGGCTGGCTGGAAGTCCTCATTGAACGCCTGCTGCGCCACCAGCTGGACGTCGTGCTCGCCAATGAACCGGTGGCGTCCGATCCAAGCCGGCCCGTCTCGTCGCGTTTCCTCGGCAGCCAGGTCATTTCGCTGGTGGGCCGGGCCGACCACTGGGCCGGATCAACGTTGCGCGTGCCGCAGGATCTCGACGGCGTGGACGTTGCCCTGCCCAGCACGCGCCACGGCGTGCGCACACAGTTCGACGCCTTGTGCTTTGCCGCGGGCGTACAGCCCAACCTGCGCGCCGAGATCGACGACATGACGATGCTGCGCCTGATCGCGCGCGACAGCGGCTGGATCACGGTGCTGCCAGAGGTGGTCGTGCAAGATGAGCTGCGCTCGGGCGTGCTGGTCAACGTCGGCGACTCGGACCAACTCAGCGAACACTTCTACGCGATCACCGCCCAGCACCGCCAGGCCGTGGCCCCGCTGGACCAGTTGCTGCTGAACGCGCCATCGGCCAAGGGGTTCGCCTGAAGTGCCAACACGCGCGCGGTCAATGCGCGGCACCCACGGATGCTGCACACTCGGCAACCACGTCCGGGTCCGCGGAACCATGCGCTACCTGCTCCTGACTTGCGTCATCGGCTTGCTGTCGGGCAGCCTCGTGCAGCCCGCATCCGCGCAGTTGCCCTCGGCCTGGCGCGACGCGCAGATCGACGCGATGAACAAGTCGGACGCGATCATGAAGCGTGCGCACGGCCAAAAAAACCTGCTGGCGCAGTACCAGGTCATGCGCCATGCCTACGCGGCAGACGGCCACGCCGCATTCCGCGCCATCTTTGGCCAATACCTGTCGTGGTATCAAAGCTTCCTCGGCGATTACAAGGATGCCGAGTTGAGCTTTTCAATCGAGCAGAAACCGCTGGCCGATGACGCCGCCTCGCCCTTGACTGAACCGGGCTGGCACGCCTTGCCGGCACTGGCCTACCTGCCACAGCTGGCAAAAAATTACCGGGTGGTGTTCTTGAACGAGGCCCACAACATCGCGCTGACCCGCACGCTTACCGTGCGCCTGTTGAAGCCGTTGCGCAAGGAAGGCTTCAACGTGTTCGCGGTGGAAACGCTGTACCAGGCCGACGTCGCGGCGCTCAACAAACGCGGCTATGCGACCGCAGCCAGCGGGTTCTACACGCGTGAACCGATCTACGCGGAAATGGTACGCACGGCGTTGAAGCTCGGTTACAAGGTAGTCGCCTACGAGGCGGATCCGTACCACACCGGCGACGCGCGCGAGGCACAGCAGGCGGAAAACCTGTGGAACGTCCTCAAGGACGACCCGCACGCCAGGCTGGTGGTCAATGCCGGCTACGCGCACATCCAGAAAACGGGCAAGTTTCTGGGCGCGCGTTCCATGGCCGAGCACTTCATCGCCGACTCCGGCATCACGCCACTGTCGGTCGAGCAGACCGTCCTGATCCCGCACCAGGACCAGTCGATGAACCACCCGGACTACGGTGCCATCATCGCCGCGGTGCAGCCGGCGTGGCCGATCGTGTTCGTGGACAAGCAAGGCAAGCCGTGGTCGCTCAGGCCGGGTTACGATGTCAGCGTGATCTTCCCGCCCGAGCACTTCGTCTATGGGCGCCCGACGTGGGCCGGACTATGGGGCGCACGCGTGCCGTACACGATCGACGGCAACGTCTGCCAGCGGCACTGGCCATGCCTCGTTGCGGCGCGCTACACAAGCGAAGGCGCGGACGCCGTTCCCGCCGACCGCATGGTGCTCGATCCGATCCCGCTCATGACGGTGAACGACATCAAAATCACCACCGGCAATTACAGCACACCGCTGGGCGAGCTTTTCCTGCGGCCGGACCACCGCTATCGCCTGACGGTCAGCGACGAGGCTGGCCGGCAGATCGGCAGCACCGTCATCGACGTACGCCGCACCCCGGGCGATCCGCCGCCACTGACAACCCTGGCGCCGGCGCCGGCCACGGCGTCCGCCGCACCCTGTGCGCCTGCCACCCTCTGCAAGGCCCAAGCGACCCAGCCATGAACGATACCGTCCAGACCCCGAACGCGCCGGCCGCGGTTGGCGCCTATCCGCACGCGCGCCGCGTGGGTGACCTGCTGTTCCTGTCGGGGATCGGGCCGCGTACGCCAGGCAGCGATACGATCCCCGGCAACGTTTACGACCGCGACGGCCGGCTGGTCGCGCACGACATTGAGGCACAGGCGCAACAGGTGTTTGCCAACGTGCGCGCCGTACTCGAAGCGGCGGGCGCCCGCTGGGAGGACCTGGTGGATGTCACGGTGTTCCTGACCGACCTGGCCGGCGACTTCAAGCGCTACAACGCGGCATGGACCGCAGCCTTCCCGGATCCTGCCGCCGCACCCTGCCGCACCACGCTCGGCATCACCGCGCTGCCAACGCCCATCGCGATCGAATTGAAGTGCATTGCGCACCTGCCGCCACGCTGACGGCGCTCAACCGGCCGCGGCGTACGTGAGACACGCAGTCAGCAGCGCGCGAATGACGTCTTGTACCGGCGCTGCGCGCGGCGGCAGGTATGCAAAACTGTCCTCGTCCATGTAGGTGTACTGGGCCAGTTCCAGCTGCACGGCCTCGACTCCCGTCGCGGGCCTGCCATAGTGCCGCGTGATGTAACCACCCTTGAAACGCCCATTGACGACGTGGCTGTAGCCGCCGGCCCGTCGCCCAAGAATCCCGGCGAGGACGTCCTGCAACCCGGGGCTGCAACTCGCACCGCTGGCGGTGCCAAGGTTGAAATCCGGCAATTGCCCATCGAAGAACATCGGTACCCGGCTGCGGATGGAATGGCCGTCCCACAACACCACCCGCGGGTGCGAGGCGCGCATCCGCGCCAGTTCCGCCGTCAGCGCGGCGTGATAGGGCTGCCAATAGACCCGCCGGCGCAGCGCCAGCTCCGCAGCATCAGGCGCAGCACCGGGGCGATAGATCGGCTCCCCGGCAAAGGTTGTCACCGGCACCAGCGCGGTTTCGGCCCGGCCCGGGTACAACGCCTGGCCCTCCGGGTCGCGGTTCAGGTCCGCCACATAGCGCGACCAGTGTGGCGTGATGACCGACGCGCCAAGCCCACGCGCGAAGGCGTACAGCCGGCCGACGTGCCAGTCGGTGTCCGGCACGCGCGCCGCAGCCGGCGTGATCCGTGCCGCCATGGCCTCCGGCAGCGCGGTACCGTCGTGCGGCAGGCTGACCAGCAGCGGAGCAGTACCCTCGAGCAGCGTGAAATCCGGCATGCGGGAATGGTACCGTCACCGGCTGCCGCGCGTGCGTGCGCAACGGAAATTTGCACAATCTTCAGGCACACGCCCTTAATCTTGCGCAGTTTGATTCGCCACGGTTCAACCGGGAAAACCTTTGAGCGCACCGCCCACCACTGACGCGCATCCGCGCGGCGTGTCCATCATCGTCGCCGCGATGCTGCTGGCGCTGCTGGTGGCGGCGTTGAACTTCGCACTGTGGGCCGCGGCGGACCGCCCCACCGACGTCGTGCCGTGGAACGGCCAGGTCGCCGGTTTTGCCTACAGCCCCTTCCAGCGTTACCAAAGCCCGATCGAGGGTACGTTCCCGACCGACGCCCAGGTCAGCGCCGACCTTGCCTTGATGGCCAGACACACGCACCGGATTCGTGTGTATTCGGTGCTGCAATATCCCGAGGTACCGCGCCTGGCCGCCAGGTTCCACCTCGACGTACTGGCCGGCGCGTGGCTGGACCGGCGCACGGACAACAACGACCGGGAAGTCAACGCGCTCATCGCGCAGGCGCGCCGCTGGCCCGACATCAAACGCGTCGAGGTGGGCAACGAGGTGCTGCTGCGCCACGACATGTCGCCCACGAAGCTCATGGCGTACCTCGACCAGGTGCGCGCCGCGGTACGCCAGCCGGTTTCGACCGCCGAACCGTGGGACATCTGGGAACGCTATCCCGAGCTCGTGCAGCACGTCGATTTCATCACCGTGCACCTGCTGCCGTATTGGGATGGCGTGCCGCGCAAGGACGCCATTGGCGACGTGCTGACGCACTACCAGCGCCTGCACCAGCTGTACCCGGACAAGCACATCGTGATTGGCGAGGTCGGCTGGCCTTCCAACGGCAACCGTTACGAGTTCGCCAAGCCATCCACCGCCAACCAGGCGATATTCCTGCGTGAATGGTTCCAGGTCGCGCGCGAGCGTCACTTCGACTACTACCTGATGGAGGCCATCGATCAACCGTGGAAACAGGCGGTGTCAGGCCGCGTTGAAGCCTACTGGGGCGTCTTCAACGCCGACCGGCAGCTCAAGTTCCCGCTGACCGGGCCGGTGCTGGAAGACCCCACCTGGCCGTGGAAGGCGCTGGCGTCGGGGTTGCTGGCGCTGCTGCCGATGATCTGGTTTGCGTGGCGCTTCGCGCGCTTCAAGCTGACCGGGCGCTTCGTCTATCTCGCGCTGATCCAGCTCGCCGCAGGCCTGATCGTCTGGTCGGTGACCGTGCCGTTCCAGTTCTACCTTGACGTTGTCGACTGGGCGATGCTGATCATATTGTTCCCGGCCCAGCTCGCGATCCTCGCGATCCTGCTGATCAACGGCTTCGAATTCGTCGAAGTGTTGTGGCGGCGGAAATGGGTACGCCAGTTCGGCCTGCTCAAGCCCGACCCGCCCGGCCAGCAACCCTTTGTGTCGATCCACCTTGCCTGCTACAACGAGCCGCCGGAGATGGTGGCGGCCACGCTCGATTCGCTGGCCGCGCTCGATTACGCCAACTTTGAAGTGCTGGTCATCGACAACAACACCAAGCGCGAGGAAACCTGGAAGCCGCTGGAAGCACACTGCAAACGGCTTGGCCGGCGCTTCCGCTTCTTCCACCTCGACCCATGGCCGGGCTTCAAGGCGGGCGCGCTGAACTTCGGCCTGAAGGAAACGGACCCGCGCGCCGACATCATCGCGGTCATCGATTCGGACTACGTCGTGCGGAAAGACTGGCTGGCGGCGCTGACCGGCTACTTCCACGATCGCAACATCGCCGTGGTGCAGTGCCCGCAGGCCAACCGCGACTTTGAAGGCAACGCGTTCCGGCGCATGACCGCGTGGGAAGGCGACGGCTTCTTCCGCATCGGCATGCACCACCGCAACGAACGCAACGCCATCATCCAGCACGGCACCATGACGATGGTGCGCCGCGTGGCTCTGGAAGGCACCGGCGGCTGGTCCGAATGGACGATCTGCGAGGACGCGGAACTCGGGCTGCGGCTGTTGCACGCGGGCTACGACACGGTCTACGTCGATGAGGTCATGGGCCGCGGTGTCACACCGGCGGATTTCCGCGCCTACAAGAGCCAACGCTACCGCTGGGCATTTGGCGCGATGCAGATCCTGAAAGGCCGCTGGGGCTGGATGGTGCGCAAGGGCCCGTTGACCGCCGCCCAGCGCTTCCACTTCCTCACCGGCTGGTTCTCGTGGTTCGCAGACGCGCTGCACATGGTCTTCAGCCTGATGGCGCTTGGCTGGACCGCGGCGATGCTGCTGTTTCCCTCCATCTTCAGCCTGCCGATGCGGCTGTTCCTGGTCCCGGTGCTGGCGTTCTTTGTCGCCAAGGCGCTGTTCGGCATCATCCTCTACCGGGCGCGCGTGCCATGCAGCTGGCGCGACACCTTGATGGCGGCGATCGCCAGCATGGGCCTGTCGCACGCCATCGCGCGCGGCATCTGGATGGGTCTGGTCAAGCAGAAAATGGAATTCGTGCGCACCGCCAAAAGCCGGCGCCTGTCGGGTGGCGCGGCCGGCGCCTTTGGGCCGGTACATGAAGAACTCCTGATGTCGATCGCATTGCTGCTTGCGGTGGTTGGCATGGCGGTGAACTTTGGCTCACGCTACATCGAAGGCCAGTTGTGGATGGTGATCCTGTGCGCGCAGGAGCTGCCGTACCTGTCGGCGGTGACCGGTGCGCTGGTGGCGCATTACTCGCACGACCGGCCCGCCGAAGTGCCGGCGGCGGCAACGGCCGCCGGGCACACCGCGCCGGCTCCGGCCGAGCCGGTCGATGCGCGCGCCGCCACGACCTGACGGCCAAGGGTCGCTGCGCGCGCATGCCCCACACGCAGCCACCGCCTGACACCGCGCACGGCCTCCCGGCTGCGGTACACCGGGTACCGCGCGTGCGGGTCCTGCGTGCCGCCGCCTGCACACTGCTCGCGTTCGGCTGCGTGCCAAATGCGTACGCCGACACCCTGCGCGTCACCGTGGGCGGCGTCGCGGCGGAACTGGCGGGTGCCATCAGGGCGCACGTGGCTGCCAGCCAGTACGCCGAACGCAACGACGTCAGTGCCACCCAGGCCCGGGTCCTGGCGCAAGACGCGGCGCGCCAGGCGGAAGTCGCGCTGCAGCCGTACGGCTATTACAACGCCCGGGTTCAAAGCGCCCTCACCCGGCACGGCAGCGTGTGGACGCTGCAACTCGCGGTTACGCCCGGCCCCGCCACCCTGGTCAAGGTACTGGACGTGCGGATGCCGGACGCCGCCCTGCGACTGGCGCCCGTGCGCCACGCCGTGGACGCGTTCCAGCCACAGCCGGGCACGCCGATGAATGATGCGGCCTACGAGGCATCCAAGGCGGCCATCGGCAGCGCGCTGCTGGAAACCGGCTGGCTCGACGCCGAGGCGAGCGAACACAAGGTGCTGGTGACGCGCGCCACGAACCGCGCCGCAATCCACCTGCACTACCAGGTGGGCGAACGTTACAAGCTTGGTGCGGTCAGCTTCAGCGGCTCGCAATTCAAGCCCGGCTTTCTGGACCGCTATGTACCCTGGCGGGCCGGCGATTGGTATTCGCAATCGAGCCTGCTGGCGCTGCAGCAGGCGCTGACCGATGCCGGCTATTTTGCGCTCGTCGATGTGGAGCCGGAAGTTGCCAGGACCAAGGATCACGTGGTCCCGGTGCAGGTCGAGCTCGCACCCGCCAAGCGGACGGTGTACACCGCGGGCGTGTTCGTCGGCACCGATACCGGGTCCGGTGTGCGCGGCGGCATCCGCCGCCGCTGGATCAACCGCAGCGGACACACGCTCGACACGCAGGCGTTGATCGCCCAATACCTCAAGACCGCGCAGATCGTGTATGGGATCCCCCGCCCCGGCCGCAACCATGCCAACTTCAACCTTGGCATCGGTTACCGCGATGAAAACACCAAGACTTCCGTGTCGCGCACGGTCTCCCTCGCTGCCAACGAAACCCGCGACTGGCACGGTTTCGTGCGCACCATTGGCGTGCACGTGCTGAGCGGCACCTTCACGGTCGGCAACTCCGGCAAGGACGTGAACATCCCCGGCATCGAACACGGCCGCAGCACCCTGCTCTACCCGGAATTCAACCTGACCAAAAAAGTCGCCGACAACCCGCTGTTCGTACGGCGCGGGTATGCGCTCAGCCTGACCGCGCGCGCCGACCCCGGCGTTGGCACTCGTTTCGCGCAGGCACTTGCCGATGTCACCTGGATCCACGCGTGGGATCGCGATGATCGCCTGATCGTGCGCGGCAACGCCGGAATCACCAGCGTCCGGGATTTCAACCAGCTGCCGCCGCAATTGCGCTTCTTCGCCGGCGGTGACCGCTCGCTCCGCGGCTACGCGTACCAGGCGATCGGGCCACGCAACAGCTACACGCGCGTGGTGGGTGGACAACGCCTGCTGGTCGCCAGCGCCACGGTTGAGCACTACTTCACGCGCGACTGGGGTATCGCCGCTTTCGTCGACTCGGGCGACGCATTCGACGGCACCAATTTTCATGCACAGACCGGCGCTGGCCTCGGGCTCCGCTGGCGCTCACCCGTCGGCATGGTACGCGTTGACATCGGCAAGCCGATCCGCAACCGGTACTACCACGGGTTGCAGTTGCACATCGCGATCGGGCCCGACCTGTGACGCGCGCGCGCCAATGGTGGCTTGGCACCGGCGCTGCCATCGGCGTCGTTGCGCTACTGCTGGCGGTGCTGCTGGTGTGGCTGGTGTACACACCATCCGGACTGCGCTTTGCGTTGAACCGCGGCAACGCACTGCTGCACGGGCAGTTCACCTATGCCAGTGCGAGCGGCACCCTGGGTGGTACGGCACACCTGACCGGGTTGTACTACCGCGACGCCAGTGGCGATGTGTTGCGGGTAAGCCGCGCAACCATCAGCCTGCGGCCGTGGGCATTGCTCGGGCAGCGCTTGCACGTACGCCGCGCGCGCATCGAGGGCATCACGCTCGAGCTTGCACGACCCAAGTCCACCGGAAAATCGCAACCGTTTTCGCTCGCGCCGCCGCTGGCGATCGAGCTTGCAGACACACAGCTGACGCACATCGCGGTCCACCGCGCGGGCCAGCCCGCGTTCGCCGCCGGCAGCCTCGACATTGCCGGCGTGTGGAGCGACAGTCGGCTCGTGATCCGGCGGCTGGCGCTGGCAGCGCCGGCCGGCCACGCCGCGCTCGAGGGCACACTGGCGGTCGCGCGCGGATACCGCGGCCACGGCAGGGTGACGTTTGACTGGGCTCGCGCCGGCACGCGTTACGCCGGCAGCGTCACCTCGACAGCCGATGGCCGCACCGCAAAACTCGACGCCGCGCTCACCGGGCCGGTGCCACTGCAACTCACCGCAACGATTGGCCTGGGCACCCGGCACGCGTGGTCGCTCGGGCTGACCGCCGCCAAATTCGACGCGCGCGCGATCCCCGCCCTGCCCGCGCCGCTGCACACGCTGGCACTGGACATCCACGGCACCGGCGACGTCGGCGGCGGCAAGCTCACGGGTACCGTAACCGCCAACGGCCACGCCCTGCTGCTCGATCCGGTGCAGTTCCGCTACGACGGCCAAACCCTGACACTGGATCCGCTGCGGCTGCGTTCACCGGAAATTGCCGGCAGCGCGGCGCTGACGGGCGCGGTGCACCTGGATACCGCGCCCATCAGCGTCGATCTTGATGCCGAATGGAAAGACGTGGCCTTGCCCGCGCACCTCGCTGGCCAGCCATTCGCGACCCACGGCAACCTCCATCTTGCGGGCAACACGGCGCACTTCGCGGTGAACGGCACCCTGGCGGCGGGCCCGCCTGGGCGCCTGTCGAGCCTGCGACTGGATCTTGCCGGCACTCCGCACGCGATCAACGTGCGCACGATGCAGCTGCTGCAGACCAACGGCGGCCTGGAAATCACGGGCCACATCGGCCTGCAGCCGATGTCGTGGCAACTCACCGCCCGCGCACACAAGCTGGATCCCGGCACGCTGCTCGCGGGCTGGAGCGGCGCGCTCGACTTCACGCTGGCGAGCCACGGCACATGGAGCGCGCAGGGCCCGGCCGCCAGCGTCACCCTCGCCGGCGTCACTGGCACCCTGCGCGGCCGTAACCTCGCCGGCAGTCATGCGGACCTGGCCATCACCCCCGACAACTGGCTCACCGGCTCGCTGCTGCTCGTCGCCGGTCACAGCCGTATCCAGGCGCGCGGGCAACCGGGGCCGCAGACCCACGCGACCGTGATCCTCGACGTTGCGTCGTTGAACGACTGGCTGCCGGGGACAAGCGGCGCGCTGCGCGGGCAGTTCACGGTTGCTGGACGCAGGCCGAAACTCGCCATCGCGGGCCAGTTGCAAGGCCAGCACCTGCAGCGGGGCACCCTGCGCATCGCTGCCTTGCGCCTCACGGCGGCGCTACCGGACTTCGCGCAAGCGGCCGGCAACTTCAACCTCGCGCTCGAGGGCGTGCATGCGACGGGGCTCGACTTCAAGCAGGTTCGGCTCGACGCCAGCGGTACCGCCAACGCGCACCGGCTGCGCCTGCACGCGAGCGGTACGCAGCTGGACGCGGCGCTCGCACTCGCGGGCAGCTGGAACGCCAATACCCGGCGCTGGACCGGCATCCTGAGCGACGCGGAATTTGCATCCGCAGGAATGCCCGCCTGGCGTCAGCAACAGCCGGGCACGATCACCTGGCAAGGCGGCGCGCTGACGCTCGCCGAGGTCTGCCTGAGCGCCGGGACACCGCGGCTTTGCGTGGCGGGGCGCCGCGACGCGCGTGGCGCGCTCACCGGCAAGTACTCGCTGCACGGCTTGCCACTGCAACTGCTGGCGTCCCTGGCGGGTGGCGGCCAACCGCTTGCCGTCAGCGGTGACGTCTCGGGAACGGGCGCGTTCCAGTTGGACGCCAACGGCGCCCTCACCGGCCATGCGGCGCTGGCAGCCAGCGCCGGCACTATCGCCCTTGCCGCCACTGCCAACCGGCCATTGCTCGCCTGGTCGGGCCTTGCGGTTGAAGCGACCGCCAAGGGCAGCAGCCAACACATTGCCCTGCACGGCATACTCGCCGATGGCGGCGACATCCGCGGTGACGTCACCCTCACCGGTACCCGCCACGCGCTCGCGGGCACCGTCAATGTGGATCTGCGCAGCCTCGCGGTGCTGGATGCGCTGTCACCCGAGATTGCTAATGCGCGCGGTACGGCCGCCGGCGCGCTCACGCTCGCCGGTACGCTCGCGGCACCACAATTTTCCGGGCGCATTGAGGCACGCGATTTCGCGGCCGAAGTGCCGCGCGCGGGCATCGAGCTGCACGCCGGCGCGTTCGTCGTAGCGGGCGACGCGCAAGGACGCCTCACCGTGACCGGACAGGTCACCTCCGGCGCCGGCGTGTTGCACGTCAATGGCACCACCGGCCTCGCCGCCAACGCGCCACTCAGCCTTGCGCTCCAGGGCAGCGACGTACTGGTCGCGGACCTGCCCGCCGCCCGCGTCATGGCGTCGCCCGACTTGCGTATTGCGCGTCGCGACGGCGTGTTTTCGGTGACGGGCAGCATCACCATCCCCAGCGCCCGGGTGGAGGTCGAGAAACTTCCGGGTCGAGGCCCGGCCGCAGCGTCGCCGGACGTCGTCGTCGTGGACGCTCCGCCCACCGCCAAGGTGGCGCCACTGGCCATGACCGCCGCGGTCCAGGTCAAGCTCGGTGCTGCCGTCAAAGTGCAAGGTTACGGACTTGACGGCACGGTACACGGACAACTCGCGGTCAACGTGCAGCCGGGCCGCAGCGCCACCGGCCGCGGTGAAATCCGCGTTGCAGGCAACTACCAGGCCTACGGCCAGAACCTCAGCATCGAGCGCGGCCGCCTGCTGTTCGCCGGCACCCGGCTGGACGATCCGGGCCTCGATATCCGCGCCGTACGCACGATCCGCAGCCAGGATGTCACCGTGGGCCTGGCGATTCGCGGCACCGCGCAGCGGCCAATTCTGACCGTGTTTTCCGACCCGGCGATGGAACAGGCGGAGGCGCTTTCCTACCTCGTCACCGGCCGTCCGCTGGACGCGTTGAAGAGTGGGGAAGGCGACACCCTCAACACCGCGGCGCAGGCGCTGGGAGGACTGGCCGGCGACCGTCTGGCCAAGTCCATCGGTTCCCGCCTGGGCCTCGAGGCTGGCGTCGCCAGCAGTGAGGCGCTGGGCGGCTCGGCCTTCACCGCGGGCAAATACCTCTCACCCCGCTTGTTCGTGAGCTACGGCGTCGGCCTGTTCACCCCCGGGCAGGTCGTTACCTTGCGCTACACGCTCAACCGCTTCCTGCAGTTTGAAGCCGAAAACGCAACCAGCGGCAACCGCGCAAGCCTCAACTATCAAATTGAAAAATAGCCGTGGCGCATGCAGCGGCTGGTAGAGTGCGCGCTGCCTTGCTACCCGGATCGGACATGGAGCAGCCGGCCAACGCACCCCCACCCAATCCTGACGCACGCAGCGCGCGGGCGTTGACGCCGCCGTACCCTGCGCCCGGTGCCGGGCCCGGGGTGTGGAGCGGGCTTGGCACCGTTGGCCTGTATTTCCTGCTGCAACTCGGGATCAGCGCGCTGGCTGGCGCCGCGATCGGCTTCGTGCTCGCGGTACGGGCGGGAGTGGAAGCCGGCCTGCAGCACAGCCGGCCCAACGTCCAGGCGATCATGGCGCTGGTGCGCACCAATCCGAATGTGCGCATCGTGCTGACCGTCGTCACCGTCGCCGCCGCAGCCGCGGTGCTGACCGCCATCGTCCGCCGCGCATGGCCCGCGCAGTGGGCGCGCGGCGGTGTGCCCGGCCTTGGCCTGGCAGCCACGCCCCGCCGCCGCGCCTATCCGCTTGCGGTGGTACTCGGCTTTTGCATCCTGCTGGCGGGCGGATGGCTGACCCACCTTCTGGCCGGGCACCATCCCGTGCAACAGGACGTCACCATCATGGCCAGCCACGCGTCGCTGGGCCTGCGCGTGCTGCTGGTGCTGATGGTCGTAGGCGTCGCGCCCTTCGTGGAAGAGCTGGTATTCCGCGGCGTGCTCTTGTCGGGACTTGCCAGCCGGCTGCCGGTGGCGTGGGCCGTCGTGGCCAGCGCACTGGTTTTCGGTGCTGCCCACCTGCCTGACTTCAGCTTCGCATGGTACCCCGTGCCGGCGTTGATCGTGCTGGGCCTGGTGCTTGGGTGGCTGCGCGTGTACTCGCGTTCGCTCTGGCCCTCCGTCACGCTGCACGCGACCAACAACCTGTTCGCGGCGATCGGGTGGTTCATCACCATGCATCCGCGTTGAGCGGCCGCCGCATTTGAGCGCAGCGGCTGGTTCAATAGCCGGCCGCAGCGCCCGCCGGGTAGCGCGGGTCATTGACGCTTTCAAGCCGATGCGTCTGCGGACTGACCAGGATCGCGCTGACATCGCCAAGGTGGTTGACGGGCGTCAGCTTGTAGCCCATCGTCCGCAACGCGGCCGCAACCGTCGGCGTGAACGCGCCGGGCTCGGCAAACACCGTGTCCGGATACCACTGAATGTGGATGCGCGGCGCGTCGATCGCCTGCTTGAGGCCCATCCCGTATTCGATCACGTTGAGGATGCTTTCCATCGTGGTCGAAATGATCGACGAGCCCCCGGGGCTGCCGGTCACCATGAACAGCTCGCCACCGCGCAGCACGACGGTCGGGCTCATCGAGCTCAAGGGACGCTTGCCGGGCTCGATCCGATTGGCCTGGCCCTCCACCAGCCCGAACTGGTTCGGCACACCCGGCTTGGAGGTGAAGTCATCCATTTCGTTGTTGAGGAAGAAACCCGTGTCGCCGGCAATCTGCTTGATGCCGAAAAACCCGTTGACGGTATAGGTCACCGCCACCGCGTTGCCCCTGGCATCGACGATGGAATAATGCGTGGTGTTGGTCGCCTGATACGGGCCGAGGCTCCCCTGCACCTGCGCCGATGGCGTGGCGCGACCGGGTTGGATGCTGGCGCGCAGTTCGGCGGCGTGCTCGGCCGACAGCAGGCGGGCGACGGGATTGCGGACAAAGGCCGGATCGCCAAGGTAGGTGTTGCGGTCGGCAAACGCGCGCCGCTCGGCTTCAAGGAAGTAGTGGGCGCTCCGGGCAGAATGGAACCCCCACCGCCCAAGCGGCAACGGTTCGAGGATCTGCAGCGTTTCGCAGATCGTGGTACCGCCTGAACTCGGTGGCGGCGCCGACACGATCGTGTAGCCGTGGTAGTGGCATTCGACCGGCCTTTCCCACGGTGCGGTGTAGGCCTTGAAATCGGCCAGCGTCAGCAGGCCGTGGTTGGCCTGGCTGGCCTTGACGATGGCCGCCGCAATGGGGCCCTCGTAAAACGCCTTCGTGCCGCCCTTGGCGATCAATTGCAGCGTACGCGCGAGCTCGGGTTGCCTGAGCACCTGCCCCGGCTGCCAGGGCCGGCCGTGATCAAGGAAAATCGCCGCGACGTTCGGGTGTTGCGCAAAGTACCGGGTCGAGGTATCCAGCAGCCTGACGTCACCCGGCACCAGCGTGAAGCCATCCTCGGCAAGCTTGATGGCCGGCGCCATGACCTGCGCCAGGCTCAGCGTGCCATATTTCGCCAACGCCTCATTGAGGCCCATGACCGTGCCGGGGACGCCAACGCCCAGATAGGTCCGCGTGCTGCGCCCCGGCACCACCTTGCCATCGGCGTTCTGCATCATGTTGGGACGCGCGGCCAACGGCGCCTTCTCGCGAAAGTCGAGGAACACGTTCCGGCCATTGGCAAGATGCAGCGTCATGAAACCGCCGCCGCCAATGTTGCCGCAGCACGGATCGACCACCGCCAGCGCGTAGCCAACCGCGACGGCCGCATCGACCGCGTTGCCGCCCTGCTTCAAAATGCTGACGCCGACCTCAGTCGCGCGATGCTGGGCGGTCACCACCATACCGTGCCGGGCCGTCACCAGTGGTTCGTCCGGCCGCGCGACGCGCTGCCCGGCAACCTGCAGCGGCCCGTCCTGGACGGTTTGCTGGCTCCGGCCCGTCGACGCGCTTGCCGGCGCCGCCCACAGCCCGCCCAGCAGCAGGACGCAGCCAAGACCCGTTGCAACCATGCCTCGCATAAAATCCTTCCCGGCAGTTCAATCCGGACGCGCCGTCGCCGCGCGCGTGCTGCAATCAGCAGCGCGCCGGAAACCGATCCCGGTACACACACCATACCGCATGTGCACGAAGCTGCGGCGTCAACGTGCGACGGCCGTCACAGATGGTCGTGCCGGCACGCCTCAATCACCGGTGCGACCTGTGCTTCGCGGCCAACCGCCCGGCCCACCTGCTCCAGGCGCTTGGCCAGGGTGGCCGCATCGGACGCGCACACCGTGGCATGGCCCACCTTGCGGCCCGGCCGCGGCGCCTTGCCATAGTCGTGCCAGTGGACACCCGGCAGCGCGATGAGCTTGTCGCGGTCAGGCAGCTCGCCAATCCAGTTGAGCATGCAGGATGGAAACCGTACCGCAGTATCACCCAGCGGCATGCCCATCACCGCACGCACATGGTTTTCAAACTGCGAGGTGACCGCACCCTCGATCGTCCAGTGGCCCGAGTTGTGTACGCGCGGCGCCATCTCGTTGCCAAGCAACTCGTCACCCAGGACAAACAATTCGACCGTGAACGCGCCGACGTAGTCGAGGTGCTCGGCGATGGCGCGGGCGTGCGCAGCGGCGGCATGGCCGATGGATTGCCCATGCACGGTCGGTGCAAGGCTTGTCGACAGGATGCCATTGACGTGCCAGTTGCGGGTCACCGGCCAGGCGCGAAACTCTCCGCTGGCAGCGCGCACGGCAATCACCGAGGCTTCGTAATCAAACGGCACGAAGGCTTCGAGGATCAGCCCGCGGGTGGCCGCGTGCATGCCCAGTGCCGCCCACGCGGCATTGGCATCCGCCGCGGTCTTCAGGCGGAACTGGCCCTTGCCATCGTAGCCTTCACGGCGCGTCTTGAGGATCGCGGGGGCGCCGATCTTCGCCAGCGCGGCGTCAAGCCCGGCCCGCGTCGCGACCGGCGCAAACTCGGTCGTGGGCAACCCGCAACCACGGAACATGGTCTTTTCCAGCACGCGGTCCTGCGCGGTCGCCAGCGCCAGCGCGTTGGGTGCAACCCGCGTACGGGCGCTCAACCATTCAGCGGTGTGCGCGGGCACGTTCTCGAAATCGAACGTTGCCACGTCAACCTCGTGCGCGAAGGCTTCCAGCTTCTCCGGTGCGTCCCAGCCTACGGTCGACAGCGGTGCCAGCTGTCCGGCACATGCGTCGGCAACCTGGTCGACGATGGAAAAACGCACGCCCAGCGGCACGCCCGCCTCGACCAGCATGCGCGCCAGCTGGCCACCACCCAGAATCCCCAGCGTCTGCATCAGCGTGAACCCGGCGCCTGCGTAGCAGCCCGGCGCCTGCGCGCGGCCGGTGGTTTGCTGCGGGGGTCCGGGTCGGCCAGCACCTGCCGGGTTTGATCGGCCCGGAACGCATCCAGCGCCTGCGCCACCTTGTCATCGTGCAAGGCGACGATCGCGGCCGCGAGCAAGCCCGCGTTCCTGGCGCCGGCATCGCCGATCGCGAGCGTGCCCACGGGGATCCCGGCCGGCATCTGCACGATCGACAGCAGTGAATCCAGTCCCTGCAAGGCGCGCGACTGCACCGGTACCCCAAGCACCGGCAGGCGGGTCTTGGCCGCCAGCATGCCCGGCAGGTGCGCGGCACCGCCTGCGCCGGCAATGATGACCTCCAGCCCGCGCCCGGCCGCGGTTTCCGCATAGGCAAACAACCTGTCTGGTGTCCGGTGGGCAGACACCACTTCCACTTCGTGCGCGACCCCCAGCAACGTCAGCACATCGGCGGCGTGCCGCAGCGTTTCCCAATCGGAACGTGACCCCATCACCACCCCGACCCGGGGCGTGGCCGTCGCTTTCTGCATGGTCTCACCGGCGCAAAACCGGTATTGTACGCGCCATGGACAAACGCTTGCTGGATATCCTTTGCGACCCGGTCACCAAGACCCCGGTGCGGCCCCTGCGCCGCGACGAGCTGGACGCGTTGAACAGTGCGATCGGCGCGGGTGAGGTGGATACCGTGGCGGGCCAGAAGGTCGCAACGCCCCTGGCCGCCGGCCTCATCACCACCGACCGCAAGGTCGTGTACCGGATTGACGAGGACATCCCGGTGATGCTGGCCGAAGAGGGCATCGGAACCGCACAGCTGCTCAGTTTTCCGGCCTGACCCCGATGTGACCGGCTTCACGGCAACGCCACGCTGGCGCGCCATACTTGGCGCCCTGCGGGTGCAGTTTTCATTGTCAGGCCTGACCCCATGACACCGCTACCCACCGACCCCCACCCCGACCCGGACCAGAAGGTGGTCGACATCGCCTCGCGTACGGCCGAAGCCGACCACGGCCACGTGGGTGGCCTGCTGGTGACGGTGCGGGAGATGACGCTCAAGCAAACCGGCGCCCTGGTCAAGACCCTGCTCGACAACGTCGATGACACGCTGTTCGACCTCGCCGAAAAGGCGGAAAGCAACGCCAGCCAGACCGAATACTTCGACGGCATGCGCGAAACCCGCAAGAAGCGGCCACGCATCGAGCGGCTGTTCGCCGATCGTGTCGCCCGCGAATTTGCCGACTTTGCGGCGGGTCGCCCGGCCACGCCCAACGAAGCCCAGCGCGCATTCTCGGCCAGCGGCGAATTGAGCCTGGTCGACGACCGCGAGCTGGAAGAATCACTGGCGGTCTCGAGCATGGTCGCCAAGGCCGAGGGCCGGCTGTCGGGCGCGCTGACCGCGCTTAACCAGCGCCTGTCGGTCCTGAGCGGTGGCCGCAGCACCACCAACGCCGGCAACCCACTGGGCCCGAACGCACTGACCGAAGCCTTTCGCGAGGCCCTGGGCGAGCTGGCCGAGGTCAACATTCGCGTGCGCCTGATCATCCTCAAGATGTTCGAGCGCTACGTCTTGAAAGCGCTGGACACCCTGTACCACGACGTCAACGTCAAGCTGGTGCAGGCGGGCGTGTTGCCGCAACTGCACCACCCGCGTGTCGTGCGGCGACACAGTGCCGCCGCCGGCAGCGCCCGCGGCGAGGCCGTTGACACGGCTGGCGCCGAGGCGGCTGTCACCGCCGAGGCCGCCGATTACGCGGCCGGCGCGACCGATGACCTGCACAACGAGCTCATGCTGCGCCTGACATCGTTGCTCGCGGCGCGGCGCCAGAGTGCAGCGCCCGAGCGCGCGTATACGGCAACCGGTGCGCCCGTCGCTTCGCTCACGCCGGCGGAGTTGCTGGGTGCGTTGACGCTGCTGCAGGGCGAGTCCAAGCCGCTGCCCTTGCAGCCGGTCGCGAGCGACAGCGTTTCCACCATCGACATGGTGCAGCACCTCAAGGACGAATTGATGGCGCAAATCCAGCGCCTCTCCGGTGCCGCGCATGCCAACGTCTCGGGCAGCGACGAGGACACCATCGACCTGGTCGGGATGCTGTTTGAATACATCCTGCAGGATCACACCATCCCGGCGCCCATGCAGGTGCTGCTCGCGCGCCTGCAGATCCCCTACCTGAAGGTCGCCATCCTCGACCGGCGGATGTTTGCGCATACCTCGCACCCGGCGCGCCGCCTGCTCGACCAACTGGCCGACGCGGCCAAGGGCTGGTCCGAAGAGTCCGACCGTGACGGCCGGCTGTTCAACAAGATCAAGGAAATCGTCGAGTCGCTGTTGCAGGATTTTGACGACGACGTGGGCGTGTTTGAACGCAAGCTGGCCGAGCTTGCGCAATTCGTGGAGCAAAACCGCAAGCGCGCCGAACTCGCCGAGAGCCGTGCCACCGAGGCCGCACGCGGCCGCGAACGCCTGCAAAACGCACGCCGTCGCGCGGCGCAGGACATCCTCTCGCGCATCCACGAGCGGAATCTCCCGCCGCTCTTGCGCGGCGTGTTGACCCGCCCATGGGCCAATTACCTGGTGCTGGTCCTGCTCCGCCAGGGCCCGGAATCGGCCGAGTTTCGCGCAGGCGTGCATTTTGTGGATGACTTTGTCGCCACCGCCGAAGTACCGCACGGCGACGCGGCGCACCGGGATTACAAGGCGGCACTGCCCTCCATCGAAAAGCACCTGCGGGAGGGACTGGCCACCGTCGCCTTCCAGGAGCCGGACATCGAGCGCTTGCTGGATGAGCTGCGGAAATTCTGGCGCCAGCAGCTGGGTGAGCCTGCGCCGGCGACCCAGGCTGCCGAACCCGCGGCCGACCCCGAGGCCGTGCTCGGAGTGACCCAGGATGCGCAGCCGGCGATCACCGATACCGTACCGGAACTGGACGATGACTTCGACCCGGATGACATGTCGGTCAACGTCGATTCGGGCTCCCTGCAGGCCGTGCGCGACCTCAAGGTCGGCGACTGGGTCGAATTCACCGACGAGGCGGGTACGCGCGAACGCGCCAAGCTGTCCTGGATCAGCCCCATCAGCGGCAAGTATCTGTTCGTCAACCGCCGCGGCCTCAAGGTGGCCGACCGCACCGCGGTGCAACTTGCCACCGAACTGCACAATGAACGTGCAATGATCCTCGAAGAAGTTCCGCTGTTTGACCGCGCCCTCGACGCCATCGTCGATCGCCTGCGCAACGCCCAACCCTCGACCACCCCGCGGGCCGGCGCGTGAGGGGTGGCGCCGGGCCGCAGAAGGTGATGCCGCCGGCCGCCACCATCCGGGCCGACGTCGCGCGCGCGTTGGCCGAAGACATCGGCAGCGGCGATGTGACGGCCGCGCTGATCAACGCGACTGCCCGCGCCCGCGCCCGCATCGTGTGCCGCGAAGCCGCCGTTCTCGCGGGCACGCCATGGGCTAATGAGTGCTTCCGGCAGCTCGACCCGGCCGTGCAAATCCACTGGCACTACGCCGACGGCGATGCGGTACCAGCCGCTGCGGTGCTGTGCGAGGTTGAAGGCAATGCGCGGGCGCTAGTCGCCGGCGAGCGCAATGCGCTCAACTTCCTGCAGACCTTGTCCGGTACCGCCACCACCACCCGGCACTACGTGGATGCCGTGGCTGGCACCCGCAGCAAAATCCTCGACACCCGCAAAACCCTGCCGGGCCTGCGCGCGGCCCAAAAGTACGCGGTGCGCTGTGGCGGCGGCCACAACCATCGGATGGGACTGTTTGACGCCATCCTGATCAAGGAAAACCACGTCGCCGCCGCAGGCGGCATCGCCAACGCGATCCACGCCGCGCGCAGCGCGCACCCCGAGGTGTTGCTGGTGTGCGAAGTCGAATCACTGGCCGAGTTGCGTGCCGCCATCGACGCGGGCGCGGACCGCGTGCTGCTGGATGAATTCAGCGACGCCATGCTGCGCGACGCGGTAACGCTGGCCGCCGGCCGTGTACCGCTGGAAGTATCCGGCAGCGTGAACCTCGAACGCATTCGTGCCATCGCCGCCACCGGCGTCGACTGCATCTCGATCGGTGCATTGACCAAGCACGTGCGTGCCATCGACCTCTCCATGCGGTTTGAAGGCAACTAGCTCCACACGGTTTGGCACGGCGCCCGGGTCCAACGCTGACGCCATCGGGCGGCGCCTCCAGGTCCGCCGCAGCCAGCCGCAGGCGCAGGTGCAATAAACTTGGGTGTCCGTTCCTGGCGCGCATCCAACATGGCCGATCACACCGCAACACCCGACTTGGCAAATCTGGACCTGCCACCCGCGCAGCTGCAGGCCCTCGGCGAGGCCGTCGTGCGCCGCGTCACGGCCCACCTTGCGGCGCTGCCGGACATGCCATCGTGCGGTGATTTCGCGGGCATCAAGGATCTCTGCCGCGGCATGCGCGAGGACGTACCCGAAGACGGCGCGTCCATCGAATCGTTGCTCGAACCCCTGTTCAGTGAATGGATTCCGCGCTCGTTTGGCACGGCCGGTCCCGGCTATCTTGCCTACATCCCGGGCGGCGGCGTGTACCCGGCGGCGCTGGCCGACTTCATCAGCGCCGCGGTCAACCGCTACACCGGCATCTGGGACGCAGCCCCCGCCCTGGTACAGCTGGAGGCCAACGCACTCGACTGGCTGCGCGGGTGGATGCAGTTCCCACGCACGGCACGCGGCCTGTTCACCACCGGCGGGTCGATGGCGATGTTCAATGCCATCGCCTGCGCGCGTGAAAAGCTGGTCGGCACCGACATCCGCCGCGGCACCTTGTACGTCTCATCGCAAACCCACCACTCCGTCGTCAAGGCGGCGCGGCTGGCCGGCATCGCCCACGACCGCGTGCGCGTCATCGATGTTGACCAGGCCTTCCGCATGCGCGTCGACGCACTTGGACGCGCGATTGCCGCCGACCGGGCCGCGGGTCTCACGCCGTTCATGGTGTTCTCGACCGCCGGCACCACCAACACCGGCGCGGTCGATCCGATCGAGGCCATCGCAGACCTCGCCGCCCATGCCGGCATCTGGCACCACGTCGATGGCGCCTACGGCGGATTCTTCCACATGGTGCCCGCGCTCCGGCCACTGCTCCGTGGCCTGCCGCGTGCCGATTCACTGACGCTCGATCCACACAAGGGGCTGTTCCTGCCCTACGGTACGGGTGCGCTGCTGGTGCGCAACGGCGAGGACTTGCGCGCGCTGCACGCTTCCACGGCCGGGTACCTGCCCGACAACCAGCTCGAATTTTACGATCCGGCGCAATACGGACCCGACCTGTCACGTGGCTTCCCCGGCCTGCGCGTGTGGCTGACATTGAAGTTTTTTGGCGCGGCCCGTTACCGCGCGGCACTGGGCGAGAAGCGCGAGCTGGCGGTATGGGCAGCAAACGAACTTGCCCGTATCCCCGGCATCGTCGTGGACGCGCCGCCGCAACTCTCGCTGTTCGCCTTCCACCTTGCCAACCACGCGCTGGCCACGCAGGACGCCCAAAACGCGGCGACCCGCGCACTGATGCAGCATGTCACCGCACGCGGCAAGAGCATGCTGACCGGCGCCCAGGTTGGCGGGCGTTACCTTGGCCGCGTGTGCGTCCTGAGCTTCCGCACGCGCCGCCGCGACATGGAAACCTGCGTGCAGCACATCGCGGAGGAAACCCGCGCGCTGCTGGCCGAAGCCGCCGCGTAGGCACGCCGACAGGCCCGCGCGCCCCAACCCGGACGGCTCTAGCCGATGGCACAGCCCGCGGGGCCGCAGCTACCCGCCGCGGTGGCGCCCACGGCCGTGAAGCCACGATCCGCCGGCCCGGCCTCGGCCAGCAACCTGCCAATGTCGGCGCCCAGCTGCAGGTCATCGATCGTGCCAAACACCTGCCGCCGCAGCCGGCCTTCCGCGTCGATCAATACCGTCGTCGGTGTGCCTTGCATCTGATAGGCCCGCATCGTGCGCGGGATCGGATCACCATCTGGCCCCGGCGCGTCGATGCCGACCGGAAAGGCGATGCGGTATTCGTACAGGAACGCCGCCAAGGCCTCGGCCCCCATGACGGCGTGATGTTCGAACACCGTGTGCAGGCCCACAACCACCAGCGGCGCCCCGGCAAACACCTGGGCCGCCCGTTTGGCTTGCGGCAGCGCGGTCGCAACACATCCGGGACACAGCATCTGGAACGCGTGCAGCAACACTACCTTGCCGCGCAGGTCCGCAAGCTCAAGCGGCTTGGCCGTATTCAGCCAGGCGGTGGTTTGCCACGCCGGCGCCATTTGCATGGTCATGACTTCACACTCCATTCTCGATCAGGCATCTGTACGCCGCACAACGCTGCAGACTGCCTCACGTCTTGGCGGCGATCGCGGCGGCGCCGCCGCAACCGCGCGCTGCGTGCACACGCACGGCGCGCTTGCCGCCAGCGGAATTTTTTGGGTATCCGGATTCCAGTGTGGAACCGGGGTCGAGCGGGCGCGGCGGTCTCCGTTTTGAAAACCGGATTCTGGTGCAGGCTTTGGCTCGCCAGTGGTCAAACCGCCCGTACGCTGCTTGCCATCGCGCGGCGTGCGGCTTCGGCCAGGAACCCGCTGCGTGTGGCACCGTGCATGCGCGCGTAATCGTCGATACGCTGCACGAGGTTTTCCGGAAGCGACACGTTCAGCCGCACCGCACGCGGATTCACACGCGCCACGTCGATGTCCACAAGCAACCATTGGCCGCCCATATACGCCCGGCCGCGAGGCAACGCATCGGGGGCGGTGGGGGCCGGCACATCCATCGACTCCCCTTCAAAGTACACTTCCACTGCCTCTTGCACCGCAGCCGGCAAATCGTCTAGCGCGTCGGCGGCTGCAAAGCAGCCGGGGAAGTCCGGCAGAGTCGCGCCCCAGGCACTGTGTTTGTCCTTGTGAATGTAGGCGGGGTAGATCATCGGTTCCTCCAAGGCCAGCCGGCCTGTCGAAAGATGTTGCGTGCGGTGCCTTGCGGCAGAACGCGTTTCGGGTGCGGCACCGCCACGTGTCCTGGCTTATCCGGGTGCCTGAACTTGTAATGCGAGCCGGCCACGTGGACTTCCAGCCAGCCTTCCTTTTTCAGTCTACGGATGATGGCCTGGCTGTCCACTTATCCATTATACACACGACTACACAATTATACATCAAGCACGCCAGAGAAAGCCGCAACGGGTGGGTCACCGCGAGATCCAATCCCACGCTGAAATCCAGATACCCAATTTTTTCAACCCGCGCGGTGCCAGCCGGCGGCCACTCGCCACCCATGCAAACCTGACCGGGTCCATCGCGGCGCACGAGCCATCACGCCGGCCCGGCCGCTTGCAAGTGCGCCAGCGCGGCGTCGATGTCGGCCGCGGAGTGGCGTTCCGGCAAGACGCCCGTCGTATTGACGATGCGTCCGCGCTGCACCGCGGGCCGCGCGGCGACCGCGTCGGACCAGCGGCGAAGGTGGTGATACTCGCTGGCCGCCAGGAATTCAGCCGCGTGATAAACCTCGTTGCGCAACACGCCGCCGTACCAGGGCCAGATGGCAATGTCGGCAATCGTGTAGGCGTCACCGGCGACGTACTCGTGTTCGGCGAGACGCCTGTCCAAGACATCCAGTTGCCGCTTGGTTTCCATCGCAAAACGATTGATCGCGTACTCGATCTTGCTGGGCGCATACGCATAGAAATGCCCGAAGCCGCCACCGAGAAACGGCGCGGCACCCACCTGCCAGAACAACCAGGACAGGCATTCCGCACGCTCGGGCTGCTTGGTTGGCAGCAACGCGCCAAACTTTTCCGCAAGATAGACGAGGATCGAACCCGATTCGAACACGCGGACAGGCTTCACACCCCTGCGGTCGACCAACGCGGGAATCTTTGAGTTCGGATTGATCTCGACAAAGCCGCTGGAAAACTGGTCGCCTTCGCCGATCCGGATCAGCCACGCATCGTACTCGGCGCCTGCATGGCCTGCGGCCAGCAGCTCTTCCAGCATGATGGCCGCTTTTTGCCCATTGGGCGTACCCTGCGAGTAGAGCTGCAACGGCTGCTTGCCAACCGGCAATACCTTCTCGTGCGTCGGTCCGGCGACCGGCCGGTTGATGTTGGCAAACTTGCCGCCACTGGGCTTGTTCCAGACCCAAACCCTGGGCGGAACGTATGCGGATGCATCGTTCATGCAGCATTCCTCGCGTCGAGCGCGCGGCGACCGTGCCACGCATCAACCTTTCCTAATGCTGCTGCCGGCGCGGGTTTTCAAGCCCGCGGCGCGCTCCACCCCCGCGCGGCTACGTCCCGAAGGACCGCACCACACCAAAGATCGCGAGCGCGATCAACAGCACCAACGCCAGCAACGCCAGAATGAACGGCCGGCCGCGACTGGCTGGATCGCGCTGATATGCCGACACATACCACGCGCGCCCCGCCAGCCAGGTCAATCCGAGCACGCCGGCCCAATTGGGGTTGCCCAGCCGCGCGGCGAGCCAGAACGCGGGCAGGAAGATCACCGCGTGTTCCAGGGTATTCATCTGCACCCGGTACGCGCGTTCAAACAGCGGATGACCGCTGGTCGCCGGCGCCTTAATGCCGTATTTGTGACGCGCGCGCCCGGTCAACAACGTGACCAGCAACAACAGCAGCACCGTCAGCAACACCACCAGGTCAGGCAAATGCGACACCGTATTTTCCTTCACGGATGCACGGGAAACCGGCGGCCGGCCGCGGTCAGCCGGGTCCGCGGTTCAGGCCCGCGCCTTGCGGGCGACCACGAGGAAGATCGGGTAAGCGTGCGTGCTGCCATCGTCGCGTTCCTTGCGCACCGTGAACGCGGTCGAGAACTGGATGTCGGTGAACCCCGCGGCGCGCAACCATTTGCCAAACGTGGCGCGATCAAATCCGTGGTGCGCGACGCCCTTGACGTCCGCGCCGTGAAAGCCGCCATCCTCGGCGTCGAGATCGGCCAGCGCGACGCGGCCATCCGCGGTCAGACGCAGCGCCAGCGCCCTGAGCAGCCCCGGGACGTCTTCGACGTGATGCAGCGTCATCGAGCTGTAGATGATGTCGAACGGCCCGCCCGGCAACTGCGCGGGCACCGACCCTTCAACAATCTCGACCTGGGTCAGGTGCTTGCGTTCGCACTTGTCCCGCAACACCGCGAGCATGCCGGCCGAACCGTCCATCACCGTCACCTGCGCCAAGCTGGGCGCCATGAGCAGCGTGACGAGGCCGGTGCCGGCACCAAATTCCAGTGCCCGTTCCTGCCCCGTCGGATTGAGCGCCGTACGCATGGCCCGCGCCACCTTTTGTGCCATCAACACGCGCCTGGGGTCGCTGTCCCATTCCGGCGCGACGCCGTTGAAGCGCTCGACATTGGCTTGCTGGGTATCCACTGTTCGGCTCCGCGATTGACGCTTCCCACCTTACGCCGATGCGGGCGGCCCGTGGTTGCATCAGGTCAAGGATTGGCGCCCGCGCACGCCTGCCACACACGGACGCGGCGTGCCCTGACGCCGGCCCTTGCAGGCGTGGCGGATCGGGCGCAAAGTCCAGTGCTCGTCCGCAACCACCGGTTCAAACCGCCATGACTGAAACAGCTACCCTGCATGGGCACATCCGTCGGCTCGAGGACGGCAGCGCCGAAGGCAAACTCCAACGCAGCTACGAGGGCCATGATCGCGTGGCCGTGTGGCGCATGCTGACCGACCCGGCGAGCCTTGCCCAGTGGATCGCACCCGGCACCATCGAGCCGCGCAAGGGCGGCAAGGCGCACATCGATTTCCAGGACAGCGGCATCGTCATCGACAGCGCCGTGCTTGAGTATGACGCGCCGCGCCTGCTCGCGTATTCGTGGAGCAGCGGCAACCAGCCCCTGCGCCCGCTGCGCTGGGAGCTGGCCGACGTCGCCGGCGGCACGCGCCTGACCCTTACGGTCCGGACCCCGGCAGGCGAGGACCCGGCCAAGGCCTGCGCGGGTTTTGAAGGCCACCTCGAAATGCTCGCCGCCGCGCTCGAAGGCGTGCCGATCAAATTTCCGTTCGACCTGTTCCTCGCCGCGCGCAAGGCTTACAACGAGCAACTGGGCAAGTAAACCGATGCGTGCCCGTCACTCCCGTCCGCCGCGATAGTCTTGCGATCACGCTTTGTGCGCGATCCGTGCGCGGTAGCCCGCGGGATCCAGCAGGCCACGGCCATCGATGCCGCGGCGTAGCCAGAACCTGCGCGGCTGGCCGCGAAAATCGACCAGGCGACAAAGCCGAAATTCGCCGGCGTTCGCTTCCGGCAATGCCTGTACTGGATGGACGCCCTGGAGCGCGCGGGGCGCACGCGCTGGAGCTCTCGATTGAACTCGCTCTTGTCGGCCGCCGGCCCCGTCGGTTGCGTGCGCAACAGGCACAGGTACACCAACACCGCCGCTTCGATTTCCGGCGAGGTCCCTGGCCGTCCTTCGACTCCCGGATTCGAAGATCCACGTCGCGTCCTGCAACGTCGCTCCAGGTTGGCGACATGGCATGCGCGCAAGCCACCTACCGTTCGGTACGCTGCGCCGTTCGGGCACTCAGTCCCTCCAGCACCGCCTCGGCGCGATTGCGCCCGGCGCGCTTGGCGGCATACAGCGCCGCGTCGGCGCGCCGCAACAGGCTGTCAATGGTGTCATCGTCGCGTGCGACGGTCACCCCGCAGCTGATGGTCACCTGCCGGGTGCCAAACAGGGGCGCCGCCGCAACCTGACCGCACAGCCCCTTGGCCTTGCGCATGGCGTCCTCGGGGCCCGTGCCGCACACCAGGGCCAGAAACTCATCGCCACCCCAGCGGCCAAGGTGATCCTCGCCGCGGAACGTCCGTGCCACGCGCGTCGCCAACGCCATCAGGGTTGCATCCCCGGCGCCATGCCCAAGCTCGTCGTTGACGTCCTTGAAACGGTCGATGTCAAACAGCATCACCGCAAATCCCCTGCCGCGGCGATTGGCCAGTTCCGCGCGCATGGCCTTGGTCATGCAGCGCCGGTTGGGCAACCCGGTCAGCTCATCGGTGTCGGAAAGGTGCGCCAACTGGTCCATCGTCACCTGCGCCAGCCGCAAGCGGTGCTGGTAGCTGGAAAAGAAATACAAAAAGACGATCATCGCCGCGGACACGACATTCAACTGCAGCGTGAAGTTGGCGTAGGTGCCACCCAGGCCATGCATCAGGTACGGCAAGCTGACGCCCACGAACAGCGCCCAGATGCACAGCGACAGCACCAGGCCGGCCGTGTGGTCGGTCAGCATGAAGGCGAACAGGTAGATGAGCGGGATCCACAAATACAACGGCTGAATGTGGATGCCGGCGCCGTACAGCGGCGAGTACAGGCGAAGCGCCATGCACACCGCGCAAACGCCCACGATGTACAACAGGCAGCACAGTTCGAGCACGCGTTGCGGCAGCCACCTGAGCCAGGCAACGACCAGCAGCGCCGACAGTACCACCGCCGTCACTGCCTGTACCGCGAACAACGTCGACGACAACGGCCCGCGAACGGACAGGGCGTACCATCCGCCAACCGTCGCCAACAGCCCCACCGCCATCACTGTCAGCAGCGCGTTGCGGCGAAAACGATCGGTGGAAGGCGGCGGCCAGGTCTGGGGGCTCATCGTCCGAAACTTGGTTGAGACATGACGCCATCGCACCTGTGCACTGCCGTTGGGCGGTGCCATTCAAGCACAAAACGAGCCACCAGCCCCAGACGGCTCAAACTGCGACCCGCGCTCCGCGCCGGCCGCCGATCGGCCGTTCACGCGCGGCAGGCCAACCGGCAAGCACTGCATGTACGCGGTGCCTCACCCCAGCAGTCGCTCGGCGATCGCCAGATGGACGGCGGGCAGCCGCTCAAGATCCTCCAGCGCAACCCATTCATCGACCTTGTGGATCGTCGCGTTGACCGGGCCGATCTCGATCACCTCTGCGCCGAGCGGTGCGATGAAGCGGCCATCCGACGTGCCGCCGCCGGTGCTGGGTTCGGGTTCGGTACCACACACCTCGCGGCAGACGCCGATGACGACCTCACGCAACCGCCCGCCTTCCGGCGCGTGGAACGGCTCGCCGGACAGGTTCCAGGCCAGCGTGCAATCGATGCCATGCCGCCGCAGGACCGCAGCGGTGCGCTCGCGCAGTGAACCGGCGCCGCTCGCGGTACCGAAGCGGAAGTTCGCATCCACGGCCACGCTGCCGGGAATCACGTTGAGCGCCCCGGTGCCGCCATGGATGTTGGATACCTGAAACGTGGTCGGCGGAAAGTCGGCATTGCCGTCATCCCAGCGCGTGGCGGCAAGTTCCGCCAGTGCCGGCGCCACCGCATGGATCGGGTTTTTAGCCTTGTCCGGATAGGCGACGTGGCCCTGGACACCACGCGCCGTCAGCCGCACCGACAACGACCCGCGCCGCCCGACGCGGATCAGGTCACCCAATTTCTCGCGCGACGACGGTTCGCCGGCCACGCACCAGTCGATGCGCTGGCCGCTGTCGCGAAAGTGCTGTGCAACCCGGCGCACGCCGTCGAGGTTGGCCGGGCCCTCCTCATCGGACGTCAGCAGCAGCGCGATGGTGCCGGCGTGGGTCCGGTGCGCGCGGACGAACCGCTCCAGCGCGATGGCCATCGCAGCGACGCCGGATTTCATGTCTGCCGCACCACGCCCGTACAACCTGCCGGCACGTACCGTCGGCTCGAACGGCGGAGACGTCCAGTCCGCCTCCGGCCCGCTCGGCACCACGTCGACGTGGCCAAGGAATGCCAGCACCGGCCCACCCTGCCCGTGCGCCGCCCACAGGTTGGCAACCTCGCCGTAGCGCAGGTCTTCACAATGGAAACCGGCACGCACGAGCCGCGCCCCGATCAGCGTCATGCAGCCGGCATCGTCGGGCGTCAGTGACCGGCGCCGGATCAATTCACAGGTGAGATCGAAGACTTCCGACATGACGGCGGTATCGCCCCAACCAGGATGTCGAGCAGCATAGCAACGTGCGGCTCAGCCCGAGAGCGCGATGCCGAGCAGGTGCCCCACCCCGAACGTCACCGCGGCCGCTGCGGCCGTGATCGTGAACTGGCGCGTGATCGAAAACGCCAGACCGCGGCCGGTGAAGAGCGAAGTGCCGAGCGCGATCAGGCAGAGCCCCCCAAAGGTCGTGCCCAGGCTCACGAACATGGCAACCCGGCCGCCCAGCCAAAAGTACGGCGCCACCGGGAAGCTCGCGCCAAAGGCGAAGAAGCAAAACGAGGACACGCCCGCGCTCCACGCCGAACCGCCAAGCTCTGCAGGATCGACACCCAGATCCTCGCGTACCAGGGTATCCAGCGCGGTACGCGGAGTCTCGGCCAGGTGCTCGGCCAGGTGCTCGGCCTGCGCGCGCCCCAGGCCCTTGTCGCGATAGATGCCGGCGATGTGCCGCTGACCGTCTTCCGGCGCCACCGCCAGGCGCTCGGCGCGCTCCGTGATCTGCGCCTGATAAAACTCGCGCGAACTGTTGACCGACAGCCACTCGCCCAGCGCCATCGAACACGCACCCGCCACCAGCCCGGCCAGGCCGGCCAGCAGCACCGCATGATTGCCGGTAGCCGCGCCGGTCATGCCCATCACCAGGCTGACGTTCGACACCAGCCCGTCGTTGGCACCCAGCACCGACGCGCGCAGGGTGTTGCCGCCCGCCGCGCGATGCCGGTGGCTGCGCACACCACCGGCCCCGGCCGGCACGAAGTGATCGCGCTGGCCCGCACGATCCACCGGCGTAGCCAACGCATCGGCGTGTTCCAGCCGCACCACCGTCGGCATCACAAAACCGGTACCAAACCACTGTGCCAGTGTGCCCAGCACGCGTACGCGCACACGCGGATGCGGCGGCGGGACATCGGCGCCCAGTTCGCGCAGGCGCGCTTCCCAGAACTCGGCGTTGGCACGCTCGGCGACCGCAATGCGCCGGTACACACGGGCCAGCCGCGGATCGCTCGCCAGGGCCGCAAGGCGCGCGTACAACGCCTCGTTGTCGCGCTCGACGCGCAGGTTCCTCAGGCAACTTGGGGCATCGGCGCACGCCATGGGCCCGTCACTTCCCAAACAGCTTCTTGAAAGCGTTGTCGCTGAAGCCGACGCTGATCGAGCCGTCGGCGCGCACCACGACCGGACGCCGGATCAACGCCGGATATTCCTTCAGCAGCAACGTCCACTCGGGATCGCTGCCCGGATTCTTGCGCTGCGGCAGCAAGCCGCGCCAGGTCGTCGAGGACTTGTTGACCAGCTTTTCCCAGCCCCCCAACTGCGCGGCCCAGCGTTTCAACGCTTCGGCCGGGACCGGATCGGCGCGGTAGTCGATGAAAGCATGCTCGATGCCGAAGCGGGCCAGCCAATTGCGCGCCTTGCGGCAGGTGTCGCAGGTCGACAAACCGTAAACGGTGACGTTCATTCGCCACTCCGCAACAGCTCGTTGATCGAAGTCTTGGCGCGGGTCTTTGCATCCACGCGCTTGACGATGACGGCGGCATACAGGCTGTGCGAACCGTCCGCCGCCGGCAGCGACCCCGCCACCACCACGCTGCCGGCGGGCACGCGGCCGTAGCTGACGGCGTGGCTTGCGCGATCGTAGATGCGGGTGGACTGGCCAAGGAACACACCCATCCCGAGCACGCTGCCGCGCTCGACCACCACCCCTTCGACCACCTCCGAGCGCGCGCCGATGAAGCAGTCGTCCTCGACGATGGTTGGCGCAGCCTGCAGCGGCTCGAGCACACCGCCGATACCCACGCCACCCGACAGGTGGACGTGTGCGCCAATCTGTGCGCAAGACCCGACCGTCGCCCAGGTGTCAACCATGCTGCCGGCGCCAACGTACGCGCCGATGTTGACGTAGCTCGGCATCAGCACCGCATCCTTGCCGATGAAGGCGCCACGCCGCACCAGCGCGCCGGGCACCACGCGCGCACCCGTGTTGCGGAACGCCGCCGCCTTTGCGCCCGCAAAGCGCAACGGCACCTTGTCGAACGCCGGCATCGGACCGCCATCCATCACGCGTGCGGCACGGGTGCGAAAGTACAACAAGATGGCACGCTTGATCCAGGCGTTGACCGTCCACCGGCCATGGCCATCGGGCGCCGCCACCCGCAGGCCGCCGGCTTCCAGCGCGTCCAGCACCCGGTCCAACGCGGGTCGCAGCGCAGCCGTGGCCGCGTCGTCGAGCGCATCGCGCTGCGCCCACGCAGCATCGACGATGGCCTGCAAATCATGCACCTTCGGTCTCCTCGTCCAGCGCCATGCTGCCGGGCGCAAGCCGCCGCTGCAATGCATCGCGCAACGCGTCGCGCAGCGAGTCGTCGAGTGGTGCGTCGCAGCGATCGGTCAGTTCGAAAAAATCCTCCACCTGGTCGCCAAAGGTGGCGATACGGGCATCATGCACGCGCACGCCGACGTCCAGAAACGCCTGCGCGATCGCAACCAGCAACCCGGGCCGGTCGCTGCACACCAGCGCCAGGCGCGTCAACACGCCATCATCGTCACCGTGAAAGTCGATGCGCGGCGGCCGCTGGAAATGCCGCAGGCGCCGGGTGATCCCGCGCCGCGCCGGGTGGCTACGCAGGAGCGGAGCCGCCAGTACGCGCTCCAGCGCGGCACACAGGTCCGCCGTGCGCCTGGGCGCCACCGGTTTCTGGGTGCCCGATTCCAGCACCGTAAACGCGTCCAGTGCGCGGCCATCACGCGAGGCCATCACGCGCGCCGCAACGACGTCCAGGCGCAGCCGGTCCAGGGTTGCCGCGACGGCCGCGAACACGCCGTCGCTGTCCGGCGTCGCGACGAATACCTCGGTGCCGCCGCGCACGCCGGGTGGACGCACGGCCACGACCGTCTGCGCTGCCGTCGATCCCTGCATCACCTCCACCTGCCAGGCCAACACGTCGGGACGCTGGCGCAGCAATGCGGTATCCGGGAAAGTGTCCAGTACGGCCGCGGCAGCAGCATTCGCCACCCCCATCTCCGCCAGCAGGGGCAGCGCGCGGGCACGTACTTCCTGCAGACGCACGTCGGCGCGGGCGGGGCGGGCCAGGTCGCGCCGCAGCACATAGCGCGCCGCCACGTACAAGTCCGCGAGCAAACGATCCTTCCACGAATTCCACAGCTTCGGACTGGTGCCGGCAATATCGGCGATGGTAAGCAGGTACAGCATGTCCAGCCGCTGCCAATCACCCACCTGCACCGCGAAACGATGCACCACCTCGGGATCGGCGATGTCCTGCCGCTGCGCGGTGACGCTCATCAGCAGGTGCCAGCGCACCAGCCACGCAACTTCGTCCGTGTCCTCGCTGGACAACCGCAGCCGGCGGCAAAACGCCCGCGCCTCGGTCTCGCCGAGCCGCGAGTGGTCGCCGTCACGGCCCTTGGCAATGTCGTGGAACAAACCCGCCAGCAACAGGAGTTCGGGCTTGGCGAGGCGCGCGAACGCCGCATGCGCGAGCGGCAACGCAGCCGCGGTTTCCGGCGCGGCGCAGTTGGCGATGTTGCGCAATACGCGCAGCGTGTGCTCGTCCACGGTGTAGACGTGGAACAGGTCGTACTGCATGCGCCCCACCACGCGGGCGAACGCCGGCAGAATCGCCGCCAGTACGCCATACCGGTTCAATGCACTCAGCACTTGCACGGCACCGGCGCCGCGGCGCAGCAACGCAAGCAGCGCGGCCAGCACCGTGGGATCGCGTGACAGCCGCGTGCCATGCACGACCAGTGCGTGCTCGACCGCGCGCATGGTGGCGGCGGTTATGCCCACGCAACCCGCGACGTCGAAACGCCGTTCAAAAAGCGTCACCAGCCCTGCCGGCGTGGAGCGCAGCCAGTCGGGGTCGCGCGGTTCCAGGCGCGCGCCGCGCAGGACGAAATCCGCATCGAGATCGCGCGGCGGCGGCAACGGATGCAGGTATTCCTGCAGGCGTTCGAGCAACCGCGTCAACAGGCGCTCGGTCGTGCCGGCTGCACGGAAGTAATCCTGCATGAAACGCTCAACCGCCGCGTTGCCTGTGGTGTTGACATCCGCATACCCAAGGCGCGCCGCCACGGCGCGTTGCCAGTCGAACAACAGGCGTTCCTCGGCGCGGCCCGCCTCAAGATGCAGGCCATAGCGGTCGCGCCGCAGCATCGCACGTGCATCCCGCAGCGCATCGCGCTCACTCGGCTCCAGCAGCTGCGCACGCACCAGGCCGTCAAGGTCATCGACCCCCACCAGACGTTTGCCCAGCCAACGGATCAGGTCAAGGTTGCGCAAACCGCCCGGACCGTCCTTGAGGTCAGGCTCCAGGTTGTGCGTGGTGTCGTCATAGCGCGCATGCCGCCGCGCCCGCTCGTCGAGCTTGGCTGCAAGGTAGGCGTCGGGCGGCCACAGCCCGGGTTCGTCGACCAGCGCGCGAAGATCCTGCGTGAAACGCCCGGCGCCGGCCAACTGGCGCGCATCCAGCAGGCTGGTAAACACGCTGACCTCGGCCGCCGCCAGGTCACGGCACTGGGCCAGCGTACGCACGGCCTGTCCGGGCTTGAGGCCAACATCCCACAGGCAGGCAAAAAAAGCCTCGAGCGAGCGGGCCAAGGCGCTCCCGGCGCCAGGATCGTGCAGTACCAGCAGATCGACGTCGGAATACGGAAACAGCAGCCCATGGCCGAACCCCCCCACGGCGAACAGCGCAGCCGCCGGGGGATCGCCGACGCACGCGGACCACACATGCATGCAGACGGCGTCCACCGCCTGCGCGCGCGCGCGCGCCAACGCCGCCGCACCCGCACCTTGCCGAAACGCCGACGTGAGTACACGCGTGTGGTCATCCAGTAGTTGCCGCAACGCGGCGCGCGCATCCCGCGACACGCCGGCCCGCGGCAACGCGGCAGGCAAGCGCGGAGGCAACGGAATTTCGGCGACGGGCTTGGTGACAGTCATGGACGGGGCCGGCGTACCCATTCCGGGCGCATCGCCATTGTGCCGTGCTGCGGCCGCCAGCGCGCGCAAGCGTCTCACGCCGCCCGTGGGGCCGCCATCACGGCCAGCGCGTGCCTTGGCCCGATTTCAGCCCGCGCCACCGCCGCTACGCCGCGGGCATCGGCATCGGTTCGTCAGGCCATGCGGTCAGGATCTCAAAGCCGTCATCGGTCACGACCAGGGTGTGTTCCCACTGCGCCGACAGGGAATGATCCTTGGTCACCACCGTCCAGCCGTCGGGCAGCTGGCGCGTGTAGCGCTTGCCGGCGTTGATCATGGGCTCGACCGTGAAGGTCATGCCCTTTTCCAGACGCATCCCCTCGCCGGCGTGGCCGTAATGCAGCACCTGCGGTTCGTCGTGATAGATGCGGCCAATGCCATGGCCACAGTACTCGCGCACCACCGAGTAGCCAGCGGCTTCCGCGTGTTGCTGGATCGCATGACCGATGTCGCCCAGGGTTGCGCCCGGGCGCACCTGCTGGATGCCGAGCATCATGCATTCATAGGTGGTATCGACCAGCCGCTTGGCCAGCACCGAAGGCGTGCCGGCAATGAACATGCGGCTGGTGTCGCCGTGCCAGCCGTCCTTGGTGACGGTGATGTCGCAATTGACGATGTCGCCGTCCTTGAGCACCTTGCCGGGGCTGGGAATGCCATGGCAAATGACTTGGTTGACCGACGTACACAGGGTTTTTGGATAACCGTGATAACCGACGTTGGTGGGCACCGCGTGCTGCACGTCGACGATGTGGTGATACGCAATCTCGTCGAGCTCTTCGGTCGTGACACCGGGCTTGACGTGTTCCTTGATCACCGCCAGGACTTCGGCCGCGAGGCGGCCGGCAACGCGCATGGATTCGATTTCCGCAGGGGTTTTGGGTATGACTGCCATCCGGCCATTATCCTCCATCCGGCAGCCTACCGCCTGCCGTCACCCCGCCGCTTGCCGCAAACGGCATGCATTGTGTACAATCGACGGGCTTTGCGCAGGCAACGCCGCCGACGTCGGGCGTCACCGACGAATACACACGCAGGCTGCACACCGGCACCGGGGTCCTTCGCGAGAAGGTCGTTGCCGCGAAACCTGCGGAAGCCCAACCCCGGAATCCTTCGCGCCACCCCGTCGCTGACGGCCGCGCTGCCCGCGCAAGCGGGCCGGATTCCATCATCGGAGTCACCTCATGCCCCAAGTCACCATGCGCCAGATGCTGGAAGCCGGCGTGCATTTCGGCCACCAGACACGCTACTGGAATCCCAAGATGGCGCCGTACATTTTTGGCGCCCGCGGCAAGATCCACATCATCAACCTCGAATCGACGGTGCCGCTGTTCACCGACGCGATGAATTACATCTCGGGCCTGGCGCAAAAACGCCGCACCGTACTGTTCGTGGGCACCAAGCGCTCGGCCCGCGAGGCGATCGGCGAGGAAGCCGTCCGCTGCGGCATGCCCTACGTCAACGCGCGCTGGCTGGGCGGCATGCTGACCAACTTCCGCACCGTCAAGCAATCGGTCGCACGCCTGAAAGAGCTCGAAGCCGCGGAAACCGACGGTACCTTCGAAAAGCTGGTCAAGCACGAAGTGCTGTCGCTGCGCCGCGAACGCGACAAGCTGGAAAGGTCCCTGGGCGGCATCAAGGACATGAAAAACCTCCCGGACGCGCTGTTCGTGATCGACATCGGCCACGAAAACATCGCGGTGCTCGAGGCCCGGAAGCTGGGCATCCCGGTGGTGGCGGTGGTCGATACGAACTACGACCCGACCCTCGTGGATTACGCGATCCCCGGCAACGACGATGCCATCCGTGCCGTGCAGTTGTACGCCCGCGCCGCCGCCGACGCGGTGCTGGAAGGCAAGGCCGCGGCGCCCATCCAGGGCCACGCCGATGAGAGCGAGTTCGTCGAGCTGGATGCCGAAGGCAATCCGGTCGCCGCCACAAAGGACGCCGACGGCCACAAGCCGACGCGCCGCGCGGCACCGAAGAAGGCCGCCGCAAAGCCTCACGGCGACACTGCCGCCGCCGGGTAAGTCCGTGTGTCCGGCGGCGGCGTCATGCTGCCGCCGGCTACGCCCGTCACGCCACCCGCGCGTGGCGCGCCACCGCCCCCGCACCCGCCGAATGGACGGGCGCCAACATGTAGTGAGGTAACCCCATGGAAATCACCGCCGCAATGGTCAAGGAACTGCGCGAGCGTTCCGGCGCCGGCATGATGGAGTGCAAGAAGGCGCTCACCCACAACGCGGGCGACGTCGACGCCGCGATCGAATGGTTGCGCAAGCAGGGCCTTGCCAAGGCCGGCAAGAAGGCCGACCGTGTCGCGGCCGAAGGCCGCATCGCGCTGGCCGCCGCCAACCGCAGCGGCGTGCTGGTCGAGATCAACTGCGAAACCGACTTTGTCGCCAAGGATGAAAATTTCCTGAAGTTCACCGACGAAGCTGCGGCAACCGCACTCGCGAGCGGCGCAAAGGACGCCGATGCGCTGAAGGCGGCCAAGACTTCCCACGGTCCCACGGTCGAGGAAGGCCGCCAGTGGCTGGTCGCCAAGGTGGGCGAAAACGTGCAGGTGCGGCGGCTGGCGCGCATGGATGCCGCGCCGGTGCTCGGCGCCTACGTTCACGGCGGGCGCATCGGCGTCCTGGTCGCGCTGGAAGGCGGCGATGCCGAGCTTGCCCGCGGCATCGCCATGCACATTGCCGCCATGAACCCGCAGTACACCACGCCGGAGGACGTGCCGGCAGCCTTCAGCGCCAAGGAAAGGGAAATCGCCCTGGCGCAGATGAGCGACAAGGACAAGCAGAAGCCGGCGGCGATCCAGGACAAGATGATCACCGGCAAAGTCCGCAAGACCCTCAACGAAATCTCGTTGACCGGCCAGCCCTATGTGCTGGATACCGGCACGTCCGTAGGCGACGCGCTGAAGAAGGCGGGCGCGCGGGTGCTGTCGTTCCATCGCCTCGCCGTCGGCGAAGGTATCGAGAAGAAGGCAGAGGACTTCCACGCCGAAGTCATGAAACAGGCCGGGCTGGCGTAACCCCGCAGTCACCGGTCGCGTTGGCAAAAGGCCGCGTTCATCCGCGGCCTTTTGCGTCCATGGGTGTCCGGGCGCACGCCTCGCCGCACCCATGCGCGGCTAGAATGCGGGTATTTGCCGACCGCCGGAAACCCGCATGGCCACCAAGCTGAAGTACAAGCGCATCGTGTTGAAGCTCTCTGGCGAGGCGCTGATGGGATCGGCCAGCTACGGGATCGACCCTGTCGTCATCAGCCGGATGGCCGACGAAATCCTGGAAGTGCGTGCGGCTGGCGTCGAAATCGGGGTGGTGATCGGCGGCGGCAACATCTTTCGCGGCGCGGGACTGGCCGAAGCCGGGATGGATCGCGTCACCGGGGATCACATGGGGATGCTCGCAACCGTGATGAACGCGCTGGCGATGCAGGACGCGCTGGAAAAGCGTGGCGGTTTTGCACGTGTGATGAGCGCCATCCAAATCCACGACGTGTGCGAGGATTTCATCCGCCGGCGCGCCATCCGCCACCTCGAAAAGGGCCGTATCGTGCTGTTCGCCGGTGGTATCGGCAATCCATTCTTCACCACCGATTCCGCGGCGGCATTGCGCGCCATCGAGGTCGGTGCGGACCTCCTGCTGAAGGCAACCAAGGTTGACGGCGTCTACAGCGAAGACCCCAAGCAAAGGAAAGACGCACAGCGTTTCGAACACGTCAGCTACGTGGAAGTGATTGCGCGCAACCTGAAGGTGATGGATACCGCCGCCATCGCGCTGTGCCGTGACCACGGCCTGCCCCTGCGCATTTATGACATGACCTGCGCGGGCAACCTGATGCGGATCCTGCACGGCGAGAGCGTCGGCACCCTCGTCTGCGACGCCTGATCCGCGCGGCAGCGCAGGAGCGCGCCGTGGTTCCCCTATAATCGCTCGCTTTCAACGCCGCTGGAAACGCCATGCTCGATGACATCAAACGCGACAGCCAGACCCGCATGAGCAAGAGCATCGAGGCGCTGCTCCACGAGCTGTCGCACCTGCGCACGGGCCGCGCGAGCACGGCGCTGGTGGAAGGCATCCGGGTAAGCTATTACGGTGCGGATGTGCCGCTCAACCAGGTCGCCAGCGTAGCGGTATCGGACGCCCGTTCGCTCACCATCATCCCCTACGAAAAGTCGACCGTCGCCGCGGTGGAAAAGGCCATCCTGGCCTCGGATCTTGGCGTCACCCCGACCACCGCCGGCACCACGATCCGGCTCAACATGCCCCCGCTGACCGAGGAGCGCCGCAAGGAACTGGCCAAGCACGTCGGTCACGCCGGCGAGAACGCGAAGGTCGCGGTACGCAACATCCGACGGGACGCGATCCAACAGATCAAGAACCTGCTCAAGGACAAGCAGATCAGCGAAGACGACGATCGCCGCGCGCAGGAGGACATGCAAAAGCTCACCGACCGCTTCATCAAGGACGTCGACACGGCGGTGCAGACCAAGGAACAGGAACTGCTGGCCATCTGACCCGCCCCGGAATGCCTGCATCCAGCCACCAGGGTTCGAACACCAACACGGCCGGAGCCCGCTCGGGCTCGAGCGTGGCGACCACGCGGCACCCGGCCGCCGCGCGAGCATCAACCACCGCGGATCACCCATCGTCCGCGGTGCCGCGGCACATTGCGATCGTGATGGACGGCAACGGCCGCTGGGCGCGCCGGCGCGCCCGGCCCCGCAGCTTTGGCCACCGCGCCGGCCAGAAGGCCGTCCGCGCCACCGTCAAATACTGCCTGCAACGTGGCGTTGACGTCCTCACGCTGTTCGCGTTTTCTTCGGAAAACTGGAAGCGGCCGAGCGTTGAGGTCGGCGCGCTGATGGACTTGTTCCTGCGGGCGCTGGACAAGGAAATCGACGAACTGCACGCAAATGCGGTCCGGGTGCGCTTTTTCGGCAACCTCGCGGCATTCTCCGACACCTTGCGCACCCGGATGCAGGCGGCGGCCGTGCGTACGGCCGGCAACGCCCGCCTGACCCTCAACGTATGCGTGAGCTACGGCGGACGCTGGGACATCGCGCGGGCGATACGCCTGGCCGCCGAGGCGGCAACACGGGGTGAACTGGATCCGGCTGCGATTACCGAGGACACCGTGGCGCCCTACTTCTGTCTGGCCGACGTGCCGCCGCCCGACCTTTTCATCCGCACCGGCGGCGAACACCGCATCAGCAACTTCCTGCTGTGGCAACTGGCCTACACGGAACTCTATTTCACCGATACCCTGTGGCCGGATGTTGACGCGGCCGAGCTCGACCGTGCGCTGGCCGACTACGCCCACCGCGAGCGCCGGTTTGGTTGCACGCCCACGCCCCTTCCGCGAGCAGGCTGACCACTGCCCATGCTCAAACAGCGTGTCATCACCGCCGTCATCGCTGCGCCGCTGATCATCGCGCTGATCTTCCTGGCCAAGGCGTCGGTTTTCGCCACCTTGCTGGGCTTGATTTTCCTGCTGGGCATGTGGGAATGGACGCGCATGGCGGCCGTACCCAACCGGTTCCTGCGCGCGGGCTGCCTGGCGGGCTATGCGCTGGCCTTTGCGCTCCTGTGGCACGTCTGCAAGACACCGTGGTGGTGGCTGCCGGTGCTCGTTGGGCTGGTGTGGTGGCTGCTCGCGCTGGTGTGGCTTGCCCACCACCGGTTCGGCGCGGGGACTACACCCGGTCATGTGGTGCTCAAGCTGGTGGCCGGCCTGCTGGTCGTGGCTCCGGCGTGGTGCGCGCTGGTCGTGCTGCACGGCGACCTGGCCAAGCCAAGCACCGGGTACGGCCACTGGTGGGTACTGTTCTTTGCGTGCGTGGTGGTCGCCGCCGACATCGGCGCGTACTCGGCGGGCCGGCGCTGGGGCCACGTCAAGCTGGCGGCCGCGATCAGCCCCGGCAAGACCCGCGCAGGAGTCTACGGCGCGTTGATCTGTTCGGGCGGCGTTGGCCTGGTCGGCGGCGCCCTGCTCAGGATCCCGGCCGGACGCCTGCCCGGCGTGGTCGCGCTGGCGCTGGTCACGGTATTGTTTTCGGTCATCGGCGACCTGTTTGAAAGCCTGATGAAACGGCACGCGGGGGTGAAGGATTCCGGCGTATTGTTTCCCGGCCACGGCGGCATGCTTGACCGGATGGATTCGATCGTGGCCGCGCTGCCCATTTTCGTGCTGGGCAAATTCCTGCTCGGACTGTGACGCGGAACCGATCGCGCGTGCTGCGGTCAATCAACCCATCGCCACGCACGCGATGGCAACCCGTCAGGCGGGTTGTCCTATGATGCCGTACGTCGGATAGTCGATTGTGAGCGCATGAGCGACCTGCTGAATATCCTGGGCTCGGCTTGGTGGATGATCGTCACGCTGGGTGTTTTGGTGACTTTCCACGAGTACGGCCACTTCGTGGTGGCGCGCGCGTGCGGCGTGAAGGTGCTGCGCTTTTCCGTGGGCTTTGGCAAGGCGATCAAGTCCTGGCACGGCAAGGATGGCACCGAGTACTGCCTCGCGTGGATCCCGCTCGGTGGCTACAACAAGTTCCTGGACGCTCGGGAAGGCGACGTGGCCCTCACGGACCGCGACCGTGAATTCACCGGCAAGCCGCTCTGGCAGCGCATCCTGATCGTGCTGGCGGGTCCCGGTTTCAATCTGATCTTCGCGGTGGCGGCGTTCTGGGCAATGCTGGTGATCGGCAAGCCCGACTTCCAGCCGCTGATCGGCAACGTCAGCAACCTGGCTGCGCAAGCCGGCATTCAGCGTGGCGACCGGGTGCTGAGCGTCGCTGGCCAGCCTGTTGCGAACTGGACCGACCTTGGCCTGGCACTCGCCAACGCCGCACAGGCGCGGCAGCCGACCCTGCTGGAGGTGCGTACGCCGGCCGGTGGGGTGCAGACCCACGTGATCCGCTTCAATCAATTGCCACCCCACCCGAGCCAGCAGCAGCTGCTCGACGCGACCGGCATGACGCCACTGCAACGCAGCCTGCCGCCCATCGTCGGCAAGCTCGTCCCGGGCGGCGCCGCCGCCGCGGCCGGACTTGAACCCGGGGACCGCATCCAGCGCGTGGATGGCACCGCCATCACCGACTGGGCCCAGCTGGTCCAGGTGACGCATGCGCACGCCGGGCCGAACCGGGTACTGTCGCTTGACGTCGAACGCCGCGGCAGGCAATTGGCCTTGAACCTGCAGCCGCGTTTGACCACCGAGCCCGATGGCAGCAAGGCCTGGGCCATGGGGATCTACGCAAAGGCGGAAACCGCGAAGTACGACACGGTGATGCGCCGCGGGCCCATCGCCGCCATTCCGGACGCCTTTGCGCAAACCTGGAACCTCACCACTTCGACGGTGAAGATGCTGGGACGCATGCTGACGGGCGCGACGTCGCTGTCCAACCTGTCCGGGCCGATCTCCATCGCCCAGTACGCGCAAACCTCCGCCGAGATGGGGCCCGCGTGGTTCCTGTACTTCCTTGGCATCATCTCGCTCAGCCTCGGCATCATGAACCTGCTGCCCATCCCCATCCTCGACGGCGGCCACCTGCTGTACTACCTGATCGAACTGGTCAAGGGCAGCCCGCTCTCCGATCGCATGATGGCGGCCGGCCAGTACATGGGCATGGGCCTTCTGGTGATGCTGATGGGCGTGGCCTTCTACAACGACATCCTGCGGATCTTTTCGTGACCGCCGCAAGCCCGTACAGCCCGCGACCGACAAGGCGGAACCGCGATGTTGCCTGACCGCTCCGCTTTCCCGCACGCGCCTGCGCCTGTACGATGCCCGGTTTGTGCCCCATCCCCTTTTGCGTTTCGGAATCGACGATGAAACGAGTCGCCGCACTGATCCTGTTCGCTGCCCTCGCCGCGCCCGCGGCGGCGTACGCCTTCCAACCCTTCACCGTCAGCGACATCCGCATCGAAGGATTGCAGCGCATTGCCGCCGGCACCGTGCTGAGCTACCTGCCGGTTCAGCCGGGCCAGACCATCGACGACGCCACGGCACAAAAAGCCATCAAGTCGTTGTTCAAGACCGGCTTTTTCAGCGACGTCGAACTCGAACGCCAGGGCAACATCCTGATCGTCGAGGTCAAGGAGCGGCCTTCGATCGCCAGCATCACGGTGCATGGCAACAAGGACATCAAGACCGACCAGTTGTTGAAAGGCCTCAAGAGCGCGGGGCTCACCAGCGGCCAGACGTTTGACCGCCTCACCCTGGACCAGGTAAACCAACAGCTGATCGGCCAGTACAACGACCGCGGCAAATACAACGTCGAGGTCACCCCGCACGTCACCCGGCTCGACCGCAACCGCGTCGCGATCGACATTGAAATCAAGGAAGGCAAGGCGGCCAAGATCCAGGAAATCAACATCGTCGGCAACCACGCGTTTACCGATGGTGAAATCCGCAAGGACTGGGAATCAGGAACACCCAACATCACCTCGTGGTATTCCAGCAACGACCAGTACTCGCGCGAAAAGCTGGGCGGTGACCTGACCAAGCTGTCATCGTTCTACCTGGACCGCGGCTACGCCGACTTCAACATCAGCTCGGCACAGGTCGCGATCAGCCCCAACAAGCGCAGCATCTACATCAGCGCGGCCGTCCACGAAGGCGACATTTTCAAGATCTCAGCCATCCACCTGCTCGGCACCCTGGTGTTGCCGGAGCCGGCATTGCGCCAGGTGCTGCGCATCAAGCCTGGCCAAGTATTTGATCGCCACAGCATCGAACTGTCTTCGGACGCGATCACCAACGTGCTGTCCAACATCGGCTATGCGTTCGCCAAGGTCAATCCGATCCCGAAGGTTGACGAAAAAGCCCACACCGTCGACCTCACGTTCTTCGTCGACCCGGGCCCCCGGGTATACGTCCGCCGCATCAACTTCAAGGGCAACACCCACACCCAGGACCAGGTGCTGCGGCGTGAAATGCGCCAGTTCGAGGGCGCGTGGTACTCGCAGGCGGCGATCGACCGTTCCAAGGTGCGTTTGCAGCGCCTAGGCTTTTTCAAGGACGTCAATGTCGACACCGTCAAGGTGCCGGGCACGACCGACGAGGTTGACCTCAACGTCAAGGTCACCGAAGAATCCTCCGGCCAGTTCCAGTTCGGCGTCGGTTACTCGCAGGTGTCCGGCATCATCCTCAGCACGTCCATCTCCAACAACAATTTCCTCGGTACCGGCAACCAGGTGTCGGCGACGTTCTCGAAGAGCCTGTTCCTGAAGCAATACCAGGTCTCGTTCTTTGACCCGTACCTCACCGACAGCGGCATCGGCCTTGGCTACAAGGCCAGCGTGCTGAAGTTGAACCAGGGCGAGCAAAACATTGCGTCGTTCCTGTCCGACACCGATGCCTTTTCCACCTACCTCAGCTTTCCGATCAGCGAGACCGACAGCATCAACGCCGGCATCGGTATCAACAAGACCAAACTGGAGCTGATCCCCGGCTACACGCCACAGGTGTTCTTCGACCAGATCAACAAGATCGGCCACTACACGCTGCACAGCACCCCGCTGACGCTGTCCTACGCCCACGACACCCTCAACAGTTTCTTCAAGCCGACCCGCGGTGGCCTGCAGCAGATCAGCGCCGAGATCGGCCTGCCGGGCAACACCGTGCCGTATTACAAGCTGACCCTGGCAACCAGCGATTACTTCCCGTTGCCGTTCGGCTTTGTGGGACATCTCTCGGGCACCCTCGGCTACGGCAAAACCTACGGCACCAAGGATATTTCGGTTCAATACGCCGACTCCGACGGCAATATCCACACGATGTCGTATCCGTTCTTCCAGAACTACTACGCGGGCGGCGTGCAGGACGTACGGGGTTTCCAGGACAACACGCTGGGCCCGCGGGTGTGCTCGGGCGAGATCGGCCCGGACGGCAAGGCGGCGGCAAGCGCCATTGCGGTCAACAACCTGTGCGTCGGCGGCAACTTCTCGCAACCGCAGCCGGTCGGCGGCGCCTTCAAGGTCCTGGGCAGTGCCGAACTGGTGTTGCCGTTCTTCAAGGACAACAACAAGGCGCGTGTATCGCTGTTCACCGACGTCGGCAACGTCTACTCGGGCTACAACGCGTTCGACGCCGCTACCCTGCGCGCCTCGGTGGGCATATCGCTGCACTGGGTCGCACCGGTTGGACCCATCGTGATCAGCCTGGCCCAGCCCATACGCGACCAGCCGAGTGACAAGCCATTCGAGGAAGTTTTGCAGTTCTACTTTGGCAACACATTCTGAGGTCGGAGCGGCGCGCCGGGCGTTGCAGGTTGCAGGGTCACCGGCCTGACGTCTCCCGGGGGCACGCATGCACGACTGGACCGGCTACCGCATCGATCAACTCGCCGCGCGGTTCGGCCTTGAGGCCCGCGGTGACGCCACCCACGTCATCCGCGGGGTAGCGCCACTCGCGCAGGCCGCCGGCACGGACCTCGCGTTCCTTGCCAACCCGCGCTATACCGGCGACCTGACGCGTACCCGGGCAGGGGTCGTGGTACTGCGTGCCGAACACGCCGCCGCGAGTCCCGTCCCGGTTCTCGTCGCCCCCGACCCCTACCTCGCCTACGCGCGCATCGCCGCGTTGTTTGACACCGCGCCTGCAGCCGCCCCGGGAATCCACGCCACCGCCGTGATTGCCGACGGCGCCCGGATCGATGCGACCGCCAGCATTGGCCCTGGCTGCACCGTCGACGGCACCGCGGTCATCGCGGCCGCTGCCGTGCTGGACGCGCACTGCGTGATCGGCCCCCATTGCACGGTCGGCGCCCACGCACGCCTCGGCGCCAACGTCACCCTGGTGACGCGGGTGGTGCTCGGGCAACGCGTATTGATCCACCCGGGCGCGGTACTCGGCGCGGACGGCTTCGGGCTGGCGCGTGATCAGGCCGGTTGGGTCAAGGTGCCGCAGCTTGGCGGCGTGCGCATCGGCAACGACTGCGAAATCGGCGCCAATACCACCATCGACCGTGGCGCCCTGGAAGATACCGTACTTGAAGACGACGTGCGCTTGGACAACCAGATCCAGATCGCCCACAACGTCCACATCGGCGCCCACAGCGCGCTGGCGGGCTGCGCCGCGGTCGCCGGCAGCGCCCGCATCGGGTGCAACTGCCTGATCGGCGGCGGCGCGGGAGTGCTGGGCCACCTGGAAGTCGCCGACGGCGTTACCATCACCGCGATGAGCCTGGTCACGCATTCGATCCACCAGCCCGGCGTGTATTCTTCCGGCGCGCCGCTGGAGGACAACCGGGCATGGCGTCGCAACGCGGCACGCATGCGCCACCTCGACCAGATGGCGCAGCGCATTGCCGCGCTGGAAAAGCAGCTCGCAGCACTCGCAAAGGACCGTACTTGATGAATGACACCACCGCCTGCGTCACCCTGCCCGTCGACGCAGAACGGATCGCGGCCATCCTGCCGCACCGCTATCCCTTCCTGCTGGTTGACCGGGTGATCGAGCTTGACCCCGGCAAGGCCATCGTCGCCATCAAGAACGTCACCTTCAACGAACCGTTTTTCACCGGGCACTTTCCGGGTCACCCGGTAATGCCGGGCGTATTGATTGTCGAGGCGCTGACGCAGGCATCCGGTTTGCTGATCGGCCTGTCGGGCGCCCGCACCGCCAACGAGGACCGTATTTTCTACCTGGCCAAGGTCGACAACGCCCGCTTTCTTAAGCCCGTCGTTCCAGGTGACCAGTTGCGCCTGGAAGTGCAGCTCCAGCGCACCATCCGCAGCATGGGCATCTTCAGCGCACGCGCCGTGGTCGAGGGCAAGGACGTGGCAACCTGCGACCTCATGTGCGCGGAAACCGCACGGTGAGCCTGGTCGACCCGACCGCCATCATCGACCCGAGCGCGCGACTGGCCGCGGATGTCACGGTGGGGCCCTACAGCGTCGTGGGCGCAGACGTTGCAATCGACACCGGGTGCGCGGTGGCGCCGCACGCCCTGATCCAGGGCCCGACCCACATTGGCCGCAACAACCGCATCGGCGCGTTCACGTCGATCGGCGGCAACCCGCAGGACAAGAAATACGCGGGCGAGCGCAGCGAACTGGTCATTGGCGACGGCAACACCATCCACGAATTTGTCACCATCAACCGCGGCACCGCCGATGGTGGCGGCACCACGCGGATCGGTGATGACAACTGGATCATGGCATACGTCCACATCGCGCACGATTGCCAGGTGGGCAGCCACACGATCTTTGCCAACAACGCGACCCTCGCCGGGCACGTCGAAATCGGCGACTGGGTGGTGCTCGGCGGGTTCGCCGGCGTGCATCAATTCTGCAAGATCGGCGCCCACGCCTTCGCGGCCATGTACGCTGCCATCAATCGCGACGTACCACCCTTCATCTACGTTGCCGGACAGTTCGCGGTGCCGCGTGGCGTCAACGCCGAAGGCCTCAAGCGGCGCGGTTTCGACACCGCGCGCATCGCGGCGATCAAGCGGGCCTACCGTACGCTGTACATGTCGCACAAGACGCTGGAAGAGGCCTGTGCGGCGCTGACCGAACAGGCGGCACACAGCGAGGACGTGCGCCGCCTGGCGGAATTCATCAGCCACAGCGAACGCTCGCTGGTACGTTGAATGAGCCCCGCGGCCGGCGCGCGCGTATTTGCCATGGTCGCCGGCGAAGATTCCGGGGATCAGCTTGGCGCAGACCTGATCGAGGCCCTGCGAATGCGCTTTCCGGGCGCCCGCTTCATGGGTGTCGGCGGCCCGCGGATGCGCAAGGCGGGATTCGACGCCTGGCACGACGTCGCCGAGCTGTCGGTGATGGGCGTCGCCGAGGTGCTGCATCATTTGCCGCGGCTGCTGCGGCTGCGCGCAAGCCTCGCGCGCCGCATCACCCGGCTGCACCCCGACGCGTTTGTCGGCATCGACGCACCCGACTTCAACCTGGGCCTCGAGAAGAAACTGAAGCGGGCAGGCATCCGCACGGTCCACTACGTCAGTCCGTCGATCTGGGCCTGGCGCGAAGGCCGCGCGGAAAAGATTGGCCGCTGCGCCGACTGTGTGCTCTGCCTGTTCCCGATGGAACCGGCGATCTACGCGAGGCACGGCGTCGACGCGCGCTTCGTCGGCCACCCGCTGGCGGATCGATTTCCGCTGCAGCCCAACCGTGACACGGCGCGCGCGGAGCTCGGATTGCGGCCCGACGCGCCGGTGCTGGCGGTATTGCCGGGCAGCCGGCTGACGGAGATCCGCCACCTTGGCGCCATCTTTCTTGCCGCGGCCCAGCGCGTGGCCGATGCGATTCCCGGATTGCAGATCGTGATTCCCGCTGCCAATCGGCACTGCCGCGCGGCACTGGAGGGATTGCTGGCACCGCACGCTGCTACGCTGGCGCCGACGCTTCTGGACGGCCACGCGCACCGCGCACTGATGGCGGCCGACGTTGTGCTGCTGGCCTCGGGTACCGCGGCACTGGAAGCCATGCTGGCCAAGCGTCCGATGGTGGTGGGGTACCGCATCGCACCACTCACCTACGCACTGGTCAAGGGTTTGCGCATGCTGAAAACCGATCTGTACTCGTTGCCCAACGCGCTCGCCGGCGCACCGCTGGTGCCCGAGCTGATGCAGCGCGACTGCACGCCCGCCCGGCTCGCCGACGCCGTGCTCGCGTGGTTCCGGGATCCGGTCCGGTGCGCTGCGCTGGCCGAGGCATTCAAGCGCATGCATCTTTCGTTGTACGCCGGCAACGGCGCCGCCACCGCCGCATCCCGCGCGATCGAACAGCTGCTGCACCCGCACACGGGTGCTGGAAGCCGCCCATGACCAGGCCCCAGCACCGGTTCCTTGCGCCGCACGTCCGCCTGGGCTGGCTGCTCGCGTTCGCCACCGCCATCGCCCTGGTCACCCTGCGCTTTGGCCCACTCGCCGAGCAGACCCTGATCGCCCAGCTGTTCGCCGGCTGCATTCTTGGCGGCATGGTGCTGCTGGTGGTGGCTGCCAGTGGCCGGGTGGCGTTCGGGCTGGTGGCCGGCTGCCTGCCCATGCTGCTGCTCGTCATCGCCGCAAACATCAAGTTCCGCTATCTGTCGACGCCCGTACTGGCGCCGGATCTCGTCTACTATTTCAACGCCGAAATCGCCAAGACGCTGCTGGAATATCCCTTCATCATCGCAGCCATCGTGGCCGCGCTGATTCTGGTACCCCTGTTGCTGGTGCTGTTGTGGCGCAATGACGCCAAGCCGCGCCCGCTGGCCGGCACCCGCCGGCTGCGCGCGCTTGGCGGCGTCGCCGCCGTCATCGTGCTGGTGGTGACACTGGCGCCGCGCGGCCCGTTCGCACAGGTCTACGCCAAGGGCATGTGGCTGGCTATGAACGACGAGAGCTTCGTGTCCGATTTCGTCATCTCGATCCGCAACACACGCGTGAACCCGCCGCCCTATCACCGCGCGGATGCCGCGCGGGCGGATTGGCGCGACCTGGCACCGGTCGGCGGCGCGCCACCACGCAAGCCCGACATCATCGCCGTGCTGGAAGAAAGCACCTTCGATCCGCGCATGCTCACGGGCTGCCAATCGAGCCTGTGCGACGCGCGCATGTTCCACGCCGACGCCAACACCATCGCCAACGGCTGGCTGGACGTCCACACCTGGGGCGGCGGTACCTGGACCAGCGAATTCGCCTTCATCACCGGTTTGCCGCACACGCTGTTCGGCCCGGCCGGCCTCTACGCCCCGTTCAACCTGGCACCGCGCATACGCTTCACCCTGCCGCGCCTGCTCGATGCCGACGGCTACCGCACGGTTGGCATCTATCCAACCGACGGCGACTTCATGAACGGGCGCGACGCCTATGCCGACTACGGGTTCGACGCGTTCTATGGCGGACGTCAGCTGGGCCTTGGCTGGGAATCGACCGACAGCGACGTCTTCAAGGCACTCGAACGCGTGCTCGCGATCGAGCGGACCAAGGCCCGTGGCAAACCGCTGTTCGTATTCGTGCTCACGCTGTTCCAGCACGGCCCGCACATGGCGCCGCTGAAGGACAATCCGGCGCCGTACGACAAGCCGCTGTTCACCGGGAAACTCGCGCCCAAGGATCGCGTGCTGGATGACTGGCTGAACCTCAACCTCACCAATTACCTGCAGCGCCTGGCATCTTCGGACGCCGGAATGACGCAGCTGGAAACCTACCTGCGCAACGATGGCCGGCCCACGCTGTTGCTGCACTTCGGCGATCACCAGCCATCGTTCGGTGGCGCCATCAATGAGCTCGCCCGCAGCGTGCCCTCGACCGTTGCGGACTCGCAATACGTCACCTATTACATGCTGAAGGGCTTCAACCTGCCGCTCCGGCGCGAACACTACCCGGTGTTGGACATCGCTTATCTCGGCTCGTTGCTGCTCGATTCCGCCGGTCTGCCGCGCGACCCGTTTTTCACCGCCAACACCCTGCTGCGCGACCGCTGCGGCGGCCACGATCTGGACTGCAGCAACAGCACGCTGCGCAACTCCTATCGCGCGTGGGTCTTCGGCCGGCTGGACGACCTTGAATGAGTCCCCGCGTTGCCGGCGCGGATGAAGCCGGCCGCGGGCCGCTCGCGGGACCGGTCGTGGTCGCGGCCGTCATCCTCGACCCGGCCCGGCCCATCGACGGGCTGGCCGATTCCAAGCAGCTCTCGGCAAGGCGGCGCGAAAGCCTGTACGCGCTGATCATCGAGCGCGCGCTGGCGCACGCAGCCGTGCGCGTGGAAGCCGCGGAAATTGACCGCGTCAACATCCTCAACGCGACCCTCGCGGGAATGGCGCGCGCGCTTGCCGCGCTGCCCGTGCCACCGGACCTCGCACTCATCGATGGCAATCGTCTGCCCAAGGCGCTGTGCTGTCCCGCCCGCGCGATCGTGCGCGGCGATGCCACCGAGCCGGCAATCAGCGCGGCTTCCATCCTCGCCAAGGTCATCCGCGACCGCATCCTCGTCGCCTACGACGCACGCTGGCCGGGTTACGGTTTCGCGCAACACAAGGGCTACCCTACGCGCGCCCACTGCGCCGCACTGCAGAAACTCGGGCCCTGCCCCGAACACCGGCGTTCATTCGCACCGGTGCGCGACTGCGCCGCACCGGCGCAAAAAGCCGGCAACGGCGGTTCACCGCAGCAGGCCGCCGCCGGCGCGTGGCAGCACGCTTGATCCGCAGCGCGCACCCTCAGGCATCGCCCGTGCGCTCGCGTACCGGGTGCTTGCCGAGTTTCCGTTGCAGCGTACGCCGGTGCATGCCAAGGCGGCGCGCGGCCTCCGAAACGTTTCCACCGCACTCGCGCAGCGTGCGCTGGATGTGTTCCCACTCCAGGCGGGACAGCGCCAGCGGTGTGTCAGGCACGTCGGAGACCGCGGCATCACCTGTATCCCCGCCCAGGAGTGCGCGCACCACCGCATCGGCATCCACCGGTTTGGCAAGGTAGTCACGCGCGCCGCGCTTGATCGCCTCGACCGCGGTGGCGATCGAGGCATAGCCCGTGAGCAACAGTACCCGCATCGCCGGCACCGCCGCGTGCAAGGTTGCAATCAGCTCCAGCCCGTTGTCATCGCCAAGCTTCAGGTCAACCACGGCGTAGGCGTGCCGGTGCACCCGCGCCAGGCGCATCGCGGCCGCGGCACTGGCGGCCACATCAACCTCGAATGCACGCGCCCGCAGCGCCCGCGCCATCACGCCCGCAAATACCGCGTCATCTTCCGCCAGCAACAGGCGCCGGCCGCCAGCGGCATGCTGCACCTCACGCACCCCGCACCGCCAGCGGCAGCCGCACACACACTTCGGTGCCGTCCGCGCCGCTGCGCGCATGCACCTCGCCGCGCATCCGCTCGACGGTCGAACGCGCCAACGCCAGCCCAATCCCGAGCCCTTCCGGCTTGCTGCTCGCAGACGGCAGGCTGCGCATGCGTTCGGCGGCAAAGCCGCCGCCGCGATCGCCAATGACAAACTCGAGGTTTCCGCCCGTCGCCGTCGCGCCCAGCGTTACCACATGGGAATGATTGCGCATCGACGCATCCAGCGCGTTCTGCATCAGGTTGAGCAGCGCGTGCGCAAGCCCGGGCTGCACCTCGATGCAGCGGTCACGCAACGCTGGCGCAACCTTGGTGGTGACCTCGGCCTCCGGCCGCAGCAGGCGGAAGCGGTCGCCGTTGGCGCGCACATACTCACCCAACGTGGTCGCCTCGGTCGCGCCTGCCAACTGGTGCCGGCCGTAGTCGACCATCTCGCGCAGGATGTCGCGGCAGCGGTCAACTTCGCCCGTCATCAGCACCACGTCCTCGTGCAGGGCCACGTCGCCCGGACGGCCGCGCTCAAGTTCGGGCAGGAGCGTGCGCAACGTCGACAGCGGCGTATTCAGCCGGTGCGCGGCATCGGCGGCCTGGGTTGCAATCGCAAGGATGCCCTCATCGCGCAGCGCACGTTCGCGCAGGTGCCGCGTTGCCCGGCGCTGGGCGCGCAGCGAGGCATTCATGCGGGCCACGAAGATCGCCAGCAGCAATACCGCGATGGCGAAATTGATGGTCATGCCGGTCAAGTGCAGGCGAAACCCCTGGCCGTGCGCCGGCATGTCCGGCAGCGGTACGAAGGCAAACACCAGCACGCCATAGACCGCCGCCGCAAGCAGGGTCACCGCCGCGGTGGCGCGTCCCGACAACGCCGCGGCGGCCAGCGCCACGGGCACCAGCAGCAGTGTGGTAAACGGGTTGCTGGCCCCACCGGTCAGATACAGCACCCAGCCCAGCAACAGAATGTCAAACGCGACGTGGCCGAACGCCTCGATTTCACCCACCGGCCATGGGCGTCGCAGGCGCCAGAACGCGATGGGCGTTGCCAGCATGAGCACGGCAATCCCGGCGCCGAGGCGCACCAGTGGCAAGCTGATGCGCAGCCAGCCCACTGCGGCGGCGACCGCCAGCGCCTGTCCCAGCGCGGTGCAAGGACGCAGCCAGGCGATCGTGGTTACCAGTGCGCGGGCGTCGAAGGCGGTCGCAGCGGACGCATTGTGCCGAAACGGTGACACGGATATGCGCGGATCGGTCAGTAGGACCCGACCGATTGTATCGGCGCCGCCCGCACGGGTGGCCACGACCGATCAATCCGGCTTGCTGCACCCGGCCGGCGACAATAGGCTTGCACGGATACCACGAAGCCAGCCATGCCGATCCGTTACGTCCACCTGCGCACGCACAGCGAATACTCGTTGCGCGATTCAACCATCCGCATCCCGGAAAAGCCCGACTATGGCGACCCGGCCAAAGCCAAACACGCCAACCTGGTGAGCCGGGCGGTGGAACTCGGGCTGCCGGCGCTGGCGTTGACCGACGATTCCAACCTGTTCGCGCAGATCAAGTTCTACCGCGCGGCGGAAAAGGCCGGCATCAAGCCGATCATCGGCTGTGACGCCTGGGTGGTGAACCCGGAGGATGCCACGCGGCCCGATCGCTTGACCCTGCTGTGCCGCGATCATGCCGGCTACCTGAACCTTACGCGGCTGATCTCGCGCGCCTGGCTCGAAGGCCAGTACGCCGGGCGCGCGCAACTGCAACCGGAGTGGCTGAATGCCGCGGTTGACGGCCTGTTTGCGATCGTCGGCCGCGACAGCGCGTGCGGACGCCTGCTGATGGCGCAACGCGATGCCGCGGCTGCGGCCAATCTGGCCGGCCTGCGCCGGCACTTTGGCGATGGACTGTACCTTGAAATCACGCGCACCCAGCGCGAGGGCGAAACCCGCTTCAACGCAAGCGCGCAGCAGCTCGCGGCGCAACTGGACCTGCCACTGCTGGCCACCAACGACGTGCGCTTCCTCGAGGCCGGCGATTTCGAGGCCCACGAAGCCCGCGTATGCATCCAGCAGGGCCAGCAGCTGTCCGACCCGCGCCGTCCGCGCGTGTACTCGACCGAACAATGGCTGAAACCGGCCGCGGCGATGGAGGACCTGTTTGCCGACCTGCCCGCGGCGCTTGCGAACACGGTCGAGCTGGCCAAGCGCTGCAATGTCGAGCTGAGCTTCGGCAAGTATTTCCTGCCGGTATTCCCGACGCCCAAGGGCCAGACTCTCGACACCTGGATCGGCGAACTCGCACGGCGGGGGCTCGACGAGCGGCTGGCCGAACACGGCCTGGCGCCGGGGCACACGCGCGCCGATTACGACCAGCGTCTCGAACACGAGCTCGACACCATCGTGAAGATGGGCTTTCCGGGCTACTTCCTGATCGTGTCGGACTTCATCGGCTGGGCCAAATCGCAAGGCATTCCGGTGGGCCCGGGGCGCGGTTCGGGCGCAAGTTCGGTGGTCGCGTGGAGCATCAGGATCACCGACCTCGATCCGCTGCGATTCAACCTGCTGTTCGAGCGCTTCCTCAATCCCGAACGCGTGTCGATGCCCGACTTCGACGTCGACTTCTGCATGGAACGCCGCGACGAGGTCATCCAGTACGTCGCCGGCAAATACGGCCGCGACCAGGTCAGCCAGATCATCACCTATGGTTCGATGGCGGCCAAAGCCGTGCTGCGCGACTGCGGGCGGGTGCTCGGCATGCCCTACGGACAGGTCGACAAGATCGCGAAACTGATTCCGCGGATGCCGCTCGACCTGACGCTCGGCGACGCGCTTGGCATCAGCGAAAAATCGAAGAAGGACCCCGAGCGCGTCGTCAAGGAATTTTGCGAGGTGTACCGGCAGGACGATGAGGCCCGCACCCTGGTCGACCTGGCACTGAAACTTGAGGGCCTTGCACGCAACGCGGGCAAGCACGCCGGCGGCGTGGTGATCGCGCCGACCCCACTGACGGATTTCGCGCCGCTGTACTGCGAGCCCGGTGGCACCGGCGTCGTCACGCAGTACGACAAGAACGACGTCGAGGCCGTGGGTCTCGTGAAGTTCGACTTCCTTGGTCTGCGTACGCTGACGATCATCGACTGGGCGGTGAAGGCCATCAACCGGCGGCGCGCCCACACGGGCGAAGCCGCACTCGACATCAGTGCGATCCCGCTGGACGATCCGGAAGTGTTCCGGATGTTCCGCGAGGCACGCACGGTCGCGGTGTTCCAGTTTGAAGGCGGCGGGATGCAGCGGCTGCTGAAGGACGCCAAGCCCGACCGCTTTGCCGACCTGATCGCGTTGAACTCGCTATTCCGGCCAGGCCCGATGGACCTCATCCCGACCTACGTCGCCCGCAAGCTTGGCAAGGAACCGGTCACCTATCCCGATCCGCGCGTCGAGCCGGTGCTGAGCGAAACCTTCGGCATCATGGTGTACCAGGAACAGGTGATGCAGATGGCGCAAATCGTCGGCGGCTACACGCTCGGCGGTGCCGACCTGCTGCGCCGCGCGATGGGCAAGAAGGTGCCGGCCGAGATGGCCAAGCACCGCAGCATTTTCCGCGACGGCGCGATGCAAAACGGCGTGCCGGAGAAGAAGGCCGACGCCATCTTCGACCAGATGGAAAAGTTTGCGGGCTACGGCTTCAACAAGTCGCACGCCGCCGCCTACTCGCTGGTGGCCTACCAGACGGCGTGGCTGAAAACGCATTACCCGGCCGAATTTCTGGCCGCGACGATGTCATCGGACATGGACGGCACCGAAAAGCTGGTGCAGCTCATCGACGACCTGAAGCTCATCGGCGTCGCGGTGCTGCCACCCGACGTCAACGCCTCGGACTACCACTTCGTCGCGATCGCCGGCACCGGCGTGGACCGGCACGACGCGATCCGTTACGGGCTCGGCGCGATCAAGGGCGTCGGCCGCGCCGTGTGCGAAGCCATCATGGACGCACGCGCTGCGGGTGGCCCCTTCCGCGACCTCGCGGATTTTTGCACGCGGCTCGATTCCACCAAGTTGAACAAGCGCGTGTTCGAAGCCTTGATCAACGCGGGGGCGATGGACGCCCTGGGCCCCAACCGCGCGACCCTCGCCGCGCAGTTGCCAGAGGCCGTCAAGGCTGCCGAGCAGAGCCTGCGCGACCGCGAGGCCGGCCAGACGGACATCTTTGGCGCGGCCATGGCACCGGTTGCGAGCGTCGCCATCGCCACCCAGCCGCAGCCACCGTGGCCGCTGGAGCAGCGCCTGGCGGGCGAACGCGCGACGCTGGGCCACTACCTGTCCGGGCATCCGACCGACCCGTGGCGTGAGCTGCTGACCCAACTGACGACGTGCCCCATCGGCGAGATTGCGCGGCGCTACGAACCGCCCCCGCCGCGCAGCGACGATGACGGCAACCGTTTCCGCCGCACTCCGGAAACCCCGTGGGCGGTCGCTGGCATGGTGATCAGGGTGTTCCGCCACGGGGATACCGGCGCCGGGGTCCGTATCGAGGACTGGTCGGGCGCAATGACCATCAACTTTTTCCGCGAAGCATTGGAGCAATATGGCGCCCTCGCCCAACCGGACGCCATCCTCGTCATCGAGGGCGGACTGGCCTTCGATGACTTTCGCGGGGAACTGCGCGTGCGCGCGCAGCGCGTCTGGACCCTCGATCAGGCGTGCGAGGCCGGCAGCCGCGTGCTGCGGGTCGCGATCGATGGCATCGCGCCGGATTTCGTGGACGCCTTCAGACGCGCCCTGGCCGGTTACTGCGGCGGACGCACGCCGCTCGTGCTGACCGGCTACCACAACGCCCACGGCAGGGCCGACATCCGCCTCGGCGACGACTGGCGCGTACATGTCAGCACCGATCTTTTACGCACGCTGGCAGCGGTGCCCGGCGTCAGGTCCGTGCAACCGTCGCTGGTGCGGCCATCCGGTGACCGCTGAACCAGCACCCCACCCGATCACACCCAACGACGCAACCCCAGGCATCCGTCCCGCGGGCCGGCGGCGCACCCGTGGGTCCACGCCACGGCGCCCGCGGCCGTTCGCTATAATTGCGGCTTTGCAAACCCGGCAGTGGGCATGAACCCCAATTTCCTTGATTTCGAACAGCCAATCGCCGAACTGGAGGACAAGCTGCGCGAGCTGACCGCGGTCGGCCACGACAACGCGATCGACGTCGATGACGAAGTCGCCAAGCTGCGCTCGAAATTGCGGGTCAAGACCGCCGAAATCTTCCGGGACCTGACGCCGTGGCAGATCACCCAGCTGTCGCGCCATCCAGGGCGCCCGTACACGAAGGATTACATCGCGGTCATCTGCGATGAATTCCATGAACTCGCGGGCGACCGCATGTACGCCGACGACGCCGCGATCGTCGGTGGCCTGGCCCGCATCGTGGGCCGGCCGGTCATGGTGCTCGGCCACCAGAAGGGCCGCGACATCAAGTCCAAGGTTCGCCGCAACTTCGGCATGCCGCGCCCGGAAGGCTACCGCAAGGCGCTGCGTTTGATGGAAATGGCCGAACGCTTCAAGCTGCCGGTGCTGACCTTCATCGACACACCCGGCGCCTACCCGGGCGTCGGCGCCGAAGAGCGCGGCCAGAGTGAAGCCATCGCGCGCAACCTTGAGGTCATGGCGGGCCTCAAGGTGCCCGTCGTCTGCACCGTGATCGGCGAGGGTGGCTCCGGCGGTGCGCTCGGCATCGGCATCGGCGATCGCGTCAACATGCTGCAGTATTCGACCTATTCGGTCATCTCGCCGGAAGGTTGCGCGTCCATTTTGTGGAAGAACGCGGGCCGCGCCAAGGACGCCGCGGACGCGCTGGGCCTTACCGCACCGCGCCTGAAAGAGCTTGGCCTGATCGACAAGATCCTGCGCGAGCCGACCGGCGGCGCGCACCGCAATCCCCGCTCGATGGCAATTCGCCTCAAGGCGGTGTTGTTGAACGAGCTCGACGAACTGCAGGCACTGCCGGTCGACCAATTGCTCGAGCAGCGCTACCGGCGCCTGCGCGGCTACGGCAAATATCAGGCGTAACACGCATGTCCGCCACGGGCCTGGGTCATGCCAACCTGCGCGCCCCTGCCGCGACCATCGAACAACTGCGCCGTTTCTACATCGACATCGTCGGCCTTCACGCAGGCGTGCGCCCGCAATTTAGCTCCGGCTCGAGCGGCCACTGGTTGTACGCCGGCAACCGCGCCGTGCTGCACCTGACCGTCACAGCCGATTGTGCGGTCACGGCGCAACCGCCGGGCGTATTCAACCACATCGCCTTTGACTGTGATGACCTTGATGCTGCCAAGGCACGCCTGGATGCAGCAGGCATCACCTACCGGATTGACGTCGTCGACGAACTGCAGCAGGTGCAACTGTTCCTGGCTGACCCGACTGGCGTCGGTGTGGAACTGACGTTTACCAACGGCGGCGCAATAACCTGACCGCGTGGGCCTCGCCGCTATCATTGGCGGCATGGCGCCACTCCAACTGGTCGAGGTGCTGGAACGTGCGCTACGCGACCGCGCACCTTCTGCCTTGTGCGTGGCTTTCAGCGGCGGCCCGGACTCGACCGCGCTGCTGCACGCGTTGGCGCACCTGCCCGGCGCGCGCGCGCGCGGGCTGCGTGCGCTGCACGTCGATCACGGCTTGCACGCCGACAGTGCGGACTGGGTTCGCCACTGCGCGGCATTTTGCCGCGTACTCGATCTGCCACTGACCGTCATCAAGGTTGAGGTCGATGACACGCGCCGCGAAGGGATCGAGGCCGCCGCCCGGCGTGCGCGCTATGCGGCGTTCGCCGCAAACCTCGGCGCGGGCGAGTGGCTGGCGCTGGCCCACCACCGCGATGACCAGGTCGAGACCGTCCTGCTGAAGCTTCTGCGCGGCGCGGGGCCGGAAGGCCTGGGCGGGATGCGCGCGTTGCGCCCGTTTGCACAGGGCTCGCTGTGGCGCCCCCTACTCGAAACACCTCGCATAATGCTTGCCAACTATTTGATTGGACACGGTTTGGTCAGCATTGATGATCCGGCCAATGCAGACGCGCGCTACCTGAGGAACCAATTGCGCCATGCGGTTTTGCCCCACCTCCGCGCGCAGTGGCCGTACGCCGACGCCGCCATTTTGCACGCGGCCCGATTGTGCCGGGCCGCAGCCGATTACCTCAACGACGCCGCAACCGCCGCGCTCGCAACCCTGCGGCGCGACGCCGGCAGTCTCGACGTCCATGGCTGGCTGGCACTGCCGGACGCACTGCGCGCACCGGTCCTGAATACGTGGCTCAACACGCGCGGTTTCAATGCGCCACCGGACCGCGCACGCGCGGAAATCCAGAAACAGGCAACCCATGCCGCCCCGGACAAAAACCCCCTTGTCCGTTGGTCCGATACCGAGGTCCATCTTTGGAATGGCGGCCTGCACGCAATGCGTGCGCTGCCGGCACCGCCGCCAATGTGGCAAACCGCGTGGAACGGCAGGCGCGTGGAGCTCCCGAGCGGCTGCGGCGCGCTGACGTTGGCTGCACCGGCCGGCGGCCCCGCGCCACGCGTACCCTTTGATCCACCGTTGACGGTACGCCTGCGCCGCGGCGGCGAGCGCCTGCGTCCTGCCGGACAGGCACACACGCGCGCGGTCGGCGACCTGTTCCGCGCGGCGCGCGTAGCCCCGTGGCTGCGGCCACGCTGCCCGTTGATCTACCACGGCGATGAGCTCATCGCCGTGGCCGACCTGTGGCAGAGCGAGCGCGGACAGGCGCTGTTTGCGGCGTGGGATGCGCAGCCGTACTGGCACCGGCCCGGCGCGCAATAGCGTGGTGCGCGGGACGCGCTACCCCGCGCACCGCCACCCATCTACTGCTTCAGCAACGCCGTCAGTTGATCGAGTTGTGCGCGGTAGTTGTCCAGCACCTTTGCCGTCACACCCGCGTACTGGTCAGCGCGGCTCCAGTCGCGCGCATCCAGCGCTTCGTGGATGGCCGGCAAGGTCTTGGGGGCATAGCCCGTCAGTTCGCCCGGCGCCTGGATCATGTTTTTGTACCACGGGCGGCCCGGCAGGCCCTGCGCGTCCAGCAACCGCTGCTCCAACGTGCCCATCAACTGGTTGATCCTGGCCAGCTGCGGAGGTGGAATGTTGAGGCCAGCCTTGGCGCGCGCGCCATAGGCTGCCGCATACGCCTGCGCACTTGCCTTCAGCTTCCCGGCCGCAGTGTCGAGCGCTGCCAGATCGACCTTGGGCACATTCGACAGCCGTTCGGGCGGTGCCACCGGGTGCAGCGGGTCAGCCGCAAGCTTGTACGCCCCGGCATCCAGCAGTTTGTGCTGGGCGTTGGCGGCTTCGCGCTCGGTCTTGACCTCGCGGTGCATCTGCTGCACATAGCGGTCGAGCGTGCTGCTGAAATCGCCAAACCGCATCGGCAGGACTTCGGCGTCGGCCGTGCGCATCACGATGTGGCCCGCGACCTCGGCCAATGCCACTTCGTAATGGAAACCCGGATCGCCGAAGCGGTCGAAATGTTCGAAGTCATCGTAACGGGAGTGGTACACACCACCCTGGTTGGCTTCACCCCCGAAGCCAAGATTCAGCGTCGCGATGCCGAGGTGTTCAAGGAACGCGCTGTAATCGGAACCCGATCCCAACGGTGCCATCGGAATGTCACCGTCGGCACCCGCCAGCTTGGCGGTTTCCTTCAACAGCGGTTTGGCATTCTTGCGTGCCGCACGCACATCGATGGATGCGCGCTGGCGCGCCTGTACGCTGGCCCCGGTTTCAGGGTCGGTCACGCCCGCAGCCACCTGATTGACCATGTGTTGCAGCGAATGGCTGCCGCCCGCAAACAAGATGCCGCGACCGTTGGTGTCGGAATTGACGTACAGCACCGCGTGCTGCTGCAGTTCCTTCGCGTGGGTTTCGGCCCACTCGGTGGAACCCAGGAGTCCGGGCTCCTCGCCGTCCCAGCTGGCGTAGACGATCGTGCGCTTTGGCCGCCAACCCTGCTTGTACAGCGTCCCCATCGCCTTGGCTTCGCCCAACAGCGCCACCGTCCCGGCGAGTGGATCGAATGCGCCAAACACCCAGCCGTCGTGATGGTTGCCGCGAATCACCCACTGGCCGGCGTCGGTGCTGCCGGGCAGCTTTGCAATCACGTCGTAAATCGTCTTCAGGCCCCAGTTGGACTTCACCAGCATGTGAACCCTTGCCGGGCCCGCACCAACGTGATACGTGAAGGGCAGCGCACCGCGCCAGTTCTCGGGCGCCACCGGGCCGCCCATCGCCTTCAGGAGCGGCGTCGCATCGGCGTAGGACATCGGCAACACCGGAATCTTCAGCAGCGTCTTCGCAGCCTTCAACGCCAGGTGCCTGGCGCCCGGCACCGAGCCGTAACCCGGGGTTGTCGGGTCGCCTGGATACAACTGCATCTTCTCAACCGAGCCGCGCTGCACGCCTTCGGCCGGCCGGGTCGGGCCGACCGGGAAGCTGTCTCCCGTGAAGTAGCCATCATCGCGCGGATCGGAGTAGATCAAGCAGCCGATTGCACCGTGCTCGTAGGCGAGCTCGGGTTTGAGGCCGCGCCAGCCGCCGCCGTAACGCACGATCACGATCTTGCCCTTGACGCTGACGCCAAGCCGCGCAAGTTCCTTGTAGTCGTCGGGCATGCCGTAATTGACATACACCAGCTGGCCGGTCACGTCACCGTCCGCACCGTAGACGTTGTAGGGCGGCAGCGCACCGGGCAGCGCGGAAGTCGGATCGCCCTTGATCGGCGGCTCGTGCAAAGCCGCCTTGAACACCGTCGGCGCCACCAACTCGACCAGCTCCTGCTTTGGCGTTGGATACAGCACATCGAACTTTTCAATGTGCGCATCCCAGCCCCACTGCTTGAATTGCGCCAGCAGGAAGTCGGCGTTTGCCTTGTCGTGCGGCGAGCCAACCTGGTTGGGTTCCACTGACAGTTGCTCGAGCCAGCCCCGCATCTCCGGCGCACTCAGGAGCGCGTTGAAACGTTTTTCGAGGGTCTGCTGCTGCGCAACGCCTTGCGCCGTAAATCCAAGCATGCCGGTCGCCGTGGGCGATGCCGGCGCGGGGCCGGCCGGTGTCGCCGCCCCGGCCACGCATGCCAGCGACAGGCATGCCAGCGCCACCCCAAGTTTCCGCAGTTGTATCCGCTTCATCGGCCATCCCCTCTCGTGAAATGCGAAACCCAGCCGCGCGCGCCTCGCGCGCCACTTGCGCCACCCAACCCCTGCCCTTTTACGCTGGTAGCCCCACATTTGCATGGGACAATCGTCATGGTCATCCACCCGGGACCGGCCGCCAGCGGCATACCCGTGCGTTGCACGATGGTGTCGGTGCTGGCGCTGCGCGGCAGTGGAGCCGGTGCGCAGGTTCTGCTGCTGCGGCGTGCCGGCCCCTACCTGCAGGGCGCCTGGAGTTACGTCGCCGGACACGTCGAGGATGGCGAAACCGGCGCCCAGGCTGCGTTGCGCGAACTTGGCGAAGAAACGGGGCTGGTACCCACGGCTTTTTACGCGACCAGCTTCTGCGAACAGGTTTACTTCACCGCCGCCATCGAGATCGTGCCAGCCTTCGTGGCACGCATCGCGGCCGGCGCCGAGCCGCATCTCAACCCGGAACATTCCGCGTATCAGTGGCTGACCGTGGACGCGGCTGCCAACGCGGTGCCATTTGGCAGCCAGCGTGACCTCATCGCGCATGTACGCCGCGAGTTCATCGAGCGCACGCCAGCGGCCGTGTTGCGCATCGATGGCGCCTAGGTCGCGCAAGCACGGCAAAACTTGGCCACCCGGTTGGCACTTGTTATCGTGGCCAAGGCAAGTCCCGCCATCACAAGCGATCATTCCACCCACCCATGCTGCCCAGCCCATCCCAACGCGTACGCAACCGGCTCCAGCAGCTGCACCAGCGCATTGGCGCACGCCACTGGTTTCCGCACGTTCCCCTGGCGCTGCTGCTGGGATTCGGCGGATTCTGGTTGCTGCAGACCGACCTGGGCCGCCAGTGGCGGCACATCCTCGACCTGCTGCTGAACGGCGGCCGGGGCCTGCACCCATCGCTGCTGCCGCCCCTGCTGCTGGGGCTGGGCATGCTGATCATGGCCCTGGGCCTGCTGTTCCGCTCACGGCTGGCCTGGATCATGGCGCTGCTGCTGGCGGCCACGGCCGCCCTCAGCATGGCCTTCGGCGCGCACAGCCACACGCACCTGCTGCTTGGCTACTTCATCCTGATGCTGGCGCTGCTGATCTTCGCGTGGCGCCAGTTCGACCGCACCAGCATCACCGCAAGCACGCTGTTCGCGCTGACCTCGGTGGCGATGCTGCTGGTGTATGCAACGTTCGGCACGTTTTACCTTGGCGCCGACTACAAGCCCGCGGTGACCGACCTCGTCACCGCGCTGTACTTCGCGCTGGTTACCATGAGCACGGTCGGTTACGGTGACATCACGCCGCAGACATCCGAGGCCAAGCTCTTCACGGTGTCGATCATCGTCCTTGGCGTGGCGGTATTCGCCACCTCACTGACCGCGGTCATCGCACCGCTGCTCAATCGCAGTCTGCAACGCATCGTCAACCGCAAGGGCTCGCGCATGATCCGCAAAGACCATTTCATCGTGATCGGCAGCACACCACTCGCCCTCAATACCTGGCGCGAACTTGCACGGCGCGGGCACCCCGTCACGCTGCTGATGCGGCAGGAACCCGAGACTCCGCTGCCCGATGGCGTCGACAAGGTCATCGGCGAGCCCAGCGACGGCGACGTGTTGCGCAAGGCGGGCGCCGACAAGGCGCAATCCGTGCTGGCCATGCTCGACGACGATTCGGAAAACGCCTTCGTGGTGCTGGCCGTACGCGAACTTGCCGGCAAGGCGCGTACCGTCGCCGCGGTGAACGACGCGCGCCACCTGGCCCGCGTCAAACTTGTGCAGCCGGACGTCATCATCGCGCCACAGATCCTCGGCGGCGAGCTGGCGGCAATGCTGCTGACGGGCGAACAGGTCACCGCGGACTTCATCCTGCAACGCGTGTTTCAGCAATCCGGCGCACCCCCCGCCGCGGCCGCGGCCAAACCCGCGGGCTGACGCCCCAAGACACCGCCCCGCCCAGTAGAGGACCCCCCGCTTGTTGCACGACTGGCTGCTCCACGGTTCCTGGCTCGGCAACCCCGCCGTTGCGTGGGTCAGCGCGGGCATCGGCGCGTTGCTTGGTTATGTGCTCGCCCACACCCTTGCATGGTTCCTGAAGTCGCGCATCACCCGGCTCGCCGAGCGCACGCAGCGCCCGGGGCTGTTTGTCGCGGCCAAGGTCCTCGCCGCCACCCGCGGGTGGCTGCTCGCGCTCATCGCAATCGTGGTGGCGCTGGACTTCCTGCGTTTTCGCAACCCGACTTCGCACTGGCTGGAGCAACTGATCTTCCTGCTGGTCGGGATCCAGCTGGCATTCTGGGCCGGCGCCTTCGTGGTCGGCTGGATCAACCGTTCCGCGACGCGCGCCGACCACAAGCCCGCCAACCCGGTCATGCTCGGCGTGCTCACCTGGCTCATCCAGTTTGCGATCTGGATAACGCTGCTGCTGGCGCTCCTCGCCAATGGCGGCGTCAAGATCACGGCGTTCGTTGCCAGCCTTGGCGTTGGCGGCGTGGCAGTCGCGCTGGCGCTGCAAAACGTGCTGACGGATCTATTTTCCTCCATCGCGATTGGCCTGGACAAGCCCTTTGAAGTCGGCGAGTTCATCGCCTTCGGCGACGAATCGGGGACCGTCAGCAAGGTCGGGATCAAATCGACCCGCATCCAGTCACTGTCAGGCGAAGAGCTTGCGGTCTCCAACTCGGTGCTGCTGAAAAACCTGATCCACAACTACTCACGCCGGCAGGAACGCCGCGTCGTGTTCAATTTCAGGCTGCCCTTCGACACGCCGCGCGCCAAGATCCCCGAGGCCATCGCACGGGTCAGGGGTTACATCGAGCGTGAAAAGCTGACGCGCTTTGAGCGCGGCTACCTCTCCGGATTCGGCGACTACGCGCTGGAATTTGAATTCGTCTACTACGTCCTCGAGCCCGGCTACGACACATTCGTGGCAATCCAGCAGCGCATCAACCTGGCGATACTGGGTGCATTCGACGAGCTCGGGATCGCGCTGGCCGTACCGGCGCGCCAGCTGCAACCGGCTGCCGCAACCGGCAGCCCCGGCGTACACGTGTCGCGCGCCGTGGAATAAGCGCCGGCCTGAACAGCCGCGGCCGCTGCCGTGACCGTTTGTACACACCCGATGTCGATAATCACCCGCATGCCGGGTGCGTTCACTCGAACCCGCCCGCGGCACGAATCGTGGAGGTCGGCATGAACAAACCCGCGAACGCAGCAGCCTTGGGCTACGGGGTGTTTGCACTGATCCTGTGGCTGACCAGCATGGCACCTGCGGGCTGGTTTGATCCGCCTTCCGGCAACCTGCGGATGCTGCTGCTGGTGGCCGGACTGGGCGGCTGCGTCCTCGCCATCGCCGGCATCATGCAGTGGATCCGCGGACACGCACTGGACGCGCTGCTGTTTCTGGCGTTCGCAGGCTACTGGTGGATCCACGCGCTGGCGCCGCACCCGCTCACGGTCGGTGCCGCGGCGCCCGCCTCCAGCGGATTCCTCGGCTGGTATTACGCCGCGTGGGCGCTGCTGGGGCTGTGCGCCTGCATGGCCGCGTGGCGCCGCGACAGTGCCCGGACCTTGTTCAGCCTGGGCCTGTGGCTGTCGCTGTTTGCTTACGCCCTCGCGCACTGGCTGCGTTTCGACGCCCTGCTGGTGCTGGGCGGGTACCTGGGCCTGGTGACCGCCGTCGTGGCCATTTACATCGCCGCCGCGACGCTCATCAACGAGGTCCACGCGAACGCCGTGTTGCCGCTGGGCGAGGCCGACCGCAACGGCCAGCCGGCGGCATCCGGCACCACGCCACCGCAACGCTAGCGATCACCGCGCCTTGGCGGACACCGCTGCTGGTGCGGCGCCGCATCGCGTGCTACTTTTGCGGCATGGCATCACCGCGCATCATCAAGAAATACCCCAATCGCCGCCTCTACGACACCCGCGTTTCCAGCTACATCACGCTGGAGGAAGTGCGGCAGCTCGTCCTGACCAGCGAAGTGTTCGAGGTGCGCGACGCCAAGACCAACGAAGACCTCACCCGCGCGGTGCTGCTGCAGATCATCGCCGAACACGAACAGCACGGACAGCCAATTTTTTCGACCGCGCTGCTGTCGCAAATCATCCGTTTTTACGGCGACGCCATGCAGGGCCTCGTCGGCGGCTACCTGGAAAACAGCCTGCGGGTTTTCCTGGAACAGCAGCACAAGTTCCGCGACCAGTTGAACAACCTTTTGGGACAGACCCCTTGGTCGCTGCTGAACGACATGACCGAGCGCAACATCGACCTCTGGCAATCGCTGCAGACCCCCGCCACCGGCACGGAGAAGCCCGCACCGGCCGCCAAACCCGAACCGGAAAAGCCGTCGCGCAAACGGCGTTGACACCCCGCCACGGCCTGCGTACCATCGACCGGATGCTGCAGCGCAACACATGCGGCTGCGCCGCATAAGCCGTTTCAAAAGTGCAGCCCAGGATGGCCGCGTGAGCGATCTTCGCGATCCTGGACGATCCCACCAGAGAGAGATTTCCATGACCAAACGTGTAGCCGTCATCACCGGCGGCATCGGCGGGCTGGGTACCGCCATCTGCAAGCAATTGGCCAAGGACGGGCGTCAGGTCATTGCCGCCGACCTCGGCAGCCGCCAGGAGCGGCTGGCTGCGTTCCGCGAAGAGACGCGCGCATTCGACGGCAGCATCGTGTTTGCGCCGGCCGACGTCTCGAAATTCGATGACTGTGCGCACCTCATCGGGCACATCGCCGACAAGTACGGCAGCGTCGACATCATCGTCAATGCCGCCGGCATCACGCGCGACACCTCGCTCAAGAAGATGAGCGAAGCGCAGTGGGCCGACCTCATGCACGTCAACCTGGATGGTGTGTTCAACATGTGCCGCAACAGCGTGGCAGGCATGACGGAGCGCGGCTTTGGCCGCATCGTCAACATCTCTTCGGTCAACGGCCAGACCGGCCAGTTCGGCCAGACCAACTACTCGGCGGCGAAGGCCGGGATGCACGGCTTCACCATGGCGCTGGCGCGCGAAGTTGCGAAAAAGGGCGTCACCGTCAACAGCATCTCGCCCGGCTACTGCAGGACCGAGATGGTGATGAAGGTGCCGGAAGACATCCGCGCGCAGATCGTGGCGCAGATCCCGGTCGGACGCCTCGGCGAACCGTTCGAAATCGCGCGTACGGTTGGCTTCCTGACCGCCGACGACGCCGGTTTCATCACCGGTGCCAATATCCCGGTCAACGGCGGTTACTTCATGAGCTTCTAGGAACCTGGGCGGCAAGAGGTTTCCGCCGGCCGCGGGCGCACGCGGCAACCGATTTCAGCTTGCCCGTGCAGCCGGCGGACGGGAGAATGGGTCGAAGGTGATCGGCGGCGCAAGTGCACGTGCCTCGAGACCAGGCAATGAAAGCCCGGCCAGCAGGGCGGGACTTGTCCGTGCGATGTATCCGCCCGGCACGCGGCCGCCAATCAGGTGCGCTGCCTTCCCCATCGGCGCACGCCGGGTCGCAGCCGTGAACCGATCGGAAGGCCGCACGGCAGTCGCCCCGGAGACCGCGCCGTCAGTCGGCTGGCGCCACCGTCACGCGTACGCGCATCCGTTCACCCGGGTCGTAGGGCAAGCGCGACATGTACACGTCACCACGGTAGCGATACTCAACATCATAACCGACGATCTGCTGCTGTGGCGCGTAAGCCACCGGCTGGCAGACTGTTTCCTGGGTTGTGTAGTCGCGATCGTGCGCTGCCGATACCCGGTTGCCGACGACGCCACCCGCTACCGCGCCGGCGACCGTGGCCGCCCTGCGGCCATCACCCTTGCCCACCGTACTGCCAAGCACGCCGCCAACAATCGCACCCAGCACCGTACCGCCCGCGTGGTTGTTGTCACGCCGCGTCACGGCTTGGGGATAGCACTGTTGCTGCGGCGGCTGTGCCGCCACGCCATATACCGGATCCACCCGCAGCACTTCGGCCCACGCATAGTGTGCGTTTGCAACCGCACCCGGCGGCGGCGGGGGCGGCATCGGATAACCCTGTGCAGTCGCAGCGACCGCAAAGGCTGCAAGCAGGAAGGCGGCAGCAAACCGGTACATGTCATGCTCCAGCGCCCGCAGCGGGCGGCTCGACCTGTGGATGTGACTGGTATTGAACCACCCGCACCCTGAATCCGCGCTCAAGCAGTGGCTGCAACCTGATAAAATCACTGGCTTATTTAACCCCGACCCGATAGGTCTGACGGCCCATGCCCCTGCGCCTTCACAACTCGCTGACCCGCCGCGTCGAAACGTTCACCCCCGGCAACGCCGAGCGCGTCACGATGTATGTGTGCGGGCCGACGGTGTACAGCTACGTACACATCGGCAATGCGCGCGGCCCCGTGGTGTTCGACGTCCTGGCCCGCCTGCTGCGGCGCCACTACCCGCACCTCGTGTACGCGCGCAACATCACCGACGTCGACGACAAGATCAACGCCGCGGCCGCGCAAGCCGGGGTGCCGATTGCAGCGATCACCGCCCGCTACGCGGACATCTACCGCGCGGACATGTTGCGGCTCGGCGTCGCGCCACCCGACGTCGAACCGCACGCGACCGCCCACATCGCCGCGATCATCGCGATGTGCAAGGCCCTCGTCGCCGCCGGGCACGCCTACGCCGCCGGCGGACACCTGTTGTTCGACGTTGCCAGCTTCCCCGACTACGGCAAGCTGTCGGGGCGGTCGACCGACGAGTTGATCGCAGGCGCGCGAATCGAAGTCGCCCCCTACAAGCGCAACCCCGCTGATTTTGTGCTGTGGAAGCCATCGACGCCCGATCTGCCGGGCTGGGACAGCCCGTGGGGGCGCGGGCGGCCTGGCTGGCACATCGAATGCTCGGCGATGGCGGCCGCGCACCTGGGTGACGTCATCGACATCCACGCCGGCGGCGTGGACCTGGTGTTTCCGCACCACGAAAATGAAATCGCGCAATCGCGCTGCGCGCACGGCACACCCACCTTCGCGCGCTACTGGCTGCACAACGGGATGCTCACCTTTGGCGGCGCCAAGATGAGCAAGTCCATCGGCAACGTCAAGCAACTGCACGCGCTGCTGGGGCAATACCCGCCCGAGGCGCTGCGCTACGCATTGCTGTCGGCGCACTACCGGCAACCGCTGGACTGGTCGGAGGCGCTGATCGAGCAGGGCATCGCCACGCTCGACCGGCTGTACGGCACGCTGCGCGACCTCGAACACGTTGCCGCGATGCCGGCACCAGCCGTCTCCGAATCGGCACTGGACGACGATCTCAATACCCCGGCGGCGCTGGCCGAACTCAACCAGCTGGCGGCCAGGGTGCGGAAGATCCTCGCGCGCGCCGCTGGCAAACCCGCGGCCGGAGCCGACGAGCTGACCCGCGTCAAGGCAGAGCTGCTCGCACGCGGCAACATGCTGGGGCTGTTGCAGCAGGCACCGACGGCATGGCTGCAGCGCAGCGGCGTCGACGCGGCCAAGGTTGAAAACCTCATCGCCGCGCGGCGCGACGCGCGTGCCGCCCGCGACTTCGCGCGCGCCGACGCCATCCGCAATGAACTCACCGCCATGGGCGTCGCCATCGAAGACGGCGCCGACGGCACCCGCTGGAAAATCGCCACCCCATGAGCAGCCGCAGCATCCAGGAAGAAGAACGGGAAATCATCGACGAATTCGCGTTCTTCGATGACTGGACCGGGCGCTACCAGTACCTGATCGACGTCGGCCACGAACTGCCGCCGTTGCCCCCCTCCGACCAGACCGACGCCAACAAGGTCGACGGTTGCCAGTCGCAGGTGTGGATCGTGGTATCCGGCGGCGCCAGCCGGCTTGACCTGCGCGCCGCCAGTGACTCGGCCATCGTGTCGGGCCTGGTCGCACTGCTGCTGCGGGTATATTCGGGCCACAGCGCGCGCGAAATCCTCGACGTCGATCCAACCTTCATCAACGCCATCGGCCTTGGCAAGCACCTGTCGCCCACCCGCTCGAACGGGCTCGCATCGATGATCAAGACCATCAAGGCACACGCGCGGGCCGCGCTCGCCAGCACGGCACCTTGACGGTGCGTTCCACACCGGGCCACCCGGCACCACGCGATGCAACACAAAGTGGTGGAGGCCAGGGTCACCTTCACATACTTACGCTATCTATATGTATACGCGCGTATTTTAGTTCGCGCGATGCTGTAGATACCCCGCAATGTACCCCCGCCCAAGCACGACCTACCTCTTACGACGGCACTACGGATGCCCAAGCAGTCCGCCGGGTGAAGGTTACTGCCGGGAGCGTTTCGATATGGACGTCGGTTCCAGCCTTCCATTCTGCCCTGCCTCCATCGCGCCATACCGTACCAGCCTCAATTAGCGCTCCGACCACTAAGCGAGCGAGGGCGAACCCGTGCAAGAGTAGGGTCACCACCGATCAGGATCATTGTCTTCATCAGGCAAGCCGACCCAGGATGGGCCGTCACCAAGCTGCGCCGCCAGAACCGTTTCAGCGACACGACTCTCTACACCTCGCCGGCGGCGTCCGGCGGCATGGATAGCGTTGACGCGCAGCACGCTTCCCGCCCCATGACGATGTTGTGGACTTCGACTCGCGATCACCCTCCACAGCGGCAACTGCGCGCGGCAATGGGGCCGCCTCGCAGCGTCCACACGTATAGTGCGCACGAACACGCTGGGGGGCACGGATGAAGATCATTGGGAACACGGGCACCGAACGGGTAATCGACCGCTGGCGACAGGCTGGCACGGAATGCACATCACTCGACGTGGTGACACCGCATCTTTCGGTGTTCGCGTTCGCCGCAATGAGGAACGAACTCGAGCACCTACAGCGCGCGCGTTTCGTGTTACCCGCTGATATCGACGCGCTCCAAACGCTGGGCTCGCCTGCCGATCACGCCGCACGCAACCAGCTGCGGAGCCATTACCTGCTTGCGCGCATGGCGCATTGGCTGCGTAGTACGGCCGAGATCCGGTCCACGACCGATCACATTCAGCAAGGCCTGCTCGTGTTGTCGAAGCAGGAACAACCGTCATTCGCGTTGACGGGGTCGTTCGAGTTCGCAACCTCGGGGCTCGGGCTACGGCCGGGGCCGTCCATCAACCTGGTCCAAGAGTCCGAGACAGCGGCGGACGCCGTTCAGCTCGCTAACTGGTTTGGCGACCAGTGGCAATCGCTACCCGGAGCACCGGACGCCAAGGCAACGTTGCTCGCGGCGCTCGACCAGCTTGCCTGCCGTCGCGCGCCCTCCCTCATCTACGCCTTGGTACTCAACTCGCTGTTCGCCAGCCAGGGCGATGCGCTGGACGAGGAGCAAATCGTCAAGTCAGCTACCGGCATTCGCAACACGCAGGTTTGGAAGAAGCTCTACAAGTTCCAGCGCGACGGCGTGGTGGGCGCCATCGACAAGCTCAACCGCTTCGGCGGCTGCATCATCGCCGACAGCGTGGGTCTCGGCAAAACCTTCGAGGCGCTGGCCATCATCAAATACCACGAGCTGCGCAACGACCGCGTGCTGGTGCTCTGCCCCAAGCGCCTGCGCGACAATTGGACGCTGTATCGCGCTAACGACCGTGGGAACATGCTTGCCGCCGACCGTTTCAACTACGACGTGCTGAACCATACCGACCTCTCCCGGGATCGCGGCCTTTCCGGCGACATCAGCCTTGCCAGTCTCAACTGGGGCAACTACGACCTCGTCGTCATCGACGAATCACACAACTTTCGCAACAAGAAGACGCCGCAGGCAGGCGGCGAGACCCGCTACGACCGCCTGATGCGCAGGATCATCCGTGAAGGCGTCAAGACCCGCGTGCTGATGCTGTCGGCCACGCCGGTCAACAACCGCATGGCCGATCTGCGCAACCAGATCGTGTTTGCGACCGAGGGCGACGACACCGCGCTGTCCGACCAGGGCATTGGCAGCATCGACAGCACCACGCGCCTTGCGCAGAAGCAGTTCAACCGCTGGCTGCAGTTGGAAGACGCGCAGCGCACGCCGGGGCGGCTGGTAGAAATGTTGGGCTTCGACTACTTCACGCTGCTTGACCTCTTGACCATCGCCCGCTCGCGCAAGCACATCGAAAAGTATTACGGCCTTGCCGAAACCGGCCGTTTCCCGGATCGCCTGAAGCCGATCAACATCAAGGCGGATGTCGACAGCAACGGCACGTTTCCCACCATCGAATCCATCAACCGCGAAATCCGCCGCCTGCACCTTGCCGCCTACGCGCCACTGCGCTACGTACTGCCGCACCGGCAGGAGGCCTACGACAAGAAATACGCCACCGAGGTGAAGGGCGGCACCAGCTTCTTCCGGCAGGTGGATCGCGAAGAGAGCCTGATCCACCTGCTGCGCGTCAACATCCTGAAGCGCATGGAAAGCTCGGTGGTGGCCTTCGCCCTTACGCTCGAACGCCAGCTCAAGGACGTCGAAGCCACGCTCGCGCGCATTGAGGCTCAAGCCGACGCGCTGGATGAAATCGACATCGACGACATCGACATCGAAGACCCGGCGTTCGAAAGCCTGCTGGTCGGCCGCAAGGTCAAGGTGCTGCTGCAGGACGTGGACCTGGTCCGCTGGAAGCAGGATCTCACCGAAGACCGCAACCGCCTCGCCACGCTGGTCGCCGCCGCGCGCGAAATCACGCCACAGCGCGACGCCAAGCTGGCCGCGCTCCGCGACGTGATCGAAGGCAAATGCCGGCACCCGATCAACACCGACAACCGCAAGGTGATCGTGTTCACCGCATTCGCGGACACCGCGCGCTACCTCTACGAGCAACTGGCGCCGTGGGCGAAGACCAACCTCAAGCTCGAGAGCGCGCTGGTCACCGGTACCGGCGGCAATCAGACCACGCTGCGCAAGTTGCGCCGCGACCTCGGCTCCATCCTCGCCGCGTTTGCACCACTGGCCAAGGAACGCCCTGAAGAGCTCGCCAGTGAAGGCGCGCTCGACCTGCTCATCGCCACCGACTGCATCTCCGAAGGCCAGAACCTGCAGGATTGCGACTGGCTCGTGAATTATGACATCCACTGGAACCCGGTGCGCATCATCCAGCGCTTTGGCCGCATCGACCGCCTGGGGTCGCCCAACGAACGCATCCAGCTCGTCAACTTCTGGCCCAACATGGAGCTGGAGGAATACATCAACCTCGAGCAGCGCGTCAGCGGGCGCATGGTGCTGCTGGACATTTCCGCCACCGGTGAGGAAAACCTGATCGACCAACAATCCGGCGACCCCATGAACGACCTGGAGTACCGCCGCAAGCAGCTGCTGAAGCTGCAGGACACGGTGATCGATCTGGACGACTTATCTGCCGGCATCTCCATTGCCGACCTCACCCTCACCGATTTCCGCATCGACCTTGCCGAGTTCCGCAAGGCTCACCCCGACGTGCTGGAAAACTTGCCGCTGGGCACCTTCGCCGTCACCTCCACCCGCGAGACCGACGTTCCGGCCGGCATCGTGTTCTGCCTACGCGCCGAAGGCGCGGCCGCCAAGCGCATTCCGGAAGCCGGCTATCCGCTGGCGCCGCACTATCTAGTGCATGTCGGCAAGGATGGCGCCGTGCTCCTGCCCTACACCCAGGCCAAGCAAATCCTCGACCGCCTCAAACACGTCGCCGTGGGCCGCGACCTGCCTGACGCCGGCGCCTGCGCGCGCTTCGACAAGGAAACCCGCGACGGCGAGGACATGCGCGACGCGCAAAAACTGCTCGCCGCCGCCGTGGCCTCCATTGTTGGAAAGAGCGAGGAACGCGCCGCCGCCAGCCTGTTCACGCCGGGCGGCACCCACGCACTGGCCGGTGAGTTTGCCGGCAGCGATGATTTCGAAGTGGTGGCGTGGCTCGCCGTGCTGCCTGACAATAGAGCCGAGGAAGCTGCACAGAACTGATTGGATGGGAGGTCAGGCCATGCCCAGCGGAAAGCTGTTACGACAACTGATCCGGTCCGGGACCCACGGCGACACGGCGTCGTTCCGCGCTGCAACCGAGGCGGTGATCCAGGAAGAGCGCGACAAGAATCATCACCTACTGGCCAACGATCTCGAACGGCTGCTCTACGGCGACTGGGTAAAGCCACTTGTCGGCGCATCCGGCTTGGCCGCGCAACTGCCGGCCAGCCAAGACGGTGGCTTGCCGCTGCTGGAAGAGCGCCCGGTCGTGCGTGAGGAAAAGGATCTGATCCTCGCGCCAGAAACTCAGGCTGTGGTGGATCGAATCCTGCTTGAGCACAACCGCTCCGATGTTTTGCGATCCTACGGCCTGCAGCCAGCCCAGAAGCTGCTGTTCTGCGGCCCGCCGGGGTGCGGCAAGACCGTAACGGCCGAAGTACTGGCCAATGAACTGTCCCTACCGTTGGTACTGATTCGGCTCGACTCCGTGATCTCTTCCTTTTTGGGAGAAACCGCAGTCAACCTGCGTAAGGTGTTCGATTTCATCGCGGACACGCCCACGGTCGCTGTGTTCGACGAATTTGACGCGCTCGCCAAGGACCGCGGCGACAGCGCTGACCACGGTGAACTCAAGCGTGCCGTCAATGCTGTCCTGCAAATGATGGACGGATATCGTGGCCACAGCATTCTGGTCGCGACGACCAACTATGAAACCCTGCTCGATCAAGCTATCTGGCGGCGGTTCGACGAAACCGTACGTTTCGAGCTCCCTGACGCAGACCAGACCCAACGCCTCCTGGAGCTGAAATTGTCCGGCGTGCGTCGTAACTTCGATATCGACGACAAGGCCATCGTTGAGATGTTTGTCGGTCTCTCGCACGCGGACATCGAGAGCGTGCTGCGCCGCGCGGTAAAGGACATGGTGTTGGGCGGCCGCAAGTACCTCGAAACGTCCCACGTGAAAGCCGCACTGGCCCGTGAATATCGGCAGGCACGGTAACGGGAGGGAGTCAGGGGGATGGCGTATGAGCACCTGCAGCTGGAGCGCGAAGCTTCCGTAAACGAACGCCACAGGCGGCGTTATGTGCCGCCACCTGCGCCAAGCGACCCGCGCGCCTTCGGTGCGGCGCTCAATGACCGCTTCCAAGCGGCGATCGCGCGCTTGGCCGAACCGGAGCAGGCAGACATTGGCGGCTTCGATACACGCAAGCTGCTCAAGCTCCAATTGCGCGACGGTCAGCGACTACCTGATTTGGGCAGTGCCATTCCTGGCGTGGAAGTCTTGAGCCAGGAAAATGCGCAGGTAGTGCTGGCTTTTGCGACTGCAGAAGCCTTGGCCACGGTCGAAAGCCGCTTGGCATCGCTTGCCCGTGACGGCAGAGTGTCCTACGGACAAGTCCTTTTCGCACTGGAAGACTTCGACCACTGGACTGCCGAAGACCGGACAGGCGCGGCCTTGCGATCTAACGGCTTTCCAGATGGAGATCCGTTCATTCTGGATGTCGAACTGTGGCCACAGACCGATCGAGCTGACCGCCGCGCCGAGCTGATTCAATGCTTTGAACAATGGCTTGAGGAGCAAGGTATCGGGGCGCTGGATTGGATCAAACACTCTTCGCTCGTCATGGCTCGTGTTCGCTGCACACGCGTCCAGGCAGACCAGTTGCTGCATCACCGCGACGTGCGCACGGTTGATCTGCCGCCGCGCTCGGGCATCGACGTCCAGGTTTTTGCAACCGACATCAACGCCTTCCCGCGCACCCCAGCAGCCCCGGATAATGCCCCGGCCATCGGCGTGCTTGACACCGGCGTCACAACCGGACATGACTTGCTCGGGCCTGCCATCGGCGACGCGCAGGGGTACGTCGAACCGCGGCGTGACGCAAACGACGGTGAGCCGTGGCACGGCACGTTCGTCGCCGGCCTCGCGTTGTATGGGGACGTGGCAGCTGGCATCCAGCAACGACGGTTCGTGCCGACGCTACGACTTTTATCTGGCAAGGTTTTCGATGAAGGCAACAACAACGACGCCCGCTTCGTGGAAAACGCGGTTGAAGAGGCGGTTCGCGACCTGCACGACCAATATGGTTGCAAGGTCTTTAATCTGAGCTACGGCGACCACAACAAGGTCTACGACGGTGGGCATGTTCGCGGTCTCGCCTACACGCTCGATCGCCTGGCCCGTGAACTTGGCATCCTGTTCGTTGTGCCCACGGGAAACCTGCTCGAAAGCGAGCTACCGGCCGAGCCGAACGAGGCGTATCCGGGCTACTTGCTGGCAGAAAATGCGCGGCTTCTCGATCCGGCCCCCGCGTTGAATGTCGTTACAGTCGGCGGTCTGTCGCGCTACAACGCAACCCGTGGCGCACAACAGCACCCCGATAGCATCGAGGATCGCCCGATTGCAGGCGTGAACCGCCCGTTCCCGCTCACCCGTGCCGGCCCGTCCATCGGTGGGGCCGTCAAGCCCGACTTCATCGAATACGCCGGCAACCTTGCCACACGGCGCAGCGGCAGTGGCACGGTTCGTCGTGGGCTCGGCGTGGTTTCGCTCAACGGCGGCTTTGCCGGTGGTCATGCGTTCCGGGAAGACATCGGCACCAGCTACGCCGCACCCGCGGTCGCGCATCGTGCAGCACACATTCTCACCGCCAAGCCGGACGCTTCGGCCGACATGCTCCGTGCCCTGCTCGGCGCGCATGCGCGCTGGCCGAAAGAGTGCGAAACGCTGCTGAACCCGGACAGCAACAGCTCCGGCCGCAAAGATTTGCTCCGCGTCGCGGGCTACGGAGCCATCGACGATCGGGCGCTTTATGGTTCGCTGGACGACACCGTCACCCTGTTGGCGCAAGACACGCTGGCGTGCGACCACCATCATTTCTACGAGATTCCCTTGCCGACAAGCTTTCGGGCTTCTGGGCAACGCACCCGCGAAGTCACCGTTGCGCTCGCCCACAGCCCGGAAGTGCGCACCACCCGATTGGAGTACTGCGCGACTCGATTCAAGTTCGAGTTCGTGCTTGCGAGCAGCCTGGACGAGGTTCAACACACCTACATCCGGAATCGCGACAGCCAGGAGGTTCGCGAGCGCGGATATGGCCGCTGGCTGGCCAGTACCGATCGCAACCACGGCACCTTGCAGGTATCACGCTGGACGTTCAAGCGCCCACCTGACGATGGCGAACGCTTCTTCGTCGTGGTGACTCGACAGGATAGTGCTTGGGTACCGCCAGCCATCCACGACGCACCGGAGCCCTATGCGCTTGTCGTGGTGCTGGCCGACCGCGAGCAGGAGCGCGCGCAGCTCTATGCCGAAGTACGTGCCGAGCTGCAGGCGCGTGCACGGGCCCGCGCGCGTGTCCGGGTGTAGCGAGCCATGCCGGCTGACGACATCCTGCATGCGCTGGCCCTGCCTGCCGCCGCACGCATCGAGCAGCGCATTTCCAAGACGCTGCTGGTCGAGCACGGCGCGCCGACGGCCGCGGACAAGCGACGCATCAACGACGGCATCGAACGCATCCAGTGGGTCGCGACACTCAAACCCACGACCATCGGTATCGCTATGTACAAGGATGCCGAACGCGAGTACCTAGAGATCGCGGTATTGCGCGTGGCACTCAGGCCCGCGGCGAAGGCCGTGCCGCGACTGGTCGAGCTGCTGCACCGTGCGATACCCTACCCGGTGATGGCGCTGGTCGAAAACGGTAAGCAGCTGATCCTGTCGATGGCGCACATCCGTTGGTCGCAGGGTGAAACGGGCAAGACAGTGCTGGACGGTGACGTGGTTTCAGTGGATGCACCTGCCGAAGGTGACGCATTGCAGGTAGCGTTCGCCGATGCGCTGGCTCTGGGCCGGCAACCACGCCTTTCATTGCGCACGGTGTACCAAGGCTGGATGGATGCCCTGCTGGCACTCGCTGCCGCGCGCGTGACCGGCCGTTTTGAGATTCTCGCGGACGCGGCGCGTCGCACGCAGCGAGACGCGGCTCTGCGAGAATGCGCGCAGCTCGATGCGGAAATTGCGCGCCTGCGCGCCGCGGGAACCAAGGAAAAACAAATGGCGCGACAAGTCGCACTGAACCTGGAACTGAAGCAGGCCGAGGCCGCTCGCGCCCGCGCCCTCGAACAATTGTGAGCCCCGACATGACGATGGAAAAACTGACCGCTGGCGACCCCGCAACCGAATCTGCCGACCTGGTCGCGGAAAACATCGGGCGCCTGAAGGCCTTGTTCCCGGAACTCGTCACCGAAGGCAAGGACGGCGCGTCCCTCAACGTGGACGTGTTGAAGCAACTGGTGGGTGACAAGACCCTCACCGACGCCGATGAAAAATACGGCCTCAACTGGTTCGGCAAGCGCCGCGCGCGGCAGCTCGCGTTGACGCCAAGCACCGGCACGCTGCGCCCTTGCCCCGAAGACAGCGTGGATTGGGACACCACGCAGAACCTGATGATCGAAGGTGACAATCTCGAAGTACTGAAGCTGCTGCAGAAAAGCTACGCCGGCAAGGTCAAACTGATCTACATCGACCCGCCGTACAACCGCGACGCCGATGTCATTTATCCGGACGACTTTTCAAGCCCTATCACCAGCTACCAGATGCTGGTCGGGCAGCGAGACACTGACGGTAGGAGGCTAACGAGTGCGAGCGAAGCGTCAGGGCGCTTCCACACGGCATGGCTGGACATGATGTACCCGCGGCTTACCGCGGCTCGATCATTACTGCGACCGGACGGCGTCATGTTTGTCTCGATCGACGACACGGAGGTTGGAAACATCCGAGCACTCTGCGACGCCGTATTCGGACAGGAAAACTTCTGTGGTGTCATCAAGAGACGAGCGGCGCGAAAAACGGCATTCCTCAGCAAGCGCATGACTGACATGTGCGACTACGTGGTCGCATACGTTCGATCAGACAGCGCCGCACCACTGACTGCGGGCGAAGTTTCCGACGGGACTCGGCCGGTGTTTAATGAAGGCAATAAAGAAACAACGCGGCAACTTCGTGTGGGCGCAGTCGCGAAGTGCCCTGATGGTACGTACGCGAAGGGTGCGCGTTCAGTGCGGACACTGTCGTTTGAGCTGCTCGATGACCTCGTCGTACGGTCCGGGAGGGTTCTTAATGAAATTACCGTGCTTGGGCCGTGGCGGATCAACCAAGAAGTCTTAGATCAATCCCTGTTTGTTACACGAAATGTGGGATTCCGACGCACCATGCTGGCCGATGAGCTAGGCAAAGCAAAACTGTTGAACGACCTCCTGGACGACAGTAGTTGTTACAACGAAGCCGGTACTGAGGAACTGCAAGCTCTCTTCGGTGCGGGAGCTTTTCCGAACCCGAAGCCGCGTGGACTAATCGAGTATTTGGTGTCAGCGGCGAGTGTGCAGGACCGGGAGATTGTGATGGATTTCTTCGGGGGTTCTGGTACGACCGGACACGCTGTGATGGCAAAAAACAGTGAAGACGGGGTGGCGCGTGAGTATGTACTCGTCCAGCTCCCCGAACCGGTCGACCCCGCCAACGCCGACCAAAAAGCCGCCGCTGACTTCTGCGACCAGCTCGGCAAACCCCGCACCATCGCTGAACTGACCAAGGAACGCCTACGCCGCGCCGGCGCGAAGGTCAAGGCGGACAACCCAGGCTGGCACGGCGACACCGGCTTTCGCGTGTTCAAGCTCGATTCCAGCAACATCCGCGCGTGGCGGCCGCATCCGGAGGATCTGGGCAAGGCGTTGGAAGAATCGGTCGAACACCTTTCATCCGAGCGCACCGAAGGCGACGTGCTGTACGAGCTGCTGCTGAAGCTGGGCCTGGACCTGTGCGTGCCCATCGAGGAACACACGATTGCCGGCGCGACCGTGCATTCGGTGGGTGGCGGCACCCTGATCGCCTGCCTTGCCGAGAAGATCGAGCGCGACAAGGTGGAGGCGCTGGCGCAAGGCATCGTCAAGTGGCACGAAGAGCAGAACCCCGCCGGCGACATCACCTGCGTGTTCCGCGACAGCGCCTTTGCCGACGACGTCGCCAAGACCAACCTCGCCGCGATCCTGGAGCAGCACGGCATCGCCAACATCCGCAGCCTGTAGGGGCCGGCATGGTGAACCAGGTTCCAGCCCCGGCCGGCGAGTTCATCCTCTACCAGACGGAGGATGGCCACACCCGCGTCGAGTGCCGCTTCGCCGACGCCACCCTGTGGCTGTCGCAGGCCGGCATGGCCGAATTGTTCCAGACCAGCAAGCAGAATATCGCCAAGCACCTCAAGGCGATTTTCGACGAGGGGGAACTGGCGCCCGATTCAGTCGTCAACTCGTGGTTGACAACTGCCGCCGACGGCAAGGGCTACCGGGTCAAGCACTACCGGCTGGAGGCCATCCTCGCCGTGGGCTACCGGGTACGCTCGACCCGCGGCACCCAGTTCCGCCAGTGGGCCACCGAGCGCCTCAACGAGTACCTGGTGAAGGGCTTCACCATGGACGACGAGCGGCTGAAAAACCCGCCCGTCGCGGGATCGTCGTTGCCCGACCATTTCGATGAACTGCTGGAGCGCATCCGCGACATCCGCGCCAGCGAGCGGCGGATGTACCTACGGGTGCGCGAAATCTTCGCGTTGGCGGGCGACTACACGCCCGGCACGCAGGAAACCACGGCCTTCTTCCAGCGCATCCAGAACAAACTGCACTTCGCCGCCACCGGCCTGACGGCACCGGAGCTCATCGCGCAACGCGCCGACCACGCGCAGCCCAACATGGGCCTGACTTCATGGCACGGCGAGATGGTTCGGAAAAGCGACGTGGGCGTGGCGAAGAATTACCTGCACGAGAGCGAGATCGACGAATTGAACCGCATCGTGGTGATGTGGCTGGACTTCGCCGAGGATCAGGCGCGCCGGCGCAAGCAGGTGTTTCTTCGGGACTGGGACACCAGGCTCGATGAGTTCCTGCGTTTCAACGAACGCGAGGTGCTGCCCGGCAAGGGCGGCGTCAGCCGTGCCCGTGCCAACGAGCAGGCCGAGGCGGAATACGCGAAATTCGCAGCCCGCCGGCGTGCGTTGCTGGAAGCCGAAGGCGAGCGCCAGCAACGCGAGGCGTTGGAGAAGGCGGCCAAGAAGCTGCCGCGACCAAAGAAGGACAAGTGATGACAAATGATCAGGAAAGAGCATTTGCACGCACGTCAGTGCGCCCGAAGGGTGGCGCACAGGGATGTGCGCCATGAAACTGCAATTCGAGCCCAACCTCGACTACCAGCATGACGCCATCGAGGCCGTGTGCGACCTGTTCCGCGGCCAGGAAGTCTGTCGGACGGAATTTACCGTCGTGCGCGACGCCAACGATCCGCAGATGCGCCTGGGCTTCGCCCAGAACGACCTCGGTGTCGGCAACCGCCTGACACTGCTGGACGACGAGCTGCTCGAAAACTTGAAGAAAATCCAGATCCGCAACGGCCTGGCACCTTCGGAAACGCTGGCTTCCGGCGACTTCACGGTCGAGATGGAAACCGGCACCGGCAAGACCTACGTGTACCTGCGCACGATTTTCGAGCTCAACAAGCGCTACGGATTCACCAAGTTCGTGATCGTGGTGCCGTCCGTGGCGATCAAGGAGGGCGTGTACAAGACCCTCCAGGTCACCGAGGACCACTTCAGGGCGCTCTACTCCGGGGTCCCGTTCGACTACTTCCTGTACGACTCGGGCAAGCTCGGCCAGGTGCGCAATTTCGCCTCCAGCTCGCAAATCCAGGTCATGGTGGTCACGGTCGGTGCCATCAACAAGAAAGACGTCAACAACCTCTACAAGGACAGCGAAAAGACCGGCGGCGAGAAGCCCATCGACCTGGTGCGCGCGACCCGCCCCATCATCATTGTGGACGAGCCGCAGAGCGTCGATGGCGGCCTTGGGGGGCGCGGCAAGGAAGCGCTGGGCGCCATGGACCCAATGTGCACCCTGCGCTATTCGGCCACCCACGTCGACAAGCACCACATGGTGTACCGGCTGAACGCCGTGGATGCCTACGAGCGCAAGCTGGTCAAACAGATCGAGGTCGCCGCGGCAACTATCGAGGACGCCCACAACCAGCCCTATGTGCGCTTGCTGTCCGTCGCCAACAAGCGCGGCAGTATCAGCGCCAAGGTAGAGCTGGATGTGGAGACGCATTCCGGCGTGCAACGCAAGGAAGTCACCGTGCAGGATGGCGACGACCTGGAGCAGACCACCAGGCGAGCCCTTTATCGCGACTGCCGCATCGGTGAAATCAGCGTTGCGAAAGACAATCAATTCATGGAGCTGCGCTACCCCGGCGGCGAGAGATTCCTGCGACGCGGGGAAGCGTGGGGCAACGTGGACACTACAGCCGTGCAGCGCGAAATGATCCGCCGCACGATCAAGGAACACCTGGACAAGGAAAAGCGCCTGCGCCCGCTGGGGATCAAGGTGCTCTCCCTGTTCTTCATCGACGAAGTTGCCAGGTACCGCCAGTACGACGCCGATGGCAACCCGGTCAAGGGCGAGTATGCGCGCATCTTCGAGGAGGAGTATCGACGCGCGGCGGCAAGCCCGGCTTACCAGTCACTGTTCAAGGAAGTGGACCTGACTCGCGCCGCCACGGAAGTACACGAGGGTTACTTTTCCATCGACAAGAAATCCAAACACGCGGTGGATACCTACGAAGGCAACCAGGGCGGTCGTGACGCCGCGGAGGAAGCCTACAACCTGATCATGAAGGACAAGGAGCGGTTGCTGTCCTTCGACACGCCGCTGAAGTTCATCTTTTCGCACTCAGCGCTGAAGGAAGGCTGGGACAACCCCAACGTGTTCCAGATTTGCAGCCTGCGCGACATCCGCACCGAGCGCGAACGCCGCCAGACCATCGGCCGCGGCCTGCGCCTGTGCGTGAATCAGAACGGCGAGCGGCAGCGCGGCTTCGAACTGAACACCCTCACCGTCGTTGCGACCGAAAGCTACGAGGACTTCGCCGAGAAGCTGCAGCAGGAAATCGAGCAAGAAACCGGCATCCGCTTCGGCATCGTCGAGCCGCACCAGTTTGCGGGTGTGGTGGTGACGGCGAAGGATGGTACGGAGACACCGCTCGGCATCGATCAATCCAAGGCGTTGTGGGAGCACCTGAAGGCGCAAAACTACATCGACTCCAGGGGCAAGGTGCAGGATGCACTGCGGGCCGACCTCAAGGCCGGCAAGGTGAAACTGCCCGACGCGCTCGCGCCGCAGGCAGGTCAGATCACCGACATCCTGAAGAAGCTCGCAGGCAAGCTCGAAATCCGGAACGCCGACGAGCGTCGACCGATTTCACCGCGACGGGCAGTATTGCGTAGCGAGGAGTTCAAGGCGCTGTGGGATCGCATCAAGCACAAGACCACCTACCGCGTTGCGTTCGACAATGAAAAGCTGGTCGAGGCGTGCGTCAAGGCGCTGAAGGATGCGCCGCCGATGCCCAAGACGCGGCTGCAATGGCGCAAGGCCGATGTCGCCATCGGCAAGGCCGGCGTCGAAGCGACCGAACGCGGCGGCGCGCAGACCGTGGTGCTCGATGCCGGCGCCACCGAATTGCCCGACATCCTGACCGACCTGCAGGATCGCACCCAGCTCACTCGCCGTACGATCCACCGCGTGCTCACCGGTTCCGACCGACTGGACGACTTCAAGCGCAACCCGCAGGCGTTCATCGACCTTGCGGCCGAAGCCATCAATCGCCGCAAGCGCCTCGCCATCGTCGACGGCATCAAGTACGAACGCCTGGGCGACCAGTTCTATTACGCGCAGGAGCTGTTCGAGAAGCAAGAGCTGACCGGCTACATCCGCAACATGCTCAACGCTGCGAAGGCCGTGTACGAGAAAGTCGTCTACGACTCCGACACCGAGGCCACCTTTGCGGAAGGGCTCGAGCACAACGACGCGGTCAAGGTCTACGCCAAGCTGCCCGGCTGGTTCACCGTGCCGACGCCACTCGGCAGCTACAACCCGGACTGGGCTGTGCTGGTCGAAAGGGACGGCGCCGAGCGCCTGTACTTCGTGGTCGAAACCAAGAGCGGACTGTTCACCGATGACCTGCGTGAAAAGGAACGCGGCAAGATCGAGTGCGGCAAGGCGCACTTCAAGGCGATTGGGGTTGGCGAGAACCCGGCACGCTATCTTGTGCAAACGACCGTCGAGCAGGTTTTGTCCGCGTAACGATCCCTCGCTTCGAGGAGGGAACCAGGTCACCCGCAGAACCGGTGTGAACCCGTGGATCCGACGCGCACCCGATCCCCGCAAATGCGGGCTATCCACCTTTCATGGCCCACGAGCCACCGCGGCGCATGTACGCAGGTTTCCCCCTGATGCATCGCCTGCATGTGGTAAAATTGAGCTACGCACCAGTCGACGTTCGACGTCGGCAAAACCTCATCACCGCGGCTATCCCGGTCGCGGACGGACTGCTTTTGAGGTTTTGCAATGGATATCGATGTGAACGACGACCCGTCCCTGCCTGACTGGGACGGCGATGCGGAGCTGACACCGTGGCAACAAATGCTGGCCCGCATTAGCATGCAATGGGCACGCGTGGCGTCGGGCCACGACGAACTACGCCGCATGGAGGCGATCGAACGGGCCGCACGCCTGCGACGACGCCACATGACACCGCGCGAGCGGGCTAAGGATGACCGTATCCGGGTGCGCGTGACGGACCTCGTGCGCCCCCACGCCTGCCGCGACACCCGCGAATACCTGCGCAGCCAAGGCGCAATGCTCGGCCTGACGAACCCCGACCCCACGCAGGCTGAAGTGGTGGCGGCCAGACGCGTACGAAGGTAAGCGTCAGCCGATGGCATCTTGCGACGCGTTGGCCTGGTGCGCTACGCGATGGGCAGCAGGGTGTCGATGTCGCGAGCTTGGGTGGTCGGCAGCCGCGTCAGCACGTCGGTGAGCC
>SCQU01000012.1 GCA_004299555.1 Rhodanobacteraceae bacterium
CTACTTTCGCACGACGGACATTACGGGTGCGGTGGAGTTGCCGGAAGGGGTGGAGATGGTGATGCCGGGCGACAACGTGAAGATGACGGTGGGCCTGATTCACCCGGTGGCGATGCAGGAGGGGCTGCGGTTCGCGATTCGCGAAGGCGGCCGCACCGTGGGCGCCGGCGTGGTGAGCAAGGTCATCGAGTAATTTTTTACGCCAGTAGCTCAATTGGCAGAGCAGCGGTCTCCAAAACCGCAGGTTGGGGGTTCAAGTCCCTCCTGGCGTGCCAATGGACACGACAACGACAGTGCCGGACAGCAAGAGAAGCATGAACGCCAAAGCAGACGTGGTTGCGGGCAGCAAGGCGACGGACATCGGTCTGCTGACGCTGGCCGTTGCGCTGGTCGTGGCCGGGATCACGGCGTATTACCTGCTGCCGGCCACCGTGGCGCCGAGCGTGCATGTGCTGAGTGTGATCGGCGGCCTCATCGCTGCCTGCGTGGCCGCCTGGTTCACCACCGTCGGCAAGGGCGTGCGCAGCTACACGCGCGAAACCCAGTTCGAAATGCGCAAGGTGGTGTGGCCGACGCGCGAGGAAACCGTCCGCACGACGCTGGTGGTGATTCTTGTTGTGGTGCTGCTCAGCATTGTGCTGGGCTTGATTGACGTGATCCTGAAGTGGGCGATCCTCGACCATCTGCTAAAGCTGTGAACATGACCGAATCAACAGGCAAACGCTGGTATGTAGTCCACGCCTACTCGGGCTTCGAGCATCAGGTCAAGCGTGCGCTGGCCGAGCGCGTGGCCCGCTCGGGCATGGAAGACAAGTTTGGCGAAGTGCTGGTGCCAACCGAGGAAGTGGTCGAGATGCGCGGCGGCCAGAAGCGCAAGAGCGAGCGCAAATTCTTCCCGGGCTACGTGCTGGTGCAAATCGAGACCACCGGCGAGGCGCGCGCGCCGCGCATCGACGATGAGTGCTGGCATCTGGTCAAGGATACGCCCAAGGTGATGGGCTTCATCGGCGGCACCGCCGACCGTCCGTTCCCGATCAAGGATGCCGAGGCCGACGCCATCTTGAACCGTGTCAAGGAAGGCATCGAGAAACCGCGGCCGAAGGTGCTGTTCGAGCCGGGCGAGATGGTGCGCGTCACCGATGGCCCGTTCAACGACTTCAACGGCGTGGTCGAGGAAGTCAACTACGAAAAGAGCCGCCTGCGGGTGGCGGTATTGATTTTCGGGCGCTCGACCCCGGTCGAGCTCGAATTCGGCCAGGTCGAGAAGGCCTGACCTTCACCAGCGGAGGAGTCCCGCAGCCGCAGGGCGTGCAGACGCACGAACTCCAGGAGCAAACAGCATGGCAAAGAAAGTCGTCGGTTACATCAAGCTGCAGGTCAAGGCCGGCGAGGCCAACCCGTCGCCGCCCGTCGGCCCGGCGCTGGGTCAGCGCGGCCTCAACATCATGGAGTTCTGCAAGGCCTTCAATGCGGCCACGCAGAAGGTCGAAAAGGGCTTGCCGATTCCGGTGGTCATCACCGCGTATTCGGATCGCAGCTTCACCTTCATCACCAAGACCCCGCCCGCTACCGTGCTGCTGAAGAAGGCCGTCGGCATCGAATCGGGCTCGGCCAAGCCGAACACCGAAAAGGTGGGCAAGGTGACCCGCAAGCAGCTCGAAGAGATCGCCAGGCAGAAAGAGCCCGACCTCACGGCGGCCGGTCTGGATGCCGCGGTGCGCACCATTGCAGGCAGCGCGCGCAGCATGGGCCTCAACGTGGAGGGCGTCTGACATGGCACGCATCACGAAGCGTTTCAAGGCGATGGCCGGCCAGGTCGAACCCGGCAAGCCGTATCCGGTTGACGCCGCGCTGAAGATCCTGAAGGACAACTCGAAGACCAAGTTCGTGGAGTCGGTGGACGTGGCGATCCGCCTCGGCATCGATGCCAAGAAATCCGACCAGGGCGTGCGCGGTTCGACGGTGCTGCCGCATGGCACCGGCAAGACCGTGCGCGTGGCCGTGTTTTGCCCCGCGGGCGAAAAGGCCGAGGCGGCCAAGGCGGCCGGCGCCGACGCCGTCGGCATGGATGATCTGGCCAAGCAGATGCAGGATGGCGACATCAACTTTGGCGTCGTCATCGCGACCCCGGATGCGATGCGCGTGGTCGGCAAGCTCGGCCAGTTGCTGGGCCCGCGCGGCCTGATGCCGAACCCGAAGGTCGGCACCGTGACGGCCGATGTGGTGGGCGCCGTCAAGAACGCCAAGGCCGGCCAGGTGCGCTACCGGAACGACAAGGCCGGCATCGTGCATTGCACGATCGGCAAGGCCAATTTTGAAGTCGATGCGCTGCGCGACAACCTGAATGCGCTGATCACCGACCTCATGAAGGTCAAGCCGTCGAGCGCCAAGGGCCAGTACCTGCAGAAGGTGTCGGTCTCGAGCACGATGGGCCTGGGTGTCGTGGTGGATCCGTCCACGCTGGCGGCCACCACGGCGAAGGCCCAGTAATACGCGCTGCCTCGGGACGAGGCACGCGGCAAGGTTTTGAGGGCGACGTTGCGGTCGATCGCAACCGAGCCGTCAAAGACCGCAGGCGGTGAAGTGGGTCACCCCACCGAGCCTCAATCGGAGTCCAGGAACGGATTCGCGCCTGCGCAGATGGTGTCGCCCGCAAAGAGTCACCGAAAGGTTGATCTCCGCGCGGACACCGCAACCAGGCACCGCGAGGTGCCGGCGAATGGGCAGGATGCCACACATTCGTTTGGTTCTGGATGTGCCGCGTGCGGAGCGCGCGGTGGATTCATCGGAGGATGCAATGCCGCTCAATCTGGCACAAAAGAAAGAGCTCGTTGCCGAACTGGCAGGCGTGGCCGCAAAGGCGCACTCGCTGGTTGCCGCGGAGTACGCGGGTCTTTCGGTCGAGCAGCTCACCGAGTTGCGCAAGAAGGCGCGTACCACGGGTGTATACCTGAAAGTTGCAAAAAACACCCTGGTGCGGCGTGCATTCAGCGGTACGGACTACGAGTGTGCGCAAGCGCAACTGTCCGGCCCGTTGCTGTATGCCTTTTCGACCGAGGATCCGGGTGCCGCCGGGCGGCTGGTGAAGGATTTCGCCAAGGCCAACGAGGCCCTCAAGGCCAAGCTGGTGGCGATCGGTGGCAAGGCGTATCCCGCCTCGCACGTCGACGTACTGGCGTCCTTGCCGACCCGCGAGCAGGCGCTGTCGATGCTGCTCAGCGTGCTGGTGCAGCCCGCCACCATGTTGGTGCGCGTGCTGGCCGAGCCCGCCACGCAGGTCACCCGCGTCATCAACGCGGCTGGCCGGCAAAAGCAGGCTGCCTAGATTCCGTTCGGATCAACGAGTTTTTCGTCAATCAACCTTTCAACGTTTCAGGAGTCAATCAACATGTCACTCAGCAATGAAGACATCATCGAAGCCATCTCGTCCAAGACCCTCGTCGAGGTAATGGAGCTGGTCAAGGCGATGGAAGAGAAGTTTGGCGTTTCCGCGGCGGCCCCGGTGGCCGTGGCCGCGGCCCCCGCCGGTGGCGCGGCTGCCGCCGCCGAAGAGCAGACCGAGTTCAGCGTCGTGCTGGCCGCGTTTGGCGAGAAAAAGGTCGAGGTCATCAAGGCCGTGCGTGCCATCACGGGCCTGGGCCTGAAAGAAGCCAAGGATCTGGTCGAAGGCGCGCCGAACACCGTCAAGGAAGGCGTCAGCAAGGAAGACGCCGCGAAGTTCAAGGCCGAGCTCGAGAAGGCCGGCGCCAAGGTGGAATTGAAGTAAGCGCTGCAGGCGCCCACCCCGCGCGGTACAGGAACGTACGTTGCCCGGGGGCCCGGCGCCGTTGCTAACTGGCAATGGCACCGGATTCCCGCCCGCGCGGGAATGACGAACCCAGCCTGGGGGCACGCGCCCCCGGGCTTTCGCTGTTGCAGTGGCAAGTTGTACACAGAACCAGTTTCGAGTTGTCCATCCGAAGTAGTAGCAGAGGGCGTGCTGGTGCCGGCAATACCAGCGACTTCCGCGTGACAGCTCCACCACGTTTTTTTGGGCCTGCAAGTGGCCCCGTGTCCACGAACGAGGCGGTAGCATCCATGACGACCTATTCCTTCACCGAAAAGAAGCGCATCCGCAAGAGCTTTGGCAAGCGCCAGCCGGTACTCGGCGTGCCGAACCTGTTGACGATCCAGACCGGTTCCTACAAGGACTTTTTGCAGGCGGACGTATCGCCCAGCCGGCGCAAGGACACGGGGCTGGAGGCGGCGCTGAAGTCGGTGTTTCCGATCAAGAGCCATTCCGGCAACGCGGAGCTCGACTTTGTGGAGTACCGCTTCGGCGAGCCGGCGTTTGACGAGCGCGAGTGCCGCGTGCGCGGCATGAGCTACGGTGCGCCGCTGCGCGTCAAGGTGCGTCTGGTCATCTACGACAAGGACAGCCCGGCCTCCAAGAAGGTGCCGAAGATCGTGAAGGAGCAGGAGGTCTACATGGGCGAGATTCCGCTCATGACCGAGACCGGCACCTTCATCGTCAACGGCACCGAGCGCGTGATCGTCTCGCAGCTGCACCGTTCGCCTGGCGTGTTCTTCGACCACGACAAGGGCAAGCAGCATTCGTCGGGCAAGCTGCTGTTCAACGCGCGCGTGATCCCCTACCGCGGCTCGTGGCTCGATTTTGAGTTCGACCCGAAGGAAGTGCTGTACACGCGCATTGACCGCCGCCGCAAGCTGCCGGTGACGATCCTGCTGCGCGCCTTGGGCTACACCAACGAAGAGATGCTGGACATCTTCTTCGAACACAACGTGTTCCACCTGGGCGAGGAAGGGCACGCCGAGCTGACGCTGGTACCCGAGCGCCTGCGCGGCGAGACGCTCAACTTCGACCTGATCGTCGGCGACAAGGTGCTGGTCGAGAAGGACAAGCGCATCACCGCGCGCCACGTGCGCGAATTGAAGAACGCCAAGGTCACGACGCTGGTGGTGCCGGACGACTACATGGTCGGGCGGATCCTGGCGACCGATGTGGTCGATCCTGCCACCGGCGAGTTGCTGGCGTCGGCCAATGACGAGCTGACCGTCGAGTTGATCGAGGCGTTCCGCAAGGCGGGCATCGAAACGGTGGCGACGCTGTTCGTGAACGACCTTGATCGCGGCCCCTACATTTCCAACACCCTGCGTGCCGATCCGTCGCACACCCAGCTCGAAGCGCTGGTCGAAATCTACCGGATGATGCGTCCGGGCGAACCGCCGACGAAGGAAGCCGCGCAGAACCTGTTCCACAATCTGTTCTTCACCTTCGAGCGCTACGACCTGTCGGTGGTCGGCCGCATGAAGTTCAACCGGCGCGTCGGCCGCCCCGGTGTGACCGGCCCGGCGGTGCTGTACGACCACAAGTACTTCGCCACCCGCAAGGAAGAGGCGGCGATCGCGCTGGTGGCCGAGCAGGGCGACACGTCCGATATCCTGGACGCGCTGCGGGTGCTGATTGAAATCAAGAATGGCCACGGCACGATCGACGACATCGACCATCTCGGCAATCGCCGCGTGCGTTCGGTCGGCGAGATGGCCGAAAACGCGTTCCGCATTGGCCTCGTGCGCGTCGAACGCGCGGTCAAGGAGCGCCTGTCGCTGGCCGAAGCCGACAACCTGGGGCCGCAGGACCTCATCAACGCCAAGCCGGTCGCGGCGGCGGTCAAGGAGTTCTTCGGCTCCTCGCAGCTCTCGCAGTTCATGGACCAGAACAACCCGCTGTCGGAAGTCACCCACAAGCGCCGCGTGTCGGCCCTGGGGCCAGGCGGCCTGACGCGCGAACGCGCGGGATTCGAAGTCCGCGACGTGCATCCGACCCACTACGGCCGCGTGTGCACCATCGAGACGCCGGAAGGCCCGAACATTGGCCTGATCAATTCGCTGGCGGTGTATGCCCGCACCAACAAATACGGCTTCCTCGAGACGCCGTACCGCAAGGTGGTGGACAGCAAGGTCACCAATGACGTCGAGTATTTGTCGGCGATCGAGGAAGGCGACTTCGTGATCGCCCAGGCCAACACGCCAATCGACAAGGCCGGCAAGATCACCGAAGGCCTCGTAGCGTGCCGGTACAAGGGCGAGTCCGAGCTGCGCCCGGCGGCCGACATCAACTTCATGGACGTGTCGCCGATGCAGACCGTGTCGGTGGCGGCGGCGCTGGTGGTGTTCCTGGAACACGACGACGCCAACCGTGCGTTGATGGGCGCCAACATGCAGCGCCAGGCGGTTCCGGTGCTGCGCAGCGAGGCACCGCTGGTCGGTACCGGCATCGAGCGCGCCGTGGCACGCGATTCCGGCGTAACCGTATCCGCGCGCCGCGGCGGCGTGATCGAGCAGGTGGACGCGGGCCGCATCGTCGTGCGTGCCAATGAAAAGGAAGTCGGCGAGAACGATCCGGGCGTGGACATCTACACGCTTACCAAGTACACCCGCTCCAACCAGAGCACCAACCTGAACCAGCGTCCGCGCGTGAACGTCGGCGACAAGGTGGCGGTGGGCGACACGCTGGCCGATGGTTCCTCGACCGACCTCGGCGAGCTGGCCCTGGGCCAGAACATGCTGATCGCGTTCATGCCGTGGAACGGCTACAACTTCGAGGACTCGGTGCTGTTGTCCGAGAACGTGGTCAAGGAAGACCGCTTCACCTCGATCCACATCGAGGAGCTGACCTGCCAGGCGCGCGATACCAAGCTTGGCTCCGAAGAAATCACTGCCGACATTCCGAACGTGGGCGAGCAGGCGCTGAACCGGCTCGACAAGTCGGGCATCGTCTACATTGGCGCGGAAGTAAAAGTTGGCGACATCCTGGTCGGCAAGGTCACGCCGAAGGGCGAGAGCCAGCTGACGCCGGAAGAAAAACTGTTGCGCGCGATCTTCGGCGAGAAGGCATCCGACGTGAAGGATTCGTCCCTGCGCGTCCCGCCGGGCATGGATGGCACCGTCATCGACGTGCAGGTGTTTACCCGCGACGGCATCGAGAAGGACGAGCGCGCCAAGCAGATCGAAGAGATGGAAGTCCAGCGCGTGCGCAAGGACCTCGACGACCAGTTCCGCATCCTCGAGGGTGCGATCTACGGCCGCCTGCGCTCGCAGCTGGTTGGCAAACCCGCCAACAACGGGCCGCAGGGCCTCAAGCGCGGTGCCATCATCACCAACGAGTACCTGGATGGCCTGAAGAAGGACGAGTGGTTCAAGGTCAACCCCAAGGATGAGGAAGCGGCCGAGCTCGTGTCGCGGGCCGCCGACCAGATCAAGCGCCACAAGGAAGCCCTGGACAAGCGGTTCCGCGAAAAGCAGGCCAAGATCACCGCCGGGGACGATCTTGCCCCGGGTGTGCTCAAGCAGGTCAAGGTTCACCTTGCGGTCAAGCGCCGCATCCAGCCCGGTGACAAGATGGCGGGCCGCCACGGCAACAAGGGCGTGGTGTCCCTGATCGCGCCGGTCGAAGACATGCCGTACATGGCCGATGGCACGCCGATCGACATCGTGCTGAACCCGCTGGGGGTGCCCTCGCGCATGAACATCGGCCAGGTGCTCGAAACCCACCTCGGCTGGGCCGCGAAGGGCCTGGGCAAGAAGATCGGCAAGATGCTGGAAGCCAAGGAAAAGGCCAGCAAGATCCGCGAGTTCCTGAACGAAATCTACAACTCGGACAAGCACGAGCAGCACGTCGATCTGGACTCGCTGAAGGATCACGAGATCATCACCCTGGCCGAGAACCTCAAGGCCGGCGTGCCGATGGCGACGCCGGTGTTTGATGGCGCCGACGAGGCCGAGATCAAGGCGATGCTGCGGCTGGCCGATCTGCCGGAGTCGGGCCAGACCTGGCTCTACGACGGCCGTACCGGCGACCGGTTCGACCGCCAGGTGACCGTGGGCTACATGCACTACCTGAAGCTGCATCATCTCGTCGACGACAAGATGCACGCACGCTCCACCGGTCCGTACTCGCTGGTGACCCAGCAGCCGCTCGGTGGCCGCGCGCAGTTCGGCGGCCAGCGGTTTGGCGAAATGGAGGTGTGGGCGCTCGAGGCCTATGGCGCGGCCTACACCCTGCAGGAAATGCTGACCGTGAAGTCCGACGACGTGCAGGGCCGCAACCAGATGTACAAGGCCATCGTCGACGGTGAGCACAAGATGGCCCCAGGCATGCCGGAGTCGTTCAACGTGCTGGTCAAGGAAATCCGCTCGCTGGCGATCGACATGGAGCTGGAAGAAAAGTGACGCGGCAAAGCAAGCGGGCACCGACGGTGGCGGCGTGCCGCCTGCCGCCGGTTCCCGTTCCGCGGCTCCGCTTGCGGTTCCTCCCGATCCGACCCAATGCATTTCTCCGTGATGGAGTGAAACAATGAAAGACCTTCTGAATCTCTTCAACCAGCAATCGCAGCCGCAGAACTTCGACTCGATCAAGATCTCGCTGGCGTCGCCCGACCTGATCCGCTCGTGGTCGTGGGGCGAGGTGAAAAAGCCCGAGACCATCAACTATCGCACCTTCAAGCCGGAGCGCGATGGCCTGTTCTGCGCGGCGATTTTCGGCCCGATCAAGGACTATGAATGCCTGTGCGGCAAGTACAAGCGCATGAAGCACCGGGGCGTCGTGTGCGAAAAGTGCGGCACCGAAGTCACGCTGGCGAAAGTCCGCCGTGAGCGCATGGGCCACATTGAACTGGCGAGCCCGGTCGCCCACATCTGGTTCCTGAAGTCGCTGCCCTCCCGCATCGGCCTGATGCTGGACATGACCCTGCGCGACATCGAGCGCATCCTCTACTTTGAAGCCTACGTCGTGATCGACCCGGGGATGACCCCGCTCGAGCGCGGCCAGATGCTGAACGAGGATCAGTACCTCGCAGCGGTCGAAGAGCACGGCGACGAATTTGACGCGCGCATGGGCGCCGAGGCCGTGTATGAGCTCCTGAAGTCGCTCGACCTCAACGGTGAAATGGTGCGCCTGCGCGAAGAAATCGCGGCCACCAATTCCGAGACCAAGCTGAAGCGGCTGACCAAGCGCATCAAGCTGGTCGAGGCGTTCCTGGAATCGGGCAACCGGCCGGAGTGGATGGTGCTGACCGTGCTGCCGGTGCTGCCGCCGGACCTGCGTCCGCTGGTGCCGCTGGAAGGCGGCCGCTTCGCGACGAGCGACCTGAACGACCTGTACCGGCGTGTCATCAACCGCAACAACCGCCTGAAGCGGCTGCTGGAGCTCAACGCGCCCGACATCATCGTACGCAACGAAAAACGTATGCTGCAGGAATCGGTCGACGCCCTGCTGGACAACGGCCGCCGTGGCCGCGCCATCACCGGTACCAACAAGCGCGCGCTGAAGTCGCTGGCCGACATGATCAAGGGCAAGCAGGGCCGCTTCCGCCAGAACCTCCTCGGCAAGCGCGTCGACTATTCGGGGCGTTCGGTCATCACCGTCGGCCCGTCCTTGAAGCTGCACCAGTGCGGCCTGCCCAAGAAGATGGCGCTGGAACTGTTCAAGCCCTTCATTTTCTCGAAATTGCAGCTGCGCGGCATCGCGCCGACCATCAAGGCGGCCAAGAAGTCGGTCGAGCGTGAAGAGCCGGTGGTGTGGGACATTCTTGAAGAGGTCATCCGCGAGCATCCGGTGCTCCTCAACCGCGCACCGACCCTGCACCGTCTCGGCATCCAGGCGTTCGAGCCGAAGCTGATCGAGGGCAAGGCCATCCAGTTGCATCCGCTGGTGTGCACCGCGTTCAACGCCGACTTCGATGGCGACCAGATGGCCATCCACATTCCGCTGTCGCTGGAAGCACAGCTGGAAGCGCGCGCGTTGATGATGTCGACCAACAACATCCTGTCACCCGCCAACGGCGAGCCGATCATCGTGCCGACCCAGGACGTGGTGCTGGGCCTCTACTACATCACGCGCCAGCTGGCGGGCGTCAAGGGTGAAGGCATGGTGTTTGCCGACGTTGCCGAGGTGCGGCGCGCGTATGACACCAAGAACGTCGACGTACACGCCAAGGTCAAGGTGCGTATCCGCGAGGTGGACATTGCCGAGGACGGCACGCGCACCGAAAAACTCACCCTCACCGACACGTCGGTGGGTCGCGCGATCCTGGCCGACATCCTGCCGGATGGCCTGCCGTTCTCGATCCTCGACACCGAGCTCAGCAAAAAGGCGATCTCGAAGGCCATCAACGCCTGCTACCGCAAACTGGGCCTGAAGGCCACGGCGGTATTTGCCGACCAGCTGATGTACACCGGCTATCACTATTCGACGATTTCCGGCATCTCGATTTGTGTCGACGACATGAAGATCCCGGAAGAGAAGAAGGCGATCCTCGAAGTCGCCGAGGACGAGGTGCGCGAGATCCACGAGCAGTTCCAGTCGGGCCTCGTGACCGCCGGCGAGCGCTACAACAAGGTGGTTGACATCTGGTCGCGCACCAGCGAGCAGATTGCCGGCGCCATGATGAAGGGCATCGGCGTCGATCACGTCAAGACCGCGGATGGCAAGACCATCGAGCAGAAGTCGATGAACTCGATTTTCATCATGGCCGATTCGGGCGCGCGCGGTTCCGCCGCCCAGATCCGCCAGTTGGCCGGCATGCGCGGCCTGATGGCCAAGCCGGACGGCTCGATCATCGAGACGCCCATCAAGGCCAACTTCCGCGAAGGCCTGGACGTGCTGCAGTACTTCATTTCGACCCACGGCGCCCGCAAGGGCCTGGCGGATACCGCGCTGAAAACGGCGAACTCGGGCTACCTCACCCGGCGCCTGGTCGACGTGGCGCAGGACGTGGTGGTCACCGAACACGACTGCGGCACCGAGGACGGCCTGACGATGACCTCCATCGTCGAAGGCGGCGACATCGTCGAACCATTGCACGATCGCGTGCTCGGCCGCGTGGCGGCGGAGGACGTCTACGCGCCGGGCGATGACGATACGCCGGTGGTCGTGCGCAACACCCTGCTGGACGAAGCCACCGTCGAGAAACTGGACAAGGCCGGCGTGCAGAGCGTGAAGGTGCGTTCGCCCATTACCTGCCAGTCGGAGTTTGGCGTGTGCGGCCTGTGCTATGGCCGCGATCTGGCGCGGGGTCATCTGGTCAACATCGGCGAGGCGGTGGGCGTCATTGCCGCGCAGTCGATCGGCGAGCCTGGCACCCAGCTGACGATGCGTACGTTCCACATTGGTGGCGCGGCATCCCGTGCGGCGGCGGTCGACAACGTCACCGTCAAGACCAAGGGCGTGTTGAAGTTCAACAACATGAAGACGGTCAAGCACGCGCAGGGCCACCTGGTTGCGGTGTCGCGTTCGGGCGAAGTCAGCCTGATCGACGGCAATGGCCGGGAGCGCGAGCGCTACAAGGTGCCCTACGGCGCCACCATCAACGTCAAGGATGGCGCCGAGGTCAAGGCGGGCCAGACGGTTGCGACCTGGGATCCGCATACCCATCCGATCGTGACCGAGGTCGCCGGCCGCGTGCGTTACATCGACTTTGTCGATGGCATCACGGTGCAGACCTCGATTGACGAGCTGACGGGCCTCCAGAGTGTGGTGGTTACCGATCCCAAGCGGCGCGGCACCAATGCCAAGGACCTGCGTCCGGCGGTGCGTCTGGAAAGCAAGAAGGGCGCCGATCTCACGCTGCCCGGCACCGACATTCCGGCGCAGTCGTACCTGCCCGCGGGTGCGATCGTGTCGATCCAGGACGGTACCGAGGTTGGCGTCGGCGACGTGATCGCGCGTATCCCGCAGGAATCGTCCAAGACCCGCGACATCACCGGCGGCCTGCCGCGCGTCGCGGACCTGTTCGAGGCCAGGAAGCCCAAGGAACCGGCGATCCTCGCCGAGGTCTCCGGCATCGTCAGTTTCGGCAAGGACACCAAGGGCAAGCAGCGCCTGGTCATCAAGGACGTCGATGGCAACGAGCACGAGGACCTGATCCCGAAGTGGCGCCACGTCGTGGTGTTCGAGGGCGAGCACGTCGAGAAGGGTGAAACGGTCGTCGATGGCGAGTTTGATCCGCGCGACATCCTGCGTTTGCTGGGTGTCGAGCGCCTGGCGGCCTACCTGGTCAAGGAAATCCAGGACGTCTACCGCCTGCAGGGCGTCAAGATCAACGACAAGCACATCGAAGCCATCATTCGCCAGATGCTGCGCAAGATCGAGATCACCGATCCGGGCGATACCAGCTACCTGCGCGGCGAACAGGTCGAGCGCAACCAGTTTGCCGAGGTCAACCGCAAGGCTGAAGCCCACAACGAGCGTCCGGCACAGGGTTCGCCGGTGCTGTTGGGCATCACCAAGGCATCGCTCGCGACCGAGTCGTTCATTTCGGCGGCGTCGTTCCAGGAAACCACGCGGGTGCTTACCGATGCCGCGGTGCGCGGCAAGCGGGACGACTTGCACGGCCTGAAGGAGAACGTTATAGTGGGGCGCTTGATTCCGGCAGGAACGGGCCTCGCCTATCATGCGCAACGCAAGGCATCGACGGGCCTGACCGACGCCGAAATCGAAACGCTCGCCAAGGTGTCGGCGGTGTTTGAAGAAACCGGCGATGCGCCGAGCGAGACCGCTGTCAGCGGTGACTGATCTGACACCGCGCGCCCACCGCGCGCGGTACCAACGAAATGAGGCGCACGGAAGCGTCTCGTATTCGACGGCAGGAGGCTGCAGCGGTTCGAAGGTTTGTTGGGCTTCGTGAATCCGTGTTACAATTCCGCTTCTGGGCAGACCGGACAACCGGTCTGCCCTTGGTTTTTCCCAGGACATCCCGGAAATGGCAACTGTCAACCAGTTGGTGCGCCGACCGCGCAGCCCCAAGACCTACAAGAGCGATTCGCCGGCGCTGCAGAGCTGCCCGCAGCGCCGCGGCGTTTGCACGCGCGTGTACACGACCACGCCGAAGAAGCCGAACTCGGCGATGCGCAAGGTAGCCAAGGTGCGTTTGACCAATGGCTACGAGGTCATCAGTTACATCGGCGGCGAAGGCCACAACCTGCAGGAGCACTCGGTGGTGTTGATCCGCGGCGGCCGCGTCAAGGATCTGCCGGGTGTGCGTTATCACACGGTGCGTGGATCGCTCGACTGCGCCGGCATTGCCAAGCGCCGCAAGTCGCGTTCCAAGTACGGCGCCAAGCGGCCGAAGGGTTAATCGTCATGTCAAGAAAAGGTTCGCATTCCGCCCGCGTCATCCTGCCTGATCCGAAACACGGCAGCCAGCTGATCGCGCGTTTCATCAACATGGTGATGAAGAGCGGCAAGAAGTCGGTTGCGGAAGGGATCGTGTACGGCGCGCTGGATCATCTGGGTGAGAAAAACCCGGAACCCGTGGCGCTGGTCGAGAAGGCGCTGAACAACGTTGCACCGGCGGTGGAAGTCAAGTCGCGGCGTGTCGGCGGTGCCACCTATCAGGTGCCGGTTGAGGTGCGTTCGTCCCGGCGCACCGCGCTGGCAATGCGGTGGACGATCGAAGCCGCGCGCAAGCGCGGCGAAAACACGATGCCGCGCAAGTTGGCCGCCGAGTTGCTGGAAGCGTCCGAAAATCGTGGCGGTGCCGTGAAGAAGCGCGAAGAAACGCATCGCATGGCCGAAGCCAACAAGGCGTTTTCGCACTACCGGTGGTAACAGTTTCCTGCGGCCGTCGTTCGTGACGGTGCAGAAAAGACCGTCACTCGTGGCGGGCTTTCCGCGAGAGTCCAGTTCATCGGGCCTTTTGTTTTTCCAGTTTTCGAGTTGATCATGTCACGCACTACCCCCATCGAGCGCTATCGGAATTTCGGCATCATGGCTCACATTGATGCCGGCAAGACCACGACCACGGAACGCATCCTGTTCTACACGGGCGTCAATCACAAGATTGGCGAGGTGCACGATGGCGCGGCCACGATGGACTGGATGGAGCAGGAACAGGAGCGCGGCATCACCATCACCTCCGCGGCGACGACCTGCTTCTGGAGCGGCATGGATCACTCCATGCCCAAGCACCGCTTCAACATCATCGACACGCCTGGACACGTCGACTTCACGATTGAAGTTGAGCGTTCGCTGCGCGTGCTCGATGGCGCGGTGTTTGTACTGTGCTCGGTTGGCGGGGTGCAGCCGCAGTCGGAAACCGTGTGGCGCCAGGCCAACAAGTACAGCGTGCCGCGGATCGCGTTCGTGAACAAGATGGATCGTACCGGCGCCAACTTCGACAAGGTTGTCGGCCAGATGAAGTCGCGGCTGGGCGCGCATCCGGTGCCGATGCAGGTGCCGATCGGCGCCGAAGACAACTTTGAAGGCGTCGTCGACCTGGTCAAGATGAAGGCGATCTATTGGGACATGGACGCCCTTGGCACCCAGTTCGAGTACAAGGAAATTCCGGCTGAGCTCATCGGGGTCGCCAAGAAGGCGCGCGAGCAGATGGTTGAATCGGCCGCGGAGACTTCCGAAGCCCTGATGAACAAGTACCTTGACCAGGGTGACCTTCCCGAGGAAGACATCATTGCGGGCATCCGCGCGGGCACCCTGTCGACCGATCTGGTACCGGTGTATTGCGGCACCGCGTTCAAGAACAAGGGCGTGCAGGCGATGCTGGATGCGGTGATCCAGTTGTTGCCTTCACCCGCGGATCGCCCGCCGGTCAAGGGCATCGACGAGAACGAGCACGAGGCGGAACGTCACGCGCGCGACGAAGAGCCGTTCTCGGCGCTGGCGTTCAAGATCATGACCGATCCGTTTGTGGGTTCGCTGACGTTCTTCCGCGTGTATTCGGGAACGTTGAACTCGGGCGATCAGGTCTACATTCCATCGAAGTTCCGCAAGGAGCGCATCGGCCGCCTGCTGCAGATGCACTCGAACGACCGCAAGGAAATCAAGGAAGTCCACGCGGGCGACATCGCTGCGGCGGTTGGCCTGCGCGATGTCACCACGGGTGACACGCTGTGCGCGGCCGATCATGTGATCACCCTGGAGCGCATGACGTTTCCCGATCCCGTGATTGCGATGGCGGTCGAGCCGAAAACGAAGTCGGATCAGGAAAAAATGGGCCTGGCGCTGTCGCGTCTGGCGCAGGAGGATCCGTCCTTCCGCGTGCATACCGACGAGGAATCGGGCCAGACCATCATCGCCGGCATGGGCGAGTTGCACCTCGACATTCTGGTTGACCGCATGCGGCGCGAGTTCAACGTCGAGGCCAACGTCGGCAAGCCGCAGGTGGCCTACCGCGAGACCATCCGCAAGGCCGTGCGGCAGGAAGGCAAGTTCGTGCGGCAGTCCGGCGGCAAGGGCCAGTACGGCCACGTGGTGCTTGAGATTGAACCGCAGGAACGCGGCAAGGGTTACGAGTTTGAAAACGCCATCGTCGGCGGCACGATTCCCAAGGAATACATTCCGGCGGTCGACAAGGGCATTCGCGAAGCGGTGGCCAATGGTGTCATGGCCGGTTACCCGGTAGTCGACATCAAGATCCGCCTGGTCGACGGTTCGTACCACGAAGTCGATTCATCGGAAATGGCGTTCAAGATCGCGGGCTCGATGGGCTTCAAGCAGGGCTTCATGAACGCCGATCCGGTGTTGCTGGAGCCGATCATGAAGGTTGAGGTCGTGACGCCCGAGGATTACATGGGCGACGTCATGGGCGACCTTTCCCGCCGGCGCGGCATCCTGCAGGGTCAGGAAGACACGCCATCGGGCAAGACCATCGACGCGATGGTCCCGCTGGGCGAGATGTTTGGTTATGCGACCAGCCTGCGCTCGATGAGCCAGGGTCGCGCGACCTTCACGATGGAATTTGACCACTACGCCGAGGCGCCGACGAACATCGCCGAAGCCATCATCAAGAAGTCCTGATTTCCCGCGCAGAGCACAACGCAACAGTCACCGTTTGAGGATTGAGTCATGTCCAAAGAGAAATTCGAGCGCAGCAAGCCGCATGTGAACGTGGGGACGATTGGCCATGTGGATCATGGCAAGACGACGCTGACGGCGGCGCTG
>SCQU01000013.1 GCA_004299555.1 Rhodanobacteraceae bacterium
CAGCGACGTGTTCGATTACATCGAGCGGTTCCACAATCCAAGGATGCAACAACGGCTGGACGCCGAGGATCAGAAGTTTTTAGCCTTAACCCAACTGTCCACGAAAAAGGGGTAGAACCCGCCCAAGTACTTCCGAAGCCCCACGTACAACGTCTTGCGTCGGCACTTCGGAATGAACACCACGTGGTACAAACACTCCCACTGCGTATGGCTTAAGCTCTGATACTCGTCCATCGGACTCTCCGATTCGTGTGCTTGGCGGCTCACGTCTCGGAGTTTCCCGATGGACTTCTGGATACGTCAAACTTCTACTGCCTCCCCGGCAGAGCCGGGGGAACTCCTATGTTGGTTTATGGCCACACTCACGAACGCGATAGCTGACAAGCTAACTTACAGACAGATCGCCGCACTGGTGGAACGAGAATACGGATACAACCGCATTCGCGCGGAATTGATCGCGCACACGGAAGTGGCGCTGGCGACAAGCCGCGGGAACTACGCGCACTCGGTCCTCATTGGCATGAAGGTTAAAAAGTGGTTGTTGTCAAATGACCCCGGCGTTTGCTCCGCGTGTCAAGAGAACGCCGCCCAGGGATGGATACCGATCCTCCAACTTTTTGCCAGTGGTGTTCAGGCCCCATCACAACATGCCGGCTGTCGTTGCGATGCCGTGTATCTTCTCAACGCACCGAACCGAACGAAAGCACCATGAACCGCAAAACCGAAGCGCAACAGATGCTGCGCGGGCGCACTACCCACCGCCGTACGCAATCGGATTACAGGGGCGCGCTGCTGGATCGCGCGACGCTGGAAACATGGGGTGACGTGATCGACGCGACCGTTGCAAAGGCCAAGGACGGCGACGCGCAAGCGCGGGCGTTCCTGGCCGCGTACCTTGTCGGCAAACCTGCCCATGACGCGCCCGAACCGCTGGCGGTCACAGCGGCGCGAATCGGAGGCAACGATCCGCTGGTGCACAAACTCAGCAGCGGACTCACGCACCGGCGCATGGATGACGACGAAAAGGAATTGATCCGCGAAGCCGTCGCTACCGAACTGCCTGCACATATCGAGCCGCAACCGCGAGCTATCCGGGCGGCTGGCGATCCGCTACGTTCCGCCATTGGTGGCCGGGCTTTTTTGACGCTACCGCGCAGCCTCACGCACGCGCGACCACAGCGCGTAGGCGGCGGCGTTTCCGGGCGGCAAATGTTAAGCGCTTTATGGGTGCGGCCATTGTCGAGGGGCAATCCGGGACGGCGCGCCAGCGGTTCAGAATTTTTCAGGCTCGCACGCTTCACGCGCGCGTGACTAAAGGTCATACATGGCGACAAACTCGGGGGAGCGTCGCGCCACGTTGGCGGTAGTTTTGGCGGTATCTATCAACAACGAGCGATTAAAACTCACCACAAATCAGTATTTTACTCGAATTGTTTGATAGACCTCAGCAAGCGGTTGTCCGCGCAGCGCAATGCGCGCGCAACCGGTGTGCGAGCGCGTCAATCGATGCACATCACGTACACCGCCAGCGCGAGTGGCGTTATCACGATCGCGGCCATGATGGCCACCAGCACCCACCAGGAAGCAAGCCGCCGCAATCCGTGTACCTGCCGAGTCGATGCTGTCATGGCGTGTACTCCCGCGTGTACCAGGGTGCCGCGGCCAGGCAACCTGTGCCGCGCCGGCCGCCCAGCTTACCCGCTTGCCGCCACCCGGCGCCAATCCGGCGCGTCCGTCAGCGATCGCGCTGCACGATGTAGCGCGCCATCCAGCGCAAGGGTCCGGCGGCAGCGCCAAACCGCTCCAGTGCGGCCAGCGCCTCGGTGTACAACGCGTCAGCGCGCTGCTTGGCGTGCTCCATGCCCAGCAGCGACGGGTAGGTTGCCTTGCCGTGCGCGGCGTCGGCGCCGTGGGTCTTGCCGGTCAGCGCCTGCTCGCCCTCGACGTCGAGCACGTCGTCCTTGATCTGGAACGCCAGCCCCATGCACTCGGCAAAATGATCCAGCGCTGCGCGCGACGCCGCGGGCAGGCCGGGCACCGCGCAGCAAGGCAGCAGCACCGCCGCGCGGATGAGCTTGCCGGTCTTGTCGCGGTCAAGCGCTTCGAGATCGTTCGCGCTGAGCTGCCGGCCTTCGGCTTCAAGATCCACCGCCTGCCCGCCGGTCATGCCGCACGAGCCCGTGGCCGCCGCCAGCACCGCCACCATGCCGAGACGCTCGCTCGCGTCCGTCATGCCATCACCGGCAAGAATCTCGAACGCGCGCGTCTGCAGCGCATCGCCGGCAAGGATCGCGGTCGCCACGCCAAATGCCTTGTGGGTGGACGGCTTGCCGCGCCGGAGGTCATCGTCGTCCATGGCCGGAAGGTCGTCGTGGATCAGCGAAAAAACGTGCACGCATTCCAGCGCGCACGCGGCATCATCGAGCCGCTCCGGCGCAACACCCAGTACCTCGCCACTGGCGTAACACAGGAGTGGCCGGATACGCTTGCCGCCTCCCAACGCCGCGTAACGCATGGCCGCGTGCAAGGACGCCGGATGCCGGTCGGCTGGCGGCAGGCGCGCGGCCAGCGCCTGCTCCACCCGCTCGACATAGCCCGCCACGCGGTCTTGAAAGGACATGCAGCGACTCCGGATCCGGTGATGACCGCCGCGAGCCTAGCGAGGTTGCCGCGGGCATGTCAAAACCGCGACCGCGCGACTTCCACCTCGTCTTCACGCACAATGCGTACGATCACCACGTCGGCCGGCAACCTGCCGAAGGAGTCCACCAGGATGATTTCCCGAGCTTCCGCGGGCACCCGCAACCCGGGCGCCGAAGCCTATCAGGCGCGCATCCTTCCAGCCGTGTCGCGCACGTTCGCGCTCACGATCCCGCAGCTGGATGCGCGGCTGCGGCGGGTGATTGCCAACGCCTACCTCCTGTGCCGCATCGCCGACACCATAGAGGACGAGCAGTCGTTGCCGGCGGACGTCAAACAGCAATTTCACGATCGTTTCACGCGCGTCGTGGGCGCAACCGAAGACCCCGTGTCGTTTGCGCGCGACCTTGCGCCCATGCTGAACGGCAACACCCTGGCCGCCGAGCGCGACCTGGTGACGCACACGCCGGACATCATCGAGGTCACCGATGGCTTCAACCTCGCCCAGCGTGAAGCACTGGCGCGCTGCATCCGCGTGATGTGTACCGGCATGCCGCGCTTCGAGCGCTGCGCCAGCGTCGCGGGGCTGGCCAACATGCACGCGATGGACAACTATTGTTACTACGTCGCCGGCATCGTTGGCCAAACCCTCACCGACCTCTTCTGTGACTACTCGCCGCGCATCGCCGAGCGCCGCGAAGCGATGTCGGCGCTCGACGTGTCGTTCGGCCAAGGCCTGCAGATGACCAACATCCTCAAGGATTTCTGGGAAGACCGCGACCGCGGGGTGTGCTGGTTGCCGCACGACCTGTTCGCCCACGCCGGGGTGAACCTCGAGGATCTTTGCCGCAGCAGCATCCCGGCCGCGTTCGGCCACGCCTACACCCAGCTGATCGGGGTGGCACATACGCACCTGCGCAACGCACTCGACTACACCCTGCTGATTCCGGAAAAAGAAGTGGGCATCCGCCGCTTCTGCCTGATCGCCGTGGGGCTGGCGATGCGCACCCTCGCATCGATCCAGTCCAAGCCAGGCTTCACCGCCGCGGCACAGGTCAAGGTGTCGCGCCAGGTCGTCAAGAAGGTCGTGCTGATGACCCACCTGTTCGCCGGCTACAGCCGCGTGCTGCAGCGCTGGTTCGGGCGCATGGCCGAAGGCCTTCCCGTGCAGGCGCTGGCGTCCGACTGGGGCGGCCTGCTGCCCGACCCCCACACCGCGTGGCCACGCAGCGAAAGTTGCGGGCCAACCCACGCCTTCACCTTCAAATGAACCGCCATGGTGCCTGACGCCAGCTTCCCGCAACCCGACACAACTGGCCGCAGCACACCTGCCGCGCGCGATCGACTGGCGGTTGCGGTCGACGCCGCGCGCACACGCATCCTTGGCTACCAGCACCCGGTGGGTTACTGGCAGTTCAACCTCGAAGCCGATTGCACCATCCCGGCCGAATACATATTGATGTTGCACTACTTCGGCGAGTCCGACCGGTTGCTGGAAGCACGCCTCGCCGAATACCTGCGCGCCCACCAGTGCCGCGACGGCGGTTGGCCGCTGTATCCTGGCGGCGCGCTGGACGTGAGCTGCAGCGTGAAGTGCTACTTCGCGCTGAAGCTGGTGGGCGACCGCGCAGATTCGGTCCACATGACGCGCGCACGCCAGGCCATCCTCGCGCACGGCGGTGCGGCGCGCAGCAACGTTTTCACGCGTATCGCGCTGGCCCTGTTCGGCGAGCTGCCGTGGCGCGGAGTGCCTTTCCTGCCGGTCGAAACGATCCTGCTGCCGCGCTGGTTCCCGTTCAACCTGGCCAAGGTGTCGTACTGGTCACGCACCGTCATGGTGCCGCTGTCGATCCTGACCACGCTGAAACCGCATGCGGCCAATCCGCGCGGCATCCACATCAGCGAACTGTTCCTGGCGCCGCCGGCCCAGGAACACCACTACTTCCACGCGCGCTCACTCCTCAACCGCGTGCTGCTCGCGGCTGAGGAAGTCGTGCGCCACCTCGAGTTCCTGATTCCCAGCCGCGTACGCCGCCACGCGCTCAAGCGCGCCGAACAATGGATCCTCGCCCGCCGCAACGGCGAGGGTGGCCTCGGCGGCATTTTCCCGGCCATGGTCAATGCCTATGAGGCACTGGCCCTGCTCGGCTATCCGCGCGAGCACCCGGCGCGGCAGGAAACGCGCAGGGCCATCGACGATTTGCTGGTGGTGCATGGCCACTCGGCGTGGTGCCAGCCCTGCGTGTCGCCGGTGTGGGACACCGCGCTCACCTGCCTGGCCCTACAAGAGGATCCGGATGCGCCGGCCGCCGCCACGCGACGCGCGCTCGACTGGCTGGTGCAGCACCAGCTGCGCGACGAGCCCGGCGATTGGCGCGCGTACCGGCCCAACCTGCGCGGCGGCGGCTGGGCGTTCCAGTTCAAGAATGATGCCTACCCCGACCTCGATGACACCGCCGCCGTGGCGCGCGCGCTGCGGCAGGCTCCCGATCACGCGCCATTTGCCGACGCGATCGAGCGCGCAGCCGACTGGTTGTGCGGGATGCAGTCGAAAAACGGGGGGTTCGGCGCGTTCGATGCCGACAACAACCACCAGTGGCTCAACCAGATCCCCTTTGCCGACCACGGCGCGTTGCTCGATCCGCCGACCAGCGACGTCAGCGGCCGCGTGCTGACGCTGCTGGCGCTGCTCCAGCGCCCCCAGGACGCCGCGGCGCGTGCGCGCACCCTGCGGTTCCTGCTGGACGAGCAAACCCCGGAAGGCGCATGGTTTGGCCGTTGGGGCACCAACTACCTGTATGGCACCTGGTCGGTGCTGGTGGCCCTGCGGCTGGCCGGCCTGCCGCCGGATGCGGCCTGCATCCGGCGCGCGGTCACGTGGCTGAAATCCGTGCAGCAGGCGGACGGCGGCTGGGGCGAAGGCAACGACAGTTACCTCAACCCCGAACTGCGCGGCCGCGGCGCGCGCAGCGGGGCGACGCAAACCGCGTGGGCAATGCTGGCGTTGCTGGACGCCGGCGAAGGCGCGAGTCCCGCGGTGGCGCGCGGTGCGGACTACCTGCTGCGCACCCAGGTGGACGGCGAATGGCACGACGGGCGTTTCAACGCGCCCGGCTTTCCGCGGGTGTTCTATCTGAAGTACCACGGCTACAGCCGTTATTTCCCCTACTGGGCATTGGTACGCTATCGCAATGTCACCGTCGCCGGCCGCCACTGAAGGCGCAGGGCTGGTCGTGGCGTTGCCCGCCGAGGCGCACTGCGTCGGTGCGCGCGGAATGCGTGCGGGCGACTGCCAACGCTGGCAGCACGGCTGGATCGCGGTCGCCGGCATCGGCCCGCACAACGCCATGCGCGCAGCCGAACGCCTGCTCGCGTGCGGCGTCAGCCAGCTGGCGAGCTGGGGCGTGGCCGGCGCGCTCGACGCCAAGCTGGCGCCGGGCGACGTCCTGATCCCCGACCGGGTGCTGCACGCCCTGGATGATCCTGGCTTCGCGACCGATTCCGGCCTACGCGCGTGCCTGGACAGCGCGCTCGCGCGGTACCTGGTGGTACGCCGCGGTACGCTGTGGTCCGCCGCGCGACCGGTCACCACGCAAGCCGGCAAGCAATCGCTCGCCGCCCGCAGCGGTGCGATCGCGGTCGACATGGAAGCGGCCGCCGTCGCCGCGGTCGCCGCCCGCGCCAGGCTTCCCTTCGTGGCGCTGAAGGCCATCTGCGACCCGGCCACGCGGGAACTGCCAGCGTCCATCGTGCATGCGCTCGACGTGTCCGACGGCGGCGTCTCGTGGCGCATGGTGGCGGCGATCCTCACGGGCGGCCCGCTGGCGTGGCGCGCGGCGCGCGCCTTGGCGCACGACTTCGCGTGTGCGCGCCGATCGCTGACGACCGCCGCTGCGTTGGCCGCATGAACACCCGCGTCCTCGTCAGCGGCGCCAACGGCTTCGTTGGTTCCGCCGTGGTGCGCGCACTGGTGCGGCACGATTATGCCGTGCGCGGCCTGGTGCGCGCCAGCAGCAACGTCAGCAACCTCAGCGGACTCGAGGTCGAAATCGTCCACGGCGACCTCTTGGACCCGTCCTCGCTGGAGCACGCGCTCACCGGTTGCGAGGGGCTGTTCCACGTCGCCGCCGATTACCGGCTGTGGGCGCCCGACCCGCGCGTGATCGGCCGGACCAACCTGCGCGGGACCCACAACATCCTCGTGGCTGCGCAGCGCCGTGGCGTGCGCCGGATCGTGCATACCTCCAGCGTCGCGACGCTGGGACTCAACGCCGACGCCACGCCGGCGGATGAGGAGACGCCCTCGCGCCTGGCCGACATGATCGGTGCCTACAAGCGTTCCAAGTACCTGTCCGAGGCACTGGTGCGGCGCTGCGCGCACGCCGGCCAGGACATCGTCATCGTGAATCCGGCCGCGCCGGTCGGCCCGCGTGACGCCAAACCCACGCCGACCGGGCGCACCATCCTCGACGCCGCGCGCGGCAAGATGCCGGCCTACGTCGATACCGGCCTTTGCGTGGTACACGTCGAGGACGTTGCCGAAGGCCACGTGCTGGCGTTCGAGCGCGGCCGGCGCGGGCGCCGGTATGTGCTTGGCGGCGACAACCTGAGCCTCCACGACATTCTCGCGACGGTCGCGGGGCTGACCGGCCGCCGCGCACCGTGGCTGCGGCTGCCGCACGCCGCGGTACTGCCCGTGGCCTACGCGGCCGAAGCCTGGGCGCGCATCAGCGGCCGCGCGCCATTGATCACGGTCGACGGCGTCAAGCTGTCACGCCACAAGATGTATTTCAGCAGCCGCCGCGCGGCAAGCGAACTTGGCTACCACGCGCGGCCCGCGCGGGCCGCGCTGGCCGACGCAATACAATGGTTCCGGGACAATGGATACCTTGGATGACCGCGGATACCTCGCAGGCTACGGCCACGGCGCAACCCAACATCGCGCTGGTCAAATACTGGGGCAAGCGCGACGCCACGCTGAACCTGCCGGCCGCGGGCTCGCTTTCGATCACGCTGGCGGGGTTGCACACGCGCACGCACGTTCACTTCGATCCCGCGCTGGACGCCGACGACGTTGCGCTGAACGGTGCGCGCGACACCGCGCAAACGCGCAAGGTCAGCGCGTTCCTGGATTTGTTCCGCGCCCGCGCCCGGGTCGACACCCGCGCACGCGTGACGTCCAGCAACGACTTTCCGACCGGCGCGGGGCTGGCATCGTCGGCGTCGGGCTTCGCCGCACTCGCGGTCGCGGCCGACCGGGCGTTGCGGCTTGGCCTCGGCGCCCGCAACCTCTCACGGCTGGCGCGCCGGGGCTCGGGTTCGGCCGCACGCTCGATCTTTGGCGGCTTCGTGGAAATGTCGGCCGGCACGCGCGCCGACGGCGAGGACGCGTTCGCGACGCCGCTGCTGGCCGCCGACGCCTGGCCGCTCACGGTCGTGGTCGCCATCACCGCCCGCGGTGCCAAAAGCATCAGTTCACGCGCCGGCATGGAGGCGTCACAACGCGCATCGCCGTTTTACCGTGCATGGCTGGCGACGGTGCCGGAGGACCTCGCCAGCGCGCGCGCGGCGGTCCAGGCGCGGGACTTCGAGCAGCTGGCGCGGGTCAGCGAGGCCAGCTGCCTTGCCATGCACGCGGTGATGCTGGCAACCCGCCCGGCGCTCCTCTACTGGAACCCGGCGACGGTTGCCTGCATCGACTGCATCCGCGGCCTGCAGCGCGACGGCATCGGGGTGTTTTTCACGATCGACGCCGGCCCCCAGGTCAAGGCCGTGTGCCTGCCGGGCGCCTCTTCCCGCGTGGCCGCCGCGCTGCGCGGTGTCGGCGGGGTCCAGGACCTCGTGACCAGTACGCTGGGTGCCGGCGCGCGCGTGGTCCCGGACACCGCGGCATGAGCATCGCGACTAGCGCCCCGGGCAAACTGGTGCTGCTGGGCGAATACGCCGTGCTGGACGGCGCCCCCGCGCTGGTGCTGGCGGTGAACCGCCGCGCGAACGCCACGCTCACACCCATCCCGGGCGATTGCTTTGAAATCATTTCGCCCACGCTGGGCATGGCTGCACGGCTGCGGCCGGGGGACGGCGCCGCACACCGCCGCGGCCCGGCCCCGCCGGCCGAGCTGGCGTGGATCGCGACATTGCTCGCGCACTTCGGGCCGGCGCGGACGCTGCCCGCCTGCCGGGTCGAACTTGACAGCGACGCGTTTTACGTTGACCACGCCGGGGCCAGGGTCAAGCTTGGCTTGGGTTCCAGCGCGGCGCTCGCCGTTGCCTTGCTGGGCGCCTTGCGGGCGCTGGCCCAACTGCCGCCTCCCGCGCTCGCCGAAGCCATCGCGATGCACCGCGCCATCCAGGGCGGACGCGGCAGCGGCATCGACATCGCGGCCTCGCTCGCGGGTGGCTTGACGCGCTTCCAGCTGGACGCCGCCGGCGCCGCACACGCCACGCCGGCCAGCCTGCCGCGCGGCCTGCACATGTGTTGCGTGTACAGTGGACGCCCGGCGTCCACCCGCGCGATGCTGGCGGAAGTTGCGGCCTGGCGCACGCATGCGCCCGGCGCATACACACGGCACATCCGCGAACTCGCTACAATTTCTTCACGCGGCGTCGACGCGGTTGCCACCGGCGACGCTGCCGCCTTCCTGTCCAGCCTCAGCGCGTATGCACAAACCCTGGCCCGTTTCGGCCACGCCTGCGGCGTGGATATTGCAAGCCGCGAACACCAGACCATCGGTGCCATCGCCACGGATTGCGGTTGCGTCTACAAAAGTTGCGGCGCGGGCGGCGGTGACGTGGGCATCACGTTTGGCGTGGACAATCACCGCGTGCAGGTTTTTGCATCACGCGCGGCACGCGCCGGTTTCCGCGTGATCGGGCTGGAAGCAGACCCGCGGGGTCTGGGCATGATGGTCAACGTCTGAGGTTGCGGGGTACCAAGATGGATCAGTCAAGATTGCCGGGCTTCTACAAATTGTCGGTGTCCGAGCGTGTGGACCTGGTACGCGCACGCGGCCTGGTCTCGCGTGAAGACTTCCAGTCGCTGTCGACCGGCGCGCATACGCTCACCGTCGCACGCGCCGACAAGATGATCGAAAACGTGGTCGGCGTGATGGGGCTGCCACTGGGCCTTGGCCTCAACTTCCTGATCAACGGCGCCGATCGCGTGGTGCCGCTGGTGGTTGAAGAGCCCTCCATTGTCGCGGCGCTGTCCTCGGCGGCCAAACTGGTGCGCGCGGCGGGCGGCTTCACCACCCGCTCGACCGAGCCGATCCTCATCGGCCAGGTGCAGATCGTCGACGTCGACAACTCGGCCAGCGCACAAAACGCGCTGCTGCAGCGCAAGCAGGAAATCCTCAACCTCGCCAACAGCCTGCACCCGAAGATGGTCGCGCGCGGCGGCGGCGCCAAGGACATCGAAGTCCGCATCTATCCGGGCGCGGCCGAAGGCCGCGACATGGTGGTACTGCATCTTTTGGTCAACACCTGCGACGCGATGGGCGCCAACATGGTCAACACCATGTGCGAAGGCGTCGCGCCGTTGGTGGAAACCATCACCGGCGGCAAGGTGTTCCTGCGAATCTTGTCCAACCTTACCGACCGCGCGCTGGTCTGGGCCAAGGCCGTGATCCCGACCGCGCTCCTGGCCGGCAAGGGCTACGACGGCGAACAGGTGCGCGACGGCATCATCCTCGCCAACGACCTTGCGCTGTGCGATCCGTACCGCGCCGCGACGCACAACAAGGGCATCATGAACGGGGTCGACGCCGTGGCCCTTGCCACCGGCAACGACTGGCGCGCGCTGGAAGCCGCGGCCCACGCCTACGCCGCGCGCGGCAAGCACTACACGTCCCTGACCCGCTGGTACAAGGACGATCTGGGCAATCTCGCCGGCAGCCTCGAGATGCCGATGAAGGTCGGTACCGTCGGCGGCAACCTGCAGTCGAACGCCACGGTCGCCTTGAACCTGCGCCTCCTGAACGTCGGTTCGGCGCGGGAGCTGGCGGAGATCATGGGCGCGGTGGGGCTGGCGCAAAACTTCTCGGCCCTGCGCGCGCTCGTCACCGACGGCATCCAGCAAGGCCACATGACGCTGCACGCGCGTTCGGTCGCGGTCAGCGCGGGCGCGACCCCCGAAATTTTCGACACCGTGGTTGAACGCCTGCTCGACAGCGGCGAGGTCAAGGTGTGGAAGGCCAAGGAGATCATCGCCGAGGTACGCGGCCAGGCGCAGCCGGAAGCCACGACGGTGGCGCAGGGTTTCGAGCCGGTGGATGACGCCGAATACGCGACCGGCTACGGCAAGGCAATCCTTCTCGGTGAGCACTCGGTCGTCTACGGCCGGCACGCCATCGCGGTGCCGGTGCCGATGGCCATCCGCGCGCGCGCCGAGGCGTCGAAGGACGGCACCTGGCTCATCATCCCGCGCTGGGGCGTCGAACAGCGCCTGCATCCGGGCACCAAGCACCCGGGTTCGTTCCTGCAATCGCTCGAACTGATCCTTGCAAAGCTGGAACTCAGCGAACGGCCGCTGCGCATCCAGGTGTACCCCAACCTGCCGCGCGCCAATGGCCTCGGCGGCTCGGCGGCACTGGCGGTCGCGGTCATCCGCGCGCTTGACCGTTACTGTTCACTCGGCCTGACCGACCAGCAAGTCTGCGCGCTGGCCTACGAATGCGAACGCGTGGCACACGGCACGCCGTCGGGCATCGACAACACGGTGGCAACCTACGGCCAGCCATTGCTGTACCAGCGCGGCGAGCCCCCGGTGATCGAACCGCTGCACTTTGCCAAACCGCTGCCGATGGTGATCGGCCTCTCGGGCGTGGAGAGCCTGACCGCGCGCACGGTGCGTCGCGTACGCGAGGCATGGCTGCGCAACAAGCCGCTGTACGAGCGCATTTTCGATGAAATCGACGCGCTGGCGATGCAGGGCATCAAGGCGCTGGAGGCGTGGGACCTGCAACAGTTTGGCGAGCTCATGAACGTCTGCCAGGGCCAATTGAACGCACTGCAGGTATCGAGCTGGGAGCTGGAAGAAATGATCCAGATCGCGCGCACCAACGGCGCGGTCGGAGCCAAGCTCACCGGCGGCGGCGGCGGCGGCGCAATGATCGCGCTGTGCCCCGATGATCCGGGCCGCGTGGCGCGCGCGCTGAAGCAGGCCGGCTACCAGGCGATGGAGACCCACCTTGGCTGAGGACCGCGACCCGCGCGTGGTGTCATTCGACTCCGAACGCCTGATTCTGGTCGACGCGGCCGATCGCGAGATCGGCTTTGCAACCAAGGCCGACGCGCACGCCGGCAAGGGCATCCTGCACCGCGCGTTCTCGCTGTTCGTGTTCAACCCCGCGGGCGAACTGCTGCTGCAGCAACGCGCGCCCGGCAAGCCCTTGTGGCCGGGTTACTGGGCCAACAGCTGCTGCAGCCACCCGCGCGGCGGCGAAAACATGGAAGTTGCCACCCAACGCCGCCTCAGCGAAGAGCTGGGCTTCACCTGCGGGCTCGAGTACCTGTTCAAGTTCCAGTACCACGCCGAGTTCGGCGCCAGCGGCTCTGAGACCGAACTGTGCTCGGTGTACGTCGGCACCTCCGCCGCGCCGGTGCGGGTCAACGATACCGAAATCGCCGCCTGGCGCTATGTAAAACCGGAAGCGTTGGACCGCGAAATCGCGGACACCCCCGAACACTTCACGCCCTGGCTGAAACTCGAATGGCAGCGCCTGCGCGGTGAATTCGCCGATCGCCTGCCGCGCGCCAGCGCGTCTTCGCCACGGCAACGCGAAGCCTGACTTGGCGGCGGCGGCGCGCCCTGCGGTACCCCTGCGCGGTGGCTCCGCGCCGCGGTTCACGCGGAGCACAGCACCATGACCGGATTCGCGCTCATTGGCGACATTGGCGGCACCCACGCGCGCTTCGCGCTGACCGATCTGGTGGCCGGCCAGCCGCAGATCCTCAACGCCCAAACCTTCAGTGACGCCGGCTTCGAGAGCCTTGGCGCCGCTGCACGGCACTATCTGGACGCGTCAGGCACCAGGCTGCGCCGCGCCGCGCTGGCCGTGGCGTCACCGATCGAAGGCGACACGATCACCCTCACCAACCGGGGCTGGTCGTTCCGCCGCAGCGAGCTGCAGCGCCAGCTCGGACTGGATGACCTGCAGATCATCAACGACTTTGCCGCGATCGCGTGGGCGGCGCCGTACCTGGCCGCGGACGCCCGCCTCGCCATCCACGGTACGCCCGCGACACCGCCCGTCGGGCCGATCACGCTGATCGGCGCCGGTACGGGGCTCGGTGTGGCGCTGCTGACGGGTGCTGCGTCCTCTGGCTGGCACGTGGTGCCGACCGAGGGAGGGCACGCCGCCTTCGCACCCGCCGACGCCGAAGAACGCATGCTGGCGGCCTGGCTCAACGCGCGTTACGGCCGCGTATCCAACGAACGCGCACTCAGCGGCAACGGGTTGTCCTGCATCGACGCTGCCCTGCGCGGCGTGGCGCCGGTACCCGCGCCCGGCGGGCAGACCGGCGCACGCAGCGCCAGCGACGTCACGGCGGCCGCGCTCGCCGGCGAGCCTGACGCGCGCCGCGCCCTGCAACGGTTCTGCCGCATCTACGGCGCCGTGGCGGGCGACGCCGCGTTGCTGCACGGCGCCAACACCGTGCTGATCGCCGGCGGCGTGGTGTTGCACTTCCTCGATTTCTTTCGCGCCAGCGGCTTCATGGACGCCTTTACGGCCAAAGGCCGCCGCCTCGATTACATGCAGCGCATCGCCGTGCAGGTCATCACCCACCCGAACCCGGGCCTGCTGGGCGCGGCGGTGGCAGCACGATACGCGCCTGCGCGAGGCGCAACCGGCGGCACGCACCACGAACACCCGACTCCACGCAGCACATGACACACAGGACAGTGACGGCGCAATCGCGTCGCTACTCCGGTGTTGCGCACCTGCTGCGGGCGCCGCCACCCCATCGGCACCATCCATCGCAGGCGTTTTCCGGCCACGCTCCGTCATCGAACCTTGACCTCACGCGGCCGGTGTTTCAAAGCTCCGGCCGTGCCACGGTCAGGCCAGCCACTCCAGACAGCACCCGTTGTCACCGGTGCTGACCGCGCCATCCAGCCACGTTGGCAAACAACTGCGTATTCCGGTGAGGTTGACTGCGTGTTCCGGTAGTCACTGACCACGGTACCCATGCTGACCCGGCGACGCCGCATCGCCCAACCTGGATGTGGCGCACGGCTGGATTCGGCGCCAAAAGCTGACGTTGCTGCATCGCGGGCGAAGGTCGGCTTACGCTCGAACGGACACGGAACCATGTGAGATGTGGTTCACATTTTGGTAGAGTTGCCTTCCCGCTCCGGCGCCGCCGGAACGGGGCGACCCGCCGGTGCCTTGCGCGCTCGACGATCGCGCCCCGCCAAGGACGGTGTGCAGCAACGTCGAACGCAGGTGACGGTCATGCCCGAATCGTCGTCCGGTTCCAGCTTCACGTATCGCGCGTTCATCAGCTACAGCCACCGCGACAAGGCGTGGGCGGATTGGCTGCACCGGTCGCTCGAAACGTATCGCGTACCTTCGCGGTTGGTCGGCAAGCAAACCGCGGCGGGCGTGATCCCACGTCGCCTGAATCCGATCTTCCGCGACCGCGAGGAACTGTCGAGTTCGCCGGAGCTCGGCAGCAAGATCAATCAGGCGCTCGCACAGTCCGAAAACCTGATCGTGCTCTGCTCGCCCGCTTCGGCCACCTCGCGCTGGGTAAACGAGGAAGTGCTGGCGTACAAGCGCATGGGCCGCGCCAGGCACATCTTCTGCCTGATCGTGGAGGGCGAACCCAACGCGACCGATAGGCCCGGCCGCGAGGCGGAAGAATGTTTTTGTCCCGCGCTGCGCTTCGCGACGGATACGGACGGACGGCCCACGAACGAACGCACCGAGCCGATTGCAGCCGACGCGCGCGAGGGCAAGGACGGCAAGGCCAACGCCAAGCTGAAACTGGTCGCGGGCATGCTCGGCGTCGGGTTCGATGCGCTGAAGCAGCGCGAACTGCAGCGCCGCACCCGCCGCATGACCGCGATCGCCGCGCTGGCGCTGGGGGTGATGGCCGTCACCAGCGTGCTGGCGGTGTACGCGCTGATTTCGCGTCACCAGGCTGTGATCGCGCAACACCAGGCGGTCGTCGCGCAACAAGCCGCGCAACGCCGCCAGAAACAGGCTGAGGGCCTAGTCAACTTCATGCTCGGCGACCTCACTGGCAAGCTCAACGAAGTCCACCGACTCGACATCCTGCAGGCCGTGGACAACAAGGCCATGGCCTACTTCAAGTCGCTGCCGGCCACGGACGTCAACGACGCGGCACTGGAACAACGCGCCAAGGCCTTGGAAGCAATTGGCACCGTACGCATGCAACAAGGCCAGCAGGTTGCCGCGCGTCAGGCGTTTCTGGCTTCCACACGCATATCTTCGCAGCTTGCTGCCTCGGCTCCGATGGACGCCGCACGGCAGATGGCCTATGCAAACACGTTGAACTTCATCGGCTTCACCTACTGGGACGAAGGAAATCTCGAGGCAGCGCAGCAAAACTTCATATTGTCGCAAGCTTCTCTGCTGCACGCGCAAAAAATGACAAAAGGCAGTCCGAAACTAGATTCCCAGTTGGCCACGACCATCAACAACATTGGGCACGTGCACGAAGCACGCGGCAACCTCAATGCGGCGATCGCTGCGTACCGCAGCATGCTTGCGCTTTTGCAAAGTGTGGTTTCAGATCAACCTAAAAACATGGATTGGAAAAACCTGCTCGGGAACGCATGGGACGACCTGGGAAAAGTCGAGCTTGAGCAAGGCCACCTTGATCGCGCCATCACCGACTACCGTACAGACCAGAACCTCCGGGAAGCCATGTCCGCCGGGGATCCCGCCAACCACGACGAGCTGAACGATTTGATGGTCAGTGATGCCATCCTTGGCCGCACGCTCGCACTTTATGGCGACATGCAAGGGGCTCTTCGGTACACCCTTTCCGCAGTGGACATCGGCAAGAGTCTGGTCAAGTTCGAGCCTGCCGACACGGACAATCAAGATGACCTGGCGCTCTACAGCTCGCAACTCGGTGGCCTGTTGCGCCAAACGGGCCAAGTAACCGCCGCAGCTGTTGCCGATGCCGAAGGCGTGGCGATTTTTTCGACGCTGGTTTCCAGGGATCCAAAGAACTCCGGATGGAATCGAGGCTTCGCACAAGCGCGCATCGAGCTTGCTCAACTGAAGCTCCGGCAGGGCGATACAGGCGCAGCGCGCTCGTCGGTTGACGACGCGTTGCAGTTGCTGGAGTCTCTGCGTCGTACGAACGCATCCGACCCCGCGCTCGCCCTGCTCGCGGCGCAAGCCAACCTGATCATGGGCGAAATTTCAGCGAAACAGGGCGACACGGCGGAGGCGCACAAAGCCTGGATCGACGCGCGAACCGCCGTTGCCGACAAAAGTATCAGCAACGACCCGAACGCGCTCGCAGCAGTCGTCAGGGCTTGCCTGCTACTCGACGACACTGCTGCGGCACGACCATCGCTCGCGAAATTGTCGGCGATGGGCTACCGCACACCCGACTTCGATGCGCTGCTCGATGCCAAGCATGTGACCTACACGGTGGACCCCAGAGCCACAGCGCGCATCAACGCCGCGATCAACGAACCGGTGAACCCGCTCAAAAAGCCCTTATAGCCTTCCGCCCGAACAAGTCTGAAGGCGAAACGGCCCGCCCCAAGTGCCGTGCATGCTGAAAAAGGAGTGCCCCGATGTCTGACATCGTCGTCAAGTTGAATATCAACCCCGCTCCCGGCAAGGCGGCTGTCACCTGCGAGCCAGCGGAGTTTTCCGCGAATCGCGGCAACCAGGAAATCAAATGGAAGCCGGGCGGGAACGAGGGGTTCACCTTCTACTCGCTGACCGGCTTGTCAGACAATCCACCGTTCTCAGGATTGAATGTCATCGATGACGAAATCACCATCAATGACAATGACCAGGCAGCGAACGAATACACGTACACCATCACCGTGGTCGCAGACGCAAACGGTGGTCATTACACCACCCAGGTGAGCAACTCCGCTGCCACTACAACGCCCCCGTGCATCAAGAACCAGTAGCCGCCAGCGGTCCGCAACGGCAGTTGCATTGCCGGGGCTGCCGAGGTCGTTCCGCGACAGCCCCGTGTTCCTCGTCATAGCGGGGCGGCTCGCCCGCCGAACCTGGAATGGCAGAGCGAAGGGTTCATCCAGGCAGTCAGTCAAATCGGACGCGCCTCGCATTCCGCCACGAATCCTGCACAGTTGGCGTTCCGGACGACAGTGACCAGTCGGCTGTGGTGAGCACCAGTAGCCTGGTGGGCCATTTGCGGCGTGTTGGTCAGCGTTTACCGGCACGCCGGTCGGCGAAAACCGGCCTACTCAAACAACGCCACGATGGCGCAGGGCGGAACCCCAAGCGCGCGAGAACGCCCGCCTTTGACCGGAAAATCCGCGACCAACGCTGGCTCCGAGGCCGGCGCCGGCTGAAAAACAGCCCGCACAGCCGAAACCGCTCACGTTAAGGCCGACGGCATCGGCCGGGGTCGACCAGGCGTGACGGGCCGGCAACCCGACGACCGTCATTGCATGAACGCCTGCTCGCGCACGCGGTGGATTTCATCGCGCAGGCGCGCGGCTTCCTCAAACTCCAGATCCTTGGCGTGCCGGTACATCTCGGCCTCAAGCTTCTTGATCAGGGCCACCGCCGCGCGGGCATCCAGCGCCGCATAATCGCCCGCTGCCTCAGCCACCCTGCGCGAACCGGCCGCCGCATGGCCCTTGCCGCGACCGCGACCGCGCGTTGCCGGTTCCTCGCGCGCGCCTTCCATCACGTCGGCAATCTCGCGCACGATGGTGGTCGGGGTGATGCCGTGTTCGATGTTGTACTCGACCTGCTTGGCGCGGCGACGGTCGGTTTCATCGATCGCCGCGCGGATCGACTTGGTGATCGTGTCCGCATACAGGATCGCCTTGCCGCGCACGTTGCGCGCACAGCGGCCAATGGTCTGGATCAGCGATCCGGTTGAACGCAGGAAGCCCTCCTTGTCGGCATCGAGGATGGCGACCAGCGACACCTCGGGCATGTCCAGGCCCTCGCGCAGAAGGTTGATGCCGACCAGCACGTCGAACTTGCCGAGCCTGAGGTCGCGGATGATTTCCACGCGTTCGACGGTTTCAATGTCCGAATGCAGGTAGCGCACACGCACACCCTGCTCATCCAGGAACTCGGTGAGGTTTTCGGCCATGCGCTTGGTCAGGGTGGTGATCAGGACGCGGTCCCCAAGCTTCACCCGCTCGTGAATTTCGCCCAGCACGTCATCGACCTGCGAGCGCACCGGACGCACTTCGACCGCGGGGTCGATCAAGCCGGTCGGGCGCACCACCAGCTCCACGACGTTGTCGCCGGAGTGCTGCAGCTCGTAGCGCCCGGGCGTCGCCGACACGAAGATGGTGCGCGGCTCGCGCTGTTCCCATTCCTCGAACTTCAGCGGCCGGTTGTCCAGCGCCGAGGGCAGGCGGAAACCGAATTCGACCAGCGTCTCCTTGCGCGAACGATCGCCCTTGTACATCGCCCCGAGCTGCGGGATGGTGACGTGGGCTTCGTCGACCACCAGCAACGCATCGGACGGCAGGTAGTCGAACAGGGTCGGCGGCGGCTGGCCCGGCAGGCGCCGCGTGAGGTGCCGCGAGTAGTTTTCGATGCCCTGGCAGTACCCCACCTCGGCCATCATTTCGACGTCGTAGATCGTGCGTTGCTCCAGCCGTTGCGCCTCCAGCAGCTTGTTGGCGCCGCGCAAGACCTCCAGCCGATCGACCAATTCCGCCTTGATCGTCTCGATCGCATTCAGCACGCTTTGCCGGGTCGAAGCATAGTGCGTGGCTGGATACACCACGCAGCGCGGCAGCTTGCGCAGCGCGCGCCCGGTCAGTGGATCGAACATCGAGATTTTCTCGACCTCGCCGTCGAAAATCTCGATCCGCAGGGCCTCGGTTTCATTCTCGGCCGGAAACACGTCGAGGCTCTCGCCGCGCACCCGGTAGGTGCCGCGGTGCAGTTCCAGTTCGTTGCGCGTGTACTGCAGCTCGGTCAACTGGCGGATCAGCTTGCGCGGATCGACGTGGTCGCCGATGGAAAGGATCAGGCGCAGCGACAGGTAGTCTTCCGGATCGCCAAGTCCATAGATGGCCGATACCGTGCCAACGATCAGGGCGTCGCGGCGTGACAGCAGCGCCTTGGTTGCCGCCAGCCGCATCTGTTCGATGTGGTCGTTGATCGAGGCGTCCTTCTCGATGTAGGTATCAGAGGAAGGCACGTACGCTTCGGGCTGGTAGTAGTCGTAGTAGCTGACGAAATACTCGACCGCGTTGTGCGGGAAAAACTGCTTGAACTCGCCGTACAACTGCGCCGCCAGCGTCTTGTTGGGCGCCAGCACCAGGGTCGGGCGCTGCACGGCCTGCACCACGTTGGCAATGGTGAAGGTCTTGCCCGACCCGGTGACGCCCAACAGCGTCTGCGCCGCCAGGCCGGCGTTGAAACCGTCGATCAGCTTCGCGATCGCCTGCGGCTGATCGCCCGCGGGCTGGTATGGCGCGACCAGTTCGAAGCGCTCGTCGGCGCGCGCAAGGGTGGTACTGGCGTCCATCCCGACATTATACGTTTGCGCCGCCGACAACCTGCATCGGCATCGGCTGACGCACGTTGCGGTGGCGTCCCGCTGCCCGCGAAGGCGCGCATTGCGCAGACTGCTCCCACGCCACGAGGGAGCGGTCATGCAACCATCCAGCACGTCAGCAAGCGGGTTCACCCTGACGGAATTGTTGACCACGCTCGCCATCGCTGGGCTCCTGGCCGCGCTCGGCATGCCCGCGCTTGGCAGCCTCGTGTCACGCGTTACGGACACCCGCGCCGCGACGGCCATCACCGGCAGCCTGCACCAGGCGCGCGCCGCCGCGGTCGTGCGGGGCACACGGGTGCTGCTCTGCCCGAGCCGCGATCGCGTCCACTGCCGCGCCGGCGACGACTGGCAACACGGCTGGATCATAGGCATCGACACCGACGCGGACGGTCAGCCCGATGCCGGCGCGCCGCTCATCGCCGCCCAGGCGGCATTGCACGCGGGCACCCGCGTCATCACCAGCCGCGGACGCGGCCAGATCGTCTTTCATCCAAACGGCAGTGCCGCCGGCAGCAATGCACGCTTCACGATTTGCCGCCTGCACACACGCATGGCCACGGCGGTGGTCGTCGCAAATTCAGGACGCGTACGCCTCGCCGGCGCACGCCCCGACCAGCTGCAGGCGTGCCTCACCGGCGGACAGTGATGCCGCGCCCACCGGTCCCGGCGCCCTCATGCAGCGTGGTCTACACCCGCCTCCGGTGACGCCAGATCGGCCCCCGCGTAGCGGTAGTACGCCACGCCATAATCGTGGAACGAAGCGTCATCATGCGTGCCGACGTGGTCGATGACCACGCCCGCCGACGCTACCCGGTGCACCGCATCGAGCGTGCCCGCATCGTGCAGCGACACGTACGCGTCGCGCTCCAGATCCACCGCGCCGGCAAGCGCCGCGCGGAACCCTATCGCGCGCGCCGCCGCTTGCCAGCCGGGCACCAACCGCGCCGGAATGGCCTCGGCCGCATCACCGCTGCCGTAGCCCAGCAGCAGCAGTTCGCGCCCCTCCAGCGCGACGGCATTCACCGCCGCATCCTCGAGCCCGGCGGCCAGCCATGCCGGCAGCGCGGCGGTGTAGAGGTTGCCCAGTTCCAGCATTGCCGCAGACCCGGCGCGGAGCTTGTCTTCCACCACCTGCCGGTAGGCCGGAGTTTTGCGAAACACCTTGAGCAGCGCAGAAGCAGCGGGATACGCATCCGCCGGCAGGCTGTCGGCACCGCACGCGCGGACGCCAAGGCGCCACTCTGAGGTGACAGCCTCCTGCGTCACGCCTGCCGCCGCGCAGTAACCGGCCAGCCCATCGGCCGCCGCATGGTCGCCGTGCTCCGCATCGTGCGCGAGCGCAGCCAGATACGCCATCGCCCAGGCGTTGCGCGGCATCCGGTGGTAGGGGCGATGCATGAATACCGCCCCCAGCCCGCGCATCCAGGCGTTGCGCGAGCCTGCGCGCCGGGCGCACAGCGCGTCCAGCGCGCACAGCGTCGCCTCGGTGTAACAGTCGGTCGAATATTTGCCGTTGAACACCGGCTCGTCGCGCAGGCGCCCATGCCGTCCCGGCACCTGCCCGGCAAACCGGAGGAACGGCTTGCGAAAATCCAGCTCGCGGTAGGCGGAGGCACTGCCGCCGCCGGCAAGGTCAAATTGCATCAGCCGCGGCGCGGATTCCAGCAGCATCGCAACCGCGCCCGCCCCCTGGGTCGGCTCGCCGCTGCTGCCGCGTGCGTACTCGGCCATGTCGGCACTGACCACGATGGCCTGCCGGTTGCGCCCGTCGCAGGCGAGGTAACGCAAGCCGCCCTTCAGCGCGTACACACCGCCCAGGCACGCGTGCTTGAACTCGGGCACCTCGCACGCGCGCGCCAGCGCGGGCCGGCCCTGCGCCGCCAGCGCGGCGTCCACCAGGCCACGCACGATGACCGCACCCGCCGCATTGTCGACGCTGGACTCGGTACCCAGCGCGAGATAACCGACGCGGCCCGGATCGATGGCGTACCGCGCCAGCAAACGCAGCACCGCGTTGGCGGCCAGCGTGTAAACATTCTGATCCGGACCGGCCATGCGGAACGCGCGCCCTACAACCGCGTGCAATTTGGCCGGGTCATTGCGCGTCCATTCGCACCAGCGATCCAGGTCCACCCGGTACGGCGGCACCCAGACAGCCATTCCGCTGAGGCCAACCCCGGGACTCGTCACCTGCGCGCGTGCGCTCACCATGCTGGCTCCAGTGCGTGACTACAAGGCAGCCGAGTATGCAGTACGCCGCCGTCCAAGCCATGTGAACGATGACACATGTACGCAGGTTGCCAAAAACGAAAAGGCCGGCAGCAGGGCCGGCCTTCCACATCTGGCGCCCGAAGTAGGACTCGAACCTACGACCCCCAGATTAACAGTCTAGTGCTCTAACCAGCTGAGCTATTCGGGCAGCAAGCCGCGCATTATCGTGCCGGCAGCCGGGACTGTCAAAGCTTGCCACGCACTCCCCGAGCTGCCCAGGCGTGGCAATTACGCCAGCAGGAATCACGAATTCGGGATCAGCAAAACCTGGCCGGCCTGGATCCCGCCGCCGGTCTGCACCTTGCTCGAATTGACCGAACGCAGCGCGTTCATGCTGATGCCGTACCGCTGTGCGATGCCGGACAGCGTTTCTCCGCGCGTAACCTTGTGCATGCCCTGGAACGCGTCGTCGGCGGCCTTGACCGCTGCCGGTCGCGGCGGCGGCGGATCCGTGATCGCCGAACGCGTACGGCTGGCCGCCCGATTGGCGGACGCAAGCCGCGTCGCCGCATCCGACGTCAGATGCAGGCGCAGGTTGCGTTGCTCGGCAAACCAGGTACCCGGCGGTGGCGTGGTTTCAAAGTACTGCTTGACGCCGGCCAGGATCGCCTGCGCCAGCCGCCCGCGATCCGTGCTGCTGTCCAGCCGCCGCTCACCCGCGCGATTGCTGATGAACGCGGTCTCGACCAGGATCGAGGGCACGTCCGGGGACCGCAGCACCACAAAGTTGGCCCCCTGCACGGTGTTGCGGTACAGCGGCCCGATCTTGCCCAACGCAGCGAGCACGTCGCCGCCGACCTCGTGCGCGGCGTGCATGCTGGCGCCCTGCGACAGATCGAGCAACACCGACGCCAGCGTCGGGCTCTTGTTGTCCAGCGACACGCCGCCAATCAGGTCCGACGCGTTTTCGCTCTTGGCCAGCCAGCGCCCGGCCTCACTCTGCTTGCCGTGCGGGTCGAGCACCCACACCGACGCACCGCGCGCGTCGCAATAGTCGGGGCAGGAATTGGCGTGGATCGACACGAACAGGTCCGCCTTGTGCTCACGCGCGATCTGAAACCGCTTCTGCAACGGAATGTAATAGTCACCCGTGCGGGTGAGCACGGCGTGCATCCCCGGCTGTGCATCGATCAATTTGGCGAGATCCTTCGCCACTTCCAGCGTCACGGTCTTCTCGAGCGTGCCGCCCTGGCCGCGCGCACCCGGATCGTCGCCGCCGTGGCCGGCATCGACCGCAATGACCACCGGACGCGGGGTGCCGTGTGCGATGTCGGTGTCAATCGTGCGCACGATTTGCGACGGCTTGGTGTCCGGCGTACCCAGGTCCACGATCAGCCGGTAGCCGTACTGCGCGGTCGGATTCAACAAGAAACTCTTGGGCTGCGCGGGTTCGTCCAGATCCAGCACCACGCGCGCCTTGCCCTGGTAGTGGCCGATCCGCATGTCCTTGACCGCGCCCTTGCCCGGCTTGGCGGCAACATCCTTGCCAAAATCACCATTGTCCAGATCGATGACGACGCGATCCGGCTTGGAGAGCTGGAACAGCCGGTAGTCGACCGGTGCGGTCAGCTCGAAAATCACCCGCGTGGCGTCGGGTCCACCCCAGATGCGGACGGCTTTGACCGTGCTGGACGGCGCGGCTGGCGTGGCGGCGGCCGCGACGGCGCACGCCAGCACCCCGCAGAGAGCGGAAAAAATCCACAGCAACGGATGGCGTATCCCCTTCATGGGGGCAAATTCAATCGCAAGCCACCCTTAATTGCAAGTACTTTTTCCTTTGTTATCCGGCAACTGCGCAACTTTCATCAATCCAGATTCAACAAGTTGCGCCAAGTTGGCGTCAATTCATGCCAGCGCCGCCCCCGCAGGGACCGGTTCCAAGCCAGTCCGCGGCTCGCGTCGAAACCGGTGTCAGATGCACGGTGCGCCCCGCACCCGCGTGCTCCAGGGCCACTTCAAGGTCCGCGGGCGGCAGGCCGCCGGCGCCACGCTCGGGCCATTCGACCAACACGATGGCCTCCGGCGCGTCCAATTCGTCCAATCCCAGCCACTCGAGCTCGCCGGCACCCGCGATCCGGTACAGATCGAGGTGGAAGCCGGGATGGCCGTTGACGTGGTAGCGCTCGAGCAGGGTGTAGGTCGGGCTTTTGACGCGCTCGCCGACCCCAAGCGCACGCAGCAGTGCGCGCGCAAAGGTGGTCTTGCCGACGCCCAGCTCACCGCGCAGATACACCACGCCGCCGTCCGCGAGGGCCGGCGCCAGCCGCCGCGCCAGCGCCACCGTCGCCGCTTCATCGGGCAACGCCAGCACCAGGGTTCGAGCGCGGTCAGACACGGCCATTCACCAAAGCCCGCAAGTAAGGAAACAGTTCCGCCGCCAGCAAGCCCCTCTCGCCCGCCCGCGCCGCCAGATCGCCCGCCCGCGCATGCAGCCCGACGCCAAGGCACGCCGCTTCCCAAGCGTCCAGCCCTTGCGCCAGCAACCCCGCAACGACGCCCGTCAGGACATCACCCATGCCACCCGTTGCCATGCCGGGATTGCCCCACGGACACAACGCCACGCGGCCACCGGGATCGGCGATGAGGCTGCCGGCGCCTTTCAGCACCACGACGGCGCGGTATTTTTGCGCGAGCGCGCGCACAACGCCAAACCGGTCCGCCTGCACCTGCGCGCCGGTGAGGCCCGACAGCCGCGCTGCCTCGCCCGGATGCGGCGTCAACACGGAGACCTGCGGCAACGGGCGCGGTGCGGCGGCCAGCAAATTGAGGCCATCGGCGTCCAGCACCAGCGGCTTGCCCGCGTCCAGCACAGCCCGCCACAGGCCCTGCCCCCAGTCGCCCTGGCCAAGGCCCGGACCCAGGGCGCACACGCTGGCACGCGCCAACAGCGGTTCGAGGTTGCGCGGCACGTGCACGCCCGCCGGCATGAGTTCCGGACGCGCAGCGAGGATCGCACCGACATTGGCTTCACGCGTGGCAATGCTGACAAGCCCTGCGCCCACCCGCACGGCGGCCTCGCCGCACAGCCGGATCGCGCCGCCGGCGCCGATGTCGCCGCCGACCGCCAGGACGTGCCCGTAGCGACCCTTGTGGCTGTCGCACGGCCGCGACGGCAATGCCTGCGGCGCAAGCAACACGGCATCGGCCGCGACGTCTGCGTAAACCTGGGTTGGAATGTCCAGCGTCGCCAGGCTGCGTGCGCCGCATTGATCAGGACCCTGGGCGGTGAACAGCCCACGCTTCCAGCCGACCAGGCACACGGTCGCGCTGGCGTGCACGCAGGCTGCAAAGGCCACTCCGGCATCGGCGTCCAATCCACTCGGCACGTCCACGGCCAACACCGCGCCCGGCCGCGCATTCAACGCGGCAATCAAGTCCGCTGCCACCCCCGCCGGGACGCGGTTCAAACCGGAGCCAAACAACGCATCGACGTACACGTCGGCATCCGGCAGCGCCGCACCGGCGGCCACCACCGTGCCGCCCGCGCGCAGGAACCCGGCGCGCGCGAGGCCCGCGTCACCCGTGGACTGGCCACCGAGCGCCAACACGCTCACCTGCAAGCCCGCAGCCCGCGCGAGGGTCGCCACGAGAAAGCCGTCGCCGCCGTTGTTGCCCGGCCCGCACAGGACGCACACGCTGCGCGCGTCGGGCCATCGGCGGCGCAATTGACCAAACACCGCCTGCGCGGCGCGGTGCATCAAATCGATCCCGGCAATGCCGCCCGCGATCGCCGCACGGTCGAGCGCACGCACTGCCGCGGTGGTGTAGAGCGTGGTCTGGGGGTCGGGCGCATCCATCGCGTGATCCTACAATGCACCGATGGACGCGGACAGCAACGCCATCACCCCCGACATCGATTTTGCCGCGCTGGCCGAACGCATCAAGGCCTGGGGCGGTGAGCTCGGATTTTCGAAGGTCGCCATCGCCGGCATCGAGCTTGCCGAGGACGAGGCCCATCTCAACCAATACCTGCGCCAGGGCCGCCACGGAACGATGGCGTATCTTGCCAGCCACGGCACCAAGCGCAGCCATCCGGCAGAACTGATCCCCGGCACCGTCCGCGTCATTTCGGTGCGGATGGAATACTTTTCCGATGACATTTCGCGTCGCCACGCGTGGCACGTCCTTGGCGACGGCGAGCGCGCCTACATCGCGCGTTTCGCGCTCGGGCGCGATTACCACCGGGTCGTACGCAAGCGCCTGCTGAAACTCGCCAAGCGCATCGAAGCCGAAATCGGCCCGTTCCATTACCGGCCTTTCAGCGATTCGGCGCCGGTGCTCGAAAAAGCGCTGGCCCGCAACGCGGGGATCGGCTGGCGCGGCAAGCACACCCTGATCCTGGATCGCGACGTCGGCTCATGGTTTGTCCTCGGTGAACTCTATACCGACCTGGCGCTCCCGGTCGACGCGCCGGTCGCAGACCTTTGTGGCACCTGCACCAAATGCATCGACGTGCGCCCGACCCACGCCATCGTCGCGCCCTACCAGCTCGACGCGCGCCGCTGCATTGCCTACCTGACGGTCGAATCCAGGGACGCGATTCCCGTGGAACTGCGGCCGCTGATCGGCAACCGCGTGTTCGGCTGCGACGACTGCCAGCTGGTGTGCCCGTGGAACAAGTTTGCGCGGCCGACCCACGAAGAAGCTTTCGCACCGCGCCACGGGCTGGACGGCGCCAGGCTCACCGAGCTGTTTGCATGGACCGAAAGCGAGTTCCTGGCCAAGACCGAAGGCATGCCGATCCGCCGCGCGGGCTATGCCGGATTCATGCGCAACGTGGCGGTCGCGCTCGGCAACGCGCCGTGGTCGGCGGCCATCCTCGCGGCCCTGGAAGCGCGCGCCGACGATCCCTCGCCGCTCGTGCGCGAACACGTCGCGTGGGCGCTCGAACAACAGCACGAACGCGCGTCCGGGCCGTGACCCCGCTCAGAACATGTGCCGCTCGATCCCAAGGTGGGCCATGATCTTGGCGCCGATTTCCTCGATCGAGGTGTGGGTCGTGTTGAGCGATGGAATCCGCTCATGCCGGAAGATCTGGTCGGCCAGCACCAGCTCGCGCTTGCAGCGGTCGAGCTTGGCGTAACGGCTGCCGGGGCGGCGGGCCTCGCGCACCTGGGCCAGGCGCACGGGTTCGATGGTCAGGCCGTACAGCCGCTGGCGATAATCTTCCAGGCGCCTGGGCAGCGTATCGTGCTCAAGGTCCTCGTCGGTCAGCGGGTAGTTCGCCGCCTTCACGCCGTAGTGCAGCGCCATGTACAGGCAGGTCGGGGTCTTGCCGACCCGCGACACGCCGACCAGGATCACATCGGCCCGGCTGTAGTCGAGGTCAACGCCATCGTCGTGCGCCAGCGCGTAATTGGTCGCGTCGATGCGCGCCTCGTACTGGCCAAAATCCACCATGCCGTGTGCGCGGTTGATCGCACCGGAACGGCGCATGCCCAGCTCCAGCTCCAGCGTACCCACGAACGGCGCCAGCACGTCGATCACCAGTGCACCCGACTCGGCAATGATCTCGCACAGCTGCGGATCGACCACGGTATTGACCACGATGGGGCGTTCATCGCTTTGCGCGTAGACGATCTTGATCCGCAGCGCTGCCGCCCGCGCCTTCTCCGGCGTATCCACGAAGGCAATGCGGTGCGCATCGCACTCAAGGCCTTCAAACTGTGCGAGGATGGAATTGCCGATGGTCTCGGCGGTGATCCCGGTGGAATCGGAGACGAAAAACACCGTCCTGCGACCGTTCATGCCAAGCCTCCAAGTGAACGCGCAGTGTAACGACCGCGCCGGCAAACTTGTTTCGGCCCGCCGGCACCGTGAAAATGGGTACTTTTACGGGCTCGCGCCCGCTCCCTGGAGACAAGCCGTGACCGAACTCGTCCTGTGGCTGGATCAACTGCGCATGACCGACCTGCCCAAGGTCGGCGGCAAGAATGCGTCGCTGGGCGAAATGATCGGCAACCTCGCCAAGCTTGGCGTATCGGTGCCGGGTGGGTTTGCAACCACCGCCGATGCGTTCCGCACATACCTGCACCGCAGCGGACTGGATCAGAAAATCCGGCAGCGCCTGGCCACGTTGAGCGTTGACGATGTCACCGCGTTGGCCGTCGCGGGCAAGGAAATCCGCAGCTGGATCATCGATACCGCGCTGCCGGCCGACCTCGAGCAGGCGGTGCGCGACGCCTACACCAAACTTTGCAAGGAAGCCGGCGCCGACAGCGTGCCCGTCGCGGTGCGCTCGTCCGCCACCGCCGAAGACCTGCCGGACGCATCGTTCGCGGGCCAGCAGGAAACCTACCTCAACGTCACCGGCATCGAGGACGTCCTGCGCAAGATCAAGGAAGTATTCGCGTCGCTCTACAACGACCGCGCGATCGCCTACCGCGTCCACCAGGGTTACGCCCACGAGGAAGTGTCGCTGTCGGCCGCTGTGCAGCTGATGGTGCGCTCGGACATCGGTGCCTCGGGCGTGCTGTTCACCCTCGACACCGAATCGGGCTTCCGTGACGTGGTGTTCGTGACCGCCAGCTACGGCCTCGGCGAAATGGTCGTGCAGGGCGCGGTGAACCCCGACGAATTCTATGTATTCAAGCCGACGCTCAAGGCCGGCAAGCACGCGGTGCTGCGCCGCAACCTCGGTTCCAAGCAGCAGCGGATGGTGTATTCCAGCCAGCCCGGTGAACGCGTGAAGATCGAGGCCACGCCCGCCGACCTGCGCCGCAGGTTCTGCCTGACCGACGCCGAAGTGGAGGGCCTGGCCAGGCAGGCGCTGATCATCGAAGACCACTACCAGCGTCCGATGGACATCGAATGGGCCAAGGACGGTGGCACCGGCAAGCTCTACATCGTGCAGGCGCGCCCCGAGACGGTGAAATCACGCGCCAAGGTCACCCAGCTCGAGCGTTTCCACATGCGCGAGAAGGGCACGGTGTTGGCCGAAGGCCGTTCGATCGGGCAGAAGATCGGCGCCGGCACCGCGCGCGTGATCCGCTCGCTCGACAAGATGAGCGAATTCAAGCCGGGCGACGTGCTCATCGCCGACATGACCGATCCCGACTGGGAACCGATCATGAAGAAGGCGGCCGCGATCGTCACCAACCGCGGCGGCCGCACCTGCCACGCGGCGATCATCGCGCGCGAGCTGGGCGTACCCGCGGTGGTTGGCACCGGCGATGGCATGGACAAGGTGCCGGACGGCGCCGCGGTCACCGTGTCGTGCGCCGAGGGTGACACCGGCTTCATCTATTCCGGCCAGCTCAAGTTCGAGCGCATCACCACGGATCTTGGCGACATGCCCAAGGCGCCGCTGAAGATCATGATGAACGTCGCCAACCCCGAACGCGCATTCGACTTCGGGATGCTGCCCAACCAGGGCATCGGCCTGGCGCGCCTCGAAATGATCATCGCCAGCCACATCGGCATCCACCCCAAGGCGCTGCTGCAATACGCGCAGCAGGACGCCGAGACCAAGGCGAAAATCGACGAACGCATCGCGGGCTACGCCGGCCCGGTCGAGTTCTACGTCGAACGCCTGACCGAAGGCATCGCCACCATCGCGGCGTCGGTATATCCCAAGACCGTGATCGTCCGCATGAGCGACTTCAAGTCGAACGAATACGCAAACCTCCTGGGCGGCAGCCGGTACGAGCCGCACGAGGAAAACCCGATGATCGGGTTCCGCGGCGCATCACGCTACGTCGACGCCTCGTTCTCCGACTGCTTTGGCCTTGAATGCCAGGCGGTGAAGAAAGTCCGCGAGCAGATGGGCCTCGACAACGTATGGGTGATGATCCCCTTCATCCGCACCCTGGGCGAAGGCCAAAAGGTCATCGACGTGCTCGCGGCAAACGGCCTCACGCGCGGCGAGAGCATCGGCGGCAACCAGCCACTGAAGGTCATCATGATGTGCGAGGTGCCGTCCAACGCCCTGCTGGCCGAGGAATTCCTCGACATCTTCGACGGCTTCTCGATCGGCTCCAACGACCTCACGCAGCTGACGCTGGGCCTCGACCGCGATTCGTCGATCGTGGCGCCGCTCTTCGACGAGCGCAATCCGGCGGTCAAGAAACTGCTGGCGATGGCCATCCAGACCGCGCGCGCCAAGGGCAGGTACGTCGGCATCTGCGGGCAAGGGCCAAGCGACCACGCCGACCTTGCCGAATGGCTGATGGACCAGGGCATCACCTCGGTGTCGCTGAACCCCGACACGGTGGTCGATACCTGGCTGCGGCTCGCCAAGCACAAGGGCTGATCCCAAACCGGACCGCGGCGGCCTCCGGTCACGGCGTCACCTGGCGGCAACAATCGGCCGGCTACCATGGGCGCGCCGTTGCCGCACGCTGGTTTTGCTCCGCAGTTCATGCGCTGAAACACTCCGGTCCCGGCCGGGGCGGTTGCCACCGACCGATGAGAGCTTCCGATGATCATTTGGCTCCCGGTGCTCTGGATCGCCACAGGCGTTTGCCTGTTCGCAGGCATGCATTTTCTCCGTGCGGGACACACGCAAGAAGATGTGCGGCTGTTCCACGCATTCGGCATCCTGTGCCTGGCCGTGGCCGCCTACATCGGCGTCAGCGCACTGCTGCAAGCGCCGGTCGCAGGCACCCCGTCGGTGCGGCTCGAACGCCTGCACATCACGATCCTGTGTCTGGTCTTTCCCGCGGCGGTCTGGTTCATGGCACTCTATTCGCGCTTGCAGCGGTGGCAGCCCTGGGTGCTGGCAAGCGTTGCAGTGTTTGGCGCGCTGCTCGGCCTGAACCTGGCCGGGCCGCACAGCCTGCTGCTCGCGGAGGCACGGCCACTCGCGCCGATGGTGCTGCCATGGGGTGAACGCGTCGCCCAGATCACCGGCATCACCGCGCCACTGGCACCGGCGTTCTACGCCGCGACCCTGGGCGTTTTCTGCTGGGCCTTCTGGCGCTGCCTCGCGCTCTGGAAACGCGGTGACGCCACGCGCGCCCGGCCGTTGGCGGCCTACCTCATCCTGCAGTTGGCGGCGACCGGATACTCCGAATACACCATGCTGCGCCCACGACCCACCCTGGACTGGGATGCCCTGCCCTTCCTGGTACTCGTACTGCTGCTGAGCCGCACGCTGAATCTGGAACTGCGCAGTTACGCGGTTGCCCTGGACGCCAGCAACGCGGCGCTGCGCGAAGAAAACGGCCTGCGCGACCGCGCCGAAGCCAAGCTGCGGCAAATGGCCTACAACGACGCCATCAGCGGTTTGCCCAACCGGCACGCATTGAGCGACCGCCTGGCGGCGATCCTGGCCACGGCGCCACTTCCGCACGGCGCGCTCGTGGTCATCGACCCACAGCGGTTTGAAGTCATCAACCACGCACTCGGACACCGTACCGGCGACCTGCTGATCCGCGAACTCGGCAACCGCCTGTCGCGCGCGGTTGCCGGCAAGGAATTCGTCGCGCGTTTGAGTGGCGATGAATTTGCGGCGGTGTTGTTCGTACCGGCAACCGACGCTGCCACCGCACTGGCGCAGGCCTTGCACCGGGCCGAAGAGCTGCACGAGGCGCTCGCGCATCCGTGGCAGGTTGGCGCCAGCACATTGTCAATCAACACACACATGGGCCTGGTGATGTTCGACGAGGCCGGCGGCAATGGCGACACCTTGCTGCGGCAAGCCTACGCCGCGCTGCACGCCGCCAAGGCCGCCGGACGCAATGAACCCACGGCTTTCACCCAGGCCATGCAGGCACAAGCCGAACGCCGGATGCGCATTGAGGTAGATCTGCACGCCGCAATCGCGAACCAGCAGCTGCACCTCGTGTACCAGCCGCAGGTCGACCGTGGCGGCAGCCTGGTTGGCGCCGAGGCGTTGCTCAGGTGGGATCATCCGGCATACGGCACGGTCAACCCGGCAGAATTTGTCGCGATTGCCGAAGACAGCGGACAAATGCCGGCGCTGGGACTGCTGGTCCTGCGGATGGCGTTTTCCACTTTGGCGCGGCTGCCAAGCCGCGGCAGCTTCCGCTTGTCGATCAACGTCAGCCCATGGCAGCTGTTTCTCGCCGATTTTCTGGAAACCATGCAGATGGCCATCCGCGAGGCCGCGGTGGACCCGCGCCGGGTCATGCTCGAAATCACCGAGACCGCACTCATCCACGACATACCCGATGCGGTTGCCAAGCTGCAGGCACTGGTCGCGATCGGCATCCAGGTGTCGATTGACGACTTTGGCACCGGCTACGCTTCGGTCGCGCGGCTGAAAACCCTGCCCGTACACGAACTGAAGATCGACCAGGCTTTCATCCGCGACATGAGCGTCACCACGCCCGATCGCTTCGTCGCCGCGCTGATCGGCCTCGGCGATGCCATGCACCTGCGGGTGGTGGCCGAAGGCGTGGAACGCGAGGACCAGCGGGATGCGCTGATCCGCATGGGCTGCGATGCACTGCAAGGATACTTGATCAGCCGCCCCATCCCGGCCGACGCACTCGCGGAATGGATGCAGTGACGGCACCTGCCAACGCCGCTCACCGCCAGGCCGGACCCGTTTAATTGCCTCGGCCCTCTTGACCCGTCGGCACCGTGACTGCATACCGCTGGGCGCATCAGCACCGCGCCATGACTAGAGTCACACGGCGCCAAGAGGAGCACGCCGTCCGTTTGGTTGCCTCCGCTCCTTTGTCGTCGAATTGGGGCGCAGATCGCTGCCACAGACGGCCGTGTCACGCAGACCCTTGTACCCGGTCCAGCCGGACATCGGCGAGTCGCTCGAAATTAATTACCTCCGTCCCCTTTTTCGCTGCTTTTTCGCGGCGCGTGTGCCATTGGTCATCGTGACCCGTCGTGATGCGCGTGGCATGCTGGCGGATGCGTGCGGGACAGGGCACGCGCCCTCGCCATCGGTGGATAGCTCGCATGAAGTCTGCATGCCCGGTCATCATTGCGCTGTTGTTGATCATGCCCTTCGCGAGTGCCACACCCGCCGCCGCGGGTGCCTCGCGCTACGACCCGCGCGCACTGTTCGCGCCGTTCGCCAACCAGTATCCGGTCAACCGCTATCGCGCGGCCGATGGCCAGCCCGGGCCGGACTATTGGCAAAACCGCGCCGACTACCTGATCCACGCAACGCTCGATCCCGTGACCAAGACGCTCACCGGTACCGAGACCATCACCTATACCAACCATAGCCCACAGGCACTCGGCTACCTGTGGCTGCAGCTCGACCAGAACCGCTACCGCGCCGATGCGCGTGCGAACTTCACCGGTGGTTCACGCGCGCCAAAGTTCGCTCACCACACCGCGGGCGACGTGATCACCACGGTGCAGGTGGAAGCCGGCGGCAAGACCGTCGCCGCGCATTACAACGTCACAGACACCCGCATGCGCGTGGACCTGCCGCAGGCCGTCGCGGCCAACGGCGGCCGGGTCAAGCTGCACGTCGCGTGGCACTACACGATCCCGGCCGCAAGCTTCGGCGGCCGCAACGACTGGTTGGCGACCAGGAACGGCGACATCTTCGAAATGGCCCAGTGGTACCCGCGGCTGTGCGTGTACGACGACCTGCGCGGCTGGGATACGGCGCCGTTCCTGAACCAGGAGTTCTACCTCGAGTACGGTGATTTCGACTACCGCATCACCGTGCCGGCAAACATGCTGGTGGCGGGCTCGGGTGAACTGGTGAACCCCGCGGAAGTGCTGACCCCAACCGAACGCGCACGCCTCGCCCGGGCGCAAAACAGCGAGCAGACCGTGCTGATCCGCACGCCCGGCGAAGTCACCGATCCCGCAAGCCGGCCGCGGCAAAGCGGTATGCTGACCTGGCACTTCGTGATGCACGACACGCGCGACGTCGCCTTCGGCGCCTCCAGGGCCTACGTGTGGGACGCGGCGCGCATCGACTTGCCCGGCGGCACGCACGCCTTGGCGCAATCGGTGTACCCGGTCGAGAGCCTCGCCAGGGATGGCTGGCAAAATTCAACCCAGGCGGTGAAGTACACCGTCGAATATTTCTCGAAATACACCGGCTTCAATTACCCGTGGCCGAATGCGATCGCCGAGGCCGGCACCGTCGGCGGCATGGAATATCCGGGCATCGTGTTTGACTGGTGGAAGGCCAGCGGCAAGGGCCTGTTCGGGCTCACCGTGCACGAAGTCGGACACTCGTGGTTCCCGATGATCGTGGGCAGCGATGAACGCCGCGACGCCTTCATGGACGAGGGCTTCAACACCTTCGTCGATGTCATGGCGCAGGCAGCCTGGGGCCAGGCCCACGGCGGCCAGTACGCACCGAAACAGGACGGCGAGTACGCCCCGCTGACCGGCGATCCGGCCAAGGATATCGTCACGCAGGTCTTCGACGCCCCGGACGCGCCGCCGATCCTGACGCGCGCGGACCTGATCCCCGAGAAATTCCGTCACCCCATCACCTACTTCAAGACCGCCTACGGCCTGACCCTGCTGCGCGCGGAGATCCTCGGGCCGCAGCGGTTCGATGCTGCGTTCCGCCAGTATGTGCACGACTGGGCATTCAAGCACCCCTCGCCGTCCGATTTCTTCCGTCTGATGGACAGCGCCGCGGGCGAAGACCTGTCGTGGTTCTGGCGCGGCTGGTTCCAGCACAACTGGAAAGTCGACCTTGCCGTCACCGGGGTCAAATACATCGGCAACGATCCCGCCAAGGGCGCACTGGTCACGGTCGCCAATCTCGACCGGTTCGCCATGCCGGCGATGCTGAAAGTGACCTACGTCGATGGCAGCTCGACCGAGTTGCGCGTACCGGTCGCGACCTGGATGCAGCACACGCAATTTGCGGTACCGGTCGCGGGCAGCAAGCGCATCGCCAGTGCCACCATCGACCCGGCCGGCGTGCTGCCTGACGCCGATCGCGCCAACAATACCTTCACCATTGCGCGGCCCTGAAGGCGCGCCGCCACCCGAGCCACCGACCGCCATGCCGATCACCCGTCGCCTGCGGATCACCGCACCGCCCAATCCGGTGCTGGTGGATGGCCTCGCCGCCATCCGCGAGGCACTGCACCTGCCCGACGCGTTCCCGCCCGACGTCGAAGCCGAGGCGCGCGCCGCGGCGGCATGCGTCAGGCTGCCCGCGCTCGATCGCACCAACGTCCCGCTCGTCACGATTGATCCGCCGGACGCGATGGATCTTGATCAGGCACTGTGGCTGGAACGCACGGCAAACGGCTTCCGCGTGTACTACGCGATCGCCGATGTCGCCGCGTTCATCGCGCCCGGCGGCGCACTCGACCGCGAGGCCAACCGGCGCGGCGAAACGCTGTACGGCATCGGCCACACCCTTCCGCTGCATCCGACGGTGCTGTCGGAAAATGCAGCCTCGCTGTTGCCGGGCCAGCTGCGCCCGGCGCTGCTGTGGACCATCGAGCTTGATGCGGCAGGCGAAGCCACCGCGGCGCGGGTCGAGCGTGCGCGCGTACAAAGCCGCCGGCGCTACGACTACGCCAGCGTGCAGGCCGCGCTCGACGCCGGCACCGCCGAGCCGTGGTGGAGCGTGCTGCGCGAAGTCGGTCAGCTGCGCCGGCAACGCGCCGGCCGGCTGGGCGCGATCAGCCTGCCGCTGCCCGAGCAGGAAGCCACCCAGATCGACGGGCACTGGACGCTTGCCTACCGCGCGCGGCATCCGGTTGAAGACTGGAACGAGCAGATTTCGCTGCTGACCGGCATGGCGGCGGCGGGCATCATGGTCAAGGGCAAGGTCGGCATCCTGCGTACCCTGCCCGAACCCGATCCCGCAGCCATCGCGCACCTCAGGCAGACCGCTGCCAACCTGCACCTGCCTTGGCCAGCCGGTCGTGCCTATCCCGAATTCATCGATGCGCTCGACCCGTCCGACCCTGCGCAGGTGGCCATGCTGGTCGCCTGTACGCGGGTACTGCGCGGCGCGGGCTACGCGGCGTTCGACGGCACCCTGCCGGCGCACCCGGAGCAGTCCGCGCTCGCCGCCGAATACACCCACGCCACCGCACCGCTGCGGCGGCTGGTTGACCGCTACGCGGGCGAGGTGTGCGTGGCGCTGTGCGCGGGTCAACCCGCACCGGCCTGGGTGCTCGCAAGGCTCGGCGCGCTGCCCGCGGCCATGCGCGAATCAGGCCGCATGGCGGGCCGCTTCGAGCGCGCCACCATCGATCTTCTGGAAGCCGTGGTCCTCTCGTCACGCATCGGCGAGACATTTCCTGGCATCGTCACCAGTCGCGCCGATGGTGATCCGCGCAGCGGCAGCGTGATGATCCACGACCCCGCCATCGAAGCCCGCGTGCATGCCGGGCGCGACCTGCCGCTCGGCGCACGCGTGACGCTGCGCCTGGCCGCCGCCGACCCGGCGCAACGGCGCGTCGCGTTTCAGCTCGCCTGACCCGCCATGGGCACCGCCACCCTCCTGTGGGGCATGGTCTTCAGCGCGATCGGCGCCGGCTATTTCATTTACGGCAAGCGCCAGACATCGATTGCGGCGATGCTGTGCGGCATCGCACTGGTGGTGTATCCGTGGTTCGTCACCAGCGCGTGGCTGACCGTCATCATCGGCGTCGTGCTGATGGCAATTCCCTATCTCGTCCGCTAGGCGCCGCCTTCACACGTTGCCACCACCCATCGCGTTACGCTGCGGGCTTTCGCATTCGTGTGGAGACATCACCATGCAATACCGCCGCCTCGGATCATCCGGGTTGCAACTTTCCGCCTTGTCACTCGGTTCGTGGGTGACCTTTGGCCGTCAGGTCGATATGGCGAAGGCGCGCGACCTGCTGGCCTGCGCGTTTGACCACGGGGTCAACTATTTCGACAGTTCGGAAACCTACGCCGCGGGGCAGGCCGAAACCATCCTCGGCGAAGCCCTGCACGCGCTGCGCTTTCCGCGCGATGCCTACTGCGTGTCGAGCAAGGTGTTCTTCGGTGCGGTGACCGATCCCAAACCTACCCAGAAGGGCCTGTCGCGCAAACACGTCACCGAAGCCTGCCACCAGGCGCTGCAGCGCCTCAAGGTCGACTATCTGGATTGCTACTTCTGCCACCGGCCCGATCCCGACACACCGGTCGCCGAGACGGTGTGGGCGATGGACACCCTGATCCGTCAGGGCAAGGTGCTGTACTGGGGCACCAGCGAGTGGCCGGTCGAGGCGATTCTCGAGGCGCACGCCGTGGCGGAACGGCACCACCTGCACGCCCCCACGATGGAGCAGCCGCAATACAACCTGTTGCACCGCGAACGGGTGGAAGCCGAATATGCCCCGCTCTACAGCCAATTTGGCATGGGCACCACGATCTGGTCGCCGCTGGCATCGGGCCTCTTGACCGGAAAATACGCGCACGGCGTACCCGCCGGGTCGCGCTTCACGCTGCCCGGCTACGAATGGCTGCGGCAACGTTACGACCTCGCACCGGGCAGTGCCGACATGACGCGCGTCGCTGCCATGTCACGCATCGCCCACGACCTCGGCGCGGCGCCGGCGCCATTCGCGATCGCGTGGTGCCTCAAGAACCCCCACGTCTCGACCGTGATGCTGGGAGCAACGCGCCGCGAGCAGCTGGAGGAAAACCTGACCGCGCTCGATGTGGTCGACAAGCTGGGCGACGCCACCATGCAGCGCATCGACGCCGCGCTCGCGTGACAGCACACCGCAGGCTCTAGCCTGCGGCGCCAAGGTCCGCCAGTTCTGCGGCGTTGAACCTTGCGGCGCGCCGTGCATCGAGGTTGAACGGGCCGCGCAGGCCGGCCGGCACGTATCTGGCCAGCAATTCCGCAAAGGTCGTGTCCGGATCGCGGCCCTCGCGTTCGCAGCACCAGCGGAACCAGCGGGTACCCGCGGCGACGTGCTGGATCTCCTCACGCAGGATGACTTCAAGGATATTGGCGGTGACGCCATCGCCCACCATACGCAAACGCCTGATCATGCCGGGGGTCACATCCAGCCCGCGCGCTTCGAGCACGCGCGGCACCATGGCCATGCGCGCACGGCACGAATCGGCCGTTTTGACGGCCATTTGCCACAGGCCATTGTGGGCATCGAAGTCGCCATACGCGTGACCGAGCCGGGCGAGGCGCGCGGCGAGCATGGTGAAGTGACGGGCCTCGTCACGCGCCACCGACGCCCAGTCGCGGTAGTAGTCGTCCGGCATGCCGCGAAACCGGTACACCGCGTCCCACGCGAGGTTGATCGCGTTGAATTCGATGTGCGCGATCGCATGGACCAGCGCAGCCTGGCCTTCGGCGCTGCCAAGACCGCGCCGCGGCACCGCGCGCGGCATGACCAGCCGCGGGCGCAGCGGGCGCCCCGGAGCGCCGATGGGCGCCGGCTGGACGCCGTCAGCCGCCAACGACAGCGCACCGGCGCGCAGGTCCGCGAACGCCTCGCACGTCAAGGCAACCTTGTCCTCCGGCGCCGCGCAGTCGATGCACCGCTTGGCCGCTTGCATCAGCGTGTTCATGCCACGCTGCCGGAACCGTTTTCAATCAGGCCTGCGTCCAGGGCCACCTGCAACGACGCCGGGCGGTAGCCGGGCGTCGTGTACCACTTCATCCACACCGACGGGTCGATGGTTTCATTGACCCCACCACCCAGAACACGATCGAAGCGCGGGCTGAAAAGCTTGTAGAGCCCGTACATGAACGTCTTCCACGACGGGTTCGGGGTATCGAGTTCGGCCCCCGGTGCGGGAACGAACGCCGTGGTGAACGCAAGCCCCGTCGCGACCGCCTTGGCCTGCATCCACGCGAGGGTAATATCCGAAAGCGTATCGGGGCGGTGGCCTGCGCCGTCGGTGAGCTCGCCACCACCGACGTCCGAGTGCGCGCCGACAAACCAACGCTGCTCGACGCGCAGCGTCGCATCGCCGGGCGGCACGCGGGTCCACCGGGTTGGCTTGAATGCGGCACGGTGCTCGTCCAACGCCAGCGCCTGGCAGGCGTTGCGCACGTTGGCGCTCAAGGCCGTGTCATGGAACGCATAGCGTTTGCGGGCGTAGGGAAACCATGCCCCCACCGCGGGAATGCCAAGTGCACCCACCGTTTCCCACACACCGATGAAATGGATGGGAATGGCAATGGAGTGTTGCGCCCGGAACGCCACCGCCTGCGGATCGGCGTAGGCGAGGTTGCGCTGATAGAACTTGTACGCCGCGGCGACCATCTTGCGGGTGACCTGGCCCCCGGCATCGCGTTTCAGCAGGCCGCAGTGATGCACCAGTCCCGACAGGCTGCGCACCGCGTACGCACCCCGGCTGAAACCGAACAACCACACCTCATCACCCGGCTGCCAGTTGGACGCGAGCCACCGGTAACCTTGCTTGACCAGATCGGCAAGCCCGAGCCCGAACGCGCCACCGAGCAGGTGCGCGAGGCCGGGTTTGACACCGACGCCCGGAAGGTACGCACACAGCTGCCGCGCGCCCGCCGCTGAGCGCGGCGCAATCAAGCGGTACAGGCGTTCAACGTTGGTATCGGTGGCCGCGCGGCTCCAGGTGCCATCCAGCAGCACCACCAGCTTGCGCGAGGACGCCGCATCCGGCACACCATCGCCTACCGCGGCAGCCATCGCGGCTCAGGCACTCCGGCGGTGTGCCTTGGCCGCATCCGAACGCGCGAACTCGAGCTGGCGCAGGTATTCCGGTTCGACGCCGGTGACGTACTGCCCCGAAAAACACGAATCGTCGAAATGCTGCAGGCGCGCATTGCCCTCGGCCACGGCGTCGATCAGGTCCGACAAATCCTGGTAGATCAGCCGGTCAGCGCCAATCGCCTGGCGGATTTCATCGACCGTGCGCCCATGCGCCACCAGTTCCGCCGGGGCCGGCATGTCGATGCCGTAGACGTTGGGATACCGCACGGGCGGCGCCGCCGAGGCGAAATACACCTTGCTGGCGCCGGCTTCGCGCGCCATCTGCACGATCTGCCGCGAAGTGGTGCCGCGGACGATGGAGTCATCGACCAGCAGCACGTTCTTGTGGCGGAATTCCAACGGGATCGGGTTCAGCTTGCGCCGGACCGAACGCACCCGCTGGCCCTGTCCCGGCATGATGAAGGTACGGCCAATGTAGCGATTCTTGACGAAGCCTTCGCGGAACGGCACGCCCAGCGTTGCCGCCAGGGTGGAGCCCGCGGTGCGCGCGGTGTCGGGAATCGGGATCACCGAGTCGATGTCGTGGTCGGGCCACTCGCGCAGGATCTTGGCGCCAAGCTTTTCGCCCATGCGCAGGCGCGCCTTGTAGACCGACACGTCCTCGATCATCGAGTCGGGCCGCGCAAGGTACACATATTCGAAGATGCATGGCGCATGCACCGCGCCCTCGGCGCACCGGCGCATGGACAGTTTGCCGTCGAAACTGCAAAACACCGCTTCGCCCGGCTCGACATCGCGGACGCGCCGGAAGCCCAGGATGTCGAACGCAACCGATTCGGACGCGAACGCGTACTCCGTGCCGGCCGGCGTATCACGCTCGCCAAGTACCAGCGGGCGAATCCCGTGCGGATCGCGAAACGCCAAAATACCGTAGCCGAGGATCAGCGCCACGCAGGCGTAACCGCCCTTGGCGCGCGCGTGTACCGCGGCGACCGCCTTGAACAACTCATCGGCGGTCAGCGCGTGGCGCTCCTGGATCTGCAGCTCGTGCGCCAGGATGTTCAGCAGGATTTCGGAATCGGAATCGGTGTTGACGTGGCGGCGGTCGTTCTCGAACATTTCGCGCCGCAGCGATTCGGTGTTGATGAGATTGCCGTTGTGCGCAAAGGCGATGCCGTAGGGTGAATTGACGTAGAACGGCTGCGCCTCTTCCGAATCCTCGGCGCCCGCGGTCGGATAGCGGCAATGGCCGATGCCGGTATTGCCTTTCAGTTCCTGCATGTCGTGCGTGGAAAATACGTCACGCACCAACCCGGGGCCGCGCCGCATGTGCAGCTTGCGCCCGTCGTAGGTCGCGATGCCCGCGGCATCCTGACCCCGATGCTGCAAAACCGTCAACGCGTCATACAACGCAGTGGCGACTTCGGTCTTGCCGACGATGCCGATGATTCCGCACATGGCGAGTCTCGAGTTGCTGGCGGTGCCGGGCCGCCGTCACGGAGGGTCATTGTCCCACATCACCACGCGCCGGGCCGTGTCCGGCAGCACGGCCCGCGGTGGCGGCCGCCGGAGGCTCGGCGATGCGCCGCACCGCGCGTTCAACCGTTGAAGTGGGGATGGCAGACAGCGCAGGCAAGGCCCGGCCGCCCAGTTCGAGATAGTGCGTCACCCCGGGCGGCAGCGCCTCGGCCAGCCAGCCGGCGCCGTCGGTGAACACGGGCATGAGCAGGGATTGCTGCCACCATGCGGCCTCACGCGGCACCCGCGTGAAACCCAGCATCAGCACCGCAAACGTCACCAGCAGCAGGCCCCGCGCGACGCCAAACAAGGCCCCAAGGAACCGGTCGCCGCCACGCAAGCCGCCCCGGTTCATGAGTCCGCGCAAGGCCCACCCGATCAGTGCGCCAAGGATCAATACCCCCACAAAGCACGTGACGTAGCCAGCAACGATCCGGGCCGCCGGATCGTGCAGCCAGGGGGCATACAGCGACGCCACCCGGTGGCCCAGCGCCCACGCCACCCAGAACGCCGCCACCCAACACGCCAGTGACAGTACTTCGCTGACAAACCCGCGAATCAGGCCCAGCACCAGCGACAGCGCCAGCACGGCAAGGATCGCAATGTCGGCAGCGTTCATCGGCGTCGTGTCGGCATGTCGGGACGGTTGTCCTGATTCAGTTCTGGGTGACGATGTTGCCCTTGATCTTCAATTTCTGCGCAATCTGCGCCTGCGTACTGGCCGCAACCGCGCGTGATGCGTATGGGCCCGCACGCACCCGCCACAATTTGCCGCTGGCGGCATTCACGCTGTCAACGTAGCCGTCGAAGCCCTGCCCGCGCAGCTGGTCGCGCAGTTCATTGGCCGCGCCCTCGGTGCCAAACGCCGCCAACTGCACCGCCCAGCCACCCGGCTGGCCGGCGGCAAGCGCCGACGCCGGGGCGTCGCCGGCCTGGTTCAACGCCGTCGCGTCCACCATCATCGACACGTGTTCGAAACCGGCGAGCTTGAGGCGAGCGGCCTCAGCCGCCGCCCGCGTCGGGAACGTTCCGACGCGCACCCGCAATACCGACTTGCCTTGATAGGTTTCCGGCGTGGCCAGCGCGGTGAAGCCATGCTGTTTGGCGCGCGCCACCAGCTTGGCCGCACTGGCGTGGTCGGCATAGATACCAAGGTTGACCGTATAAAGCGTACCCGCCGCGGCGCCTGCCCCGCCGGGGAGCGGCGCCGCCTTCGCCATCGCGGCGGGCCCGGCTTTGGCGATCACCGCCTTGGCGGGCACGCTGGACGGCCGCGGTGGCAGGGCCGCGGCCCCGGGCGTCACCGCCGGCGCTGATGCCACCGGCGCGCCCGTGGAATCGATCGGCGCCGTCGACCCGGCGACCGACACCGAAGGCGCGGGGTGGCTCTGGATGTGTACGGTGGCAAGGTGGTCGGGGTCGTTGACCGCGACCTGGGTGCCGGGGCCGGCACTGGCGCCGTCAGGGCCAACCTTGAGGATGCGCGTCTGCATGTCGCCGCTCGGCTCGGGCGGCACCGTCAGGCTGACCGGCTGCGTTCCATTGTCGGGGTGGCTGGGCAACAGCATCGGCACGAAGATGATCGCCAGCACGATCAGCACGGCCGCACCGAGCAAGCGTTTTTTCAGACCTGAATCCATGGATAGGCACCGTGATGGAAATCAGCGTTGGCGTTGAGCGGCGCGCAGCAGCGCGCTCGCTCGAACGCCGATGACGCGCGTGCAAGGAATTATACGCGGTGCCATTCGCGCAATACCGGCGCCACCACGTGGAAGCTGCCAAAGGCCAGGATGCGGTCATCCGGCCGCGCCGCGGCGCGCGCCGCGGCCAGCGCGGCGGCGATGTCGGCGTGTTCGGCGCACACCGCGCCGGGGAGCGCGGCGCCTACCCGCGCGGCCAGCCGCACCGTGGTTTCGCCGCGCGGCGATTCGCCCTCAAGCCCAGCCAGATACCAGCGCGCGATACGCGTGCCCAGGGCCGCCACCACACCCTCGATGTCCTTGTCCGCCAGTGCACCGAACACCGCACGCGTCACGCCTGCCACGGGATGCCGATCGAGCCAGTGCGCCAGCGCGCGCGCCGCCTCCGGATTGTGCGCGACGTCAACCACCAGATCCGGGTGCGCGGCAAGGTGCTGCAACCGGCCCGCGAGAAAAGGCACGGCCGGCGCCGGGTGCGGTGGTCGTTCCAGCGCCCGCGGATCCCAGCGCACCCGCGCACCGAGCGCGTGCAGCGCCGCGATCGCCGCCGCCGCATTGTGGTACTGGAAGGCGCCTTCCAGCGCGAGCTGGCGCCGCAGCACGATGCCCGAATCGGGCCCTCCGGCCGGCGCCACATAACGCGGCTGCGCCGGATCACGCCGCCACCAGGTGAGGCTGCCGACATCCGGCGCCCAGCCGAAGTCGCGGCCCCGTACTTCCAGTTCCGCGCCAATCAAGTGCGCGTAATCGACCAACGCAGGCGGTGGATTGGCGTCACCAACGATCGCCGGCCGTCCGGCGCGCAGGATGCCGGCCTGCTCGCGGCCGATCGAACCGCGGTCCGGACCGAGGTACTCCATGTGGTCAAGATCAACCGTCGCAATCACCGCGCAATCGGCGTCGACGATGTTGACCGCGTCCAGCCGGCCACCGAGCCCCACCTCAAGCACGGCCACATCCAGTCCGGAACGCGCAAACACGTCGAACGCGGCCAGCGTGCCAAACTCGAAGTAGGTCAGGGTGGTGTCGCCACGCGCCGCCTCGATGCGCTCGAACGCATCGACCAGCGCCTGATCCGGGGCCTGTACGCCGTCAACGCGCACGCGCTCGTTGTAGCGCAGCAGGTGCGGCGAGGTGTACGCCCCCACCCGCATGCCGCCGGCCCGCAGCATGGCCTCGAGGAACGCGACGGTGGAACCCTTGCCATTGGTGCCGCCAACGATGATGACCACCGGCGCGGGGCGCGCGCCGCCCATGCGCTGCCACACCACGCGCACGCGATCGAGGCTCATGTCGATGCTCCGCGGGTGGATTTGTTGCTGGTAGGCCAGCCAGGCGGCAAGTGTTTTGTGCATCACGCCATTGTCTCACTGCCGCGCAAACGGCCAGCCGCGTCCCCTCCGGCACGTTTCGGCTCTTTTCCGCCCGCCTCCCGGGCGGGCGTGTGACTTCTCTTTGCGTCGCCAAAGAGAAGTCACCCAGAGAAAGGCGACCCCGCGGACGCGCCTTCCGCACATCCTCGTGCTTCAGGTTCGCTCGCGGACTGCGGGGTTCGCCGACGGCCCATCCCTGGGCCTGCGGCGAACTGGTCGACATCCTGTCGACCATCCTTCGGACTGGCCCTGCGTCCGCTCGCCGCGTCCGAGGGGCCCCGTTGGCGCGCCTCCTGCGCGCGCGGTCGCGCGAAGCGAATTGTTTGCGCGCGCTTCGGCCGAGGCCATGGACGCCCCGTCAGCAAGGTAGGGCTGTTGCGCGCCTTCGCATGACGCCGCGGCGCGCAGCCGAACGGCGGAGCAAGCGCCGCATGTCCGAGCACAGGGACGTGCAAGTTCGGCGCGGCCGCCGTCCGGCGAGCACCAAGGGAAGTTTCAGCAACGGGACGTTGCTGAAACCGTCATGCCAGGCGCCATGGTTTTGGCTACTTTTGCCGTAACAAAAGTAACCCGCTCGGCGGCAGCCGAGCGGAACCGCCGTTGATGAGTAGATCACGCCACCCTGTCGTGGTGCGTCAGGATCGCCAGCAGCTCCGCCACGCGGTCGCGCAACTCGCGCCGGTCGCAGATCAGGTCGATCGCGCCGTGTTCCAGCAGGAACTCGGAACGCTGAAAGCCTTCCGGCAGCGTTTCGCGCACCGTTTGTTCTATCACGCGCGGGCCCGCAAATCCGATCAGTGCCTTCGGCTCGGCGATGTGGATATCCCCCAGCATCGCCAGGCTGGCCGACACGCCACCGGTGGTCGGATGGGTCAGGACGACGATGTATGGCAAGCCGGCCGTCCGCAGGCGTGCCAACGCGGCCGAGGTCTTGGCCATCTGCAGCAGCGATTGCAGGCCTTCCTGCATGCGCGCGCCACCGGTCGCGGTGAAACAGATAAAGGACGCCTTGTCGCGCAGCGCGGTTTCCGCGGCGCGGGTGATTTTTTCACCCACCACCGAACCCATCGAACCGCCCATGTAGGCAAACTCGAACGCGCAGGCGACGACCGGCAGACCCTTCAGCGTGCCTTCGATTGAGACCAGCGCGTCCTTTTCGCCGGTGTTCTTCTGCGCGGCCGCGATACGGTCACGATATCGCTTGGAGTCCTTGAACTTCAGCGCATCGACCGGCGCGAGATCGGCGTCCAGCTCGGTGCCGCCCGCATCCAGGAATGCAGCCAGACGGGCGCGCGCAGCGATGGGATGGTGGTGCCCGCACTTCGGGCACACCATGAGGTTGCGTTCAAGTTCCGGCCGGTACAGCCCGATCCCGCAACCGGAGCACTTTTCCCACACACCCTCGGGCACCCGGCCGTGGCCGGCCGTGCCTTCGGTACGGATTTTGGGCGCGGTCAGCTTCTGCAACCAGGACACGGGCAGGATTCCGGCAAAGGCTCAACGGCCAAGGATACACCGGGCGGCGGTTCAGCGCTGATCAAGCGCCAGGCGGATGGGCCGCAGGAACGCCCGCGCGCGCCGGCACGCGGCGGCCGCATCAACCGCCCCGGCCAGTGCGGTCACCAGTGCCGAACCGATCACCACCGCATCGGCGAAGGCGGCTACGGCGGTTGCACCGGCCGCACCCTTGATGCCAAAACCCACCGCAACCGGAACCTTCGCAATCCGGTGCAACGCGGCGACGTGCGGCGCGACGTCGGCCGCCGACAGCTGGGCGGCGCCCGTGATTCCCGCGAACGAGACGTAGTAAAGGTAGCCCTCGGCCGCCGCCGCCGCACGCGCGAGCCGCGCGGCCGACGTGGTTGGCGCAACCAGCAGGATGCGCGCGAGGCCGGCCGCACGGAGCGGTGCCAGGGTCGCGTCCTCTTCCAGCGGGCAATCCACGACGAGCACGCCATCGACCCCGGCCGCGGCGGCCTCGGCGGCAAACCGCGCGCGGCCGTAGATTTCGAGCGGATTCAAGTAACCCATCAGCACGATGGGCGTAGCGCGGTCATCCTGGCGAAACTCACGCACCCAGCCAAGGATGGCGGCAATCCCCACGTGCTGGCGCAACGCGCGCTCATCGGCGTGCTGGATCACCGGGCCATCGGCCATCGGATCGGAAAACGGCATCCCGAGTTCAATGAGGTCGGCGCCGGCATCGACCAGCGCGTGCAGCAGGCCGACACTGGCTGCGGGCAGCGGGTCGCCCGCGGTGACAAACGGGATCAACGCGGTGCGCTTGGCATCGCGCAGCACGGCAAAGCGGGCCGCCATCCGATCGCTCATAGCTCGATGTGCTCCCGCTGCGCGATGGTGTGAACGTCCTTGTCACCGCGCCCCGAGAGGTTGCACAGGACCAGCTTGTCCCTGGACATGCCGCGCGCGAGCTTGATGGCTTCGGCGACCGCGTGGCTGGATTCCAGCGCCGGCAGAATGCCCTCGGTTTCACACAGCAGATGAAACGCCGCAAGCGCCTCGGCGTCGGTGATGCCGACGTACTCCGCGCGGCCGGTGTCCTTCAGGAACGCATGCTCCGGGCCGACCCCCGGATAATCCAGACCCGCCGATATGGAGTGGGTTTCGGTGATCTGGCCATTGTCATCGCACAACACGTATGTCCGGTTGCCGTGCAGCACGCCGGGGCGACCGGCCGACAGCGACGCCGCGTGATGGCCGGTCGCGATGCCTTCACCCGCGGCCTCGGCGCCGACGATGCGCACGTCGCGATCGTTGAGGAACGCGTGAAACAAGCCCAACGCGTTCGAACCGCCGCCGACACACGCGGTCAGCACGTCAGGCAGCCGTCCAAACCGTTCCAGCATCTGCGCGCGCGCCTCGCGCCCGACCACGGCGTTGAAGTCGCGCACCATCATCGGATAGGGATGCGGGCCGGCGACGGTACCGATGATGTAGAACGTGTCGGCGACGTTGGTCACCCAATCGCGCAGCGCTTCGTTCAGCGCATCCTTCAGGGTCCTTGAACCGGACGTGACGGGCACCACCTCGGCGCCGAGCAGCTTCATCCGGTACACGTTGATCTTCTGGCGCTCGATGTCGACCGCGCCCATGTAGACCACGCACCGCAGGCCAAACCGCGCGCACACGGTGGCGGTCGCAACGCCGTGCTGGCCGGCGCCCGTCTCGGCAATGATGCGGGTTTTGCCCATCGCGCGTGCCACCAGCGCCTGGCCGATGGTGTTGTTGATCTTGTGCGCGCCGGTGTGGTTCAGATCCTCACGCTTGATGAGGATCTGTGCGCCGCCAATCTTCGCCGACAGGCGCTTGGCGTGGTAGATCGGCGACGGCCGGCCGACGTAGTACTTCAAGTCGTCGGCAAACTCCTGCTGGAACGCCGGATCGTCACGCAGGCGCGTATAGGCGGCGGTGAGTGCTTCCAGCGGCGCAATCAGGGTCTCGGCGACATAGGTGCCGCCGTAGGGACCAAAGCGTCCCTGCGCATCGGGCAGTGCCTGATAATCGGCGGGCGCGGGAATACGGGGTGCGGCGGTCATGGCTGGGGGTCGGCTTGCGCAGCGGCGACGGCCGCGAAGAACGCACGCATTTTGGCAGCGTCCTTGATGCCGGGCGAGGCTTCGACGCCGCTGGCAAGGTCGACCGCCCACGGGTGCACCGCGCGAATCGCGCGGCCCACGTTGTCAGGATTCAGCCCACCGGCCAGGATCACCGGGCGATCGAGATCGCGCGGCACGCGCGACCAGTCGAACGTCTTGCCGCGCCCGCCCTGCTCGCCGGGCGGATGGCCGTCCAGCACAAAGCCGACCGCGTGTTGATGCCGGTTGGCGGCGGCCTGCACATCGACGCTGCCCGCCATGCCCAGCGCCTTGATGTAGCGCACCCCGAAAGACTCGCAAAATGCGGCGTCTTCAAGGCCGTGAAACTGCACCAGGTCGGGCCGCACGCCCGCAATGATTTCGCGTACGCGGTCCGCCGGCAAGCCGTGTGTCAGGACCACCGCCGTGACAAACGCGGGCAGTGCGTCGCGGATGGCCCGCGCACGCTTGATAGGCACGCAGCGCGGGCTGGTCGGCGTCAGCACAATGCCGATCGCATCGGCGCCAAGCGCGCAGGCCAGCAACGCGTCTTCGACGCGGGTGATGCCGCAGATTTTTACACGCGTACGCAACGCTCGATCCAGTCAGGCAAACCCGCAGTTGACCACACCCCGGCGGCAAACGCCAATACCTGGCGCACACGCACAGCTTCCGCCCTTCAGCTGTCGGCGGTTGGCGCGTCCAGGGTCACCATGGGCGGCAGGTGCCACTGCGCCGGATAACGCGGCCCGACGAAAACCAGGCCCTGTGGCAGCGCCGTGGCGCCGGCGAGGGTGCGATCACGCGCGGCCAGCAGTTCCGCGATCCACGCGCCCGGCCGCACCCCGCGGCCGACTTCCAGCAAGGAGCCCACGATGTTGCGCACCATGTGGTGCAAAAACGCATTGGCTTCGACGTCCACCACGACCCGTGCGCCGATCCGCGTGACGCTGATCGCGCGCACACAGCGGTAGGGATGGCGTGCCTCGCAGGAGGCGGCGCGAAACGCCGAAAAATCCTGCTCACCGAGCAGTAACTGCGCCGCGGCCTGCATCGCGCTGGCGTCCAGAGGCACCCGTTCCCAGGTCACGAAGCGGGCATCCAGCGCGGGCCGGACCGGCCGATTCAACAACGTGTAACGGTAGCGCCGCGCGCGCGCCGAAAAGCGCGCGCTGAAGTCATCCGGTACCGGCCGCGCCCACAGCACCGCAATGCCGGGCGGCAGGCGTGCGGTGGTCCCCAGCACCCAGCCGCGCGGATCGCGTTCGGCGGCGGTATCGAAATGCACAACCTGGCAGCGCGCGTGCACGCCGGCGTCGGTGCGCCCCGAGCAGGTGACCGCAACCGGATGGTTAGCCACAAACGCCAGCGCGGCCTCGACCTCGGCCTGCACGCTCGGCCCATGGCTCAGCCGCTGCCAGCCGAAATAACCGGTGCCGTCGTATTCGATGCCAAGTGCTATCCGCATCGCAGCCGGTCAATCGCCGGCCTCGGTCAGCAGGCGGTTGGCCTCATCCTTCTGCACCTGCGTGCCTTCCTCCAGCACCTCTTCGAGCATGGCCCGCGCCCCCACCGGGTCACCCATGTCAAGGTAGGCACGCGCGAGGTCAAGCTTGGTGTCCACCGGATCGTTGCTGAAGAGCGGGCCGGCACTGATGCCCTCGGCGGTGGCCTGCGCAGCCGCCGTACCGGCCACCGGCGCCTCGGCGGGCGGCACCGGCGCGGCAACGGGCGCGGCCACCGGGGCAGCGTCCGCCATGGGCGCGCGCAGCGCGGTCAAGCCATAGGGGTCGTCGCCGGTTTCGGCCGCCGCCGGCGCGGCGGGCTCAGACGCCGGATCGGCGGCAGCCTCCGCGCCGGGCGCTGCCGTTGCCGGCTCTGTTGCGGGCGCATCGTCCGGCGGCAACGCGACATCGTCCGGGCCGTCCAACGGCCCCTGCAGCGCAGCTTCAGGCGCCATGCGCCGCCGCCCGCCGTACAGGCCAAGCACGACCAGCCCAAGCACGATGAGGGCCGCGACCACCCACACGAGCGGGCGCATGTACCACGGCGTTGCGGTGGCGGCCGCCGGTTTCACGGCCGCGTGCGTCGCCGCGCTGGCGGCCGGCTTGGCCGCCGCGGCGGCGGTTCCGGCGCGACCAGTCTGGATCGCTGCCAACCGCTGCTGCAGCTCGGCGACGGTGGCGTCCTTGAGCTTCAGCAACTGGCTGGACTTGGTCTGCAGGTCTTCAAGGTTCTGGATGCGGGCACCGAGATCCGTGTTGGACTGGTTGAGGCTGATCAGGGAATCATGATCCGCCTGCAGCTGTTGACGCAGCCCCGCGACGGTTGCACGGCCCGTGCCGCCGGCGACGCCGGGCCGGTTGCTGGTGCCGCCCGCCTGCCCGGTTGGCGGCGCCAGCGTGAGGTGATCGGATGTGGCCACCGGTTTGCCGGTCCTGGGTGCGGCCCTGGCGGCGGCCGCCGCCGCCGTGCCTTCGACCACCGTCGCCGCGTGTGGCGCCACCGAGCGCCAGGCAGCGTACTGCCGGCGCACCTCGGTCGCGGCAGCCGCCACGCTGCGCTGGTCGATCTGCGCACGCGTCGGGATGCGCAGGATCGCGCCGGCCTTGAGGTTGTTGATATTGTGCTTGAAGAACGCGTGCGGGTTGACCGCCAGCAGCGCCAGCATCATCTGGTTGATGCTGACGCCGGTACCTTGCGTAGCCTGCTGCGCAAGGTGATACAGCGTGTCGCCGCGCCGGACGTTGATTGGGCCGCCCGCCCCAGCGTTGGCGGCAGGCGCCGCCGCGGGCTGCGGCTGTGGCGGTGTGGCCGGTTGTGGCGCTGCAGGCTGCGGCTTGACGGCGGGCGGCGGCTTGACCTCGGGTTGCGGGAACTGCGCCGCCGGCGGCAGTTCGGCTGGCTGCGCGGTGGGCGCCGCGGCGGCCGCACCCGGCGCTGGCGCCGCCTGCACGGTTGGCGCGGGTGCCGCGATGACCGGATTCAGCAACACCACGAACTCGCGCACCTGCTTGCCCTCGCGCGTGTTCACCTGAACCAGGAAATCCAGATACGGATCGGTCACGGGCTGGCTGCTGGTGACGAGCACGAGCTTCTGCCCGTTGTTGTCGGTGACCACGTGGAAGCGCAGGGTCTGGTCGGTTGGCGTGAGGGGCAGGCCGGCCCGCTGGAAATCGGCCGCCGCAGCCAACCCCACCGTAAGCCCGTCGAGCTCGGCGAGGTTTTTCGGGTGCAACGGGATGGCCGCCACCAACGGCTGGTTCAAGGCCGATTTGACCTGGATCTCACCCAGCTGCAAGGCGAGCGCCGGCGCTGCCACGGCGGTCAGCAGCGCAGCACATGCAAGGCGGAGTTTCCACTTCATTGGCGCGATTCCTGCTGGCAACAAGTCACGCCCGGGCAGCACAGCCACGCCGCGCCCCCACGCGCAGCGCAAGGGTATTGCAGAAACCGCCAATCACCAAGCCCGCACGGCGCCAGGCGCCGCCGCCGGTACGCGGCGTCACGGCCCGGTCGAAAGCGCCGAGGCCGGTACCCCGGCCGCCCGCGCCTTTTGCTGCAGCGCCGCGATTTCGGCATCGCGTTGCTGCAATTGCTTTTGTTGCGCGGCGCTTTGCTGCTCCATCTGCGTCACCTGGGCCTGCAACGCGGCGTTTTGCGTACGCGCAGCGGTGATCTGTGCGCTGATGTCCTGCACCTGTTCCTGCAGGCTCATTTTGTGCGCTGGCGGCGGCGCCGCGAACGCCGCGGTCGCCACGCCGAGCAACGCCACGCCAAGCAGCCTTCCCCCCGACCGATTGCGCCAAGCCATGGTCAGCCTCCTGTTGCGAACGGGCTCAAAGGTACTCGCGAATCAGTATTTCCGCGACCTGCACGGCATTCAAGGCCGCGCCCTTGCGGATGTTGTCGGCCACGACCCACAGGTCCAGTCCGTTCGGGTGTGAAATGTCCTCGCGAATGCGGCCAACGAACACCGGATCCTTGCCCGCCGCGTGTCCCACCGCCGTCGGATAGCCGCCGTCCTTGCGTTCATCCACCACCACCACGCCTTCGGCGTGTTGCAGCAACCTGCGCGCGGTGGCCGCATCGATCTTGTCGCGGGTCTCGATGTGTACCGCTTCGGAGTGGCCGTAGAACACCGGCACCCGCACGCAGGTGGGGTTCACGAGGATGGCGTCGTCCTCGAGGATCTTGCGCGTCTCCCACACCATTTTCATCTCTTCCTTGGTGTAGCCATTGTCCAGGAACACGTCGATGTGCGGGATCGCGTTGAAAGCAATCTGGGCCGGGAACCGGTCGGGCTTCACGGTGTGGAAATTCAGCAGGTCCGCCGTCTGGTGGCCCAGCTCTTCCATGCCCGAACGCCCCGCGCCGGACACCGACTGGTAGGTCGCGACATTGATGCGCTCGATGCCGACACTGCGGTAGATCGGTGCCAGCGCCACCAGCAGCTGCATGGTGGAGCAGTTTGGATTGGCGATGATGTTGCGATTGGTGTACCCGGCGACCGCGTGCGGGTTGACCTCACTGACCACCAGCGGCACATCGTCGAGGTAACGGAACTCGGAGGTGTTGTCGATGACCACCGCACCCGCCGCCGCCGCGCGCGGCGCGTGCTCGCGGCTGACGGTACCGCCGGCCGAGAAGAACGCGATGTGGATGCCGGCAAAGTCATACTGCGCCAGATCGCGCACGGTCAGCTGCTTGTGGTTGAACTCCACCTTGCCGCCGGCCGAGCGCTCACTGGCCACCGGCACCAGGTCGCCCACCGGGAAATCACGTTCTTCCAGGATCGACAGCAGGGCCTCGCCGACCGCACCGGTGGCACCGACCATCGCAACGTTGTAACGCTCTTGCTTGCTCACGGATTTTCCTGCACGAAGGTTGGACGCCGTCACCGCGACGACGCCGGGATGCGCGGTGCGATCTCGCCGACATCGCCACACTGCGCGCGATGCCGCAAGGCCTGATCCATCAACACCAGGGCCACCATCGCCTCGGCGATCGGCGTGGCACGAATGCCCACGCACGGATCGTGCCGGCCCCGGGTGCGCACGTCGACTTCCTCGCCGGCGGTGTTCACGCTGTGGCCGGGCACCAGGATGCTGGAGGTCGGTTTGAGTGCCATCGATGCCACGATGTCCTGGCCGCTGGCAATGCCGCCCAGTATGCCGCCGGCGTTATTGGACGCAAAGCCGTCCAGACGCATCTCATCGCGGTGGCCGGTACCGCGCTGGGCGACGCTGGCAAACCCGGCGCCGATCTCGACCCCCTTCACCGCGTTGATCGACATCAGCGCCGCCGCGAGTTCCGCATCCAGCTTGCCGTACACCGGCTCGCCCCAGCCGGGCGGCACGCCGGTGGCCACGACATTGACCCGCGCACCGCAGGAATCGCCCGCCTTGCGCAAACCCTTGATGGCGGCCTCGAGTTCCGGCACCTGTGCGGCCACCGGCCAGAAGAACGAATTGGATTCGACCACCGCGAAGTCGATTCGGGCGCCGGCCGGAACCCGGGCGACAATGTCACCCATCTGCGCCAGCCAGCCGTGGATCTCGACGCCCCATTTTTCCCGCAGCCAGCGCTTGGCGATGACCGCCGCCGCCACCCGCATCGTGGTCTCGCGCGCCGACGCCCGGCCACCGCCACGCGGATCGCGCACGCCGTACTTTTGCCAGTAGGTGTAGTCAGCGTGGCCGGGGCGGAAGGCGTCGGCGATCGCCGCGTAGTCGCGTGAGCGCGCGTCGACGTTGCGGATCAGCAACGCGATTGGGGTACCGGTGGTCTTGCCCGCATAGACGCCCGAGAGGATTTCCACCACATCGGCTTCATGCCGTTGCGAGGTGTAACGGGATTTCCCGGTGGCCCGCCGCGCAAGATCATGCACAAAGTCCCCCGGCGCGATCGCGATGCCCGGCGGGCAACCGTCGACGACGCAGCCGATCGCCGGGCCGTGCGATTCACCGAAGGTGGTGACGCAAAGAAGTTTGCCGAAACTGTTGGACGCCACTTTGCCGGACCCGAAAGCCTGTAGCGCGCAAGCTTAACCGCGGTCGGCCCAGTGTGCCGGTGGCGCCAGCCAGTCCGCGCGCTCAAGCACGAACACCACGTCCTCGGCATGCTGGTCATGGCGCCGCATGCCCAGGCCCTCCAGCAGCCGCATGGACATGAAGTTGCGGGCATCGACATTGGCAACCACGCGCTCCTTGCCGAGCCCGCCAAACACGAAGTCCAGCATGACTTCCACGGTTTCGCGGGCATCCCCTCGGCGCTGATGCGCGGTGGCGAGCGTGATGCCAAGCTCGACCGTCGCCTGGTCCACGAAGTGCAACCCCACGTCACCGATCAGCTCGCCCGTCGCGCGCAGGCGGATCGCCCGCTGCCACCAGGTACCGAGGGCATCCGGCACCGCATCCTGCTGGGTTTCGATGAAGCGTGCGGCCTCGGCAAGCGACGCTGGCTTCCAGCCCTGGTACCGGTTGACCGCGGGATCGCCGCGATAGGCGAGCAACGCCGCCGCGTCCTCCGGCGCCAATGCGTCCAACCGCAGCCGGGCGGTGACGATGTCCACGCGTCAGCGCGCGCCGGCCGCCGCGCGGATGGCCTTGGCGTGCGCGGCAAGATCCGCGGCCTGCAGCGCAAACACGCCCATCGGCCCAACCTTGAACTCGATCCACACGAACGGCACGTCCGGCAGCAGCGCGGTCAGGGCCCGCTCGCTGTCGCCCACTTCGACGATCAGCAGGCCATTGCCGGCCAGGTGCGCGGGCGCATCACGCAGGATGCGCAGCGCCAGGTCAAGCCCGTCGGCACCGGCGGCCAGGCCGAGCTTGGGCTCGTGGGCGTACTCGCGTGGCAGCGCGGCGTACTCGGCATCGGTAACGTAGGGAGGATTCGACACGATCAGGTCGTAGCACTCGCCGCCCAGATCCGCAAACAGGTCGGAGCGGATCGCGCGCACGCGCGCGCCCAACTGGTGCCTGGCAACGTTCTCCCGCGCCAGCGCCAGCGCGGCGTCGCTGATGTCAGCAAGGTCGACGCGCCAGCGCCTGTTGTACGCCGCCATCGCGATGCCGATGCAGCCCGAACCGGTGCAAAGGTCCAGTGCGGATCCAACTTCGCGCCCGTCAAGCCACGGCGAAAACCCGTCCTCGATCAACTCGGCGATGGGCGACCGCGGTACCAGCGCGCGTGGATCGGACTTGAACGGCATGCCCGCAAACCACGCCTCGCCCACCATGTAGGCCACCGGTTCACGGGTTTGGACGCGGCGATCGACCAGCGCCAGCACCCGGGCCTTCTCGCTGGCCGTCACCCGCGCGTTGCCGTACGCCGGCGGCAGGTCCGGCGGCAGGTGCAGGCAGGACAACACCAGGTGGCTCGCCTCGTCGATGGCATTGTCGTGGCTATGGCCAAACGTCAGCTCCGCTGCATTGAAGCGGCTGGCGGCATACCTTATGAGGTCGATGATGGTGGCGAGTTCGTAGGTCATGGTTGCGCCCGAGACCGCGCAGTATAGACGCCGGGCCGACGCTACACTGCCGCGATGCGTGCAGCCACCCTCGTCCAATACCTGGCGCCACAAAAGACCCTCAGCCGGATCGTATACGCCGCGACGCGCTGCCGCTGGCGGGCGTGGAAAAATTTCCTGATCGGCCGCGTCGTCCACGCCTACGCGGTCGACATGAGCGAGGCGGCAGAGCCCGATCCCCGCGCGTACCCGGATTTCAATGCCTTTTTCACCCGTGCACTGCGGGCCGGCGCGCGCCCCGTCCAAGGCGATGCCGGCACCGTCGCGTGCCCGGCCGACGGCCGCATCAGCCAGATCGGACGCATCACCGGGGGCCGCATCCTGCAGGCCAAGGGCCGCACCTACACCGTGGCCGAACTGCTGGCGGACGCGGATGCCGCGGAAGCGTACCGCCAAGGCCTGTTCGCGACCATCTACCTTTCGCCCCGCGACTACCACCGCGTCCACATGCCACTGGACGGCACACTGGCGGCCACCGCCCACGTCCCAGGACGCCTGTTCAGCGTCGCCCCCGGCCCCGTCGCCGGCATCCCACGCCTGTTCGCGCGCAACGAACGGCTGGTGTGCCACTTCGAGGGTGCGCGCGGGCCGTTCGTGGTGGTCATGGTTGGCGCGATGCTGGTATCGGGCATCACCACCGTCTGGGGCGGTGTGGCCGTGCCGCCCCACGCCCGCGGCATTGTCCGCCAGGACTGGCGCGGGCGCGGAATCCACCTTCCGCGCGGCGCCGAGCTTGCCCGCTTCGAGATGGGGTCGACCGCCATCGTGCTCGTACCCGGCGCCGAACCCGCCCCGCGGCTGGGCGCCGGGGCCGCGGTCAAGGTCGGGCTTGGCCTCGGGCATTTGTAGGCAGCGCCCAATCAGGGCACAATCGTGCGCCCGGGGGGAACACGACGGATGCATATGAGGAACCTGTCCTTGATCTCGCTCGGCCCAAAATCCGGGGAAGCCTACCTCCGGCGTCTGGTCACGCGCGTGGCCAGCATGGGACGCACCGCGCGCCTGCGGCGGCAGTTTGGCGAGATCGACCAGCGCAGCCTGGAACTGCCGCCTTCCTACCGCGAGCAGCTGGCCGAGCTGATCGGGCGCGAGTGCGACAACGTCGCCGCCAGTGCCGATCCGGCACTGTATGGCAGCCAGACCGAAGAGGGGGTGTCGGCCAGCGGCCTGGACATCGGCTACGACCGCGCGCGTTCGGAAAACGTCCAGGTGCGGATGCGCGGCATCGCCCTCTGGGTGGCACTCGTCTATCACGAGACCCGCAGCGCGGAGACGGCCGAAGCCAAGGACCTGCACCGCAACATCCTGCGCATGATGCGTACGCTCCGGGTTTTTTCCTCGCGCGTGGAGAACAACGGCAACCAGGCGTGAGCAGGCGGCCGGCAGCGCCCGCCTGCCCGCGCGACTTGGCCTTTGCTGCATCCGACGCATGATCGAACACGGACACGCGACCCACACGGGCCTCAGGCGCGAACACAACGAAGACAGCTACTGGGCCGATGCCACGCGTGGGTTGTGGCTGGTCGCCGACGGCATGGGCGGGCCCGGCCGCGGCGAAGTCGCGAGCGCGCAGGCGCTGACGGCCATCGTTGCGGCCACCACCATTGGCGTCGGCCTCGCCGACGCCTTCAGGCGCGCGGGCGCCGCGGTCCTCGGTCACCCGGCGCAGCAGGCGTCGGTCACGCCAATGGGCAGCACCCTCGCTGCCCTCAAGATCGGCCAGGCGGGCAACTACGAACTTGCATGGATTGGCGACAGCCGCATTTATCTTTGGCAACACGGCCGGCTGCTGCGCGCCAGCCGCCCGGCCAACGGCGAAGCGGAGCCCGGCGCAGACGCGACGGTCACCCCGCCCCGCAATCTTGCAACCCAGGCGCTTGGCATCACCCCGGTGCTGGAACTCAACGTCGACCCCATCGCCGGACGGTGCGCGGCGGACACCCAGTTCCTGCTCTGCAGCGACGGCCTGACCGAGGAACTGGATGATGCCCGGATCGAAGCCATCGTCGCGCGCACGGATCTCGCGGCGCAGGAGTGCGTCGACCAACTGCTCCTCGCCGCACTGGATGCCGGCGGCCACGACAACATCACCGCGGTGCTGGTGCGCGTGACCTGAGCGCCCAGGGGTTGTGACGGCGGCCAAGGCCGGTTACGGTAAAAAGGCACCCCGACCGCGGCAGTCTGTCGTGTTCCGCACGTCGGCTCGGGTGTTCTTTCGTGTCGGTCGGGTGTTCCTTCATGGGGCAACACCCGACGGCAGGAGAACCGATGAGCAAGATCAGGGTTGAAAAACTCACCAAGATTTTTGGCAGCCACCCGCACGAAGGCCTGCGGATGCTGGATGCCGGCAAATCCAACCAGGAAATCCGCGCCGCCGGCCACGCGGTTGGCTGCGCCAACGTGTGTTTCGACGTCGAGGAAGGCGAGCTGCTGGTCGTGATGGGGCTGTCGGGCAGCGGCAAGTCCACCCTGATCCGCTGCCTCAACCTGCTCAACAGCGTCACCCGCGGCCACGTCTACGTCGACGGCGAAGACATCACCGCGTATTCGACCAAACAACTGCTGGAATATCGCCGCCGGAAGATATCGATGGTCTTCCAGCACTTCGCGCTGTTCCCCTACCGCACGATCACCGACAACGCAGCGTACGGCCTGGAAGTCCAGGGCGTCAACGCGGACCAGCGCCGGCAACGCGCCCGCGAGGCGCTGCAGCTGGTCGGCTTGAAGGGCTGGGAGGACGCCTATCCCGGCCAGTTGAGCGGCGGCATGCAGCAGCGCGTCGGGCTGGCCCGCGCGCTGGCGGTGAAATCGGACATCCTGCTGATGGACGAAGCCTTCAGCGCGCTCGATCCACTGATCCGCCGCGACATGCAGCACGAGCTGGTGCAGCTGCAACAGCGCATGAAAAAAACCATCGTATTCATCACCCATGATCTCGACGAGGCGCTGCAACTTGGCGATCGCATCGTGCTGATGAAGGACGGCCGCGTGGTGCAGTTCGGTACGCCCGAAGACATCCTCAACAACCCGGCCAACGCCTACGTCGAGCGCTTCGTCGAACACGTGGACCTGTCGCGCGTCCTGACGGCGCGCGCCGCGTTGACCCGTGCCCGCGTGGTGGCCTACCCCAAGGACGGCCCGCGCACCGTGCTGCACAAGATGAACGAGGAAAATTTCACCAGCATCATCGTGGTCGAACGCGACTACACCTTCCGCGGGACCATCAGCCTGGATGCCGCCGAGCAAGCCGTACGCGACGGCGCACGCAACATCGAAGGCCTGATCGAACGGACTCCGGCCATCGGCCCCGATACGCAACTGACCAAGGTCATCAACGCCCTGGCGGCGTGGCCGTATTCACTGCCGGTGGTGGACGAAACCTCCGGCGAGTGCCTGGGCGTCGTGACCCGCACCGGCGTCATCAACGTCCTCGCCGACAACCCGGCTTCCGGCAAGCAAGCCGACGACCCCGGACCTCCAGCCGCAGCCACGCACACCGCCGCCGTCGCCCGCGGCGTCAGCGCATGACGCTGCCGGTGATTCCAAAATTTCCGCTGGCCCGCCTGCTGGATGTCGGCCTCAACTGGCTCACGCTCCACCTTGCGTTCATCACCCGCGCGGTGGCGAGCGTGGTCGGCGGCATCATCGACGGTATTACCGCCGGGCTGACGTGGCTGCCGCCGTGGGCGCTGATCGTCATCGTCGGGCTGCTGGCGTGGCGCGCGGCGGGCCGCCGGGTCGCGATCTGGAGCGTGCTCGGCCTCGCCTTCCTCTGGAACCTGCGCCTGTGGGACGCAACGGTCAGCACCTTCACGCTGGTGTTGATTTCGACCCTCATCGCCGTGGGCATTGGCCTGCCGATCGGCATTGCCGCCGCGCTCAGCAAGCGCACCGGCAAGGTTGTGATGCCGGTCCTCGACTTCATGCAGACCATGCCGGCCTTCGTGTACCTGATCCCCGCGATCCCGTTTTTCGGCCTCGGTGCGGTATCGGCCAGCGTCGCCACGGTGATCTTCTCCACGCCGCCGGCGATCCGGCTGACCATCCTCGGCATCAACCAGGTACCGCACGACCTCATCGAGGCCGCCGACGCGTTCGGTTCCACCCGCCGGCAGAAGCTCTTCAAGGTGCAGTTGCCGATGGCCCTGCCAACCATCATGGCCGGGGTCAACCAGACGATCATGCTTGCGCTGTCGATGGTCGTGATCGCCGCGATGATCGGCGCCGGCGGCCTTGGCGGCGAGGTGTGGCGCGCCATCCAGCGGCTGGAGCCCGGCAAGGGCTTCACCGCCGGCATCGCCATCGTGATCCTCGCGATGGTGCTGGACCGCATCACCCAACGCATTGGCCGTCGCAAGGAGGTGGCCAGATAACCCCCGTCCGCACGTTGCAAGGAGACGTTCATGCACATTCAATTCCATGCCAGCCTCGTCACCGCCATGGTGGCGGTACTGGCGCTGGCGCTCGGTGGCTGTTCGCCCGGCAACGGCAGCCATCCGCCCGCGTCCGCGGCGACACCCGCCGCGGCCACCAAGGCCAGCACTGCGCCAACCCCAGCCGGCGGTACGATCAAGCTGGCGTACGTGGAATGGTCCAGTTGCCTTGCGGCCACCAACGTGGTCGCCGCGGTACTCGAAAAGGCCGGGTTCAAGGTCAAGACCATGTCTGTCACCGGCGCCATGCTGTACGAGGCGCTCGCCAACAATGACGTCGACGGCATGGTCTGCGCGTGGCTGCCGACGACCCACAAGAACTACTACGCCAAGACCAAGGACCGCCTGGTCAACCTGGGCCCGAACATGAGCGGCACGAAAATCGGGCTGGTGGTGCCCGATTACGTCCAGATCAATTCCATTGCCGACCTCGCCCGCCCGGCCACGGCGAAGCAGTTCGACAACCGCATCGTCGGCATCGACCCCGGCGCGGGTGAAATGGGCATCACCGAGAAGGCCATCAAGGCGTACAACCTGCCGGAAAGGCTGCTGGTGGGTTCGGGCGCCACGATGACCGCCGCGCTGGCCAGCGCCATCCAGCAGCACGAACCCATCGTCGTGACCGGCTGGACGCCGCACTGGATGTGGGCGCGCTGGAAACTGAAGTACCTTGCCGACCCCAAGGGCATCTTCGGCCAGCCGGAAAACATCGACACCCTCGTGCGCAAGGGCCTGCAGCACGATCACCCGCGCGCCTACGCGATCCTTGATGCATTCCGGTGGACCCCGGCCGCCATGGGCCAGGTCATGGTGGCCGACAACCAGCGCGGTTCGGACCCCATGGCCAATGCGCAGGACTGGGTCAACGCGCATCCGCAGCAAGTCGCGGCGTGGCTTGGCCGATAGCCGGCCGGGACGGCTCGTCCCTGCAGCCAGCCATGCGTCCGCCGCCCCCGCTCCGTATCCGGCGCGGGGTGTGGCGCCGCGGTTAGCCGCGCGCCATTGATCGACGGCGTACCGCCGCCTGCAATCCATGGCGGCGACCGCGCGCGCACCGCACCTCACACAAGGGGAATCCTGATGACCTTGAAACCCATCGCGCTCGCGCTCGCCCTGGCATCGGCCGCAAGCGTGTACGCCGCACGCGCGCAGGCGCAGCCAACGGCAACGGCCAGCGCGGACACCCGGTCCGTCAGCCAGCAGATTGCCGCCATGCAGACCGAGATCGACGCCATGCAAGCACGGCTGAACGCGCTGAAGGCACGCGCGACCGCGCAGCAGGCAGAGCCGCCGGTGACCGCGCAACCGGCACCCGCGCCCCATGCCAAAGGCGCTGCCAAACCGGCATCGGGCGCAACATCCGGCAGCAACCGGTACGCGGCTGCCAAAGCACCGGCGCCCAAAAAGAGGAAGGAAGGCATCACCGTTGGCGGCGCGGTGCGTTTCCAGTACAGCTACGAGGGTTACAACCCGGGCAACGTGCGCCGCGCCGGCGACGTCGACTACGACCTTTTCCGGCTCGACCTGCACGGCACCGTGCACGGCATCACCCTCGACGCACAATGGCGCTGGTTCCAGTACATGAGCGCGATCCAGCACGCCTGGGTCGGTTACGCGTTCAATGAGCGCTCGCAGGTGCAGGTCGGCCTCACCCGCATCCCCTTTGGCAACCAGCCCTACGATTCGCACAGCTACTTCTTCAGCTCCAACTATTACCTCGGACTCGAAGACACCTACGCCGCCGGCGTCGAATACGTGTACGCGGGCGACCCATGGAATGTGCAGCTGGCGTTTTTCAAGAACGACGGCACCGGTGGCGTGGACGGCAGCAACCGCACCCACAGTTATTCCTATGACGTGGTCGGCGTGCGCGCGCCGGGCGAAGGCATTTATGCCACCCCGAGCCACCCGGCGGGCGCCGCCGACACCGTAGCCGCGCGCGTGGCGCGCACCTACAAGCCCGCGCCCGGCCTGGCCGTTGAAGTCGGAGCTTCTGGCCTGTACGGCGGGCTCGATGGCCCCGCGTCACGCATCGGCCACTACCACGCGGCCGCGGTGCATGCGAACGTCAAATACCAACGCTGGAACCTCCAGGTGCAGGCCGCACGCTACGCGTATACCACCGACAGCGGCGCCAACCGCCTCGCCGTCGGCGCGTACGCCTTCTACGACACCATTGCCGCGCGGGCGGACAGCTACACGGTCAACCTGGCCTATCGCCTGCCCGTCAGATGGGGGCCCGTCAGCGCGCTGGATTTTTACAACGATTACTCGCTGGTGATCCACAAATCCGGGGCGCTGCCCGGCACCTTCATGGACGTGCTCGGCGTCGGGGTGTCGGCGGGAGACCTGTACACCTACTTCGACTTCGTCACTGCGCGCAACCAGCCGTTCATCGGCGGTAGCATGGCCGGCAATGGCAGGATCGAGCACCGGTTCAATATCAACTTCGGGTTCTACTTTTGACCCGCGGCAGGGCGACGCGCGCCAGGTTCGCGTGAACACCCCGCTCGCGGCATCTAAACGCAACCTTGACATTCAGGCTCCCACACTCATCCTTACAAGCCGGCGAGCGTGCCCCTCGCGGGTGTCGTTCAGTGTGCAACGTGCGAGGAGGCATGCCATGTCGATTCCCATCCGCCAGCAGTTCAAGGTCGCGACCTACATCCTGGGCCAGCGCCTGCGCGGCGTGAAACGGTACCCGCTCACCTTGATGCTGGAGCCGCTGTTCCAGTGCAACCTCGCGTGCCCGGGCTGCGGCAAGATTGATTACGACTCGCACACGTTGAAGGAGCGGCTGTCGGTCGAGGAGTGCATGCACGCGGTCGACGAATGCGGCGCACCAATGGTGTCGCTGGCAGGCGGGGAGCCGCTGATCCACAAGGATGTCAAGGCGATCGTCGAAGGCTTCATCGCGCGCGGGAAATACGTTTACCTGTGCACGAACGCGATCCTCTTGAAGCAGAAACTCGACCTTTTCACGCCATCGGACCAGCTGACGTTTTCCGTCCATCTTGACGGCATGCGCGAGCGCCACGATGAAAGCGTCGGGCGTGCGGGCGTGTTCGACATCGCGACCGAGGCCATACGCGAAGCCAAGCGCCGCGGCTTCCGGGTGAACATCAACACCACGCTGTTCCAGACCGCCAAGCCCGACGAAGTGGCGGAGTTCTTCAGCTGGGCCACCAACGACCTTAAGGTTGACGGCATCACCTTCTCGCCCGGCTTTGCCTACGAGCACGCGCCGCGGCAGGACGTGTTCATGGGCCGGCGCCAGTCCAAGGAACTGATGCGCAAGATCTTCACCAACAAGAAAAAGAACCACCGCAAGTGGGCGCTGTCGCAGTCGAGCCTGTTCATTGATTTTGTGTGCGGCAACCAGGGCTACCAATGCACCGCGTGGAGCATGCCCTGCCGCAACGTGTTCGGTTGGCAAAAGCCCTGCTACCTGCTGGTCGATGAAGGCTACGAGCCGACCTGGCAGGCGCTGCTCGACAACACCGACTGGGACCACTACGGCGTCGGCCGCAACCCGAAGTGCGCCAACTGCATGGCGCATTGCGGCTTCGAGGGTACGGCGGCAGCCGACTCGGTCGCGCATCCGCTGAAGGCGCTGTGGGCGAGCCTGCGCGGCCCGAAGCTCAGCGGTGCATTCGCCGCCGATCCGCCGCTGCTTTACGACGCTACCCCGCCACCCGCGCACACTCCGCACAGCGACCTGCCCATCGCGCATTTCGGCGGTATCCAGCACTGACCCACCATGGCGGCGGCGAGCATGGTCACGCTGATCCTCGCCGCTGCCGCCTTGCTCCTGTGGGCCGGCGTATTGCTGGCGCCATGGGCACCGTGGCTGTGCCGGGAACGGCTGGAAGCCGATCCGCGTGCGGCCCCAGCGGCCAGCGACCTCACGGTACTGATTCCCGCCCGCAACGAGGCGCCGTTGATCGGCGCCACGCTCGCGGCACTGCATGCCGACGCGCCCAATGCACGCGTTGTCCTCATCGACGACCAGTCGACCGACGCCACGGCCGAAACCGCCCGTGCCAGCGGCCTGCCCAACCTCAGCGTGATCGCTGGCACACCGCCGCCGCCGGGCTGGGTGGGCAAGCTGTGGGCGCTGCAGCAGGGCCTTGAACGCGTCACCACGGCGCGCGTGTTGTTGCTGGACGCCGACATCCGCCTTGCGCCGGGCATGGTGCCGGCGCTGATCCACAAGGCCGATACGGGGTACGCACTGGTGTCGGTATGCGCCGAACCGTGCTGGAATCGCGTGGCCGCGCGCTGGTTGCTGCCGGCCTTTGTCTACTTCTTCAAGCTGCTGTATCCGTTCGCGCTCGCAAATCGCGCGGACCGGCGCACCGCCGCGGCAGCCGGCGGCGTGGTGCTGCTCGACCGCGAGGCATTGCTCGCCGCGGGCGGGTTTGGTGCGTGGCGTGGCGCCATCATCGACGACTGCACGCTGGCTGCGCACCTGAAACGCACGGGCCGCCGCTGCTGGATCGGCCTGACCCACGGTGCGCGCAGCCTGCGCCCCGCCGGATTCGGTGCCATCGCACACATGCTCGCGCGCACGGCCTTCGTGCAATTGCGCGAATCGCTGTGGCTGACCGCAGCCGCGTCTGTCCTGTTGATCCTGGCGTTCTGGATACCGGTGCTGGCACTCGCGTTTGGCGCCGATGCCCTCGTGCGCGCACTCGGCGTGTTCGCGTGTCTCGCCTTGCTTGGCGCGTATCTGCCAACCCTCCTGTACTACCGGCGCAATCCGCTGGCGGCATTGCTGCTGCCCCTGGCTGCCACGTTCTTTCTGGCGGCAACGTGGTACTCGGCATGGCGCGCGCTGGCCGGGACCCGCTCGGTCTGGAAGGGCCGGCGCTATCCGCGCAGGCCGGCATGAATGCAACGTCAGGCGCAACCGGAAACCACGCCGCCGCGGTCACGCCAGTGGCTGCCCGACGCCGCCCTTGACGCGCACCCGGCCGGCACCTGGCTGCTGCAGATGGGCTTTGATCTGTGGATCCACGCGTTTTACCGACGCGTCGTCCTGCTGCCCGAAGGCTTCCACATCGCACCGGGCACGCTGATTGCGTCCAACCACCAGCGCGATGTGGACGGTCCGTTGCTGGGGACCGTACTGGTGCACCGGCGCGGACTGCACTTCCGCTGGCCGCTGCCCTTTTACGCCACCCGCGAGGATCTGTTCCGCGCCGGCATCCTCGCGCGCCTGACGGTCCGCTGGCCGCGGCCGCTGCCGGCTTTGCTGGGCCACATTCCGCTGGCGTGGTTTTTCGCCCTGGGCCACGCCGAGCCCATGCGCCGCGTGCGCGAGTTCACCGTGGGCGAGGCGCTGCACGCGCTGGTCGACGCCGGCTGCGGCGGTGACGCCTGCGGCGTGTTGCTCAACCCGCGCGGGCTGCGCGAACTTGGCGCCGCCGCCGCGACACCGCTGCGCGACGTACTGCGCCGCGCAACACCGGCGGTGCAGGATACCTGCTGGGGACTCCGGCGGCTGCGGCTTGCCACGATCAAGCGCCTGGCTCCGGCGTTTCGCGCCACCATCGATGCGCAACTCGTGCACTTTGCGGGCCGGCTGGACCGGGGCCGCTGCGTGTATTTCGCGCCCGAAGGCTCGATTTCAATGGACGGCCACTTCACGCGGATCCGTGCAGGCTGCTTCCGGCTGGCGCACGCCACCCGGGCCGCGCCGTGGATCCAGCCGATGGCACTCGGTTACGACACGCTGGCAGCCGGGCGTTCGCGCGTGGTGGTGCGCTTTGGCCAGCCGTTCCGCGCCGACCGCTCGCTGGACCGGCGCGCGTTCGACGCCACGCTGCGGCGCGCCATACTGGCGCTCGCACCGGTCACGCCAAGCCACCTGCTGGCCCGGTTCCTGCTGCACCATGATCCGCGTTTCAGCCAGGCGGACCTTGCGCAATGGATGACGCGCAGCCTGGCCACGCTGCGCGCGCTGCAGGCATCACTGGATCCCTTGTTTGCGCACGCCAGCATCGAGCGCCTCGCCAACGAGCGCCTGCGCTGGCTTGAACGCAAGCAGCTGGTGGTACGCACCGGCGGCACCTTCTCGGTCGCCTTCGCACGCGCCGTGGAACCCGGTTGGCGCACGCCCGCCAACAGCGTGCGTTATCTTGACAACAACCTCGCAGACCTGGTGCCCGACGTCAACCGGGCCTTGCCATGCTGAAGCTGCTGTCCCATGCACGCCATCTGCTCAAGCCGCAAGTGATACTGCCCGTGCTGTTGGCGGTGGCGCTGTTGGCATTCGCCTTCAGCCTGGGTAATGTCCATCAGGTGGTCGCGCGTGCGCGCAGGCTGCCGCTGCGGGTGCTGGCGCTGGCCCTGGCTGCCGCGGCATGTTATCTCGCCTGCAAGGCGGCACAGCTCAAGCTGATGCTGGCGCAAATCGACCTCAGGATTCCGGCGCGCCCATTCTGGCTGGCGTTCGCGGTGGGCGAACTCACCGTGACGCTGCCGCTTGGCATGTTCTCGCAGAACTGGGTGCTGTCGGCATCGCGGCGCGTCCACATCGGCCGCAGCTCGGCCGCGACGGTGATGATGGTGCTGGCCGAGGTCGCGGTGGTGTTCCTGTTTCTTGCCGTGGTCCGGATTCCCGGCTGGCGCGACACGCGCCCGCTGGCGATCGCACTGCTGGTGGCCGTCGGCCTGCTGCTGCTGGGCCTGTTGCTGTTTGAACGCCACGCACGCACGCTGGTGACGCGCCTGCACGGGCGCTGGGCGCGCCGCGGCGCCGAAGCCGGCCTGGAAATGCTGCGCGGGCTGCGCAAGCTGTCAACACCGGTCATGCTGGCCATCGGCATCGTGCTGGCCGCCGCATACCTCGGTGCGCTCACCTACGCGTTTTGGGTCGTGGGCCGCGGCATGGATTCACACCAGCTCGACTACCTGACCGCCGCGACGATCTACATGTTTTCGCTGGCGGTCATTCTGGTGGGTGCGGGCCTCTTCAGCCAAATTGGCACCGTGGAGCTGCTGGGCATGCTGGCCGCCCACGCGTGGGGCATCGACTACACCGACGGACTGGCATTGATGCTGGGTTTCCGCATCGTCTGGACGGGATCCATCTGGCTGCTCTGCCTGCCGGTCGTCGGATTCATGTGGCGCGAGATGCCGGCGCATTCACGCCGCGCTGCCATCGATCGCGGCTAAAAATTTTCCGGTCGACGCGGAAACATCCATCCGTGGAATGCCCGCCGCGGCGCGCGCGCGCTCGATGCCGCGCGGAATGTCCAGGTGTTTCTGTTCGATCGACCACACATGCCCGCGTTCGCGATGGAAACGGGCCAGGTATTCCTGCTCGCTCTGGCCGGGTGTCGCGACGAACAGCGCCTTGCGTCCAAGCCCCGCCAGCTCCATGAGCGTCGTGTAGCCAGAACGGGTCATGACGACCTGTGCGCGGTTGAGCATCTCGGCTTGCCGGGTGCGGTCGAGATAGGTGTACACGGTGGCGCCATCGAGCGTACGGCACTGGCCGTGGTCGCGCGGGCGCCCGAGTGTCACGACGATCTTGCCTTCAAGCCTTGGCAACGCGCGCAGCACCATGCGTTCCAGCAGGCCGCGCTGCGGCTCGATGCCGGATACCGAAAAAAAAACGTCGATGTCCTGTGCCAGGTCCAGCCGCGGCACGCTCGACAACGGGCCAATGTACACAATCCGGCCGCTGCCCCAGTCGAACACCGGATCGTGGCCCAACCAGCCAGACAGGCCACCGCCATCGGCAACATCCGGCACCAGTATCTTGGTGAAACCAGCCAGCAGATCGCGCTGGTGGCGTTCGACAAAACGTTCCGTGAAGCGGCTGAAGAACGGCACCCGCTGGTGGATGGAGTGGAAAATGCAATAGCTCGGCACCGCGGCCGACCACAAGCCCAGGCGGCTGTCGGAGACGACAAGGTCGAAGTGCCGCTCGGCGACCAGTTTTTCCGCCAGCCGGTGCTCGCGCCGGTAACCCGCGAGCACCCACGGCATCGCGGCGGTCATGCGCACATAGAAAACGGCGGGATAACGGCTGAACGGCGCCGGCGTATCACGAAACGGGTAGTACGCGCACGCGTCACCCAGCTCGGAACGCAGCAGCGTCAACCCGGCGCCCGGCGCCATCACGATCGTGACGGCATCACCGCGTTCGACCAGCGCGCGGATCAGGCCGAGGCTGCGGGTGGCGTGCCCGAGCCCCCAGTGATAGACGCCATACAGGATTTTCCGCGCCATCCACGCAGCCCTTGCCGCCGCGCGGCGCTGCCCTGACGCCACCATGCTGGCAGTGCGCGCGTGTAGGCCATGCGAAAAGCGCGCGGTACGCCGCAATACGCCGGCTACGCGGGCATCCCGCCCGCGTAACCTTCGGTGCCGCCTTAAAAGTTCTGGCTAAACCGTACGCCGATGGTGCGCGGCTGGGTGAACCCGGTGTACACCTGACCATCGGGATACTTGGCCGACATGCCATGTGCCGCGCATGTCGCCGGCGCGCACTCGCTGTATTTGTACATCGCCCCGCGGGTGTCGAACAGGTTCTTGACAAACACGTCCACCGTCCAGTTGTTGCGCCCCATGCCCGCCGACAGGTCGACATTGTTGTAGGCAGGAAGATCGCCCAGCAGGCTCCGCTCGACCAGGCGCAGGTCGGTGGTGCGTTGACCCACGTGTACCCACGCCGCCTGTACGTACGCATCGTTGCCGGCGAGGCTGAATTCATACCGGGCGGTCACGTTGCCCTTGAAATGCGGCGTGATCGGCAACCGGGTGCCCTTCGGGGCCTGCGGCCCGCTGACCACATCGCCATTCGGGTCCAGCGAACCCGCGGGGCAGTTGGTCACGGGGTTGCCGTTGGCATCGGTGAAGCCGCAGTAGTTGGCGGTGAGCTTGGCTCTGTAGAACGCAGCACCCGCGCTTACATGCAGGTTGGTGGTGGCCTGCCAGTTCAGTTCCGACTCCAGCCCCTGGATCCGCGCCGAGTTCACATTGCGGATGAACGTCAAACCGGGTGGTACCAGGACGTTGTACTGGAAGTTTTCCCAGTTCTCGCGGAACACCGCACCGTTGAACGTCAGCCGGCCATCCTCCCACGAGGTCTTCCAGCCCAGCTCCAGATTGGTCAGGAAGTCTGGCTGGTAGGGTACGGCGCCGCCGACCCGATTGACGCCGCCCGGACGAAAGCCCTTTGACCGCGTCGCATACACCATCATGGTCGGCGTGATGTTCCAGGTGACATTGATCTTGTGCAGTGGCCCGCTGCTGCGCGTACTCTTGTTGAACACGGTACACGGCGCGCCCAGGAACGGTGTAGGTGAGGTGCAGGCCGCGACGCCGGTACTCGAGCTGAACCCCGGGCCAAACCCGTAGAACCCCGCCAGCTGGTCGCGCGTACGGTAGTAACGCGCACCGTACGTCGCAGTGAGCTTGTCGGGGATGATGTCGTAGGACACTTCGCCAAATACCGCCTTGTTGCTGTCATAGCGAAGTTCGCGGGTCAGCCAGACGGTGTGGGGGAACCCCGGAACCGACAGCTCATTGGCCAGGCCATCGACGTAGTAGCGCTGGAAGATGTCGTGCTTCTGGTGCCCGGAGAAGACGCCGGCGACGAAGCGCAACCGGTCGTCGGCCGGCGAGGCAATATGCAACTCGTTGGTGGTGAAGTAGTACCCGTCCCGGTTGTGAATGTGCTGGGCCGGGTTGATTGGCGTACCACTGCTGTCGGTGAAGTACTGGCCATAGCTCGCCACGGTGTCGTACCAGAACCCGTAGTCGGTGTAATCGGAGTCGTCACTCTGGTTGCGCCGCAGGTGCGCGCCGGTATAGGTCAGGTCGAAGTTGCCAATCTTGCCCTGGATGGTCAGCGCCGCCTGCCACCAGCGATCGTTGCTGTCTTCGGGATAGAAGTGGCTGACCGCAAGCTTTCCAACCTCCGGATCGCTGGCGAAATTGCCGTGCGCGATGGTCTGCTGCCCCATCACCATCGGGCTGATCGACCAGTTGTCGTTGAGGTCGATCTTCAGCGCCGCACGTCCGCCCTTGGTGGTGACGTCGTTGTAGTTCTTGTGGGCACGGCTTGGCGAGCATTCCAGCTTCGGCGCGGGTTTGCAGTCGTCGGCATTGTCCAGCGTGATGCCCGAGGTCGGGAAGGTGACCGTTCCGGGGTCATTGTCAATGTAACCCGCATCGTGTTCGCGCCAGCCGACCAGGCGAATCGCCGAGCGTGCATTGAACGGGATGTTGAGCATGCCCTCGAAGGTGTCGCCGATGCCGCCATGCTGCACATGGTCGGTACTGAGGGTGTAGTTGGCCGCAAAGCGGCTGGGATCGGGCTTGTTGGTGATGATGCGCAGCGCACCGGCTTCGGCACTGGAGCCGTACAGGGTTCCCTGCGGGCCCTTCAACACCTCGACCCGGGCGATGTCATACATGTGGATGTCAACCGGGCCCTGGATCGTCGTGACCGGTTGGTTGTCGAGGTACACGCCCACCGTGGGTTGCGACCCGGAGTGGTTGCGGTTGCTGCCATCGGTCACGCCGCGTATGTAGATTGCCGCAAATCCCGGGCCGGCCTGCACCCCGCCGCCGCCCGACTGGAAAGTGACGCCAGGCAGATAGGCGACGTAATCCTTGAAATCCTGGATATGCAGGGCCTGCAGCGTGTCCATGCCCAGCACGTTCATGCTGATCGGCACCTTCTGCAGGTTTTCAGGGCGTTTTTGCGCGGTAACGACGATCGCTTCCAGCGTCTTCACCTTGCTGGCGGGCGGTTTGGCCGCGGGTGCCGCGGTGGACGCAGGCTTGGCCTGGCCGGGCGCGGTTCTGGCGCTGGGTTCAGTGTTTTGCGCCATCGCCGGCGTCGCGATCGCAAGACCAATCGCCGCTGCCAGGGGTAGCCTGGCCCAGCGTACCGACCGGAACCCCACACCTCGTCTGCTGTTGCTCATTTCAATGACCCCTTTGTCAAGTGGTTGAACCCGCGTTCCCCGCGCGACCGGACGCCTGCCGATACCCCGCTCGTACCGGCCCCAGCGCCGCTTCCAGTTCACCCAGCCATGGAGCATAGTGCCGCCAGTGATCGATCGCGCCGTGATAGATGGGCTGGCGTACCTGTTCGGAACTGGCAGTCCGCACCGGCCGGCTGTTTTCGAAGAACCGGAGGCAACCGGCTTCGAAGGGCAGCCCGCAATAGGCAAGCATCCGGCGCACTTCCGTTGCGGTATCCGCAACCAGGCGCTCGTAGCAGACGTGGCAGACCCGCCCCGGCAGTACGGCGTCGAAATGCTCCATCAGGCTGACGTAATCCCGGTAGTAACGACCAATATCCGCGAGGCTGTAGCTGAACGCCTGCCCGCGCGCAAAGTGCTGCTTGAAGACCGAAAAGCCGCACGCCATCGGATCGCGCCGCACGTCGATGATCTTTGCGCGCGGCAGGATCAGGTGGATCAGGCCGACGTGCATGAAATTGTTCGGCATCTTGTCGATGAAGAACGGTGCCGCGGTCTTCCGCTGGATGCGCGTATCGGCAAGGTAACGCGCGCCGAGCGCGCGCAACCCGTCGGCAGCGAGCGCAGCGAGGGCATGGTGGTAGGGCATGGCCTGATCCGGGCCGGCCTCGCGGCGCAGCCAGCCGGTAAGCGAGGTGATCTCGGGCAGTTCCATCGTGCCTTCGACCTGGCTGTGGCTGGCAAGGATCTGCTCGACCAGGGTCGAACCCGCGCGCGGCAGGCCGAGCACAAAGATCGGATCGGGCGCGGGGCATCCCATCCCGGCCCGCGCCGCAAAAAACGCCCGCGTGTAGTGCTGGCGGATATATCGGACGCGCTTGCTGGTGACTTCGGCGTCGTAGTGAAGCTCGGCCCCGCGGATCGCGTTGCCGCGCGCATAGTGGTCGAACGACCCGGCATATTCGCCGGCATCCTCCAGTGCCTTGCCCAGTGCGAATTCAAGGTGCAGCCGGTCTTCCTCGCGCAGGTCACCGCGCGCCAGCTGCCCGCGCATCGCGGCAACGTCCGCCGTCTCGAAACGAAAGGTCTTGAGGTTGGCGAGGCTCCACCACGCCTCGCCAAATGACGCCTGCAACGCGATGCAGCGCCGGTACGCCGCCACCGCTTCGGCAACCTGGCCGGCCGTTTTCAGGGCGTGTCCATAACTCAGCCACAGCTTCACCGCGTCCGGGTGGGCCTGCACCAGGCCGCGATAGAGCCGCAGCGCATCGCCGTAATCGCCGGTGCGGCACAGCACCGCAGCCTTGAGGTTCAGGCAACCGTCGTGGGCCGGCTCTGCGGCCAGCACGCGCTCGATCTCCGCCAGCGCGGCCGCGGGGCGGTTGCCGCGGTGCAGGACCAGCGCGTAGTTCCAGCGCGCCTCGGTGAAACCGGGCGCAAGTTCGAGGCAGCGTTCAAGGAGATGCAACGCATCCTCGTTGCGCTCAAGCCGGGCTGCCACCTCGGCCAGCATGCGCATCGCCGCCACGTCGGTCGGCGCCTGCCGCAGGCGCGCGCGCAGCAGCGCCTCCGCCCTGGGGATGTCATTGGCGAGCATCGCACTGCCGGCGGCCAGCAGATCCTGGTCCCGGCCCGAGTGCTGGACATGCTGCAGGTAAGCATCTTGTGCCGCGGCCGATTCACCGCCGTCCAGCAAGGCGTCACCCAGCATCCGCCACGCCTGCGGCCAGTCCGGATCCAGCGCCACCGCACGTTGCAACGCGTGGGCGGCGGGTTCACCCTGCCCCGTACGGCGCAGCACCAATCCCAGTTCGACGCGCAGCCCGGCGTCCCTGGGGAATGCCCGCACGAGACCTTCGAGGATGCCGACCGCATCCGCCAGATCGCCTTGCAGCGAGCGCGCCGTCGCCAGCAGCCTCAGCGCCGGCGGGTAGTCCGGAATCGCGCGCAACACTTCGTCCAGTTGCACCGCCGCCGACGCCGGGTCCGATGGAAGGAACCCCGCCGCGCGTTCGAGTGCCTGTTCCAGCGAAGCGCCGCCGGAAAACCGTGGCCGTTCGCCCTCGCCGTCCGCGGGTTCCGCTGACGCGGTGAATCGCAACGACTCGGCGTGGTGGCTCCACATGGCGCGCGGCCAATACCTCCCCAGGTTCGGGCCGAGTGTACACCTTGGCACAGCTACGCAAGATGGCCGCGTCGCACACTCTTGCCCACAAAGCGACAGCGCCCACGCGCGCCACCCGACACCGCGGTCGGCCGACCTGATTGGCGCCAACGCTCGGCCAAGCCAAGCCCCTCTCCCTCCCCGAGTGGTGCCGCGCAAGGGCGGGCGAGGGTACGCAGACGCGAAGTACCCGCGACAAATCATGGAGTGCGGCCGCGCGCGTGCGCGAACCCGCATCCGGCGCTTCGCGCCACCACGGAGCCCTTGGCCATCGACGGCAGCTCCCGCGGAGCGAGAAGGAAACAGTCATCTGCAAATCGGCACCCATCCGGTCGGGTGACGCCTATACTCGATCCGCTGGGCCGCACACGTTGCAACCGGCGCCGGCCACCCCGAATTTCACCGCGAGGAGTGAACTGCCATGTCCGATGGATCCCGCATCACCGATCTCGAGCACGCCCGCGCGCTGTCGCCCGTCTACTACTCGGGCGAGGCCACGCTCGCGCTGGAACATCGCGCGGTGTTCGCACGCAGTTGGCAACTGGTGGGTCACGCGGATCAACTGTCTCAACCCGGTGATCTTGTCATCGGGCAGATCGGCGGGGTGCCGGTGCTCGTGGTACGCGGTCAGGACCAGGTTCTGCGGGCGTTCCCCAACGTCTGCCGCCACCGCGCGGGGCCGCTCGCACTGTGCAACGGCAAGGGCCTGCGCTCGCTGCAGTGCAAGTACCACGGCTGGACCTACACCCTCGAAGGCCAGTTGCGCGTCGCGACCGAAATGCAGGACGCCAAGGATTTCGACCCCGCGCAAATCCACCTGCCGCCCTTGAAGGTGCAGGAATGGCAGGGGCTCGTGTTCGTGGCGCTGGATGGAGACGTACCGTCCTTCGATGCGGTGTACGGCGGCATCGCCGAGCGCATCGCGCCCATCGACCTGTCGGCGATGCGGTTCTTCCGTCACATCGACTACGAGATGGACTGCAACTGGAAAATCTACGTCGAGAACTACGTCGAAGGCTACCACCTGCCGCACGTCCACCCCGGGCTCTCCAAGGCGCTCGACTACCGCGCCTACCGCACCGAACTCTTCGAGTGGTATTCCCTGCAACTCTCGCCGCTCAAGGACAGCGGCGTCGGCTATGGCGCCGGGGAAGCGTTCTATTACTTCATCTACCCCAACGTCATGCTCAACATCACCCCGGGACGGCTACAGACCAACGTGATCGTGCCGCTCGGGCCCAACCGCTGCCGGGTGGTGTTCGACTACTACTATGCGCAGGACGAGCACACGCAGGCCCGGATCAGTGGCGACCAGTCGTTCGCCAACTCGGTGCAGGGCGAAGACGCGGCGATCTGCGAGGCGGTACAAAAGGGGCTCGCATCGGGGTATTACTCGCCGGGGCGGCTGAATCCCAAGCGTGAAAGCGGCGTCTGGCACTTCCAGAACCTGATGCGTGCGGCGTACGCACAAGCCGCCAACACGCCTCAATGACCCCATCCGCGCTGGACGGCGGGGCGCCGCCGTCGCTGCCCGCGGCGGACACGCGCGGCCGGCAGCAGATCGGCTTCTGGACCTGCACCGCGCTGGTGGTCGGCAATGTCATCGGGATGGGCATCTTCGTCCTCCCCTCTTCCCTTGCGCCCTATGGCTTCAACGGGCTGATCGGCTGGGTGATCGTGCTGGTCGGCAGCCTGTTGCTGGCCCTCGTCTTCGCGCAACTCGCGCGCTCGCTTCCCGATGCCGACGGCCCGTTCGACTACATCCGCACGACCCTCGGCAAGGTACCCGCCTATCTCGCGTTGTGGGCGTACTGGGTATCGGTGTGGCTGACCAACACCGCGCTCGTGACCGGGGTGGTCGGCTACATCGAAGCCACGCTCGGACCGGCCCACGCAATCCCGCCCATGGTGTTCGCACTGACGCTGCTGTGGGCGGCCGTCGCGGTCAACCTGTTCGGGGTGCGCGCCGGCGGTGGCGTGCAGATTGCGACCACGATCCTGAAACTGCTGCCGATGGCCGCGATCATTGTCCTGGGCACCTGGCTGCTCGCGACCTCGCCCACGGTCTACGCCGCACACCTGCCGACCACACCGATTTCCACGGGTGCCATCGCCGCGACGACAACCCTCGCCCTGTTCGCGATGATGGGGATCGAGTCGGCCAGTATGCCCGCGGCCCATGTGCGCAATCCCGCGCGGACGATCCCGCGCGCCACCATGACCGGGGCGGTGTTGACGGTCGCCATTTACGTGCTGGTGTGTACGATCCCGATGCTGTTGATCCCGCAGCGTGAGCTGGCCGTGGCCAACGCGCCCTTCGCGCTGCTGGTGGACCGTTTCGCCACGCCCGGGGCCGGCCACTGGCTGGCGCTCTTCGTGGTCATCAGCGGCCTTGGCGCGCTCAACGGCTGGGTACTGCTGGCTGGCCAGTTGACCCGCACGATGGCGCAAGGCGGCACCCTTCCACCCGGCCTCGCGCGCAACAACCGCTTTGGCGCACCCGCGCACGGCCTCATCGCGACCGGCGTATTTTCATCGATCACGGTGGCGATGAGCTACAGCCAGTCGCTGGTGTCGGCCTTCACTTTCCTCGTGGAGCTGGTGACGGCCGCGGTGCTCCCGTTCTATCTGTGCTGCGCCATCGCGCTCGGTGTGCTGTGGTTCCGGAAGACCGACGGTTGCCGCGCATGGCGTACGCTCGCGGTATCGGCGGTGTGCTCGCTGTGCATGGTGTTCGCATTCGTCGGGCTCGGGCGCGATGCCTCGCTGTACGCGCTTGCGCTCATCGTCGCGGGCGTACCCGTCTACCTCTACACGCGCTGGCGCAACGGCCGCCTGCGCGCGCGTACCATGGAGAACAAGGCATGAGAGACCTGCGTTACGACATCCTGTTCACCCCGGTCCGGATCGGCCCGGTGACTGCCAAGAACCGTTTCTTCCAGGTTGCGCACTGCAACGGGATGGGCCATGCGATGCCGCTCGCCCACGCGGCGATGCGCGAAGTGAAGGCCGAAGGCGGCTGGGCCGTGGTCACCACCGAAGAATGCGAAATCCACCCGAGCAGCGATTCGACGCCGTATGTGGAAGCGCGGCTGTGGGATGACGGCGACATCCCCGCACTCGCGCTGATGTGCGACAAGGTCCACGCGCACGGCGCGCTGGCCGCCATCGAGTTGACCCACAACGGGGCGGTCGCGTCCAACCTGTATTCGCGCGAAGTGCAGCTGGCGCCTTCGGCCCAGCCGAGCAAGTACGGGTATCCCTCGCAGGCGCGCGCGATGACCAAGGCCGACATCCGCGAATACCGGCGCTGGCACCGCGCGGCGGCGCTGCGCGCCAAGCGCGCCGGCATGGACATTGTCGAGGTCTACGCGGCGCACGACATCTCGATCCTGATGCATTTCCTCGAGCGGCGCCGCAACCAACGCACCGACGAGTACGGCGGCTCGCTTGAAAACCGCGTGCGGCTGCTGCGCGAAGTGCTGGAAGACACGCGGGACGCGGTGGGCGACCGTTGCGCGGTCGCGCTGCGCTTTGCGACCGAAGAGTTCCTCGGCCCTGCCGGCGTCGAGCTCGCCGAAGCCAAGGACATCGTCGGCATGCTGGCCGAGCTTCCGGACCTCTGGGATGTGAACGTTGCCGCCTGGTACAACGACTCGGTTCCCTCGCGCTTCGCGCAGGAAGGCGCACAGGAGCCGTTCGTCGCGTTCGTGAAAAGCCTCACCACCAAGCCCGTCGTGGGGGTCGGCCGCTTCACCTCGCCCGACACGATGGTGTCGCAGATCCGGCGCGGGGTATTGGATCTGATCGGCTGCGCGCGTCCGTCGATCGCCGACCCCTTCCTGCCGAAGAAGATCGAGGCGGGCCGCAATGACGACATTCGCGAGTGCATCGGCTGCAACATCTGCGTATCGGGCGACAACACGATCTCGCCCATCCGCTGCACCCAGAACCCGACGATGGGCGAAGAGTGGCGCAAGGACTGGCATCCGGAAAAAATCGCACCGGCACGCTCGCCGGCCAAGGTGCTGGTGGTCGGTGCCGGCCCGGCCGGGCTCGAAGCCGCACGCGCGCTCGGCCAGCGCGGCTACGCGGTCACGCTGGCCGAGGCGCGCAAGGAACTCGGCGGCCGGGTGACGCGCGAGGCACGCCTGCCGGGGCTGGCCGAATGGGCCAGGGTACGCGACTGGCGGGTGGGCCAGATCGACAAGCTCGCCAACGTCGAGGTGTACCGCGATTCGGAGCTCACGGCCCAGGACGTGCTCGATGTCGGCGCCGACCACGTGGTGGTGGCGACCGGCTGCCACTGGTGCCGCGACGGCTTTGGCCGCAGCAACGAGTCCCTTGCGGGATTCGCGGGCAACGCACGCATCTTCACCTGCGACGACCTGCTGGACGGACACCTGCCGGAGGGTCGCGTGACCGTATTCGACGATGACGGGTTCTACTACGGCAGCGTCGCGGCCGAGTTGCTGCGCGGGCACGGCTGCGAAGTCACCTTTCTCACCCCGGACGACCTCGTGGCTCCCTTCAGCCAGTACACCCTTGGCTACCGGCACATCCGGCACCGCCTCGCCGAACTCGGCGTCGCGGTTGAAGTGTCGCAAAACATCGCCGGCTACGCGGACGGCGAACTGACAATCGAGGATGTATGGACCGGTGCGCGCCGCGCGCTCGCCTGCGATGCCATCGTCGCCATCACCGCGCGCCTGCCCGACGATGCCCTGTACCAGGCGCTGCGGCAGCGCGAACCGGACTGGGCTGCCGCCAGGCTCCAATCCGTGCGCTGCATCGGTGACGCCGAGGCGCCCGGGATCATCGCGCACGCGGTCTACGCGGGCCACCGCTACGCGCGTGAACTGGAGGAGCCACCCGCAGGCGATGTGCCGTTCAAGCGGCACTTCCACACCGCACATCCGGACGACCTGCGGCGCGAATAACCGCACTGGAATGCAGCATCGCAGGCCGCGCAGCAGCGCGTCCCCCTGCGTGCGCGACGCGCAGATCGTCATCAAGCTGTTGTCGGCGTGTTCGGCAATGGTTCCTGCGATAATCCCCCATCGCCATGGCCCCGTAGCTCAGCTGGATAGAGCGTCCCCCTCCTAAGGGGAAGGTCGCGCGTTCGAATCGCGCCGGGGTCACCAGTTTCAGCGCAAGCGCGCGGCCAACGACGGATCGAGGCTGGCAAGGAAGGTGTCGACCGCGTTGGTATACGCTGACGGTTCCCCCAGCGCCGCGTTGATCACGCCGTGCCGCATGTCTTCGGGCAGCACTTCGACCCGTGCGCCGAACGTGCGTGCCTTGTCCGCAAAGCGCCGGGCCTGCGTGCAGGAATCGGCGCGCCGCGATGAACACACCGCGAGGAACGGCGCGATGGACGCATGCAGTTGTACGGCCGGCGACACCGCGGCCCAAACCGCCGGATCGCTGCCAAAGGCTTCGTCGTACAGCTGAAAATGCCGCGTCTGCATGATCTGCGCGACGTCGTAGGCGGCGCTGTCCAGCGCCACGGTCCCGAGCCACGGCAGCGCGCCCTGGGCGGTTGCCAGGGACGGCTCGGCGCTGATCAACGCCACCAGATGCGCGCCAGCCGAATGCCCCATCAACACGAACTTTTCCCGGTCACCGCCCCATTCGGTCGCGTGGCGTTGCGCGAACGCGAGCGCCTTGCCCACGCTGCGTGCCTGCGCCAACGGCGTCGCCTGCGGCAGCAGCGGGTAGTTCACCGAAATCACGATGATCCCGCGCGGCACCCAGTGGATGACCTTGTTCTGGACCACCCCACGCGCGGTCTTGTCGCCACGCCGCCAGCCGCCGCCGTGCACCATGAAGATCACCGGCGCGCCAGTTGCCTGCGGGGGCGCGTACACATCGAGCTTCTGCAGCGGGTCGCTGCCGTAGGCGACGTCGTGCATGATCCGGATGCCCGCCGGCAGCGCCGCCGGATCGACGGCCCGGCCCATCTGCGCTTGCCCGTGCCGTTGCATGAACGGTCCGCGCACCGCGCCGGGTTGCGCGGAAGCCGGCAGCGGACACCACGCCAGCGCCAACAGCGCGATGGCACCCAGCGATGTTTTGAGCGTTCGTTTCATGGTGGTCTGCCGAACAGGTGGTACACACGGACGCGCCGACGCAAGCCGCGGATGCAGCCCGCATGGGCACCGCACCAGCGCGTCAGCGTACCTGCACTACCCCCTGATCGCCATCAATGGCCACCGGGAACCACGCTGCCATTGGCAGTCGTGCAGGTCCCGGCATGCGTCACGCCCTGACCCCTGGTGTAACTGGTCTGGCCGCTCTGGCTTGTGCCCTTGGCACTGACCAGGGTGGTGTCGCGGGCCGCAGGGCCGGCGGACTTCGCGGTAGTACCCTGATGGCGGCTATCCCTGCGCCTGTGCACGGCTCCGTGCAGTCATTGAAATCACCGGACGCGTCCCGCGCGCCTGCGTTGGCGCGGGCCCGGCGATGGGGGTGCGCTGCTACAATACTCGGCTGACTCGACAACACCCGCGCTGCGCGGTTTCAGGAGCAACCATGTCCAACCAGATTCTTTCCGCGCTCGGCCTCGCCGACACCAATTCGGGCACCTTCCTTGGCAACGGCGAATGGTCCAAAACCATCAGCGCCGGTGTGCTCGAACCGCTGAACCCGGCCACCAACGAACCGCTGGCCAAGGTCTACGCAACCAGCGCGGCCGACTATGAAATCCTCGTCGCCAACGCGCAGAAGGTCTACGCCGAATGGCGCACCACGCCGGCGCCCAAGCGCGGCGAGGCGATCCGCCTGTGCGCCAACGCCCTGCGCGAACACAAGGACGCGCTGGGTTCACTGGTGGCACTGGAAATGGGCAAGATCAAGCCCGAAGGCGACGGCGAAGTGCAGGAAATGATCGACATCGCCGACCTTGCCGTGGGTCAATCGCGCATGTTGTACGGCCTGGCGATGCACTCCGAGCGCCCCGGTCACCGCATGTACGAACAGTGGCATCCACTGGGCCTGGTCGGCATCATCAGCGCATTCAACTTCCCCGTCGCGGTCTGGAGCTGGAATGCGTTCATCGCCGCCGTCTGCGGCAACGTGTGCATCTGGAAGCCATCGCCGAAGACGCCGCTTTCGGCCATCGCCGCGCTGAACATCTGCAATGCGGCCCTGAAGTCGGGCGGCTTTCCGGAAATCTTCTATCTCTTCAACGACGCCGGCGCCGAGTTGGCGCAGAAGTTCGTCGACGACAAGCGCATCGCCCTCATCAGCTTCACCGGTTCGACCAAGGTTGGCCGCCGCGTCGGCGAACGCGTGGCTGCACGCATGGGCCGCGTATTGCTGGAAATGGGCGGCAACAACGCCATCATCGTCGACCGCTCCGCGGACCTCAGCCTGGCGATACCCGCGATCGTCTTCGGTGCGGTCGGTACCGCAGGCCAACGCTGCACCACGACCCGCCGCCTGTTCGTGCATGAGTCGATCATCGACGACGTGCTCGGCAAGCTGCGCCACGCGTACCAGCAGGTCGAAAAGAAGACCGGCGATCCGACCGACCCCAATACCCTGATGGGCCCGCTCAACAGCAAACAGGCGGTGGAGCAGTTCGCGCACGCGGTCAAGACGGCCAAATCCAGCGGCGCGCGCATCGTCAGCGGCGGCTCGGTGCTCGAGCGCAAGGGCAACTACGTCGAGCCGACCATCGTTACGGGTGTGCAAAATTCCGATGAGCTGGTGCAGACCGAAACCTTCGCACCAATCCTGTATGTGATGCCGTTCAAGTCGCTGGACGACGCGATCCACATGCAAAACGACGTGCCGCAGGGCCTGTCGTCGTCCATTTTCACCCAGAGCCTGAAATCCGCCGAGCGTTACCTGGCCGCGACCGGCAGCGACTGCGGCATTGCCAACGTCAACATCGGTACCTCGGGCGCCGAAATCGGTGGCGCATTTGGCGGCGAAAAGGAGACCGGCGGCGGGCGCGAATCGGGCTCTGACGCGTGGAAGATCTACATGCGCCGCCAGACCAATACCATCAACTGGTCCGATTCCCTGCCCTTGGCGCAGGGCATCAAGTTCGAGGTTTGAATGGCCGCAAAGCTACTGCGCTTGCCGGCTTGGGCGCCAGCTGTGCCCGCAATGCTCACGTACTAACGTGTACGCTCCGCTTGCTGCGCTCCGGTGTCGCCCAATCCGGCTTCGCTCGTAACGCTTTGCGTTCCATTCATCGTCCCACGGAAATGGACCAATGACCGCCGCCTTCGACTTTACGGGTTACCGCGTTGCAATCGCCGGTGGCAGCCGCGGCATCGGCCGTGCCATGGCGTTGGGGTTTCTCGCCGCGGGCGCGACCGTGTCGGTATGCGCGCGCGGGGAAGACGGCCTGGATGCGTTGCGCGGCGACGCCTCCGGCAACGCCGACCGATTGCACACCCAGCGGTGCGACCTCGCCCAGCCCGATGACATCGAACGCTGGATCGCGGTCGCCGTCGAGGCGCTGCCCGGCCTCGACGTGCTGATCAACAACGCAACCGGTTATGGTTTCCGCGATGACGACGAATCCTGGCTGACCGATTTCAACGTGGATCTGATGGCCGCCGTGCGCGCGTCGCGTTTCGCGCTGCCGCACCTCAAGCATTCTGCCCACGCATCGATCCTGCACACCAGTTCCATCGGCTCGTTCCGGCCGCGCACCATGGGCCCGCCGTACGCGGCCATGAAGGCCGCGCTCAACCATTACACACGCACGCAGGCGCTGGCACTGTCCGCCGACCGCATCCGCGTGAACGCGATCGCACCGGGTTCGATTGAATTCAAGGACGGCCTGTGGGACCGGGTCAAGCGCGACAAGCCGGAACAGTACGCCAAGGTACTGGCGACGATTCCGTTTGGCCGCTTCGGTACACCAGACGAGGTCGCGCAGCTGGCCCTGTTCCTGGCATCGCCACTGGCCGGCTGGATCACGGGCCAGGTCATGGCGGTGGACGGCGGCCAGTCACTGCGCTTTTGAATGCGCGCACGCGGTGCTCGCGCGTGCGACCATACGCGCGCTCCCTGCGGACACCCTGGCCATGAACACGGCATACCCACGCACCAGTTCACTTGCGATCGTCAGCCTGATCTTCGGCATCCTCGCCTACGTCTTCCTGCCCGGCATCGGCGCCCTGGTGGCGGTGATCTGCGGGCACTCGGCGCGCTCGGAAATTCGCCGCGCACCACCTGGCACGGTGGAAGGCGACGGGCTGGCCCTGGCCGGGCTGATCCTCGGCTGGATCCAGATCATCTGCGCAATCATCGCCCTGGGCTTCCTGATCCTGCTGGCCATCGGCGCCATTGCCTTTGCCGGATTCCACTGACCGATGTACGCGCTCCTGCGGCCCCTGCTGTTTGCGCTGGAAGCGGAAACCTCGCACCGGGTGACGCTGTATGGCCTCGGCGTTGCCGAGCGCAGCCACCTGATGCGTTTCGTCGCACAACCGCCGCCCGCTGGGCTGCCGGTACACGCGTTCGGCATCGACTTTCCCAACCCCGTCGGCCTCGCGGCCGGCCTCGACAAGAACGGCCAATACATCGACGCCCTCGCGGCCCTGGGCTTCGGGTTCATCGAGGTGGGCACGGTCACTCCGCGCCCGCAGCCGGGCAACCCGAGGCCGCGGCTGTTCCGCCTGCCCGAGCACGAGGCGATCATCAACCGGATGGGCTTCAACAACCTTGGGGTTGACGCGCTGGCACGCAACGTCGAACGCGCGCACTGGCGTGGTGTGCTCGGTATCAACATCGGCAAGAACAAGGACACGCCGAACGCGCACGCGGTGGACGATTATCTGGCCTGCCTGCAGCGCGTGTATCCGCTGGCAAGGTACATCACGGTCAACGTATCCTCGCCCAACACGCCCGGACTGCGCGACCTGCAGCAGGGCGATTCGCTCCGGCGTCTCATCGATGCGCTGGCGGACGCGCGCGAACAACTGGCGACCCGACACGGCGCGCACAAGCCGATCCTGCTGAAGATCGCACCGGATCTCGACGATGCGCAAATGGATGCGATCGCCACCGCGTTGCTGCAGTCGAATCTCGACGGCCTTGTCTGCACCAATACCACGATCGACCGTACCGGTGTTGCCGGTTCCATCTACGCGAACGAGACGGGCGGCCTGTCTGGCCGGCCGCTGCTCGAGGCGGCGACCGAAGTGCTGCGCGGCATGGCCACGCGCCTGCAGGGCCGGATGCCGTTGATCGGCGTCGGCGGCATCCTGACCGGAAGCGACGCCGCCGATAAACTTTCGGCCGGTGCCACCCTGGTGCAGATTTATTCCGGCCTGATCTATCGCGGCCCGTGGTTGCTCACCGAGTGCGTCGAGGAAATCCGCCGGCAACAGGCCGACAATCCATGACCACTGAAGCCACCGCAGCGCAGGGATTCACCCTCGCCCGGAACGCGCCGCTGCGTCACCGCAACACCCTCCGGGTGGACGCGCACGCCGCGTGGCTCGCGGACATCAACGACGCCGCGGCGCTCCCCACGGTGCTCGAACACCCCGCGCTGCGCGACCACCGCGCGCTGTTGCTCGGCGAAGGCTCGAACGTGCTGTTCACGCGCGACTTCGACGGCGCCATCATCACCTTGAAGACGCGGGGCGTCGAGGTGAGCGACGATGATCCCGCCGCGGTCCGCCTTCGCGTCGAAGCCGGCGAGCACTGGGACGATCTGGTGCGCTGGTCGCTCGCGCAGGGCTACGCGGGGCTCGAAAACCTCATCATGATCCCCGGCAGCGTCGGCGCCGCACCGATGCAAAACATTGGCGCCTACGGCGTCGAAGCCGGCGAGTTCATTGAAACCGTCGACGCGTTTGACCTGCACGAGCGCCGGTTTGCCAGCTTCACCCACGGCGCGTGCGAATTCGCCTACCGTGATTCGGTTTTCAAGCGCCACCCGGATCGCTGGTTGATCACCGCCGTGACGCTGCGGCTGCCGCGCGCGTGGCAGCCGCGCATCGAATACGCGGGCCTGCGTGATGAACTGCGCCGCATGGGCTGCGAACATGCCGCGCCGTTCCACATCGCGGACGCGGTGGTGAACCTGCGTACCCGCAAGCTGCCCGACCCAGACGTCATCGGCAACGCCGGCAGCTTCTTCAAGAATCCGCTGGTAGCGGCTGCACAAGCCGGCGCCCTGCGCGCCCAACACCCGCAGCTGCCCTGCTGGCCGGCCGCGCATGGCCTTACCAAACTCTCGGCCGCGTGGCTGATCGAAGCGGCCGGTTGCAAGGGAACGCGCGACGGTGACGCCGGCATCTCCAACCGGCATGCGCTGGTACTGGTCAATCACGGCACCGCGACCGGCGCGCAACTGTGGGCGTTCGCGCAACACGTCCGCGCAGGCGTGCAGGCGCGCTTTGGCGTCTTGCTCGAGCCCGAACCACGCATCGTCGGTGCACCAGCCGCCGCACCGCCGCCATAGCGCGGCCTGCGGCACATCGTCGCAGGCGCGCCTGAGCCCGCGTCCAGGCTGCTACGTTGGGCAGGTGCAAACCTTGCCCAACCTCTGGTACCCGCTGCTGGCGGCCGCCCTCTTCGCGTGCGGCGCGGTACCGGCCCACGCCCACGCCGTCGCCGGTGAACGCTTGTTCCCTTCGACCCTGACCTTCGACGACCCGGGCATCGGCGCGGAGCTGCCGCTGGTCTTCACCCACGCACGCGACGAGGGCAGCAACCAGAATGACCTGGACCTGTCGGTCACCAAGCCCATTACCCCGAATTTTTCCCTCACCGCCGGCACCAGCTACACCGGCGTGACCAGCGGCGGCGCGCCAGCCATCCACGGCTGGGGCAACCTCGAACTCGGCGCGGTGTGGCAGGTGTACCGCAATGCCGGCACCGAATCCATCGGCTCGTTTTCCATCAACCGCAGCTTTGCGCACACGGGCAGTCGCAACGTGCGCGACGGCTTTTCGGTATGGGCACCGGAATTCGACTTCGGCCAGGGCTTCGGCCGCGCCGGCGCCAGCTGGTTGCGGCCATTGGCGATTACCGGCTCGCTTGCGATTGACCTGCCAAACAGCCACGCCGAGCCGCGCATGGCCAACTGGGGATTGTCACTGCAATACAGTATCCCGTACCTGCAGGACTTCGTGAAGGACGTCGGCATCAAGGCGCCGTTCAACAACATGATCCCGATCATCGAGCTGCCCATGCAGACCTGCCTGGATCGCGGCTGCCACGGCCAGACGACCGGTTACGTCGCGCCCGGCGTCATCTGGCTGGGTCACGACTTCCAGTGGGGCGTCGAGCTGCAGGTGCCGGTGAATCACCGTACCGGCAACTCGGTCGGCGTGATGTTTGGCTTTGACTTTTATCTCGATGACCTTGCGCCACATGGCTTTGGCGCGCCCCTGTTCCACTGACCCGGAAGTGCAGCATGCGTACATTCCTTCGTGCCCTCGGCTTTCTCCTCTTGTGCGCTGCGGCGCCCCTGGCGTCTGCCCACGCCTTTCCCACCCATTCATCACCGGAAGTCGGCGCCACCCTCACGCAGCCGCCCGCCGCGGTGAAGGTATGGTTCGACGGCGAACTTGAACCGGTATTCTCGACCTTGATCGTGAAGAATGCCGCCGGCCAACCGGTCGGTACCGGCAAGGGCCAGGTCGGCAACAAGAACCATGCCCTGCTCGAAACCGCGTTGCCCGCGCACCTGGCTCCCGGCAAATACCTGGTGTACTGGAGCGTCATCGCCCACGATGGCCACCACACCGAAGGCCACTTCGCCTTCACACTGAAGTAGGCCCGCCGTTACGCCCCTGTCCCTTGCCCTGAGCGCACTCGACATCGTGGGTTTGCTCGCGATGGTCGGCATGCTGAGTTGCCGCATCGCGGTGCTGCCGCGCAAAACCGCGGACACCGCCCTGCTGCGGCGGCTGCGCCGCGCGACGGGCATCACGCTGGCATTGCTGACGTTTGCGAGCTTCGGGATCCTCTTGTCGCGGACGCTGGAATTGAACGGTGGCGCCTGGACGCGCCTGGCCGCGGACATTCCCGTCGCCCTCAGGGTCACCCACTTCGGACACGTTTGGCTGTGGCGGATACCCGCGCTCACCGTCGCGTGGATCGTGTGGGCGTGGCTGGCAAGAAGGCCGCGCGACCATGTGCTGGCGGCCTGGATCATGTTGCTTGCCGTCGCCGCGATCGCGTTCACCCGCAGTGAAACCGGGCACCCCGCCGATCACGGGGACTTCACGCCGGCGGTGTGGATCGACTGGCTGCACATCCTGGCGGCGGGCGCGTGGCTCGGCAGCCTGTTCGCGATGTCGTTGGTGGTATTCCCGCGCCTGATGGCCGCCGGCAACGCTGCGGTCAAGACCAGCGCGACGGTGTTCCAGCATCTGTCCACCCTGTCGGGGACGGCGCTGGCGGTGCTGCTGGCGGCCGGCATCTACAACGTCCACACGCAGCTTGGCGGCATCGCATCCCTGTGGACGAGCCGTTACGGTGCCGCGCTGGATGTCAAACTTGCCATCGTGCTCGCGATGATTGTGCTGGGCGCCCACAACCGCTACATCAAGCTGCCGCGGTTGCTGGCGTGCGCGGAGCGCCCGCCACCGCGCTCAATCATCGCGCGCTGGCTGCCCGCGTGCCTGCACCCGCCGCGCACGCGCAACCCCGGCGACGCGTTGCGTGCCTGCGCGCACGCCGTGCTGCTGGAAAGCCTGCTCGGAGTCGCCGTGATTGGCGCGACCGCGGTGCTGATCCACTCGATGCCACCCGCCGATATCCCGGCGATGCCACCCATGGCCGCACGTGCGCCGCGCTGAACCGGCCGGCGACCGCCCGTCAGTGCCGGATACCGGAACCGGGCGCCGCCAGATAGTGGCGCCCACCCGTGGCCGCATCGAAATACACGGCGGTCAGCTGACCGGTTTCCGGATCCACAAAACGCTCCCCGATATCCACCCAGCCGGGCTCCGGGCGCGCCTGCCGGATCGGCTTGTAGCGCCAGCGCTCGATCGCCAGAGCCACGATGAGGAGCACACCCCCAATGGCGAGCTGCGGCACGAACAGCGTCGCCGCCCCGCCCAGCCACCAGGCTCCGGCCGCGCTCAACAGCAGCAGGCCGCCGATGACATAGGCCGCGATGCCCAGCACGCCCCGGCTACTCCTTGGCGACCACGACCGCGGTGCCGTATGCCACGATCTCGCTCATCGTCTGGCCGATCTCGGAGGAATCAAAGCGCATCATCACCACCGCATTGGCGCCCATCGCCTGCGCATTCTCGACCATGCGATCGGTCGCGTGGCGGCGGGCTTCTTCAAGCATCTGGGTGTATTCGTTGATCTCGCCGCCGACGATCGAACGCAGGCCCGCCATGATGTTGCCGCCAATGCCGCGGCTGCGCACCACCAGGCCAAATACCTGGCCCTTGGTCTCGGTGATTTTGTAGCCGGCGATGTATTCGCTGGTCACGATGATCATGGCCACCTCCAGTCATTCATTGCATGCATCAACGCCGCGAGCTCGCCAGCAGCTGCAGCATCTGGATGTACAGCCACACCAGCGTCACCATCAACGCCAGCGCGCCGTACCACTCCATGTATTTCGGCAGCTTTGCCTGGCTCGCGCGGTCGATCAAGTCGAAATCGAGCACCAGGTTCAAGGCGGCAATGCACACGACGAAGAGGCTGAAGATCACCCCGAAAGTTCCGCCGCCGCCATAGACAAACGCCATGTCGACGTGCGTGAACATGCCCAGCACCCAGCTCGCCAGATACAGCAGCAGGATGCCGCCGGTCGCGGCCATCACGCCCATGCGGAACTTGTTGGTCACCTTGATGACGCCGGTGCGGTACAGCGCCAGCATCACGACCAGCACGCCAACGGTGGCGAGGATCGCCTGCAGCACGATGCCGTGGTATTGCACGTTGAACATCGCCGAGATGCCGCCCAGCGCGGTACCTTCGGCGATGGCATACAACGGCGCCGCCACCGGCGACCAGTTGGGCTTGAACGTGCCCGCCAGTGCCAGCACGAAGCCAACGATGATTCCGCCCCACAGGAACGGTGAGATCGCGGCCACACCCGCCGCCATGCCGGCCGCCGCTGCGGCCCCCGCCGGCAGGCTGCCGCCGGCAACCACGCCGGCGGGCAGTCCACTCACAGCGGCAGCCGCCGCCATGAAACGGTTCCACGTCCACCAACCGGTGATCAGGGCCAGCCCGATCAGGATGCCGGTGCGAGCAATGGTGCCATTGATCGTCATCGGCTCGCCGGTGGTCACGGCTGGCAGGTTGCGGAATGCGCTGCCGCGCAGGATCGGATTACTGGAACGCAAGGCCATGGGTTTTCTCACTGAAATGACGCGACACGACGGGTCGCAACCGGCATCGGCGCACTGTAGCGGACACACGCACGGGCCGCCACGGCAACTGGTCAGCACTCATTCGACCAGCCCGCCCTGTCATGGTTCCAGCGGCCGCCGATTTCAAGCCACGCGGGTAAAGCCGTCCCGGCTCCACGCTTCGGAGCCCACACCATGATGGACGGTAAACAGGCCATCGGGGTCGTACCGTTGCTTGACCTGCTGCAGCCGCGTGTAGTTCGTGCCCCAGTACGCACGCTGCCAATCCTTGAGGGAGTAATCGCTTTCGGAAACGTAGGACCCGGCGTCGGGTACAAGCTGGTACAACACGTCCATCATCCGCGCGCTGGCCGCGGCATCGTGGCGTGCGGCCGCAAGATCGGGTTCGTGACCCTTGATACCTGGAAAAGCCGGCCCCTCGCCGCTGCCGGTGATCACCAACGCGAACGCATCCAGAACCTGTGGATTCGTCGCCGTATCACGCGTCGCGTTGATCAGTTCTTTCCGCCCACCCGCCAGCCCCTTGTTGAAGTGCAACGCGAAGCCCCATTGCTGGCTCGCGGCAAACAGTGTGTCAGCGAGATCTTTTTGATGGCTGGGCTGCAGCAAACCCTGGGGCAACCACGCGGAACCGCTGCTGTAAAGGTATTGCCCGGACTGTCCGGCATCGCCTTTCCAGACGATGTTGTCGAACGCAGCGCCGCTGCGTGGATCGTGAAGCACGGCGTCGGAGAACAGGCGCAGCACCAATGGACTCCACATCACCCGCGCCGGGAACACCTTCACTGCAGGTGCGTGCATGAACGAGTAATCGTGCGGGGATGCCCGCACGAAGTCGAAGAAAGGTTTCCAAGCGGCTTCCGCCTGCGTCTTGTCCAACCCCTGGATCGCCATGCTGATGCGCAGCGTGTTGCCGCCTTCGAAATGCACCGTCTCGCCCCAATGCGGATTGAACAGGTGCTCGCGATAGTGGGCGATAAAACGTTCAATCAAACGTCGATAAGCGGCGCCGGACTTGGCCATCACCGACGCGTCGATGGCGCCGAACGATTCCGGCAACGCATGCGTACGCAGGGTAAGTCGCGTGATCACGCCGAAACTTCCGCCACCGCCGCCCTTGAGCGCCCAGAACAGGTCGGGATCGTTGCAAGCATTGACGATACGAACCTTGCCGTCGGCGGTGACGACTTCGGCCTCCAGCAGGTTTGCTGCCGCAGTGCCGTACTGCTTCGACCAACTGCCAAAGCCGCCGCTTGCGACCAGCCCCGCAACGCCGACCGTCAAGCAGCCACCGCCCTGGACGTAACGCCCGCCCCACGGCGTCACCGCGTCATATACACGGCCCCAGATTTGCCCCGCGCCCACACTGACCGCCGGCTGCGGAGCGATTTTTCCCGCGCAACCCTGCGGCACGAACGCGTCGTGCAGCGCAATTTCATCCATGGGGTGCGTCCAGATCAGCAGCGAGTCCGGCGCGTCGGAAGTACCCTGGTAACTGTGTCCTGCGCCTTTCACCACCAGCCGCAACTTGTGCTCGCGGGCGAAGCTCACCGCGGCGGCCACGTCGGCCGCGCTTTTGGCAGCGACGGCGTAGGCACTCGGCCGTGACGTCCACGCATCCGCCCAGCCGGAGGTCTGCGTCAGGTTGGCATGGTTGAGGATGTAGTACGGATTCCGGATCGCCTTGAAGAAATCCGTGCACGCCTTGCCTGAAGGGTCCGCACGACACGCAGCCAAGGGATCTGCAAGTTTGTGCAACCGAGCGCCGACTTGCCGGTTCAAACCATTCCATTGCGCAGTTGAAGGCCAGCCAGCCTCGCCCGGACGCACGCGCCGCAGCGTACCTGCAATCGCAGCGGTGGTGGCCCACGCCGCCTCCGGCAAGCCCGCCAGCAAGGCACCAAACACCGGCGCGCCGGTGATCCATTTCAGCAACGTGCGTCGCTTCACCGTGCCACCCTTCGGCGGGAAATGGGCGGAGCATACCGAAACCCGCAGCGGGTTTCAGGTGGCGGTTGGCACCTGCATCCCCGTCTGCTCGGGTGGGCGCACGTCGGGCAGGAATACCGCAAGCAGCCCGAGCAGCGGCAGGAACGCGCACACCTGGTACACGAACACGATGCCGAAGTAGTCGGCGATGATTCCAAGCACCGCCGCGCCGAGCCCACCCAGGCCGAAACTGAAGCCGTAGAACAATCCCGAGATCATGCCGATCCGGTGGGTAAGCATGTCCTGCGCGTACACGATGATCGCGGGGAACGCCGACGCCAGCACCAGGCCAATCACGACGGACAGGCCAACGGTGGCGCCGAGGCCAACATAGGGCAACACCAGCGTGAACGGCGCGCACCCCAGGATCGAAAACCAGATCACCCGCTTGCGTCCGATCCGGTCACCCAGCGGGCCGCCGATCAGGGTGCCGACCGCCACCGCAAGCAGAAACACCCCCAGCAGGTTCGCCGACGCGTGGGCGGTCAAATGGAAGCGGTGGATCAGGAAGAACTCGTAGTAGCTCGAAATGCTCGCGAGATAAAAGAACTTCGAAAACATCAACGTGAACAGGATGGCAACCGTATGCCGTACCACCGGTTTCGGATAGCGCCGCGCGGCCTCGCCGGCTGCGCGCCTGGGCTGGCGCAGGTCAAGGTGATGGCTGTACCAGCGGCTGACCTGCAGCAGGATGACGATGGCGGCCAACGCCGCCAGGCCGAACCACGCGATGTGCGAGCGGCCCGCGATGCCGTAGCGCAGGACCGCCGCCGCGGCCAGGAGCGGCCCCAGCGCCTGGCCAAGGTTGCCGCCAATCTGGAACAGCGATTGGGCCAGCCCGTAGCGCCCTCCGGACGCGGCGCGCGCCGCCTGCGAGGACTGCGGGTGGAACACCGAGGAACCGCAGCCGATCAGGCCCACCGCGAGCAGCAGCACCGGATAGGACGGCGCCACCGACAGCAGCAACAATCCCGCCAGCGTGAAGCACATGCCAACCGGCGTCGCGTAGGGCAGCGGGTATTTGTCGGTGACCGCGCCAACGATCGGTTGCAGCAGCGACGCCGTCAGCTGGAACGTCAGCGTGATCGCGCCAATCTGGATGAAATTGAGATCGAACTGGCCCTGCAGCAGCGGATAGATCGTGACGATCAGCGACTGCATCATGTCGTTCAGCATGTGCGCCGAACTGACGCCCGCCAGCACGCTGAAGTAGGTGTGCCGCGCGCGGCCCGCCGCGTGCGAACCCGCCTCGCTCGGGCCGGTCAACCCGGCTGGGTTTGCATCAGCCACGACGGTATCCACATTGGCGCTGCCCTCGCGGGCCACGGGCGGAGTGCTGCACGCACGCGCGTAGCAGCGCGCCATTATCGCAGCGTGGGCCGCACGCGTCTGCATGGCCGGTCGCAGCTGCGCCGCCCGCCGCGGCGCCCACTGGGTTCAGCCGTGCGCCGCCTGGCCCTTGAGGTACGCCCGGGTCGCTGCATCCGGCTTGCCAAGCCAGGTCAGCTTTTGTACCGAGGCACCGGCCGTGCCGGACGACTCGATGAACAACCCCTGCATCGTGTGCGCCACGGGGTTCACCAGCAGGTACAGCTGGCCATCCGCGCACGCGGACGTCTGGCAGGCATGCGCCAGCCACACGGTCTGGCCATCAAGTTGAACCTTGCTGGATGGCGTGTTGGTGCCACCACCCGTCCTGGCCCAATCCGGCAGGGATGCTGCGCCGTCCATCGCCGCAAATGTCTGCTGGAAACTCGGCCGTTGCATGATCGTGCCGAGGGCCGGCCCAGTCGCAGGCGGCGCAACGGTGGTCGCTGCGGACGCCCCGGCCGCTGGCGCGGCCTGCATGGGAATGGCCGATGCGGCAGGCGTCTGACTGGGTGTAGTCGGGGCCGGCGTGGCCGGCGTCGATGTGGCCGGCGCCTGGTTCGGGTTTGAACACGCAGCGCACGCCGCGCCCAGCAAGGCAACCACGGACAGCTTCACGATGAGGTTCATGTCGTCTCCAGGTGGATGGATGGCGCCGTCCGTGACCGCCGGTAAACCGGAATTGGATGCGACCACACCGCACATGGTGCCGTCACGGCATCGGGTCAGGCCAGCCTGTCGGCAGCGGCCACGATATCGGCCTCGCCCGGCAGCACCAAAAGGGCCGCACCGGCGAGTGGCGTATAGGTGTCGACGCCGACCACGCGCGCGAGTGGGGTCGCGCCAAGGCCGCCCTCGACCAGCGCGGTGATGATGCCCTCGCCAACGCCGGCGCTCTTGCGGCCTTCGTCCAGCACGATGACGCGTTTGGCGCCCCGCGCCTGCTGCACGATGAACCTGTCATTCAGCGGCACCAGCCAGCGCAGATCCACCACACGCACCTTCCACTTGTGCTGCTGTTCGATGGCCCGTGCTGCGCGCAGCGCCATCGGCACGCCGTTGCCAAAGGTGAAGACCACAAGGTCATTGGCCTTCGCGTTGTAGACGCGGCCTTCGCCCAACGGCATCGCCGCGCCGGGTGCGGGATAGGCAAATTGCCACGCGCCATCACCGTGCGCGTAGAGGTCTTTGGTCATGTACAGCGCGATCGGTTCGAGGAACGCGCACACCCGGCCATCGACCTTGCACAGCGCGGCCAGCGTGCGCAGCATCGATGCCGCGTCATCGCCACGCGACGGACAGCCGACCACGAGGCCCGGGATGTCGCGCAGCGCAGCGATCGAGTTGTCGTTGTGGAAGTGCCCGCCGAAACCACGCTGGTACCCCAGCGAGGCAATCCGCACCAGGAGCGGGTTGCGATACTGGTTGTTGGAGAAAAACTGCAGCGAACACGCCTCGCCGCGAATCTGGTCAAGCGCGTTGTGCAGGTAGGCAAGGTACTGGATCTCGGGGATCGGCAGCATCCCCATGTTGGCGTAGCCCTGCGCCAGCCCGAGGATCGTGGTTTCATCCAGCAGCGTGTTGAACACGCGCGCGCCCTTGAATGCCTTGTAGAGCCCCTTGCTGACGGTATAAACGCCGCCCTTCTGCGCCACGTCCTCGCCAAACAACAGCGATTCCGGATACTTGGCCATGAGGTCGTGCAGGGCCGAGTTGATGACCAGCGCCAGGTGCCGCGGCGGCAACTTCTCGGGCAGCCTGTCTTGGCCGCCAAATACCTCCGAGCGCGCCGCCGCATAGTCGGCGCGCTCGGCCTCGGCCTTCACCGCGTTCGGCGTGTAGGGCGCCAGTGGCGCCACCACCTCCTCCAGCGTGGTGAGCTTTGGCCGGTGGTCGGCGGCGTCGGCCGCGGCAAAGCAGCGCTTGCGGATCGCCTCGTATTCGTCCAGTAGGGCTTGCTGCGCGTACAGTCCGGATTCCAGCGCGATCGTGGCCGAACGCAACAGCGGGTCACCCGCTTCCAGAGCCATCAATTCTTCGAAGCTGCGCCACTCGATCTCGAAATCCGTGCCCGCGTGCCCGGTCAGGCGCGCAGTCTTCAGATGCAGGAACGTCGGCCGGCGGGTGCTGCGGCAGTGGTCGATCGCGCGCTGCACCTGCGCATAGCCCGCCGCCAGATCCAGCCCGTCGGCAAAGAAATAGTCAAGATCACGGCGCCCCGAAAAATTGTTGGCGATCCAGCCCGATGGCGTCTTGACCGAAATGCCGATGCCGTTGTCCTCGCATACAAACAGCACCGGTGCCGGCAGGCGCTGGTAGGCCGTCCACCCCGCCGCGTTGAATGCGGTCTGCGCGGTCGCATGATTGCTGGACGCATCGCCGAAGGAACAGATGACGATGGAATCATTCGGGATCGGCAACTCGTGGCCGATGCGCTGGGCCTGCTCGATCGCGATCGCGGTGCCAAGCGCCTTGGGCAGGTGCGAGGCAATGGTCGAGGTTTGTGGCAGCACCCACAAGGGCTTGGAACCCCACACCTTGTGCCGTCCGCCGGAAGCCGGATCTTCCTTGCTGGCCGCGAACGAGAGCGCCGAGTCCACGACCGGATCCATCCCCGGCAGCTTGCGGAAACGCTCGGCCATGAACGCGCCCGAGCGGTAGTGCAGGAACGCGGGATCGGTGTAGCGCGTCAGCCGCGCCACCATCGCGTTGCCTTCGTGACCCGAGGAACCAATGGTGTAGAACACCTTGTTCTGCACGCGCAGCACGCGCGCCATCAAATCGAGATGCCGCGAGATCAGCTGCGACTCGAGCAGTTCGCGAAAATCCCGTGCCGTGCAGGCGCTGCCCGGCAGCACCGGCGCATCCTCACGCGGAGCGGCGCGCGCCTCACCGTGCCAATGGGCAACGAAGTCGGTGAAATTCGCATCGACGATCTCGGCGCGATTGAAGCCCTTTTGGCGGGCCGGTATGGGGGTCTTGGCGGTGTTCATGTCGGTGGAAAACTCACTGCGCGCGGCGCGCGAACCATTCCTCGCGGGACTGGGCCCAGATTTCGACGGGCTCTTCGTCGTACGGCGCGGGCATCTTCCCCGGCCCCCGTTTCACCGAGCCCAGTTTGCGTGCGACTTGTTGCGAGGCGATATTGTCCGCCGCGATGCAGTGGATGATCTCATCCCAGCCAAGCTTCGTGAACGCCCAATCCGTGGCGGCGGTTGCAGCTTCCGCCGCATAGCCCCGGCCCCACGCCGCACGCGCCAGCGTCCAGCCGATCTCGGTACCCGGCCAGCCTGCGTGCCGCAATGGGCCAACCCGACCGATCCACTGGCCCTCGTCCTTGCGGATCACCGAAAACGGCGCAAACCCGAGTACATGCCATGAGCCGATCGTGGCCAGCAGGTTTTTCCAGACGGTGAAACGCGGTTGCACGCCACCGAGATACCGCATGACCTCGGCGTCGCCGCCCACCGCGGCCCACGCCTCGAAATCATCGCGGCACGGCACGCGCAGGATCAACCGCGCAGTTTCCAGCATCGGCGGCGGCGATGGCATCGCGTCCGACATCGCGGCTTACTGGCTTACTGGCTGACTGGGTGGTAGGTGCATTCCGGCGCCGCCGTGGCAATGTCGGGAATATTGGGGCTGTAACAGGTGTACTTGACGCCCTTCTTGCCCTGCTTGTCAGTGACGATCTGCGGTACCAGCTGAATGATGCCATTGCCGATTCCCACGGCCGGAGTCAGGTACACATTGATCACGCCACCTTGGCTGACCAGGATCGCGCTGACTTCCTGGCTGCCAAGCTGGTTGGCCGGCGCAAGGTGCGCTTGCGCGTTGCTGGACGGCGGCGTCGGGTTTGCCAGCATGGCGTTGGCCACGCCCATCTTGGCCAGCGCCAGCTTCAGCGAAGTCAGCGCCAGGTGCATCTCGTTGGCATTGATGGCCGCCATCGCGCCGCCGGACGCAAGCGCCGCGCCAACAGCCACGCCAACCAGTAGTTTCGTCCGCAGTGTCATTGCAAAGTCCTCGCCATGGTTGCCCGCCGAGGCCCGGCGGTGCGATCAAGCCAGAATCAGAACGCGTTGATCCCGGTCAGTTCCCGGCCCACCACCAGCTGGTGCACCGTCTGCGTGCCTTCGTAGGTCACCACCGATTCCAGATTCAGGGCGTGGCGGATCGCAACGTGCTCGGTGGTAATCCCGGCACCACCCAGGATGTCGCGGCATTCGCGCGCCACGTCGAGCGCCATGCGCACGTTGTTCCACTTCGCAAGCGAAATCTGGGCCGGCTGCAACTTGCCGGAATCCTTCAGGCGGCCCAGCCGCAGCGCCAGCAACTGCGCCGTCGTGATGCGGCGCGCGATATCCGCCAGCTTCAACTGGATGCTCTGGTTGGCCGCGAGCGGGCGCCCGAACAGCACGCGTTCGGCGGTGTAGTCCAGTACCTCCTTCAGGCACGCTTGCGCCGCACCGAGCGGCCCCCAGCTGATGCCAAAGCGTGCGGAATCAAGGCAACTCAACGGACCGCGCAACCCCTTCACGTTCGGCAGCATCGCACTGGCCGGCACGCGCACGTCGTCCAGAAACAGGGCACTCGTGACCGATGCCCGCAGGCTCATCTTCTTGTGGATTTCCTGCGCGGCGAAACCCTTGGTCTTGGTTGGTACCAAAAACCCGCGGATACCGTCGTCGGTCCTGGCCCACACCAGCGCAACCTGCGCGAGGTTGCCGTTGGTGATCCACATCTTGGCGCCGTTCAACACATAGTCGCTGCCATCCCTCCGGGCAGCGGTCTTCATGTTGGCCGGATCGGAGCCGCCGTGCGGTTCGGTCAGGCCGAAGCAGCCGATCACCTCACCCCTGGCCATCCGCGGCAGGTACTCGCGCTTTTGCTCGTCGCTGCCGAAGGCAAAGATCGGATACATCACCAGGGACGACTGCACGGACGCAAAACTGCGCAGCCCGGAATCGCCGCGCTCGAGTTCCTGGCAGATCAACCCGTAGCTGACCTGGTTCATGTCCGAGCCGCCGTACGCGGCCGGCAGCGTCGCGCCCAGCAAGCCAAGGCCGGCAATATCCGGGATCAATTCGGTCGGAAAACGCGCCTGATCAAAACAGTCGCCGATGATCGGCAGCGCCTTGTCATCGACAAAGCGTGCAACCGAATCCTGCACCATGCGTTCCTCGTCGGTGAGCAGCGCGCGAATGTCGTACAGATCGAGCGGATTGAGGCGGACGGCGGGCATGGGCGATCCAGAAGTCGCGGCTGTGGAGCCGCCTAGTGTACCGCCTCGCCACACGGGCCGCCGCAGCTGCCGGGCCCAGCCCGCGGCCATTCGCCCACGGCGCATCCAAAGCTCCGGCCATGTACGCCACGCGCATTCCGTGGCGCGCTCCGCGACGGGTGGAGGAATCGTGCTGCGCGGCGGCCCCGGAGGCATGGTCATCGTGGATTCTGGTTCACCCCCACACACAAGTATCAAAATCAACGCAGCGTGGACGCCCGGCCGGCTGCACCATCGACCATCGTGCCTGAAAATACGACACTGCGGGCCAGCCCCCTACTGGTTGCTCACCCCATGCGGTACGTGCCCGGTGGCTACGTGCCTGCGGGCCGATTCGACATTGATCGGCGAGTCGTCGAAGAACAGGTCGGCGCCAAAGGCTTCCAGGAACGGCCCCTTGTCGCGGCCGCCGAGAAACAGCGCCTCGTCGATGCGTACACCCCACTGCCGCAGCGTCAGGATGACGCGCTTGTGCGCGGGCGCCGAGCGCGCCGTGACCAGCGCGGTACGGATGGGCGAATGCTCCGGCGGGAACGCCGCCTGCAGCCGGTGCAGCGCAGCCAGGAAGTTGCGAAACGGACCGCCCGAGAGCGGCTCGTCCCAGCGTTCGGATTCGTTGCGCTGAAAGGCGTCCAGCCCCTGTTCCTGCGACACCCGTTCGGACTCGTCGCCAAAGATCACGGCATCGCCGTCAAACGCGATCCGCAACTGGCCGGGATGGGTCGCGCGCACCTGCGAGGGCAGGATCGTCGCGGCCGCGACGCCGGAATTGAGCGCCCGCGCCACGTTCTCGGCGTTGGCCGACAGGAACAAATCCACGCCGAAGGGCGCAATGTATTCGCTGGTGGGTTCGCCCGAGGTGAATGCCGCCCGCGTGATCGCCAGGCCGTGGTGCTGGATTGAGTTGAAAATGCGCAGGCCCGTATCGCCCGAATTGCGCGAGAGCAATACCACCTCGACATAGGGCGTGTCGGGCACCGGCCGGTTCAGGGCCAGCAGCTTCTTGACCACCGGAAACGCGACACCCGGCTGCAGCACGTCGTTTTCGTGGGCAATTTGATAGGTGCGATAGGCTTCCAGCCCGTCGCGCTCGAACAGCGCGTGCGATTCGGTCAGGTCAAACAGCGCGCGCGAGGAGATTGCCACGACCAGCTTGTCGTTGGCGGGCGTTTCCGCGTGGGCGTTGGCAGCGGTCATGCCGCCAGTCTATCGCTTGCCCGGCGGCACCGAGGCGATGCCGTTCCGATCGCCGGCGCCTAGCTCCACCACGGGCGCGAAATCTCGGTCAACACCCACGCCATGCAGGCGCTGATCGGCAAGGTCAGGATCCACGACCACACCATCCGTTCGACCACGGTCCAGCGCACCGCGCTGAAACGCTTGGCCGCGCCAACGCCCATGATCGCCGAGGACACCACATGGGTGGTCGACACGGGCAGGCCGAAGACCGATGCCACGATGATGACCGCGGCCGAACTGGTCTCGGCCGCAAAGCCGTTGATGGGATGCAGCTTGACCATCTTGTGGCCAAGGGTCTTGATGATGCGCCAGCCGCCGCCGGCCGTGCCGGCCGCCATCACCAGCGCGCACAGCACCTTGACCCACACCGGGATCGGAAAGTGCCCACCCACGTCGTAGATGCGCAGGAAGTGGAGCCACACCGGGAAATGATCGAAATTGTGCGCGGCCGTCGCACTTGCCAGCGCGAGCGCGATGATGCCCATGGTCTTTTGCGCATCGTTCATGCCATGGGACACGCCCATCGCCGCGGCCGAGAACAATTGCGCCTTGCCGAAAAAGAAATTCACGAACGGCGTGCGGCCAAGCCGCCGCAGCCAGCCGCGCCGGTTGGCAAACCACGCAAACAGCGCAAACAACGCGCCCATCACGACGATGCCAAGGACAAACCCCCCGATCGGCGAGAGCACCATCGGCACGATGACCTTGGGTACCACTCCGCCGCCCTGCCACCAGCGCACCGGATCACTGGCCCAGATGATCGCGGTGATGTTGCCGTGCGACGCCGCATAGGCGGCGCCGATCAGGCCTCCGACCAGGGCATGGGTCGAGGAAGTCGGCAGGCCCAGCCACCAGGTGAACAGGTCCCACAGGATCGCGCCCAGCAGCGCGCAAATCAGCACCTCGGCGCTGACCTGCAGCACGCCGGCATCGATCAGTCCGGTTGCAATCGTGACCGCCACGGCAGAGCCGAGCAGCGCCCCGGCCAGGTTGGTCGTCGCCGCCAGCAGCACCGCCTGACCCGGCGACATCACCTTGGTGGCAACCACCGTCGCGATGGAGTTGGCGGTATCGTGGAAACCGTTGATGTAGGTGAACACCAACGCAATCGCCACCACCGCGATGAGCAGGCCGAGGGTCACCCTGGTCTCCGCGCCGGTGGCGATGCAGCCGGTTCCGGCCGCCGTCTGGCTGCGGCCCCCGCCGCGCCATCCCTGTGCGCGACCGGCCACGGATGCACGGCGTGATGGCCCTTCACGAGTTCTTCAGCACGATCGAATAGATGACATTGCCGACGTCACGGCACCGGTCGATGGCTTTTTCCAGGAGCTCGAACAAGTCCTTGGTGAGCATCATGCGGATCGGATCGTCGCTGCCAAGGTAGAGCGTGCGGTAGGGCTCCAGCAGCAGGCGGTCGGCCTCGGATTCGGTTGCCTGCAGGGCGTCCTGCAGTTTGCGCATGCGCCCGATGCTCATGCCGTTGCGAAGTTCGCGCACCATCTCGGCCACGCCATCGGTGGCGTTCATCAGCAGGCTGGCGCGCGAGGCAAAATCAATGCCTTCGACGCGCTTGGCCACGATCACGTAGCGCTCCGCGAATTTCTCGATGGTCTTGGGGATGCGATACAGCGCGGCCGACATCGCCTCGATGTCTTCACGGTCCAACGCGGTGACAAAGGTGTTGATCAGCGCTTCACTGATCTCGCCCGCCAGTTCCTTTTCGCGCCGCCGCGCCGCCAGAAAACTGTCCAGCAGCATCGGCTCGCCATGCGCCTCGAGCAGGGCCTGCAAGGCTTTGGCACTGTCGCGGGCGGTGCCCGCACTGGCCTCCAGCAAGGTATAGAAGCGATCGCCCTTGCCGAACATCGTTTGCAGCGAAAACATGGCAACCCACCGGGTATTCAACCGTGCAAATGGTACACGAGCGGGGCCGCTTGACACACGCGGCGGCCACGGCGCTTGCTAAACTCGACCCATGAATTGCCACCCGCGGCCCCGATGCTGACCGACCTTGGCCTGGTCCTGGTACTGGCGCTGGGCAACGCCTTCTTCGCCCTCGCCGAGATCGCGCTGATCGCCGCCCGCAAGAGCCGGCTGCGCTACCTGGCCCGTTCCAGCAAGCGGGCCAGGATCGCGCTGGCGCTGACCCTCCGCCCCGACCGCTTCCTGTCGACGGTGCAGGTGGGCATTACCCTCATCACGCTGGTCACCGGCGCTGCCACCGGCGCCGCGATCAGTGACGCGATCCGCCGCTGGCTGCACGGTCTGGGCGTTCCCGCCAGCACGCACGCATCGCTCGCGATCGGCCTGGTGCTGGGGTTCATCCTGGTCACCACGATCAACATCGTCGTCGGCGAACTGCTGCCCAAACGGGTCGCGCTGGTTGCGCCCGAGCGTTTTGCACAGGCGGTGGCGTTGCCGATGCGCGCCCTCTCGTGGCTGTTGACCCCGTTCATCTGGTTTCTCAACGGCCTGACCGGAATCCTGTTGCGGGTGCTCGGCTTGACGCGCTTCCGGCGCGAAAAGATCAGCGAAGAGGAAATCCGCATGCTGGTCGCCGAGGGCGCCGAGCAGGGCGTGCTGGACTCCGACGAGCGCAACATGGTCAACCGCGCCCTGCGGCTCGGCGACCGCACGGTCGACAGCCTGATGACCCCACGGCCACGGATCGTCTGGCTCGATGCCGCCGCATCGCTTTCCGCGAACCTCGCGACGATGCGCAGCACGCCGTATTCGCGCTATCCGGTGTACCGCGAAAGCGAGGACGACGTGCTCGGCATCCTGGAAGTGAAACGCCTGGTGCAGACGCTGGCGCAGGCCCCGGCGATCGGCACCGCGCCGGTGCGCTTCAACCTGTTTCGCGACCTTGCCAAGCCACTGTTTGTGCCGGTCAGCGCCCGCGCGCTCGACATCCTCGACGAATTTCGCGACACCCATACACCGTTTGCGCTGGCCGTGGACGAATACGGCAGCATCGAGGGCCTGGTGACCGTCAACGACGTATTGACGGCGGTCGTCGGACGCGGCCCGCACAGCGAGGGCGGTGCCGCGCGAAATCCATCGGCCGTCCACCGCGATGACGGCACCTGGCTGGTCGACGGATCGCTGCCGACCGATGACCTGCGCGAACTGCTGCAGCTGGACGAACTGCCGCCCCCGCAGGACGCCGACTACAACACGCTCGCCGGCATGCTCATCGGCCTGTTCGCCCGCATTCCCGCGGTCGGCGAAAGCGTCGTCTGGCGGCAATTGCGGTTTGAAGTCGTCGACCTGGACGGCGCCCGCATCGACAAGGTGCTGGTCACGCCGATCGCGGCCAGCGAAGACATCACGGCATCCGGGTGACCTACGCCGCGCCGGCCTCCTTGGCCAGCCGCGCCATGCGCTCGGCGTCGGCCAGGATCCCGTGCAGGATGCGCAGTTCATGCGCGTCAGGCGCGGCCCGATGGAACAACCGGCGCAAGCGCAGCTCGACGGTCTGCGGCGACCGTCCCTTGTGAAAATCGATCGCGTGCAGGGTGGCGAACAGGTGTTCGAAGAAACGTTCCACCTGATCGGCCGATGCCGGCGCCTCGTGCGCTGCCGGCGCCGCGGGCACCGTGCCCAGCATGGCCATGCGCAGTTCCCAGGCCATCACCTGCACGGCCTGCGCGAGGTTGAGCGAAGAAAATTCCTCGACACTCGGGATCCTGATCATCGCGTGGCACACCGACAATTCATCATTGTCCAGACCCGCGCGTTCGTTCCCGAACAGCAGCGCCACTTCTGCGCCTCCCCGCAGCAACGGGACCATTTCGGCCATCGCCCCGCGCGGATCGAGCTCGGGCAGGTTGACGCCCCGGCGCCGGGCCGAAAGCCCGTACACGCGGGTACAGCCAACCACGGCGGCGGCCACGCTGCCGGCCAACACCACGTTGGCGAGCACGTCGTCGGCCCCCGCCGCCATCGCGTTGACCTGGGGATCGGGAAACCGCTGCGGGGCAACCAGCGTCAGGCGCCAAAAACCCATGGTGCGGATGGCGCGTGCAGCCGAGCCGATATTGCCCGGATGCGAGGTGCGCGCCAGCACGAAACGGACCGGCTGCGGCGCGGGCGGGATGGCGGCGGTCGACTGGTTCATCGGTCAAGGTTAGCGCGCTGCAGCACCGCACTGGTAGACTGTCGGCCGCGCCGCCCCTGCGGCGCGCTCTTTTTCAAACACCGGATATCCCGCGCCATGGCACGACCCGCCGTCACCATCGCGATCCGTGCCGCGCGCGCCGCCGGCGGCGTGATCTTGCGCTACATGAACCGCCTCAGCAGCGTGGCGGTGATCGAGAAGCATCACTTGGACTTTGCGTCCGAGGTCGATCGCGAGGCGGAGTCCCAGATCGTCCGGGAGTTGCACCGGGCCTACCCGGATCATGCGATCCTCGGCGAAGAAACCGGCACCTCCGGCAAGGCTGGCGCCCGCTTCATGTGGGCGGTCGATCCGCTGGACGGCACCCACAATTACCTGCGCGGCATCCCGCACTTTGCGGTATCAATCGCGCTGCTGGACCATGGCGAACCGGTGCACGCGGTCATCCTGGACCCGTTGCGCAACGAGATTTTTTCCGCCAGCAAGGGCGACGGTGCGTTCCTCAACGACCGCCGCATCCGCGTCGGCAAACGGGAAACGCTGGACGGCGCACTGCTGGCAACGGGGTTCCCCTACCGTGAACGCGCGCACCTCGACGCGCAGATCGCCATGACCCATGCGCTGCTGCAGCGGGCCGAGGACATCCGCCGCACCGGATCGGCCGCGCTCGACCTGGCATGGACCTCGATGGGCCGTCTGGATGGCTATTTCGAAACCGGGCTCAAGCTGTGGGACATGGCGGCAGGCTGCCTGCTGGTGCGTGAAGCCGGGGGCCGCTACTGCAACCTGGCGGGCGTCGACGCGGTGCCCGCATCGGGCAATCTGGTTGCCGCCAACCACCACATCGCGGCGCAACTGGTCGAAACCATCGCACCAGCGCTCACCGCCAGCCTGAAACTCTGACGCTCAATCCGCCGCGGCGGCCGCCAGCGCCGGGTTGCCGCGGCTGGCCAGTGCCTTGCGGTAACGCTGGTACAGCAGCGCGACGCGTTTCACATACACCCGGGTTTCCGCATACGGCGGCACGCCGCCGTATTTCGTCACGGCACCGGCACCCGCGTTGTAGGCTGCCGCGGCCAGCTTTACATCGCCGTGGAAATCCTGCAGCAGTTCGGCCAGATAGCGCGCGCCGCCGGAGATGTTCTCGGCCGGGTCAAACGCGTTGCCCACGCCCAGTTCAAATGCGGTGGCCGGCATCAATTGCATCAACCCCTGCGCGCCCTTGTAGGACAATGCACGCGGGTTGAAACCGGATTCGGCGTGGATCACCGCCCGCAACAAGGCTGCATCGACGCCGGTCAACTTCGCGGCCGCGGCAACGTCACCGCGGTACGCGGCCAGGTGCAACGGCACCGTGTCCCAGTTGATGTGTGAATGCACGTCGCACGCGTAGCATTCAACGATGTAGGTGAAGAGCATTTTGGCGTTCGACCCCTGCGCCAGTGCCTTGACGTTGGTGTAGAGCACCGTGCCGTTCTTCTCGACCACCCGGTACACGGCGCCGTGCCGGGGTGGCGGCGCGGTGACGCGGATTGCGGCAGCCGGCCGGCTTGACGCTCGCGGTGCCTGCGTTGCTGCGGGTGCGGGCGCCGGCGCGGCGGATGGGGCGGGCGCTCGGTCAGCATCCAGCAACCGCGGCAAGATCCAGCTGCCCAACTGGTCCAACACCACCACCGGCACCGGTTGCCACGCGACCGGCGGCGGCGCCACCCGGTTCGTATTGTCATCGCCCAACGGCGTCACCTTCAGTACCGCGGGATTGGCCGCCACCGGCCGTGGGGGCTTGCCGGGCAGCACAGTCGCCGCGACCGGCTTGTGCGCTGCGGTACCCACCCGCTGCGACACCGGCACCGCATGGGCGGTACGCGCGTGCCACTGGCCGATCCGCGTACAGTCGCGGTAACCGGCCGTGTGGCTCACATAAGCCAGTTCGCCCTGTGCGCCAACGCACCGATACAGCACGCTCGCGGCGGCTGGCGCCGCCCACGCCGCGGCCATGAGCAACACGCACGCCAGCCACGGCCGCGCCCCGCGCGACGCGCATCGTGCGTGATCGGCGCGCGGACCCTGACACGGCGTATGCTGGTACCGGCCCTTCATGCTGCCGAGTGTGCCCCTGCACGCGGCCGCTGCCAAGCCGCGGCAACCGCGCGCGATCCGGGGTGACGCCGCACAGCCCGCCTGAATGCCCGTGCGCGATCCGATCCGGCACGGCTGCCCCGCCCCGCCAGCCTCCGGTTGCACGCTTCTTGCATCAGCCTGCGACCGCCTCCAGACCCCGCTACAATGCGGGTTTCAGCCTGATCGACGCCGCGCCATGGCCGACACCCCCGTTCCCACCGAGACCACCAGCAAGCCGGGTTCCGGAAAGCTTTTCATCCAGACCTACGGCTGTCAGATGAACGAGTACGACTCCCGCAAGATGGAAGAGGTGCTTGCGGCTGAACGCGGCATGGTGCGCACGCAGGATGTCGCTGAAGCCGACGTGATCCTCGTGAACACCTGCTCGATCCGTGAGCGTGCGCAGGACAAGGTCTTTTCGCTGCTCGGGCGCTGGAAGGAATTCAAGCAGGCCAACCCGGAGGTCATCATCGGCGTCGGGGGCTGCGTTGCGTCGCAGGAAGGCGCGGCGATCGTCGAGCGCGCACCCTACGTCGACCTTGTGTTCGGGCCGCAGACGCTGCACCGCCTGCCGGACCTGATCGACGCCCGGCGCGCGACCGGCAAGCCGCAGATTGATATTTCGTTTCCTGAAATCGAAAAATTCGACCGCCTGCCGGAACCGCGTGCCGAGGGCCCCGCGGCATTCGTGTCGATCATGGAAGGCTGCTCGAAGTATTGCTCGTACTGCGTGGTGCCCTACACGCGCGGCGAGGAAATGTCGCGTCCATTCGACGACGTGCTGGCGGAAGTGGCGGCGCTGGCCGAACAGGGTGTGCGTGAGGTCAACCTGCTGGGCCAGAACGTCAACGCGTATCGCGGGCCGATGTTTGACGGCGGCGTGGCCGACCTCGCGCTGCTGATCCACGCGGTTGCGGAAATCGACGGCATCGGCCGGATCCGCTTCACCACCTCGCACCCACTGGAGTTTTCCGATTCGCTGGTCGCGGCGTACCGCGACGTGCCCAAGCTCGCAAATTTCCTGCACCTGCCGGTGCAATCGGGTTCCGACCGCATCCTCGCCCTGATGAAGCGCAACTACACCGCCGCGATGTACAAGGAGAAGATCGCCAAATTGCGCGCGGTACGCCCCGGAATCTGCGTCGCCAGCGATTTCATCGTGGGCTTCCCCGGCGAAACGGATGCCGACTTCGCGGCCACCCTGCAGCTGGTCGAAGACGTGGATTTCGACCAGTCGTTCTCGTTCATTTTCTCCAAGCGTCCGGGCACCCCGGCGGCGAACCTGTTTGACCCGACCCCCGATGCGGTGAAACACGCGCGCCTGAAACAGTTGCAGGACGCACTCAACTTCCACGCCGCACGCATAAGCTCGGCCATGGTGGGTACCACCCAGCGCGTCCTCGTTACGGGCCGTGCGAAAAGGGACCCCAACGAACTGACGGGCAAGACCGAAAACATGCGCCAGGTGAACTTTGCCGGCGACGCCAACCTCACCGGCCAGTTCGTCGACATCGTGATCACCGACGCGTTGACCAACTCGCTGCGCGGGCGCGCAGTCGCGCTCGCATGACCGCCTCCCTCGCCCAGCACGACTTCACGCTCGAACCCGACGACACGCAAAGGCTGGCCAACCTGTGCGGGCCGTTTGACCAGCACCTGCGGCAGATTGAACTGCGGCTCGGGGTGCAGATCGCCAACCGCGGCAACGTGTTTCGCATCACCGGCGAGGACGCCGCGGTGGCCTCCGGCGAACGCGTCCTGCGCAGCCTCTACGCCGCGACCGCACACGAGACCCTGAGCGGGCAGGCGCTCAACCTGCGCCTGTCGGAAGCCGGTGTGGATGCGCTGGCCAGGCGCCAGGCCGAGGGCGCGCAGGAAGTCACCATCAAGGTCAAGCGCGGCGTCATTCGCGGGCGCGGCCCCAACCAGGTGCGCTACCTGCACGCGATCGCGACCAACGACATCAACTTCGGCATCGGCCCGGCCGGCACCGGCAAGACCTACCTGGCCGTCGCCAGCGCGATCGAGGCGCTGGAAGCCGGCCGCGTGCAACGCCTGATCCTGGTGCGGCCCGCGGTCGAGGCGGGCGAGAAACTCGGCTTCCTGCCGGGCGACCTCACCCAAAAGGTCGATCCGTATCTGCGCCCGCTGTATGACGCGCTGTATGAAATGCTGGGTTTTGACCGCGTCGCGCGCCTGATCGAGCGCAACGTGATCGAGGTCGCGCCGCTCGCCTACATGCGCGGGCGCACCCTGAACGATTCGTTCGTGATCCTGGATGAAGCGCAAAACAGCACCGTCGAACAGATGAAGATGTTCCTGACCCGCATCGGCTTTGGCACCACCACGGTCGTCACCGGCGATGTCACCCAGGTTGACCTGCCGCACAATACACGCTCGGGACTGCGCAACGTGATCGACGTGCTGCGTGACGTCGAGGGCATCAGCTTCACCTTCTTCACCGCCAGCGACGTGGTGCGGCATCCATTGGTGGCCCGCATCGTGCGCGCCTACGAGCGCGCCGAAGCGGCCGTGGACACCGACATCCCCCGCGCCGTCCGGCCGCGCGCACCATGACCGCAACGGAAAAGCCCGCACCGGCCGTGCACCTGGCCTACGCGGCCTCACGCCGCGGCGTGCCGGCACCCGCGAGCTTCCAGCACTGGGTGGCGGCAGCGCTGGCGGGTGCGCGGCACCATGCCCCCGCGGAACTGTCGATCCGCGTCGTCGGCGCACGCGAGGGCCGCAGCCTCAATCGCCGCTACCGCAACAAGGATCGCGCCACCAACGTGCTCTCGTTTCCGGTCGAATTGCCGCGCGGGGTGACGTCACCCTTGATCGGCGACCTCGTGATCTGCGCCAGCGTGGTGATGCGCGAAGCCCGCGAACAGCACAAGCTGCCCCGCGACCACTACGCGCACCTGACGGTCCACGGCGTATTGCACCTCCTCGGCTACGACCACACCAACGACGCCGAGGCAACGCAAATGGAAGCGCTGGAGACGCGCGTCCTTGGCAGGCTCGGCATCGCCGACCCCTACGCGACGTAGGGGCAGCGCGGCCATACCCTGCTAGAATAAGCAACCCGCCCCCTAGGGGACGTGTCCACGCCTATGTCAGCCGAACCCCCAAGTACCAACGGCCCCGCCCATCGCTCACTGTGGGATCGTCTGGGCCACATGCTCACCGGCGAGCCGCGCAACCCCGAGGAACTGCTCGAGGAGCTGCGGGAAGCGCAGACCAACGGCCTGCTCACCGGCGAAACCTACGCCATGATCGAAGGCGCGATCCGGGTCACCGAGATGGTGGTCGGCGACGTGATGGTGCCGCGCGCGCAGATGGTCACGCTGGACGTCGCCGCCGACCCTGCAGCGATCATCGAGGCCGTGATCGAATCCGGCCACTCGCGCTTTCCAGTCCACGGTGAGGACAAGGACGAAATCCTTGGCATCCTCCTGGCCAAGGACCTGCTGCAGCGCAACGGCGATGAAATGCCGCCGATCAAGGCCCTGCTGCGCCGCGCGGTGATGATCCCCGAATCCATGCGCCTCAACGTCCTCCTGGCCGAGTTTCGCCGCTCGCGCAACCACATGGCGGTGGTGGTCGACGAATACGGCGGCGTGGCCGGGCTGGTCACGATCGAGGACGTGCTGGAGGAAATCGTCGGCGAAATCGACGACGAACACGACGATGCCGTGCCGCCCAGGTTGATCGAAGCGCAGGCTGACGGCAGCTGGCTGGTCGATGCCTTGACGCCGATCGAGGATTTCAACCAACACTTTGAAACAACGCTGTCCGATGACGAGTACGACACCATCGGCGGCCTCGTGACGGCCGCGATCGGCCACCTGCCCGACCCCGGCGAAAGCACAACACTGGAGGACCTCGCGTTTGACGTCACCCAGGCCGACGACCGCCGGGCGCTGCGCTTCCGGGTGAGCAAGACGGCGACCGAATAGCACACCGCCTGCTGCATCCCGCCGCCTTCAAAGCGAGGGGAACCGCGACGCGGTCGCGGAAGGATGTCGCGCTTATGATGTGCGCTGATCACTGCAGCGCCACACACACGATGTCCGCCCAACACCCGTTCGCGTCCCTGTTCGCATGGGCGCTCGCCGCGATGCTGCTTTGCACCCTGTCGCCGCCGCGTGCCGACGCCGGCATCGTCGACGCGCCAGGTGCCGACCTGCGCGTGGATCTTTATACCTACGGGCCCGGCACCGTGTACTGGGAACGCTTCGGCCATGACGCGCTGGTCATCACCGATACCGCGAGCGGCGAGGCGTACGCGTTCAACTACGGCACGTTCGACTTCAACCAGAATGACTTCTACCTCAACTTCGCGCGCGGGGTCATGATCTACCGCGCCGCGGCGTGGCCGGTGGCCGATGACCTCCAGGAATACTCGGGCGCGGGCCGCTCGATCACCGACGAGCGCCTGAACCTGACGCCCAACCAGCGCGCACGGCTGCGCGATTTCCTGGTCTGGAACGTACAACCGGAACACGCGCGCTACCGCTACCGCTACTTTGCGGACAATTGCACCACCCGCGTGCGCGATGCGCTGGACCGGGTACTGGACGGCTCGCTGCGCGCGCAGTTGGCCGGTCCCGCTGCGCACGGCGAAACCTACCGCAGCGAAACCGACCGGCTGATGTCCGGGCAACCGTGGCTCATGTATGTGCTGGACCTTGGCCTTGGTCCCTACGCCGACCAGCCACTGACGCGCTGGACCGGCGCCTTCATTCCGGCGCGCCTGATGCAGGAACTGCGCGGCGCGCGTGGCAGCAACGGCAAGCCCCTGGTGCAGGCGGATGCGGTGCTGTCGCCGCAGCGCCTGCCGAGCCCGCCCGCCACGCCGCCGGACCTGCGCTGGCCGCTGCTGATCGCCGGGCTGGTGCTCGGTACCGCATTCATCGCGTCCGCATGGTTGCGCAACCAGTACGCAGTCGAACGCTGGTGGTTCGCCGGTGCCGGTGCGCTGTACACAACGCTTGCGGGCACCGCCGGCGCGCTGCTGCTGGTGCTGTGGTTCGCCACCGCGCACCGCGCCGCGTGGGCCAACGAAAACCTCTGGCTGTTCAACCCCGGCGCCTGGCTGCTCATTCCCGGCTTGCTGCGCCTGCGCAGGCCCGGTGCCGGCGCCAGCCGCTTCATGCTGTGGACGGCCGGAGTGCTCACCACGCTCGCGCTCATCGGCTTGCTGACCAAGCTGACCCCATGGGCGCCCCAACACAACCTGCCATGGATCCTGTTCGCACTGCCCGCCTGGCTTGGCCTGCTCGCCGGCCTGTGGTTGATGCGCACGCGCAAATCCATGGCAATCTCCGCATAATCGGCACATGGATACGCCATCGACCACCGGCATGGTCGCCAACTGCGTCGCATACGGCGCGGACGGCCACAGGATCGGCAGCATCACGCTGGATGAGATCAGCAACTTTCTTGCCCAGCCGGGCGGCTTCGTCTGGGTCGGGCTGGTCGAGCCGGACGAGCCCCTGCTGGAAAAACTGCAGGTCCAGTTCGGCCTGCACGAACTGGCGGTCGAGGACGCACACACCGCCCACCAGCGGCAGAAGATCGAGTCTTACGGCGACTCGCTGTTCATCGTCGTCCAGACCGCCCAAACCACCGGCGCCAAGATCGCCTTCGGCGAAACCCACATCTTCCTCGGCAAGCGTTACCTCCTGTCGGTACGCCACGGCGCATCGCAGCCCTACGTGCCCGCGCGCCGCAACTGCGAACAGGCGCCCGAGCACCTCGCGTTTGGCCCCAGCTACGCGCTCTACGCCATTCTCGACCTGATCGTCGACAACTACCTGCCCATCGTGCAGGACTTCAGGAAAGAGCTGCAGGAGCTCGAGCACGACGTATTCGAGGACGTTTCCAACCGCGACGTCACGCGGCGGCTGTATGACATGCAGCGCGACCTGCTGACACTGAAACTCGCGGCTACACCACTGCAAGACATCCTGGGGCAACTGGTGCGACTCCACCCCGAGGTGATCCGCGACGAGGTCCGGCCTTATTTTCGTGACGTGCAGGATCACGTCACCCGGGTCAGCGATGCGATCAACGCCATGCGTGAAATGCTGGGTGCGGCGATGAACGTGAACCTGTCGCTGATCACCGTGCGCCAGAACGAAGTCGTGAAACGACTGGCGGGGTGGGCCGCACTGCTGGCCGCACCCACCCTGCTTGCAAGCTGGTACGGGATGAACTTCCGCGACATGCCGGAACTGGCGCGGCCCGACGCCTACCCAATCATCATCGGCGTCACCGCGGCCATCTGCGTCACGCTGTTTGTCATCCTCAAGCGCGCGAAGTGGTTGTAGCCGCGGCCGCCCGCGGTTCCACCACCGGCGCGCGCCGCGACCACCACAGCAGGAACAGCCCAACCAGGATCAACGGGACGGACTGCACCTGGCCCATGGTCAGCCAACCCGTGTGCAACAGGTAACCCAGCTGCGGATCGGGTTCGCGGATGAATTCAACGCCAAACCGGAACACGCCGTAGAGCAACGCGAACAGGCCCGACACCGCATACCGGTGCCGCGGCTTGATCGAGAACACCCACAGCGCGACAAACAGCACCACGCCTTCAAGAAAGAATTCGTACAGTTCGGACGGCTGCCGCGCATACGCATCCAGTGCCCCGCTCGGATACAGCGTCCGCAACTGGTCGATGCTCATTCCGGCGAACTTCGGGTTTTCCTGCAGCGCGTGCGGATAGATCATGGCCCATGGCAACGTGCTGATTTTGCCCCACAACTCACCGTTGATGAAATTGCCGAGCCGGCCAAGGCCCAGGCCGATCGGCACCAGCGGGGCCACGAAATCCACCACGTCGAAGTAGTGCCTGACCGTGCCGCGCCGGCGCCACCACCACCACAGGCTCGCGACCAGCACCCCCAGCAGCCCGCCGTGGAAGGACATGCCGCCGTCCCACACGCGAAAGATCTGTGCGGGGTCGCGCCACACCCAGCTGATGGGCTGGTAGGTCAACATGTACCAGATGCGGCCGCCGACGATGACACCCAGCATCGCGTAGAAGGCGAGGTCGAAGAACCCGTCCCGGTCGACCTGCAGACGCCCCTGGCGCCGGCGGTACTCGCCCAGCACCAGCGCCGCGACGAAGCCAACCAGGTACATCAACCCGTACCAATGCACCCCGAACGAAAAAATGTGGAACGCAACCGGATCGATGCCAAGGAACAGCGGGTGGGTCATGGGGTGGCCAATGCGGGCGATGACCGCGCATTCTACCCTGCGCGCGCGCAGGCCACGCGCTGACACGCGGCAACCGTGCGCGGCAACGCGTGCAAGAATGACCGCATGCGCCCGCACCGCCCGTTCATCCTGCCCGACGTGCTTGCACCCGGCCTTCGTGTCGTCTTCTGTGGCACCGCGCCCGGGACCCGCTCGGCGCACGATCGCGCGTACTACGCGCACCCGGGCAACCATTTCTGGCGCGCCCTGTTCGCGGCGGGCCTGACGCCGCGCCAACTGGCGCCGGCCGACTTCCGCACGGTGCTGGAATTCGGGATCGGGCTCACCGACGTTGCCAAACACGCGTCTGGTGCCGATGCCGAGCTGCCCCGCGAGGCGTTCGACGCGCCGGCCCTGCGCCGCAAACTCCGGCGTTACCAGCCGCGCATCGTCGCGTTTACCAGCAAGAATGCAGCGCGCGCCGCGCTTGGCAGCGGCGCGCGCAGGCTTCCCTACGGCGAGCAGGCCCAACGCGTCGCGGGCTGCCGCGTGTTCGTGCTACCCTCGCCGTCCGGCCAGGCGCGCGGATTCTGGGACCTCAAGCCATGGCGCGCGCTCGCCCGCGCGGCCCACGAACGCGCCGCTGCGGTCATCAGCGCGCGGCAAACCCCGACTTGCGGACAATCAGCATCGCCAGCTCCAGCGACTGCTCGTAGTTGAGCCGGGGATCGACGGTGGACTTGTAGGCGCGGCCGAGATCGGCTTCCGACAGATTGCGCGCGCCGCCGAGGCACTCGGTCACATCCTCGCCCGTGAGCTCCAGGTGCACGCCACCCAACCGCGAACCGGCGGCAGCGTGGATATCGAACGCCTGCTCGAGCTCGCTGCGGATGTTGGCGAAGCGTCGCGTCTTCACGCCGGTGCCAAGCCTTTCGGTATTGCCATGCATCGGGTCGCACACCCACAGCACCCGCCGGCCGGTGGCCTGCACCGCCTCGATCAATCGCGGCAGATGCTGCGCAATCCCGCCCGCGCCCATGCGGTGGATCAACGTCAGCCGCCCCGGCTCGTCATCGGGGTTCAGCACATCCACCAGTTCCTGCAGCTGATCCGGGTGCATCGCCGGGCCCACCTTGATCGCGACCGGGTTGCGGATGCCGCGGCAAAACTCGACGTGCGCGCCGTCCAGCGCGGCGGTGCGCATGCCGATCCACGGGAAGTGGGTGGACAGGTCAAACCAGCCCCACTGCCGCGGGACCTGCCGCGTGAGCGCCTGCTCGTAGGGCAGCAGCAACGCTTCGTGGGACGTGTAGAAGTCGGCGCGGCGAAAGCCGCCGATGGGCCCGGCAAGGGTCTCCATGAAGTGCATCGCGCCGGAGATGCCATCAACCATCCGCCGGTACTCGGCGGCCAGCGGCGAGCGTTCCACCCACGCAAGATTCCAGTACTCCGGGTGGTGCAGGTCGGCGAACCCGCCGCTGACAAGCGCGCGCACGAAATTCATGGTCATCGCCGAGCGCGCGTGACCTTCCAGCATCCGCCGGGGATCGGCACGCCGGGCAGCCGGCGTGAACTCGGGGCCGTTGACCAGGTCGCCGCGGTACACCGGCAACGTGACGCCGTCGATGGTTTCCGTATCGGTCGAACGCGGCTTGGCGTACTGGCCGGCAAAACGCCCGACCCTCAGTACCGGCACGCGAAGGCCATGCACGAGCACGAGGCTCATCTGCAGCAATACCTTGAGGCGGTTGGCGATCACCTCGTTGTTGCAGTCGGCAAAAGTCTCGGCGCAGTCGCCACCCTGCAGCAGGAAGCGGCGGCCCAGCTGCGCATCGGCCAGGAGCTGCTTGAGATCCAGCACTTCCCACGAGGTCACCAGCGGCGGCAGCCGCCCGAGCTCGTCCAACGCAGCCTGCATTTCCGCAGGGTCGTCGTAGTGCGGCATCTGCGCGGCCGGGTGCGCGTGCCAGCTGCCGGGCGTCCACGAGCGGGCGTCCTGCACCGGACGCAGGGGCGCACGCAACGGCTTCCCGGGAATGGTCATGTCAGCTCCGTGTCCTGCGCAGTGGACGCGGCGCATCCAGGCTACGCCGCCGCGCGCGCGGCAGCAGTGCCCAGGCGGCGAGCAGGAGGTACCAGATCAGGGTCCAGCCGGCCATGGTCAGGCCCAGGAAGCGCCAAGTGACCTTGGCGCAGTCGCCATCGCCGCGCAGCATGGTGGTGATGAACTGGCTGAGGGGGATGTAGTGGCCCTTGAGCTGCATCAGCAGCATGTTGAATCCGGCGCCGCAGGCAGGTACCTGGCCCGCCGGCAGCGACTGCAGCCACAGCTGGCGAAGTGCAATCGCGGCGCCAAATACCGCGCCCGCGAGCACCAGTACTGCGTAGACCCAGCGCCCGCCACGCTGCGGCGCGTGCAATCCACCCACCAGAAACCAGAGTCCCATCCAGACGAACGCCACCCGCTGCAGGATGCACAGGTTGCACGGCGTCAGGTGCATTTGCTGCTCGGAATACAGCGCATAGCCCAGCAAGGCCACGCACACGACAAACCCAAGCAGGAACGCGACGCGAAAGGACCAGCGCAGAGGATTCATGGCCGCCAGAATGACCCAGACAAGCTCGTTACGTTAGCGTTTTTGCTCGACGCTGTCAGCACCCGGCACGTGACCTTATCTGCGCGCTGCGCGGAACCCGGCGCCCCAAAACACAAACCCCGGCTTGCGGCCGGGGCTTGTCAAAACACGTGGCACGTACGGTTACTCTTCGCTCGCGGCCGGAGCCTGTGGCCGGCCGACCAACTCGACGTAGGCCATCGGTGCATTGTCGCCATCCCGGAAGCCGCACTTGATGAGGCGCAGGTAGCCGCCCTTGCGTTCGCGATAGCGGGGCCCGAGTTCCACAAACAGCTTGCCGACGGCCTGCTTGTCGCGCAAGCGCGCGAACGCCAGGCGGCGGTTGGCGACGCCGTCGACCTTGCCAAGGGTAATCAGGGGTTCGGCAACGCGCCGCAATTCCTTCGCCTTGGGCAAGGTGGTGCGGATCAGCTCGTGCTTGATCAACGATGCCGCCATGTTCTTGAACATGGCTTCGCGGTGGGCGCTGGTGCGATTGAGTTTGCGTCCGGATTTCATGTGGCGCATGGTTATATCCCTCTGTGTTATCGTTATGGAGAACCGGCACCTGCGTCCGGTTTCCGCGGTTACCCGCATTTTCGTGAAAAGTCGGGCCAGGAAGCCCGTTCTGGTGTTGCCGACCATCGAATCGCTTGAGGCGATTCATGGCTCGTGACGCGACGATCATGGACGATCGTAAAAAACACACACGGTGACATGGGCGCGAAAACGCCCTTATATCAACCCAACTGCATCCCCGACGCGATTCCCGCCGGCGGCCAGTTTTCGAGCTTGGTCCCCAGCGCCAAACCCTTGGCTCCAAGCACATCCTTGATTTCGGTCAGCGATTTCTTGCCAAGGTTTGGGGTCTTCAGCAGCTCGACCTCGGTCTTCTGCACCAGGTCGCCAATGTAGTAGATGCTCTCGGCCTTGAGGCAGTTGGCCGAACGCACCGTGAGTTCAAGGTCGTCGATCGGGCGCAGCAGCAGCGGGGAAACACCCGCCTTGTCGGCATCGGACTCCGCGGCTTCGCGCCGCTTGAAGTCACCGAACACCGACAGCTGATCGTGCAGGGTTTCGGCAGCCTGCCGCACCGCATCCTCGACCGCCATGGTGCCGTTGGTCTCGACGTCCAGGATCAGCTTGTCCAGGTTGGTGCGCTGCTCGACGCGCGCCGCATCCACCGAGTAGGCGACCCGCCGCACGGGGCAAAACGACGCATCGATCTGCAGCTTGCCGATCGCGCGGGCTTCCTCGTCGGGGTTGACCCGGCTCACGGCCGGCTGGTAGCCGATACCGCGCTTGGCCTTCAGTCGCATGTTGAAGGTCACATCCTTGGTCAGGTGGCAAATGACGTGCTCCGGATTGACGATCTCGACCGTGTGATCGGTGGTGATGTCGCCGGCGGTCACCACCCCCTGGCCCTTGCGCGACAGGCTGAGGTTGGCCTCGTCCACGCCATTCAAACGGATCGCGACGCCCTTGAGGTTCAGCAGAACCTCAATCACGTCCTCCTGCAAACCTTCGAGCGTGGTGTACTCGTGCAGCACGCCGTCGATTTCCGCTTCGACGATCGCCGCACCCGCGATGGATGACAGCAACACGCGCCGCAGCGCATTGCCGAGCGTATGGCCGTAGCCACGATCGAGCGGTTCGACGATGACGCGTGCATGATTGGGTCCGACCGGCTCGACTTTGAGACCGCGCGGACGCAAGACCTGGGTGGAAGAGACTGCCATGGGCTACTCCGGAAAATTACTGGTGGAACCACGCAGGATTCGGGCTCCGATGATTCTGCGCCGGACGGCGGTGCCGCCCGGCCGCGCCGGTAGCGCGGCCGCAGCCAAACGGCTGCGGCGCGCCGGTCACGACGTCTTACTTTGAATACAACTCGACGATCAGCGCCTCGTTGATGTCGGTTGGCAATTCGCTGCGGTCCGGCAGTGCCTTGAACACGCCCGCCGCATTCTTTGCGTCGGTCTCGATCCAGCCCGGTCGCAGATCCATGCTTTCGGAAACCTTGATGGCCTCCTGCACGCGCAACTGCTTTTGCGCGTTCTCGGTGAGCTTGACCTCGTCGCCGGGGCGCATCACATACGAGGGGACGTTGCACTTCTTGCCGTTGACCATCACCGCCTTGTGCGACACCAGCTGGCGCGCTTGCGCGCGCGTCACCGCGAAGCCCATGCGGTAGACCACGTTGTCGAGCCGCGCTTCCAGCAGACGCAACAGGTTTTCGCCCGTGTTGCCCTTCAGCTGGGCTGCCTTCTTGTAGTAGTTGCTGAACTGGCGCTCGAGCACACCGTAGATGCGCTTGACCTTCTGCTTCTCGCGCAACTGGATGGCGTAATCGGACGGGCGCGAACGCTTGGCGGCAACACCGTGCTGGCCAGGCTTGTTGTCAAACTTGCACTTTGAATCAATCGCGCGCGCCGGGCTCTTCAGCGACAGGTCAGCGCCCTCGCGACGAGCCAGTTTGCAGGTGGGACCAAGGTAACGTGCCATATTCCTTCCGATTTGTCAGGCCGCGAACGGCCGAGTTTGATTCAGGCGGCCGCTTCGGTCGCCAGCCACAGGTCTCAGACGCGGCGCTTTTTGGGCGGACGGCAGCCGTTGTGCGGTATGGGTGTGACATCCACGATGTTGGTCACCTTGTAGCCAAGCGTGTTCAACGAGCGCACCGCCGACTCGCGGCCCGGGCCCGGGCCCTTGATCCGCACTTCCAGCGACTTCACGCCATAGTCCAGCGCCACGCGGCCGGCCTTTTCGGCCGCAACCTGCGCCGCGAACGGCGTCGACTTGCGCGAACCACGAAAACCGGCACCGCCGGAAGTCGCCCACGACAATGCGTTGCCCTGGCGATCGGTGATGGTGACGATGGTGTTGTTGAACGAAGCGTGGACGTGGGCGACACCGTCGGTGACGATGCGCTTGGTCTTCTTCTTCGACTTGGCTGCTGGTTTGTCCATGGGGGATCCGGTTGAATGGTTGTTGCGGCAAAACGGGGCGGGCCGGCGGGCCCGCCTGGCTTACCTCTTGATCGCGCGCCGCGGGCCCTTGCGGGTACGCGCGTTGGTGCGGGTGCGCTGCCCACGTACCGGCAGGCCGCGGCGATGACGCAGGCCGCGATAGGTCCCAAGATCCATCAGGCGCTTGATGCTGATGCCGACCTCACGCCGCAGGTCACCTTCCACGGTGAACTTCGCCACTTCGCGGCGCAGCGTATCGACCTCGCCCTCGGAGAGCGACTTGATCAGCGTGGCCGGTTCAATGCCAGCCGCCTCGCAGACCTTGCGTGAACGGGTGCGGCCAATGCCGTAGATGCTTTGCAGACCGATCCAAACGTGCTTGTTGACCGGCAGGTTGATGCCCGCGATGCGTGCCATGTGCGGTTACTCCACCTCAAATGCGTTGCCGACTCGGCAAACTGTTAATTATAGCCAGATTTTGGACCCGATGGAAATGCTCTCCACCTGGTCTTCGGTACCCCGCGCCTGGCCCGATCCTCCGGCCAGCGCATCTCCTGCAAGCCACCCCGCCGCGTCAGTTGCGGCGCAGGCTGGCCTTCTTCAGCAAATTCTCGTACTGGTGCGAATACAGGTGTGCAGCAACCTGCGCACGGAAGTCCATTGCCACCACGACCACGATCAGCAACGACGTACCGCCAAAATAGAACGGCACATGCCATTCGCTCTGCATGAAGTCAGGAATCAGGCACACCGCCGCCAGGTAGATCGCGCCGGCGCCGGTCAGGCGCGTCAGCACGGCGTCGATGTAGTCGGCCGTCGCCTTGCCCGGGCGCATGCCGGGAATCAGTGCGCCCGAACGCTTCAGATTGTCCGCGGTTTCCTGCGAGTTGAACACGATCGCGGTATAGAAGAACGCGAAGACAATGATCAACGTAGCCATGATGATTTCGTAGATCGGCTCGCCCGGGGTCAATACGGTCGTTATGGTCTGCAGCCAGTGCAGCTGGCTGGCATTCGAGAACCAGCTCGACGCGGTGGCCGGGAACAGCATCAGCGACGAGGCGAAAATCGGCGGGATGACGCCCGACATGTTGATCTTGAGCGGCAGGTGCGAACTCTGGTTCGCATAGGCATTGGCGCCGCCCTGGCGCCGCGCGTAGTTCACCGTGATCCGCCGTTGCGCGCTCTCCATGAACACGACGAAGGCCGTGACCCCCAGCACGATCACGATCACGATCAGTGCCTTGATCGCCGAAAGCTGGCCGTTGCTGGTCATCGTGAAGGTTTGCGTCAGTGCCTGCGGCAGGCCCGCAACGATGCCGGCGAAAATGATCAGCGAAATGCCGTTGCCGACTCCGCGCTCAGTCATCTGCTCGCCCAGCCACATCAGGAACATGCTGCCGGCGGTAAGCCCGATGACCGAAGCAAAAATGAAGCCGAAACCCGGGTCGTACACGATCGGCACGCCACCGGACATCCCTTCCTTCTGCAACGCCATCGCGATGCCGAACGCCTGGAATGCCGACAGCCCGACCGTACCCCAGCGGGTGTACTTGGTCATGATCCGCTGCCCGGCCTGGCCTTCCTTCTTCAGCTGCTGCCAGCTTGGCAATACCGAACCCATCATCTGCACCACGATGGATGCCGAGATGTAGGGAATGACGCCCAGGGCAAACAGCGAAAACCGCGCAAGCGCCCCGCCCGAGAACATGTTGAACATGCTCATCAGGCCGCCGCCTTGCTCGATCATCCGCGTCATGGCCTCCGGGTTGACGCCCGGGACCGGGATGAACGAACCCAGCCGGAACACGATCAACGCGCCGACCAGGAACAGCAGACGCTGCCGCAGCTCGGTCATCTTGCCGAGCTGCGCCAGCGGATTTGACGATGTGTTGCCAGCCGCCAAGTCGCTTACTCCACGCTGCCGCCAGCGGCTTCAATCGCGGCCTTGGCGCCCGCGGTCGCGAGCAGGCCCGTAACCTTGATCGCCCGGCCGATCTCGCCCTTCTTGACGATCTTGACGCGTCTGGCCTTGCCGTCGACCAGCTTGGCTGCCCGCAGCACCGTCAGGTCGATCGCATCCTGCTTCAGGCCCGCAATCTGGTACAAGAAGACCTGCTGCGACTCGGCCTTCAGCTTCGAACGGAAGCCCACCTTCGGCAGACGCCGCTGGATGGGCATCTGGCCGCCCTCGAAACCAACGGTGTGCGTGTTGCCCGCGCGCGCATGTTGACCCTTGTGGCCGCGTCCGGCGGTCTTGCCAAGGCCCGAACCAATGCCGCGCGCAACGCGCCGGCGGTCCTTGCGGGAACCCTTGGCGGGCTTCAGTGTGTTCAATCGCATGACTTACTCCTCGACCCGCACCAGATAATTGACCGTATTGATGAGGCCGCGCACCTGCGGGCTGTCTTTCAACTCGCGCACGTCACCGGTACGGTTCAGGCCCAGGGCCCGTACGCTCAGGCGATGGCGCATCTGTACCCCACGCAGGCCTCCGACGAGGCGCACCTTGACGGTTCCGGCGGAAGCGGATTTCTTAGGCGACATGACCCAGCTCCTCGACCTTCTTGCCACGCTTGGCCGCAATGTAGCGCGGGCTGGCGACGGACTCGAGGCCCTTGATGGTGGCGCGCACCAGGTTGATCGGGTTGCGGGAGCCGACCGCCTTGGCCAGCACGTTCTTGACCCCAACCACTTCCAGCACTGCGCGCATCGCACCGCCCGCGATGACGCCCGTACCTTCCGATGCCGGCTGCATGTACACCCGCGCCGCGCCGTGGTTGGCCTTGACTGCATACCAGAGGGTCCCGTTGTTCAGATCCACGGTGACCATGTTGCGCCGCGCCCGTTCCATCGCCTTGGAAATGGCGGCCGGCACCTCACGCGCCTTGCCGTAGCCAAAGCCGACCTTGCCCGCGCCATCGCCAACGACGGTCAGCGCGGTAAAGCTCATCTGCCGCCCGCCCTTGACCGTCTTGGCCACGCGGTTGACGGCGATCAGCTTTTCGAGCATCCCGTCGGAGTCTTCGCGATCGTGATTTGCCATGTCTTCACCTTGCGCCCGGAAAGTGCGGGCAGTTGTTTACGGCATCAAGCCGCTTGGAGTTGTTTTGAACAATAAGGCCGCGGGCAACCGCTTCGGACTACCCTGCTGCCGGTGCCGCAATCCACCGTGGAACCCGAGCCGCGGCGACCATGGAACGATCGCAAAGTAAACGAACCGGGATCGCACGCGAACCCAAACCCGCGGTCGCGCACGCTGCGCGCTTCCACCCATCAGAACTTCAGACCCGCTTCCCGCGCGGCGTCAGCCAACGCGGCGACGCGGCCGTGATACTTCAAGCCCGAGCGGTCAAACGCCACCGACTCGACGCCCGCCGCCCGCGCCTTCTCGGCAACCGCCTTGCCCACCGCCGCGGCGGCGAGCTTGTTCTTGGTGCCGGAAAGCCCTTCCTTCACCGCCTTCTGCGTCGTCGACGCGGCCGCAAGGATGGTCTCGCCGTCGGCCGCAATCACCTGCGCGTAAATGTGCTGGCCCGTACGATGCACACTGAGACGTGGCACCGCGAGCATGTGGATGTGTGCGCGCGTAGATTTTGCGCGGCGCAGGCGTGATGTCTTCTTGTTGATCATAGCCCTAAGCCTTCTTCGCTTCTTTCAGCGTGATGTGCTCGCCCGCGTACCGCACGCCCTTGCCCTTGTAGGGTTCCGGCGGCCGGAACGCGCGGATCTTGGCTGCCGTCTCGCCCACCTGCTGCTTGTCGGCGCCCTTCACCAGGATCTCGGTGGCCGATGGCGTCTCCAGCGTGATGCCCACCGGCGCCGGGAACACCACGGGGTGCGAAAACCCCAGCGCCAGGTTGAGGTTCTTGCCCTGGATGGCGGCCCGGAAGCCCACGCCCACGAGCTCGAGTTTGCGCTCGTAACCCTTGCTGACGCCCTGCACCATGTTGGCAAGCAACGCCCGCGTCGTGCCCGCAAACCTGGTCTCGGCGGTACCGTCGCCGCAGGTGATGTGGCCGTCCTTGTTGCCAATTTCAACGCCGGCGATGGCGTGCATCTTCAAGGTACCCTTGGGCCCCTTGACGGTAATTTCATCCTTGCCCAGCTGGACTTCGACGCCCTTGGGCAACGCGATTGGTTTCTTGGCTACTCGTGACATGTCAGTGCTCCATCCACATTAGGCGACCCGGCCAATGACTTCGCCGCCCAGGCCCTTGGCGCGGGCCTGCACATCGGTCATGAGGCCGGCCGACGTGGACACGATGGCGATACCAAGGCCACCCATCACTTTGGGCAACTCGCCCTTGCCACGATACACACGCAAGCCCGGACGGCTGACGCGCTGGATCTTCTCGATCGCCGGCTTGCCCTCGAAATACTTCAGCTTGATTTCCAGCTGTGCCTTGCCGTCGGCCTCGGCGCGGCGCGAGTCCAGCACGTAGCCTTCCGCCTTCAGAAGGTCGGCGAGCGCCTGGCGCAGCTTGGAGGCCGGCATGCTGACCGCGGGCTTGCCCATGGCCTGGGCGTTGCGGATGCGGGTAAACATGTCAGCGATGGGATCAGTCATGCTCATGGGTTGTTTCCTTGAGTCTGCATCGATATCCGAAAAATCAAAAGGACGTGCTCGGCCGCGTGCGATGCACGCCGTCGCTCAACGTCACCAGGACGCCTTGCGCAGGCCGGGTACGTCGCCGCGCATGGTGGCCTCGCGCAGCTTGCTGCGTCCCAAGCCAAACTTGGCATACACCGCGCGTGGCCGGCCCGTGAGCGCGCAGCGGGTGCGCAGGCGCGAGGGGCTCGAATCGCGCGGCAATTTCTGCAACTTGGCCGCCGCGGCCATTTTCTCGTCATAGGTCGCGTCCGCGCTCGCGATCACCTTCTTCAGGTCGACCCGCTTGCCCGCGTGCCGCTTGATCAGCTTGGCACGCTTCAGGTCGCGGTTGATCATTGATTTCTTTGCCATGCTCGAATCCTCAGTTCCGGAACGGGAAGTGGAAGGCTTCCAGCAACGCCTTCGCCTCCGCGTCCGTACGCGCGGTGGTGGTGATGCAAATGTCCATGCCGCGCAGTGCATCCACCTGGTCGAAGTCGATCTCCGGGAAGATGATCTGCTCCTTGATGCCCATGTTGTAGTTGCCGCGGCCGTCGAACGCCCGGCCCGACACGCCGCGGAAGTCGCGCACGCGCGGCAACGCAACATTCACCAGACGGTCGAGAAACTCGTACATGTGGGCCCGGCGCAACGTCACCTTGCAGCCGATCGGCCAGCCCTCACGGATCTTGAAGGACGCGACCGAGGTACGCGCCTTGGTGATGATCGGTTTCTGGCCGGCGATCTTGGCCATGTCGGCGGTGGCGTTCTCCAGCACCTTCTTGTTTGCCGCCGCTTCGCCCACGCCCATGTTCAGCGTGATCTTGGTAAAACGCGGCACCTGCATCGGGTTCTGGTAGCCAAAGCGCTTCATCAGCGCCGGCGCCACTTCTTCTTTGTAGATTTTTTCAAGGCGGGTCATGGTTGATTCCTCATGCGTCCACGACTTCACCGGTGGAACGGAACACGCGCACCCTGCGCCCGTCGCCGAGCGTTTTGCGGCCTACGCGTTCACCCTTGCCGGTAGCCAAGTCGTACAACATGACATTGGAAATGTGGATCGGGGCCTCGCGCTCCACGATGCCACCCGGCTGTTGAGCCTGCGGGTTGGCCTTGGTGTGGCGCTTGACCATGTTGACGTTCTGCACGAACACGCGATCGCCCACGACACGCGTGACTTCGCCGTGCTGGCCCTTGTTCTTGCCCGTAACCACGAGCACCGTGTCGCCTTTGCGGATGCGATTCATGACGATATCCCTTACAGCACTTCCGGCGCCAACGACACGATCTTCATGAATCGTTCGCTGCGCAGTTCGCGAGTCACCGGCCCGAAAATCCGGGTACCGATGGGCTCGAGCTTGTTGTTCAACAGCACGGCGGCGTTGTCGTCGAAGCGAATCAACGAACCATCGGCCCGCCGCACGCCCTTGGCGGTACGCACGACGACCGCGTTGTAGACCTCGCCCTTCTTCACCTTGCTGCGCGGCATGGCATCGCGGACGGAAACCTTGATGACGTCACCGACACTGGCGTACCGGCGCTTGGAGCCACCCAGCACCTTGATGCACATCAGTTCGCGCGCACCGCTGTTGTCTGCCGCGGCCAGCTTGGACTGCATCTGGATCATGATCGCATCCTCCTCACTCGGCTGCGCGGGACACGACTTCCACAACCCGGAAGTGTTTGGTCTTGGACAACGGACGGCATTCGACGATGCTCACGATGTCACCCGCGTGGCACTCGCCCTTTTCATCGTGCGCGTGCAGCTTGGTCGAACGCCGCAGCAGCTTGCCGTACAGGCCGTGCTGCTCCTGGCGATCAATGAGCACCGTGACCGTCTTCGCGGCCTTGTTGCTGGTTACGCGGCCCCGCAGGGTGCGCGTGGTTGGATTGGTATCTGTCATCACGCGGCTCCGTGGGTCTGTTTTTCACCCAGGATCGTTGCAGCACGCGCGATTTCGCGGCGTACCCTGGCGAACTGGTGGGTCTGGGCGTTCTGGCCTTGCGCCTTCTGCATGCGCAGGCTGAACTGTTCACGCCGCAGGTCGGCCACATGGTCGATCAGCTCCTGCGCGGACTTTTCGCGCATCTCTTTGGTATCCATCACAGCAGCGCCCTGGTCGCGAATTGGGTTTGGACTGAAAGCTTGGCTGCAGCCAGGCGAAACGCCTCGCGCGCCTCGGCCTCGGTGACGCCTTCGATTTCATACAGCATGCGGCCCGGCTGGATCGGTGCCACCCAGTATTCGACGTTGCCCTTGCCAGCGCCCATGCGCACCTCGATCGGCTTCTTGGTGATCGGCTTGTCCGGGAATACACGGATCCACAACTTGCCGCCCCGCTTCACATAGCGGGTGATGCAGCGACGCGCCGCTTCAATCTCACGCGCAGTGACCGCGCCCCGGGAGGTCGCCTTCAGGCCGTACTCGCCGAAGCTGACGAGATTGCCCGAGAGGCTCAGGCCCCGGTTGCGGCCCTTGAACTGCTTGCGGAATTTGGTTCGCTTGGGTTGCAACATGATCGTTACTCTTTATTTGTGCGGTCGTTCCTGACCGCAAGGATCAAGAACGGCCATCCTGGCCTGACTTTTCGATAAAACCAGCCTTCCCTGGCCACGGATTACAAGTCGGGATCCTGTCCGGCTTCTCAGTGTTCGGCCGCGGTGCGTTCGCGACGCGCACGCGGCGCGCGTTCACGGCGGTTGTCATCATCGCGCGACCCGCGCTCGCGGCGCGACGACGGCGCATCGCCCCGCTCGTCTTCCTTGGGCTGGCCGACGGTCGCAAAATCGAAAATCTCGCCCTTGTAGATCCATACCTTGACGCCGATGACCCCGTAGGTCGTGTGCGCCTCCGCCAAACCGTAGTCGATGTCCGCGCGCAACGTGTGCAGCGGCACCCGGCCTTCGCGATACCATTCCGAGCGTGCGATCTCGGCGCCGTTGAGGCGGCCCGCGACGTTCACCTTGATGCCCAGACCGCCGAGGCGCATCGCGTTCTGCACCGCGCGCTTCATGGCGCGGCGAAACATGATGCGACGCTCGAGCTGCTGCGCGATCGACTCGGCCACCAGCTGTGCGTCGAGCTCGGGCTTGCGCACCTCGCTGACGTTGATGTGGGCCTCAACGCCCATGATCGCCGACACTTCCTTGCGCAGCTTCTCGATGTCCTCGCCCTTCTTGCCGATCACGACACCCGGCCGCGCGGTAAAAATGGTGATGTCGGCATTCTTCTGCGGACGGCTGATCAGGATCTTCGATACCCCGGCCTGCGCCAGCTTCTTCTTCAGGAGTTCGCGCACCTTGAGGTCGGAAACCAGGTTCAGCGCGTACTGGCGCTTGCCCGCGAACCACTTCGAATTCCAGTCCTTGGAAATCCCAAGGCGAATCCCGATCGGGTTGACTTTGTGACCCATGATTAACCTACCTCGACCGTGATGTGCGATGTGCGCTTCAGGATGCGCGCGCCGCGCCCCTTGGCGCGTGCGTGCATGCGTTTCATGACCGCGCCCTCATCCACATAAATGCGCGCGATCTTCAACTCGTCCACGTCTGCACCGACGTTGTTCTCGGCATTGGCCACCGCCGAGAGCAACACCTTGCGAACCAGGTGTGCGGCCTTCTTGTTGGTGTGCTCGAGTACCGCGCTGGCCTTGCCCACGGGCATGCCGCGGACCATGTCGGCGAGCAACCTGGCCTTCTGCGCCGAAATGCGCGCTCCGCGCAAAACCGCCTTGGCTTGAGTTGTAGTCATGTCCGATCCCATTACTTCCTGGCCGGCGCAGCGGGTGCTGCAGCCTTCTTGTCGCCGCTGTGACCCTTGAACGTACGGGTCACCGCGAACTCGCCGAGCTTGTGCCCGACCATGTTTTCGTTGACCAGCACAGGCATGTGCAGGTGGCCGTTGTGCACCGCGATGGTCAAGCCGACCATCTCCGGCAAGATCATCGACCGCCGCGACCAGGTCTTGATCGGGCGCTTGCTGTTGCTCTGGTTCGCGGCTTCCACCTTCTTCAGCAGGTGCAAGTCGATGAACGGGCCTTTCTTGAGTGAACGTGGCATATGCGTGAGCCTTTACTTGCTGCGCCGACGCACGATCATCTTCTGCGTGCGCTTGTTGTTGCGTGTCTTGTAGCCCTTGGTCGGTGTGCCCCACGGGCTCACCGGGTGGCGGCCACCCGAAGTCCGGCCCTCACCACCGCCGTGCGGGTGGTCGACCGGGTTCATTACTACACCGCGCGACTGTGGCCGCACGCCGCGCCAGCGATTGGCACCGGCCTTGCCGAGCTTCTTCAAGCTGTGCTCGGTATTGCCCACCTCGCCGACGGTGGCGAGGCATTCGACCGGAATCCTGCGCATTTCGCCCGAGCGCAGCCGCAGGGTGGCGTAACCCGATTCCCGCGCCACCAGCTGCGCAGAAGATCCGGCACTGCGCGCCAGTTGCGCACCCTTGCCCGGTTTCATCTCGACGCAGTGCACCACGGTGCCGATCGGCATGTTGCGCAGTGGCAGCGTGTTGCCATCCTTGATCGGCGCATCCGTGCCGGCCATCAGCTGCGCACCAACCTTGACGCCCTTCGGCGCAATGATGTAGCGGCGCTCGCCGTCGGCGTAGCACAGCAGCGCAACGTGCGCAGTACGATTCGGATCGTACTCGATCCGCTCGACACGGCACGCCACGCCCTGCTTGTCGCGCTTGAAATCGATGACGCGATACTGTTGCTTGTGGCCGCCACCCCGATGGCGCACCGTGATGCGGCCGAAGTGGTTGCGGCCGCCCGTGCTCGACTGGGCTTCCGTCAGGGGCGCGTACGGCTCGCCCTTGTGGAGACCCACGGTCAGCACGCGCACCATGCCGCGACGGCCAGGCGATGTCGGTTTGGGAGTAATCAGTGCCATCTGGGTTGAACCTCTTGCTTTCAGGCCCGGCCCGCGGCGGTGTCGATCGTCTGGCCTGCGGCCAAACGCACGTACGCCTTGCGGACACTCGCCTTGCGACCTGGGCGGAAGCGGAACATCTTGCGCTTCCCCTTGATGTTGGCGATGTTGATCGACACCACGTTCACGGTGAACATTTGTTCGACCGCGGACTTGATGTCGGCCTTGGTGGCATCCGGTGCCACCGTAAACACATACTGGTTATGCTCGGCCAGGCGCGCGCTCTTCTCCGAGACATACGGCGCCCGCAATGCGGCCAGAACGCTATCGCTGCTCATGCCAGCCACTCCTCGATCTTCTTCAGCGCGTCCACGGTCACGACGACGTGGTCTGCCGCCACCAACGCGACCGGGTTGAGGCCATCGACGTCGACGACATCGATGATGTTGGGATTGTTGCGCGCGGCGAGGAACAGCGCCTCGTCTACCGCCTGGCTGACGATCAACGTCCGGCCGTTCGCCTCGAGCGCGTCGAGCTTGCCGATCAGCGTGCGCGTCTTGGGCGCGTCGACGCTGAAGTCTGCCACGACCTTCAACCGGCCCTGGCGGTTCAGCTCCGCCAGCATCGAGCACATGGCGCCGCGATACATCTTGCGGTTGACCTTCTGCGCGAAGTCGCGCGGCTGCGCCGCAAACGCGCGTGCGCCGCCGACGAAGATCGGCGCCCGATAGTCGCCGTGCCGTGCGCCGCCGCCCTTCTGCTTCTTGAATTTCTTGGTGGTCCCCGACATGCGGGTATGGTTCAGCTGCGCCTTGGTGCCCGCGCGGCCCGCATTGCGGTAAGCCACGACCACCTGGTGTACCAGACCTTCCCGAAACGCGACGCCGAACACCGCATCGGATACCTGTACCGGGCTCGCGCCAATCACATTCAGTTCCATGTTCTGGCTCCTCACGCCTTGACCGCCGGACGGACGATCACGTCGCCGCCGGTGGCACCTGGCACCGCGCCCTTGATTGCAATCAGGTGGCGCTCGGCGTCAACCCTGACCACTTCCAGATTCATCACCGACCGCCGCACATTGCCCAGGTGGCCGGCCATTTTCTTGCCCGGAAACACGCGCCCGGGGGTTTGCCGCTGGCCGATCGACCCTGGCGCACGGTGCGACAACGAGTTGCCGTGCGTTGCATCGCCCATCGCAAAGTGATGACGCTTGATTGTACCCTGGAAACCCTTGCCCTTCGTCACGCCCGCGACGTCGACGATCTGGCCGGCCTTGAACACGTCGTCGACCTTGATCTCGGCGCCAACGCTGTACTTGGCAACTTCCTTGTCATCAACGCGGAACTCCCACAGCCCCCGTCCCGGTTCCACCTTTGCCTTGGCAAAGTGGCCCTTGGCGGGCTTCACCAGCAGCGATGCCCGCTTGGCGCCCGCGGTGACCTGCACCGCGGAGTAACCGTCGCTGTCGAGGGTCTTCACCTGGGTAATGCGGTTTGGTGTCGCCTCGATCACCGTCACGGGCACCGAGCGGCCGTCTTCAGTGAAGATCCGGCTCATGCCACATTTTTTTCCAACCAGTCCGATGCTCATGTCTTGTCTCGACCTCAGCCCAGCTTGATCTGCACGTCCACGCCGGCGGCGAGGTCGAGCTTCATCAAGGCGTCCACCGTCTTGTCATTCGGGTCGACGATGTCCAGCACGCGTTTATGGGTGCGCGTCTCGTACTGATCGCGCGCGTCTTTGTCCACATGCGGCGAAACCAGGATCGTGTAGCGTTCGATCTTGGTTGGCAGCGGAATCGGCCCGCGAACCTGTGCGCCGGTGCGCTTGGCGGTTTCCACGATCTCGCTGGCCGACTTGTCGATCAGGCGGTGGTCGTAGGCCTTCAACCTGATGCGAATGTTCTGGGTTGCCATGTTCGTGTACTCGTATAAAGAACGTTGTCGGCTTTCGCCGTAGCCTTTCGCTTTTGCTCTCCCCGGCGATATGCGGCCACTGGCCGCATGATCGGCGGGAGTCATTGCGGCGCGCGTGCAGCGCGTCCGCAATAACGTTTACTCGATGACCTTGCTCACCACGCCGGCGCCCACGGTGCGGCCGCCTTCGCGAATCGCGAACCGCAGCCCTTCCTGCATCGCCACCGGGTGAATCAGGCCCACCGTCATCTTCACGTTGTCGCCCGGCATCACCATCTCCACCCCTTCCGGCAACTCCACCGCACCCGTAATGTCCGTCGTGCGAAAGTAG
>SCQU01000014.1 GCA_004299555.1 Rhodanobacteraceae bacterium
AGCGCTGACCTGTTCCCTCCGGTTCCGCCGGAAGCACTGACCAGTCCTCCCCCTTCCAAAGGAAGCGCTGACCTGTTCCCTCCGGTTCCGCCGGAAGCACTGACCAGTCCTCCCCCTTCCGAAGGAAGGGGGATCGAGGGGGATGGCTTTTCGGCACACCACGCGGTCGCGCGCGCCTGCAACTTCATCGCCACCGCATCGGTCGTGCCCGGCGGACGGGCGTTCCTGCAGAACGCGGCGAAGCGCGGAGCGTTGCGGTAACGCAGGATCAGCGGGTCAGGAGCAGGTAGCCGAGACCTTGATCGCGGATGCTCCAGGCGCGATCCAGCCACCTGAACACGCCGTCCGGGTCGCAGCGCGTACACCCGCGCAGTCTGGCAAGGAGCTCCGCGCGCATACCCCGCCATCAGCTTCTTCAGCGCCGCATCACCAGCGGCGCGGCGGGTACCGGCCCGCAGCGCCAATGCGACGGCGCCATCGCGCCACGGCGACAGTTCCTTTTGCGCGGAGGCCAGCGCCGCTTTCGAGTCGCCACGCAGAATTTCAATGATGGCGCGCCGTTCACGATTGCGCACCGCGCCCGCTGCAGCGTGATCGCGGTTTCGACCGCCTGCTTTGCGTTGCCTCAGCCGCAGCCAGCCCCCACGTCCACGCCCATCCGCGCCACCGGCCAATGATGCCGCCATTCAATGCTCCTTGCGGTATCCCGATGGGTTGCAGGAACGGCCCGTGCCTACGGTTTTCCGCCCGTCGCCTATACTTGCCGCATGCTCAAGATCGACGTCCACTCGCACATCCTGCCATCCGAATGGCCGGACCTGGCGGCCAAGTATGGCGATCCCCGCTTTCCGGTCATGGTCAATGCCGACGGCCACCACCGCATCTATCGCGGCAACAAATTCTTCCGCGAGGTCTGGCAAAACGCGTTCGATCCGGAATTTCGCCGGGATGAATGCGCCAAACTGGGCGTTGACGTACAGGTCATCTCGACCGTACCGGTATTGTTTTCCTACTGGGCCAAACCCAACCAGGCGCGCGAGCTGCATCGCCATCTGAACGCACACACGGCCGAGATCTGCCGCCGCTACCCGCGGCATTACGCCGGCATCGGTACGGTCCCGCTGCAGTCGCCGCGCCTCGCGATCGAGGAAATGGAGCACTGCGTCGAGCAACTCGGGTTGCAGGGTGTGCAGATCGGTTCGCACGTCAACCACTGGAACCTCGACGCCCCGGAACTGTTCCCGTTTTTCGAAGCCGCCGCCGACCTCGGCGCCGCAATCCTGGTCCATCCGTGGGACATGATGGGCAAGGAATCGATGCCGAAGTACTGGTTGCCGTGGCTGGTCGGGATGCCGGCCGAGCAATCGCGCGCGGCCTGCTGCCTGATTTTCGGCGGCGTCCTCGAACGCCTGCCGTCGCTGCGGATCGCGTTTGCCCACGGCGGCGGAGCGTTCCCGTTCACGCTCGGGCGGATCGAGCACGGCTTCCGGATGCGCCCCGACCTCGTCGCGGTCGACAACGCCCGCGGGCCGCGCGAATACCTGCGCCAGCTGTTCTTCGATTCGTGCGTACACGACCCGCAGGCGCTGCGCTACCTCATGGACGTGGCCGGCGAGGACCGGGTGATGCTTGGTACCGACTACCCGTTTCCGCTGGGCGAACAACGACCCGGCAGCGGCATTGATGCGCTCAAACTCGAACCCAAACAGCGCGCGCGCGCGTTCCACGGCGCGGCACTGGAATGGCTTGGATTACCCCACCAACGCTTCGCCACCCCCGCGGAGGCTCCATGAATCGCTACCCATTCACCCCCTTCCAGAGGAACGGGATCGCGCGCAGCGCGGGGGGACACGTCCCCGGCAACCCCATCCCCGTCAATCCCGCCTTGTTCGGAAAGGGGAAGGCGGCACTCCTGGTGTTGGTGCTGTCTGGCATTTGCGTCCTGGCCCCCGCCGCGTTCGCCGCCGACTACTCACTCGCCGGCGGGACGGTCAGGTTCTCTGCCCCCGACGGCTGGCCGATGCTGATGGAGAAGCTGGACGGCCCGCGGCAGTTCATTGCGCTGCAGATCAAGGACCCTGGCAACGCCACGGCACTGGCACGCATCACGGTCACAACCGAACAGGTCGACGACGTGCAGGGGTTCCAGCAATTCATCACCGCCGGCACCGCGCGGGCGCGAAAACTTCCGGGCTACGTTGCCAACACCAGCGCCGGCAACAGCTCCAGCCTGCGCTATACGGCCAGCGAGAACAGCCTCAAGTACGCCTATACCGAGGTCTACGCGTACCGTGCCAAAACGGCCATCCAGGTACGTTGCATCCGCCCGGTGGCGGCCGTGTCCGACTGGATCGCGACCTTCGATGCGGGCTGCCGGTCCATCGCCGCCACCATCGAGAAGTAACCATGATGCACCATGACGATTTTTGCGCGGACCCCGCCTGGGCGCGCGCGCAGGATGCGGCTGACCCGTTGCGCGCGCTGCGCGGCGAGTTCCTGATCCCTCCGCACGCCGGCGGCGAACAAACCTACCTCGTCGGCAACTCGCTGGGGCTCGAGCCGCGCGGCGTGCGGCAGGTGCTCATCGACGAACTGGACGACTGGGCGCGGCTTGGCGTCGAAGGCCACCTGCACGCACGCCACCCATGGCTGCCCTACCAGCGCGAAGTACGCGACGGGCTGGCCGAAATCGTCGGTGCCGAACCCGTCGAAGTGGTTGCGATGAATTCGCTGACCACCAACCTGCATCTTTTGCTGGTGAGTTTTTACCGCCCGACGCCCGCGCGCCACGCGATCCTGATCGAGCGCCACGCGTTCCCGTCCGACCGCGACCTCGCGGCCTCGCAAATCCGTTTCCACGGATTTGATCCGGCCCAGGCGCTGCTCGAAGTCGACCCGGACGAAGCCGGCGGCACGCTTTCAATGGCGGCCATTGAACACGCGCTGGCCGAACATGGCCAACGCATCGCGCTGGTGCTGCTGCCCGGCGTGCAGTACCTCACCGGCCAGGCCTTCGACCTCGCGGCGATCACCGAACTTGCGCACGCGCAGGGCTGCGTGGCCGGCTTCGACTGTGCCCACGCCGCGGGCAACATTGACCTGCGGTTGCACGCCGCCGGCTGCGATTTCGCGGCATGGTGTTCCTACAAATATCTCAACGCCGGCCCTGGCGCGATTGCCGGGGCCTTTGTCCACGCCCGCCACGCGCGCGCCCGGTTGCCGCGCTTCGAGGGCTGGTGGGGCCGCAACCAGGCCACGCGTTTCCAGATGCGCCCCGAGTTCGACGCGGCCCCCGGCGCCGAAGGCTGGCAGCTTTCCAACCCGCCCATCCTGGCCCTGGCACCCCTGCGCGCGTCGCTGGAACTGTTCCAGCGCGCGGGTATGCAGCGCCTGCGCGAAAAATCGAAACGGCTGACCGCGTACCTTGCATGGCTGATCGAAACCCAGCTGGCCGACACCCTCGAAATCATGACCCCGGCCGCGCCGGACCGCCGCGGTGCGCAGCTGTCGATCCGCGTACGCGCGGGCCGCGACGCCGGCCAGTCGCTGTTTGACTACATGACCGCCCACGGCGTGCTGGGAGACTGGCGCGAACCCGACGTGATGCGCATCGCGCCCACGCCGATGTACAACACCTTCGCCGACTGCCTGCGTTACGTGGAAACCGCCAAGGCGTGGCGCCGGCAGCACGCATGAGCGCCAGGCCGCCCATCACCATCGTCGGCGCCGGGCTTGTCGGTTCGCTGCTGGCCACGCTGCTGGCGCAACGCGGGTTTGTGGTCCAGGTGTTTGAAAAGCGGCCCGACCCGCGCACCCACGGATTTCTGGGTGGGCGTTCCATCAACCTGTCGCTGGTCGAGCGCGGCCTTGCACCACTGCGCCTCGCGGGGCTTGCCGACGCCGTGCTCGCCACGACCGTCACCATGGCCGGGCGCATGGTCCACGCGCCCGGCGGCGGCACCAACCTGCAGCGCTACGGCATCAACGCCGCCGAGGTCGACCATTCGGTCGGCCGCGGCGACCTGAACATGCTGCTACTGGATGCCGCCGAACGCGCGGGCGCGCGGCTGCACTTTGACGCAAGCCTCGCCAGCGCCGACTTCGCCAACGGCACGATCACGCTGGCCGACCACGCCGGCACGCGGCGCACGCACCAACCGGGCCTGCTGGTGGGCTGCGACGGCGCGGGTTCGGCTTTGCGGGCGGCGCTGGCCGCGCAAACGGACCTTGGCGAACGCACTGACGCGCTCGGCCACGGTTACAAGGAGCTCGCCATTCCGGCCCGGCCGGACGGCGGCTTCGCGCTCGAACCCAACGCACTGCACATCTGGCCGCGTGGCAATTACATGTGCATCGCGTTGCCAAACACCGCCGGCAACTTCACGGTCACGCTGTTCCTGCCGGGTACCGGCGCGTATCCGAGTTTCGCGACGCTGCCGGACGCGGCCGCGGCGCAACGCCTGTTTACCGAACAGTTCGCCGATGCGCTGGCGCTGATGCCAACCTTCCATGCCGACTGGGACGCCCACCCGGTCGGGCAGCTGGCGACGCTGTATCTGGACCGCTGGAACCTCGATGGCCGCGCCGTGCTGCTGGGCGATGCCGCCCACGCGGTGGTGCCCTTCCACGGCCAGGGCATGAACGCCGGCTTCGAGGACGCGGCGGCACTGGCAACGCTGCTGGCCGCACAGCCCGGCGACCCCGGCGCGGTGTTCGGCGAATTCTCCCGGCAGCGCAAGCCCAACGCCGATGCCATTGCCGCGATGTCGATCGCCAACTACCACGAGATGAGCGACAGCGTGGCCGATCCGCACTATCTGCTGCAACGCGAACTCGCCGCCGCGCTCACGGCGCGCGTGCCGGAGCATTTCATGGCGCGCTACCGGATGGTCAGCTTCACCGCACTGCCCTATGCGACCTGCGTTGCACGCGACCGTGAACAAACCCGGTTCATGGATCGCATCCTCCGCGGCCGCACCACCCTTGCCGGCATCGACCTCGACGCCGTGGCAGCGCGGGCGCGCCGCGAACTGCCGCCCTTGCCGCGAGCCGTCTGACCCATGGTGCGCCCCGAATCCATCCACCGCGCCTGGTGGGAAACGGACTACCGCGTGCGCCTGCCTGCGGGCGGCTACGCGAGCATCCGCTGCGGGCGGCCGCTGCCCGGCGTGTTGCTGGACTTGCTACCCGGCACCGACGCACCCTGGGGGTACCTCACCGCATGGAACCCGGCCGGCGTGCGGCTGCCGGCCCGCACCAACCGCATCCGCCTGCGCCGCCTGCGGGACGAGCTGAAGGCCGACCAGCACCGGTACTACATCGGCATCGGCGTTGGCACCAGCGGCTGGCGCGAGACCAGCCTGTTCGTGCCGGGCATCCGTTACGCCCACCTCGATGCACTCGCCCGGCGCTTTGGCCAGTCGGGGCTGGTCCGCGGAACCGGCGCCGCACCCGCCGAGCTGCACGACCTGATCTGAACTCCGCGTGGACAGCACCGCCCCGGGCTGGGACAATACCGGGTTGCACGCCATGATCCCGCCCACCGCCACCGCCGCGCCGCTCCTCAGCGCGCACCGGCTCGCGTTTTTGCGCAACGACGAGCCCGTGTTCGGCCCGCTGGACTTCAGCCTCGGGCCGGGCGAAACGGTGCTGGTCGAAGGCGACAACGGCTCGGGCAAAACCACCCTGCTGCGCGTACTCGCCGGCACACTGCCAACGGCCAGTGGCGACGTCCGCTTTGACGGCCGCCCGGCCTCACGCGACAGCCGCAATGGCCGCGTACTGTGGCTCGGCCACCGCAGCGGCATGAATGCCGCGCTCTCGCCGCGCGAAAACCTCGCCTTTCTCGCAGGCCTGTACGGGGTGCGCGCGGGCATGACCGCCGCGCGCGCCATGGCGCGCGTCGGCATCGACGCGTGGCTCGACGAGCCGCTTGGCACCCTGTCTGCCGGCCAAAAAAAGCGCGTCGGGCTGGCGCGCCTGTTGCTGTTGCCGGGTGCCATCTGGCTGCTGGACGAGCCCTACGCCAACCTCGACCGGCACGGGATCGAGCTGGTCAACCAGCTGATCGCGGAGCACTGCGCCACGGGCGGCGCAGCACTGGTCACCAGCCACGGCGCGGTGCAGTTTGCCGATCGTGCGGCGCGGCGCATTCACCTGGACAACTGAACGCATGGCCGGCACCGCCCCCTTGACCGCCCACGCCGTGCCTGCCGCGCGCGAAGTGGCGCGGCCCGCGAACGCATTCGCGGCGTGTCGCGCCCTGCTGCGGCGTGACTTCACCCTGGCCTGGCGCCGTCGCGGTGAATTGTTCCTGCCGCTGCTCTACGCCGTGATCGTGGCGGCCCTGTTCCCGTTCGCGCTCGGCCCCGATCCGCAGCTGCTGGGGCGGATCGCGGGCGGCGTACTGCTGGTCATCGTGGTGCTGGCGATGCTGCCGGCGCTGGAATCGATGTTCCGCACGGATCTTGACGATGGCACGCTGGAACAATGGCTGCTGGCACCGCAGCCGCTGGCGCTGCTGGCCTTGACCCGCGTCATCGCGCACTGGTTGACCACGGTCCTACCCTTGATCGTCGTGATGCCGCTGTTGGGCGCACTGCTGGATCTCCGGGTCGACGTGCTGCCGGTACTGATGCTGGCGTTGTTGCTGGCGACCCCGCTGCTGGTGCTGCTGGGCGCCGTGCTGTCGGCGTTGGCGGCCGGGGCCCGCCGCTCTGGTATCCTGCTGGCCTTGATGCTGCTGCCGCTGGCCGTTCCGGTGGTGATTTTTGCCGCCGGCGCCATCGCCGCAGCCCAATCCGGCATGCCGTACCTGGCACCACTGACGTGGCTGGCGGCGGCGCTGGTTCTGGCGATCGTGCTGGCACCGCTCGCGTGTGCGGCAGCCTTGAGGATCGCGGTTGAAAGCTGACATGTCACGCAATTACCTTCCCCACTGGCTCCACTGGCTCGGCTCGCCGCCGAACTTCTACCGCTTCGCGGGTGCGGTGCGTCCATGGCTGCTGGCGGCAGCACTGGTCACGGCCGTGATCGGCCTCTACGGCGGCCTGGTGCTGGCGCCGCCCGACCGCTACCAGGGCGACGCCTACCGGATCATTTTCATCCACGTGCCGAGTGCATGGATGAGTCTGTTCATCTACGCGACGATGGCGGTCGCGGGCCTCATTGCGCTGGTGTGGCGCATCAAGCTGGCGGAAGTGGTCGCCATGGAGTGCGCGCCCATTGGTGCGGCCTTCGCGCTCATCACCCTGCTGACGGGTTCATTGTGGGGCCGCCCGATGTGGGGCACCTGGTGGACGTGGGACGCACGGCTCACCTCCGAGCTGGTGCTGTTTTTCATCTATCTGGGCGTGATCGGCCTCTACAACGCGTTTGAAGACCGCCGCCGCGGCGCACGCGCGGCGTCATTGCTGGCCCTGGTCGGCGTCGTGGACCTGCCGATCGTGCACTACTCGGTGGTGTGGTGGAACACGCTGCACCAGGGCTCGACCATCGTCCTGACCGGCAAGCATTCATTGTTCGGAGCCAGTCCGGAAATTGCCCTGTCGATGCTGTGGCCGCTTCTGGTGATGGCGCTGGCGACCCACCTGTATTTTTTTGCCAGCATCCTCGGCCGCACGCGCGTGGGCCTGCTGTCGCTGGAAAGCGGCAAGCAGTGGGTGCGCAACCTGGTGGCGGAGCCGGACGCATGATGCACTGGCTGGCCATGGGTGGCTACGCGGCCTATGTCTGGCCGGCGTACGCCGTGTTTTTCATCGTGTTGGCGTGGGACTGGTGCGTGCCCGCGCTGCGCCGGCGCCGCGCGACGCGTGAACTGCGCGGCCGGCTGGCCCGCGAACGCACCCGCAACGCGCGCGCAAGCCGCGCAGAGGCAGCACCATGAATGCAGTACGCAAGCGGCGGCTCATCGTGACCCTGGTCATCCTCGGCGCGGTGGCCATCGCCGCCGGGTTGTCGGTATTTGCCCTGCAGCAAAACGTGACCTACCTGTACTCGCCGACCGAAGTCGACGCCGGCAAGGCCCCGGCGCACCACCCGTTCCGCCTCGGCGGCATCGTCAAGGAAGGCAGCGTGCACCAGGTGCCCGGCACGCTGACGACCGATTTCGTGATCACCGACCGTTTCCAGAGCATCCCGGTACGCTACACGGGCATCCTGCCCGACCTTTTCCGCACCGGCCTTTCCACCATCACGACCGGGCGCATGGAACACGGCACCTTCGTCGCGACCACGGTGCTGGCCAAACACGATGCCACCTACATGCCGCCGCAGGTGAAGCAGGCGATCGCCAAGGCCAAGGAAGAAAACCGGATTCCGCCGCACGCGCTTGAAGGGGGCGGCCCATGAACCCCGAACTTGGCCAGCTCGCGCTGATCCTGGCGCTGATCCTGTCGGCGCTGCAATGCCTGCTGCCGATCATCGGCGCGTGGCGCAACAACAAGCCGCTGATGGAGACCGCGCCGTCGCTCGCGATTGGCCAGTTTGTGTTCATCGCGATGGCCTACGGCATCCTGACCTGGGCGTTCTGGACCAATGACTTTTCTGTCGCCTACGTCGCGCAGAACTCCAACCTGGCGCTGCCGTGGTTCTACAAGCTGGCGGCGGTCTGGGGCGCGCACGAAGGTTCCCTGCTGCTGTGGATGCTGATCCTGAACCTGTGGACGGTCGCACTGGTCGTCCTCGGCGGCAAACTGCCGCGTGCGTTCTTCGCGCGCGTCATTGGCGTCCTCGGTTTCGTGGCATTCGGCTTCATCCTGTACATGGTCGCGACCTCCAATCCATTCGGCCGTATCCTGCCGGCACCGGCCAACGGCGCGGACCTCAATCCGGTGCTGCAGGACCCGGGGCTGACCTTCCACCCGCCGCTCCTGTACATGGGCTACGTCGGTTTCAGTGTGGCGTTCGCATTCGCGATTGCCGCGCTGCTGGGCGGTGAGCTGAAGGCGACCTGGGTGCGCTGGTCGCGGCCGTGGACCAATGCGGCGTGGGCATTCCTCACCATCGGCATCGTTGCCGGCAGCGCGTGGGCGTACTACGAACTCGGCTGGGGCGGATGGTGGTTCTGGGATCCGGTCGAAAACGCCTCATTCATGCCGTGGCTGATCGGCACCGCGCTGATCCACGCACAGGCGATCACCGACAAGCGCGGCGGCCTGCGCGCGTGGACGCTGTTGCTGTCAATCTTTGGTTTTGCGTTTTCGCTGCTCGGCACGTTCCTCGTGCGCTCGGGCTTGCTGACCAGCGTGCACGCCTTTGCCTTCGCGCCCAAACGCGGCGTGTTCATGCTGGTGTACCTCGCGGTCGTCATCGGCGGCTCGCTGGCGCTCTACGCCCTGCGCGCACCCAGGGTCACGGGCGGCAAATCCTTCGCGCTGGCCTCGCGCGAAACCATGATGCTGATCGGCAACCTGATGCTGACGGTGGCCTGCGCGATGGTGCTGCTGGGCACCCTGTACCCGCTGGTGGGCGAGGCGCTCAACATCGGCCGCATCTCGGTCGGCCCACCGTATTTCGGACCGCTGTTCCTGCTGCTGATGACGCCGCTGGTGTTGGCGCTGCCGTTTGGGCCGCTGTCGCGCTGGGGCAAGGCGGACCTCAAAGTCTGGCGCCGCGCGCTGGTGCGCATCGTGGCGCTCGCGGCCGCGGCCGGCATCATCGGTTTCATCATCGGCGTACGCAGCTGGTATGGCTTGCTGGGCGTCACGGCGGCAACCTGGGTGATGACCGGGGTCGCCCTGTTTGCCATCAAGCGCTGGCGCGAAGCGCCCCGCGGCAAGCGTTATCCGTTTGAAATGCTCGGCATGATGCTGGCGCACTTTGGCATCGGCGTCTTCATCGCCGGCGCCATCCTGACCCGCTCACTGTCGGTCGAGCAGGACGTCAGCATGCGGCCGGGTGCCGGTACCGTCGTCGGCGCGTACACCTTCAACTTCAAGGGTGTGTCCGAGGTCCGCGGCCCGAACTACCGCGCGCAGCAGGGCACCATGCTGATCACGCGCCACGGCAAGCCGGTCGTGACCCTGTACCCGCAAAAGCGTACCTACCCCGGTGGCCAGGTGCAGACCGAAGCCGCGATCCAGGCCGGCATTTTCCGCGACCTTTATGTGTCGCTCGGCGACCCGGTCGGTGACAACGCGTGGTCCCTGCGGGTGTATGACAAGCCGTTCGTACGCTGGATCTGGGGCGGCGGCGCACTCATGATGCTGGGCGGCTTCGTGGTCATGGCGGACAAGCGCTTCCGCCTGAAGCACGCCATCGAGCCGGAGACCGTGCCGGCGCGACCCGATCCCGTGCCGCGCGCCAAACTGGCCGAAGGTGGGGCGTGAACGAGAGCGCCGGCAAACCCGTTGCACGCCTGGTGCCGTTGATCGCGTTCGCGGCGCTGGTCGCGTTTTTCGTGGTGGGCCTGGTGTGGAACCAGACCCACGACGCGCGCTTCGTGCCCTCGCCGCTCATCAACAAACCGGCACCCGCCTTCAACCTGCCGCGCCTTGAAAACCCAACGCAACTGGTCAGCAAGGCCAACCTGCTGGGCCAGCCCTACCTCCTCAACGTGTTCGCGAGCTGGTGCTTTGCCTGCGCGGAAGAGCACCCGACCCTCATGGCCTACCGCGACCGGTTTGGAATCCCGCTGATCGGTTACGACTACAAGGACGCCCCGGCCGACGCGCGCGGCTGGCTGCAAAAGCACGGCGACCCCTACCACGAAGTCATCACCGACCAGTCGGGCGAGACCGCACTCGACTTTGGCATCTACGGCGCCCCGGAAACCTACCTGATCGACGCCCAGGGCATCATCCGCTACAAGCACATCGGGCCGCTGACGCCGGCGGTGATCGCCAAGGACATCGAGCCCCGCATCCGCGAGCTCAAGCAGGCGGGCGCATGAAACGCCTGTTTGCCGCATTGCTGCTGGCGTGCCTGCTTGCCCCCGCCGCGCAGGCGCTCACGGTCCAGCAGGTCACGCAGGCGACCGTACCGATCGACGTGCTGCCGTTCCGCAACGATGCCGAGCGCGCGCGCTTCCGGCACCTGACCGGCCAGTTGCGCTGCATGGTGTGTCAGGATGAAAGCCTGCTCGCATCCAATGCGGATTTCGCGCGCCAGCTGCGCGGCCAGATCTTCGCCATGATGCAGCAGGGCCAGAGCGACAAGGAAATCAAGGCCTGGCTGGTTGCCCGCTATTCCACTTTCATCCTCTACGACCCGCCACTACAAGCCAGTACGATCGCGCTGTGGTTCGGCACCCCGGCGATTCTCCTCATCGGCGGCCTCGTGGTCGCCGTGTTGCTGCGCCGGCGCACACGCCCGGCCGACACCATCACCGAAGATCCTGGAGAAGACTGGTGACCACCCGTTTCCTCATCATCGCCGCCGTCATGGTGGTGGTGGCCCTTGGCTGCATGGTGGTGCCGATGCTGCGCAGCGCCCGCCGCGAAGGCCGCCCGCGCATGCCCTTCGTGCTTGCGCTGCTGCTGGTGCTGGCTACGCCACCGGCGGTGTTTGGCCTGTATCTCCTGATCGGTACCCCGCAGGCGCTGGTCGCGGCGCCAGCGCCCACCGCGGCAAACCTGGCCGACGCCGCCCGGCAACTGCAAGCCAGCCTCGCGAAGAAACCCGGCGACGCCAAAGGCTGGGCGCTGCTGGCGCAGGCCTACTCCGCGCTGAACGAACCCCAGCAGGCGCTCGACGCCCTGGACCGCCTGCTTGAACTGCAACCGGACAATCCGGACGCACTGGTCGCGTGGGTGGAAGCCAGCGTCGAGACCAGTTCCTCGCACCTGATCGGCGACGCGTCGCGCAGCAAACTCCGGCACGCGCTCACGATCAACCCGCACCACCAGCGCGCACTGTGGCTGCTCGGCATCAGCGACTTTCAGCGCAAGCAATACGCCGACGCCGCCAGGCAATGGAAAACCCTGTTGCCGCTGCTGCAACCCGGCTCGAAGGTGGCGGCCACGGTGAAAGCGGAACTGGCCGAGGCCGAACGCGCCAGCGGCGCGGCGCCAGCCGCGGCCAGCACGCCGCCCGTGGCGCTGGCGTCCACGGACGGCGTCGCGCTGCACGTCACCGTCACCCTCGCGCCGAAACTTGCCGATCAACTGAAACCCGGCGACGCGCTGTTCGTATTCGCGCGGGCGGTGAATGGTTCGCCGATGCCGCTTGCGGTCGCGAAGTTGCACCCATCACGCATTCCGGTCCAGGTCACGCTGACCAACGCGATGGCCATGGCGCCTGGCGTGGACCTTGCTGCCTATCCCAGGGTCGAGGTTGCGGCGCGCATCAGCCGTTCGGGCAACGCCATGCCGCAAGCCGGCGACCTGGAATCAGCGCCGGTCGAGGTTGCGACGGACTCGCGCGCGCCGATCGCGCTGACCATCGACAAGGTCGACTGAACGATGGCCGACGCCCGCCAGTACTTCAACTTGCCCTCGCCGTTTGCAATGAAACGCGGCGGCACGCTGCACGGTGCGCGCCTCGCCTATGAAACCTGGGGCACGCTCGACGCCGCGCACGACAACGCCGTACTGATCCTTACCGGCCTGTCGCCTGACGCCCACGCCGCCCGCAACGCCGGCAACCAGGCCGATGGCTGGTGGGAAGCCATCGTCGGGCCCGGCAAGGCCATCGACACCCGCCGCTGGTTCGTCATCTGCCCCAACTCGCTTGGCAGCTGCAAGGGTTCGACGGGGCCCGCGTCCACCAACCCCGCCACCGGCGAACCCTACCGCCTCGACTTTCCGGAGCTGTCACTGGAGGACCTTGGCGACGCCGCATTTGCGCTTGCGCGCGCGCTCGGCGTCGAGCGGCTCGCGGCGCTGGTCGGCTGTTCGATGGGCGGCATGGCAGCCCTCGGCGGCCTGGCCCACCATCCCGGCTTCACCCGCGCGCACGTCAGCGTCTGCACCGCGCCGCGCGCGCAGCCCTTCGCCATCGCGATCCGCTCGCTGCAGCGCGAGGCCATCCGCCTCGACCCCAACTGGAACGAAGGCCACTACGACGACGCGCACTATCCGGAAACGGGCATGAACATCGCGCGCAAGCTCGGCGTCATCACCTACCGTTCGGCGCTGGAATGGCGCGGACGCTTCGGCCGCATCCGGCTCGACCCCGACGAGCGCGATGCCGAGCCGTTCGGCGCGGAATTCCAGATCGAGTCCTACCTCAACGCCCACGCGCGCCGCTTCACGCGCTCGTTCGACCCCAACTGCTACCTGTACCTATCGCGCGCGTCCGACTGGTTTGACCTGGCCGACTACGGCTCGGCGCCGGACCCCGCCACCGCGGTCCGCAATGCGCTGGCCAAAATGAAGCTGGAACGCGCGCTGGTGATCGGGGTGGAAACCGACATCCTGTTTCCGCTGCAACAACAGCAGCAACTGGCCGAAGACCTGCGCGCGACCGGCACCGCGACCACGTTCGTCGGGCTCGATTCACCGCAAGGGCACGATGCGTTCCTGGTCGATACCGGCCGCTTTGGCGCCGCGATCGGGCAGTTCATGGCCGCCCTCTGAGCCGCGGCGCCTTTCCCCGCCGGACCTTGCCACCCATATGGCGCACGGTTATAAGCTTGTGCCATGAACCTGGCATTCAGCGGTCGCGACCAACTGATCCACGCCCTCGACGCCGCCGTCGAAACCACCGACATCGTCAGTGTGACGCGCGGGTTGCGCACCGCGTTGTGCGACGCCATCCGCGGCGGGACGGTACGCCTGCCAGACTGCGTCTTCGACGATTGCAGCGACCACTACGCCCGGCGTGAACTCTACGCCAGCCCAGCCCATGGTTACGTCGTGATCGCCATGACCTGGGGTCCAGGCCAAGGCACCCCCATCCACGATCACGCCGGTCTGTGGTGCGTGGAAGGCGTGTGGCAGGGCGCACTCGAAGTCGTGCAGTACGAGCTGCGCGAACACGACGGCCCGCGCTACCGGTTCGTCCCGGCGGGCGTCATCCAGGCCGTCGCGGGTTCGGCCGGCAGCCTGATCCCGCCGCACGAACACCACGCGATCCGCAACGCCAGCGACCACGACATCGCCGTCAGCGTCCACGTCTACCAACGCGAGATGACCCACTGCAGCGTGTTCGAACCGGCCGCCGCCGACTGGTACATCCGCGAGCAACACGAGCTGCACCTCGACCCGGTGGCCGCCGCCCCCTAGCCGCACACCGGCGAATCCCGCATACTACGCGGCTGGCCGAAGTGGCGGAACCGGTAGACGCAGCAGACTCAAAATCTGCCGATAGCAATATCGTGGGGGTTCGAGTCCCCCCTTCGGCACCAGCGATATCAAATAGTTGTGGCAACCATTTGATGTTGTATGGGACGCACAACTGGTGTGTCCCAGCGCCCGCGTCACGGCAACATCACCCGCTGCGGCCTACTCTTGGCGTATGCGAAACCTACGCATCACTTCAGTGAAATGGCCGCTGCGGCTCGCGCTGTTCGCGGCCATGGCCGGGACGGTCATCGCGCCCGCGTGTGCACAGCCGACCTCACCGCCATCCGCCACGGCGGTGGGTACGGTCACTGTGCAGCGCAATTTCAGCCGTCCGTGTTTCAACGCCTTGCCGGTCACGGTCAGCGTCGATGGAAAGCCCGTCGGCGCGATCGCCGGCGGACAGAAGATTGAAATGCACATGCCGACCGGCACGCACCACATTGCCATTGCGATGGACCCCAACGGGCAATCGCAGCGCGGTGTGACGGTTGCAGTGACGGCACAGCATGCCAGCAAACTGTATGCCAGCGTGTACGCCGGCAGCTATTCGCTGCGTGTTGTCCACTGACCCACCGCAAGCAACTACGCGGCCGAGGCGAGGCGCCTAAAGATCCCGCGCGACACGAAACCCTACCCTGCCGCTGCGGGCATCCGCGGCCGCCGCCAGCCTGAAGGAAGAACGGTCCTGTTCGGGCGCGCTGCCCCACGAACCGCCGCGGATGACCCGCTCGTTGCACCCCGGATTGACCCACGCGCTGCCGTCGACCGGGGCGCGTGTGTAGTTGTCGTGCCAGCAATCCTCGACCCACTCGGACACGTTGCCGCTCATGTCGTACAGGCCAAACGGGTTGGGCAGGAAACTCATGACCGGCGCCGGCCCCCAGTAGCCATCGGTGTATCCCTTGAACGCGTGCGCCCAGCTCCGATGGGCCGGTGACCGGTCGCCGGCGCCGGTGAGGTTTTCCACCTTGCGGGTGGGCGCGCCATTGCCCCACCAGTAGACGGTCGTGGTGCCCGCCCGCTCGGCATACTCGTATTCGGCTTCGGTCGGCAGCCGGTAGGACTTGCCGGTGTGCCGGGCCAGCCACCGTACATACGCGCTGGCGTCGTTCCAGGATACGTTGACCACCGGATCGTCGCCCTTCGCGCGCCGGCCGGCGTAGTCATCGCGCCAATCCACGCCCGACCGCATCTGCATCCGGCCGTTGGCCTCGTCGTACACCGAAGCGCCGCCCAGCCGATCGGCGTCAGGAACATAACCCGACGCGCGCACGAACGCGGCAAACTGCGCCACCGTGACCTCGGCCTGCCCGATGGCGAAACCCTTGGCGATCGTCACCTCATGCTGCGGCTGCTCCGCACTGGTCTGCGTGCGCTCGTGCTGCGGCGACCCCATGAGGAAACTCCCGCTCGGGATCACCACCAGTGCGGGGGCCTGGCCGACGATGTCGAGGAAGTGGTCGGTGATGACCTGCCCCGGGTGGTGGCTCGCGTAGGCACGCGCATTCTGGATCCTTGCCACCAGCGCAGCCGTTGCGGCGCCCACCGCCGCAGCCTGTTGCGCCAGGCGCTGGGCCAGGTCCAGGTTGCCGGCGTCATAGGCCGATTCCGCCTGCGCCATCAGGGTGTCGGCACGCCCAGCGCGCATCTTGTCTATGCGCGCGCGCGTATCCGCGAGCGCCGGCGAGGACGGCAGGATCGCCGCCGCATCGGCCAGGGCCGCCTCCGCATCGGCGTCCTCGTTTTGCGCCGCTGCGGTCAGCGCACGATCCAACACTGCCTGCTGCACGCGCTGCAGACCCTGCCGCGCGACGACGTTTTCGGGGTCCAGCGTCAGTACCTTGCGATACAGCGCAAGCGCGTTGTTCTCGCCCGTCCCTTCGAGCTTGCCCTTCTGCAGCAACCCGCTGGCCTGCTCCAGCAGCGGCTGCACCCTGGCCGCGGCGTCCACCCGCGCGGTCAGCGGCGCCAGGTCATCCTGCGGCCCCGGCAAAAGCCGCAACGCATCGAGGTTGGCGCGCGCGGCGCCGGCATCGCCGCTGGCCAGCGCCTGCTGCGCGTCCGCGACCAGCCGCGAATGCAGGCGCGAGACGGCGGTCTTAACGCGCGGGTCTTTCGGCTCCACCCGCATGGCTTCAAGCACCAGCGCCAGCGCGCTGTCAGCCGCGGGGCCGATGAGATTGCCGCCACGCGCTGCCTGGCCGGCCGCCGTCAACAGCTGCGCTACCTTACCCTTGCCTTGGCCGCCAAACGCAACCTCGCGCGCACGCGCCGCAATTACGGCGGTGGGCGCCAGCGAAATCGGCGGCCCGGCGTTGAGTTCCGATTCGGCGGGGGTCAACTTCCGCAGCGTCTGGCGGGCCGGCGCCAGCGCCTTGCCGGCTGCCGCCGGATGCGACTTCAGCATCGCAGGCTCGACCTTGTGGATCGCTTCGGGCAAAAACCGGTACCCCAGCGCAAACGCCAGCAACGCCACGCCGATTGCGCCACCGATCGCGTGTTGACGGCTCAGGGACTGCGGTTTGGGCATGCGCGTGCGGGGGATGGCTGCTATCTTGTTGGGTTCACGATAGCAAACCGACGTGCAATGGAACACCAATCAATGCCGGGTGACCGGCGATGAACGCCATTTGGATCGACCGCCTCGATGCGCTGCCACCGCCCACCACGCGCCCGCTGCTGGGGCTCGATACCGAGTTCATGCGCCGCAACACCTTTTACCCGCAACTGGCACTGGTACAGGTCGCGTACGATGGCGAGTACTGGCTCATCGACCCGCTGGCCTACGACGCCAGCGGCGACCTGCGTACGCTGATCGACGGCCGCGTGTGCGTGCTGCACAGCGCCAGCGAAGACCTGGAAGCCCTGGCGCCGCTGCTGGGTGAGACCCCCATGCAGCTGTTTGACACGCAAATTGCCGCGGCCCTGTGCGGCCTGGGCCCTGGCTTGAGCTACCAGAAGCTCGTCGCCAGCATCCTCCACATCGACATCCCCAAGGATGAAACCCGCTCGGACTGGTTGCGGCGTCCGCTGACGCCGGGCCAGCTGGAATACGCGGCGCAGGACGTCGCGCACCTGGCCGGCCTGCACGCCCATCTCACGGCCGAACTTGAGCGGCGCGGCCGCACGGCGTGGCACGCCGAAGACTGCGCACGCCTCGTGCGGCGCGCGCATCAGCATCACGTGCAGCTCGACCCGCAGCCCCAGCGCGGCTTTGCCAGTGCGGCGGACTGGTCGGCGGAGGCACGCACCCGCCTGCGCCGCGTATTGCGGTGGCGTGACGCATGCGCCCGTACGCTGGACAAGCCTCGGCCGTGGATCCTGGACGACGCACACGCGCTGGCGCTGGCAGCGGAACCCCCCACGACCGTCGAAGACCTGTTTGCGCGCGTGCGTGGCCAGCGCGCCCTCCGCGGCCCGCAGCGCGCCGCCCTGCTGGAACTGCTGCAGGCACCGGTAACCCAGGACGAAGTATCGGCCACCGCGGCCATCCCGCCGGCACCGAGGGGCGCCGCCAAGCACGCGGTCGACGCCATGCGCGATGTCGTCCGCGCCACGGCCACCAGCCTCGACCTGCCACCCGGGCTGCTGTGCCCGCGCCGCCTGCTGGATGAGTTCGTGGTCACGCAGCACTGGCCGGACGGCCTCGAAGGCTGGCGCACAACCGTTCTTGAGGCCAAACTCACACCGCTGCTGCCTGCGTGAACCACCGGAAGAGCGGCTTGGCGTACGCGCCCATACCGGCTAACATACCCGGCTCGCTGGCGCGCAATGCACCGGCTTGACGATGCGCGGCGGCGGTACCTGCGGCGCATCCGACAACTCAATGTGGGGCTGTAGCTCAGCTGGGAGAGCGCTGCGTTCGCAATGCAGAGGTCAGGGGTTCGATCCCCCTCAGCTCCACCAATCATCCTTCCCGCAACATCCCGTAACACCCTTGAAGCCGCGCCACCACGCGGTTTTTTCATGCCTACGGTTCCCGCAAGGCTTCCCCGACTTCCCTTGCCTACCGCCAATTATGGCGGTAGCCTTGGCGGTAACCGGACACCGGCCCGGACAGTTACCGCCAAAATGGGGATTGGCGATGCTGACACCTTCCGCCGTAACGAACGCCAAGGGGGTTCTACCCCGATTCCGTGGACACTTCCAAGTAAGCTCATCAGAGCAGGAGGAGTGTCATGGTGCAACGTCGGAAGTTCAGTGCAGAGTTCAAACGGGAGGCGGTCGAGCTGACGCATC
>SCQU01000015.1 GCA_004299555.1 Rhodanobacteraceae bacterium
GAAGAGCAACAAGAACGACGCCAACGATGCGGAAGCGATCTGCGAGGCGATGAGTCGGCCGAGCATGCGGTTCGTGAAGGTCAAGAGCGTGGCTCAACAGGACCTGCAGGCCCTGCACCGGGTGCGCGCGGGTCTGGTCCAGCAACGCACGGCCAAGGGCAACCAGATTCGGGGACTGGTCACGGAGTATGGGCTGGTCGCAGCAAGGGAGTTGCGCTCGCTACGGCGAGCGATTCCTTGCTGGCTGGAGGATGCCGACAACGGTCTGAGCATGTCATTCCGGCAGTTGCTGGATGGCCTACGGCGAGATCTGCAGGGTCTCGACGAGCGCATCCAGGAACTGGATGGGCAGATTCTCGCTGCGGCCAAGGCCGATTCGGCGGCGCAACGTCTGCAACAACTGCGTGGGATCGGTCCGTTGACGGCGACCGCGCTGGTGGCCTGCGTGGGTGACGCCACGCAGTTCGCCAACGGTCGCGAGATGGCGGCATCCCTGGGCCTCACGCCGCGGCAACACAGCTCGGGGGGCAAGGAACACTTGCTGGGGATCAGCAAGCGCGGCGATGCCTACGTCCGATGGTTGTTGGTGCATGGCGCCCGTGCCGCGTTGCAGGCCGCACCCCGACACGACGATCCGCTGAGCCGTTGGGCAACACGGCTGGCCGCCCGGGCGCACCCGAACGTCGCGTGCGTCGCGCTGGCCAACAAGACCGCACGCATGGCGTGGGCTCTGTTGCGCCGTGGCACCGACTATCAACCCGAGTTGGCGGCTGCGGCGTAACCGCCCACCAGCCGGGGCCAAGCCACATAACACCCGAGGTACTTCCATCCACGATTGCGAAGCTTTCTACAGTGATGACGAACCGGTCGGACCGGCGTCGGCAAAACCCGAAACGTCCGTGTGCTTCGAGCACGTCAAAGCAGTTGAGAGCCGATGCGCGACTCACTCATCAAGGCCCAGCACTTCAACGAGGTGCGGTTGTCAGAGGCCGGATATACGTGTGCAGTCGACGCGGACGCCAACACCAACGAAAGCTTGCAAAGGGGCGGAGTCCATATACGGTCGTTGGGGTTGCCTGCCGTGTAGAGCGTCCACCCGTCTTCGGCCATGAACATACCTTCGATCCACGGCACGTCCAGATCCCAGTCGCCGAACCCACCCAGATTGCCCGGGTCGTTGGTGCGATCTTCGACAACGAGGCGCCGGCGAACCTACACTGGCAAGGCATTGTTGCCCCGCAACGACACGTCGGTGACTGCGAATTGCGTCGCGCCGGTATACAAACTGACAGAATCGCCAAACACAGCGTCAGTCAGCGGCGACACCGACTGTGCCGCCTGAATCTGCTGGTTGAACTCCTGATACGGCGGCACGCCGGACTCGGCATGGACCGCTCCCGCAACAAACAGCGCACACACTACCGTGATTGCCGCAGCGCCCGAGCGGTGCGGCTTGCCCCATGCCATCGCCCCCACGGTCAGCTCACTTGCCGAGCAAAAGACCGCGAGAACCTATTGCTGTGTCCGTGAAGCAAACGTGAAACTTTCACCAGAGCCTGCTGCCGCAATGGTGTGCAAATCCAAGATCGGCACATGTCACATTGGACCAGGGCCGTGCCTTGAAGCAAATTAGCCATCCCGAAACCGGACAGTCACGACCGACAGCATAGGGTCGGGAGTCGCCCGTCGTCACCCGCCATCGGACCGATGTTACGCCACTTGGTCACCACTGGTACGAGGGGCAACGATTACCGGAGCCGGTGGCCAACCTGACCGGAATGCTTAGGCGGCCGCGGCACGAATTTGCAAAACGTCACATCGTCGCAGCACGACGGTGCGCGCGAACGCCGTGCCCGCCCTTCGTGCAACGCCGACCTGCACAGGCTTGCCAGGCTGCAAGACCGCGACGCCACGGACGTATCACGAATTCAAAGGCGACGCCCCAAGCACTTTCGAAACGATCGCGGCGTCCACCACGGACACCAGCGGATGCCCTTGCGCTTTGCGCGACTTGTGGTTGTTTGGAGATCAACCACCAGCGCAGCGCACGACAGGAGGCTCCATACACACCGATGCCACGGCCCCAAGCAGGCAGCGCAGCGCCCGACCGCAACACGGTCATCCCGGCATTTTGTGCCGGATTCAACGCCAACGACGCCTTAAACAAAACACGCTCAGCGTGTCCACAGCAGTGCCCACTGGCGGCAGATGGCCTGCAGACTCACTGTCGTGGATCATCAAAGGTGGGTGACGTGCCGAACAACCTCTTGATCGTGAATAGTCATACCGGCTATCCGAATCCGATCAGCGCGTCGCGTTTTTTCGCAGACGCGTCCGCGGCAGCCGACCTAAGGCGACTGGTGTCAGTGGTGCTTGGGTGCACGACCGATGGCCTGCTGCACTACAGCGAGGCAGGCACCGCCATTGTTCTGCGACACGCTGCGCAGGCACGGCTCTGGGATCCGATACAGATCGACGTTGCGGCCCTGACAGGTCTGGTCCTACCACTCAATCGCTGGATGCAGGACCGCGCGATAATCCTCAAAGGAAAGCGCGCGGTGGACAAGCGCCTTGCGAAGTCCGACGAGACGCTGGACGAATTCGGCTACCCAGACCTGCGTCGCACACTGCTGAACCTTGCCGGTCGGAAGCATAAAAAACTTCAGATCCTTGACGCTGCCGGCCATGGCGGCATTCTTGAGATACCGCCGCGCGGTCACCTCATTCCGGTCCAAAAGATCAAAGAGCAGTTGCCATCGGATGATGGTGAGGAAGTCTTGGGCATTGAGCACATCACGCAGCTCATCGACCCATCAGGCACGCTCGTCGAGGCATCGACTGCACGCGTATCCACCCGCGTGGTAGAGGGCGAACACGCATACGTGCGACGTCCGCACAATGTATCGGTCCGCTCACAGCGTGCGCAGCACCTGAAAATCATGCAGCAACGTCAGGAGCAAGGCAGTGAAACCAAATAAGCGCATCGCTGGGAAGATCATCCTATCCGCCCCAGTCAACACAAAGTTCACCGAAGCGACCGTAACGGACTCCGCGCACGGCGCGAGCCGTCAGGCCCTGACACAACTGGGAAAGGCGTTGTGTGCCTACGGGCCATTTGTCCTCGGCCCCGACATTTCCTTCGTGCAGGCCGGTATCAAGTTGGACGTCATCGACACAAGCAAGAAGGAAAATGCAAACTTCGACCAAGCCTCATTTGAAGCGTTCGTGCAACGTGCACACGACATTTGTTCGGATGCGCTGCTCGCAACGGGCGACACGTCCGCGCAGCTCGCCGCCGCAGCCGAAGCATTCGCGTCACAGGAAAATCGCAACGCTGACGCCATCAAGGCGCTGTTCAATTCCGTCGCTACGCAGCGCGGCGCTTCACTGATTTCGAAGGAAGGCGAACTCATTGAAATTGGCGTGGGCAGCCACGCTGTAGCCGAGGATGGTGCCGACTTGGAGATCGACGTGGCCTGCATCAGGCGCTTCTTGCGTGTCAAAACGGCGACGAATGGTAAATTCGACGTACCAGCTGAACTCGCTGACGGTGTGCAGATCGGCCAGCACATCCGTTTCGATGGAGTTGAGCCGCCCGCCGGCGCGACATGCATCCGGGGCGAAAGTATCGACACAGACGCCGATCCCACCGGTGAGCTATTCGAAGATTCAGCTGTTGCGCAGTCGGCAAGCCACCCAGACAACGCAAAGTGACCGCTTTACCGCGGTGCCTAGATATCGCACCGCGGGCGGTTTGCCCGATCGCGCAGTGTCCACCTGAAGCACGCTTGGGCGCAACACTCGCACGAGCTCGAAGCCCAATCCAACCGGCTGCCGCTGAATCAAACTTTCATCGATCCCCACTGCAACAAGCAGCCCTACTAGCCTATTGCCATCAGTTTCGGCAACGCGTACACGATCGCGGTCACCAGGGGCCATCAGGTCCCACGCCCGAATAGCGAGGCCTTCAACGTCGTCACGTCGCGGTTGATTGGACGCATCGTCAGCCCACTGCCACCACCGTTCCAACTCGCTCGCCTGTCCAATATCCCTGATGATCCGGCGGGGCATCCCAATGCCCGGCATCCACTCGCCGGCGAGGACACGTCGACCCAGACGATGCTCGAACAACAGAAATGCCTCACGGAAGCGCGGCGCTTCCACCACATCGGCCCCCATGACCCTCAACGCATCGTCCAGGCTATTGCCATGTGCCACCAGTTTCACGAGTCGGCCGAGTTCCACGGCCGACCATGGTCTTTTGGTACCTTCCGCATCGAGACGCACAGGCGTGCGGCCTATCCTTTGAACCGCCCGCGGGCCTGCGACATGGTCAAGCCACGCCTTGGCTGGCGGCCTTCCAGCACCCTGCTTAGCCACCTTGTCGACCGCCACCAGCGTCAGCCCCATCACCGTCGCGGCGCCGCGCCGGTTCATGTATTCCGCTGCAATGCGAGCGTCCTCACGCGATCGCAGCAGCCACGGAAGGTGGTGGTAGCATCGCAAGGATGTGGTCGGCTGCGCGTGCCCCATTGGCACTGTCTGCGTCGCAAGGTCACGCGGCAACACGACGCCGGAACGGTACTCCGGAATTGATGCCACGACCTGCGCCAACGCATTGCGGTCGTCCGGGGCAAGGAAAACTGGCGTCACGCGTTCGAACGCAACGAGATGACGCAGCCGGTGGAGGCGTTCACGTGAACGTCCCGTCGCGGCACAGAGCGCCTGTATGACCGCGTCGGCAATCTCGGATCGCCTCGTGGCAATCCGCCCCGAGTGCAAAGGGGCGAATACGTATTGGGTTTTACTGCGCCACTTGGGGAGTCGGCGCTGGTCGGCATCGACCCAACCGCGAAACCGTTCCGCATCCGCGCGCGGCCTGCTGGCACGCAGTTCAATCATGCGTCGCGCCGCACGTGTCTTGATACGGCGCGAGCGATTGGCTCGGATGCGCACAACATATTCATTGGCTGCGCCGACGTAGACATCCCGGAATTGAATCCCGAGAATCTCGCTGCGACGTGCGCCCGCCCAAGCGTAGAGGGGAAAGGCAGCGAGCGCCTGGCGCTCCACCCTGACGCGCTGCCGGCCACCCGCCTCCGACGCCGCCGCAGCAGTGTCGGCCCGTACACGTAGCCACTGTGCCGCTGCGGTTCGCTCGGTCGGGAGAATCAATGCTGCGTCGACATTGCGCTGATCGGTGCGAAGATAGGCGCGCACCTCAGCCAGATCGAGTTCGGGAAACGCGAATCGGCGCATGCAGAACGCATGGAATTGCAGGATTGCGCGGGCAGCGGCGTCGCGCTCCTTGTCATTGCAATCGACAGCGGCGAGGTAAGCATCCTCGAGTTCGGCGTCCCCCACGTCTTCGAGCGACCCGTTGCCGAACTCCTCGACCAACGCCCCGCCAATTCGCGTGAGGTAGGTCTCTATGGTGGAGTTCGCGGGGTGCTTGCGTTGCGGCGTACCATTCTTAAGCATATCCAATACCCAGGCGGCCAAGGCTCTGACGACAGGCTGCAGCGCCTTGTTGGGCTCGGTCAGCGCGAGTTGTCCTTCGATCTCCGCAATGACTCGCGCGCGGGTGTCCCTATATTCAAGCTGGTCGGCGGTAATGGCCACGCCGGTCAATGGCAGCGACAAGTCTTGTCCACTGCTTGGAATCGTTGCGCACAGCGCAAGGTATTGCGTCCGTGCGTTCCCGCCCCGCGTACCGCGGCGTGCTGGCTCCAGCTGGAGCGTCGCAGAGTCGGTGGCGGGCTCCCACTCCCGCCTTGGCGAGCCTGCTGCATCGCCGTCAAGCAACGGGGCCTGTTCCTGGACGTGCGCCGACACCGATCCGTGCTCGCCTGCCAAAGCCAGCCGGGCCCCGGCAGACAGCTCATGGCGATTGGAAACCGACACGGTTTCGCATAGCCGCTGCAACCAATCGATATCGGTTGGATCCTCGCCTTGCGGTCCGGTGGCCTTCGCCCAGTCCGGCAGCAGGCTGGCCAGCGATTGGTTGATTTCCACACGGGACGGCACTTCGTTCGCTGGATACTTCCTGGCAAGCCTCGCGATTGCCAATGCGGCGAGGCCACGGAGTCCCACCATGTGTTGCGGCTCGTCGCCCCAGGGAACCAGCACGGCATCATCGAGTGATGCCAGTCGCACCCGCTGCTCCCGGCGCCGTAATGCACCTTCGATCTGATCCGGTTGATCACAGAACCCGAAAATCGCCAGCGCGCAGGCAACGCGCGCGCACGCGAGCGCAAAGTTGTGCCAGTCGCCCGGGCCGTGTTTGGCTTCACGGAGCACATGGCGACGCAGCGCGTTTATCTGGCGCACCGCAAGCATCATTCCACTGAGGAACGCGTTGTCGATGGGGCGCCTGAAGCTCGTCAGCTCCGCCGGCTCCTGACCTTGCATGCCGACGCGCCTGTTGACCCGTCGCAGCACTTTCCACAGTGCCGATGCGCGTGCGAGGCGCATGGCGACGTCATCGCCAGCATCTTCTGCCATTTGATCCCGGATCGCTTCAGCCATGTCCTTGGTGATGCTGTGGCGCTGCCATGGGCCGATTTTGTTCGCATAAAGCTCGGGAATTCCCGCGTCGACCAGCGCCGGGTAGGCCAACACGTACTGCATCGCGGCCTCCCGATAAGACCGGAGCTTCGCCCGTTCGAGCGTGCGTTGCTGCTCCCTGTCACATCTGGTCCGCGTCTCATGTTCCCGGATACGCGCGAACCACGGCTGCAAAGGCGGCAACTCTGCGTTCACGCGCTTTCCCCGGCCAAGGCCCTTTGCCACTTTCCACCCTTGGGAGCCTGCAACTTGATCGAGGTACGGGCGGGCGGCGGCCACGAACTCCGCAAGCTCGGTAGGGCTGGCCCCACTGAACGGGTACCCGCAGGCTTCGAGGTGGCCCAGTTCGATCAAGGCGAGTTCGGGTGGCAGGCCTTGCTCCACCGCATACGTGCGGAGCCACGTCCGTCCCCAATTGCGCGGCACGCGACACCACTCCGGCGGCAGGGACGTGGAGAAAATCGACCAGTCCAAGCGAACAGGCATTCCATTCTGGCTCAAGCCAAACAGAAGCCTGGCCTTGCCCGACAAAATCATGTGGACACGCCGCCGAAGCGACGGCATGACATCGGCGAGAACCAATAAATGTGACAGGTACGCAGTAATCTGGTCGACGACGCAAGCCGGCAACGCGACCGGACGCGGGTCGTGTGCCGGATCATGCACCTTGTCGCGAAACAGCGCTGATCCACCCTCGAGATCGATGTTGTCGAGCGCCAAATTGAACAGCTCGTCCGTGGGCCGATGGCCTGTCACTGCAAGGAACATGCACGCCAAATGCCGCACCATGGCCTCGTGGACCGTGATCGCCTCTGCGGCCGACATCCGGCCACCAGTCGGCCGCGGAGGTACCGCGACGGACGCTACCATTGCGCGAACCGCATCGAGCCTTGCCAACAAGTGCGACCCGGTGCGACCGTCGCAAGGCGCGAGCCCATTACGCAGACGGCCGAGCCCGACCTTGTCCATCATTGCGGCATACGCGTCCGCGAGTACGTGCACCTTGGGTGCGTAGTAATGGGCGGGGGCATCCGACAGGCCGAGCGTGTCGGCACAAATGAGCTGGGTGATGACGAGGTCGCGGCAATGCTCAAACAGGTGCGTCGAGAACGACCGTCGGACCTGCCCAACAGCAACTGGTAACCCGACACGTTCGCCAACCCACCGGGCGGCGTCGCGAGTGAATGCTTCGAGCGACTCGGTGCTTTGCCGACCCAGTTCATGCACCGAACCCTGCGTACGCAATGCTTCCATGACTGCTTGTGGCACTGGCACCACGAAGGAATCGGTTACGGGTTCAAGGTACTTGGCCTCCTCTGCCGTGGGGGTGAAGTAGCCGTTCGCTTCATCCGTGTATCGCGCGAAAAACACCCGGACGCGCAGTACTTCCTCTGACAACGAAAGTTCAAATGGCGCGCGCGCGGTCTCATCCAACCGCTCGGTCACATGCAGACCGACTATCCGGCTGGCCGTACGTCCCGTCACGCCCTGGAGCAGCAGGCTGGTTATGCCGACCCGAAGCCCCATGTCCTCCACTTCATGGATCCCGGTCACCAACGTTGTGAGTACACGGCTGTAGAGTTCTGGCACCAGGACGTCGGGGTGGCAGGTCAGTAGCAGGCTGTTCTGGTTCCAGACAACCTGCCGCGTTCGATACCGCGCTGCGCGTCGCTGATCATCGTTCCCGGTCGCACCATCCAGTGGCGCGACAACCTCCGGAGTCGCAGTCTCCGCAGCAGGCTCACCTTCGATTGGTGTTGAACGCCGACCCGGCCCACGAACAGAAATCCGGTAAACATGATGAATGAACGATTCGTACTCCGAATCGTCATCATCCTCATGGCGCCTGCGCCGATGCTGACCATGAGGCTGTGTCGACGCTGGGTGCCCCGACGGGCCTTGTTTGCGCAGCTCCTCATCGACATTTTTCCAAACATTACGAAGTGCTGACGAGGACGACCGGAGGAGTGGCCGCGTAGCCTCCAGGAACGCGGGCAGGCTCCGCGCCTTGCTGATGGCCGGGAAAAGACGCGCAATCGGATGGTTCGCTACGGCACGCCGGTCTCGCCTTTCCACGGCGCCTCGAATACGGGACGCCAACTCGACGACCTCGGTCAGATGCGGATGGCCAGACTTAGTCCAACGTTCGTGGCACACCCATAACGCAGCACGCAAGCTTTCCGCACCGAGCATGGGTTCAGCTTCAGAGCCCACTATCGTGGCGGCCAAATCCCAAGATCCGGCCAAAAGGTAAACTGCATCAGGCCTCGCAACATAATCCAGCTGGGCCGCGAGCAGAGGATTCAGTCTGCCGAGTGGGGCGGCAAGATCGCAGCCGAGCGCATCCGCCAACCAAGGGACAGTCTTGGCGACCCGCGATATAGCTTCGAACACCGGCCGGGCAAGATCCACCGTTCCCGAGTGGAACAGGAACAAAACCCGATGGATGAATTGATTGAGTGAGGGTTCGCCGACAAGCTTGCAGACCTCATCCGCAAGCTCCGTCCATTCCTCAATCCGCAACGCATCAGCCACGACCCGAGGCCCGTTGTGTGCTTGGGTCAAGTGTAGTAGGACCGTCGTGACGGTGTCATACTTTTTTAGAGGCCTGAATGTCCTTCATGTAACCTCTCGAAAACTGGACGCTGGCTTGCTACATGTAGAATCGGGTGGGTATATGTTGTTTCATACTTTTTCAGAATACATTCGAGCCACGCTCTCATAATGCTGCCTCTAGCCACCAGGATTTCCAATACCAACCCCGCGCTACCGCGGGGTTTTTGTTGCACGCGTCCGCGCGGACCGCGTCGGATTGCAAGGGGGCCGGGTACCGCGGCGGTTTCGGGTGTCACAACCCGGGCGCCATGCCGGAAACCGTGCAGACCTGTGCCAGGCCAGCCATGCGGCGCGCGCAGCGAAACCTACTTGCCCGAACCGGCCGTACCCGCGTGCGCATCCGCCGCCAGCGTGCGCACGATCGCGTCGACGTCGAGCGACTGCAGCGAATCGACCACCATTTCCCAGCGGCCTTCCTCGCACAGGCCACTCATCCCGGCGCGCTCGTAACCATCGAGCGCGGCCTTGAGGCAGGCCTTGCGCACGGCCTCGGCCAGCGCGTGCCGGTCGGTATCGGGGGACTGTTTTTGAGCGCTCATGGCGGATCGTCCAACGCTTGCCCTGCCACGGCGATGCTACGCCGCCACGCCGATGCCCGCACCACCACGCGACGCGGTGCCCGGCTGCACCAGGGGCGACGGTTGGCCGGCCGGCATTCGCCGGGGCCGCCAACCGTCATCGCCGCAACCGGACCTGCGCTGCGGCTACTTGCCCTGCACCTGCACGCGGATCTTTTCGACCACCTCCGGGTTGGCCAGCGTCGTCACGTCACCGATGTCGCGCTTGTTTGATATCGATGCGAGTACCCGGCGCATGATCTTGCCGGAACGGGTCTTGGGCATGTCGGGCACCACGTGCACCTTGGACGGCCGCGCAATCTTGCCGATGATGTCCTCGCACGCCTTGATCACCTTTTTGGCGACGGCCGCACGGTCGGTGACGCTCGCCGGCACCGACACGTACACCTCGGGCACCTTGCCCCTGATTTCATCGACGACCGGAACCACCGCGGCCTCCGAGACTTCGGGCACCGTCAGGCACGCGTTCTCGAGCTCCTTGGTGCCGAGGCGGTGGCCCGATACGTTGATGACGTCGTCGATACGGCCAAGGATCCGGTAGTAGCCGTCCGGCGCGTCCACCGCGCCGTCACCCGACATGTAGGGCCAGTCGCGCCAGTCCTTGCTCTTGGGGTACTTGCAGAAGCGCCGGTAGTAGGTGTCGATGAAGCGTTGGTCATCACCCCAGATGGTCTGGATGATGCCCGGCCACGGATTGCGGATGCACATGTTGCCGGCGATGCCCGATCCCTTCGGCAGCTCCTTGCCGTTGTCGTCCAGGATCACGGGATAAATGCCGGGCAGGGCCGGCCCGGCGCTGCCGGGCTTCATCTTGTCCAGCGCCGGGATCGTGCTGCACAGGAAACCGCCGTTCTCGGTTTGCCACCAGGTGTCGACGATCACCGCCTTGCCCTTGCCGATCTGGTCGAAGTACCAGTGCCAGGCCTTGGGCTCGATGGGCTCGCCCACCGTGGTCATGTGCTTGAACTTCTGCGGGCCCATCTTGGGCACGTTTTCACCCAGCCGCCGCAGCGCGCGCACGGCGGTCGGCGAGGTGTGGAAGATGTTGACCCCCAGGCGCTCGGCGATCCGCCACGGGCGGCCCACGTCGGGGTAGGTCGGGGTCCCTTCGTAGATGACGCTGGTGGCGGCCAGTGCCAGCGGCCCGTACACGATGTAGGAGTGGCCGGTGATCCAGCCGATGTCGGCCATGCACCAGTAGGTATCTTCCGGGTGGATGTCCTGGATCCACTTGGAGGTGCCCGCAACGTAGGCAAGATAGCCGCCCGTCCGGTGCTGACAGCCCTTCGGCTTGCCGGTGGTGCCGCTGGAGTACATGAGGAACAACGGCGCTTCCGCATCCATGTGCGCGGGCTCGACGCGCTTGCCCTTGTAGTCTTTCAGGACGTCGTTGACGAACACGTCGCGGCCCTTGACCAGCGGCGTCTTGGCGCTGTACTTGCCGGGGTAGCGCTGCCAGATCAACACCTTGTCCACGTGCTGGCCCGCCGCCTCGGCGGTCTTGACGGCGATGTCGGCGTTGGCCTTGTGGTCGAGCAGCTTGCCCGAACGCCAATAGGCGTCGATCGTGATGAGGTAGTGGCTGCCCGAGTCCTGGATGCGCTGGCCGCAGGATTGGCCGGAAAAGCCGGCGAACACCTGTGAATGGATGACCCCGAGCCGCGCGCAGGCGAGCATCGTAATGGGCAGGTCCAGCGTCATCGGCAGGTGCAGCGTGACGCGGTCGCCCGCCTTGAGGCCGCAGTAGTCCTTGAGCAGTGCCGCCATTTCGTTGACCCTGACGTATAGCTCCTGGTAGGTCATCGCGTAGGGCACATCGTCTTCCGGCTCGCTGACGAAAATCAGCGCCGCCTTGTTGCGGTACTTGTCCAGGTGGCGATCCACGCAGTTGTAGCAGGCGTTCAACTTGCCACCGGTAAACCATTTCCAGAACGGCGGATGGCTGGTATCGAGCACCTTAGTGTAGGGCTTGAACCAGGTCAGCATGTCCGCGTACTCGCGGAAGCAGTCGGGGAAGTGCTTCTCGTCGAACCGCTTGCGGACGCCCGGGTCGTTCAGGATGGCCTGTTCCACGAACGACTTGGGTGGTTCGATGTACTTCTCTTCCTTCCAATGCACCGCAATCTGGGCTTCGTTGGCCTCGGTACGCTCGTCATTTTTGACGCTGTCTGTCATTGCCTTTCCCTCCACAACTGCCTGATGTCGTCGATCCACTGTGCCACGCCACGCACGCGCCTGCAGTACCGGCTAGTCGCGCGAACCGATCGACAGTACCGTCCGTTTGAAGGTGCTGTTGGCCACGATGGCGAAGCTGGTGTACATCGCGATCACGCCGCAAATGATCCCCAGCCAGCCGCCGGCAAGGCTGATGGCCTTGCTTCCGGCGAGGCCGCCGACGCCGAGCAGGAAATAGGTGATCCACAGGGTGAGGAAGATCCACCACAGCGCCTTGGGGAGCTTGAAGGTGGCGATCCACATGTAGAGCGTGAAGAAGCCCCACAGGATCAGCGCCACATCGACGCCGTTGCCCACCCCCGACAGGTCCAGCGACTTCATGCCGCCGAGCCACAGCAGCAGCGCAAACCACACCCAGAACGCGCCGTAGGAAACGAACGCGGTCATGCCAAAGGTGTTGCCGGCCTTGGCTTCAAGCACGCCGGCGATGATTTGCATCAGCCCGCCGTAGATGAACGCCAGCGGCAACACCACCGCCAGGCCGCCACTGGGTACCAGGCCTGCGTTCACCAGGCTCAGCATCACGGTGGTGAGTCCGAAACATATCAGCCCCAAAGCCGCCGGATTGGCCTGCGGGTTGGTGGGAACGGTTGTCTCTGCCATGGGAATTTCCTCGGGAAGACGGATGACGCCGCGGGCCGGAACCGTAGGGATCAGGCGGCAGCCGGCCTACGGCACCGGTTGGATCAAACCCCATCACCACGGCGCGATGCCAAGCCGTGATGACGGCCCTCACACCTCAAAAAATGTTCACGAACCGCAGGTACAGCGCGTTGGTTCTGACGGTGTTCTCGCCATCCACCCCCGCCGCGTACCACACCGACAACCAGCGCTTGCCGCCCCAGTTGAACTTCACGCCGCCGCCGGCCACGCTCTCGTGGCAGCCGCCGGGACCCGCGCAGGCAAATACCGGTGCGGCACCGGGCAGCGTGGCACCCGTCGTGGTGTCGTGGCTGGCCTGGTCGCGCTGGTAATTGAAATTGACGAACGGCGCGATGGAATCATTGACGTGGTAGGCCACCGATCCCTCGCCGAAGTACATGTTGCCGATGTCGGTCACGGTGCCGGCGACGTGCCGGTCGCTGGCAATGCCGCCGCCGAGCGTCCCGTCCAGTTCCCACTTGCCGATGTTCACGTTGCCGATGAGGCTCGGCATGTATTCCCAGAAGTGGTTGGACAGCTCGTTGCTGCCAAAGGTCGTGGACACGATGCTTTGGAAGCCGAGCGTCGACTGTGCCGACGGTTTCCAGTAGACCGTGAAGTCCAGCAACGGATCACCCAGGCCGGACACGCTGTTGCCCTGCCCGTACACGCTGATCTCGGGCACCAGCACTTCCCAGAAGAACCCGGTGTTGGGCAGCGCCTTGAACGAAAACAGATGCGCGAACCGGGTGATCCCGGCGATCAGGTGCGTGGAGGGAATGCTGCCCCGGTTGCCCCGGCTGTCGTAGACCTCGCCGCTCACCTGACCGATCCCGGTCTGCATGATCACGTTCGCGGACGGCACGATCGGCAGGTTCCACTCGCTGGGGCCAACGATGGCGTAGGTGGGGTTGCTCGCGAACACGGCCTGGCTGAAGCCCAGCAGCGCCAGGCCACCGGTGGCAACCGCCGTCAGCATCAGCGCGCGCGTGCCGGCACCCGCACGGCGCGGCCGTGAACGCGTGCGGCGGATGGGGCTGTCGGTACGGGTTGAGCTCGGAATCGCCATTTGGTTTCTCCTCTCGACGTACGTTTGCCGGATCCGCGCGGGATGGGCTCTCGCGGCCGGAATGCCGCGCCCTCGGGCATGCCGGGCGTTGCGCCGACCCGCGCGGCACGCCCGCTGGCCGCGGACGACCAATGGCCGGAGTATGTCCACGGGCACCGGCCGCGACCATTCGACCTTGGTCGAACGCGAACCGGCATCCCGCCCGCCGCGCCGCGGCGGTGCATGCCGTTACACTCGTCCGCAGCGGCACGCCGGCCCGGCCACGCAGCGCTGCCGCTCCAAGCGAGGCGCGCCGCATCCATGTGCCACGACCCATCCAGGCTCGATTTTTCGCGCATCCGCGTGCGTGGCGCGGCATGACCGACATCCTCATCGCCGACGACCACCCGCTGTTTCGTGACGCCCTGCGGCGCGCCGTGGTGACGGCATTGCCGGACGCCGCCGTGCGCCCGGCCGACAGCGTCCAGGCGCTGCTTGGGCTGCTCGAACAATTCCCCAACGCCGACCTGCTGCTGCTTGACCTGCACATGCCAGGCGCCCACGGCTTTTCGGCCCTCGCGCACATCCGCGGGCAGTACCCGGCGCTGCCCATCGTCGTGGTCTCGGTGCACGAGGAAGCCCGCGTGGCGCGACGGGCGCTGGCGCACGGCGCGGCGGCCTACATTCCCAAGTCGGCCGACGGCCAGGACATCGTGGCGGCGATCCGCGCGGTGCTTGACGGCGAGATCTGGACACCGCGGGGGCTGCTGGACGTCCACGGCCGGCTCGACGCCGACGAAACCGCCGCCGCGGCGCGGATCGCCAGCCTTACACCCCAACAGTTCCGGGTGATGACGATGATTGCAGGCGGCCTCCTGAACAAGCAGATCGCCTACGAGCTTGGCGTCTCGGAAGCCACGGTCAAGGCCCACATGACCGCGATCATGCGCAAGCTCAACGTCAACAACCGCACCCAGGTCGCGCTGACGGCACAGGCGCTCGCCGTCGAACGGGACCACCTGCCGGCGGCACCCGGTGCGGCGCGATGAACGCCACGCCGGCTGCACTCAGCCATGCACGAACGCGGCCAGTACCGCGCGCAGCGCACCGGGCCGCACCGGTTTCAGGACCACGGGATAACCCAGGGCCTCGGCGCGCCGTTTCACCTCTGCGCTCGCGTCGGCCGTAACCACCACGACCGGCGGCAGCGCGCCAAGTTGCGCGCGCAGGTCCTGCATCGCCGCCAGGCCGTCGACGTCACCCGCGAGGTGATAGTCGGCCAGGATCAGGTCCACCGCGCCGCGCTGCAGTTCCGCCCGGGCCCGCGAGACGTCCAGCGCCACCCGGCAGTCCACCCCCCAGCGGCCGAGCAGCGCACGCATCCCGCCGAGGATCGCGGCGTCGTTGTCAAGACACAGCACCGTCAGCGGCAAGCGGCGGTCGCCGCCGCTGCGCGCGGTCTGCTCGGCGCGCGGCGGCACCGCCGCCGCGCGCGGCAGCGTCACCGCAAAGCAGCTGCCGCGCCCCGGCCTGGACTTGAGATCCAGCGGGTAACCAAGGATGCCGGCCAGGCGCCGGCAAATCGACAGGCCGAGACCGAGGCCCTGCTCGCCCCACGGCGAACCCCGGTCAAGGCGCTGGAACTCCTCGAAAATGCGGGCGTGCTGTTCGGCCGCGATACCCGGCCCCGAGTTCCACACTTCGATCCGCACCGCCGCACCGCGGCGGCGCGCGCCCAGCACGATGCCGCCGGCGCTGGTGTAGCGCAACGCATTGGACAGGAAGTTCTGCACGATGCGGCGCAGCAGCTGCGGATCGCTGCGCACCGCGAGCGTGGTCGGCACCACGCGCAGGCGCAGGTTACGCTGCTCGGCGATGACCGCAAATTGTTCGCGCAGGGACGCAAGCAATTCGCCCAGCGCGAAGTCGCCCACCTCGGGCTGGTAGCGGCCGGCATCCAGCCGGGACACATCGAGCAGCGCATCCAGCAGGCCTTCGGCGGCGCGGAACGAGGCGTCGATCCGTTCGGCGAGATGGCTGGTCTCGGGATCGAGCCCCGGGCGCGCCCGCAACGCCGAGGTAAACAGCCGGGCCGCGTTCAGCGGTTGCACCAGGTCGTGACTTGCGGCGGCGAGGAAGCGTGACTTGGACACATTGGCGGCCTCGGCCGCCCGCCGCGCCTGCGCGGTGTCGGCCAGTGCCGCCGACAGTTCGGCGGTGCGCTGCTTGACGCGCCCCTCGAGCGTTTCATTCATCTCGACCAGCGCCTGCTCGGCACGCTTGTAGCTGGTCACGTCGCTGTAGGTCGTCACATAGCCGCCGTCCGGCAGTGCGCGCCCGCGCATCTCGATCACCGCGCCATCGGGACGCACGTGTTCGAACACATGCGTCGACCCGGCGCGCATGTGCTCGACGCGCCGCGCGACCAGGGCATCGACGTCGCCCGGACCGCACTCGCCGCGCTCGGCGTTCCAGCGGATCAGGTCCGATACCGGCACCCCGGCCGACACCATCCCGTCCGGATAGTCAAACAACTCGAGATAGCGCCGGTTCCACGCCACCAGCCGCATCTCGGCATCGATCACGCTGATGCCCTGGGCGACGTTGCCGAGGATCGTCGACAAGAGGTCACGGTTGAAGCGCAGTTCCTGCGAGGCTTCATCCAGCAAGGCCACGGCATCGGCCACGTCCAGCCCGTGCCCGGACAAAGCGCCCACGAGGATCCGGCGCGCGTTGGCGGCCCCCACGGCCGAAGCCAGCAGCCGCTCGGTGTCCTGGATCAGGGCGCGGTTGGCGCGCTCGCCGGGCACCAGCGCCCGGCCCTGTTGGCGGGCATAGTCGCCAAATGCGCGCGCGCTGAAGTTGCGGCCAACGATGCGGTCGGCAATCGTCCGCAGGTCCGCGACGGTGACGCGGCCGCGCCAGGCGCCGAACGCACCGCGGCGGGCCGGACCCACGTCCAGGAACGCCGCCGCCGCCAGGCGTTCCTCCAGGCTCGGCCGGAAGCGCAGGGAGAAAAACGCCAGGCAGGCGACGTTGACCAGCAACGACCAGACGGTGCCGTTGACGACCGGGTCCCAGCCGGTCATGTAGAACAAGGCCTGCGGACGCGCCCAACCCAGGCCGAGCGGACCGTGCTGCAGCCACGCACCCGAATGGATCAGCGTCGGCAGCAGCAGGGTGTATGTCCACACCGCAAACCCCGCCACCAGACCCACCATTACGCCGCGGCGGCTGGCGCCGCGCCAGTACAGCGCCGCGATCAGCGCCGGAGCAAACTGCACCACGGCCGCAAAGGCCAAAAGGCCCATCGCCGCGAGGTTTTCCGAACCGGCCGCGGCGCGGTAGTAGGCGTAGGCGGCCAGCGCCAGCACCACGATCGCGCCGCGGCGGACCGCAATTACCAGGCGCGACAGATCCTCGCGCCGCTCCAGGTGCAGCGCGCGCAGGCGCAGGAGCGCGGGCATCACCAGGTCGTTGCTGATCATGGTCGAGAGCGCAACCGAGCCCACGATCACCATCCCGGTGGCGGCCGAAAATCCGCCAATGAACGCCAACAACGCGACCCCGGTGTTGCCATAGGCCATCGGCAGCGCCAGCACCCAGGTATCGGCGAGGGTGTCCTTCAGTGCGGGCAGCATGACGCCGGCGGCAACGATCGGCAGCACCGCCAGCATGATGATCAGCATGTACAGCGGCAGCAGCCAGCGCGCGTGGCGGACGTCGCCGGTTTCCTCACACTCCACCATGCCGACCTGAAACTGGCGCGGCAGGCAGAACATCGCGCAGACCGCGAGCAGGGTCTGCGCGAAAAACTCGTCCGGCAGGCCCTGCCTGAACTCGGCCAGCGGGCGCTCAAGGGTCGCCAGCAACCCGGGCCCGTGCCAGAAGGCGTACACCGCAAGGGTGACAAACACCACCAGCTTGATCAGCGACTCCAGCGCAATCGCCAGCACCAGCCCGTGGTGGTGGCCCGAGGCGTCGACGTTGCGGGTGCCAAACAGGATCGCAAACGCCGCCAGGATCACCGCGCACCACAGCGCGCTGTCGATGTGGCGCGAGCCGAGCGGTCCCTGCCCGGCCAGGCCGAGCATGTCAAAGGACATCGTCACCGCCTTGAACTGCAGCGCGACGTACGGGACGATCGCGATCAGCGCTATCACCGACACCAGCGCCGCGAGGCCATAGGACTTGCCGTAGCGCGCACTGATGAAGTCGGCGATCGAAGTGATCTTGCGCCGCTGCACCACGCGCGCCAGCCGGCGCAGAAACCCGGCGCCAAACACGAACAGCAGGAACGGCCCGAGGTAGATCGGCACGTACGCAAGACCGTTGCGCGCGGCGGTGCCCACCGCACCGTAGAACGTCCACGACGAACAGTACACCGCCAGCGCGAGGCTGTAGACGACCGGCCGCAAACGGGGCGACCGCGGATACAGCGACCGCCGGTCGCCGGTATGCGCAACCGCGAACAGCAGCCCCACGTAGGCCAGCGCGACCAGCACCAGCAGCCAGTCACTGATCACGCCGGCCTCCGGCCCGCCCGGACCACGACCGCCGGCCCGGGTGCCCGCCTCCGGCCCGCGCGCGGGGCGTACCCTGCGTGCGCGGCCGCCGGCCTGGACGTGACGGACAATTGCAGCACTGGCCCGCTCATGCGCGCAGTATGCGCCCGCGCCTGCACCTGTGATGCGCCAGCGCGCAACGCCGCCGCCGGCCATGCCGGCGCGTGCGCCGCGCATACTGCATGGGCCGCAGCAACCAGCGCGCAACGACCGGAAATCACGGGGGCAGCATGAAGTTTGCGATCATCGGCGACATCCACGGCTTTTGGGACGCGCGCGACACGGCCTACTTCAACCGCTCGGACTACGCCGCGCTGCTGTTTGTCGGCGACTTCGCGCCCTGGACCGGCAGCCTGCGGGTCGCCCGGATGCTGTCCGCCCTGACCCGGCCGGCGTGGGCCATTCCCGGCAACCACGACGCGGTGACCCGGTTGCAGCTCTACGCCGCGATCAGGCACCGGCGGCTGCTGGGTGAGCTCACCGCCATCGGCATGGGCCGGCGCGTCCGCCAGCTCGCCGCTGCGCTTGGTCCCGTGCGGCTGGGCGGTTTCTCACTCGACACGCTTCCGGACGGCATCGGCCTTTTGACCGCACGCCCCCACGCGATGGGACCCGACTATTTCTACTACCGAAGCTACCTCAAGCGCCGTTTTGGGGTCGGCGACTTCACGGCCAGCGCCGCGCGCCTGCAGGCGCTGGTGGAACTGGCGCCGCGGCGGTTGATCATCCTCGCGCACAACGGCCCGGCCGGGTTGGGAAATACGCCCGACGCCCCGTTTGGCAGCGACTTCAACCCCGCCTGGGGTGATTTCGGCGACCCGGACCTGCGCGGCGCGATCGCCTGCGCGCACGCCAGCGGGCGCACGCTGCTGGCCGTGGTCGCCGGCCACATGCACCATCGCAACCGCAAGCACGGCGCCGCCCGCACCACCGTGGCCTGCGACGGCAAGACGCTGTACCTCAACGCCGCCTATGTGCCGCGCATGCGCCGCGATGGCAGTCATCGCCACCACATCGCGCTCACCATCGACGGCAATTCGGTGACCGCGGAAGCCGTGTTCGTGGGCAGCGATGGCGGCGTCCAGGCGCGCGAGCCGCTGGAACCTCGAACGCAACACGACCCGGCGCCGTAATACCGGTGCGCCAGGACCGGTCACGGCTGCCAAACCAGCCCGGATCGCTGCAGCACAACATTTCACAACCAGCTTGCAACCCGTGTAACTGGTTGATGCGTATGGATCAACATAAACATACGCTGAATGTTCGTGCGTTTTATGTTGCACTGCACCAAAGTCCGCGTTAGAGTAGCTCCCAGACTCCACCCACCCCTGCCAAGAGGTAACACAGCATGTACAGCCAATTCCAGAAGCAGTCGCTCGACTTCGGCAAGCAGTTCGCCGAGCAGGCCTACAAGGCGCAGCTTGCTGCGTTGAAGAGCATCTCCGAGATCCAGGGCCTGCAGGTCAAGGCGCTGGAGAACCAGGCCAAGTCGAACCTGGCGTTTGTCGCCGACTCGTTCGAGGCGCGTGAAATCCAGGACGTGACCGCCCTGTGGCCGAAGGGCATCGACTTCGCGCGTGAAAGCGCCGAAGCCGCCTACACGACCAGCCAGGAAATCCTGGGCGTCGCGCAGAAGACCGCCGAGCAGTTCGGCGACCTGACCCGTTCCAGCTTGAAGGCGGCCAACGACGCCGCTGCCGCGCCCACCAAGAAGGCGCGCTGATACCCGATCGGGTATCGCAAGAAAGTACGCGCGGCGGAGATCCCCCTCCCTCCTGCGGCGCGACTCCAACCGGACGGCGCAAGCCGTCCGGTTTTTTATGTGGGTTGAAGCGGTCTCCGCAGGACGGGAGCTGGGGACTCTGATTTTGATCGTCATCCCGGAATCGCGAAGCGCTATTCGGGATCGGCTTGTTTTGCGGACGTGCCCGCAACCGGGAACCACCGCAAGCCGATTGACTCGCGCCGCCCCTGGGCTCACGCGACACGCGGCCTGCCGCATTCGCGTGTGCGGCCCTGCAAACGCGGTCGGGTGCCCCCGCGATAAAGTCGCGGTGGCACCGGGATGACCAAGAAATCAGGGGGATCGCTAGAAGCGACCGGCCTGATAGTCCTGCATTGCCTGCACGATCTGCTCGGGCGTGTTCATCACGAACGGCCCATAACGGGCGATCGCTTCGTTGAGCGGCCGCCCCGCAACCAGCAGTACCCGCGCGGGCTGCGCCTCGGTGGCCACCGAGAGCTCAACACTGCCCTCCGTGGACAACACCCCGAGCTCACGCAGGCCCAGCACCGCGCCGCCAAGCATCACCGCGTCGCCCTCGAACACGTAGGCGAACGCATTGTGGCCATCTTGCACCGGCACCGATACCTTCGCGCCAGGCTGCAAGGCAAGATCGAGATACAGCGGATCGATGGCGATGCCGCTCACGGGGCCTGTGACGCCAAACGCCTCGCCCGCCACCACGCGCACGCGCACACCGGGCGCGGGTTCCACACTCGGAATCTTCCCGGGTGCGATGTCCTGATAACGCGGGTCGGTCAGTTTGTCCTTGGCGGCAAGGTTGACCCACAGCTGGAAACCGCGCATCAGGCCGGATTCCTGCTCGGGCATCTCCGAATGCACGATGCCGCGGCCCGCGGTCATCCACTGCACGCTGCCCGCTTCCAGCAAACCGGAATTGCCGTGGTTGTCCCGGTGCCGCATGCGTCCATCCAGCATGTAGGTGACGGTCTCAAACCCGCGGTGCGGGTGATCCGGGAAACCGGCAATGTAATCGGTCGCCGCATCCGAGCCGAATTCGTCGAGCAACAGGAACGGATCGAGCGTATCCAGCTGCGGCTGGCCAATGACACGCGTCAGTTTGACGCCGGCGCCATCGGACGTCGGGATGCCGCGTACGCGCTTGGTAATGGTGCGGGAGACCATGGGTCACCTCCGGGTGCTCGGGATGACTCCCAAGATGCGGCCGGGGGTGGCGGGAAACAATGCCCGTGCAGCGCCACCCGACATTCCTTCCCCCTTCGGCAGGAACCGGACGCCAAGCAACACCCTTCCGCCTTCGGCAGGAACGGGACGCCGCACAACCTTCTTCCCCCTTCCGCAGGAACAGTGAGCCCCATAACACTCTTCCCCCTTCCGCAGGAAGGGGGAGTGAGGGGGATGGCTTGGGTCGCGGCATCAACATCGCCCGCGCCTGCCGCGCGCGCCCTACAACACTCTTCCCGCTTCCGCAGGAACGGCGAGCCGCACAACCTTCTTCCCCCTTCCGCAGGAAGGGGGAGTGAGGGGGATGGCTTGGGTCGCGGCATCAACATCCTCCGCGCCTGCCGCGTGCGCCCTACCACGCTCTTCCCGCTTCCGCAGGAACGGCGAGCCGCACAACCTTCTTCCCCCTTCCGCAGGAAGGGGGAGTGAGGGGGATGGCTTGGGTCGCGGCATCAACATCCTCCGCGCCCGCCGCGTGCGTCCTACAACACTCTTCCCGCTTCCGCAGGAACGGCGAGCCGCACAAC
>SCQU01000016.1 GCA_004299555.1 Rhodanobacteraceae bacterium
CACACCGCCCGCCTCGAGCGCCGCCTGCTCCTTGGCCAGCGCCGCAAGACCCGCACTACAACTGGGGCACCATGTCGAGAACAGCCACACCATCGTCTTGTGCCCGCGGTAGGTTGTCAGTGGGATGGTCTTGCCGGCGCTTGTGAAAGTGGCGCCTGGGGCGGGCTGTCCGGCGTGCGCTGCGGCAAGTGCAGGGATCGGCTGCAACGCCGCCAAAGCAAGCGCCAACATCACCGCTATCGCGAACAGGGAGTTTCGTTTGTTCATTGCTTGATTCCTTCTAAAGATGAGCGGTCCGACGCACTGGGAAGGCTCGAAGATCCAGCGCAGGGGCGTGCCGTGCATTCCGCACCTTTTGCCTCGACTCCACCCTAATACCGTACGTTGGTACGGAGTCAAACCCATGGTCATACAGGTTCGCGCTGGAGGTGCCGTAGCTGCGGCGCAACCGCCTGTTTGCATGGGCGTGTAGGGATTCATCGGTCATTACCCCGCGCAGCAGGAAAGCTGCTTGACGTCCCGGCTGAATGTCTGGGCGCAGAGCTTGAGCCCTTCCACCATGGTCAGGTAGGGGAACAGCTGGTCGGCGAGTTCGGGCGCGGTCAGCCGTGCGTGGATCGCCAGCGCGGCGGTCTGAATCAGGTCGCCGGCGTTCCCGGCCACGGCCTGCACGCCCAGCAGTCGGCCGCTGGCGGCCTCCACCACGATCTTGATGAAACCGCGAGTGTCGAAGTTGGCCAGCGCACGCGGCACATTGTCGAGAGTCAGTGTGCGGCTGTCGGTCTCGATACCTTCGGAGTGTGCCTCGGCCTCGCTCAGCCCCACGGTGGCGATTTGCGGTTCCGTGAACACCACCGTCGGCATCGTCGACAGATCCAGCGTGGCTTCGCCACCGGTCATGTTGATGGCGGCGCGGGTGCCGCCAGCGGCGGCCACGTAGACGAACTGCGGCTGATCAGTGCAGTCGCCGGCGGCGTAAATGTGCGGCGCCGAGGTGTGCAAGTGCGCGTCGACTTCGATGGCGCGGCCTTTCGCCGTGCGGATCCCCGCGCGCGCCAGTTCCAACGTATCCGTATTGGGCGTGCGCCCGGTCGCCACCAAGAGGGCATCGCCGCGCAGCTCGCCGCCCGAAGTCTCGAGGATGAACCCGCCGTCTCTATGGCGCACGCGGTGCACCTGGGTCTGGCGCAACAGGCGAATGCCTTCGTCGGTGAACACTTGGCCGATGGCCTCGCCGATCATCGGGTCTTCGCGGAAGAACAGTTCGCTGCGGGCGATCACGGTGACGCGGCTGCCCAGCCGGGCGTAGGCTTGACCCAGTTCAGTAGCGACTACGCCTGCACCGATCACCAGCAGGTGTTGCGGGATAGCATTGGCTGCCAGCGCATCGGTGGAAGTCCAGTACGGCGTGCCCGCCAAGCCCGGAATCGGCGGCACCGCCGGCCGTGCGCCAGTGGCGATCAGGCAGCGATCAAAGCTGATCGTGCGCTCGCCGCCCTCGTTCAGGCTTACGCTCAGCGTATGGCCGTCGACAAAACGTGCCGCGCCGCGCAACAGGGTGATGCCAGGGGTGCCTGCGAGAATCGTTTCATACTTGGCGTGCCGCAGTTCTTCGACCCGCGCCTGCTGCTGGGCCAGCAGCGCGTCGCGGCGGATCGCCGGTGCACAAGGATCGATGCCGTCATCGAACGGACTGGTCCGGCGAGTGTGGGCAACATGTGCTGCACGGATCATGATCTTCGAAGGCACGCAACCGATGTTGACGCAGGTGCCCCCGACGACACCGCGTTCGATCACCGTCACGTTCGCGCCGCGCTCGGCCGCGCGGATCGCGCCGGCCATAGCCGCACCGCCGGTGCCAATGATGGCGATCTGCAAGGTGCCGCCACCCGCCTTGTCGCCGTGTCCCGGTGATTCGCGCAACCTCTCGTGCAAGCCGTCGCCGGCAGACGAGACATCGGCGAGCTCGGCTCGGTAGCCAAGTGCCGCCACCGCAGCCGTCAGCGCCTTCGGTGATAGGTCAGGGTTGGCCGTAACCTGGGCTGTACCTTTCGCATAGGACGCATCGGCGACGTGCACGCCGGGCACCTTTTCCAAGGCTGCCTGGACGTGGACCGCACACGACTCGCAGGTCATGCCCGTGATACGCAAGTCATAGTTGTTCATGTTTTTCTCCATCGTGGTACTTCAATCCTGTCTTGGGTGTGCAGCACGCGGCAGCATGCTTTCGGCGATACCAGGCGTAGCCCGCAATGCCCACCACTACGACGAGCGCCAATACGATGAGCGCCGGTAGCAACCCTTCGCTTGACTTGCCCACCCACGCCGACAGACCAAAGACGCCCAGCAGCGTTACCAGAGCTGGCGCTCCGCAGCACAGCACGGCGGCGGCAATGCCAGCCCCGAGCACCGTCCTGTCATTCATTCGTGACTCCTCGAATGCTGGACAGATAACCCGCGTCCTGGGCCGCCTTGGTCACGATGGCAGGAAGAAAGATGCGCCGTCCGGTACCGAACAACCCGGCCGATGCCGTGCCGCCAATGGCCCGATCGCTCCTGTCGAAATCGCTTCGTAACATCGCTGCACTCCCGCAATTGAATGGCGCTTGGTGTAACCTTACGGCCGTAGTCAGCTACGGAGTCAACCCCCATGACCTATACGATCGGGCGCCTGGCCGAGGCCTCGGATGTCCACGTCGAAACGATCCGTTATTACCAACGCCGCGGGTTGGTGGGTGAGCCATCGAAACCGCCAGGCGGCATCCGCCGATATGGCGAGGCCGATGCCGATCGCCTACGTTTCATCAAGCAAGCGCAGACCCTGGGCTTCAGTTTGAACGAAGTCTCGGACCTGCTCGCGCTCGAGGATGGGCGCCACTGCCGGGAGGCCGAGAGACTGGGGGCTGAGAAACTGGCCGTCGTACGCGAACGCATTGCCCAACTTCGTAGCGTCGAAAAAGCGTTGGCCAAGATGGTCGGTCAATGCCGCAACAACGCCGGCAAAGTGCATTGTCCGTTGATCGCATCGCTAGAGCGGGATGCAAAATCCGCGACCGTACCTTCATGCAATCATCGCGAGCGGCAGGCCTCGGGTGTACGCCCGAGGCCGTCACGGTATGGCTAAGCGCCGAGTTCGCGTGGTGCGCGGATCCGCGTGCACGCCTAGCCTGCAACAGGCCGTCCGTGGAGTCGCATGACCAAAACAGCTGCTCACAGGTGGGAGCCTCTGTGAAAACCGAAACCGTTCAGGCGCATCGTCGCGAGCCTTGACGGGACGAGTTGACCATCGGTGGCGTGGGTAGGCCACGGTGTGCTCACGGCGCCGGCAGTACCGGCAGCCACACGAACAGTGCAACGAGCGCCGCCAGCAACACCGGTGGGGTAATCATGAGACCGATCTTCATGTACCGTCCCCAGCCGATCTGGTAACCCTTGCGCGCCAGCACATGCAGCCACAACAGGGTCGCCAGGCTGCCGATCGGCGTGAATTTCGGGCCAAGGTCGTTGCCGGTGACGCTCGCGTACATCATCAATTCGCGGGTTGCCATGGGGGCCTGCGTGTGTCCGATGGCCAGCGCCGAAACCAGGGTGGACGGTATGTTGTTCATCACCGACGCAACCGCAGTCGCGAGGAAACCGGTGCCGAGCGTGGCGAGGAAGTTTCCCTGCTGCGCGAGCCAGTGCAGCGCATCGGCGCCGAAGGCAGTCAGGCCGGCATGACCGAGTCCGTACACCACCACGTACATGCCCAGCGAAAACAGCACGAGCTGCCACGGGCGTGGCGCAGTACCAGGGTCACCGACAGCACCGCGCCACGACCCCGCTTCCACCAACGACCGGCAATCGCCATCAACACGATGGCGGCCGCACCTGTGACGAAGGAGACCGGAACGCCGAAGGGCGCTGTGGCGAAATACGCGATCAGCAATACCGCGAGCAACGGGAAGGCTACGCGAAAGACCAATCCATCCTTGATTGCCGCGCGCGGCGCATCCAGGTTGGCAACGGCGTAACGCTTGGGGATGCGGCGTCGAAATGCGACCCACAGCACCACCAGCACTGCCGCCAATGAAACCAGATCCACCGGCACCATCACGATCGCATAGCGACCAAATCCGACCTCGAAGTAGTTGGCAGTGACGATATTGACCAGGTTGGAGATGATGAACGGCAGACTGGTGGTATCGGCCACGAAACCGGTCGCGATGATGAACGCGAGCGCCGCGGAGGGAGAAAAGTCGAGCCGGATCAGGATCGCGATCACGATCGGCGTGAGGAGCAGCGCGGCGCCGTCGTTGGCAAAGAACGCGGCAATCACTGCGCCAAGTACAACGATCAACGGGAACAAGAGGCGGCCACGGCCGCCGCCCCAGCGGGCAACGTGCGCGGCGGCCCAGGCGAAGAAGCCTGCTTCATCCAGGATGAGGGAAATGACAATCAGGGCGACGAAGGTGAACGTCGCGTCCCAGACGATGTGCCATACCACGCCGACATCGGCCCAGCTCACCACGCCCAGCAGCAACGCCACCGCGGCCCCGCCCAGTGCACTCCACCCAATGCCGAGCCCCTTGGGCTGCCAGATCACCAGCGTCAGGGTGACCACGAAAATAGCCAGTGCCAGCCACATGCTGTAATGGCGTGATCAGCGCAGAAGGGCGCAGGTGCAGGGTTGGTGAGACAGCGCGCAAGTGCCGCGATCACGGCGTGATCCAAGAGGGTGCCCGTCGCTCTCGACAACGGCAGTCACAAAGGCATCTCCAATTCGGATACCAGCTGCCGCACCCGACGCGCGATCTCGTCACGCACGTCGCGGAATTCGTCGTCCGGCAGCGACTTCGGATCCGGCAGCGCCCAGTCCACGCGGCGCGCCGCCGGGATCATGGGACAGGCATCGTCGCAACCCATCGTCACGACGGCGTCGAACGTCTGTCCCTCAAACGCCGGCAGCGGCTTGGTTGCGTAGTCGCGCAAGTCGTACCCACACTCGGCCATGAAGGCGATCGCGCGCGGATTCACACGGTCCGCGGGTCGTGAACCTGCGGAGCAAGCGTCAATCCGGCCCGCGCCGAGTCGTCTGGCGAAGGCTTCCGCCATCTGGCTGCGACAGGCATTCTCGACGCAAACGAACAGCACGCTCGGCGTGCGGCTCACCCGCAGGTTCCTCCGGCGCAACAGGCGCTTTTGGCTGGAGCAGATGCCGACGATGCACCGCAACACGCGGTGCCGGACGGCTCGTGCGTGGGCGCGGAATAGGTGGTCGCCTCGCCGTGCGTGTGGAAGGTTTCCCAGCGTACCCCTTGGGGATCTTCGGCCCAGTACTTGTCCGAGTGCGCGTAGCAGCAGGTGGTGCCCTGCTCAGCCAACGTTACCTTGTCGGCCGCGATCAGGCGCGCGCCGATTTCTTCCAGTTCCGCGCCGTCGTCGGCTTGCAGACCAAGATGGTCGATGCCTACCGTCCCACCTCGCTGGGAAATCGCGAAGTTGACGCGCGGATCGTCCAGCATCCATTTGGCGTAATCGGGCTTGCGCACGCTCGGCGCGGTTCCGAACAGGGTGGAATAGAAACCGATGCTGTCTTCAAGATTCGTGACGCTGAGGTGTACGTGGAAACGCTTCATGGCCGGGTGTTCCTCGGTTTGATCTTGCGGGTCAGCGCTGCGCAGCCACTTGCCGGTGCGCACGCATCGGCGTCACCCGCGCAACAGTTTTCAGTAAGAAAGGCGAGCAGTGCGTTCATCTGCGCGTAGTCGGCGCGACAGCGGATGACGCGGCCTTCGCGCTCATCGCGCACCAGCCCGGCGTTGCGCAGCACATTCAGGTGACTGGTCAGCGTTGGCCCCGGCACGCGGAGGCGAGCCGCCAGCTCGCCGACAGCGAGTCCCGGCACGCCCGCTTGCACCAATAGCCGGTAGGCAGCCAGCCGGCTGTCTTGGGCCAGCGCTTTCAACGCGGTGACGGCCTGTCCATGTTTCATATTTCTATAAATATACAAATACGAAATTGCGTGTCAAGCCACTGTGGGCGATGATGATGATTCAGGCGGATGCGCTGCTGGACCTCACCGGTGGCTCTGGCTGGTCGGCTACGCCATGTCGGTCGCGACCGTGGTCGGTTCATCGGCCTCGCCGGGACCACCTGCGAGTTCGGGGGGTGTTCTATCGACGGCATGCGTGGCGCGCGCCATGGAAGCGGTCAAACTGGCCTATGCGGCGCTAAACGCAGCCGTCCACGGGGGCGTGTTGTTGAGCGTGCGCTCGTTCGCGATGATCGCGGTGGTCACCCTCGCGGAGCCATTGCCGATCCTGCCCATCGTTGCGGTGCACGTATCAGGACCCTGCGTCCAGCCGTTCCAGAATGGGACACGACTCGCCAGACGCCGAACAACACAGGCCGGTGAGCCGTGTCAGCTCGCTGCGCAATTGCGCCAGATCGGTGAGTTTGCGCTCGATCTCGGTCAATTTCGCCTGCGTCAGATGTAGCACTTCCGGCCTGGCCCCGCGGGGTGCGGAACGCAAGCGGAGCAACGCGCGGATGTCGTCCAGGCTGAAGTCAACACTTTTGGCCCGGTGAATAAAAGCGAGCCGCTCCAGATCAGCCTCGCCGTATTCGCGGCGGCCGCCTGCGCCGCGGCTGATCCGTGGCATCAGGCCAATCTTGTCGTAGTAACGCAAGGTGTCGGGGCTGAACCCGGAGCGGCGTGCCACCTCACCGATTCGCATGGGCTTTCTCTGTTCGTGGTCGCCGGCACGCACGGGCCGGCTGTTCCGTCGCGTCACCGGCCGTCCTTGACTTGGAGTTGACTCCAAGAAGTATAACGCGCGTTCCACAGTGAACGGGCAAGAAGCGATGCGCGCAAGGAGAAGCAAGATTGCAGGCCGTCATGGCCAAGACGGTACACGGACCCTGCGGCACGTCTTGAAGGACACGTCTGGCACCCGAGAGACCAAGCTGTCGTCAGCGGTTAGGCGACCCGTCGGCGATCAGGAGAAACCCAATGGTCGCTGACGATCGCGAGCGCCTGCTGCGGATGCTCACCGCTGCCACGTTCATCATTTTTTTCCAGGCGTACATGGTCGCGCCCATCATCCCGACCCTCGCGACCAGGTTTGGCGCGTCGGTGCAAACGGTTGGCTTCGTGGTGCCGGCCTACCTGATCCCCTACGGCATCGCGACACTGGTCTACGGCCTTCTGGCCGACCGGTTGGGCGCGCAGCGCGTGATGTTCGCCTCGTTGGCCGCGTTTGCGGTGCTCACCGCTTTGACGGCAACGGCGACCTCCATAGATCAGATCGTGGTGTGGCGCGTCCTCACGGGTTTGGGTGCCAGCGGTGTGGTGCCGCTCGCGCTGGTGCTCGTCGGGCGACTGTTCCCCTATGCGCAGCGGGGCCGCCCATTGGGCTGGCTGTTCGGCGCGATGGCGGGCGGCATGGCAGTCGGTACGCCGTTGGGTTCGATCCTGGTGCGATTCATCGGCTGGCGCGGGCTTTTCCTTGTGGCTGGCGCGGCCGGCGGCGTCAGTCTGCTGCTGTTTGTGCCCTATCGCCGCATGATCGCGGCTGCGATGCAGCCAGTGGGTGGCTCGCTGGGCGATCTTTTTCGCGGGTACCGCAGCTTGCTGGGTACCGCGCGGGGCCAACGCACTTACGGATACGTCCTGGTGAACTCGATGTTTCAGTCGGGCGTCTTCACCTGGCTTGGCGTGTATTTCGAACGGCGTTATGGGCTCGGGCCGGTCGGCATCGGCCTTGCGCTACTCGGCTACGGCGTCCCCGGTTTTCTCCTCGGCCCATTGATTGGTCGCGCCGCGGACAAATGGGGCCGCGCACGGTTGCTGCCGATCGGCCTCGCGCTCGGCGCGCTCGCCGCCGCCGTGCTGCTGGTCGATTTCCCACTGGCGCTCGCACCCATCGTAGTGATGGCGCTGTCCCTTGGTTACGACATGACCCAGCCATTGTTCGGCGGCATTGTCACAGCGCTGGGCGGCAAGCGGCCCGGCCAGGCGATGGGCCTGAACGTCTTCGCGTTGTTCGTGGGCTTTGGCCTCGGCAGCATCGTTTTCGGTGAGCTGTTGCACGCGGGGTTTGGGCCAGCACTCTGGGCATTCGCAGCGGTCGAATTGAGCCTCGCCGTGGGTTCCCTTTGGTTGTTCCGCTCGGAGATGCCGCACGCAGTGACAGGGCGGTCGGCGGGAGCCCGGTAAGAAGTGGCCGGTCGACACGGATCCGGTATCAAAGTCGAAGCGCGCAAGGCGTTGCGAGGACATCCCCCCAAACGCGTTGACCGTTCGTGGCGTCGCGTGATGAGAAAGCGGCAGGAAAAAGGGACACGCGATGTGCGATCGGGCGATCCCGAGCACCACGATGCGGACTCGTCTGACCGGCGTGTCACCAACTCGCGCAAGGCGCTTGACTTGGAGTCAACTCCAAGGCGTATAAAGTGGATTCTACGGTGAAGGAGTAAAGAACGATGCGCTCGTTGAAACTCAAGATTGAGGGTATGCATTGCCAGGGTTGCGCGCAGACGCTGCAAGCCGTCTTTAAGCGCTCGCCCGGTGTGCGAGAAGCCAAGGTGTCTTTTGAGGACCGCGCTGCCCAAATATTGGTGGATGGCCCGCAACCGGACCTTCGACAGATGGTGGCGCTGGTTGAACAAGCCGGGTTCGAGGCAAAAGCCGAGGAGGAAGCGCCATGACGACGCTGGCGGCCGAGGCCAGCGGCCTGCACCCCTGGCGCGAAGAACCTGGTTCGCGCGACGGACTGCGCCGCGTGCGCGCCCATATTTCCGGGCTGCATTGCTCGTTGTGTACCGGCACGATCGAGAAGGCACTGGGGCGGCGGCCTGGCGTAACGCAGGTGGCGGTCAGCCTGACGCACGAGCAGGCGCTGGTCGAGTATGACCCCAAGCTCAGCGACGCCGCTGCGCTGATGCACACGCTCACCGCCATCGGCTACACCATCTCGGACCCGCGCAAGGTCGAACCGTTCGAAGCGCAGGAGCGCGCGCTGGTCCGTGAACGCTGGCGGTTTCTCGCCGCGCTCGGCATGAGCATCGCCTCGATGGGGTTTATCGGCTACCCGGTTAACAGCGCATGGTTTCCGCTCTGCATGTTTTCCCTGGTGAGCCTGGTGGCATTTTCCTTCGTGGTCTTGCGTGGGCTTGGCTTGCGCTCGGCGCTGATCGGCACCGCTGCGATGGCAGTGATGGGCGCCGGCATTTATGTCTTGAAGCTCCGCGGCGCGTTTGGCCCTGCCATCCCTTGGATTACGGGGCTACTCGCGCTCACCCTCATATTCGGCCTCGGGATCCACATCGTGCGCAGGGCCGCACAAGCACTGCGGCGCGGCATCCTCAACCAGCATGTGCTGGTCGAGTCGGGCGCCTTTGCGGGGCTAACCGGGGGGGTCATCGGACTGGTATTCCATCCGCATGATTATCCTACAGCGGCTTTTTTTGCCGTTGCGGTCATGGTGATGAGCTACCACATCTTTTCCGAGTGGCTGTCCTTGATCGTCAAGACCCGCAGCTCGCAAGCGGTGAAAAAATTGCTCGACCTGCAGCCCGAGACCGCTCGAGTGCTGCGCAACGGGCGCGAGGAAGAAGTGCGCATCGAAGAGGTGCGGGTGGGTGACCGGGTACGTATCCGCCCCGGCGAGCGGATTCCGGTAGACGGACAGGTCGTCGAAGGCCGCTCGGCTGTCGACGAATCGCTGATCACCGGCGAGCCGTTGCCGGTGGAAAAGATCGTCGGCAACACCGTCGCCGGGGGCGCCATCAATGGGTCCGGCACGCTGCTCGTACGGGTGACAGCCATCGGCGAGGAGAGCTTTCTGCGGCAGGTGATTCGCAGCGTCGAGGATGCCCGCGCGCTCAAGCCGGGTTTGCTGCATATCGTAGACCGTGTGCTGCGCGTTTACACGCCCACGGTGCTTGCCGTCGCGGCAGTCGCGTTCATCGCTTGGCTCATTGGACCGGTGCTTTTGGGTTACCCGCCGGATATCCAGCGCGCCGCGTTCGCAGGCCTGTCCGTGCTGGTGATGGGCTATCCGTGCGCGGTAGGCATTTCGGCACCGCTGTCGATCGTGCGCGGTGCGGCCGATGCCGCCGAGCGCGGCGTTCTGATGCGTACCGGCGAAGCCTTCGAAGGATTGCGCCGCGTCACCACGGTCGTATTCGACAAAACCGGTACGCTCACCGAAGGCAAGCCGATGCTGCGCGAGATCGAGCCGTGTGGCGTCGATCGCGACACGCTGCTCGGTCTTGCCGCGGCGGTGGAAGCAGCGTCCGAGCACCCGCTGGCGCAGGCGGTCGTCAAGACCGCATTTGACGCGGGTGTGGACGTCCCGGCGGTCGATGATTTCGAGGCAGTGGCTGGCAAGGGCGTGATCGCGCGTTTGCACCATCAGGAAGTGATCGCCGGCAGTCCGGCTTTTCTTGTCGAGCGCGGTATTGATCTTGCGCCAGTGGCGGATGCCATCAACCGCTTGGAAGAAAGTGGGCGGACCGCGATCGCTCTCGGCCGCGACGGCCAGCTGCTTGGCGTGCTGGCCTTCGGCGACGCACTGCGTGCGGATGCGGCTGCGACGGTACAGCGCTTGCGCACTGCGGGCGTGCGGGTCGCGTTGTTGACCGGCGACAACGAACGCGCGGCCAGACGCATGGCGGCCTTGGCTAGCATCGACGAGATTTACGCCGGCGTGCTGCCGGAACGCAAGGCGGAAACGATCCGCCAGCTCCAAACCCAGGCGCGCGTCGCGATGGTCGGCGACGGCGTCAACGACGCACCGGCGCTGATGCAGGCCGACGTCGGCATCGCGATGGGCAGCGGCACCGATATTGCCATCGACTCCGCCGACGTCATCATTCTCAACACCCGCCTCGCGGGCGTGCTCGACGCGTACGACATCAGCCGCCGCGGCTATCGCAAGATGCTTCAAAACATCACGCTGGCGTTCCTGTTCAACGGGATTGGTATTCCCCTCGCAACGACCGGTCTGATCTATCCCGTCTGGGGCATGGTGGCAATGGCTGCGAGTGTCACGGCAATCTTCATCAACTCGCTGTGGGGCCACGGCAACTACTTCTTTGAAGCGGTCAAAGGAGTTGGCGGAACGCGTGCTGCGGTTGCCGAGACGTGATCGAAGCAACCACGATAGTTCGTCATCCATCAACAATCAGTGAGAGTGCGATCATGTTCAAATCTGCTGCATTCAAGGTAGTCCGCGATCAGCGACTGCATTGCTCAAGTTGCAAACAGCGCGTGATCCGTATCGTCAAGAACCTGATGGGTGCCCGCAAGGACCAGCCGGCATGAATGCCCGCGAGGCGGAGGCCCTTGGCAAGCACGGACCGGGTTTCACCCACGTTGCCCTGACGCTGGCCGTACTGCTCGCGCTGTTTGCCGGCGGCTATTGGGTGTATCACCTCGTGGGCGGGCTGCTGTTCCGCGCCCAGGGTGCGCCGATCGTGCCGCCGGACCTCGTGCTGGCCGCCGCCGTCCTGGGCGGGGCCGCATCGTTCTTTTCCCCTTGCAGTCTCGTCATCACGCCGTCGTTCCTGGTGTATTTCGTGGACCGGGACGCCGGACAGCAGGCCCCAGGGGACCGCAGGCTCTTGCACGCGTCCCTGTTGATTGCGGTCGGGATCATTGGCTTTTACGCGGCAGCCGCGATCCTGGTGAGCACCCTCGGCGCCGTGGTCTACAACTTCCTCATTTATCTGCTTCCCATTGTCGGGTTGATATTCATCGCGCTCGGAGCCATCGTGGTGCTCGGCCGCAGCGCCGTGTTGGCCGGCGTGGCGCGTCACTTGCCGGGAAGACGCCGATACGAACAGATGCTGGACGGCGGAATGCGTGGGCGGCGGCGCGACTTCGTCGCCTTCGGAGTGGCCTACGGCGCTGCGTCGCACAGCTGCACGTTGCCGATCTTCATGGGGATCATCCTGCTGCCGCTGGCCGCCGGCATTTACTGGTTGGCCGGCCTCGCGGTGCTGGTGTACGGGGTGGCACTCGCCAGCATGATGCTGTGCATGCTGGTGCTCGGCCAGCCGACGGTGTTGGCCGCGCGACGCTTTGCAGGGCGCTACCTGCAGTACGCCATGGGCATCTTGTTTCTCGGAACCGGCGGCTACCTTGTGTACTATTTCCTGCTCAACTACGGTTTGACGTTCGCCACCTGATGAGAGGTCACGTTCGATGCGTTCTGATCACTCGCGCAACCCGCGCCGCGTGGCCCCGGCCTTACTGGCAGCCTGCGTGATGCTGCTGGGAGCCGCGCTGCCGGCCTTGGCCGGTGACGCCCCAGCAACCGCAGTCGGGCGCGCAGCGAGCCCCGCCGCGACAGCGCCGTTACCGGTGTTCGAGCTAGTCGAAGGCGCCAAAGGCTCACCCTATCAGTACACGCCGAGGTCGCTGACTATCCCCGCGGGCCGGAAGGTGGCTCTCAAGATTACGGACCACATCGGCGGCTGCGCCTTGGTCACTGATTTCCCCCATTTGGGGCCGAACAGCAGCACCGTGCAAGCCAGGGTTCCGGTGGGGCAAACGCGGACCGTGGTTATTCGCGCGCCCAAGCCCGGGCATTACCGTTACCACTGCTCGGAAAACATGTACTTCGGCGTCATCGTCGCGAAATGACGAAGCGCCCGGCACACCGACTGCCGCAATCGGTGAAGGTCGGCTAGAGCGTGAACTTCACGCCATACCCGAAGGTTGCACCCAGCACGGTGCGGTGTTCAAGCCCGTCAAATGAACCCGGCGAAGGGGACAGGGCGATCGCAACGAGACATCCTACCACTCGCCGCGACTTTCTGCGTTACGCCGGCATCGGCTCGGCTGCGCTGCTGTTCGGGCTCCCGAAACTGGGTGCCGTGGCGATTCCAACAAAAACGGGTTCGAGCCGGATGTCTGGCTCGCGCTGAGTGCCGCCCCCGAAGCCATTGCCTTGCGCTCGGGACCTGCCACCCGTGTGTGGACTTACCGTGCACGCGTACTCAAGGGCGATCCGGCGAGCGTCGCGGCGTGGTCCGGCGGCTATCTCGGACCGATTCTGCACGCCCGGCGCTGCGAGAAAGTGCGCGTCGATTTCGTCAACCACCTCGATGAACCCAGCATCGTCAACTGGCACGGGTTGCACGTGCCGGCCAACATGCTGGGTTTTCCACGCTACGAAGTTGGCCCCGGCGGTCGCTACCGCTACGAATTCGAGATCCGCAACCGCGCAGGCACGTATTGGTATCACGCGTTTCCGGCTCGCTATACGCCTGAACAGGTGTATTTCGGGCTCGCCGGCTTGCTCGTAGTCAGCGATAAGGAAGAACAGGCGCTGCCCCTGCCGCGGGACGAATATGACGTGCCGGTGGTGATCCAGGACCGTGACTGGGGCGACGACAACGAGTTCCATTACCCCTTGGGCGTCGGTCCCAACGCTGCACATCAACCTGCCGGCGGAGGCGCCGCAGCAAGCGAACGGAATGGAATGATGGGCGGCGGAATGATGTCAGGCGGAATGATGGGCGGCGGAAAGATGAGCCGCGGCGCGATGATGGGCGGCCAAGGCATGATGTCCGGCGGCATGCGCGACATGATGACGTGCGTGATGGGGTTTTTCGGTGATGCCATCCTCGTCAATGGTCACCCGCATGCCGAGCTCAACGTGGCCACGCACGCCTACCGCCTGCGGGTGCTGAACGCATCCAACTCCAGTACCTACAAACTCGCGTGGCAGGATGGCAGACCGCTGACGGTGATCGCGACCGGCGGCGGTTTGCTCGAACAGCCGCTACGCAAGGACTACGTCATGCTGACGCCCGGCCAGCGCGTCGAGCTGTGGGAAGATTTCAGCGAGGATGCAGTGGGCACGCAGCGCGTGCTCGTCAGCCTCGCGTTTCAAGGCTCGATGGGCATGATGGGTGGCGGCATGATAGGCGAGATGGGCCGCATGATGAACGGCTCGTCCTTGCCCGATGGCGCGCGGTTTCCGATCCTCACGGTTGCCGTGAACCGCAAGGCGAACGAACGGTTCGAGCTGCCGCAGCGCCTCTCCACCATCACCCGGCTGCGCGCCGAAGACGCCATCAACCGCGCTGGTCCCCGGGTCTTCAACGTCAGCATGGAACACATGCGCTGGGGCTTCAACGGCTCGAGCTATCACATGGATCAGGTGTCATCGAATGAGATCGTGAAGCGCGGCACCACCGAAGTCTGGGAGTTCCGCAACAACATGATGATGGCCCACGCCATCCACCTGCACGGTCTGCAGTTCCAGATCCTGGAACGCAGCAACCGTCCCGGAAACGATGGTGTCGCCGACGGCCAGGTCGACGAGGGTTGGCACGATACGTTCCTGATGATGCCGAACGAGCGCGTCAAGATCATCATGCGGTTTGCCGATTTCACGGGCACCTACGCGTATCAGTGCCACATGCTGGAGCACGCGGCCGATGGGCTGATGCGAAATTATCGGGTCACCGCACAACACCGCATTGGGCGTGTCGCGCCAATGCGTCCACCGTCAACAACGACCGTCACTTTTCTCCCGCACGGCGCCCAGTGGGTAGCGCGCAGCGGCTCATGAGCTGATCCGGTGATCTGCGGCCAAAGCACCTGGCCAACGCCAGCGTCGCGTTCAATGGCTTCCAGCACAGCCGTCAGCGTTGATCGGAATGCTGGTCAACGATTGCCAACGTACTCACTACGGTCCATGAACACCGCACAGCGCCTGGGTTTTCGCTTACGCAAAGTGGGAGAGCTATTGCATCTGACGGCTATACACATTGCTGGGGGAACTCATAAGGGCCTAGACGCGCCGTCGGCCCACATGCGCAGCGGAGTGTATGTGCACGCGTGATTCACGGTTGCGTCACGTTCCGACTGCGACGACGTTGGAAAGCTGTCCATAGAAGATAGGCCGGAATGCCTGCCAGCACGACCATCAGACTCGATAGCGTCGACCAGTGCTGCGTAAAGGCCGCGTTGCTGATCACTGCCAGTGCCGCGAGCACGAACAGTGCCGGGATGATCGGATAACCGATGGCGCGATAGGGGCGCGGGCGGTGCGGGTGTCTGCGGCGCAGTACGAACAGCCCCACAATACACAGCGCCTGGAACGGCCACACGCCCAGCACGTACGCTTCGGCGAGCTGAGTGAAGTTGCGCGCCAGCACATACGCGAGAGTGATGACCGTGATGAGCGCGATGGCGATGTAAGGTGTCGCGTAACGGGGGTGGACGCGACCCACGGAATGGAAGAACAGTCCATCTTCAGCCATGGCGTAGAACACGCGCGGCGTCGACAGGGTACTGCTGGTCAGGCTGCCGAAGATCGACAGCATTACGAGGGCGCTCACCAGTGACGCACCGGCACGGCCGAGGATCGCGCGCGCGGCATCAGCCGCCACCGCGGTGGATAGGGCGACTCTGCTCAATGGCAACGCGCGCACGTAGGCGGCATTGACCAGCAGATACACGGACATGACCACCAGCACACCGCCGATGAGGGCAAGCGGCAGATTCCGGTGCGGCTGGCGAACTTCTCCCGCGACCGCCGTGATGCTGTCCCAGCCACCGTAGGCCCACAGCACCACAAGCAATCCGAGCGCGATGCCCGACCACTGCGGTGTCCCGATGGGCTCCATCGCGAGCGGGTTCAGCGTCCCGCCCGGCGCAAGGATGAAAATCACGAGTGCGAGGGCAACGATGGCCAAGACCTTCGCCGTCGCGGAAGCATTTTGGACGGCTGCACCGAGTTTGACGGAGCGATAATTCGCCAGTCCCACCAGCAGAATGAGTAGCGCGGCAACAATGTGCTGTGTAATTACCGACATTGGCAGAAATGTCTGTAGATACTCCGCGAACATCAGACCATCGGCGGCGCCTGCGGCGGGCGTCGTCAGCAGGATCATCCAGCCATATAAAAAAGCAAGTGGGCGGCCATACGCTTCGCGCAGGTAGACGTAGGGTCCACCTGCTGCCGGGTACATCACGGCGAGCTCTGCCATCGACAGCGCGCCGCACAGTACGATCACGCCGCCGAGTACCCAGACGACGGTGATGCCTGCCAGGTTGCCGGCGTCCGCGGCGATCGGTGAGGAGACCCGGAAGATGCCACTGCCGATGACCGTGCCAACAACCAGCGCCATACCTGTGAAGGCGCCAAATCGGCGGGACAGCGGGGCCTGCAAGTCGTGGGTTGCTCGAAGATTCACCACCGATAGGCCATGGTGGCATACCAGTAGGCACCGTTGAATCCAAATGGGGAAATCGACGGGTACCGGTCGATGCCGAAGAACGCGTTGGCGGCATTGTTCTTTTCCGGGTAGGTGTTGGTGATGTTGTCTCCACCCAGTGTGAACCTCCAGCGGGCAAGCGTGTAACTGACTGACGCGTTCAACAGCAGGCGCGCGCCGTAGGTCTGATCGTCGGCGGGCGTGGGGTCGAGCTGCGTGAACTTGCCATAGCGTGTCAACTGGCTGCGAGCTGTCCAGCGCCCGCGCTGCCATGTTGCCGCGACGAATGCCTTGGTCTTCGGCGCGTTCACCGTGATGCGCCCTTGCTCGGTACGATTGATGACGGGCAGCTTCAATCCTGCGAGGCCAAGCTGCGGCGGATTGGGCCGGATGGATCGGATCTCTGTTTTGTCATAGTTGAGGCCGCCCGTGAATTTGAGTTCCGATCCCATCCAGCGCACCGGCCAGGTGCCGATCAGGTCAAGGCCGCGCGTGCGCGTGGAAACGGCATTGGTGAAAAACCGCCCGCCCTCGACGAATGGGAAGCCAGCCGAGGTCAGAAACGCCTGGACTGCGGGCCCCACCAAATCACCGCTCAAGATGATGCGATTGCTGATGTTCACTTGGTAGGCATCGAGGGTGATGTACGGGCCGACCTTGGGCGTGAACACGAGTCCAACGCTGTAGTTGTGCGAGCGCTCCGGCTGTAGCGGTTGTGCTCCAAGCGCCGCGGCCGCGGGATTGGAAACCGGGAACGTACGCGTGACGAAAAATTGTTCGCCGCCGCCCGCAACCGGGATGAGCTCGTCGGTAGTGTTGGAGTAGAACTCCTGCTGGAGCGAGGGTGCTCGAAAGCCGGTGGAGGCGGTTCCGCGAAGAGCGATGAGCGGCGTGAAGGCGTACCGCCCCGACACTTCCCACGAGGTGGTATTGCCGAAGTCGCTGTAGTGTTCGTGACGGGCGGCCAGTTCGCCCGAAAACCGGTGCGTGAAGTTGGTTTCCAGGTCGACGTACTCGGCCACGTTGGTGCGCGAGTGGGAACCGGCATCTTGCGGTTGGTAGCCTGGGAACGACTGTGCACCTGCGCCAGCATAGGATGCTGGGTCACCCGGCTTGATGGTGAAGCGCGCATGGCGGTACGCGAGGCCCCACGCCACGTTGAGGGGGCCGTCCCAACCGACGTCGAAGTTACGGCTGAAGTCCGCATTGAGGACGTCCTGGCGGAGGGTCAGGGTGCCGACGTAAAAGGCGGTCGGCGACGCTGCGCCCAGTGAAAAGTTCAGGTCGTGGGTGTCGTATTGCTTGTTGTGGTTGCTACCGGTGTCGGCGCTGATGTCGTAGTGCCAGCCGTTCCAATCTCCGCGTAAGCCCACGACGGTGGTGGTATCCAATACCGTGTAATTTTCGGCGGGCAGGAATCCGTCGGGAAATACCGCAGCACCCGCCGGGTCTGTCGTCTGGTATTGCGCGAGGTTGCGGAAGAAGCCGTAACCGTCAACATCGCGCTTGCTGTAGACGCCGAACGCATACAGTGCTGCGTTTTCGCCGAGATCGTACTGGGCGTTGAATGCCGCCTGCCGCTGCAGTTCGCGCGGAAGCCCGAAGTGCGAGGTGACCTTGTCGAAGCTGGGATCGCCAGGGAACCGGCCATCCGGGCCCGCGTGATTGGTGGGGTCCTGGTTGAGGTAATTCACAGAGACATGCGCCCAGCCGTTTTGGCCGAGATCGAAGCCGGTGTCGGCCGCGCCGGACCAGGTCTGGCCCTGCATGCCGCCGTGCACACCGCGGGTCACGGCGACTTCGCCGTGGTGGCTGGCACCGCCTTTCAGAATGATGTTGATGACGCCTGCGATTGCATCGGACCCGTATTGCGCAGCTGCGCCATCGCGCAGCACTTCGATGCGCTGGATTGCGTTGATCGGAATGGCCGCCAGGTCCACGGGCGACGTGCCCTGACCAACGGATCCGGTGATGTTGGCAATGGCGGTGGTGTGCTGGCGCTTGCCATTGATCAGCACCAGTGTTTCATCAGGCGAGAGGCCACGGAGTTGGGCGGGGATCGTGGCCTGGCTCGCGTCATCGTCCGTGGTTTGCGGAAAGTTGAACGAAGGCAGGAGAATCCGCAACGCGTTGCTGAGGTTGGTGGCGCCGGTGCCGTTGAGGTCCGCGGGCGTTAACACATCGACCGGCTTCATCGATTGGGCAAGGGTGCGATCGAACGCACGGGTGCCAGTCACGATGATGGTCTGGAGCACTTGCGGCGGCTTGTGGGTCGCCGCTGTGGTTGGCGGTTGTGTTGCTGGCGCGGTTTGGCTGCGGGCGGGCGGGACCATGCAAGTGAGTAGCAAGCCGATGGACGCGGTGCCGATCATGGCGGCAAGCGGGTTTCGATGCGGGACTGCAGTCGCTAGGCTGGGCGAGCGTCGAGCGTGTCTATTGCAAGAGCGTGTGTGCGGGTTGCGTTGCAACGCAGTACCTCCTTGTGTGTTTACACCTGACGCCCGCACAACGCCACGCCGCCGTCGCCTGCGCGGTGGGGTTTCGCGTCGAAGCGTGTGAACAGATCGGTAGCGGCGTCAGGCCTGTCGCTCAGGCGCGGCCTCGGCGCATCGATGCGTTACTGTGTGGACGTCTGGACGGCCAACATGCTACGCAGCAGAACCGCTCGTGTGAAATGCTGCAATGCACGGCCGTTATGCAGCCTGCGCATAACGACGCGTACGGAAGGTGATGCAGCACTCGTGAGATTCATCGTGCATCAGACAGCCGTGCCGACGTGGTGTGGCCGTTCATTGCGGAACAACCGGAAGGCGAACGCCGCGCCAATGCCCGCGGCGATTCCAAAGATGATGAAAGCGTTGCTGAAACCCAGCGTCAGTGCTGCCTGGAACAGCAGGCTGCCTACTCCGTAGCCGGAGAACAGGGCAAACGCCATCAACGCCACTGCCTGACCCCGTCCACCGCCCAAGTCGGTCGCGATGGCGGCAAGTTGCGGGTGGGTCAAGTCGAATCCGAGCGACAGCAGGATGATGGCGATCCGCACGCCGTTCAGTGGCAGGGGGGCCGCGAGCGACAGTGCGCAGACCCCGGTCAGCACAACGCCGCTCGGCACGATGATCGAACGGCCGTAGCGGTCGGCAAGCTTGCCGATGATCGGGCCGAACAACATGCCCGGCACGCCATAGCCGATCAGCATCAGGCCGATGCCCGTTTCGCTGAGACCGAACCGTCCGTGGAGGTACACGCCGAGCCAAGTGAACAGGCCAGATTGCAGGATGGCATTGAGCAGCACGTAGCCGTAGGTGCGTTGCGCACGCGCGAGCTGCAGGAGTCGGGCGTATCCGCGCATGACCGCGGACCAAGGCGGTACCGTCGCCGTGCGCGCGTGGCGTGGAAGCACGCGCGCAATAACCATGATTGCGAACAGGAGCACCGACAGTGCGGCCACGATCAGGAACAAGGCTCGCCAGCCGATCAGCGGTTCGAGCAGCGCACCGACCGCGGCACCGGTTGCGGTGCCGCCGGCGATGGAGCCGAACAGGTACCCGACGGCCTTCCCACGGCGTGTGAAGGGAATGACATCACCGATGAGTGTCAGGCTGATCGGCACGATTCCGGCTGCGGCGGTGCCGGTGATAATCCGCCAGCCGATGAAAGCGCCGACCCCGCATGGGGTTGCTGTCAAGGCGGTGAGAACGATGAACGTACCGAGCGATCCCAGGATGACCCGATTGCGACCTATGCGGTCTGACAACGGGCCTATCGCGAGGGTCGCGATTGCCTCCGGGACGATGTAGGCCGGTATCGCGAGTCCCACCCAGTCTACGGGGCTGTGGAAGAGCATTGCCAGCTGCGGAATGAGCGGCGCGACCATGAAGGTCTGCGCGAACACCAGGAAGGCGCCCGTGCACAAGCACGGTAGCAACCAACGCGACGCGACCGCCTGGCCGGCCGGCGCTGAAGAGTCAAAGGTCATTCAAGCGGTCGTTTTGCGGTAATGCCGGGAGACGCGCGCACGATTGCCACACGTTGCACCGGAGCACCAGCGTCGGCGCGGATTGCGGGCAAGGAAGAGCAGGATGCAACTTGGGTGCGCGCATTGACGCACGCGCCCGGCGTCAGGCCCGGTCAATAGATCCAGCGTGCTCATGGCGAATTGCCGGAGCAGTGCGGTCAGGCGTGCGCTGGTGCCCGGTGATGTTTTGTGCGGGCCGTCGGTGTGCCAGGCGAGTTGTGCTTCCGGTGCCGGAAGCGCCAGTGCCCGATTCAATTTGCGCAGGGCGCCTGCCGAACCTCTCTGATGCGACGAGGACGCGCGCAACAGGTGATCAAGCGCGTCGCGCCGGTCGCGTATGGCTGCGAGCTCCTGCGCGCGTACGCGGCCGTGCCAAGCCACCCGGGCATCCTCGGCGTGAAGCCACTGATCCAGCGCTGCGGGCCGATCCAGCAAGTCCACGTCCGCGCCGTTGCGGTGGATGCGCGTGTTGACCAAATCGAGCGCGAGCGGCTCGCCGAGGAGGAGAAAGAGCTTTGGACTGGCCGAGGACATCGTGTATCGATTCGTTGAACGTTTGACTAATGGAAGTATACATTAGCAAGACATGCGTGGAGCGGTGCTGATGTCTCTTGTCTACTATTTCCTCCTCAATTACGGCATGACGTTCGCCACCTGAGGGAGTCTCGTTCGATGCATTCTTATCACTCGCGCAACCTGCGCGTCGTTGTAGTCGCCATGCTGACAGCCGGGGCGATACTGCTGGGAGCCGCGCTGCCGGCCTTGGCCGGTGGTGCGCCGTCAACCACCGTCGAGCGCACATCGGGCCGCGCTGCGGCAGCGCCACTTCCGGTGTTCGAACTGGTCGAAGGCGCCAAAGGCTCGCCCTATCCGTACACGCCGAGGTCGCTGACTATCCCTACGGGCCGGACAGTCGCCCTCAGGATTACCGACCACATCGGCGGCTGCGCCCTGGTCACCGATTTCCCCCATTTGGGGCCGAACGGCAGCACCGTGCGGGCCAGGGTCCCGGTGGGGCAAACGCGGACCGTAACGATTCGCGCGCCCAAGCCCGGGCACTACCGTTACCACTGCTCGGGGAACATGTACTTCGGCGTCATCGTCGCGAAATGACGAAGCGGCGGACGTGCCTGCCTCGTCCGGTGATTGCGTCGGTTCATCGACCAGCGTGACCATGACTGCATGGACCACATGCGCTGGGGTTTCAACGGCCGCAGTTTCCAGATGGACACCTCCGCCGAGATCGTGAAACTCAACACCACCGAGATCTGGGAGCTTCGCAACAACATGACGATGGTGCATGCCATCCACCCGCACGGTCTGCAGTTCCAAGTGCTGGAGCGCAGCAATAGCCCGCGCAACAGTAATGTGATTCCGGGCTGTGTTGACAACGGCTGGGAGAACACGTTTCCGCCGAACCAACAGGTGAAAATCATTATGCGGTTCGCCAACTTCACGGGCACCTACGCGTATCAGTGCCACATGCTGGAGCATGCCGCCGATGGCCTGATGCGCGCCTACCAGGTGGAAGCGTGGGCGTCGGTATAGTGCGCTAGTGCGCGTCCACGACCGGGAGCCACCAACACGGTGCCGCGAGTGCTGTCAGCACACGGGCGAGGTGATCAAGAGGCAGGTCACACGGCGCGTCCTCCGCCTCTCCGACCCACACCCGCACAGCGGTCGAACCGAAGGGGCAAGGGAGCCCATTCCTACGCGGCGCCGACGCTTGGTCGCGCTGCCAGGTCCGATTGGTACCCAAAGAAATTCGGTCAAGTATCCAGTGAAGCCCAAAATTTAAGTATCCGCAGCACTGATCGTGTGCGCTTATACACGTGTTATATCTAGGGGCTCTCGCGAAAAGTATTCAGTTCCGTACCATGCACTCGAAGTGCGGATGAGCCGCGCGGGCTGAGCCTCGGCAAGGGCGTTGCGCGGATGCATGTTAGGCTGCCGCCCGTTGCCGTCACCGACGAGCCATCCTTCACGACATGATCCGCGCGTACCGCATGGCCTGGTTGTGCATGGCGCTGGCAGGCCTGGCGGTCGCTGCCACCGCCCAGGCGCCTGCGGCGCCCGCGCGCCCGGCCGCGGCCACCGCCGCGCCGCCGCCGCCCGCGCAAACGGCGCTGGTCGACGCGGTCGCCGCGGCCACCGGCAAAAATCCGGCCGATCTCACGGCACTGCTCGACAGCGCGGTGGTGCAGCCTTCCATCCTCGCCGCCATCAGCCGGCCGGCCGAGTCGAAACCGTGGAGCCAGTACCGGCCGATTTTCGTGAACCCGGAACGGGTCGCCGAAGGCATCGCGTTCTACCGTCAGCACCGTGCCCTGCTGGAGGCGATTTCGCGGCAATACGGCGTGCCGCCCGAGTTCATCGTCGCCATCGTCGGTGTCGAAACCAACTACGGCGCCAGCACCGGCAGCTACCGCGTGCTGGACGCACTGGTGACGCTCGCCTTCCACTATCCGCCGCGTGCGGCATTTTTCCAGGGCGAGCTGAAAGCCCTGCTGGAGTTGCCGTCCACCAAGCTCCCCGGGCCGATCCCGGACATCTACGGATCGTATGCGGGCGCGGAAGGGCTGGGCCAGTTCATGCCCTCCAGCATCCGCGATTTCGCGATGGACGCGGACGGTGACGGCCACATCAACCTGATGGCGTCACTGCCCGACGCCTTCGCCAGCATCGCCAACTACTTCCGTGCGCACGGCTGGCAGCGTGGGCAACCGGTCGCGATCGAAGCCCAGCCCAGCGCCACGGCGGCGCCCGCGCCGGCCTACGCCAACACCGCGCCGGCAACCTCGGTGGAAGCACTCGAGGCCCGGGGCTACGCGCCGGTGGCCAAAACCGACCCTGCGCTGCCCGCCAACCTCCTGACCCTCGCCGGTACGCGTGGCCCCGTGTACTGGCTGACGTTCCAGAACTTCTACGTCATCACGCGCTACAACCACAGCCCGATGTACGCGCTCGCGGTCACGCAGCTGGCCGGGGCGATTGCGCGCGGCGCGGCGGCGCCATGAAGTGCTGGCTTGGCATCGCGTTGCCGCTGGCGTTGCTGGCCCTTGCTGGATGTTCCTCGAACCCCGGGCGTGCGGGCCCGCGCGGCCACGGCGGCGTGCGCGACAACACCAGCCTGCCGCAAACCGGCCGCTACCGGCAGCGCAACGATTCCACCCCCGACATCAGCGGGATCGATTTCAGCAAGATCCCGCAGCCGGTACCGGTGGCGTTGCCGCTGTCGCGGTACGGCAACAAGTCGCCCTACACGGTCAATGGCCAGACCTATCGCGTGCTGCCAAGCGCCGCGGGTTACGACCAGCGCGGCATCGCGTCCTACTACGGCACCAAGTTCAATGGCTACAAGACGTCCAATTTCGAAACCTACGACATGTACCAGTTCTCGGCGGCCAGCAAGGTGCTGCCGTTGCCAAGCTTCGCCCGCGTCACCAACCTGCAAAACGGCAAGAGCGTGATCGTGCGCGTCAACGACCGCGGGCCGTTCGTCCCCAACCGCATCATCGACCTGTCGCTGGCGGCGGCGGTGCGGATCGGCATTTATCCAAGGGGCAGTGGCCTGGTCGACGTGCAAGGAATCGACCCGACGCACCCGCAGGCGGAACCTCCACCGCCGCCGACAGCCACCACGCGGACGGGCAGCGGGCCACTGCTGTATGTGCAGGTCGGCGCGTTCGCCGATACGGGCAACGCCATGCGCCTTGCGGCGCGTCTGCGCGGGTTGCACCTGGGCGCGGTGCGCGTGGTGGCGGTGCACGCGGACGGGCGCACCTTGCAACGCGTGCAGATCGGGCCGCTGCCCGACGTCGATGCGGTCGACCGCACCACCGCGCGCCTCGACGCCCTGGGCCTGCCGCACGCGAACGTGTCGATACAGTAGCCAGTCAGCCGCGCCCGGGGATCCTGCTTCCCGGCGTAAAATCCAATCTGCCAAGGATCGAGTAACCCGATGAGACCCGTGCGTTCGCTGCTTCTGGCTTCCCTGGTCGCCGTCACCGGCGCCCTGTTCGCGCAAACCGCGCCATTGCCGCCCAAACCCGCGCTACCGCCCAGACCGGTCGCCAGCGTCCCGGTGGCCCCGATGGCACCCGCGCCGCAACCCAACGCGCAGGCGTGGGTGCTGATGGACTACGCCACCGGCCAGATCCTCACCGAGCACAACATGGACGCGCGCCGCGCGCCGGCCTCGCTGACCAAGATCATGACCGAGTACGTGGTCGACGCCGAGCTTGCCGCCGGCAAGATCCACATGGGCGACAAGGTCTACATCTCCGACCATGCGTGGAAGGCGGGCGGCGCCGGCACCGATGGCTCGACCAGCTTTTTGCAGCTGCATTCGTATGTGCCGCTGAAGGATCTCCTGTACGGGATGATCATCCAGTCCGGCAACGACGCGGCGATTGCCCTGGCCGAACACGTCGCCGGCTCCGAAGCGGCGTTCGCGCAACTGATGAACACCTACGCCCGGCGCCTCGGCATGGCCAACACGCATTTCGTCAATGCGTCCGGCTACCCGGCTGACGATCACTACAGCAGCGCCCACGACATTGCGCTGCTCTCGCGTGCGCTGATCAAGAATTTCCCCGCCGAATACGCGATCTCGAAGATCAAGTCGTTCGAGTGGAACGGCATCATGCAGCACAACCGCAACACCCTTTTATGGTCCGACCCGTCGGTGGACGGCATCAAGACCGGCTCCACCAAGGAGGCCGGGTATTGCCTTGCGGCCTCGGCACTCCGGAACGGCATGCGCCTGATCGCGGTCACCATGGGCGGCGCGGACATGAACGCCGCCACCGGCGGCGACCAGGCCCTGCTCAACTGGGGCTTCAACTCGTACCGCACCCACGCGCTCTACGGCGCGGGCCAGACGCTGGCTGCGCCGCGGCTGTGGAAGGGCGCGGCCGACACCATCGCGCTGGGCGTCCAGGACGACGTCGCGGTGACCATTCCGCGCGGCCAGTACGACCAGTTGAAGGCCACGCTGGAAATTCCGCAGACCCTCATCGCCCCGTTCAAGCGCGGCCAGCAGGTCGGCACGCTGCAGGTGACGCTGGACGGCAAGCCGCTGGCAAGCGCACCGCTGGTGGCCTTGAAGGACGCGCCCGAGGGCGGTTTCTTCAAGCGATTGTGGGATGCGATCCTCCTGTGGTTCCACCACGGCAAGGGCACCACCACGACGCCGGCACCGACCGTCACCGCGCAGTCGCCGACACCCGTCGCGGCGCCGGCTGCGCATCCACCCGCGGCATCCCGCTAGGAACACATGCGCGAACTTGACGACATCCAAAAGCAGGACGGCCAGGGCTTCCAGTTTCCCGGCAGCTTCGAGATCACGGCGCTCGGCAACGCGGGCGCCAACCTGCGCGAGCGCGTGCCCGCGATCCTGCGTGCGTTGGGATTGTCGATCCTCGAGGCCAGCGTGCATGAGCGCCCGTCCAGCCAGGGCAAGTATGTATCGGTGAGTGTCGTGTTCAACTGCCCGTCGCGGGCCATGCACGAAGCGGCACACGCCGCCTTGCGCGCCGATCCCGACATCCGGTTTACGCTGTGACGCGGTCCACGCCATCACCCAATCCCGCCCCTGCGGGACGAAGGGGGCCGGCGCGCCAACACCGGGGGGATGTCTGGCGGTGAAAGAGCCATTCCCCTTGACCCCCCTTCGCCCTGGAGGGGAAGCCACACAGCGCGCACGGCAGCCGCTGCTCGTCCGCCATCTGGGCCGCCAGCCGTATCAGCCGGTCTGGCACGCGATGCAGGCCTTCACCGATGCGCGCGGAGCCAACACCCTGGACGAGCTGTGGCTGGTCGAACACGACCCCGTCTTCACGCTCGGCCAGGCCGGGCGGCCCGAACACGTGCTCGCACCCGGCTCGATTCCGGTACTCCGGGTCGATCGCGGCGGCCAGGTGACCTACCACGGCCCGGGTCAGATCGTGGCCTACCCCCTGCTGGACCTCCGCCGGTTGCACCTTGGCGTACGCGAGCTGGTGCGCCGGATCGAGCAGGCCGTCATCGACACCCTGGCCGAATGGAACATCGCCGCCATCCGCCACGCCGGCGCGCCGGGCGTGTATGTGGCCGATGCCAAGATCGCGTCCCTGGGCCTCAGGGTGCGCCACGGCTGCACCTTCCACGGCCTCGCCTTCAACGTCGCGATGGACCTCGAACCCTTCCAGCGCATCAATCCCTGCGGTTATGCGGGCCTGCGCATGACGCAAATGCTAGACTTGGGTGGCCCGTCGCGGCTGGCGGACGTCGAGGACGCACTGATTGTTGAGCTGGGCCGACAGTTTGGATTGTCACCACAGGCCACCGATGCCAGCCTGCCCCGCGTGGCCGCATGACTTGCAGCCGTATCCGCCACCCCCATTTTCAGATACCTTGATTACCACGAGTCGCGCAAGCGTGCGCCCCGTTTTTACGCCTTGCACGGCCGTCCGCGCCAGCGAACAACTGGCGTGCCTTGTGTCATCCGTCGCACCACCCGCGTACCCGGCCGCGCCCTTGCGGCCGTCCAAGGAATGTCCATGTTGCAGCGTGCCTTCGTCGTCCTGATTGCCCTCGCATTTTCGTTTGCCACCCAGGCCGCCGTGCCGGCGGCGGCGACCGCGTGTCCGGCTTCGGCGGCCAGCGTCGTGGCGGCCCCGGTCGCCAAGTGGAAAATGACACCCGCGCCGGTGCTGCAGCCGACCGCAACCCAGAGTCAGGCCGCGATCCTCGCCGCCCGCGTGTTGACGCGCTTCCAGTACGAGAAGCTGCCCCTCGACAGCGCGATGTCGCAGAAGATCTTCAAGGCCTACTTCAAGGCCCTGGACGGCAGCAAGCTGTTCTTCACGCAACAGGACATCGACCAGTTCGCCGCCGACCGCACCAAGCTCGACTCGGCGATCTGGAACGGCGACATGTCGGTGCCGTTTGCAATCTTCAACCTGTACGAAAAGCGCGCCGGCGAGCGCACCGCCTACGCGCTGGAGCTGGTGCAGAAGGGCCCCGCGCTCGACACCAACGACACCTACATGTTCGACCGCGACAAGGCGACGTGGGCCGCCGACACCGCCGCCATCGACAAGCTGTGGCAGGCCCGCGTCACCAACGACTGGATCCGCCTGAAACTCGCCGGCAAGGATGACGCCGAGATCCGCAAGACGCTTTCGCGCCGCTACGAAAATTACCTCGACCGCGTGCACCAGCTCGACAGCGAGGACGTGTTCCAGACCTTCATGAACGCGTACGCGACCTCGCTCGACCCGCACACCAATTACTTTGGCCCGCGCGCCAGCCAGAACTTCGACATCACGATGAAGCTGTCGCTGGACGGCATCGGCGCGGTGCTGCAGGAACACGACGAATACACCGTCATCCGCGAAGTGGTGCCGGGTGGCCCGGCGCAAAAATCGGGCAAGCTCGAAGTCGGCGACAAGATCGTCGGCGTGGGCCAGGGCGAATGCGGTGCCATCACCGACGTGGTCGGCTGGCGCATCGATGACGTGGTCGCCAAGATCCGCGGCAAGAAAGGCACCGTGGTGCGGCTGGAAATCCTGCCCGCCGAGGGTGGCCCGGACGCCAAGCCCAAGGTCATCACGCTGACCCGCGCGAAAGTATCCATTGCCGACCAGGCCGCGAAAAAGAAGGTCATCGACGTCAAGGATGGCGGCCGCACCATCAAGGTCGGCGTGATCGACCTGCCGAGCTTCTACGAAGACTTTGACGCCCTGCGCCGCGGCGATCCCGACTACCGCAGCGCCTCGCGTGACGTCGCCAAGCTGCTGCGCGAACTGAAGCAGGAAAAGGTGTCGGCGGTCATCGTGGATCTGCGCGACAACGGCGGCGGCTCGCTCACCGAAGCGGTGAACCTGTCGGGCCTGTTCATCGGCAAGGGCCCGGTGGTGCAGGTGCGCGACAACCGCGGCCAGGTCGAGGAAGACGATTCGGACGAGAAGATGCTGTGGACCGGCCCGATGGCGGTACTGGTCAACCGCGGCTCGGCCTCGGCCAGTGAAATCTTCACCGCCGCGATCCAGGACTACGGCCGCGGGCTGGTCATTGGCGAGCAGACCTGGGGCAAGGGTTCGGTGCAAAACCTCACCAGCCTCGACCAGCTGGCGATGAACACCAAGCCGACGCTGGGCGAGCTCAAGATGACCATCGCCGAATTTTTCCGGGTGAACGGCGACTCGACCCAGTTGCACGGCGTCACGCCGGACATCCTGTTCCCGCACTCGATCGGCTACAAGGATTTTGGTGAATCCAGCTACCCGAACGCGTTGCCGTGGACGCAGATCGCGCCCGCCAACTACACCCCGGTGGCGACCCAGAAACCGCTGATCGAACCCCTGACCGCCGAGCACGACGCACGCGCCAAGACCGATCCAGCGTGGAAACTGCTGCTGGACGAGCTGGCGGCCGCGCGCAAGCTGCACGACCAGAAGACCGTGTCGCTGAACTACAAGATACGCGAAGCCGATCGCAAGCAGCAGGACAAACAAGACGCCGCGTTCAAGGCGCGCCGCGAAGCGCTGGGCGATGTATCGGCCATCTCGCTCGAGCCCGACAATGGCCTGACCCCGGGCGAGCAGAACGTCAAGAAATCGGTGGCACGTGAAAAAGCCGCCAAGAAGGCCAAGGACATCGAACTGGAAGAAGCCGCCCACATCATGGCCGATGAAGCCGTGCTGCTGGACAAGGATCTGAAGCTCGCGCACGAAACGCTGCCCAAGCAGGCCTTTACCAAGCCCATTTCCATCGCCGGCCCGGTGCCGGCTGCCGCGGCCGCCGTGCCGGCCAGCGCCAGCAGCACGCACTGACCCCACGCGGCCTCCGCGCCAAAGGCTGTGCGCGTCCGCACCGCGGTCGCCGTTGCCAGGCGGCACCGGCGCTCGCGTATCCTGACCCCCAACCACGGAGAAACCCCATGCGTATCGCCAGCATCCTTGTCGGCATCGTACTGCTCGCACTGGGCATCTGGGTGGCATTCGGCAACGTCACCTACCCCAGCACCGAAACGCCCTTCAGGCTGGGCCAGATCGAGGTGAAAACCACGATCGACAAGCCGGTGCCAGCCGCGCTCGGTTATGCCGGCATCGCCATCGGCGGCGTCCTGCTGCTGGTCGGCGCGTTGAAGAAACGCTGATCGCGGCGACCGTGACCGCGCGTTTGCACGGCCGCTGCGTGCCACGATGGCCCAGCCGCACGGCCGCTCGGCCGCGCGCACGGCCGGTACAATCGTGGGATGGATGTGTCGCATTTGCTGGATTCGCTGAACGCCGCCCAACGTGAAGCGGTTGCCGCACCGCCCGGCCACTATCTGGTGCTGGCAGGCGCGGGCTCGGGCAAGACGCGGGTGTTGACGCGCCGCATCGGCTGGCTGATCGAGGCCGAAGGCGCGGCCCCGTGGTCGATCCTCGCCGTCACCTTCACCAACAAGGCCGCGGGCGAGATGCGCGGGCGCCTGTCCAACCTGCTGCCGCAAGGCGCGCGCGGGCTCACGATGGGCACCTTCCACGGCATCGCGCACCGCCTGCTGCGCCAGCACTGGCGCGAGGCGCAGCTGCCGGAAACCTTCCAGATCCTCGACGCGGACGACCAGCAGCGGCTGGTCAAGCGCGTCATCGCCGGACTTGGCCTCGACGAGTCCAAGTTTCCCCCGCGGCAGGCCTGCTGGCAGATCAACGCGTGGAAGGACGAAGGCCGGCGCCCGGACGGCATCGAGCCCGACGAACACTCGGTCGCGCGCACCTTCCGCAACATCTACGAGGCCTACGAACAGGCCTGCCGCCGCGCGGGGCTGGTGGATTTTGCCGAACTGCTGCTGCGTGCGCACGAACTCATGCGCGACAACGACGCGCTGCGTGCGCACTACCAGGAACGCTGGCGATACCTGTTGATCGACGAATTCCAGGACACCAACGCCCTGCAGTACGCGTGGATCCGGCTCCTGGCCGGCAGCACCGGCAAGGTGTTTGCGGTCGGCGACGACGACCAGTCCATCTATGGCTGGCGCGGCGCGAAGGTCGAAAACATGCGCGCATTCCTGCGCGATTTCCCGGCCGCAAAGACCCTGCGGCTGGAGCAAAACTACCGTTCGACCGCCACCATCCTCGAGGCGGCCAACGCCGTGATCGCCCGGAACCCCTCGCGCCTGGGCAAGAAACTGTGGACCGCGGGCGACCAGGGTGAAGCCATCGCACTGTACGCCGCCTACAACGAACAGGACGAAGCGCGTTTCGTCGTCGAGCGCATCCGCGAGTACATCGACGGCGGTGGCAACGCGGCGGACGCGGCGGTGCTGTACCGCTCCAACGCCCAATCGCGCAACTTCGAAGAGCAGCTGCACCAGAAGAGCATTCCGTACCGCGTCTACGGCGGCCAGCGCTACTTCGAACGGGCCGAGGTCAAGGACGCGCTGGCCTACCTGCGCCTGGCAACCAACCGCGGTGATGACGCGGCCTTCGAACGCGCGCTGGCGACGCCCCCGCACGGCGTCGGCGAACGCAGCATCGAAACCCTGCGCCGCCGTGCGCGGAACGAGGACACGCCGCTGTGGAATGCCGCGCTGGCGGAACTGTCGGGCGGCACGTTGAACACCCGCGCCAGGAATGCGCTGAAGGCGTTCATGGCGTTGATCGATGAACTGGCACGTGCCTGTGCGGGATCCCCGAGTGAACCCTTCTCCCTGCCGGAGAAGGGCAAGGGTCCGGGTCCGCTCCCGAACGCAGCCCCGAACGCAGCCGAACCTTCTCCCCCAGCACCTCCCCCGGAGGGCGAAGGGGACCGTCCGGCGCTGACCCTGGCCGAGCAGGTCGAACACGCCGTCGTGCAGTCGGGCCTGCGCGACTACTACGAACGCGACAGCCGCGGCAACGCCGAAGCCCGGGTCGAGAACCTCGATGAACTGATCAACATCGCCAGCCGCTTCGAACGCGCGCCCGAGGACATCGAAGCCGGCCTGTCCGAACTCGCGGCGTTCCTCGCCCATGCCGCGCTCGAAGCCGGCGAAGGCCAGGGTGATGCCGGTGCCGACTGCGTGCAGCTGATGACCCTGCATTCGGCCAAGGGCCTCGAATTTCCGCTGGTGTTCCTGGTCGGGCTGGAGGACGGGCTATTCCCGACCCAGCGCTCGGTCGACGACCCCGCCCGCCTCGAGGAAGAGCGCCGGCTTGCCTACGTGGGCATCACCCGCGCCCGCGAACGCCTGGTGCTGTGCTACGCGGAATCGCGCCGCCAGTACGGCAGCGAAACCCTGCAGCGGCCATCGCGCTTTCTTGAAGAGTTGCCGGCCAGGCTCATCACCGAGGTGCGCCCGCGGGCGCGCATCTCGCGTCCGGTGTACGCCCCCACGCCGCGCCCGGCACGCGGCCATGCCGATCTGGACGAGGACCGGCCGGTCAAACTCGGCCAGCGCGTGCGCCACGCGAGCTTTGGCGAAGGGGTGGTCGTCAGCGCCGAGGGCTCCGGTTCGCACACCCGTATCCAGGTGAATTTTGCCGACGTCGGGCCAAAATGGCTGGTGGCGGCGTACGCGAATCTGACGGCGCTGTAGTCGAGGACAACATCACCGGAGCGTAACGCGGCCCCAGCCTCGAGCGAGGCCATGGATGGCCGTCATCGAAGCGACCTTCCGCGCCCTTGCACGACCGTTTCGGCAACACGATATTGCCGAAACGGTCGTGCCGGGCGCGATGGCTTTGGCTACTTTCGCCGAAACGAAAGTAGCCCCCTCGGCGGCAGCCGAGCGGAACCGCCTTTGGCGTGGCGGGCGGAAAAATACCGGGACGTCACGCGCGCGTGCGCGGCTCCCACGCCGCCAGCGCACGCCCGGCGCGCATGCGCCCAAGCTCGATCAACTCCGCTGCGCGATAAAACTCATACACCGCGCTGGCGTTCCGCGGCACCTCGATCACGAGATCGGGCCGGTCGGCCGCGAGGCGGAACCCGGCGAGGTTTTGCTGCATCAGGTCCAGCGACTGGGTCAGCGTGTCCATCCAGCCCGGTTCGCGCGTGGACGCTTCGTGGCCGCCAATCGTGCGCTTGACGTAAGCGGCGATCTTGCCGCGCAGCCCGTTGCGTGGCTTGGCCGGCGCCGGTTCGGGCAACGCCGGCAGCGCCTCGGGGGGCCCATTGACGCTGACGGCGATCGTATAGTCGCTGGCCGACCGCAACAGCGGCGTCAGCGGCAGCGGGTTCATCAGGCCGCCATCGACCAGGCGGTGGCCGCGCACGAGGCGCGGCCGAAAGATGGTGGGAATGGCAATCGACGCGCGGATCGCATCAAACAATGGGCCGCGGGTCAGCCACACCTCGCGCTCGCGGTCGAGATCGGTGGCGACCGCGGTGAACGGGATCGGCAACGCTTCAATGTCGACGGCACCGATCAGCTCGCGCAGTACGTCGATGATGCGCTCGCCCTTGATGAGCCCGGCGCCGGAGAGCGTCCAGTCAACCAGTTTCAGTACGTCCATCTTCTGCAGCGCGCACACCCAGTCGCGGTAGACATCGAGTTTGCCGGCGGCGTAGATGCCGCCGATCAGGGCCCCCATCGAACTGCCGGAAACCGCGACGATGCGGTACCCGGCGGCTTCGATGGCTTCGATGGCGCCGATGTGCGCCAGCCCGCGCGCGCCGCCGGTGCCCAGGGCCAGCGCGACGGTCGGTTTCGGGGATGCGGCGGCCACCGCCGGGACGCGGGCATCGCTCACGGCTGCGAATGCCCGTATCCATCCAGCGCGAGCTTGTGCATGATCCGGATCTCCTCGCGCAACGACTGCGGCGCCACGACCTCAGCATCCGGTCCATAGCGCAGGACGTCCATCACCAGCTCGCGCGATTGCGCGTACGGCACCTTCAGCTCGTAACGCCCGTCATCCAGCCAGCGGCCTTCCTGCAGCGAATGCCAGTGCTCGTCGGCGACCCAGCGCGCGGCGCGCGCGGAAAACCGGATCACCGCCCAGGCCTTGGGCGCACCGGCAAAGATGCCGTAGCTCGACGCCAGGGTGGCATCGAGTTCCTGCTCGTCGCGATCGACCGCCGGCTTTCCCAGCTGCTCCACCTCACCAATCCGGTCCACCGCGAAACTGCGCAACGCCTCGCGATCGTGATCCCACGCGTCCAGATACCAGTTGTCGCGATAATGCGTCAGCCGTTGCGGCGACACATGGCGCACGCTGTCGGCACCGGTGGTGCGCGCCCGATAGCGGAACCGCAGTTGCCGGCGGGCGAGCACCGCACCCGCCACCGCGCGGAAGGTCTGCTGGTTCAACTTGCGCGAACCCCACGGAATCACGCGGATGCGATCCAGCGGTTGCACCCGCGTGCCGGCCTGCTCGTTCAGCAGTTTCTCGACGCGCGTGCGGAACGGAGCCAACGCATCGGCCAGCACGCCGGGATCGGAACGCGCGACCAGCGATTCCAACGCCATCAACGCGGACAGTTCCTCGCTGGTCAGCCACAGGCCCGGCAACTCGAAGCGCTCGCCTTCGCCTTCGGCGTAGGCATAGCCGTGGCCCTCGGGATCGCTGTCCAGCGGCGCGCCCAGCACGTCGCGCAGGAACGCGAGGTCGCGATAGAGCGTGGCCCGCGAACAACCCAGATCCTCGCGCAGGCGTTGCACGTCGACCGGCCGCCGGTGCGACTTGAAAATGCCGTGCAGCTTGAGGACCCGTTCATACTGATGCATGCCGCGCAGCATGGCGCACGCGGCGATTGGCGGCAAGCGCGCCGCGTGGCTACCATGCGGTGGAGCGCCCCTCCGAACGAGCCCCGCGCGATGCCGCACGCCCACCTCGAGTTGCACCGTCCGACCGGCGACGAGGTCAAGACCACGACCTGCTACATGTGTGCGTGCCGCTGCGGCATCCGCGTGCATTTGCAAAACGGCCGCGTGCGCTACATCGACGGCAACCCGGCGCATCCGGTCAACCAGGGCGTCATCTGCGCCAAGGGTGCGTCCGGGATCATGCAGCACTATTCGCCGGCGCGGCTGCGCAAACCCTTGCTGCGGGTCGGCGAGCGCGGCGCGCACGAGTTTCGCGAGATCGAATGGGACGCGGCGTTGGCGCTTGCGGCGCAATGGCTGGGCGACCTCCGTGCCCGCAATCCGGACGAGCTCGCTTTTTTCACCGGCCGCGACCAGTCGCAGGCGCTAACCGCGTGGTGGGCACAGCAGTTCGGTACCTTCAACTACGCCGCGCACGGCGGGTTCTGCTCGGTCAACATGGCCGCGGCCGGCATGTACACCTTCGGGGGCTCGTTCTGGGAATTCGGCGAGCCCGACTGGGACCGCGCCCGGTACTTGATGCTGTGGGGCGTGGCCGAAGACCACGACTCCAATCCGATCAAGCTGGGCCTGAGCCAACTCAAAAGCCGTGGTGCCAAGATCGTCGCCATCAACCCGGTACGCACGGGCTACGCCTCGATCGCGGATGAATGGGTGCCGGTCAATCCGGGCACCGACGGCCTGCTCGCGGGTGCGCTGATCCACGAGCTCCTGACCCGCGACCGGGTCGATTTCGATTACCTCGTGCGCTATACCAATGCGCACCACCTGGTGATCCGCGCCCCTGGCGCCGCGGACGACGGATTGATCGCGCGTGGTGCCAACGGCAAACCGCTGTGCGCTGCGCGCGACCCTACGCAGGCCCCGGACCCTCACCCCAGTCCCCTCTCCCGGCGGGAGAGGGGAGAAGAAATCCCCCTCCGTCCGGGAGACGGTGGCGCGCCAGCGCCGGGTGAGGGTACGCATGCGCGTTGCCGCATCGTTGACGCCACACTGCCGGACATCGCCCCCCTCATCGCTGGCGAATACACCCTGCCCGACGGGCGCACGGCGGTGCCGTCATTCCAGCTCGTGGCCGAGCGGTTCCTGGCCGGTGCATACGCGCCGGAAGCCGTCAGCGAGCGCTGCGGCGTACCCGTTGCGACCATCCGCCGGCTCGCGGCCGAACTGGCCCACACCGCGTTCGAGGAAGCCATCGAACTGCCGATTGCCTGGACCGACACCCATGGCCGCCCGCACGCCAGCATGGTCGGCCGGCCGGTCGCGATGCACGCGATGCGCGGAATCGCGGCGCACGCCAACGGATTCCACACCTGCCGCACGATCCACCTGCTACAGCTCCTGCTCGGCGCCATCGACACCCCCGGCAGCTACCGCTACCACCCGCCCTACCCGCAACCGGCACCGCCCGGCAACCAGCCCGCGCGTACGCGCAAGCCGGATGGCTCGCTCGACGGCGGCCCGCTGGGTTATCCGCAGTCACCCGGCGACCTGCTGGTCGACGCGGACGGCCGGCCACGCCGGCTGGATCACGCCTTCAGCTGGGAGTTTCCGCTGGCGGCGCACGGGCTGCTGCAGTCGGTGATCCGCAACGCCGTGGAAGGTGATCCTTCGAGGATCGATACGCTGTTCCTGTTCATGGCCAACATGGGCTGGAACTCGGCCATGGACAGCGCGCATACGCGCGAGCTGCTCTGCGCCAAGGACGCCGCGGGCGCCTACAGGATCCCGCACATCATCTACGTCGACGCCTACGATTCGGAAACCGTTGCGTTCGCCGACCTCGTGCTGCCAGACACGACCTACCTCGAGCGCTACGACTGCATCAGCCTGCTGGATCGGCCGATCAGCGATGCGGATCACGCGGCCGATGCCATCCGCCAGCCGGTGGTCGCGCCCGACCGCGACGTGCGCCCCTTCCAGGACGTCCTGCTGGATCTCGGCGCACGTCTGCGCCTGCCGCACATGGCCAACGCCGACGGCAGCCCGGCCTACAAGAACTACGCCGACTACATGGTGCGCCACGAGCGCGCACCCGGGATCGGCTTGTTGGCCGGCTGGCGCGGCGCCGATGGCTCACACACGCGCACCGGTGCGCCCAATCCCGCGCAGTTGCAGCGCTACATCGAGCACGGGTGTTTTTTCGAGACGCGTGTCCCCGAGGCCGGCGCATATTACCGGATGGCCAATCGCGATTACCTGGCGTGGGCGCGCTCGATGGGTTTCGTCGCCTCCCTGGAACCGGTCACCCTGCAGCTCTACTGTGAAACCCTGCAGCGCTTCCGCCTGGCGGCGCAAGGCCACGGCGCGGTACAGCCGCCGGCCTCCGAACGCGCACGCGTCGCGCGCTATTTCGATCCGGTTCCGTTCTGGTACCCGTCACCAAGCGACGCCGGGTTGCCCCTCCCTCCGGGAGGGGGTACGAACGCGCGAACGCGCGACGCAAATCCGCACCCCCAACCCTTCTCCCGCGAAGAGAGCGCAGAAAGCTACCCGCTCTCGGCGATCACCCAACGGCCGATGTTCATGTACCACGCGTGGGGTTCGCAAAATCGCTGGCTGCGCCAGATCGCCGCGCGAAACGTCCTGTACGTCCACCCGCAAACCCTGGCCGCGCACCGCATTGCCAGCGGCGACTGGGCCTGGCTGGCGTCCCCGCGCGGGCGCATCCGCGTGGAAGTGCGTGCCCACGCGGCGACCGCCCCCGGCACGGTGTGGACGTGGAACGCGATTGGCAAGCAACGCGGCGCGTGGAAACTCGGCAAGCGTGCGCCCGAATTCACCGAGGGTTTTTTGCTCAACCACCTGATCGGCGAGCGCGCGCGCGATCCACGCTACGCCAACGGCGACCCGGTCACGGGCCAGGCTGCCTGGTTTGACCTGAAGGTGCGGCTGGAGCCTGATCCCGCGCCGCACACACCGGGCCACCGCTTCGAGCCCGCGGTCGCCTGAACGTTTTTTTTTCATCGTCGTGGCAAGCTGCGTTCGTGGCCGCGCAGCTGCACACAGCCGCGCTCGCGTCGCGGCAAGACCGGCAACACGCGGAACACCGATTGAAACGGGGAGAGCGATCCGTGCCTGACCTGGCGTTCACGCAAGAGACGCGCCGATGACCTGGGAAGCCTGGGCCACGGCCGTGATCATCGTGATCGCGATGGTGCTGTTCGCCAGCGAGAAGGTGCGCGTGGACGTGGTCGCGCTGATCACGCTGGCGCTGCTGGTCGCGCTTGGCATCGTCAGTCCGGAACAGGCGCTCTCGGGCTTCAGCAACGAAGCCACCGTGACGGTCGCGGCCATGTTTGCGCTGGCGCTCGGGATCGAACACTCGGGCGCGCTGGAACCGGTCATCCGCTTGCTGTCGAAGATCCGCAGCCCGTGGCTGCTGACGCTCGGGATCATGCTGGTGGTCGCCCCGCTCGGCGCGTTCATCAAGAACACCGCACTGGTCGCGACCTTCCTGCCGCTTACCCTGCGCATCTGCCGGAACACCGGCACCTCGCCGGCGCGGGTCCTGATGCCGATGGCGTTCGCAGCGCAGATGGGCGGCGTCGCCACCCTGGTCGGCACCTCGTCCAACCTGCTGGTCGATTCCCTGGCGCAAAAGCAGGGGCTGCAGCCGTTCGGAATCTTCGAGTTCACCCACCTCGGCGTGCTGCTCGCGATCGCCGGCATCGTGTACCTCATGGTGATCGGCCGCTCGCTGCTGCCGAAGCGCCTCGACAACGAGGTTTCCGGCCCGCCCGAGGTAGGCAAGTATGTGACCGAACTGAAGGTCATGTCCGACTCGGCGCTGGTCGGCCAGACCATCGCCGAGGCGAAGCTGGGCGAACAGAACGTGTATCCGCTCGAACTCCTGCGCGGCGACCAGCACATGTGGTCACCGCGCACCCAGAAACTTGCCGTCGGCGACGTGCTGCTGGTACGCGGCGAATGGGACAAGCTCGAGCACTTCCGCAAGCACGCCGGGCTCGAGCTCGATCCCGAATTCACCCACGTGGATGACAGCACCAAGGCCAACGTGCTGGTCGAGGCCATGATTGCGCCGGCCAGCATGGCCGAAGACCGCACCCTGCGCGACCTGGATTTGCTGCCCACCTATAGCGCCACCGTGCTCGGCATCCACCGCCGCGGGCACCTGCTGCGCGACAAGCTCCGCGACATCGCCTTCCGCACCGGCGACGTGTTGATGCTGATGTTGCCGGCCGACGCGGTGCACCGGCTGCGCCGCGACGATCGCTTCGTGGTCCTCAACGAACGTGAAAACCTCCGCCACCCCGCGTACAAGGCGTTCGTCGCCGTCGGCATCATGGCCGCGGTGATCATCGTCTCGGCGCTGCACTGGCTGCCGATCCCGATCGCCGCGATCTGCGGCGTCGCCGCGATGGCGCTGACCCGCTGCTTCGGACGCAAGGATGTGTACCAGGGCATGGATTGGAAAATCATCATCCTGCTCGGCGCGATCCTGCCGCTCGGATTCGCGATCGAACAGACGGGCCTGGCGCAGGTGGTGGTCACCGGCGCACTCGATCTCGTGGGCAATCACGGGCCACTGGCCGCGCTGTTGATGGTGTATGTCCTGACCGCGCTCCTGACCGAACTCATGGGCCACAATCCGTCGGTGGTGCTGATGGTCGGCATCGCGGTCAGCGTCGCACACGCCGTCCACGCCGACCCGCGCCCGTTCGTGGTCGCGGTCGCGTTTGCCGCCGCGACTTCGTTCGCGACGCCGGTCGGCTACCCGACCAACACGATGGTGTACTACGCCGGGGGCTATCGCTTTACCGATTTCACCAAAGTAGGATTACCGCTGATCGCGCTGTTTTGCGCGTTGTCGATGTATCTCATTCCGAGCATCTGGCCGTTCTGATTTGCCATGGTTTGCTTGCAGACGACATCCATGTCTCTTTCCGCGCCGTCCAACGGCGCGGGCCCCTTTTTGGCATTGCCCAAAAAGGGGCGAAAAAGGCTAGGCGCCGGAGGCGGCGGTCGAACGAACATCGGGTCCGTTCGACTACCCTGCGATGCTCGCCGAATGGCGGCCGCGCCGAACTCGCGCCGGCCCGCTTGGCGCAAGAAGCGCAGGGAAGTTTCGGCAACACGACGTTGCCGAAACCGGTGTGCCGGGCGCAGTGGCTTTGGTTACTTTCCCCGAAAGGAAAGTAACTCCGCCCGCTCCGCGGGCGGAACCGTTTTTCAACACCGAGTGAGGAAGGAAGGCGGTACCACGCCAACGCCATCGAGTCAGGCACCATGACCAGTCTTCCCGCACCCGCGAAAAAGAAGCTCGGGTTGGTGATCGACCTCGACACCTGCGTCGGCTGCCACGCCTGCGCGATCGCCTGCAAGGAGTGGAACGACGGTGGCGCTTTCGGCCCCCTGGCCGACGACGACCCCTACGGCGCCGACCCGCACGGCGTGTGGTTCAACCGCGTGCATTCCTACGAAGTGCAGCCACCCGCGCACGCGAATGCCCCGCGCGAAGTGACGCTCGACAGCCTCATGGGCACGGCACCGCCCGACGCTGCCGGTACCGACATGCCCGCGCCGCAGATGGTGCATTTCCCGCGCTCGTGCCTGCACTGCGAGACCCCCGACTGCGTGACGGTGTGCCCGACCGGCGCGAGCTACAAGCGCGCCGAAGATGGCATCGTGCTGGTCGATGAGGACAAGTGCATCGGCTGCCAGCTGTGTGCGTGGGCCTGCCCGTATGGCGCGCGCGAGATCGCGTTGCCGCACCCGAAGACGCCGGCCTCCGACACCGGCCGCACGGACCAGAAGCGCGGCACGATGCAAAAATGCACCCTGTGCGTGGATCGGATCTACAACGAAACCCTGGACGCGTGTGACCGCCAGCCTGCCTGCGTGCTGGCGTGTCCGACCCACGCGCGCCTGTTTGGGGACCTTGGCGACCCGGATTCCAACGTCTCGAAAGTCGTCGCCGAACGCGGCGGCTTCGCACTGATGCCGGAATTTGGGTACCAGCCGGTCAACCGGTACCTGCCGCCGCGGCCACGCCGCGATGGCTCGACCATTGCCGCCACGCCCACGCAACCCGCACCGCGGGCCGAAACGCTGGATACGGAAAAGCTGCCGCCGCTCCTGCGCTGGCTCGACAAGGCGCTCAGCCGATGAAACCCGCGCTGTCGGTGATTTTTTTCACGGTCTTGAGCGGCGCGGGCTACGGTGTGTGGTGCCTCGTCGGTGCGGCGCTCGCGGCCGGCATCTATCCGCAGGACCGCATCGACATCCTGCTGCCGCTCGGCTTTGGCTTCGTGCTGGTGACCGCAGGCCTCATGGCTTCGACGGCGCACCTCGGGCGTCCTGAACGCGCGTGGCGGGCGTTGACCCAGTGGCGAAGTTCCTGGCTCTCGCGCGAGGGCATCGCGGCGCTGGTGGCCTATCTGCCGCTCTTGATGCTGGCGTACCTGGCATGGCGTGGCGCCGCCGGCACACGCGTCCTCGGCGCGCTGCTGGCCGTGTGCGCGCTCGCGACGATCGGCTGTACCGCCAACATCTACCGCTCGCTGAAAACCATCCGCGCCTGGCGCGCGCGTCAGGTTGCCCCGCTGTACTTCATGTTTGCGTGCCTCTCGGGCGGCCTGTGGCTGTGGGCGTGGCTGGCATCCCGCGCCGACACCTACGTCAGTGATGCCTTCCCGCTGGCCTTGCTGGTGCTGGCCATCGTCACCGCCCTGATCAAGGTCGACTACTGGCGCGGCATCGACGCGCTGCCCGCCCCCACCGCCGGACACGCGACCGGCCTTGAAATGCTGGGTGCGGTGCGCGCGTTCGAAGGACCGGTCACCGAGGAAAGCTACCTCACCCGCGAAATGGCCTTCGTGCTCGCACGCAAGCATTCGGCCCGCCTGCGGCCGATCGCACTCACCCTGTTTGCCGCGGTCCCCGCGCTGGCCATCGCGATCGCCCTGCCGAGCGGTGCCGGCTGGCTTGCCATCGTCGCCGCGGCCGCGGCCAGCGGGGGCGTGTTGGTCGAACGCTGGCTGTTTTTTGCCGAAGCGCGCCACGCCGTGGCGGCATTTTTCCCGCGTGCGGTGCCTTGAAAGACCGGTTCCCGGCCTCACGTTTCATCACGCCAATTTAACACGTGTTCAGCGCCTGGCCGCGAGCCTTGTTGGCCTCTGCTGCACGCATCAAGGAGTCACCCCATGCACTTCACCCCGATCGCCGCCCTGCTGGCGGCCTCTGCATTGTGCTTGCCCGCATTCGCCCTGGCCGGCGCGCCCGCGGCCTCCGCGCCAACTGCGGCGACCTCCAACTGGAGCGGCAGCGGCGAATTCGGACTTGCCAACGCAACCGGCAACACCAAATCGCTGAACATCGATGCCAAGTTCAGGCTCGGTTACGAGAGCGACATCTGGAAAGACAGCTTCTTTCTCGACGCCAACCGCGCCAAGAGCAACGTCAAGGTCCCGATCGTCCAATCCGGTGTGACGGTCGGCGAAACCACCAGCTACCAGACCACCGCCAGCCACTACGACGCCGGCGGTTCGATCGGCTACAAGTTCGACCCGCGTGCCTACGCGGTCGGCGCCGCGCGGTACGACCACGACGATTTCGCGTCCAACCGCTGGCAGGAAGTGGCTTCGATCGGTTTCGGCTACATCCTGCTGAAGGACGCCCGCAACGAGCTGTCGGTCGAAGCCGGCCCCGGTTACAAGCGTTACCAGCCGCAGACCTTCAGCGTGGTCGACGCAACCGTCACCCCGCCGCAGGTCAGCCGCATCACGCCGCCGGCGCAGGACGAAGCCATCGGCCGCGCACTGGTCAACTACAAGCTGGCCTTGAACGACAGCACCAGCCTCGAAGAGACGTTCCTCGCGGAAGCCGGCAGCCAGAACAAGTACTACCAGAACGACCTCGGCCTCGCGGTCGCGATGACCCGGACGCTGGCGCTGAAGATCGCCTACGAGAACCGTTACAACTCCGACATCGTGCCCGGTACGCGGCACATGGACACGCTGTTCACCACCAACCTCGTGTACAGCTTCGGCAAGTCGAGGTAGTCCAAGCTTCGGGACCCGGGATTGCCAAGCGCACCCACCCCCTTCCAAGGGAAGGGGTCGCGCCGAAGGCGCGCGGGATGCAGCAAGGCAACGAGCCATCCCCCTCTCGCGCTTCGCGCGCGTTCGCTTCGCGCCGCTCCGCCCTTCGCAAGCGAAGGGGAAGGCAAGCCATCAACCCGCAAGTTTGCCCTTGACCCGCCCGGACAGCGCGCCCAGGTCGGCCCGGCCGGCCGCGCGTTCCTTCAGCAGGCCCATGACCTTGCCCATGTCGCGCGGCGAGACGGCGCCGGCGTCCGCGATGCATTGGGCGACCAGCGCATCCAGTTCAGCGGCGGTCAGTTGCGCGGGCATGTAGGCTTCGATCACGCCGATTTCATAGCGCTCCTGTCCGGCCAGGTCTTCGCGCTTGGCCGCCGCGTACTGGGTCACCGAATCGCGCCGCTGTTTCAGCATTTTCTCCAGCACCGCCAGCACCTGGGCGTCGGTGAGGACGATCCGCTCGTCGACTTCGCGCTGCTTGAGCGCCGCGAGGATCAAGCGGATGACCCCAAGGCGCTTCTTGTCGCCGCCCTTCATGGCGGTCTTCATGTCCGCGGTGATGCGTTGCTTCAATTGACTCATGGCACGTTTCCTTCTGCTGCCTGCAGGCACACAAAAGGCCGGTGCTACAGTGCAGCACCGGCCCGGAATGGCAGGATCATTCGCCCCGAATCAGTACAGGCGCTTGCGGCGCGTGACTTCGTGCGACAACCGGCGCAGGTGGCGCTTGACCGCAGCCGCGCGCTTGCGCTTGCGTTCCTGGGTCGGCTTCTCGTAAAACTCGCGCTTGCGCGTTTCGGCGAGCACGCCGGCCTTCTCGCAGGTGCGCTTGAAACGGCGCAGGGCGATCTCGAACGGTTCGTTCTCGCGGACTTTGACGCTGGGCATGGACGCTCCACTTGGTAAACTATCCCGCTCAACCGCGGGTGAGCCGCAAATTATAGCGGGAAAAACATGGCCAATTCAAAGACCCCCGTGCGGGGTCCGGTACTGGGTATCGAAAGCTCGTGCGATGAAACCGGGGTTGCCGTCTACCAGGCCGGCCGCGGGCTCCTGGCCCACGCCCTGTATTCGCAGATCGAACTGCACGCCCAGTATGGCGGCGTGGTGCCCGAATTGGCCGGCCGCGACCACATCCGCAAGCTCCTGCCGCTGCTGCGGCAGACGCTCGCCGAAGGCGGCCTTGAGACCTCGGATCTCGCGGCCGTGGCCTATACCGCCGGACCCGGCCTCATCGGCGCGCTGCTGGTTGGCGCCGCCGTGGCGCGCTCGCTGGCGTGGGCGCTCGAGGTGCCGGCCATCGCCATCCACCACATGGAAGGCCACCTGCTGGCGCCGCTGCTGGAAGAGCCCGCACCCGGCACCCAGCCGCTGGCACCGCCGTTCGTGGCGCTGCTGGTATCGGGCGGTCACTCGCTGCTGGTCGGGGTCGAGAAGATCGGCAGTTACCGGATCCTCGGCGACACGCTCGACGACGCCGCCGGCGAGGCCTTCGACAAAACCGCCAAGCTCATGGGCCTGCCCTACCCGGGCGGCCCGGCGCTGGCCAGGATCGCGGTCGACGGCGACCCCAAGGCGTTCCGGTTTTCACGTCCGATGACCGACCGTCCGGGGCTCGACATGAGCTTTTCGGGCCTGAAAACCCAGGTGCTGCTGGCCTGGCGGGACAGCGACCACAGCGAAGCGACCCGCTCCGACATCGCCCGCGGGTTCGAGGAGGCCATCGTTGAAACCCTCGCGGTCAAGTGCCGCCGCGCGCTGAAGCAGACCGGCTTCAAGCGGCTGGTGGTTTCGGGCGGCGTCGGTGCCAACCAGCGCCTGCGCGCACAACTGGCCGCTGCCGGCCAGGCCGAAGGCTTCCAGACCTATTTCCCGCGCCTCGCGTTTTGCACCGACAACGGCGCGATGATCGCGCTGGCGGGCTCGATCCGGCTGGCCGCAGGCCAGACGACCGGCCCGGCCATCCGCGTGCAGCCGCGCTGGAACCTCGAGGCCTTGCCGGCGGTCGCCTGACGCCACCATGGACAGCGTTTTCATCGACGGCCTCAGGATCGAGACCCTGATCGGGATCTACCCGCACGAACGCAAGGCCCGCCAGCCCGTGGTGTTGACCGTGACGCTCGGCTACGCCCCCCGCGCCATCACGGACATCAGCCAGGCCATCGACTACGGGGCGGTGGTCGCGGCGTTGCGCGCATTCGTCGGCGGGCGCACCGATGGTCTGCTGGAAACCCTGGCAGACGCGTGCGCGGCCATGTTGAAGCTGCGGTTTCCCGCAGTGCGCACCATCGACCTTGTGATCGACAAGCCACTCGCCGCCACGGCGCTCGACTGCGCGCGCGCCGGTGTGCGCATCCACCGCGAGTTTACCTGACGTGGCGGTGCGGCGCTACCTGCTGCTGCTCGGTTCCAACCTCGCGACCGCAGCACGCCTGCGAGAGGCACTCACCGCGCTGGCAACGCTGGGCAAGGTTGCCACACTGACGCCGGTCACCCCCACGCCGGCGCGGCACGACCCGACCCGGCATTACTTCAACGCGCTGGTGCGGTGCGACTGCACCCACGACCGCGACGCGTTCATCGCGCACCTGAAGCAGCTCGAAGCCGAACTCGGCCGGGTGCGCGGCGCCGGCGGCGACGTCGCGATCGACATCGACCTCCTGGCAACCTGCGTGGACGGCCACTGGCGCGCCGACCCCCACGCGCTCGCCAAGCACGAATTCACGCAGTCGCCCGCACGCGAGCTGCTGCAGCAGTCAGGCATCACCATTCAGACGATCGCTGGCAAAGGAGCAGGCGGTGGACATTCTTGACCAACGCGCGCTGGCGCTGATCCCCCGCTGGGCCCGCTGGACCGTGATGGGATTTCTTGCGGCCGCGACGCTCGTCAGCGCCGGCGCCGCACTCTGGCTCGCGCTGACCCACGGCAGCGACACGCTCGCGGTGGCGCTGCTGTCGATCTTCAAGGCCTCGGCCATCGGCTGCGCGCTGTGGTTCTTTTTCCTCATGGGCCAGCGTGCCCAAAGCCGGCACGACCTCCTGCGCCGCACATCGGCCATCCTGGCGCAGGACATTCCGGACAGCCTGAACCTGTATGGCATCCCGGATGCCATCCGTACCCACGGCCGCGTGCCCGCCGTCGATGGCAAGGCGCTCGCCGTCACCGTGGACACCCAGCACGCACCGGGCACCGTGCACGCGCGCTACATCGTCAAGTGGCCCGGCATGGCCGGCGCGCTCGAGCTGCGCGTGCACCTGAATGTCAAGGTGCTCTCGGTGGTGTATGTGTTTCCGGGCACCGAACCGTCGCAACTTGATACGGCCCTCAAGGGAGCCTTGTCCGCGTCGGCCAACATGGACTGGAAGGAAGAGTTCCGTGGGCTTCAGTCCCCCGCGGCCGGCACCGGGGCAGGCGCCTGTACGGAACTGTGGCTGCGCATGAAGCTCAGCCCCGACTTCCTGCACGAACCGACCGAGCAGCTGTTTGTCACCAATGACCTTGCCGCCATGACCCGGGCCATCGTGACGAGCTGGAACCGGCGGCCCGGCACCGCCGCCACCTGAACGCCCCGATATCACCGCTGCGGACGGATGACACGGGTGCCCGCCCCGCGCGTGGGCGCCCCTACCCGCCGAGGATGCGCCCGCCATCCACCCGGATCGTCTGGCCGGTGACATAGCCGGCATCGCGCAGCAGCCACAGCACCGCGCCGGCGACGTCGGCCGGCGTGCCCTGCCGCGCGAGCGCGGTCTCGTTGACGAGACTCTCCGGCGTCTCGGCCTTGAACGGCTGCTCGGACCACAACACGTTGCCGGGGGCTACCGCGTTGACCCGTATTTCCGGTCCCAGCGCCTGCGCCAGCGCCAGGGTTGCCATCCTGAGCGCGGCCTTGCTCATGCTGTAGGCAAGGTACTGCGGCAGCGGGCGCTCGGCGTAAATATCGGTGATGTTGACGATGGCGCCGTGGACGGCCGCAAGCTGCGGCGCGGCCGCTTGCGCCAGCAGCAGCGGCGCGCGCGCGTTGACGCGGAACAATTCATCGCACTGCGCCGCGGTCATCGCGCCCACCGGCGTCGCGTAAAACACCGAGGCATTGTTGACCAGCGCATCCAGGCGTCCAAAGCGCGCCACGCTCGTCGCCACCAGTTCCGGCAGGCGGTCGGCAGCGGCAAGGTCGGCCTCGATCGCGAGGGTTGAGCCGGCCCGCGCGGCTTCAAGCCCGGCGATCAGCCGGTCAAGGTCAGCGCGCGAATGCCGGCAGTGCAAGGCAAGGTCGTACCCTGCGCCGTGCAGGGTGCGCGCGATCACGGCGCCCACCCGGCGGGCCGCCCCGGTCACCAGCACCACGCGACGGTTTTCACTCATGCCACGCCTCCGCACGCTATCCTGCAGCGCTCACAGGTTGCCTGAACACCACGGATCACGCCAGCTTGGACACGTCGCTGCCCACCCCATCCGCCGCCGAGGTCGCGCACTCGGCGCGCCTGGTGGATGCCATTCGCCAGGAAATTGCGGCACGCGGGCCGATCCCGTTCGCCCGCTTCATGGAGCGCTGCCTGTACGCGCCCGGCCTTGGCTACTACAGCGCGGGCCGGCAGAAGTTTGGCGCGGCCGGTGATTTCGTGACCGCGCCGGAACTGGGGGCGGTGTTTGCGCAGTGCGTCGCCCATGCCATGGCCCCGGTGCTGCGCGCCTGCGGTGAGGATGGCACATGGTTTGAACTTGGTGGCGGCAGCGGCGCCTTCGCGCGCGACTGCCTGCTCGCCCTGCAGCAGCTGGACGCGCTGCCGCGCCACTACTGGTTGCTGGAGCCGTCGGCGGACCTTCGCGAACGCCAGCGCGAATGCCTGCGCGGCGCCTTGCCGGCGGACGTATTCACCCGCTGCGCGTGGCTCGAGCGTCCGCCGCAGCATCCCTGGTCAGGGGTGTTGTTTGCCAACGAAGTGCTGGATGCCCTGCCGATCACGCGCTTCGCGATGCAAGCCGGCGACGTGTTTGAAGAGCACATCGGCCTCGGCACCCAGGGCGCGTTCGCGCGCTGCGAACGGCCGGCCGATCCCCTGGTTGCCGGTGCGGTGCGCCACCTCGAGCGGCAGCTCCAGCGCGACTTCGCCGGCGGCTATCGTTCGGAAGTACTGCCGCAGCTGCCGTGGTGGCTGCAGGCGATCGCGGGTGAACAGGCGCGCGGCGCGGCGCTGTTTGTCGACTACGGGTACGTGCGCCGCGAGTTTTACACGCCGGAGCGGACCGATGGCACCCTGCTGTGCCATTACCGCCAGCGCGCGCATGACGACCCGCTGATCCTGCCGGGGCTGCAGGACATTACCGCGTCGGTCGACTTCACCGCGCTGGCCGAGGCCGGCATCAACGCCGGGTATGACTCGGTGACCTACCTGTTCCAGTCGGAATTCCTGATGGCGGCGGGCCTGGACGCGGTCTTTGCCGCCGCCCGCGCCGCAGCGGCGGATGAAGCCGCGCGCTACGCGCTGGCGCAACAGGTCAAGCGCCTGACGTTGCCAGGCGAAATGGGCGAGCGCTTCCAGGCCATGCTGTTTGCGCGCGGACTCGACGCCGGCGCGCTGCCGCCCCGCCTGCTGGCGGCTGACCGCAGCGGGCGGCTGTGGAGCCAGTGAAACCTCGCTGAAAGGCTGTTGGAGGATGCTGTAGGCGCGGCTTGACCTGCGGCTGGGCCGGCGCGTTGCAAATCGGCGACAATAGAAGCCTTGGCGCCCGCCCCGTGCGGGCGCACGCATATATCCATGACCCACACTCTCGTCATCTTGCTGTTGTTGCTGGGCTCGGTCACCTGCGACGTGACCGGACAGGTATGCTTCAAGCTCGGCGTGGGTGACGCCGGCGCCGGCGTCAGCGCGCCTTCGCTGCTCACCAAGGTGCTGCACTCGCGCTGGATCATGCTGGGCGTCGCGGTGTACGCCGTGGAATTCGTGTTCTGGTTCGCGGCGCTGTCGCGCACGGAACTCAGCACCGCATTCCCGTTCACCGCGCTTGGCTATGTCGGTGTGGTACTGGCCAGCCGCAGCATCCTGCATGAACGCATTTCGCTGCGCCGCTGGGTTGGAATCGGCACGATCGTCGTCGGGGTCGCGCTGGTCACGGGGCAGCAGTTCGTCTGATGGAAAAACAATGACTCAATCGATGATCAAACAGGCGGATTTCCTGCTGCGCGGCGGGCGCGCGGGAGTACTGCTGATCCACGGCCTGACCGGCACGCCGGCTGAAATGCGCTTCGTCGGCAAGGGCCTCAACCGCGCCGGGTTCACCGTCTACGGGATGCAGCTTGCGGGCCACTGCGGCAGCGAGGCCGATTTGCTGAAGACCGGCTGGCGCGACTGGACGCGCAGCGTGACCGCGGGCGCCGAACGCCTGCGGCGCGAAGTCGATCACCTGTTCGTGGCCGGACTGTCCATGGGTTCGGTGCTGGCGTTGAACCTGGCAATCGAGCGCCCGCAGTGGGTGGACGGCCTGGGGCTCTACGGCAGCACGCTGTTCTACGACGGCTGGACCATACCGCGCATCGCGCGCCTGTCGTTCCTGCTGCCGCTGGTGTGCGGCCTTGGCTTGTTCAAGCGCCAGCGCTTCATGGAAAGCTTCCCCTACGGCATCAAGGACGAACGCGTGCGGATGCGCATCGCCGGCGCGATGCTGGACGGCCAGAGCGAGGCCGGCGGCCTGCCCGGCAATCCCTGGCCATCGCTGGCCGAATTCCACAAGCTGGTGTGGCACGTGCGCCCGCACCTCGCGGACGTGCGCGCGCCCGCGCTGATCATGCACGCCGCGGACGATGACATCGCCAGCGTCCGCAACGCCCGCCTGCTCGAACGGCGCATCACCGGCCACACCGAAACGGTGCTGCTCAACGACAGCTACCACATGATCACGGTCGATGGCGAACGCGACAAGGTCATCGCCCGCAGCGCGGACTTCTTCACCCGCATCCTTGCCGAAAGCCCGCAACGGGTGGCACGCGTACGCATCGCCACGGCGCCCTCGGCCGCATGAGCCGCCGCGCCGCCTGGCTGCCGCCGCTGCTGCTTGCGTGGATCGCGTTGCTCGCGATTGAAACGCTGGGGCAGGTGGCGCTGAAGCTCGCCGGCACCGCGGTCGGCGCATTCGAGCTCGATGGCCCCTCCATCCTGCGCGCGGTCTCGACGCCGTGGCTATGGGTGGGCGTGGCGTGCTATCTTGGCCAGTTTGCGGTGTGGATGAACATCCTGGAGAAATCCACCCTGTCCAGCGCATTCCCCACCAGTGCGATCGTGTTCGTCGCGATCATGGTCGCGTCGTGGGCGGTATTCGGCGACCCGATGGGCTGGGGCAAGCTCCTGGGCTCGGCCGTCATCGTCGCTGGTATCCTGTTGCTCGGCGGCGATGATGAATGCGCGCGGCCGCACACCGATGCCGAAGGAAACCTGCAATGAGCGACGACGTACAGACAACCGTGTTTTCGATCATCGCGAAGGAAGCCGACATCGATGTCGCCAAGGTTACGCTGGATTCAACCTTGAAGGACCTCGAAATCGCTTCGCTGGACGCGATCCAGATCATTTTCGAGATCGAGGACCACTTCAAGATCCAGATGCCCGACCGCGACCCGAACTTCGATACCGAATCGGTCAAGGGTTTGGTCGAGACGGTCGAAAAATTGCTGGCCGACAAGGCCGCCAATCCGGCGCCGCCCACCGCGACGCCGCCCGCCGCCTGACGGTTCCCCATGTCCAGACGCGTTGTCATCACCGGCGTCGGTGCGATCTGCGCGCTCGGCCACGACGCACGCACGCTGTGGAACGGCATGCGCGAAGGCCAGAGCGCGATCGCGCCGCTGGCCGGGTTTGAAGATCAAGCCATGCGGGTCAAGGTCGCGGCGCAGGTGCGCGACTACGACCCCGCGCAATACTTCGACGCCAAAAAACGGCCGCTGCTGGATCGCGTCTCGCAGTTCGCGCTGATCGCCGCGCGCGAAGCGGTCGCGCAATCCGGGTTGACATTCGATCCGCAGCTGGCCACGCGCACGGCGTGCGTCATCGGTACCGGAGTGGGCGGGGAAGTTGCGCATGATGATGCCTCCAAGCGTCTTTACGCCGAGGGCAATCCGCGCCTGCACCCGCTGACCGTGGTGCGGATCATGCCCAGCGCACCGGCTTCGCACGTCTCGATCGAATTTGGCATCACCGGCCCGACCTTTGGCATCACCAGCGCCTGCGCCACCTCCAACCATGCCTTCGCGCAAGCCTTGGCGCTGGTGCGTTCGGGCATGGCCGATGCGGCGCTCGCGGGTGGCACCGAGGCTTGCATCACGCTCGGCACCCTGCGGGCGTGGGAAGCCATGCGCATCCTCGCCGACGACACCTGCCGCCCATTCTGCAGGCAGCGGCGCGGGCTGGTGCTGGGCGAAGGCGCCGGCGTCGTGGTGCTGGAAGAGCTTGAGCACGCGCGTGCGCGCGGAGCCGAAATTCTCGCGGAGCTGGCGGGCGCCGGCATGAGCGCGGATGCGGGCGACATCGTGATGCCATCCCCGACCGGTGCCGCCAGCGCGATCAGCGCAGCGCTCAAGGATGCACACCTCAATCCCGGCGAGGTCGACTACATCAACGCCCACGGTACCGCGACACCGGCGAACGATCCGACCGAAACCAAGGCCATCCACCTGGCACTCGGCGACGCCGCGCGCACGGTCGCGGTTTCGTCCACCAAGGCGGTCCACGGCCACGCGCTCGGCGCAGCGGGCGCACTCGAAATCGTCGCCGCCCTCGGCGCGCTGCGCGAAGGCGTGATCCCACCCACCGCGAACTTCCTCGACCCCGACCCCGAATGCGATCTTGACTACGTGCCGAACGTCGCACGCGAAACACCAGTGCGCGCCGTACTGTCCAACGCCTTCGCATTCGGCGGGTTGAACGCGGTGGTCGCGCTGACACGCGCACCCTGAGGACCGCCCACGCCCTTCCAACGGAAGGGATCGCAGCACCGCTGCGCCCGGCATCGGCCACCCCTTCCAGCGAAAGGGATCGCAGCACCGCTGCGCGCGGTATCGTCCACCCCCTTCCAGCGAAAGGGATCGCAGCACCGCTGCGCGCGGCATTGTCCACCCCCTTCCGGCGGAAGGGATCGCAGCACCGGTGCGCCCGGCATCGGCCACCCCTTCCAGCGAAAGGGATCGCAGCGCCGCTGCGCGCGGCATTGTCCACCCCCTTCCAGCGAACGGGATCGCAGCACCGGTGCGCCCGGCATCGGCCACCCCTTCCAGCGAACGGGATCGCAGCACCGGTGCGCGCGGCATCGGCCACCCCTTCCAGCGAAAGGGATCACAGCGCCGGTGCGCGTGGCATCGTCCACCCCCTTCCAGCGAAAGGGATCGCAGCACCGGTGCGCCCGGCATCAGCCACCCCTTCCAGCGAACGGGATCACAGCGCCGCTGCGCGCGGTATCGTCCACCCCCTTCCGGCGGAAGGGATCACAGCGCCGGTGCGCGCGGTATCGGCCACCCCCTTCCAGCGAAAGGGATCGCAGCACCGCTGCGCGCGGCATCGGCCACCCCTTCCAGCGAACGGGATCGCAGCACCGCTGCGCGCGGTATCGCCCACCCCCTTCCAGCGAAAGGGATCGCAGCGCCGGTGCGCGCGGTATCGTCCACCCCCTTCCAGCGAAAGGGATCGCAGCGCCGCTGCGCGCGGTATCGGCCACCCCCTTCCGGCGGAGGGGATCACAGCACCGCTGCGCGCGGTATCGTCCACCCCCTTCCGGCGGAAGGGGGTCGCGACGCAGTCGCGGGGGGATGACGTCTCAGTCCTGGCTCCGCGCGCTATCGCGATCCGGTTGCTCAAACGCACGATTCCGTCCGCTGCGCGGGCGACCTACTTTTGTTTCGGCAAAAGTGGTCAAAGCGAGGACGCACGCACCACGATCACGCCGGCATCGTGTCGGCGTGACCACCCTGTGCCTCTCCTGGCCCGTGGGCCGCCACGAACTACTCGCCACGTCCCTGTGGCTCGCCCCCCGCTTGCGCCCGGGGCCGCCTGCGGCGTTCAAATCGGCAATCCCCGCCGATTTAGTCGGCCATCCATGGCCTCGAGCATTCGCGCCTTGCTTCCGCGTGCCGCCGCGATGCCCGGCGCCGTGCGAAGGCGCCAAATCCGCTTCGATGGCCGGCCTCCATGGCCTGCGATGTAGCAAATTGCGGTATGCAAGCCATGGATGGCCGTCAGCGGAGCAGGGCTGCTGGCGCGCCCTTGCATGACGCCGCGGCGCGCAGCCGAACGGCGGAGCAGGCACCGGATGTCCGAGCACAGGGAGGTGCGAGTTCGGCGCGGCCGCCGTGCGGCGAGCACCAAGGGTAGTTTCGGCAACGCGACGTTGCCGAAACCGTCATGCCAGGCGCAGTGGCTTTGGCTACTTTCCCCGAAAGGAAAGTAGCTCGTCCGCGCAGTGGGCGAAACCGCCTTTCAAAAGCAGGTCAGCCGCGCAGCGGGCGAAACCGCCATTCCAAAGCAGGTCAGCCGCGCGGCGGACGCATCCTCGTCAGGCAACGGGCGGCGCCGACACCCCGGCCGGAAACGCGCGTTCCAGCCAGGCGGGTACCGGCAACCCCTGCGAACGCAGGAACAGCGGGTTGAACAGCTTCTTCGCATAGCGGGTGCCGGCATCGGCCAGGATCGTCACCACGACGTGCCCCGGCCCGAGTTCGTGCGCCAGCCGGATCGCCCCCGCAATGTTGACGCCCGACGAGCCGCCGAGGCACAGGCCCTCTTCGAGCAGCAGCGCGTGCAGCAGCGGCACCGACTCGGTGTCCGGAATGCTGTAGGCGGTGTCGATTTTCGCGTCCTTGAAGTTGGCGGTGACGCGGCTGGAACCAATGCCTTCGCTGATGGAATTGCCTTCGGCTTTCAGCTCACCGTGGTTGACGAAGTTGGCGAGCGCGGAACCGGCCGGATCCGACAAGGCAATCCGCACATCCGGTTTGCGCGCCTTCAAGCCGTCCGCAACACCGGCCAGCGTACCGCCGGTACCCGCCGAGCACACGAAGCCATCCACGGCGCCATCCGTCTGCTCCCAGATCTCGACCGCCGTCGTCGCCGCGTGGTAGTCGCGGTTGGCGGTGTTGTCAAACTGGTTGGCAAACCAGGCGCTGCCCGGTGCCTTCGCATTCAGCGCCGCCACCAGCCGCTCGGACACATGTACATAATGATTCGGATCGGCAAACTTCGCCGGCGGTACCAGCCGCACCTCGGCACCGGTCAACCGCAGCGCGTCGAGCTTTTCGGCGCTCTGGCTGTTGGGCGCCACGATGATGCTGGAATAACCGCGACTCGCGCCGACGAGTGCGAGACCAATCCCGGTATTGCCGGCGGTGCCTTCGACCAGGGTGGTGCCCGGTTGCACCAGGCCCTTCCGCTCGGCATCCAGCAGCAAACCCAGGGCGGTGCGATCCTTGATCGAACCGCCCGGATTCATCCATTCCGCCTTGCCGAGAATTTCGCATCCCGTCGCCGCCGACGCGCGCCGCAGGCGCAGCAGCGGCGTGTGTCCAACGATGGCGGCAAAGTCCGCGCGCACGTGCATCATGGCGCCACCGTCAGGGGCGGACGTAGCGGATGTAGGGCTTGACCTTTCGCACCTTGCCGAACTTCCTGGCGACTTCCTCATCGGACAGCTTGGGCGAAGCCACGACCTCATCGCCTGGCCGCCAGTCGACCGGCGTTGAAACCGGGTTCTGGTCGGTCACCTGCAGCGCGTCGATGGTGCGCAGGATTTCATCGACGTTGCGGCCCACCGACGGCGGGTAGATCAGCGCCGTGCGCACCTTGCGCTTGGGGTCGATGATGAACACCGCACGCACCGTCACCGTCGGATCGGCCTCGGGGTGGAACATGCCGTACAACTTGGCCACTTCGAGATCCGGGTCGGCCACGATCGGGTAATTGAGCTCGGTGCCGCCGACATCGGAGATGTCCTTGGCCCACCTGTGGTGGCTTTCCACCGGATCCACCGACAAGCCCAGCAGCTTGGCGCCCCGCTGGTCAAACTCGGCCTTGCGGTGGGCGAAGGCACCCAGCTCGGTGGTGCAGATGGGCGTGAAATCCTTCGGATGCGAGAAGAACACGACCCAGTGGTCGCGCGCGTACGCGCTGAAGTGCAGCGGGCCCTGGGTGGAATCGCGGGTGAAGTCAGGGGCGGTTTGGCCCAATTGCACACTCATGGTGATTGCCTCGCATAAAAGACGTTGGAAACCGGGACCGAGCCCGTCACGGCGCGTGGGTCATGCCGCACACCGGCCGGCCCGCGGTACGTGCGCGGCTCGGGCACAAGTTCACCGCTGCGTAAAAGCACTGACGCGCGCATGTCGAACCGCCGGTGGCCAAAACCGCAACAGCGTTTCGAAAAAAGCGGGGGCCGCGAATCCATGCAGCCAGTGTGGCCCACGCCACACGCTTGGGCAAATGCGCATCGCAAGCTACGTGATAACGCGCGGTTATAAGCAGTTATGGACGTTTGGACGTCCATCTGCTAGCCTCCGGCAGGCTGGCAGGCGGTCGCCGCCGCAGCGGCCTTGAGGTTTCCTGCCGCATCCGCAGTCTCTGGCGAGCGGTGCCGGCCGCTGTCCATCAGGCACGCTTCGCCAGCCCACGGCCACTCCGGAAACTGCAGGATGACGCTCAACCAGCTCCGCTACTTCGTCGCCATCACCGATGCGGGCCTCAACATTACGCTCGCGGCCGAACAGGTACACGCCACCCAGCCCGGCCTGTCGCGCCAGATCAAACGCCTGGAAGATGAATTGGGCTTTCTGCTGTTCGGCCGCAAGGGGCGCAGCCTCACCGCGCTGACCGCCGCGGGCGAGCAGGTACTGGTGCACTCGCGGCGGATGCTGGATGAAGCCGCCAACATTCACGCGCTGGCCGCCAATCAGCGCGGCGAGCGCCGCGGCCGCCTGACCATCATCACCACCCACACCCAGGCGCGCTACGTCCTGCCCACCGCGATTGCCGCAACCCGGCGCGAGTTTCCGGCGGTCAGCATCCGCCTGCAACCGTCCGCTGAAAGTGAAATCCTCGCGCGGCTCGCGCGCCGCGGCGACGAGCTTGCCATCATCAGCACCAGCGGCGCGGTGCCCGGCGCCGGCATCGCGGTGCCGTTGTTCCGTTGGCGGCGCGTGGTGCTGGCGGGCAAGGATCACCCGCTTGGCCAGCGCCGCAAAGCGCCAACCTTGCGCGCACTGTCGGCGCTGCCGATCGTCAGTTACGAATCCTCGCGCCGGCCCGAGTCCTCGCTGCGGCGGGCGTTCGACGCCGCCGGCCTGCCACTGCAGCTGGCCATGACCGCGCACGACGCCGACCTCATCAAGACCTACGTCCGGGCGGGCCTCGGCATCGGCATCCTGGCCGAGATGGCGGTTGCACCGGAGGACACCGACCTGCAGGTGCTGCCAGCGCCCGCGGCGCTGCCGGAGTGCATCACCTGGGCGGTGCTGCCCCGCGGACGCGTGCTGCGCAATTTCACCCTGCGCCTGCTGGGCCTGCTGGCGCCGCAGATCGACCCGACCGACGTGCGCCGCGTCGTCGCCGGCAACGCCGAACCGGCGTGGCCCGCACCACCGGCGTGGCAAGAACTACGGCACGCGACCGCGTGAATCGGCGGCACCGCCGACCCGGCGATCGGACCCCGAGGCAGCCGTCAGCCAAGGCCAGGCATCGAGCGCAAAACCGCCCGGCGCCAGTTCCAGCGCGCGCGACATTCCAGGCCGCGGCATGGACACCGTACCCGCCCTCGACGGGTAGGCCGCGGGAACAGGTCAGCCCCCACCCCACTCCCACCGGTGACCGCAGTTTTGACAGATGAACGTACTGCGCTTGGCGGGAAATGCGGCCACCAACAGAACCACCAGAATTGCATAGACGCGCTTGCGCAGTTGCATGGTGCGCTTGAAGTTGGTCGAGCCGCAACGCGGGCAGTGCTCGCGCTGCAATCCGGTCACTTCGTTCAGCTCGCCTTCGAGGATTCCCGCCTCGTAATCGGCAAGGATTTTCCGCGCCGGTCCGAGGAACTCGGCAGGTACCTGGACAAGCGTACCGCCGAGCGCCAACGACATGGGCCAATTGACGATCGCGTGCTGCGCGAATGCAACGCTTGCCGGAATTCCGTCCGCCTCGAGACGGGCCCGTACAATGTAGGCCTCCCAGGGATCAAGAAACTTGGCTACCGTAGCGAGCATGACTCTTGTGAGGGTCAAAGCTGAAGTTGATCGGCCATCGCCATGCCCGGCAGAATACAGGCCCGTTGTCACACGCACAGGGTTCGCAACAGAAACGGTGCCATTGCGTTCTGCTTGAGCCTGCAAGGTCATCCCACGCCCGGGTTCGACCGGCGGCCGCCTGCAGCGGGTGGCGATCGGCCGGAGTGGCCAGCAGGCACCGCCCGGCAAACCGTTATGCGCGTGGCCCGTCTGCCGCAGCGGAGGGTTCAGCGCCGAGCGACCTGACCCGAAGCGACACCATTTTGCCGCCGCCCGCCGCCTGTCGATCGACCTCCACGAATCCCCGCCGGTCGTGGAACGCCAGCGACACCCGGTTGGGTGGAACCACGTCCACCTCAGCCACCAACCACGCCAACCCCGCCGCCCGGGCGTATTGCTCGGCCCGTTGGTAGAACCGGGTGCCGAGCCCGGCCCCGCGATACGAGGGGTCGAGCACCACCCGATCAATGTACAGGAAGCGCTTGAGCCGGGCCGCGAACCACCGATAGTTCACGCTGTCGTACGCCCGCCCGTCGGTGAACGCCATCAAGAAACCGACCACCTGACCGGCCACTTCGGCGACCTGGAGCATGTCGGCCATCGCGGCCAGTGCCCGGAAGCGGGCGCCATCCATCGAACTGAGCACCGCCACGGACTCGGCGTTCAGCCGCAGCACGGCTGCGGCATCCGCTTCCGTGTACTCCCGCAGCATCACTTCCATCCGCAACCCACTCCTTCGCCAGACCTCCGGGGCGCCCGGCGCAACCGCAGCGGAGCAGCGGGCTTGCGTTCGGTTGACCGAGAGGTGAGCGCACGCACAGGTGCGCCTTGCAGCCCGAGATTAGTGCATACACGATCATTACGCATGGACCATGACCCTTCGAAGCGCCGCAAGAACCTGCGCAAGTGCGGCATCGGCGTGCCCGATGGCATGGAAGCGCTGGATGGCCCGATGCCCACCCGCGAGGATGGCCGGGAAGGCTACGGCGCACAGCAATTGGCGAGCCTGGGCTGGGCGCATGGCCGTGTGGTTGCGCCCGTGCGGACCGACCGTGAGGACGGGCCCCGACTGATTTCGTGCCGCGAGGCAGGACCCTATGAACGTGAAGCGCACTACCAAGCGTACCCCCGAATCTGACGTGCCGTACGACCCCAGGAACAAAGCGGCGACGCTGAAGTACTGGAAAAGCGCGACTGCACACGGCGGTGTGGCGCAACTGCACGCAAAGCGCGGACGACCAGCCAAGCCACCGGAAGAGCGCAAGGAACAAATTGCGTTGCGCGTGGATAAAGACGTGCTGGAGTGGTACCGCGAGCAAGGCACCGGCTGGCAGACACGCATGAACGCAGTGTTGAAGGCATTCCGTGACGCGGTGAGCTGACTGCGCGGCTCACGCCTGCGCTAACCAGCGCGAGCCCGCGTAGCGGGTCAGCGTTGGATTGAGCGAGCGGTTGGACCTGAGTTGCGCTGCCATAACGAAAGAACGAAACCTATGAATGTCACCGCCAACAGCCCGTAAATGAACCAAGTTCCGCCGGAGGCACCCGGCTTAGCAATGGGCAGTGCATAGTGGACGACCCGCCATACGATTTGCTCGACTAACAGCAGCAGGAAAACAAACGGTACCAAAGCGCGATACTGCACCAGCGCGACGATGCCAAACGCCACAATGGTGAGTTGCGAGACACCCCACATTGCGTAGAACCTGAGGATGACCAGCGCCGCACCGGACGTATAAGAGCCAAGTGGCAGCCCGTCAGCTTTGGTAGCCACATAATGACCATTGAAGATCGAGTTTGCACCCATCGCAGCAAGCAGCAACAACACAACAGCCAAGATCCATAACCCGGACCTGTGGCCTCCGAAGTCATTGTCCGCTTGCCGTGGCAGAAGGCTGCTAAGCATTGATACCCCCTCGAAGGATGCGGATGCCTGTCTGGAAAGGTCTAATGCCCGAGGTACCGGCTGCAAAGACCCCGTAGTGGAACGTGCATCCGGTTGACCGGCTTGTTGGACCGCGCCGGAATCATGCCTTTGGTGGCGGAACCACGCCCAATTGCATCATCAGTCCAAGCGTGTCCATGATGATGCGCGTGTCTTTAATCTTGGTGCCCTCGAAGCGATCAATCACCATGCCCCACACCCTCACAGGTGTGTCCGTGGCCGGCACGCCAAGAAACGTCCCCCGCTGCGTGCCCGTCCACTCGAAGCGTGACAGCACCTTGTCGCCTTCGGCAACCTGCTCTTGGACGGTCCAATGCATGTCGGGGAATGCCGTCCTCAGCCCGCGCAGTGCGTTCTTCAACCCGTCCAGGCCCGGCCCTTGGCCGGGCAGTGGGACTTGCTCCACCATGTCGTCCCAGAAGAACTGACCGGCCGCATCGATCCGTCCTTGGTTCAGAACTTCTTCGATAAACCGACGAACGGTGTTGCTGTTATTTTGCATGTTCTTCGTCCCTACTTGGACCGTGTATGGATGCCTTTGACCACCCAACGCTTGACCTACGCGGCGCAACCCGCGCAGCGGGCGTGAACCGCCCCGGGAATCCCGGAGGCTGTTTGGTGTGAGTCAGGCCGCCTTGGCCAGACCCGCTCTTTGCCGATAGTAGTTGGCTTCAGCTTCTGCTGGCGGGATGTTCCCGATCGGCTCCAGCAGGCGCCGGTGATTGAACCAGTCGACCCACGTCAGCGTCGCCAGTTCCACCGCTTCGCGGTTCTTCCAGGATTGCCGGTGGATGACTTCAGCCTTGTACAGGCCGTTGATGGTTTCAGCCAATGCGTTGTCGTAGGAATCGCCGACGCTGCCGACCGAGGGCTCGATGCCAGCCTCGGCCAGTCGCTCGGTGTAGCGGATCGACACGTATTGCACGCCACGATCGGAGTGATGGATCAGCTCGCCATCACGCCGGCGGGCGTACAGCGCTTGTTCCAGCGCATCCAGCACGAAGTCGGTCTGGGCTGAACGCGAGGCCTTCCAGCCGACGATCCTGCGCGAGAACACGTCGATCACGAAGGCGACGCACACCCAGCCCTGCCAAGTCGACACGTACGTGAAGTCGCTGACCCATAGCGCGTTCGGCCGGTCGGCATGGAACTGCCGGTTCACCAGGTCCAACGGGCACGGCGCCGCCTTGTTGCTGATCGTGGTGCGGATCGTCTTGCCACACCTGACGCCCTTCAAGCCCATGACCTTCATCAACCGCGCTACCGTGCAACGAGCCGTCTGTTCGCCCTCGCGTGCAAGTTGCCGCCAGACCTTGCGCACGCCGTATACCCGGAAGTTCTCCTCCCACACGCGCCGGATGGCCTCGCTCAGCACCGCGTCACGCCGCACGCGCGGCGGTGCCTTGCCGGGATCCCGCTGCCGCACCGCATGCTCGTAATACGTCGACGGGGCAATCGGCAGTACCTTGCAGATCGGCTCAACCCCGTAGGTCCCTTTGTTCTCGTCGATGAACGCCTTCATGGCTTGAACCGGCGGTCGAGCTCCGCCTGGGCAAAATACGCGCTAGCCTTGCGCAAGATCTCGTTGGCCTGGCGCAGTTCCTTCACCTCGCGTTCCAAGGCCTTGATCCGATCGCGCTCTTCGGTGGTTACGCCGGCACGCAAGCCTCGATCACGTTCGGCCTGTCGCACCCAGCGCCGCAACGTCTCGGCGGTGCATCCGAACTTCGTCGCGATCGAACCGATTGCCGCCCATTGCGAACCATGTTCGCCTTGGTGCTCCAGCACCATCTGCACCGCTCGCTCCCGTACCTCAGGTGAGTACCGCTTCTCCGTGTTCATGCTCCAATCCTCTCAAAGGTTGGAGCCTCCGGGAAAGCCGGGGCGGTTCACTGAAAGCGCAACGGCCCACACGGGCCTGCCCACAGCACATTGCCACGATTGCACCACCCCTACACCGCAGCCTGACGCGCGGCGGAAACAGCGTGCCAGCGCGTTGAACCTGCCAACACCGGTGCATTACATAGCCGAGCCCGCGGCCGCCGCGCCGACACTACCCAGCAGGCCCAACCTGATGTCCGCCGGAGCCACCCAAAAAGGAAACCGTGTGATGCGACAGTGGTGGTGCTGGGAGATTGCACGGAAAAATTACTGGCGCCCAACGCCCGAGGTAACCGGCGCAAAGGCCGCGTAGCGGGATTTGCGTCCGGTTGACCGAGTTGTTAGCCCTTTGCTCGACTTGCACGCGACGCGAGCCGCTCCCGACGCAGCAGCCGCTCCGACCGCATAACGTAAAGAATAAAGACTTTGTGTCCGTCGTAGCGATAGAACACGCGACATGGCGGTTCGACAATCTGGCGGTACCGCGACCGGCCCAGCTCTTGCGGCCTGCTACCACTCTCCGGATGGTTGGCCAACTGCACGACGTGACCGAAGATGCGCTGGATGAGCGCCGATGCAGCGACAGGATTCTCGAGTGCAATGTAGTCCGCGATAGCATCCAGATCCCCCAGGGCCGGCTCTGACCAAATTATTTCAGCCATCTGGCAAGGCGCTTCTTGGCTTGAGCATGGGAAGCTACACGGCCTTCAGCAACAGCCTGCTCCCCCCGGGCAATGCCTTCGAGGATCGACATGCGCTGCTCCATGAGCTCATAGGTCTCGACATCCAGCAGGTAAGCACTGGGAAGGCCATGCTGCGTGATGAGAATTGGCTCCTTGTCGCGCTCGATGTCCGACAGGAGTTCGGTGGCTTGCCGTTTGAGGGTAGTAACGAGTTCGGTACGCATGAAGTGACACTACAGTATCACTTCCAGTTACGCAAGCGCTTCCCACAAAGGGCTAGACAGAATGGCTCTTGTTGGAGCGGCCTGCCGCCGCGCGTACCGTGGGTTGCGCGCGGATAGCGCGCCGAGCCACATCGTTCGATCCACATCGTTGACGGTGTGGACGGCAACGAGTCATTTCGCGGAGGCAGGCCATGAAGCAATGTATCACCAAGCATGTGGGGTTGGACGTCCACAAGGAATCGATCGAGATCGCGACGGCGGACGTCCGGGGTGGCGAGGTTCATCACGTAGGGCGCATCGGTGGGGACCTGCCGGCACTGGATGCGGCGTTGGCGCGGCTGCACTGCCCGGTCACAAGTCTGCAGGTGGTGTACGAAGCGGGCCCCTGCGGGTATGCGATCCATCGGCACCTGGTGGCGCACGGGATCGCGTGTGCAGTGGTGGCGCCATCGTTGACGCCCAAGCGGTCGGGTGAACGGATCAAGACCGATCGGCGCGACGCGCTCAAGCTGGCGCGTTTGTCGCGGGCCGGTAAGCTGCGCGCCATCCGAGTACCGGACGCCGAGGACGAAGCCATCCGCGACCTGTTGCGCGCCCGCGAGGACACGGTCAGGGTGCAACGCAATGCCCGGCACCGACTCAAAGCCCTGTTGCTGCGACAGGACGTGCGCTATGCCGGCAAGACCGCGTGGACGCCGGCCCACGAACGTTGGCTGGCGCGCGTGCACCTGCCCACCCCGGCCCGGCAGATCGTATTCCAGGAATATGTCGACAGCGTGCACCAGGCGACCCAGCGGATCACGCGCCTCGATCGTGTGATCGGCGATCTGCTGCCCGGCTGGTCGCGCTATCCGCTGGTCAAGGAACTGCAGGCGCTGCGCGGGGTGCAACAACTGCATGCCGCCGTGCTGGTGGCCGAGATCGGCCCTATCGAACGCTTCGAATCACCGCGCCAATTGATGGGCTTCCTCGGACTGACCCCGAGCGAATCCTCCAGCAGCAGCCGGCGCCGCCAGGGCGCCATCACCAAGACCGGCAACGCCTTCGCCCGACGCGCCCTGGTCGAAGCCGCCTGGCAATATCGCTTGCCGGCCCGCATCGGCACCACCATCGCCCGACGCCAGGGTGGATGTTCCGAGCCGGCGCGCGCGATCGCCTGGAAAGCCCAGCTGAGACTGTGCGCACGCTTCCGCAGCTTGCGGGCCCGCCGCATGCTCTCGACCAAAGCGGTGGTCGCCATCGCGCGCGAACTGTCCGGCTTCGTGTGGGCCATCGCCTGCCAGCAAGCAACGAACCGCTGAACCCCAACATCGACCCGATCGGCAACGCGGTGCAGGTCACGGTGGAGAACCCTCGACGGCGTTACGAAAGCAGCCCATCGCCACCTTCGACTCTAGACTGAGGCAGCTCCGCGACGAACACAGCAAGGCGCTACCCAACGCGCGAATATCAGCAGGATCAACCGTCGCAACCAACGACCTGCGCCGCGTTGCTTATCGGGTCACCATACAAAACCCATCGTGCCGGCGCGCGAAGGATGCATTCGCCCGCTTGACAGTTTCGAGCCATATCAACGCTTGAGGTAACCGGCGCGAGCCCCGCGTAGCGGGTGAGCGTCCGGTTGACCGAATAGTTAGGCTTGCTCTTTATGGAGTAACGGCACTAACTGTTTTGTTGAAGTCGAGAGCAGCATCCCATTGGTTCGGTACACAACCGAAAAGATTGTCGCACGACACCGAGACAAGAATTTTATATTTGCCACCACCGATCGGCTCCTTGGTTACCTGCACAGCAATATCCGGGCTACCACCGACAGAATTGTAAGTACTAAGCAAGACGTCGGTTACGGTTTGGAGCTTGTAGCCAGCGTTGTGAACTATCCAAAGTTGCGCGGCGTCCCACTTTGCCTTGCAATCTGCATCGCTAACACATACAGGAGTTGTGCGTGCAAGCTCTGCTTGCTTCGCCTGCGTTTCGGCGGTTGGCGCAATGGCGCACCCCGACACAAGGACGGCGAACAGAATACTTGTGGAAAAAGCAACGCATTGAGCACGAGTCATAACTTTCCCCCTTTGTGAGTGAGCGGTTGAAGCCTAGACAGTATGACTTTCGCTGTGGCGGGCGCTGACCTCCGCGGGGCCATAGACGCGGGTTAGCGTGATGCCAGAGCCGCAGGAGCGAGCAAGCACTACGCTCATTTCGGTTTCCCAGCGGAGGTCAGCGCAATGAACGATAGCACCGTCTATGTAGGACTGGACACGCACAAGGACTCGAACGTCGCCGCGTACTCGATCGGGCTCGGCGCGGTGCAGAGCCTGGGCAATGTCGGGGTGCGCGAACGCGATCTCGATCGCTTGTGCACGCGCTTGCACAGCAAGGGTTCGCGAGTGTGTTTTGTGTACGAAGCCGGACCCTGCGGCTACGGTCTGTACCGGTACCTGACCGGCAAGGGGTTTGCGCGCATGGTGTGCGCACCCTCCTTGATCGCACGCAAGCCGGGGGATCGGGTCAAGACCGACCGGCGCGATGCCATCATGCTGGTCAAGGCGTTGCGCATGGGCGACCTGACCGCCGTGCACGTGCCGGATGTTGTGGACGAAGCCATGCGTGATCTGGTGCGCGCGTGGGGCGTCGCCAAGCAGGACCTCAAGCAGGCCCGGCAACGCCTCAAGTGTAAGCGTCAGCCGATGGCATCTTGCGACGCGTTGGCCTGGTGCGCTACGCGATGGGCAGCAGGGTGTCGATGTCGCGAGCTTGGGTGGTCGGCAGCCGCGTCAGCACGTCGGTGAGCC
>SCQU01000017.1 GCA_004299555.1 Rhodanobacteraceae bacterium
CCGGTCACGGGGCTCATCGATGGAGCCGAAACTATGTCGCGTCGAACGCGCGCACTTGCCCAGAAAAACTGACTCTTGAGAACATCACCCTACATAGTCGGGCGCGCTACATAGTGCGGCAAGGTGTGCGCGCTGATCGGCTTCTCGATCCCCGCGCGCCCGCGTGCGGTCTTGATGGCCCGCGCCAGGATCGCGTCGTCGAAGCGGTGTCGTCGCTCCGCCCCGTCGAGCGGGCCGATGGATCGGCGTATGGAGGGAAACACGAACTGCCAGCCGAACTCGCGTGCGGCGCGCGGGTACTTGCGGCCCAGCGCGTGGCGCAATCGGGTTGCGCCGAAGCCTGCCGCCAGATCCTGCTGGTGCAGCGATCGCGCCCGTTCAATTTCACGTCGCAGAGGTTCGACCAGCGAACGCGGCAGCATCGTGTGCCTGTCCTTGCCGCCTTCGCCGTCACGCACCGTAATCTCGTTGCGCGCGAAATCCACGTCCTTCACGCGCAGCCGGAGACATTCCACCAGGCGCATCCCTGTACCGTACAACAGGTTAGCCAACAGCCATGGCCAGCCACATTGTGGCCAGTAGCCGGCGTGTCTTCGCCTGCGACAGCACCACGGGCAACCGCCGTGGCCGCTTCGCACGCACCACGTCCTCCATCCACGGGGGTCGATACCCAGCACTTCGCGATACAGGAACAGCAGCGCGGAAAGCGCCTGGTTCTGCGTACTCGCGGTCACAGCGCGCCGCACGGCGAGGTCGGACAGGAACCGCGCGACCTCGTGTGCACCCCTCTCGCGAGGGTGGTGCTTGCCATTGGCCAGGATGAACCGGCGGATCCATCCGGTGTAGGCCTGCTCCGTTTGCAAGCTGTAGTGTTTGAACCGCAAACGCTCGCGGACGGTATCCAACAGGCGCGGTGCGGGCACCTCCGCGGCTCCGGCCTTTACTCCCCCGGCACAAGCAGCATGACCGCACTGCGTGCCAGAATCCCAGCGGCATAACGCTGCGGTGCTGACGGTCGCTGTACAGCCACTGCAACACCAACCTGCCGTAGGAAACGACCTGGCACACCAACCCCAATGCAAACCAGAAAGCACCGTTCAAAATCAGAGACCTTGCTGTTTGCGTATTGCACTGACGCCGGCCACGGATTCGGGAGCATGCTGACCGGGGCGGTGAAGCGGTATGGGTAATATCACCGTGAGCGCTGCAATAAGCCGTAGTGGAGTTTCGGGTCTGTGTGTGACGACGGTCACTCTTGACCCGCTACGCGAAACGGTCCCTCTCCAGAGAAGGAGAGGGACCTCGTGGCGCAGAACGTAGGGTCTGGCCGAATTGTCCGAAGATTAATCGGCGTTCGGACCTTCGACCGAATTTTCAAGTACCGTGCCGGTCTTCGCGTCGACGCCTACTTCATGCGTAACGCCGGCAGTGTTCTTGACATCGAAGGAGTAGCGAAGTCCGCTGCCGCCCTTCTCCTTCTCCAGTTCCTCGGTCACGATCTTGCCCGGGTAGGTCTTCATCGCGGTTGCCCTGGCTTGCTGGAGGGAAACGCGTGCGTCCTTCAGGTACTGCGAACCATCAAGTTTCTTCGTGCCGTGCATGGATTGCATGGCCTGCATGGATTGTCCTGTGGACGCAAACGCAGGCACGCCTGTGACCGCCAATGCGAGAGCTGTCGCGCCAATAATGCACATCATTGCCTTGCTTGCAGTCATGATTGTTGATCTCCTTTGCCGTTTTACTGAATACCTGTTATGTATGGGACAGGCTATCCAGACTGCCTTAGGTGAGCCTTAGCAACACGTGGCCACAAGCGAGAGTATTTCTTGATCATTCATGTTCAATGCAATCGTTTCGTTGAGACCGACTACACGTGCATCCTTCCTCGTAATTCGACGGGCGGCAGCAACTTGAAAGCGGCAACAAGCAACAACACGAGTGCGTGGAGCCTGACCACGGACCCGCCCCGCAAACACACCGCGATTGCAATTCATCCACCAGTCCAACCAAGTGCGTCACGCTCCGGATGAAACCTCGGGACGGCCGATGCAGCGAATACGACCTTGCTATAACCGTGTTCGCCATTCGAGCCACTCGCTCAGGACAACGAGCGTCCATATGGCTTTGGCGTGGTCTCGTACGTGCGAACCGTGTTCGGACAGAAGTTGCAGAGCCACTTCGCTGTCGATCCCGACATCTCGCAATACCGGGGCCGATAATCGCGATCGGGCCCAGTCCAGCAGGGGTCCGCGTAACCAAGCCCCCAATGGGACCCCCAAACCACGCTTGCGCCGATTCACGATCGGCTTCGGCAAGTAACCCGTGGCGTACCTTTTCAAAAATACCTTCGTGGTGAATCCGCGCACGCGCTCGGCCACCGGCAGCGTCGCGGCGAATTCGATGACTTGCTGATCCAGGAATGGGGCCCTGACTTCCACCCCATAGCACATGCCGCCGCGGTCCGCCTTGGCCAGTATTGAATTGAGTCGGTGTGGTTGGAGCAAGGCCGATGATTGTAGCCGCGTACAAGTGAAGTTCGGCTGCAGCGCATCATGCGGCCGATTGGGTTCCGTCAGTCTGGGTGCCGCACGCCGCTCGATCAGATTGGACGTACCAGTCATCCGGCCGCGATGCTTCGAAGCGGCATCGCGTTTCGTAATCGGATGCATCATGTCCCTTCTCCGTTGACACAAGCCGATCGCCGCCGCCGCAGTTGAGCGCCATGACTACTTCTCCGGGTTGCGGCGAGTTGCATGCTCAAACCGAATGATTGGTTGATCGGGCTGGCGGATACTCTTATGCGCGCCCGTCAAATCTCAGCCAACGTGACGCCAGTACCGGCAGCACCAGCAAGTTGAGCGCGGTGGAAGTCGCCAGACCGCCCAGGATCACCGCCGCCATCGGACCTTCGATTTCGTTGCCGGGCGCCCCTGCGGTCAGCGCCAGCGGCGCCAGCCCGAGCGCGGTCACCAGCGCAGTCATCAGGATCGGTATCAGGCGCTCGGACGCACCACGCTGCACGCTGGCCGTGTTCCACGGCAGACCTTCGACCTCCACCAGATGTCGATAGTGCGACACGAGCATGATCGAGTTGCGCACACTGATACCGAACAGGGTCACGAAGCCGACCAGACCGCCCAGCGTCAGCGTGCCGCCCGTCAGCAACGCCACTGCCACGCCACCGACCAGCGCGAAGGGCAGGTTGACCGTCACCAGCGCAACCGTGCGCAGGCGACGCAGGGCAAGATACAGCAGCAACACGACACCGGCTGCCGCCAGCACGCTGTAGACAAGCAATTGGCGCGTGGCCGCGGATTGCGCGGCGGCATCTCCGCTGAATACCGGGAACACGCCGGCCGGCCAGTGCACGTCGTGTGCCAGCGCCTTGCGCGCACGCGCGACGAACGCACCTGCGTTGACACCTTTAAGATTGACCGTGATCGCCTGTACGCGCAGCCCATCTTCGTGCTGGATCATGAAGCGGCCATCGGTCATCGACAGATCTGCAAGTTCCGACAGCGGCAACTGACGTCCATCCGGCGCCGCAATCCGCAATGCGCCGACAGCCGCCGGATCACGCCGCAGCGCGGGCGGCAGGATCACCGTAACATCGAATACGCGGTCACCATCGAGCACCTGACCGACGCGCGCGCCGGCGTAGGCCGCCTCCAGCTCATTCAGCACATCGCCCGGCGCGATACCGTTACGCGCCAGTGCGGCGTTGCGCAGCCGAATCGAAAGCTGGGGCTCGCCTTGCGGCGCCTGCACCTGCACGTTGGTTGCGCCGGGCAGTTTCGACAACACCGCGGCGGCCTCGCTCGCCTTGCGATCGATCTGGTCGAGATCGTTGCCGTAGACGTTTACCACCACCGGCGCGGTAAAACCGGACAGGGTTTCCTGGATACGCTCGGTCAAGAACGTATTGACCGAAAAACTGGCGCCTGCAAACGCTGCCAATGCATGCCGGATCTGATCCAGCGCACGTTGTTGGCCCGCACCGGAAAGCGGCTTCAGTTCCACCTCGAATTCGTTGGCGAACACGGGCGATGGATCGGCGATGCGGCTGGCCCGGCCGGTGCGCTGCGCGACCGAACGCACCCCGGGTATCGCGAGCAGTGCGTGGGTGACGTGTGTGCCCAGACCTTGCGAAGCCTGCAGCGATGCGCCGGGAGCAAGTCGCATGTGCACGATGTAATGGCCCTCGTGCAGTTGCGGCAGGAATTCGCCTTGCAAGAACGGCAGCGTAACCAAGGCCGCGATGCACAACAGCGCAACCGCAACGATCAGCGCGCGCGGATGCCGCCCGACCCGCGTCAACCATCGCAGGTACTGGTGTTTCAGCCAGGCCTGGACACGCGGTTCGGGCGACTCCTGGGCGCCGCGCAACAGGGTCATTGCCAACGCCGGCGTCACGGTCAGCGCAACCGCCAGCGAGGCCATGATGGCGGCGATATAGGCGATGCCCAGCGGCGCGAACAAACTGCCCGCCACACCCGACAGCGTCAATACGGGTACGAACACGAGCGCAACGATGAATGTGGCGTAGATCACCGCACCGCGCACTTCCAGCGATGCGGCCAGCACCACCTCTCCGGCGGGCAATGGCGTTGCCCTCGAGCGGTTCAGGCGCAGCCGGCGCATGATGTTCTCGACATCGATGATTGCATCATCGACAACCTCACCGATGGCAATGGCCAGCCCGCCGAGCGTCATGGTGTTGAGGCCAAAGCCGAAGCGCTCCAGCACCACCACCGCCGCCAACAGCGACAGCGGAATCGCCACTGCCGAGATCATTGCCGCGCGCGCATTGCGCAGAAGCAGGAACAGCACCACGATCACCAGCGCTGCGCCGATCAGCAGTGCATTGCGAAGATGGCCAACGGCGGCGCTGATGAAATTGGCCGGGCGGAACAACGCTGGATACAGCTTGACGTGCTGTACGCGCAGTGCCGGGCCGAGTCCCTGCAACTTGTGTTCGAGCGCGTTCGTCACGCGCACGGTATCGGCGCCGTACTGCTCGCTGATGACCAGCATGACACCCGGCTTGCCCATGATCGAAGCTGCACCGGTCGCCGGCGCGCCCCCGTTGATCACGTTGGCGACATCCCCGAGGCGCAACACCGAACCATCGTGTTCGCGCAGCGCCACCGCGGCGATCGCCGCGGGCGTCAGCGGTGCCCCCATGGGTGCCAGCACGATTCGTTGATTGTCGTTCTCGACAAAACCCGCGCCGGTGTTGCCGGTGGCGCGCCGGGCCGCCGCGATCACCTCCTGGAATGACAGCCCGTAGCGTGCCAGTGCGCCGGGATGAATCTGGATCTGCAATTGCCGCACGACCCCACCGAATACGCTCACGTCCGACACGCCCGGCACCGCCAGCAATTGCGGCTTGATCGTCCAGTCGGCCAGCGTGCGCAGTTGCATCGGCGTCAACGTCGACGAGGTCATGCCGATCGTGAGCACGATGCCGGCCGAGGATGACAGCGGCAGCAAAACCGGCGCATGCACCGTGGCCGGCAAGTCTGGCGCGGCGCGCTGGATACGCTCACTGACGGTCTGCCGCAAGCGGGTCAGATTGCTGCCGGCGCGGAAGGTCAGTGTGATCGCCGACAAGCCCTGGATCGATTTCGAGCGCATCCCGGCAAGGTTGTTCGCGCCCGACAAGGCGTTTTCCAGCGGCTGGGTGACGAGCGTCTCGACTTGCTCCGGTGTAAACCCCGGCGCTTCCGTCTGCACGATGGCCTGCGGTGGCGCAAACTCGGGGAATACGTCCAGCCGTGCGTGACCCAGCGCGAGCCATCCATACGCGGTGGCCAACACTGCCAGTGCGATCATCACGCCGCGCAGCCGCACGGCGAGGCCAATGATGGCACTCAACATGGGCGATCGACGCTGGAGTGGGCGGATGGAGACGCCGCCATGGGCTCGGGAGCCACCTCAGTCATCATCGTCTCCGGCGGGTTGGGTACCGGGTGGCGGCAGCAATTCCTGCGACAGCAACAGCTCGCCCCCGCGCACCACCACACGTTCGCCGGCATGGAATCCACTGGATTGAAACCAGCCGGTTGCCGTACGTGCAGTCTGCGCGAGCGGACGACGCTGAAAATGTCCGGCCCCGGTGTCGACGTAGACCCAGGGTTGACCGGCGTACCAGATCACCGCCGCATCGGGCACGATGACGCCACGGCGCGTCGGCGTGCCCTGCGGCACCGTGGCCGTCAGCCGCTGCCCGATACGCAGCCCGGCGGCCTCGGTGCGATAGAAATAGGTCGACCCTTGCACGACCGCATCGGTACGCGGCGATGGTCCCAGCAGGCTCGCCGGCACGGTCTCACCATCTTTTGTCTGGATGCGTATGGTGCCGGCGGCCGGCGATTTGCTGCCCACCGGCAGCACGACCGCGAGCAACGTGGCACCACCGTCGGCATAGTCGTCCAGCGCCTGCACACCGCGGGCCACCAGAGCTGTCAATGTCGTGCCCCACTGCGTGCGTGCGCCGCTCCGCGCGGCGGCATAATTTGCAGCCGCCGCAACCTGTTTCGCGTGCGCGGCGGAAGCGGCCGCTTCGGCCACCTGCACAGCGTGTAGCGCCGCATTGCCGCCGTGACGGTAAAGCTCACGCAAGCGTCGCGCCTCCGTGGCGTCCGCATGCGACTGCGTCACTGCGGCATCCAGCGCGGCACGCTCGCCTTGCAGTTGTGCGGAAAGTGTCAATAAAGGCTGCGGATCGAGCACCGTGGCGATCCCCTGCACCTGCGGGGCATGGCAAGATGCTATTAGCGGTGCGACCTTGATGCCGCTTGCCGTCACACTCGCCGGCGACAGCGTGACCGTGATGACCACTGTTGCGCCCGGCGCCGGGGCGGCGATCACCAGCGGCAACAGGTACAACACCGCGATTCGCGCATCGCGCCACTTAAAATTCGTCGACATCGATCGCCCCCGGAGAGCCTGAATCGGACGAAGCGGAGATCGCGTTTGCCGCGGGCACTGACGGCAGTTTCGAACCAGGCCACAGCGGGCGTTGCAAGGCGTCTTCGAGTCGGGCAAGTGCATTCAATGTGGCGGACAAGGCGTCCTGCGCCGCGAGCGCGGCGGTGGCGGAAGCGACTTGCGCGGTGAGTTCGGCGAGATGACTGGCTTGCCCGGCCTTGCGCATTGCCGCAGCGCGCACGGCGGTCTTCTTGGCCGTGGCCGCAGCGGCCGCCATGCTTTGCCAGGCTGCGTAGCGCTCGGCGTAGGCGGCACGCGTTGCATCCAGTTGGTTGAGAATCAGCGCCTGTCTTGCGGTGACCGCGGCCGCGGCTTCGTCGCGCGCTGCGGCCGCAGCACGGATGCGCGCACCGGCGCCGTGGAACAATGGCAACTCGACGTTGATGCCGAAGGTGAATTTGCGCTGGCCCTGATCGTAGAGATAACCCGGCGCCACACTCGTGGTCGGGTAACGCCTGCCGGCGGCGAGGCGCAATTGCGCGGCCGCCGCGCGGTAACGCGCCAACAATGCGGCCAGATCGAGGCGGTTCCAGGCCGCGTCCTTCGCCAGTGCCTCGGGCGGCAGTGCCGCAGGCTCGGGGGGTGATTCAAGCCCGGGCCAATCCAATGTCACCGCATTCAACGCGGTCTCGGGCACGCCCACGGCGGCCGCGAGCGCATGTTCGGCCGCGACGCGTTGGGCCCGCCGGGTGGCGAGATCAGACGCGGCGCGTTGCGCATCGAGTTGTGCGGCAAGCCGGGCACCACGACCGTCTTCGCCTGCGGCGACACGCCGCTGCACGGCAGCCAGATACTCCGCATCGTCTTGCGCGACAACCTGTGCCAGTGCCTGCGCGCGTCGCGCCAGCAGGACCTCACGCAGCGCTGCCAATGTCTGCACCCGACTATGCCACACCGCCAGCGCTTCCTGATCCCGCGCCGATTGCGATTCCGCGGCGGCCACATCCCGCCGCGCGGCGGCTTCTCCGGGGTGCAGCAGGGGCAACAGCAGCGCCACGCCGACCGTCCAGGGCGATGTTCCCGCAAGGCCGCTGAACACCTTTTCCGGACTGAGTTCAAGCGTGGGATTGGCGCGCTGCGCGGACAACACGGCGTCGGCCGCGGCACGCGCAGCGGCAGCATGCGCCTGCGTCAGGGCTGGATTGAAGTACCATCCGGCAACCACCATGCGGTCGGGCGTCCATGGTACTTTCGCGTTCCCGGATAGCCCAAGGCGCAATTCGGCCGCGCCAAGGCCCGGGTCATCGAGCCGTCGCGCAGCGATCGCATGTGCGTTGGCCTGGGGGTTGAGCGGCCGCGGTGCCGGAACCGTGGCGCACGCGCCCAGGGTCAATGCCAACAAACCAGCCACCGCGAGGTTCATGGCGCGACTTTAGTGCGCTGGACATGACGAACGCGGCTCGATTCGATGACAATTCTGTCATCTTGAGGCCGCCCCGCAACTGGCCACCAATCATGCGTTATCGGCTACGGCTTGCGTCGACGGCTTTTCACGTACCACCATTCGCGCCAGATCAAGAGCACGATTGCGATATCGACGGCGGTCAACACGTAAAGCGGTGCTGACGGCGCGAGAAACAGCCGATGGATCTGGTAGCCGATGAACGCTGCAAGCAACAGCAATGCGACTGGATAAGACCGACGCAGCCCACGCAGCAGGCCAGCCACCAGGCCGACCTTCACCAGCCCGTGCGCCAGCAGATAGGCGGCCGCAAAATGCCGTGTGCCGACGGACAGGTTTCGCGCCATGTGGGTAAGAAGGTTCGCAACGAAATCGCGCGGATCTTCGGCCAGCTCGGCGCGGGTCAATAACGCAACGGCGCGCCGGATCTCGGGTCGTGTGGTCAGGAACAAGGCCATGCCGCCGATGATTTCAACCACACCATCGAGCCCCTTGAGCAGGATGCCGACTTCATAAGCGCGGTGATACAGGGCTTTCGCGTCAAGCTTCATGAGCTTCATGGCGGACCGAGCGAAAAATTCAGCGAGCCGGAAACCGCAGGATCACCGTGGTGCCTGCCCCCGGTGTGCTTTCCAGCCGGACGCTGCCGTGATGCAGATCGACGATGGTCTTGACGATCGACAAGCCCAAACCGGTTCCCTGCCCGGCATCGCGGTGGCGCGCGGCGTCCACCTGATAGAAGCGATCGAACACGTGCGCGAGATGCCGCGCTTCGATCCCTTCGCCCTCGTCGCGGACCCGCAGTTCGGTGCTGGCGTCGGGCTGGATGCGCAAGCCGACACGGATCAGGCCGCCGGCGGATGAATGCCGAATCGCATTGGTCAGCAGATTGGCCAGTGCCTGCCGGAACAGCGCCGGATCGGCGTCGATCCTGGCTGCTCCTTCCAGCTCGATGGCGATACCGCGCCCCGCCGCAGCCGGAGCATGCTGCGCAATTACCCAGGCGCTCGCTTGCGCAGCGTCGAAGCGCTCACGACGCAAGGCCAGTTCTGCATGTTCGGCACGCGCCATGAACAGCAAGTTCTCGATCAGCACGTTGAGCCGCCGGCACTCCTCAAGACCCGATTCAATCGCAGCCCGATAGTCCTGCGGACTGCGTGGATTCATCAAGGACACCTCGAATTCACCGCTCAAGTTGCTCAGCGGCGTGCGCAGCTCGTGCGCCAGATCGGCGGAGAACCGGGACAATCGCGCGAACGCCTCTTCGATCCGGTTCAGCATCGCATTGAACACCTGCACCAGATCTTCAAGCTCGCTGGGCCACGGCGGGGTGAGTGGAATGCGCCCGGACAAATGTGCGGGAGTGACCGCTCTTGCGGCGCTGCTGATGCGCTTCAGTGGCGCCAGGCCCCGCGCAGCCACCCAGCGACCGGCGACTAGCAGCAACGGAATCAGCAACAGGAAGGCCAGAGCCATCGCGCGGCGAAAGTCGGATAACAGGGCGTCATCCCGCGTCACGTCCAGCGCAACCTGCACGCGCAGCGGCTGCGTCGTGCCGGTCGTCGACAACGATAGGGTTGTCAATTCATAGTCGTGATTGCCAGCCCTCCGACGCTGCATCAGCATCGAAGACGGGCCTGTACCCGTCGCAAGCGGAAACCAGCTCTCCGGCAACTCGCCACCCATGCCCGGTGTCTCACCCAGCACCCGCCCGTCAGCGCTGATGACCCGGGCCAGATACTCGCGCAGGCGTGTCCCTGCCGTTTCCTTGGCAATTTCAGCCAGCAGTCCACGCGGATCCCCGCCTGCATCACTCAGGTCTCTTTGTAGCTCGACGGCTTTTGCCTGCAGAAACCTAACGTGCCCGGCAGCAAAATTGGTCGACAGTCGCCAATAGATCACGCCCGCGAACAATGCCACGGCAACCAGCGCAATCAGCGTATACAGCAGCGTCAGGCGCGTGCCAATCGAATGCGCCCGCGTCGATGCTTCACTCGGCATGTGCATCCAGCATGTACCCTGCGCCGCGCACGGTATGCAGCAGTGGAGTCGGAAAGGGCGCATCCAGCTTGGCGCGCAAGCGCTTGATCACCACATCCACGACATTGGTTTGTGCTTCGAAACACACTCCCCAGATGCTTTCCGCGATCAGCGTGCGCGAGAGCACGCGGCCGTGATGCCGCGTCAACAGCAGCAACAGGGCATATTCCTTCTGGGTGAGCTGCAACCCACGGCCCGCACGTTCAACGCGATGCCGCAATGGATCAACGACCAGGTCGCCGACGCGCATCACACCGGCCTGCGTTGCCGATCCCGGGAGGCGCGTCAGGTTGCGCAGTCTTGCCAGCAACTCGGCGAAGGCAAACGGCTTGACCAGATAGTCGTTGCCGCCCAGTTCGAAGCCACGTACCCGATCCTCGACATGATCGAGCGCGCTGAGAAACAGTACCGGCGTGCGGATGCCCTCCGCGCGCAGTGCCCGCACGATCGCCCAACCGTCGCGCCCCGGCAGCATCACATCGAGAATCGCCACGTCGAAATCGTGCTCACGCAGCAGTGTCAACGCGCTGTTGCCATCCCCGATGACGTCAACGGAGAATCCCTGCTCGTGCAGCCCCTGTGCGAGGTAGCGACGGGCCTTGGCTTCGTCTTCGACGACTAGAACACGCATGGCTCCGGACTCCGTCATCGCGGCTTCGATGATGTCGGCATTGCAGTGGAAGCGGCTGCGGCACTGCGCGAAACGTCCATGATGCGGAGTACGGCTTTCCCGCGCAAATCCTTGAGCGGAAAGTAGGAATAGTGCGACATGGGATCGACAGCTACCACATGCGCGTCCGGGCCGAGCATGCCTTCGCCGCTTTCGGTTACCGCACCGTTGTGCGTTTTGAAGACGGAAACAATGCCCGCTTCGCTGGCGACATAGACCCAGCCAAGCCGGGGATCCATGGCCAGCACGTCGGGATCGCCGCCCACCTCGAAGGTGGCAACGACGCGGCGGCTGACGAGATTCAGCACCAGCAACCTGGCGTTGTCCTCGCAGGCGATGAAGGCCAGACGCTGCGCCGGCACGATCTGCAGGCCGTGATTGCCGCGGGCACCTGGCAAGTCGATCCGGGCGATCACCCGATCAGTGGCCGGGTCGATCTCGGCCAGTTGCCGACGCGTCTGCACGTTGGCAAAGATGTGGCCGGATACGGAGTCGTACTGGGTGTTGCCGACCTGGCCACCCAGCGGAATGGTCGCCACGCGCGTGTTCGTGCGCACGTCGATCACGGTATCGGTGCCACCCTTTTCGTCCGAAACATACAGTTTGTGCACATCAGGCGCATACGCCATGCCGTCCGGATACACCCCGGCCGGGACACGTGCCACCTCCTTGAAGGTGTCTTCGTTGATGGCGACGACCTGGTCGGTACCGGTTGCCGTCGCGTAGACAAGTCCGAGCGCCGGAATGACCAGCACACCGTGCACCCGGCTGATGCCCGGAATCCGCGCTACCACGCGTTGCGTTCGCGTATCGAAGACGATCACCGCACTGTCGCCCAAGTGCGCAATGAACAGCAGGTGTGGCGCCGGATCGAGGCTCGCATAGTCCATCCGCGTCGTGCCGCCACCGAGTGGTACATCGGCCACCTTGGTCAATGGCAGCACCTGCGCGGCGCGAGGTGCCGCCACGCACACTGCGGACACGCTCAGCAGCGCCAATAGGCAGACGACACGGCACAGCGAGATCAAGCAGTTCACGGGGGCCTCCCCCGGGCCGAAAATCAGAGGCTCGGCAGATTGGGAATGTTCGCAGGTGATCCGTGGCATGGTCCACCTCAATGAACTGGGTGTTGGATGTAAATCACGGCAGCTACACGGGTTGTTGCATGAGAGCACCTTACGCTGCATGGGCGTTATCAAGCCATGGTTAACACCGGTAGGCTGCCCGGTCAGGTGCAAACCGCCCGCTTGCGGGTATGGTGCGTGCTCAAGGCAGCGGATCGTTCACGTCTTATGCGCCGGGTGGAGTCGCAGTGGAACCGGCGGCAGCACCTGACTGGCGCCCCGGACTTCACGGATACCGGTTCCTGTTCCTTGATCTGGGCGTTGCTTCGCCGTCGTCGCGCTGATCCTTGTTCGTCTTGGTCTTTGGTGCCGCGACGCTCCGCTCGCCGGGCCCGTCTCGTTGGGGCCGAATGGCGACGCGTGTGGAACTTCATTGAGGCTCAACGTCCGCACTGATCGCCTCAACGGCGGTATGGCGGACATGGGCCGCGCCGGGAAGCGCACGATCCGCCAAGCGCCCACGAGCACGTCGGCCACGTATTGGCGTACAACATCCTGGGCTGTTGATTTCCGGTTATAACTGAGCCGGTTTTTTCATCGGAAGCCGAGCCACCGGTTTGTGGCAGGTCACCCTTGACGACCAGTGCCGCATGCACTTGCCTGGCCGTGCATGGCCCGGAGAAATCGCACGAATCGGCACCGCAAAGTTGACCCATCGATCCCGGCCTTCATCGATCAGCGCCAGCCTCCCGTCGGCATCTATTGGAACCGGCGGGACCGGTATTGGTACTCGCTGCCCGGCGGCAAATACACTCGTGTGGCTGGTGAGGACGCCAGACTATCGGACCTGCATGCCGCCATGGAAACGCTGCACGGCGCCGATCGTGGCACCCTGGACTACATGCTCGGTCGATTCGAGACATCCAAGCAATTCGAAGTGCTGGCCGTACGCACGCAGGATGACTACAAGTACTGCCGAAAGGTGCTGCAGGGGTTCAAGACCAAACTCGGCATTCCGTTCGCAGACCTGCGCCGGGCGAGCATCACGCCACCCACTGTCCAACGGCTGGTCGACAAGATCGCCGAGACGCACCCGAGCAAGGCCAACCACGTCGCCCGTTATTTGTCGGCTGCCTACCGGTGGGCCGGGTTGCGGGTGGGCGTCGAGAAAAATCCCGCGAAAGGTGTTCAGCAGGCGAGGGAGCGCGGCGCGCATCGAGTGCCGGATGCCGAGACCATGCGAGCGCTCATTGCGTTCCTGCGTGAGCGCGGTAGCCGGAAGGGGCACACGGAGGGATCCGTATCACCCTATCTCTGGGCGGTCGCGGAGATCGCCTACCGCTGTCGCATGCGCGGGATCGAAGTGCGGGAGCTGACCGACGCTGACTGGACCGTCGAGGGCGTCATCGTGCGACGACACAAGGGGAGCCTCGACAACATCACGCGTTGGTGTCCGGAGCTGCGGGAGGCTTGGGATTGGCTGGCGAACCGCCGCAACAAAATCTGGCAGCGCAAGGTGCTCGCCGTGCCGCTGACACCGGACAAGCGGACGCTGCTGGTCACGGAATCAGGCCATGCGGTGGGTCGCAGCACGCTCAATACGGCATGGCAGCGTGCGATGCAGCAGGCCCTCAAGGCCGGCGTGCTCACGGCCGAGACGCGGTTCGGATTGCATGCAACCAAGCATCGCGGGGTGACGGATACGCCTGGCACCCGGCGCGACAAGCAGGACGCGGCCGGACACCGCTCACCGACGATGACCGATGTGTACGACCCGGCCGGCAATATGTCAAAAAAGCCGGGTTGATTTACACGCCGATTTACACGGATCGGCTGAAAGTGGCAGCCCCGGAAGGATTCGAACCTCCGAATGCCTGAGTCAGAGTCAGGTGCCTTACCACTTGGCGACGGGGCTGTATTTCCTGCTCGATCCGATTCTAGAACAAGTCCATTGACATCGCGATCGAGGGCAACGCTGCGCAACTGCCGCACCCGTAGTCGCTGTCGTGAAAAGTCAGGCCGCGAATAGCCGTTCCGGTCTCCACACCTCGCAGGTCACTACGCGCGCCGGCATTTCCCGGTGGCACAGTGACCGGAGAGGATCGCAAAAATTAGCGCTTGGAGAACTGGGTGGCACGGCGTGCCTTGTGCAGGCCCACCTTCTTGCGCTCGACCGCGCGTGCATCGCGCGTCATGAACCCGGCGCGGCGCAACGGCGCCTTCAGGGTTTCATCGTATTCGACCAGCGCGCGCGCGATGCCAAGGCGGATCGCACCAGCCTGGCCGGTGATACCGCCGCCTTCAACGCTGACCTTGATGTCGAACTTGTCGCCCATCTGGGTCAGCTCCAGCGGCTGGCGCACGATCATGCGCGAGGTCTCGCGGCCAAAGAAATCGTCCAGCGACTTGCCGTTGACCTTTATCTGGCCATTGCCCTTGCGCAGGAACACGCGTGCGGCGGAAGTCTTGCGGCGGCCGGTGCCGACGTTCTGTTGCAGGGTCGCCATGATCAGATCTCCAACACCTTGGGCTGTTGTGCGCTGTGCGGGTGCTCGGCGCCGCTGTATACCTTGAGCTTGCGGTACATCGCACGCCCCAGCGGATTCTTCGGCAGCATGCCCTTGACGCCGATCTCGATGACGCGCTCGGGATGCGTGGCCAAAAGCTCCTTGAGGCTGGTGGTCTTCAGGTTGCCGACATAGCCGGTCACGCGATGGTACTGCTTGTCATTGAGCTTGTTGCCGGTCACCGCAACCTTGCCGGCATTGACCACGACGACGTAATCGCCGGCATCCACGTGCGGGGTGAACTCTGGCTTGTGCTTGCCGCGCAGCCGGCGCGCGATCTCGGAACACAGCCGGCCCAGGGTCTTGCCGCTGGCATCGACGATGAGCCAGTCTCGCTTGACCGTCTCGGCCTTGGCGTTGAACGTCTTCATGGGAACGATCCGTAAAGTAGTTTGATCCGCACGGGCTGCGGAGCCGCGACCTGTACGCCGTGACGGGGTTGACAACAACGAAAGACCGGCAAGGATACCTGCGCCCTGCCGCCCACGCAAGCACGCGCGCGAACCTGACCGTGCCCTGAGCCGCGCATTTTAGCACCGCGCCGGCCTGAACGCGCGACAATGGGAGGATGCACGACCATCCACGCCAATTGTCGCGGCTGGACCGGGTTCTGGCCGGACTCCAGCGCGCGCTCGGCACCGTCGCCGGTGCCGCGGTGGCGGCCCGGCCATCGCCAGGCGCGCCCCACCCGATCCCCGAACTCGACGCCCGCGCGCGCCGCCACACCGCCGGCCTGATGCGCATCAACCACACCGGCGAGGTGTGCGCACAGGCCCTGTATGACGGTCAGGCCGCGCTGGCGCGCGACCCGGCAACCCGCGCGTACCTTGAAGGCGCGGCCGCGGAAGAAACCGACCACCTGGCCTGGTGCGCCGAACGCCTGCGTGAACTCGACGACCACGGCAGCCTGTTCAACCCCGTATGGTACGCGGGCAGTTTCGCGATCGGCGTGTTGGCCGCGGCCGCGGGTGACCGCTGGAGCCTTGGCTTCGTGGTCGAAACCGAACGTCAGGTCGAAGCCCACCTCGGCAACCACCTGCGGCTGCTGCCGGCCAGCGACGCCCGCTCGCGCGCGATCCTCGCCACGATGCAAGCCGACGAGGCCCGCCACGCCGGCAACGCGCACGCGCGCGGCGGCGCCAGGCTGCCGTTCCCGGTGCCGGCGCTGATGCGCAGCGCGGCGGCGCTGATGAAGGTTGTCGCGTACCGGGTGTAGGCCGCGCGCCGCGTTGCAAGACACGCGCGGCGCGCAATGTGCCACGGGCGATGGCGGATCGAGCGCCGCCGGCGTGCAGGCTGCCGGACGCAGCAACCCTGCGCCCGCCGGTCACATCAGGTTGCGGCCGTGGAACAACTCCTCGATCTCGCGCTTCAGCAGCGCCTCGATCTTCTGCCGTTCCTTGAACGAGAAATCATCCGGATGCGCCTCGAACAGATAGGTGTCGAGGTCAAAGTCCCGCACATGCATCTTGGTATGGAACATGTTTTCCTGGTACACGTTGACGTCATACATCTGGTACTTCTGCCGGATGTGGCGCGCCAGGTAGTCCTGCACCGAGTTGATCTTGTGGTCGATGTAATGCTTCTTGCCGTGGATGTCGCGGGTAAACCCGCGCACCCGGTAATCCATGATGACGATGTCGGACTCGAAGCTGTCGATCAGGTAGTTCAACGCCTTCAGCGGCGAGATCACGCCACAGGTTGAGACGTCGATGTCGACGCGGAAGGTGGCGATGCCGTTGTGCGGATGGGTCTCGGGGTAGGTGTGTACGGTGATGTGCGACTTGTCCATGTGCGCGACCACCGCATCGGAAATCACGTCCTTGCCGAGCTTGTCGACGAGCGGATGCTCGGAAATCAGCATCGTCACCGACGCGCCCTCCGGATCGTAATCCTGGCGCGCGATGTTGAGGATGTTGGCGCCGATGATGTCGGCGACGTCGGTGAGGATCTGCGTCAGGCGATCGGCGTCATAGGCCTCGTCGATGTAGTCGATGTAGCGCTCGCGTTGACCCTTGTTGACCGCATAGCAAAGGTCATAGATGTTGAAGCTGAGCGTTTTGGTGAGATTGTTGAATCCCTGCAGTTTCAAGCGGGGCAACGCCTTGACCACGGCAGCATCCTCGGAACCGGTGGAAACGGGGAGTAACGCGCGGAACCGGAAATCCAACACGCGTGGCAGCTATCGAAAGCGCGAAGTATGCGCGAAAACGGCAGCGCCTGCACCCCCGCTGGAGCGTCCCGTGCATGTGAAGTTCAGGGCGCAGGGATGCTAAACTTTCACATTCTGGCGCCACGCGATAAAGAAAGCCCAATGTCGGAACTGCGCTACCTCCTGCAGCAGGTGTACGAACGCTCCCAGGCCCCGGCAATGCTGGCGCCCGACCCTGCCGCCATGCAGCGCCTGCTCGAACAGTGCCACCGCCGCCGTTATCCGGGCAAGACCGTGATCCTGCGACCGGGTGATCCCGCCACCACGCTCTTTTACGTGATCGACGGTTCGGTCACGGTATGCAGCGAAGACGAACAGGGCCGTGAGCTGATCCTGGCCTACATCAACCGCGGCGAGTTCATCGGCGAAATGGGTCTGTTCGTCGAACAGGCGCAACGCGAGGTGCTGATCCGCACCCGCAGTGCGTGCGAGCTGGCTGAAATCGCCTACGAGAAACTGTTCCAGCTGCTGGCCGGCCCGCTGCGCGATGACTGTCCGCGCATCCTGTTCGCGATCGGCCTGCAGCTCACCCACCGGCTGCTGCGCACCTCGCGCCAGGTCAGCCGCATGGCGTTCCTGGACGTTACCAACCGTATCGCCCGCACGCTGCTGGACCTGTGCGAGGAGCCCGACGCCATGAGCCACCCCGAGGGCACCCAGATCCGCATCTCGCGGCAGGAGCTCTCGCGCATCGTCGGCTGCTCGCGCGAAATGGCCGGCCGCGTGCTGAAACAGCTTGAGGACAACGGCGGGATCGGCGTGAAGGGCAAGACCATCGTGGTGCGCGGCACGAGATAGCCGCGCGCGCCCGCGACCGCCGCGTCCATCGGCGCCTTAGTGCCTTGATGGTTGGGGGTGGCGCCGGGCAGCGTCAGGCTGCTGCGCTCAACGCGCCGCGGCCTCCGCGATTCACCGCCACTCTACCCGCGTCACGCTGCGGCCAAGCGCCTTCTCGACCTGCTTGCAGAGCTTGGGTGACCCATTGACCAGTACCGCTTCCGTAGCCACCGCCAGCAGCGGCACGTCCTGAAGCGAGTCGGTGTAGGCCACCTGCCAGCCCTCGACCCCATACGCGGCCAGCGCTTCGAGCTTCGCCCGGCCAACGTTGTGCCAGCCACTGCGCATGCCGAGGCGCCCCGCCGTGAGGTGTGAGGCGACGATTTCGACCGGACTCACCCCGAGCCCCTCCAGCACGCCGCGGGCCAGGGTCTCTTCGCACCCGGTCACCACCACCACGCGGTCGCCAGCCGCAAGGTACCGCCGCAGCGTCGCGATGCCTTCCCGGTAAAACTGGTGCGGACGATGGACCAATGCGGCGGCGAACCCCTCCGCCAATGCCCGGTAGCGCGCGCGCCCCACGCCCAACAAACCGATGTGCACCAGGGCGCGCAGGCACCGGCGGCGCGAGACCAGCAACAGCACCAGCAGCCACGGACTTGCCAGCAACACCAGCGCCTTGCGCCACCCGCCGTGCGCGTAGCGGTCGCGCATGAACAGGCCGAAGGTGTCACCGCGCACCAGGACGCCATCGAAGTCGAACACCACCACGCGCGGCCTGGCGGACCGGGTTGCAGCCTGCATGCTCACCCCCCGGCGAACAGTCCGGCCAGCGCGGCGCCGGGATCGTCCGCGCGCATGAACGCCTCGCCGATCAGGAACGCATCGACACCCGCCGCACGCAAACGCGCGACATCCCCGCGGCTGGTGATCCCGCTCTCGCTGACCAGCAGGCGTTCCGCGGGCACGTCGGCCCGCAGCAACAACGTGGTCTGGATGTCGGTGACGAAAGTCCGCAGGTTGCGGTTGTTGATGCCGAGCAGCGTCCGCGCGAAGTTCGGCAACGGCAGCGCACGGCGCAGATCGAACGCGTTGTGGACCTCGACCAGTACGTCAAGCCCAAGCTCGATCGCCAGCGCGTGGAGGTTGGCAAAATCCGCGTTGTCGAGCGCGGCCGCGATCAGCAGCACCGCATCGGCGCCCAGCGCGCGCGCCTCGTAGACCTGATACTTGTCGAGCGTGAAGTCCTTCCGCAGCACCGGCAGCGCGCAGGCCCCACGCGCTTGCGCAAGATGCACGTCGCTGCCTTGGAAAAACTCGGTATCGGTCAACACCGAAAGGCAGGTCGCGCCGCCTGCCGCGTAGCCGCGGGCGAGTGCCGCCGGCTGGAAATCCGCGCGGATCAGGCCTCTGGACGGACTGGCCCGCTTGATCTCGGCGATCACGGCCGCCTGGCCGGACGCCACGCGCGTCCGCAACGCCGCCGCAAATCCGCGTACGGGCGGCGCGCCGGCGCAGCGCGCACGCAATTCCTTCAGCGGCACGCGCTGCTTGCGCGCCGCCACTTCCGCGCGTTTGTGCGCAAGCATGCGTTCCAGAATATCGTTCATGCCGGTGCTGCAGCGAGCGCCACGGTCGCCGCCACGAACGCATCGAGCTTTGCGCGCGCCGCGCCGGTGTCGATGGCCGTCCGCGCCAGCGCCACGCCCCCTGCGATCGATTCGGCGCAGCCGGCCGCGTACAGCGCTGCGCCGGCATTCAGCAGCACGATGTTGCGCGCCACGCCCATCTCGCCATCCAGCACCTGCAACAGCATCGCCTTCGACTCCGCCGCGTCGGCCACCCGCAGGTTGCGGCTGGATGCCATCGGGATGGCAAATTGCTCGGGTTCGATTTCATACTCGCGCACCGCACCGTCACGCAGTTCGCCAACCAGCGTCGTGCCGCCGAGCGAAATCTCATCCAGCCCGTCCTTGCCATGCACCACCAGCGCGTGGGCCACGCCCAGGCGTTCCAGCACGCGCACCTGGATGCCGACGAGGTCCGCGTGAAACACGCCCATCAGGATGTTGGGGGCGCCCGCGGGGTTGGTCAACGGCCCCAGAATATTGAACAACGTGCGCACGGCCATCTCGTGGCGCACCGGCGCCACTGCCTTCATGGCCGGATGGAAACGCGGCGCGAACATGAAACCGATGCCGGTCCGTTCGATGCAGCGCGCGACCTTGGCGGGGCCAAGGTCGATCTTTGCGCCCAGTGCCTCCAGCACGTCGGCGCTGCCGGAGGACGATGACACGCCGCGATTGCCGTGCTTGGCCACGCGCGCACCCGCGGCGGCCGCCACGAACATCGAGGTGGTGGAAATGTTGAAGCTGTGCGCACCGTCACCGCCGGTGCCAACGATGTCGAGCATGTGCGGGTGCGGCGGCAGCGTGACGTGCTCGGCCAGCTCGCGCATCACCGTCGCCGCGCCGGCGATCTCGCCCACGGTTTCCTTCTTGACCCGGAGGCCGGTCAGGATGGCCGCGGTCATCGCCGGCGACACCTCGCCGCGCATGATCTGCCGCATCAGGTCGATCATCTCGTCGTAGAAAATCTCGCGGTGCTCGATCGTCCGCTGCAGTGCTTCGTGCGGCGTGATGCCCATGGTCACGCCGCCTCGCGCAAGGGCCGGCCGAGGAAATTGCGCAACAGGTCGTGGCCGCTTCCGGTCATGATCGATTCCGGGTGAAACTGCACACCCTCGACCGCCAGCGCCTTGTGCCGCAGGCCCATGATTGCGTCAAACGAGCCGTCCGGGTGTTCCGTCCACGCGGTGACTTCAAGACAGTCCGGCAGGCTTGCGCGCTCGACCACGAGCGAGTGGTAACGCGTGGCCTCAAACGGATTGGCCAGGCCCGCAAACACGCCCTGCCCGCGATGGTGCATCGGCGAGGTCTTGCCGTGCATGATGGTCTTCGCGCGCACGACCCTGCCGCCAAACGCCTGGCCGATCGCCTGGTGCCCCAGGCACACACCGAGGATCGGGATCACGCCGGCGAGCTCGCGGATCAACGCCAGGGTGATCCCCGCGTCATCGGGTGTGCCGGGGCCAGGCGAAATCACGATCCGTTCGGGCGCCAGCGCCCGGACACCCGCCACGTCCACCGCGTCGTTGCGCAGTACCTTTACCTCCTGCCCCAGTTCACCGAAGTACTGTGCGAGGTTGAACGTGAAGCTGTCGTAGTTGTCGATCAGTAGGAGCATTTCTAGCTTATCTCATTATTATGTATAACTTTTATAGTCTCAATCGTTCTCGAATACCCGCAAAAATACCCGCATTTTGCCTGAGTACCCTCCAGTGGCTGACGGCCACTCCCTTGCCATCTTGTTGCCGACAGGTCACGGACTGGGCAAGTGTAACCGCGGGCACATTTGCTGCATGCCATTGTGGGCCAAGCACCAGCTGATCTAATGCCGCACACGCTGCGGCGTCGATGCCTCAGAGTGCGCCGTTGACGTCTCCAGCGCTGTGCATGGTCTCAGGGCAGCGACATCTCGCGACGCATGAACTCATCGAACAGGGGCACGGTGAAAGCAACTTGACCGTGTTCCGGCGCGTAGATCATCACTTCTTGATCAGGCTGTCGCGCGACGGCGCCAAGCTTCGAGCGTTGCGGTTCATCGCCTTGGCAACATCGAATGAGCGCTACGGGCTACGTCTCCGGGGGAAGTTGTTCAAGTTCGAGTTCGGCCAATACGGTTGTACGCGGACGAACACGCAACGGGTACTTTCGGCCACAACCAGTCTATGAGAAGTCGGCGTTACGATTCCCCCTAAGCGGACCTCTAAACGAGCCAAGCCGATGCCATCGGAAGCCACATGCGAGGGTGGCCATCGTCGAGGACAACTCAACCCGACCTGCGGAACTGTCCGCCGCCTCTTGAGCCCGCCTAAGATGCGCCCAACTGGTACTCCACGCAGGGTGCGAAACGATCAATTCCATGAGCAGCAAGAAATTCCAAGGAAAGACCTGCGTCTACTGCGGCACGCCGGGGGCATCAGGCACCGCCGATCATGTCATCGCGCGTGAGTTTTTCCCCGAGGGGGCGAAGCGCGCGAATCTGCCCCAGGCGCCCGCATATCGCCAGTGCAACAATGAGAAGTCGAAGCTCGAGCACTATGCGGCGACGGTGCTGCCTTTCGGGGCGTCGCACACCGAGTCGCGCACGATCCTGTCGGACATAGTCCCTGGCCGTCTAGCGCACAACCGGAAGCTCGCCCGCGAACTCGCCGAGGGTTTGGCGGCGCATTTCGTCTCGCAGGACAACGGTCGCAGTTGGGATATTGAGATGACACTGCCGTTCGACGGTGTGAAAATCGCGCGCCTCTTCCAAATGATCGCCCGTGGCTTGGCTTACGTAGAGTTTGGCATCATGCTCCCCGACGCGGAATGCGTAGTTCATGCGGACTTCCTCACCGCTGATGGGCGCTCGTTCTTCGACCGCGTCTTCGAGGGGAAGGGCAACAAGACCGGCGAAAGGAATCTCGGAAACGGAATTTTTGTTTACGACGGCGTGCAAAGCCTCGAGTCGCCGCAGCTGACGCTGTTGCGGATGTCATTTGGTGCGATGCTGGGCGGTGATCCCAAGGCTCGGGGAGCGCGCGTCTCCGTGGTCTACGCGCTCACGGCTCCGCGGAAGATGTCTGCCGCGAGCAGACTGGTCGAATTTCTTCGCTCTCAGGGCGTCTAGAGGGCTCTACTCCGATTCCACGGACACTTCCAAGTAAGCTCTGAACTTACACGGCACGGCAGGAACTCCAAGCCTATGGCCATGGCCGACATTTACACACAGCCGCTCTCCTTCGAAAGACTGCAGCAGTTCAAGATGCTGGCTGCGCTCGGTGCGGATTCGGTCGCGATACTGGCTCGCATCGAGAGTCTAGATGTCGCGAATTTCAATGAGGCTGAAGTACGGGCCAACATCATCGATCCGATGGTCCACGTTCTCGGGTACGACAAGGGCACCGACTTCTCAGTCGATCTTGAGCGGTACCTGAAGGTTCTCGAGAAGGATCTGAAACCCGATTACAAACTCAATTTATGGAAGGCCGATTTCTGGATCATTGAGGCAAAGAAACCGCGCTTCGGGAAAGCCGACTTCGCGTACAAGGATTTGTCCCAAGCACTTGAGTATGCCGCTCACCCGCAGATCAACGCCGCGCTCGTTGTGTTGTGCGACGGGATCAAGATCGAGGTATTCGATCGCGAGGTCGATCTGACGGGGCCGATACTTCACATCGACCGCGAACACTTGCGACGCGATTTCGACAAGCTACGCCATCTTCTTGAGCCCTGGCAGGTGTGGTTCTTTCAGAAGCGGCGAATTCTGCGCTCGCTCGACAAGGTTTTCGACCGCGAATTCAACATGCAGCGCGTGGAAGAATTCAAGGCCCTGGTGGAAGCCAGGCTCAAGGGCAAGCGCCAAATCATCCTAGAGAACTTTCGGCGCAATATGAAGCCTGACACGGCGGAAGTAAGTGAGATGTTGCTCAGTGCACCGATGGAGGACCTGGTTGAGGTGCATCTCTTTCTCAATCACCCAGTCCCAGCGCTGAAAGCGATGACGACCGCCTTGGTCAAGCACAGCGAGGGCCGCAGCTTCAGGACGCTGTTCAGGATATTTCCCGATCAGCCGCGCGATGCCAATGACCTATTCTACGGGCAGGCTCTCAGGTATCTGTTCGATCTCGCTGAAACGCGTGAAACCGTTGAATGGTCTCCGGCATGGCTGACGCCTGGCCAGCAGAGCAATGGTAAGGTCGAATTCATTGCGCAGCGTCTCCTGCGTTTATGCGTTACGCATTTCGCGGCGGATGAGGCGCGCAAGACCATATTGTTAGCGGCGGCCGCGTTCCGGCGCGTGATCAAGGTTTTGCTGATGTCGAACGACGCGCAATGGCGACAGGCGCAAGTCCTCCACTTCCTCGATCGTTATCAGACGCCCGAGCTCGCCTGGAGACAAGCCGTGGCGTCGCCTGCGGGACAGATGTTAGGCATGCTGGAAAGCGGCACTCTTGGAGCTACCTATCGGTTCGTCGCCGCGTGCCGCGGCGAGCATGGCGAATTCAAGACTGAGAGCGCGAAGCTCCAATTGAAGGCCATTTGGCAGTTCGAAAGGGGCGTCCTGAGCGCCATCGACAACTACCCGAAGCTGCGCGAGGAGCGCGGCCTCGGCGAAATGCACCCGACCGAAAGTGTGTGTGTCAACTATGACTTTCTCGGGCACTTTGCGCTTTGCGTCGTCTCATCCATTCCGACGTGGAAGGAATACGTCCAGCAGAAGCACCAAGGTGAGCTCCGAACACTGGCCGCGCTCGGATCTTGGAGTGCTCGCGAATTGCTAGGCCTTGCGACAGCCGCGCCCTATCCGCCGCTGCACGACGAAGAGGTGGCAACCCGCTTCTTCTTTGGAGATATCGCCACGATGCGGGCACTCAGGAGCGGATACGCCGGCCGGCCCGCTGACGCTGGCGCAGTCGCAGATCCGACTTAGGCTGCCTCGGGCGAATGCCGCCATCGCATTCGGTATTCCTGCTACTCCACTGATTCGCTGCTAAGCAGCCGCTTGCCAGCGACCGCTTCGGGTCGTTTTCGCCACTTCGCCCCTTGCAAACTGATCATGTCGCCGCGCGGCCGATCATCTGGGATCGAGCGATCACCGTGTCCTCGGCTTTGCCGTACACGGTGCATGTTCTTAGGGCAACTGCATCTCGCGTCGCATGAACTCGTCGAACAGTGGCACGGTGAAGGCAACTTGGCCATGTTCCGGCGCGTAGATCATCCCCTTCTTGATCAGATTATCGCGCGTCGGCCCCAAGCTGCGGGCGTTGCGGTCCATTGCCTTGGCAACGTCGGATGATCGCTGCGGCCCTTCCCCGAGCTCGGCCAGGTAACGCATGTAGTCGCGTTCCAGCGGCGTCAGTCGATCGAAACGCACCCGGAAGAAAGACTCGTCCAGTTTGCGAATCGACTGGTTGGTCGCAACTTTGGCGTCACGCTCGGTAATGACATCGCTGTTCGCGATATTCCAGGCGTTGTAACCCCACTCCTGCAGAAAATAGGGGTAGCCGCGGGTCTGCGCGAAGATTTCTTCAAGTGCGCCGTCGTCGATGCGCGCACGCTCGACTTCAACCGGTTCGCGGATCGCTTTGTAGGCGTCTTCCTTTTCGAGTCGATCCAGCCGCGGGAAGTCGAACAACCGCTCTGCGTAACTCTTGGCGTCACCCGCCTGCCCCGCCAGCTGCGGCAACCCTGCCCCGAACAACAGCAACGGCAGGCCATCCTGATTGACCGCGTGCATGCCCCGAATCAACGCCGCAAGCTCTTCGCGTGAGACGTATTGCAATTCGTCTATCAGCAACACGACGGGTCGCTTTGCTTCTTTGGCCGCCTGCGCAGTTGCCACGAGCACGTCTTTGACGTCCGCTTCGAAATCACCGCTGTCGGCGTGACCCGGCTCGGGATCAACCCCCAACGTCACGTCTACGCCGCCAGTGCTGACCGTGACTCTGCCGATGAAGCTGCGCAGCACGCGCAAGCCTTTTTTCACCGCCTCGATCGCGTGGCCGGGCCGGTCCAACTGCAGCAACACCCGGCGCAGCGCGTGAATCAGGAGCTGGCGCAGGTCTTCGCCGTCACGCGCTTCGATCTGTTCGACCAGATAGCCACGCGTATTGGCTTCCCTTCCGATCTCGTTCAACAAGACGGTCTTGCCCACGCCGCGCAGGCCCAAGATCATCAGCGACTTGGCGTGCCGGCCACGCTTGGTTCGCTCGAGCGCGGTCACCGCCTGCTCCAGCACCTCGGATCGGCCTGCCAGCTCGGGCGGGCTCACTCCCGCACCGGGGTTGAACGGGTTGCTGTAGGTGTCCATGCGCTTGTGGCGGCTAGGAATGTCTAGGCAAGTATAGCCAAAACTAGATAGACTTGAGTAGAAATAGCTATCAACCTGCCTCGGGAGCAACCTTCGCGGGGCCGGAGTCGCTCACGTTGAATAGCATGGCCGCAAGCTCCATGGGGATCACTGATTATTACGCCAAATACATCGCCCACGAGCTGACCCGCCGTTTTCCGCCCGACAGTGGCGAGAAGCTCGCCAGTGCGGTAGCGAGCGCGCAGGTGGACTTGAACCCGCATCAAGTGGACGCGGCGCTGTTCGCGTTTCAGTCGCCCCTTTCCAAGGGGGCGCTGCTCGCTGACGAGGTGGGGCTTGGCAAGACCATCGAGGCAGGCCTGGTGCTTTCGCAGAAATGGGCCGAGCGCAAGCGCCGCATCCTGGTCATCACGCCATCCAATCTGCGCAAGCAGTGGTTGCAGGAACTCACCGAAAAATTCTTCCTGCCCTGCCGCATTCTGGAATCGAAGTCGTACAACGCGGCCAGCAAGCAGGGGCACCTCAGGCCGTTCGAGGGCAATGACATTGTCCTCTGCTCGTACCAGTTCGCGCGCAGCAAAGCGGGCGACGTGCAAGCCATTCCGTGGGATGTGGTGGTCATCGACGAAGCGCACCGCCTGCGCAATGTGTACAAGCCGTCCAACGTCATCGCCAACACCCTGAAGCAAGCGTTGGCTGGCCGGGACAAGGTGCTGCTCACCGCGACGCCGTTGCAGAATTCGTTGTTGGAATTATTCGGCCTAGTCAGCTTCATCGACGAGCATACCTTCGGCGATCTGCAGAGTTTTCGCGAACAATTCGCGCACCTAGAAGAAGGCCAAGCGTTCGCCACGCTGAAAACGCGTCTGAAACCAGTCTGCCATCGCACGCTGCGCCGGCAGGTAAATGCCTACGTTCCGTTTACCCGGCGCCTGCCGTTGGTCGAGGAATTCACGCCGGAGCAGGGCGAAGATCAACTTTACGAACAAGTTTCGGAGTACCTGCAACGCCCCAACCTGCAGGCCCTGCCATCAGGTCAGCGCGCCCTCATCACCCTGGTACTGCGCAAGTTGCTGGCGTCCTCCACCTTCGCCATCGCCGGCGCATTGACGTCGATGTCCGAGCGCCTCAAGGCCCGTCTGCGCCAGGACGAACAAGCTGCCGCCCTCGACGACGACTTGGGTCGCGATGACTTGAGCCGGGACTACGAGACCCTGGACGAGACCGCCGATGAATGGTCGGAGGAAGCGCAAGCCGAGCCCCTCAGCGAAGCCGATCGCCACGCCATCCAGCAGGAAATCGCCCATCTCGACAGCTTCGTCGAGCTTGCCACTTCCATTGACCACAACGCCAAGGGCACGGCGTTGCTCAAGGCTTTGCAGGTGGCATTCGGCAAGCTGCGGGAATTGGGTGCCGAACAGAAGGCCATCATCTTCACCGAATCCCGGCGCACGCAGAACTATCTGCTCCGCTTACTGGCCGATAGCCCGTGGGCCGAGGGCATCGTGCTGTTCAACGGCACCAACACCGACGAACGTTCCCGGCAGATCTACAAGGAGTGGCTCGAACGTCATCGCGGCACGGATCGCGTCACTGGCTCGCGCACCGCCGACATGCGCTCGGCGCTGGTGGATTATTTCCGCGAGCAAGGACGCATCATGATCGCCACGGAAGCGGGCGCCGAGGGCATCAACCTGCAATTCTGCTCGCTGGTGGTCAACTACGACCTGCCATGGAATCCGCAGCGGATCGAGCAACGCATTGGCCGTTGCCACCGCTACGGCCAGAAACACGATGTCGTCGTGGTGAACTTCCTCAACCGGAAAAACGCCGCCGACCTGCGCGTGTTCGAACTGCTCGACCAGAAGTTCCACCTGTTCGAAGGCGTATTCGGCGCCAGCGATGAAGTGCTTGGCGCAATCGAATCAGGCGTCGACTTCGAAAAGCGCATCGCGGCCATCTATCAGGCCTGCCGCAGGCCCGATGAAATCAAGACCGCGTTCGACCAGTTGCAGCTGGAACTGAGTCTGGAGATCGACCAGTCGATGGCGCGCACGCGGCAAAAGCTGCTGGAGAATTTCGACGACGAGGTGCGCGAGAAGCTCCGCGTCCGCGATGAGGACTCCCGAAAAGCCTTGAATCGCTACGATGAGTGGCTGATGCAGCTCACCCGGCACGTGTTGGGCGACTGCGCCGAGTTCAACGGCGACGGAGAGTTCGAGTTGAAGGCACGGCCCGACTGGGCCAGCGCAACGGGTGTTCCGCTTGGCCGCTACGAGCTGCCACGGCGCACCGGCGATGCCCACCTCTACCGGCTGAATCATCCGCTTGCCGAGGCCCTGCTCGCCCATGTCGAGTCACGCGAGTTGCCGACGGCGGAAATTCGTTTCGACCTTGGCCAGCACCAAGGCCGTATCAGCGCGCTTGAATCCCACACAGGCGAACGCGGGACGCTGGCAGCGTGGCGTTTCAGCGTGGAATCGCTGGACGCCGCCGAGGATCACCTGATCGTCGTCGCCATGACCGACAGCGGCGAAGCGCTGGACGATGATGCGGCCCGTCGGCTGCTCACATTGCCCGGTGAATTGATCCAACAAGGCATCTCGCTGGATGAGACGCGCCTGAGTGAAATTGCGGTGGAGCGGCAGGCTGCCATCCAGCGGGACGTTTCCACGCGCAACGCGCGTTTCTTCGAAGCCGAGGCCGAAAAGCTGGATGGCTGGGCGGACGATCTGAAAGTGGGCCTGGAGCGCGAGATCAAGGAACTAGACCGGCAGATCAAGGAAGCACGGCGCGCGGCGACGGCGACCCTGACGCTGGAAGACAAGCTGGCCGCCCAGCGGCAGATCAAGGCGTTGGAAGCGCAGCGCAACCAGAAACGGCGGTCGTTGTTCGAGGCGCAGGACCGGATCGACGCGCAACGTGACGCGATGATCGGTAACATCGAAGGTAGGATGCAGCAAGTGGTGAAGTCAGAGCGGTTGTTCAGCTTGGCATGGGAAATCGCATGAGGTGTCGTCATGGCTAACGGAAGACTGCTCAGGCAGTTGATCAAATCGGGCGCCGAGGGTGATCAGGACGCCTTTCGTCGTGCATCCGAAGCCGTGATTTCGGAGGAAAGGGAAAAGCAACACCACCTCCTTGCCAACGATCTCGAGAAGATTCTCTACGGGAGAAGCAAGATGCCGGCGAGCCTGTCCATAGTGAAAGCTGCCCACGCGGTTCCCATTGATCGCGAGCGCGACCTGAACTTGATCGAAGTTCTACAGCCGACACGGGATCTGGGCGACATTGTGTTGTCCGATAAAACGCGGTCCGCACTGGACGAGGTGCTCATGGAGCACAACCGTGCGGATGTGTTGCGAGCGCACGGTCTCGAACCTGCCCAGAAACTGTTGTTCTTTGGCCCCCCAGGGTGCGGCAAAACGCTTGCGGCCGAGATCCTGGCAACGGAACTCTCGCTACCATTGGCGTTGATTCGGCTCGATTCGGTGGTTTCCTCATTCTTGGGCGAGACGGCAGCAAACCTGCGTAAGGTCTTCGATTTCGTATCCGAAACACCCGTTATTGCATTGTTCGACGAATTTGACGCTCTCGCCAAGAGCCGCGATGACGTTGCGGACCATGGCGAACTGAAGCGTGTAGTCAATGCCGTACTGCAAATGATGGACAGCTATCGCGGTCGCAGCGTACTGGTTGCAGCAACCAACCACGAAACTCTCCTCGATCCGGCAATATGGCGGCGCTTTGATGAAGTCATTCAGTTCGAGCGACCGAGCCTCGAGCAAATCAAGCAATTGCTCGCGATGAAGCTCGCAGGGGTTCGACGTCAGTTTGATCCTTCAGAAAGCCATATCGCCAACATGTTCAAGGGCATGGCACACGCCGACGTCGAGCGCGTATTACGCCGGGCTGTGAAGGAGATGGTGCTGCAAGGCCGGGAGTTTCTTGATCTACCGCATCTGGAAGAAGCTTTGTCGCGCGAATACACGCCGAAGAGGAACAGGAAAGCAACCAGGGGGACATGATGCCTCATCAGCACTTACGGATCGCCCGCGAAGAACCCAGCAACGAACGCAAGCCAAGGAAACCTCAGCCGAAACACGCGCCCGCTGATCCACGGGGCCTCGGCGCGCGCCTCAAGCAATCGTTGGAGCGCGCGCTTGACACAGACACAGCCACACGTGGTTACGACGACCGCCGCCTTATCAAGCTGAAGGTCGAGGCCGGGTTTCGCCCAGATGATCTGGCCAAAATCCCCGGAATCGAAGTCGTCAGCCAGGAAGGCAAATCCATCGTTCTCGCCTTCGCCGATGCCAAAGCCCTTGAAACATTCGAACAACGGTTGACCCGGCTCGTAAGGGATGGAACCACCACAAGAAAGGAAATCTTCTTTGCCTTGCAGGCGTTCGAGAACTGGACGCCGGCCGATCGTACCGGGCAGGCGCTTGCGCAATTCGACGCTCCCGACGCGGGAATGTTTGTCGTGGACGTCGAACTATGGCCGCTGGCAAAACCAGCCGAACGCCAGGCATTGCGTGCTGGTTTTGAAGGCGATCTGCGACAACAACATATCGAATATCTGGACTTTCTCGACAAGCCCAGTCTGCTGATGTACCGCGTGCGAACCGGCAAGCGCGGCTTGGGTAGGCTCTTGTCGCATCGCGATGTCCGACTGGTGGACCTTCCTCCTCGGTATGGGCTGGAGACGGAACTTCTGGTGCTCGATATCAATGAGCTCCCCCCGGTGACTGCACCTGGCATCAACGCGGCCGTAGTCGGCGTGCTGGATACCGGCCTAGCCAGTGCGCACCCGATCTTGGGTGCGGCCGTTGGCGAAACGGCCGGATTCATCCCACCTGACAGGAACGGAAATGACGACAACGGGCACGGGACGCGGGTTGCCGGCCTATCACTTTACGGCGACGTCCGTGCATGCCTCCAGCAGAAACGCTTCGTTCCGGAGCTCAAACTATTGAGCGGCCGGGTATTCGGTAACGGCGGCACTGACGCAACACGTTTCGTCGAAAAGAACGTGGAAGATGCCGTGCGGTATTTCCACGGTGAATATGACTGCCGCGTGTTCTGCCTCAGCTATGGGGATACCAACAAGGTCTACGATGGCAGGCATGTTCGTGGACTTGCGTACACGCTGGACAGCTTGTCCCGCGAGTTGGGCGTCCTGTTCGTTGTACCAACTGGGAACCTCCGCGCTGAGGAGCTACCGGACGACCCACATACCCACTATCCGGAGTACCTTCTCGACGAATTAGCGCGAGTGCTTGATCCGGGTACCGCGCTGAACGCGCTCACCGTGGGCGGCCTGTCGATATTCGATGCCGATGTCAATGCGCAGCGCTACCCGAACCATCTCGAAGGCGCCCCGATCGCGCGTGTCGGCCAGCCGTCGCCATTTACCCGGACCGGACCATCCGTCAACCAGGCCATCAAACCGGACTTGGTTGCAAACGCCGGCAACTGGGTGGTTCGCCGCGCTGGGGGACTCGAACATCGCCGGCTCGGGGTACTTTCATCAAGCAAGGAGTTCGCGAGCGGACGGCCCTTCAATGAAGATGTCGGCACCAGCTATGCGGCACCGCAAATCGCACACGCGGCTGCGCGCTTGCTGAACCACCTGCCAGCCGCAAGTGCCAATCTGTTGCGGGCCATGCTGGCTGCTCACGCGCGCTGGCCGGAACCCGCCGTCGAATTGTGCAAAGGCGCGAAGGGCAAACCGGATGTAGCAACACTGACCCGGCTCATCGGTTACGGTCAGATTCGGGCGGACGCCTTGTTTGAATCGCTGGACAATGCGGTGACGTTGTATGCCGAGGACGCGCTGCCAAACGACCACCACCACTTCTACGAAATGCCCCTGCCGGACGATCTGTGGACACCCGGTGGGCGCGAGCGACTGATCAGTGTGGCCTTGGCGCATAACCCCGACGTTCGAACCACTCGAATTGACTATCGTGCGACGCAGATGTCGTTTCGCCTTGTGCACGCTGCGAGCCTCGCCGAAGTCGGTTCGTGGTACCGCAAAGTGCGTGCGGACGAGGCGGAGGAAATACAGGAATACACGAACGGGCGCGCCATCACGGCTCAGATGAGGGGACGCGGAACGTTGCAGTGTGCCGCGTGGCGGTTCCCCACGTCTCGACGCGCAGACTTCAAGTTGTTCCTGGTGGTAACCCGCCACGACGCCAACTGGTCGGACGTCAAGGCAACAGCCGAGCCATATGCGCTGGCCATCACCATCCAGGACCGCGAGAACGCAACCGGGCAACTGTACGCGCAGATTCGCCAGCGGTTACAGCTCCGCGAGCAGATACGCCTGCGTGTCCGGGCTGGGCGTTGAAGCACATGACGAAAAGGCAAAAGCTGGAACTGACGTGGATCGGGAAGGAAAACCGGCCGAAGCTGGAGCCGCGGATTCTGCTGGAGGACCCGTCGATGTCGTATCACGCGGCGCAGCGGGTGACGGACGGCGACATCTTCGACAGCCGGCTGATCTTCGGGGACAACCTGCTGGCGCTGAAGGCGCTGGAGCAGGAGTTCGCGGGTAAGGTGAAGTGCGTCTACATCGATCCGCCTTTCAATACCCAGCAAGCACTTGAACACTATGATGACGGAATTGAGCATTCGCTGTGGCTGTCCCTGATGCGGGATCGCCTGGAGCTGATCCGCAGCCTGCTGGACAAATCGGGCACCTTGTTCGTTCACATCGATGACAACGAGATCGCCTATCTCTCTGTCCTTCTCGACGAAGTCTTCGGAAGGGCGAACAAACTCTATGTGGTGACGTTCAAGCAAGGCTCGGCGACTGGCCACAAGTCCATCAACCCCGGATGTGTGAGCACGACAAATTTCATCCTCCTGTACGCGAAGGACAAATCGTCGTGGGTTCCCAACAAGGTTTACACCGCAAGGGGGAGAGACCCGCGCTACGGACAATTCATTCCGAATAGGCACGAACGCCACAAGAACTGGACCTTCGACACGCTGGCGAACGCGTTTGCAGCATCGTTGAACCTTTCCGTGGAAGATTCGCGGAAGGCCGATCGGTATCAGAAAAAGTTGGACCAGTTTGTCATCGACCATGCCTCAGAGGTCGTCCGGCTTGCGCGTCCTAGTTACAACGACGTGGGCGCCGCTGCGCGGAAAATGATCGACATCTCCAAACGATTTCCCGCACGCGTGCTTCGATTGACCAGGAAGGGTTACTCGGACATGTATTTCCTCGGCGGCCAACGCATCCTGTTCTACGCGGACAAAGTAAAAGTCATTGACGGAGTGGCGACCACTGCTGAGCCCCTAACCACGCTCTGGGATGACATCCTCTCGAACAACCTCCACAAAGAGGGCGGAGTCAAGTTCCCCAAGGGAAAGAAACCCGAGGCGCTGATCAAGAGAGTGCTCGAGCTCTGCACGAACCCGGGCGACTTGGTTCTCGACTCCTTTGCCGGCTCCGGCACCACGGGTGCGGTGGCGCAGAAGATGGGCCGCCGCTGGCTCATGGTGGAGCTAGGCGATCAATGCCATACACACGTCATTCCGCGCCTGAAAAGTGTCATCAATGGCGAGGATTCGAGCGGTGCCACCAAAGCCATGGATTGGAAGGGCGGCGGTGGGTTTCGTTATTACCGCTTGGCGCCGTCCCTGCTGGAAAAGGATCATTGGGGCAACTGGGTCATCAACCGCGAGTACAACGCAGGCATGCTGGCCGAAGCCTTGTGCAAGCTGGAAGGCTTCACCTACGCGCCGTCGGATTCGGTGTACTGGCAGCACGGCCATTCGACCGAGCGCGACTTCCTGTACGTCACCACCGCCAGCCTCACGCATGAGCAGTTGCAGCAGTTGAACGACGAGGTGGGGCCGGAACGCTCTTTGCTGGTGCTGTGCACGGCCTTTCGCGCGCGCGCCAATGCGTATAAAAACCTTACCGTGCGCAAGATTCCCAAGCAGGTGTTGTCGCACTGTGAATGGGGCCACGACGATTACAGCCTGCAGGTGGAGAACCTGCCGCAGGCGCCGCGCGAACCGGATCAACAGGGTTTGTTCGAGGACGGGGGTGCGCCATGACGGCGAACGAACCCGTCAAGTCTGCATCGGAACTCATTCTGTATCGCACCGAGGATGCGCGCACGCGTATCGAGGTACGACTGGAAGGCGGCACGGTGTGGCTGACGCAGGCACAGATGGCGGAGCTTTTCCAGACCACCCCACAGAACATCACAACCCACCTTCGCAGGATCTACGCGGACGCGGAACTCCAGCCCGATGCAACCTGTAAGGATTACTTACAGGTTCGCCCGGAGGGTGGGCGCAGCGTCGAGCGGCGGCTGAAGCACTACAACCTCGATGCCGTCCTCGCGGTGGGTTACCGCGTGCGCAGTGCGCGCGGCACGCAGTTCCGCCAGTGGGCCACGCAGCGCTTGCACGAATATCTGGTCAAGGGTTTTGCGCTGGACGATGAGCGCCTGAAACGCGGAGCGGACGACGGTTACTTCGAGGAATTGCTCGCGCGGATCCGTGACATCCGCTCCTCGGAACGGGTGTTCTGGCGCAAGGTGCTCGATATCTACGCCACCAGCGTCGATTACGACACGCGCGCGGAGGCCAGCCAACGCTTCTTCCGGATCGTGCAAAACAAGATGCACTGGGCAGCGCATGGGCACACCGCCGCCGAGGTGATCCGGGCACGCGCGGATGCGGGCAAGCCCAACATGGGGCTGACCAATTGGAGCGCGACACGGCCGCGCCGGCAAGACGTGACGGTTGCCAAGAACTATCTGGATGCGGGTGAACTGGAAACGCTGAACCGGATCGTCACCGCGTACCTGGAATTCGCGGAGCTGCAGGCGCTCAATCGGCGCCCCATGGCGATGGCGAACTGGATCGCGAAGCTGGATGAGTTTCTGCGGCTGGGTGAACGCGGCATCCTGACGCACGCGGGCAGCGTCAGCCACGAGACAGCCGTCGCCCATGCGCAAGCCGCATTTGATGCGTTCCATCGCGAACAGCTGGCACAGGCCGCCGCGTTGGAACACGAACTGGAAACCACGGCGAACCAGCTCAAGCGGATTGCCGCGGGCAAGCGCAAGCCGGCCGCGAAGGCGCCGCGCGGAAAACCCAAGGGGAAACCATGAACCGCCACGTCAACGCGATCGCCGGCCGCCTGAGCCTGCGCGCGCCGCAGCGGGAATCGCTGGAAATCCTGGATCGGGTTACCGAGATTGCGCCGCCGCGCAAGGATGCGGATGTAACGGCGGCGCTGGCGACGATCCACGGTGAATTTCCATCGGTGACGGATTTTGAGCGTGACTTCACCTCGCTGTGCTTCGCGCTGGCGACGGGTGTCGGCAAGACGCGACTGATGGGCGCATTCGTCACCTATCTGCATCTGGCGCACGGCATCAACAACTTCTTCGTGCTGGCGCCGAACCTGACCATCTACAACAAGCTGATCGCCGACTTCACGCCCAACACGCCGAAATACGTGTTCAAGGGCATCGCCGAGTTCGCGGTCAGCGCCCCTGCAATCGTCACGGGCGACAACTACGACCAGCGTGATCCGGCCAGCGGCGCGTTGTTCGGCGGCGTGCGTATCAACATTTTCAACATCTCCAAGATCAACTCGGAGGTTCGTGGCGGCAAGGCGCCGCGGATCAAGCGGCTATCTGAATACATTGGCGAGAGCTACTTCGATTACCTCGCCGGCCTGCCGGACCTCGTGCTGCTGATGGACGAATCGCACCGCTACCGCGCCAGCGCGGGTGTGCGCGCGATCAACGAGCTGAAGCCGATCCTGGGGCTGGAACTGACCGCCACGCCGTTCGCGGAGTCCAGCCATGGGCCGGTGCCGTTCAAGAACGTGATCTATGACTATCCGCTGGCACGGGCGATGGCGGACGGATTCGTCAAGGAACCGGCAGTGGTCACGCGCAAGGATTTCGACCCGCGCGGCATGTCGGCGCCGGAAATCGAACGACTGAAGCTGGAAGATGGCGTCCGCCTGCACGAGAGCGTGAAGGTCGATCTGGAAACCTACGCGCGCGAAACCGACAACCGTATCGTAAAGCCCTTTCTGCTGGTGATCGCGCGGGATACCACCCATGCCGGCGAGTTGTTGGCGTTGATCCAGTCGGGCGCCTTTTTCGAGGGTCGGTACAAGGACAAGGTCATCCAGGTGGATTCCAGCCAGACCGGCGCCAAGGAAGAGGAAATGATCGAACGGCTGCTGAAGGTCGAGCAGCCTGACGAGCCGACCGAGATCGTCATCCACGTGAACATGCTGAAGGAAGGCTGGGACGTGACGAACCTGTACACGATCGTCCCGCTACGGGCCGCGAATGCGCGCACCCTGATCGAGCAGTCCATCGGGCGCGGCCTGCGCCTGCCTTACGGGAAGCGCACCGGCGTCAGCGCGGTGGATCGGCTCAACATCGTCGCGCATGACAAGTTCCAGGAGATTGTCGAGGCTGCCAAGCGGCCGGATTCGCCGATCCGGATGCAGGCCATCGTGCTCGACCCCGCGCAGTTCCGTGAGAAGACCGAAACCGTGGTATCGCAGTCGACGCTGTCCGGCAAGCTCGGATTCAAGCCGGCAGCGATGACGGGAAGGACCGCGCTCGCCGGCCGCAACGAGACGCCGGCGTTTACGAAGCCCGAAGAGCAGAAAGTCGCGCAGATGGCTTACGAGGCAATCCGGACGCTTGAGAATCAGCCAGGCGAGGTGCCTTCCGTTGCCGCGCTGCGGAAACCGGAGGTGCTGGCGACCATCACGCGAAAAGTCCAGGCCGGATATACGCCTGCGCAGGGTGAGTTGGAGGGCATGGCCGAGATGCCTGACATTGCCGAGGTCGTGGCAAAAACGGTGGATCTGGTCGCGCAGCAGACCATCGACATTCCACGCATTCTGGTGGTACCCAAGGGCGAGGTGACGTGCGGGTTCCGATCGTTCCGGCTCGAACTGGGCGCGCTCAAGTACCCGGCGGTATCCGACGAACTGTGGTTGCAGCATCTGCGCACGGAAAAGAACGAAGTGGTGGCATTGGCCCAAGGTGGCGTTCGTGAAGAGCGGCCGGAGGACTATGTGGTCAGTGGTTTGGTGGACTTTGACGACGTTTCCTACGATGACCAGGCCGACCTGCTGTACGACCTAGCCGGGCAAGTGGTGCAACACTTCCAAGGCTATCTCTCCGAGGAGGACGCGGAGAAGGTGCTGCGCTGTTACCAGAAGCCGCTCGCGCAATTCGTGCATGCGCAGATGCAACAGCATTACTTCGAAGATGCGTCGGAGTACGAGGTCAAGGTCAGCAAGGGCTTCACCGAGTTGAAGCCGAGTGCCTACACACAAGGCGTCAACGAAGAGCCCGCCGATTATCGCGTCGCGCCCGATGACAGAAGCAACATGGCGCGTTACTTGTTTGGTGGCTTCAAGCGTTGCCTGTATCCGGTGCAGAAGTTCGATTCGGATGCAGAGCGCAAGTTGGCGATCATCCTGGAGCGTGACGCGATCAAGTGGTTCAAACCGGCGCGCGGGCAGTTCCAGTTGTACTACCGCGTGGAAGGCAACGACCCGCAGGAATACCAGCCCGATTTCGTTGCCGAAACCGACGATGCGATCTACATGCTGGAGCCCAAAGCTCGCAATCAGATGGGTGCGCCGGACGTGCTGGCCAAGCAGGAAGTGGCCGTGAAGTGGTGTGCGCATGCGTCGGATTACACGCAGCAGATTGGTGGCAAGCCTTGGCGATATGTGCTGATTCCGCATGACGTCATATCCGAGAATATGACACTTGAGGGATTGGCGAAGCAGTTCGGCACACGTTGACCTCGTGGAACCGCGGGGGCTATATCAGCCCCCGCGCCGCCATCGACGTGACCTGCTCGCCAACGACAAGGTGGTCGAGTACCCGCGTTCCGATCAGCGCCAGCGCATCGCGGAGCTGATGGGTGATGTTGCGGTCGGCGGCGCTGGGTTCCGCGACCCCACTCGGGTGATTGTGGGCGAAGATGACCGCCGCCGCGTTGTGCTTGAGGCACGCGCGCACGACTTCGCGCGGATGGACGCTCGCGCCATCGATGGTGCCCTGAAACATTTCCTCGGCCGCGATGACGCGGTGCCGGTTGTCCAGAAACAGCACCAGAAAAGCTTCGGCCTGCCGGGTGGCGAGCCGCGCCTGGCAATAGGCGGCGGTATCCCGTGGGCTGGTGAGTGACGGGCCGTGTTGCAGCGTTTCGGCCAGCATGTCCTGCACCACCGCCAGCAGCTCTTGAGGTTGCACCGCGCCGGTGAAGTGGTAGGCGCCCTGCGCATCACGTTCGTATTGCATTGGTCTTCTCCTGAACCGGCCCACCGTGGGCCGTCGGGGCGACCACAGCGCCGCGAACGGCGCAGCCCGCACCCGCAGGGGCGCAACAACGTGGAGCACGCCTTTGGCGTTGCGGGCGAGCAAGCGGCGCTAGGATTCGCCCGTTTCAGGACCACAGACGGGCATGGGAAGACCTTGGGATACGTGATGTGCACGCCGATTCCCGCGCGCTGACCTCTATTGCGCTGGCGGCGGACCTTGTGGCCGAAACGCGTCAACACGAACGTACGCCGGGATCGCGCGAACGCATTGCGACGGATCGCCAACCGGCAGGTCGTGGCTGCGACGATGATGCAAGCCGATTTCTGGAATTGACACGGTGCCGAACGGCTGCCCAAGCTGCGTGATCCATCAAACCTTCGAATTCACGTCGCGATCGGCCAACGCCGCGGCACTGCGGACCGAGTCGCCGATGCGCGACATTCAGCAGGCGCTGCCGATCTCGTGTTTGTGCCGACGTAATGCTGCGCAGAGAGAAGCGAGTCCATCGGCTGACGCGGACGTGAAACAGCGGGGGCTATATCAGCCCCCGCGCCGCCATGGATGTGGGTTCTCCCGAACCGATCACGAGGTGATCGAGCACGCGGACCCCGATCAGTTGCAGCGCGTCGCGCAGTTGGTGGGTGATGTTGCGGTCGGCCGCCGAGGGTTCTGCCACACCGCTCGGGTGATTGTGGGCAAAGATGCAAGCCGCCGCGTTGTGCTCAAGCGCTGCCCGCACCACCTCGCGGGGGTGCACTGACGCGCCATCCAGCGTGCCGCGGAACATCTCCTCGAACGCCAGCACCCGATGCCGGTTGTCCAGAAACAGGACGGCAAAGACTTCGTAGGGTCGGTCGGTCATGCGAGCTTTCAGGAATGCTGCGCTGTCGCGCGGGCTCGTCAACGCCGGGCGCGCCGCAAGTTCTTCAAACGCGCAGCGCTTGGCCAGTTCCACCGCCGCCGCCAGCCGTGCTCGCTTCGCTGTCGTGAGTCCTGCACCCTGGTTGATGGCCGCCCGGATGCTGCCTGCCTTCGCGACTGCTGCCCTGATTGCGTCCATTGCGGCATCGTTGGTGGTGCCCGCTGCCACGGCGATCAGTTCCACCGCGGTCAAGCCTTCCGCCCCCAATGCGAGCACACGTTGTGCCAGTGTCATCGTGCCGCCATCCCGTACCATCGTGTTCAACATGCTTGCTCTCCTTCTCTCCGAAACCAGCGGCCGGTTGGCCGCGGATGTTTCGGAACGAAGGCCCAGCCGCCGGCGCGCGCGGCGGCGTCAAGGGCGCGAAGCGGCAGGGAGAGGGATAAATGGAGGGGACCCGCTTGCGGGGCGTAGGCCGTTTATGCTCGCCCGCCACCCCTTGACGCGCGAAGCCGCGCGCAGAGGCAGAAGGGGGCACCGCCGCAGGCGGGGGAAGCCGAGCACCAGCGACAGCTGCCCCCACGGATGTGCACACACACGCCGTAGGGCTCGCAGCGCGAGCGGAACGCGAACGGGAGAGACCACTATCGGCGCAGCAGCGTCCGGGAACCGGACGCGCTGTCCGGGGTGGGGTTCACGACGCTGAGTAGCTTGGTACTCGGATGCAATCGTGACCAGCTTCAGCAGACTTCAGGGTGTTGTGCTGGTACTGCCCCTGACCGTAACGCAAGCTGAGGACGGACGGGTGCTATCGACCCGTACCGGCCTATGGCGACCGTCCGCTCCAAGGTAGCGGCGCCGACTACAAGGAGATGCCCAACGAGCGCTCCCTTGTTCAATCGGCACCGTCACTCACGACTCGGTCACCACCGGCATGCATGCATGGTTTGTCATCCGAGCACCCGAGCGAGTTGATCGGAGTAGGACCGACTCATCGTAAGTTCGGTGCCATCTTTCAGGCGCACGCAACGATCACGGTTGAACAGCGGGGTGATGTCCTTGATGCGATCGATGTTCACGATAACTGAGCGATGGATGCGCAAAAATTTCTCTGGATCGAGTTGACGTTCGAGCCCACTGATCGTTTCTCGAAGCGAATAAACATCCCTTCCGACGTGCAGGGATGCGTAATTGCCCGCCGCCTCAACCCAGTCGATGTTTTCGACGTGAATCAGTGTGGTCTTCCCGGAAGACGCGACTGCGAGGCGGACGCGATACTTTGCAGCGGCTCGCAGGTCATCGAGCAAGCCCAACAGACGTTCATCGCATTGACCACGCTTCTTAAGTTCGATTTGCTCCCGAGTTCGCTGTAACGCGGCGAAGAACCGTTGCTTGTCGAACGGCTTGAGCAAATAGTCGAGCGCGTGCACCTCGAACGCGCGGATGGCGTATTTGTCGTAGGCGGTCACGAAGATGACGAATGGCAGTTCATCGTTCGGGATTCGTTCCAGCACCTCAAACCCATTCAGCTCGGGCATCTGCACATCCAGGAAGACCAGATCAGGGCGCATCAGGCAGATGACATCGATAGCCTTTTCGCCATCTCCGCATTCCCCAATCACCTCGAATTCCGTGACGCTACTGAGATACCGCCGGATGTGACGGCGTGCCAGCGGAACGTCGTCCACGATCAAGGTTCTTATGGTGCTCATTGCTTTTGGGTCCGGTGTGCGTGAAAGGGATGCAGACCGTCACGACGAAGCGCTTCTCCTGCGCTTGGACGTCGAGATCGAGTCGCCCAGCAGCGCCGTAGAGCTGCGCGAGGCGCAGTCGTGTGTTTGCGAGACCGACACCCGATCCCGAGCCGCCGCCGTCGGCGACGCCGGGGCTACTGTTGGAAATGGTAAGGACGAGTGAATCATCGCGTCGCCTGCTACATACATTGAGCGAACCCGGCGCGGAGTGCGGCGCAATGCCATGAACGATTGCGTTTTCGATCAGTGGCTGGAGAACGAAATTAGGCACTTTCGCATCGAGCGTAGGAGGTTCGATGTCGAAGTGAACCGTCAGACGTTCCCCTAAAAGCATGTTCTGGACGTCCAGATACTTGCGCGTAAAGGCGAGCTCGTCCTCCAAGGCGACCTCCTGAGCATCATCGCCATCGAACGCGAACCTGAGTAAATCGCTCAGCTGTGTCATGACTTCTTCGGCGGCCTCCGGGCTTTGGTAGCCGAGCTCGGAGATCGCGTGCAAAGTGTTGTAGAGGAAGTGCGGATTGAGCTGCGCCTTGAGTGCCTGCAAGCTGGCGCGCTCCAGCGAACGTTCGCGCTCATGATAGCGATTGAAGTAATCGATGGCGTAGCTCATCGCAGCCACAACGCAGTAGACGATGAATTCGTAGGGCGCGATGGCGATAACGACCTTCGCGATGGACCATGGAGCCTGATTTGGCATGATTGGCAGGAGGTCCAGCTTGTGCTGTACCAGAAGGGTGGTGTAACGGACAAACAGGAGATGAGCCAACACCACGGTCAGCGCGACGGTTGCGTGAAGCGCTACGTTGCGGAACTTATCTCGGCTATCAAGTGGCAGTCGACGTGTAAGCCACAGGATCAACGGCGTCAATGCCGCCCAGATCCATGCCGAGTAAAGCGCGGACACGAGCGCGGTACCCCACGCAATCGGAACTCCACCAGCCGCGGAGTCGAAGTAGTCGGGCGCTGTCATCAGAAGCCCGTACAAGCTCCAGCAGACCAGTATCACCCCTGCATGTTTCCACCTGACTCGCATTTCGACTATCTCTAGCCCACCAACATCCGCCTAGCCCGAGCCATCTCATTAGAGTACCCCGAGGGTTCGGCCTGATCACATCCTCTTCAGCGCCGCGCGCCGACTACGACGTGAAATCACGCGGAACGAGAGAGCGACTGGTCAGTGGAGTACCTGACGGAAGAACGCGATGGTCTTCGGTCCTACGTTCGCGTTCGCCCGGCCGTAGCCCGCCGGAGTGCCGCCGACGGGGATGTACTTGTTTGCGATGGCCCAAGTGGTTGAAGGCCAATAGCCCGGGAAAATTATGTGGCCGGCATTCGGGTAGTAAAGCACCCGAAAGGGAAATTTGTGCTTATGCGTCCTCAAGATGTTCAGAGCTATGGATGCTTCGATTCCTGAGGATGCCAGTTTGTCGTCGCCGCCGGCAATAAAAAGAACTGGACCGTTGATCTGCCAAATTGGAATCAACGCCTTTTTAATCAAGGACAGGTCACGGGATGCAAGAAATTTCTGGTACTCCTTGTAAAACACGAACGGCACAGGTTTACCGCTATACAAAAAAGGCGACGCATCAACTGACCTGTAGTCTGCAGGCGGCACACCACGATCGATGCCGTTCAAAATAGTCACGGGTCCCAGGGCAGATACGATTGCATGAATTCCTGGAAGGTGCGCCGCCGAGAAAAGCGCCAGCGTTCCGCCCCAGGAACCTCCCCACGCCCCAATGCCTTCTGAATTGACGAACGGCAGCTTTTGTAGGTACGTCAATGCTTCCTGAACAGGCTTGACGGGTACGTCAACCATGTTTGTTGGCAATGGACCAATGTGATACCAAGCGGTCGCGAGGGCCACAAAGCCGTGCGATGCAAGCCATCGGGCAACGAAAGCTGAAGTGACGATGCCGCCTTCGGAGCCGCCAAGAACGATGATCGCCGGATGCCGGTTTCCATCATGCGCGAAATTCGCCGGGTAATACAGATCGGCGTAAAGGCTTCCTTGCCGAATCTCCTTCACAGCCAAGTTCGGACTGGCCAACAGCCGCACGATGGTCGCGTCCGCGACGTTCTTGCCATCGACCGAAGCGGTCAAATGGTAAACATCCTTCTTTGTGGCTGGGGCACCTTTCTGAGGAAAGACTGCAAACGTCGCCGTCGGTTTGTTTGATGGCGGTAGCATCGACCAGAACAGCCCCATCGGGTCGATGCAGTGGTATGTGCCTGAAAAAGGTGCGGTATCCCTCAGGCTCAAGGTTCCGCTCGGATCAGAGTAAAACGCTGCATGAGATTGCCAGGTGTTCCCCTTGGCGTCGGTTGCTGTGAGGGTAAGCGTCACCTTCTGATCAGGCGTAAGGTTGCGCATCGCGATGGTAACCGGTTGATCGAACAGCGCTGTTTGTGGATGCACTTCGAGGGTCGCAGCACCAGCCGGCAAGGCGAGAGATATCGCGAAGGCCAAGAACATCGCGGCAATTTGCTTCATGCTTTTCTCCTGAGGCACGTCGCTTCCCAACCACATCAGCGGGCTGGCACGCGTCTGATCAGAGCGTAGGGTGATGCGCGCCAGGAGCAACGGAATAGTGACGAGCCGTGCACGAGCGGTGATCAACCGTGCGTGAGGTGTGTTCGCCCCTTCGGATGGGCGCGAAATGGCTACCTCAAGCGGTCGTTTCGGGCAGCTTGGTGCGCGCCAAAGATGTAACACCAAGTTGCGCGGCTGAACGGCTGAGTGCGACACTCCGGCGGCCATCGGTCCGTTGCGACCGAAAGTGAGTCAATTCGATCGTACATTCACCGATGTTTGTTGGTCATCCCGTCAGCAGTGTGTGGCGTGTCGGCATTAGTGACGCTTCGCACGAACGATTCTGATCAGAGTGGTCGCCGCAATGGCCGCTATCGGGCAACTCAACCGCGGGACCGACCGGCTGGTTTTGGCCGGAGTGCGCCCATACGCATGACCGCAGCGCTCTTTGACCAGGGATTGGCCGACAATGGCCTTCGAGAGCAGAAAGCGAGTCGGATTGCGGCAAGAGCTTCGCAGTCTGCTCCCACTAATAATTATCAAATAGTCACCCGCAAACGTTTGGCGCGCTCCTTGAAGGCACGCTCTCCACCTTCGAGGATGTCGCACACGTGCTGCCGGATGAGCGGGTTTTCGAGACTCCCGCTCTCATACGTAATGAGCGGTAACTGGCCGGGCCTGTGTGATCCGCACTGTGCCACGATCACCTGATCCGCATCGGTGTTCACCACCAAGTTGGCGTTATGCGTCACGATCACAATCTGGCGCCGCTTCTTGGCGTCGCGGAAGCGATGCACTAGCTCTTGATAGATGGATTGAGGGTCCAAGTTCTCTTCAGGCTGATCGATGATCAGTGGTCGGTCATCTTCCGCATCGATAGCCAGGTACAGCAGAAGCAAGACGATGCCGCGCGTGCCAGGTGACAACTGCTCGATATCTACGCCGTCATACTGCAAGCCGTAGCCGACAGTGATGTGATCGGTGCTGTACAGCCAGTCCGAAATGTTGCGCGCCCACGCGCGGAACTCGGCGCTCACCGGCATGTGGGTCCGGAGCGCCGCCTCATTGGCCCTGACGAAATTGAGTAAGGCTGTAGAGGCCTGGGCAGCGTCACCGGTTGCCCATTCCGCCATCAGCCCGGCGCGGGCCGTCCGCAGCAACTCACCGCGCCCCTTGAACGGGCCGTTGGTCCTAAGATCCAACAGAGCCTCACCCTTGGCAGCCCACTGCTCAAGGTCTACTTTTCGACGCACCGAGAACGACAATTTCGACAAGGAGCCGCCCGCCTCATCGATGCATTCCTTGATGGGCGCGTAGAGATCCGCAAGCTCCCGTTCTTCTTCAACGATGGCTTCGAAGATGGCGGCGTAGGCGCTGCGCCGCGTGTCGATCAGTGCGCGGATGCGCTCGTCTGCACCTTGAACGCGCTCGGTCTGCTGGAGCACCTTGGTCAGCGCGGCTTCGGCTTTGGAGATCTTGTCCGAGAGGGTGGTATAGCGTTTGACATTCTGCGCGTCGACACCGACCAGAGTGCTCAGGCGAGCGAGCTCCCGCTCAAGGAGCGAGAGCGATTCATTCGCGAGTTTGGCATCCGCCGGTATCAGCGCGACGGTTGGATCGGGATTGGCCTTAGGCACTGGGTCGGCTTTCGCGGGGCCTTGCAGCGCGACCACAGACAGGTTGGCCTGTTTGATGTGCTCGGTCAGCAACTCGTCAACCGGGCCGGCATAGTCGAGCCTGAAAGCTTCCCAGTCGGTGGCGCTGAGGCCGGCATGCTCACGCTCTTGCTTCAGGTCGGCGAGCAGAGAAGGCGCCTGACGGGTGCGGAAGTCTTGAACGTCACTTTGCAAGTGAAGCAGAGCCTGGTGTCGCCGCTGAGCTTGGTCCACCAGTTGTCGCTTCGCATCGACCGCCCGCGAAACCTGTTCATGACGCCGCGCACGCTCTTCGTTGCCCTTGGCAACCAGCGACTTGCGGTCGGTCTTGTCCTTGTCGATCGCACGCTTCTTCTCGTCCCGGTCCTTCTCGAGCGCCTTGAGGCCATCCTTCTTGACGCGTTCGTCGGTGAGATCTGCGGACGCCTTGGTCAGAGCCTGTTGCTGGCGTTTGCGCTTCAGGCACGATGTTTCCAGACGAAGGCCCAGCAACTCCTGGAAGGAGTCGGCGCCTTGACGTTCATTGAGCGGGTGCGCATTAAAGATTACACGCTCTATCTCCGTGACCAATGCATCGTTCAGGCCTTCCGCCGAGCAGAGCTGGTCGACAAATTGCTGCGATAGATACTGGACATACGGGCTGGCCAGGAGGTGCTCCATATCAGTCTGAGCGAGGTCGTTGCCGGTCGTTTCGCCAGACGCCCATTGCAGTTCGGCTTTGCTGTCACCGAGGTGTTGTTTCGCGCGCAGGATGAAGGAGCGATCGTTCAAGTGAGGGGAGAGCGCAAGACCACCTGCCGCAATCAGATCAGCCAAGGCGGTTTTGCCCGAGCCCCGCGCGCCGATCACGGCAACCAGCCCCGCGTTCAGTTCAACGGTACCGTTCGCGATCCAAGGCGCGTTCGTCACGGTCAGCGAGTTGATGGTATGGCTGCCCAATGCGCCGAGCGGTGGCTCGGCGCCGATGAAAACACGTTCTTCGGGTTCGATGCAGGCTTGGCGTAGCGAGTCGAATATCAGGTCACCCTTGACCCAGCAGCGGCGGTCGCCGTCAGGCTGCCCGACCCTGGCGAGCGAATGGGCATCCGACCCGTGCAGGCAAGGCTTGCATCCGTTGTACTGGCTTTCGAGTTCTTCGACGGTGGCCGATCCCTTGCCCAGCCAGAAGCGCACCTGCTTGGGATTGGCGCTGAAGATGATGTGGGCAAGCCCCTCGACGTTTTTGCGCTGCGCCGCGAACGAGGCGGCGGCGTCCCGCAGACCCGAGGTGCCATCCTTCTCTCCGCCGGCGACGGCGATCAGGGTGTTCTTCTTGATCCACTCGTTTTTTGACCATGCCTGCTTTAGCTGGTCGATGTTCACTTTAAACTGATTGGCGCCTTCGGACCGGGCCGCATCGTCGTCTGTCAGGTCTGGCTTATGGGCGAGGCCCAGGCGGATGAGGTCGCTGCGTTGGCAGCGGTAGGACTCGCCCAGGTAAGGGAACTCAAACTCCAGCAGGAAGCGCTTTATCCGGTCGATGTGGTCGGCATCATGCGGCGAGAAGAGCAGATGGATGTTGACCGCCGAAGCCTTCGCGGTTTGGATGCCGAGTCTCAACTCGACGTTGGGGAATATCAAACCCACTCCAGACAAACGCCCGCGGCGTTTTTCTTCGACGACCTGCTCGTAGCGTTCAATGCCGAAGTAGTCGGTGATACCGATCGCGCGAATCGGCGGATTCGACGCCTCGATGGCGTCCAAAAACGCTGCCCAAGGATCTGGACCGGCATACTGGTCATTCAGAGCTGTACCGGGCGTGTGGATGTGAGGGTCCCAGCGATGCCAGCGCGAGCCGCGTTTGCTTTGCACATCGAATGGTGTCTTCATCTGCGCCAGGGAGTGGGGGGGTCTGTCCGTCATTCTGCAGGTTGCATCAAGTCGATTCAAAAAAGTTGAATTCGAAGGTTGAAGGCTACTACGAACGCAAAATTAAGCGTCCGCTCTTGGCCGGTAGTACGCTTTCGCTCCGCTGCAGTTGGCCGTCCGGCGACCGTATCCGCGCATGAACCAGGCAACATCCGCGACCGGCACATGTGGTCGACGATCACGCTGAAGCTGCTTGTCACAACGCTGCTCTCCTCGATGCCGACTCGACCCGCTAATTGAAAACAGATTGCCGGAGCGTCAACGCACGCTGTTGCGCGAGGGATGGTCGCCGAAGGGCCGCGACGCACAGCGGCGCGGGGCACAAGCCCGACGAGCCCGACCTGCAAGGGGCGCGCCATCAGGGATCGATTGGACCTTGATCCACTTTTCCGGATCACCACAACTACATGACTCGCCACTCGAACGTCACCTCGGCTCGATCCAACCAAACACGTTGCGCAACCTCAAAGTCGGGCCGATGAAAGCGTGCATCTGCACAAGGCATCGCACTCGGCCATGCCAGACATCGAGCTTGAAATTGTGCAGTAACCGGCCGGCTGTCGACTGATCTTCTTAACCCCACGATGCACTCGGCTGCGCATCAGCCTCCTGACCTCACCAAAGCGGGACCTGTTGTACCGCGAGCGCAACCGTCTGCTGCAACCGCCGGCTCAATACGAATGGCGAACACCGTCGCGTACCAGCGCGGGCGGGGCCAAGGTATGCCGCACCTCTCGACGATATCTCTGGAATGAGCGGCGTAAGGTCGCGGCGCACAACAAGCCCGGGCACGCAGCGCATGGCCACAAAGGTGCGCCGGTCGCGCGGACCCCATGCAAACGCATCGGTCCTGCGCGCCGCGGCATGTCCTCGTGCGCAAATGTTTGGTGGAGTTGGCTCGACGCTTCCGGAACCAACCTTCGATACGTCGCCTTGCGGGCGGGGCAAGACAAAACTGCTTGACAAGACGACAGTACGTCAATATCGTCTGTATATAGTTTGTACTTTGTGCAACCGGATATATAGAATATCTAGCATGGACCGCCGGGAATCCCACCACTCGTTGCACCTGGTCTCGTTGGTTGCCCTGTTGCTGTGTGGCAGCGCCGGCGCACAGGTTGCACCCGGCACCAACGCGCAAGTTGGGCGCATCATCGACCAAGCGAATCTGATGGCGCGCAGCGGCCTCCCCACTTCGGAAATCGACACGTGGGTGAAACGCCAGCTCGAATCGATCCATGGCGCCAAGGTCAAGAGCGCCCCGCCGGCATGGGATGCCTATGCCTCGGCAGCATGGGCGCAAGAGGATGACAACCCCACGCAAGGCGCCGGTATTCAGGACGCATTCAGTGTGGCTAGAATGGTCGCCAGCGCCACAAAGATCGGGATGCAGGCCAGTGCGGAAACCAGTGCCACCGCCGCCACGCATCAGCGAGCGGCTTATCAAGCGAACGCTATACATGCCCGTGCCCAAGGGGCAGTCGGGGCCGGTTATTCACGAAGCGGAGCTGGTGGATCAACTCTCACAAGGCGCGATCCGGCAGATCTGCGTCTACCAATCGGACGAGGGGTTTCACCTGAAAGTCCTGCCCACGTGGCGGGACGCATTCCTGACCTTGGTGGGGACACGCACGCAGCGCATCCGGTACTACAAATCGCTGGACCGACTGATCGAGGCGATCACGAAACACGGGGAACTGCCGCCGACGCTTGTCATCGGCAGCCAGCAGAAGCACACGACGCGGTAACGCGGTTCGCATTCGCGAATGCTTGCGTGCAAAGCGCAAGCGACCAAGCTTCGCGCAAGGGTGACCAGTAATGGAACTGGCCTCCCCCGGTCGACTGCCGATCGAGGCTTCCTGGAAGCTCGGCCTTCTCGCCTACTCGCCTTTGCGTGGCGTGTGGCTGTGGGCTTTCCTGCTGCTGCTTGCCTACGTCTGGTACGAACTGAGTCCGGCGACCGGTCTCGACGCGATCCTCGTAGTCCTGTTCGTGTACCTCGCGGCCTTCGCCTACCGCTGCATCTACAACCGCAGCGTCCTGCTTTACATGGACGACGCGGGCGTGTGGGTCAGCCGCGGCGTGATGCCCTGGAATCGCGGCATCCATGGCGTGAAATGGCGCGACATCGAATCGGTGGTGTACCGGCAAGGCTTCGCGAACTGGGCCAGCCGATCCTTCCCGGTCACGATCGTCGAGCGCTTCACGCAGCGCGGCGAAATACACCTCAACCACGTCTGGCACGGCGATCAAGCCGTGACGCGGATGAACGCGAAGCTGATGGCGATGACGAAAGGCTGTGCGTGAAAGGGACCCGCACGATGCGGGGCGTTCTCAACCGACAAGGGTATCCAATGAAACAGACTCGAGCGTTGGTGCAAGAAGTCAAAGCGTGCGTGGTGGGCCAAGTGGACCGTTACGCGCGGATGTTTGCGTGGACAGCGATGCTCGCACTGGTGTTGGTGCTTGTGGCTGCGCCGCACCTGGCTGTCGCGCAAGCCGCAGGCGGCATGGACCAGTTGTGCACGAACGCACAACAGGCGGTGAAGTGGGTGTTCGTCGGCATCTACTTCATCCTGGTGGTAGCGGTGGGCGGCGCGGCAGTCGCTGCATCGTTCGGCCGTCTGGAGTGGGCCGTGGTCGGGCGCATCCTGGTCGGCTGCATCGTGGCCGGTCTCGCGGTCGCGCTGGTGCAGGCGCTGTCCGGCCTGACCGGAACCTGCTGAAAATCATGGCCGCCCCGGAAGGCGATCGGTTGTTTGGGGGGCTGACTCGACCGGCAACCGTGCTCGGCTTGCCGATCGAGGCCCTGCTCGCGATCGGCGGCGTGACGGCGATCGTGTTTCTGGTCAGCGCCATGTTTCAGGCGCCCATCCTCATCCGGCTGTGCGTGATCGGCGTGGGCGTGGTTTTGTACGGCATCGCCCGCCTGATCTGCATGAAGGATCCACGTTCGTTCCGCTATTGGGCGTTGATGCTCTCGACCCGTGGCACCCACCGGACGCGCGGATTCTGGAAAAGCAGTTCGTACTCTCCCCTGCCGCACAGGAAAAGATGATGGCCGCGCACATGCAGACACAGCGGATCGCGGGCGCGGAGCAGGATTTGCCCAAACGCATCCCCTACACGGCGATGGTCTCGCCGCACAACCTCCGTTGCGCGGGTGGCGCGGTATTGACCTGCTTCAAGATCGGCGGCGTCGCGCACGAAGCCGCCGACGATGAAGACCTGCAGGCCTGGCACGATTCCCTGTGCGGGCTGTTGCGGAACATCGCCGGCGGCGACGTGGCGCTCTGGGTGCATATGATCCGGGAGCCGCGCACGCAATATCCGCCTGGCGTGTTCGACGATGATTTCGCGGGGCGCCTCAACGAGCGTTACAAGGCGAGCCTGACCGGCACGCAAATGATGGTCAACACGCATTACCTCTCGCTGCTGGTCCGCGGCGAACCCAAGGCGCTGAAGTTTCTGTCGCGCGGCAAGAAGAAGACGGTGCAGAGCCTCTTCGAGAAGATCGACGAGGACAACGAGCGGATCGACGATCTGGCCGCAACGGTGATGGCCGGCCTTGCGCGGCACGGCCCGCGCCGGCTCGGGACTTACGAGCACAACGGCGCGGTGTTCTCCGAGACCCTGGAGTTCCTGGCTTATCTCGTGAACGGCGCCTGGTCGCGGATCGCACTGCCCAAAGGCCGCGTGAGCTACTGCCTGCCCTGGTCGCGCCTCTCCTTCGGACACGAACAGTTCGAGTGTCGGCAACCGGAACGCACGCAGGTGGGCGCGCTCCTCGCGGTCAACGAATACCTCACCGAAACAACGGAGCCGGGGCATCTGAACGTGCTCCTGTCCCTGCCCTTCCCGTTCGTGCTCACCCAGTCGTTTTCGTTGATTGCGAAAACAAAAGCGCAAGCGGCGCTCGCCAAGCAGCAGCGCCTCTTGATCAATGCCGAGGATGCAAGCAGGAGCCAGGTCGAGGGCATCAGCGCCGCGCTCGATGACCTTGCGGCGAACCGGGTCGCGTTCGGCGAGCATCATTTGAGCCTCGCGGTGCGCGCGGCGAACACGCGCGAACTCAATGACCGGATCGCGATCGCGCGATCCTCGCTCGCCGAGACCGGCTTCGTGGTCGTGCGCGAGGACGTGTGCCTGGAAGCCGCCTTTCTGGCGCAGCTTCCCGGCAACTGGAAGGAACGGCCGCGGCCCGCCCCGATCAGCTCGCGCAATTTCATCGGGTTCTCATCCTTCCACAACTATCCGCACGGGCGGATGCTGGGCAACCAGTGGGGGCCGGCGGTGACCCTCCTCAAAACCGTCAGCGGCACGCCCTTCTATTTCAACTTTCATATTCCGCCATCGAGCCGCAAGGGCGTCGATGAAAAGGACGTCGATGATCGCGTGCCCGGCCACACGCTCCTGCTCGGGCCCACCGGTTCGGGCAAGACGGTGATCCAGACCTTCATGCTCGCGCAGTGCGAGAAGTACCGCCCGACCGTGTTCACTTTCGACAAGGACCACGGCCAGGAAATCTTCATCCGGGCGATGGGCGGCAAGTACTCGAGCCTCAGGAACGGCGAGCCGACCGGCTTCAACCCCTGCGCGATGCCGGATACCGCAGCGAACCGAACGCATCTGGAACAGCTCGTCAGGAAGTGCATCGAAAGCGAACTTTCGCCGATGCAGGAACGCGAGATTGCCGAGTCGGTGGCAGGCCTGTACCGGCTGCCGTGGGAGCAGCGTCGTTTCTCGACGTTGCTGCAGTTCTACGACCCTACCGATCCGAGCGGTGTGTATGCGCGTTTCCGGAAGTGGTGCCAGGGCGGGGCCTTGGGTTGGGTGTTCGACAACGAGCAGGACACGATTGCCTTCGACGGCACCCGCTACTACGGCTACGACACCACGGAGTTCCTGGACAACGACGAGATTCTGACGCCGACGGTGATGTACCTGTTTCACCGCATGGATCAGTTGATCGACGGCCGTCGCTTCATCCTCAACATGGATGAGTTCTGGAAGATGCTGGCGGACCCCTACTTCGAGGAAAAGGCCCTCGATGCCGTCAAGACCTACCGCAAGCGCAACGCGTTCGCGTTGTTCGGTACGCAAAGCCCGGCCGACGTGCTGCGCAGCCAGTACAGCCGCCAGCTCATCGACCAGTTGGTGACACAACTGTACCTGCCGAACCCCAAGGCGACTCGCGAGGATTACATCGACGGTTTCAAGCTGACCGAGCGCGAGTACCAACTGATCCGGCATGACATGGTGGAGCAAAACCTGCGCGGATTCCTGTTCAAGCAAGGCGCGAACGCGGCCGTGTGCGAACTCAACCTGCGTGGCTTCGATGACGAACTGGCCGTCCTGTCCGGCACGGCGGCCACGGTGGAACTGGCCCAGCGCGCGATCGCGCAGGCCGGCGAGGAACCCGAAGCCTGGCTGCCCCTTTTTCAGCAACTGCGGAGAGGACGCTCATGAACATCAGGAAAAGCCTTCTTGCGATCGCACTGACCGCATCACTCGCCGGCGTGGGTGCAACCGCCCAGGCCCAATGGGTAGTGATCGATCCAGCGGAGATTCAAAGCAACATGCTGAACCACGCCCAGGACATCGCGAAGTACGTCCAGATGGTCCAGCAGATGCAGTCGCAGCTGCAACAGCTTCAACAGACCTACGCGCAACTGCAAACCCAATACAAGTCGATCACTGGCAGCCGCGGCCTCGGGATGATCGACAACGAGAACTACACGCAGAACATCCCTACCAACTGGCAGCAGACCTTGCAGGCGATGCAAAACGGCGGGCACGTCGGCCAGCTCGCCAACCAGATCAGCCAGGAAGCCAGTGAACTGCAGCAGCCCTACTTCAAGAACGTCGGCAGCATGGTCACGACGGCACTTTCAAACAACATGAATCAAAGTGCCACGGGTCAAGCCTTGAATGCGCAGATGTATGACGAATCGGGAGCGCGCTTCCAGTCCATCCAGCAGCTCATGCAGCAGATCAACAACACCACGGACCTCAAGGGGATCGCAGAGATTCAGGCGCGTCTGGAAGCCGAGAACGCGCAGCTGCTCAACGAGCTGATTCGACTGCAGGCGATGAACGGAATGATCGATCAGCAGCAGAAGATCCAGACACAACAGCAACAGCAGCAGCAGTACCAGCTCTACCACACATCTTATTGAGAGAGGTGATCATGCGCATCGCGACTGCAACCGTCTTCTGTATCGCCGCGCTCGCGCTTGCCGGATGCTCCAAGCCCGGCAAGCAGGGCGGCACCGGCAGCGTTTCAACCGCGCCTGAGGGGCAGACGGCAGCGGTGGATTACCACAGCCTTATTTCATACAGGGTAGGCAATCCGGAGCGCTATGTGAACGATCCGAACTATCCAGCGTTCAAGCACGCGCAAATGATGTGTGCCGAGGCCGGCGACAACCTTGCAGACAATGCGTGGTGCGACGCCGTTTACAAGGCGAAGGTTTGTGGTGACGCCTCGGCGCGCGGCGATCGTGATGGTCCTCAATGGGCAGCGTTCGTTGAGCAACATCCGAGCGTCGCGTGTCCACTGAAGTAATCGGCGAGCTAAACCATGGCCACCGGTACCCACATTGCGGGCTTCCTGCTGGACGACACCCTGCACACGGCGCAGCAGTACGCGAACCACAGCTCTGCGGCGATGATCGGAATCATCGGCCCGATAGCCGGGTCGCTCTTGATTATCTATGTCCTGCTGTGGGGCGCGGGAATCGCCAGCGGCCAGATTGTCGAACCTTTTACCGACGGCGCGAAGCGGGTCATCCGCATATCGGTCATCGTGATGTTCGCGCTTACGGCAGGAATCTACCAAGGGCAAGTCGCAAATGTTGCGTTTACCACGCCAGCCTTGCTTTCAAGCCGGATCGCCAACGCCATGCCTGGCGTCTCCAATGAGTGCGGCTACACACCTGATCCCGGAGAGACAGCCTTGGCAAGTTCTTTGGACCAAGCCGCATCTGCGGGGTTTTGCATCGGCGGGAAAGCATGGGACGCAGCAGGTTTGAAACACATGGGCATGTATCTGGTTGCAGTGTTGGTCGACACGGCCACCGCAGTGGTTGTGGCGATCGCTGCAGGAATTGTGTTCATCACCTACCTTGCACTTGCGGTGCTTCTGGCGGTGGGACCGCTGTTCATCCTTTTTGCTTTGTTCCAGCAAACGCAAAGATTCTTCGAGACGTGGCTGGGTCATGTAGTGAACTTCATGGTCACGTTTTTATTGATCAGTTGCACGATTGCCTTGGTGTTCACGGTGTTTGACGACTATCTCGGCATCATCGGATCAGACCCTACCGCACCCGACGTTCTCATGAATTGCCTGAAATTGGTCGGGATGGTGGTGGCCGTGGTGATGGTGCTTCTGCAAGTCAAGCACATGGCCGCAGCCCTGGGCGCCGGCGTGGCGCTTGGTGCCGCAGGGGTGGGAGGCCGACTCGCTTCCGCCGGATCGAGTGGGGGCCGCGTCGCGTTGACCGGGCATTCGCGTACGCCGATCGGAACGGAAGGGTCGGGGCGTGAAGCAGCTCGCCAGCACAAGGCGATCGGACAGACTCTCGCGCTGCCCGCAAGCGTTCCCTACAAGCTCGCTCGGCGGGTCTGGCAGGGCTCGAACTCCGCATCGAAAGGATCTTGACGTGAATCTCACGATGAAAGTGTTCTGCGTGCTGGCGGTTCTCTCCCTGACCGCGTGCGCATCGAATCCTCCCCAGGAAGCGAAGGTTCCGCCCAAGTGCCATGGTCCCTACACACCCATCAACACGCCCGACCACTATCCAACGGTAACAGCGGCGAAAGCAAAGGACATACGCTGATGCATGCGCCTGCCGACACGAACACACGTGCCTATCTCGACGTCGCCAAAGCCTGGGAAGTTGACGAAATCCTGCGCGCCCGCTGCAGCGAGCGGCGCGCGTGGTGGATTGCCGGGATTGGTGTCTTTCTTGCGATCTGCGGGGTGCTTGCCGTGGTGCTCCTGACGCCCCTCAAGACGGTCGAGCCGTTCGTGGTCAGGGTGGACAGGAACACCGGCGCCACGGATATCGTGACGCAGCTCGATGAACGCACCGTCACGTTCAACGAGGCGATCGACAAATATTTCCTGGCCCGCTACCTGCACTACTGCGAGGACTATTCGTGGGCGACGGCCTACACGGACTGGCAAGCCTGCTCGATGCTGTCGGAGAAATCGATCGCGGCTGCTCAGTTCGCGGCGATCAACCCCAAGAACTCGAAGTCTCCGACGGCCGTATACGGCAATCACGGACGCGTATGGGTGAGCGTGGAGTCCATCGCGTTCTTGAACAATCACGGGATGGCGCAGGTTCGCTTTATGCGCCACGAACTGAACAGCGAAGACGACACGCCGGCTGATTCCGAATGGCTCGCGACCGTGGTCTATCGGTACTTGAACCCGCCGGTCGATGAGCGCTCGCGTTTGATCAACCCGGTCGGTTTTCAGGTGACCGAATTTCGGATCGACCCTGTCGTGGTGCCGACCGCACCCGTCGCCGACTCGTCCACGCGGGGTGCCAAGTGAAAACCAGATTCCTCGGCCTTGCAATTTGCCTGCTGGCGTCGGCGGTGCCGGCAGCCCATGCGGAGTCGTTGCCGGTCGCGGGCCCTTACGACGCCCGCATCAAAACCGTCGATTTCAACGCGGCCAATGTGGTGCGGGTTGTCGGTCACTTCGGCTATTCCACGGACATCGAGTTCGCACCGGGCGAGTCGATCATCAGTGTGGCGCTCGGCGACTCGCTCGCCTGGGCGGTGGCTCCCGTTGAAAACCATATCTTCGTGAAGCCACGCGAGCCGCACGCGACCACGAACATGACCGTGATCACCAACAAGCGGGTGTACCAATTCGCCTTGATCGGCGATCCGGCGCGCTCGGAACCCAGGAAGGATTTCTACTACCTGGTGCGTTTCAAGTATCCGCACGCGCAGGCGGCGCGGAGTGCTGCCGCTGCCAACGCGGTGAAGGTCCAAGCTGCGCTCGATGTGAACGACCAACCCCGGAATTGGGATTACTACGGGTGCGGCCCCCACACGATCCGGCCGACCCAGGTGTACGACGACGGCCGGTTCACGTACTTCACATTCCCGGCAGCGATGCAGGTACCGGCGATCTATTACGTTGACCAGGATGGCCAGGAAAGCCTCACCAACGGCCAAATGCGCGGCGATCAGTTCGTGGTGTTCGGCACGGCGCGCAAATTCGTCCTGCGTCGCGGCAACACCGTGGGCTGCGTCGAGAACCGGGCCTACAACCCCTACGGGGTCTATACGCCGACCGGCACCACCTCGCCCGATGTGGAACGTGTGTTGAAGTCATCGGCGCCGGTGCAATCCGCGCCCACCCACACCCTGCCCCCTGCCGCGCCGCCCAAGCCGCAAGCTTCGCCATTCATGCTGCCCATGTTCGGGACTCCGGGAGCTACAGCCGGTCAGCAAGGCCCGGCCGTCTTGCAGGCCACGCCCGGCTCTTCTCCTGATCATTCGGGGCACTGAACATGCAGACGAACGATAGTGATGCGACGTTGACCGGCGGCGAATCCATCGAGCCGGCCCACGAGGAACGCGGCATTCCGCAAGTCGGGCGCAGGGGCAAGGGCAACAAGCCGCTGGTAGCCTTTTTGATGCTCGTGGCGGTGTTGTTGGTGCTGTTCCTGATTGCACGGATTGCGATCGGGCAACTTGCGGGTAAGCATCATGAAAAGCCTGTCGTGAAAGGCGACGCCCGCTCGATCCCGTCGCTGACACAGCAGGCTTTCGACACCCTTACCAAGCCTGCGCCCCCACCGGCGTCGGCAATCGCGTCGGCACCCCCCGCTCCACCCGCCGCGCCGAACAGTACGCGCCCGTTGACGCCCGAACAACAGGCTGCCGCGGATCTCGCCGCCCGGCGCCAACGCTCGCCGCTGCTGGCGATGAGTGCCGCCGGCGGTGGCATGTCCAGTGCTGGCAATGGCCCGGAGTCGACCGGTCGTGCCGCAGCGGATAACAGCTATGGCTCGCTCGGCAACGCCTTGCAGGCCACGCGCGCAACGAGCGTGGCTGCGACCACACTCGAAAACCCGGATCTCACGATCACCCAGGGAACCTTCATCGACTGCGTGCTCGAAACCGCACTGGATTCCGAACAGCCCGGTATGACGCGTTGCATGCTGCCGCGCAACGTGTATTCAACCGATGGGCGCGTGTTGTTGCTGCCACGCGGTAGCCGGCTCGTGGGGCAGTATCAATCGGGCCAGCTGCGCCAAGGCCAGCAGCGGATCTTCGTGGTCTGGACCCGCGTCGAGACCCCGGATGGCGTGATCATCCATCTCGCCTCGCCCACCACCGATCCGTTGGGACGTTCGGGCATGAACGGCCGGATCAACAATCATTTCACCGCAAGGTTCGGCGCGGCACTCCTGGTGTCCGTCGTGAATGATCTGACGAACTACGAGATCGCCAAGAAAAGCCAAGGCACGACCCTGAACTTCAATACCACCACGGGCGAGATGAACAACCTCGCCTCGATCATGGCGGAAAACTCTATCCACATCCCGCCCACGCTCTACAAGAACCAGGGCGGGCACATCGGCATCTTCGTCGCCCGCGACCTCTATTTCGGGAATGTCTATGGCCTTCGTCCCGTCCAACGTCACGCCGATTGATGCGGTGCTCGATCACAGCGCCTTCACGGCGCTGACGACGTTCATCGCGCCTTTGCGACATCTGCTCGATGGCGCGGTGACGGAAGTTTGCGTCAACCGTCCTTACGAAGCATGGACCGAAGCCGAGGATGGCTGGCGCAAGCACCGCATCGAGGGCCTGGGCTACGAGGATCTGCGGCAGCTCGCCAAGCTCATTGCGACGTCGACCAATCAGAAGATCGATGAAACCACTCCGCTCTGCTCGGCGGCATTGCCGTCCGGCGAACGCGTGCAAGTAGTGATTCCCCCGGCAACGACTTCCGGCTGTGTCAGCCTCACCATCCGCAAGCCCTCCAGGCTGCGGCTCTCCCTCGAAGACTACGAAAAGGGCGGCAGCTTCGATGAAGTGAAGCTGGCTGATCACGGCGACGACGCGCTTGAAACCCAACTCCTTGCGCTGCTGGCCGAGCGGCGCATCCGCGAGTTCCTGACGCTCGCGGTCCGTTCGCGTCAGAACATCATCGTGTCGGGCGCTACGGGCTCGGGCAAAACCACGATCATGAAAACCTTGGTCGATCTGATTCCAGCCGACGAGCGGCTTATCACGATCGAGGACACACCCGAACTCGATATTGTCAAACAGTCCAACCACGTCCGGCTGTATTACTCGAAAGACGGCCAGGGCGTGTCGAAGGCGACGCCGAAACAGCTCCTGGAATGCTGCCTGCGTCTCAAGCCCGATCGCGTGCTGCTGGCCGAGCTGCGGTCGGATGAAGCGTTTTACTACCTGCGGAACGTCAACAGCGGTCACCCGGGTTCGATCACCTCGGTCCACGCGACCACCCCTGAGCTTGCCATCGAACAGCTCATGCTGCTGGTGAAGGAATCCGCGGGCGGCGCGCACTTGTCGCGCGACGACATCAAGCAACTCCTGTTCATGCTGGTGGACGTGGTAATCCAGTTCCGCAAGGTAGACGGCGTGCGACGGGTGACCGGGATCTACTACGACCCGAAGCGCAAGCGCACGCTGCGCGGGGTGCGCTGATGGCGAATCGAGGTTCCCCCATTTGGATCAAGGCGCTGGTTCTGATGCTCTTTCTGCTGTTGCTGGTGCCGCTCTGGCTGTTCGTATCCGGGCATGTGGTCGGCTTCCTGTGGTTTCGGTTTCACATGCCGGCGCTGCCGCTCCTCGCCTGGGTCGATTACTGGCACGAGTATGCCGAGCAGCCCGCCATGCGTCCGCCGCTCATTCTTTCGGCCGCTGTCGCAACGGTGATCTGCCTTGCCCCATTTGCGCTCTTTTTCCTGCCGCGCAGACGTTCGCTGCATGGCGAAGCCCGCTTTGCCCGCATGCGCGAAGTACGCCGCGCGGGATTGCTGGAAAACAAAGTAGGCGACGGGATCATCATCGGCCGGATCGGGCGGAAGTTCCTGACGGCGGGCCTTGCCGACTACCCGCACGTGATGCTGGCCGCGCCCACGGCCAGCGGCAAGGGCGTGGGCATTGTGATCCCGAACCTCCTGCACTGGAACCATTCCGTAATCGTGCTCGACATCAAGGGCGAGAACTGGCAGCACACCGCCGGATTTCGGGCCAGGCACGGTCACAACGTTTTTCTGTTCGACCCGGGCTCGCCACACCGGCGCACGCATCGCTGGAATCCCCTCGCCTACGTGCGGCAGGATCCCGCGCTGCGGGTGGACGACATCCAGAAGATCGGCCACATGCTGTTCCCCGACATTTCCAACGTCGATCCCATGTGGTCGGCGTCCTGCCGTTCGCTGTTCTTAGGGCTAGTGCTGTACCTGCTCGAAACGCCCGGCGCCACGGTGTCGCTCGGGCAGGTTGCCCGCGAGATGTACGCGTCAAGCGAAAAGCGGTTCGAGGCGGCGTTCAAGCAAGCCCAGGCTGCGGGCAACCCTTACTCGACCACCTGCGTGCACGCGATCAGCGACTATCTCAACACCTCGGACAACACCCGCACGTCGATTCGCAAGACCTTCACGTCCCGTTTCGAGCTGTTCCTGAACCCGATCCTGGATGCCGCGACGGCGGCCAACGATTTCGATCTGGAGCAGCTTCGCCGCACGCGGATGAGCATTTACATCGGCATCAGCCCGGACAACCTCGGGCGGCTCGCGCCGCTCCTGAACCTGTTTTTTCAGCAGGTGGTCGATCTCAACACCCGGGTGCTGCCCGAGCATGACAAGACCCTCAAATATCAGCTGCTGCTCCTGCTCGATGAGTTCAAATCGCTCGGCAAGATGCCGCTGCTCGTCGATGGCGTCGCGTTCCTGCGTGGGTACGGGGTGCGGTTGCTGCCGATCTTCCAGTCACCCAGTCAGGTGCGCGAGATCTACGGCGACGAAGCCGCCAGGACGTTTTTCGAGAACCACCACGTTCGGATCACCTACACGCCGGCAACGGTGGATGCGGCAACGGACATCGCGCGTGAGCTTGGCAACTACACATACAAGGCCAGGTCGATATCGCGCCCGCACAGCCTGTCCGGCGGCAAGGGTGGCGCGTCGTCCAGCACTTCGGACCAGCAGCGCGCCTTGATGCTCCCACAAGAACTGCGCGAGCTGGGTACCGAAGAAGCCATCATCTTCGCGAAAGGCGTCAAGCCGATCCACGCCGACAAGATTCGCTGGTACCAAGACCCGGAGTTCAAGGGACGACCGCTCGCCGCACCGGAAGTGCCCTTGGCCACGCTTTCCACTGCCGCGCCTATCATGGTCGCAGATCATGACAGCGGTGAAGCCGGCGAGGTCGAAGCTCTCTATGAAAAGCCCTTCTCCCACTTCAAACTCGACTTCTCGGACGTGGAGATTCCCAAAGGTCCGATCAGTGAAGATGAAGCCGAAGACCTCGCCGACAGGTTTTATGCTTCGCTGACCAAGTAACCACGCGGCCACGCTCTCGGCCGCAGCAGCACCTTTCCAACTCTCAAAGGAGTTCACTATGAGCACTGACACCACGCAATCCCCTCCCCCGGCCGGCTCCAGCCCCGACGGCGGCGCCAGCGGCAAACGCCAGCTCAATGAAATCCGGCGCGTGGACCACGTCGAAGGCAAGCCGGACAGAACGTTTCCCGAGTATGTGCCGCAGCACTACCACCAGGACGGCAATTCATTCCGTTCCGCCTACATTCCGGACAAGATCGAGTTCGTCGATCGGGGCAACCGGATGCACGCGTATCGCCCGGTGAGCCGCTTCACCGAACGGACCTTGGTGGAAACCGCGCAGGCACGCGGCTGGAAGGAACTGGAAGTCACGGGTGATGATCGCTTCCGGCAAGCCATCTACATCGAAGCCGCCTCGCGTGGCATGCCAGTGCGGGGCCATACCCCCACCGAACAGGATGCGGACATCCTGCAGCGGCGTGCGGAACGCAAGGCCGCCGAGTCGAACCCGATGGTGCAGGCGTACCTTGAAGCTGAAACCAACCCGCAGCGCAACGCGGCGATCAAGCAGTACCCACAACTCAAACAAGCCTTCGCTGGCGAGGCGGCAGCCAAGGCATTTGCGGATGCCAACATCGACTCCAAGAAAGCGGCCGCCAACTTCATCAACCGGTTCCGCGACAACACCGCGATCGCGCTCCATACCGGCCGCGAGTTGCCAAAGATCCAGCCCAGTGAGGAGAAGCACGAAGTCCAGGAACCCAAATTGAAAGACCAGGATCGCTCGCGGTGAGGCACCCGTGAGGGACAATGATCTGCCGGATAGATTGGACGCCGCGCAACGTGTCGAGGTAGCTCGAACGTTGCGCGGTATGCGCGTGCAGTTGACCATCCGTTCCGGTAATTGCTGACCAACGTGCCGGTGCTGAACCCTTCCAATGACCGGGTCTGCGATTGCGCTTGGGCAGGAGTCGGCCTGCGGACGGTCAGACGGTCAAAAAGGCTCCTCCATAGCGGACGTAACCTTGAACCCTTGGTACGGCAATTTGGGAGCGGGCCAAACTCGTTCGCCTATCCGCTTATCCCGCCGTCCGAATGCGCGGAACCACTTCATTCGCGCCGGCTTCCGGCGCAGCATGTGCGCTACAAAGAAGCCGGCTCAACCGCTTGCGTTCGCCCGTACGCTGCCGCTGACTCAACGGTAGATAACCAGGATGCGCTCGACCAATGATCTGTTGTCCTGCATTGGAAAGCACCATGCGCAAGTACCGGCAGACCAGCCGGTTGCCTTGGTGATCTGACGCGTGTACGTAGATATAGAGGTAGCGATCGAGCGGGTACCCACCGGAGACGATGTCCTGTCGGGAACCCGTTGTGACGTAGCCTCCTGCGAGACGGATGCCGAGTACGCGCACGTGGCTGTTCGCCTGGTTTAGATCGGCGAAGCACAGCGCACCGCGATCGGACGCGACATGCCGGAGTACTGCGCGGGATTCGGGAAAACCAAGGTAACCCGGCGCGTAATGCCGTTTACCCAATAGCTGGGTGCGCATGAACCGCCCCAGCGCGGTGTCCGCTGCCAAGCCGCACGGAGCGATGGCAAGTGCCGCCCACGCGCCTCTGAGTCCCAGTTGCGACCAGGTGATCGGACCGGAACTCGTGAATACCAAGCGCAGCGCCCGCATGTCGATGGTACGCAGCGGATTTGCACGGTTGACGAAGATCGCAAGCGGAGATGATTTTGCGCGGGGGTCGAGCGCTGCGTGCGCGACCGCAAATCGCAATGGGTCACTACCGGTTTGGCGCCGGTAAGCGGATAACTCGGACTTCGAAAATGTGGCGCCCATGGGCGCGAACAAGCTGGTGCCATCGGCCAGCGCAGCCGGCGCGCTTCGCGTGCCAGGAAGAATCAACTTGAAGTGCGTGCCCGGAAACAATCGCGTAAAGCGGTGGTCGAGCGCTTCGAGCATCCAACGCATGTCGTTGTAGCCCACGATCCGGATCGCACCCGTTGAGGTGAAGTAGGCCGGCCGCGTCGACCGTTGCGCACCGGTGCCCGTTCGTATATGCGTCCGGCACGCGTGGCGCAACTGTCCATCTGCCACTCCGCGCTGCACGCTGGTAAGCGCCATGAATCGCATGGGGCCGCCGGCGATCTGTGCTTGCCCGGCCTGACCGAGTATGTAGGTCAGAACGCGACACGCAGGCGCCGAGAGGGTGCCTGCGGCGGTCGCGGGAAAGCCCAGGTAGATTTCGCGCTCCAGCGCGTACTCACCGGTAGCAACGGCAGCGGCCGAGCCTGTGACGTAGGGCACGCCGCGGATCCTGGCGATCGGTACCGCGCGCACGGCCGCAGTGCCATACCCGAAGCCACTGTAGCTGATGCCGTCCGGATCATGACCGACGGCCTGAACGATGGCCGCCAGTGCGCTCCGATGGGGCGAATCGCGCTCGATCCGCAGGTTGCTGCGCCAATGGCGTCCGTGCAGGACATGCAGATCCAAGTAATTCACGATGCCAGGCGGGTTGCCCGACGCGCGTTTGGGCTCCATCCCGTAGACGTGTACTGGGCGTGTGGCCCAGCGTCCGCCAAGACCAAGTTGACCCCAAGTCAGGCGGTCCGCGGAAGGGCGCGACGCACCCGCCGCGAAGATCTTCTCCAGTTGCAGCAACGTCAGTCCGTGGATGGAGTTGGCGCGGTTCACGTAAATCGCCAACGCGAACGTCCCATGCGGCGTCGCAAAACTGCCCCGCGCCACCGGTATGACGATCAGCGGGTGTCCGATCCGCTTGAACGCCACGATCTCCGAGGGGAACGGTTCGCGCGCGAAACTGATGCAATTTGCCTTTCCCACGAGGGCTGCCGCCACGCCTCCGGCGGAAAAGCGTGTGGTGTCGGGAACCTGCACCACGAAGCGAGGATCGAGCACGCGCATCGCGTTTGCCCAGCGTACCAGCAGCGCCCGCATGGTAAGCGCACCCGAACACCGCAGGTCCGATCGATCCGCGAGGCCGCTGCCCGTGGACGGACGCGTTGTCGGCGTCGTAGCCAAGGAGTGGCCCGAAAACCATAGCAGTCCGAGTATCAGCAGCCCCGTAGCGGCCGAGCGCATACAGCATGGCAGGGCGGCGAACATTCCGGTTCTGAATCCCAGCAACGTGCCGTGCGACCGATCCCGGACTGCCCGGTGATCATGACCCCGAAATCGACCATAACACGATGGCATCGAACAAGGCCTTGCCCTGTGGTGTGAGATAGCTGAAGGTCGGATTGTCCAAGCCCATCAACGCACGTCGAGCCGGGGCGATGAAGCCGTCTACCATCGGCGCACCCTTTGGATACCCGAATATCGCACTTTGGGAGGGTGCATTCGGCAGCGTTGCGATGACGATGGCGTTCGGACCCGGGCTGGCCCATTTGACCACGCTGGGGTGCTGCGCGAACTGGACCAAGCCGGCCGGCAATCCGGCTGCCATGGGGCTCCAGGAACCGACGATGTCGAGAAAATCGTCGGGCGGATCATCACTTTCGCGCTCCTCGCCGTACTCGCCGTAGTCGACGTAGCGATGGCGCCCAACCAAGTGCAGGGCATCGGCATCCAACCCTTCCAGCGCCAGTACCGGGACCGGCGCGTCGGCGTATTTGCCCGCAAGTTTGTATTTGGAGCAGGTCGAAGAAATGATCACCAGGTTCTTGCCATGGGCGCGCGTCTGCGGATCCATCTGGTCCGCAATGTCCACGCCAAAGCCCAGGCCGCGAAGATAGGAAACCATCTGGGCGTCCGCCTTGCGGCCTTCCCCCCCGTGAACGCGCTCCACGAAGAGAATTTTCTTGCCCGCTGCCGCCTGGCGCAGGCGCGCCCTCAACGCGGCTGGATCATAGCGCGGGATCGGCGCGGACGGGCTCAGCGCCCAACGCAATGCGGTGTCAAACAGCTTCAGGCCAATGGCCCATTTACGCAAATGCGGATCCTTGGCTGCGGGCCCGTACACTGCGGTCAACAGATGAAAATTGCCGTTGGCCAAGTAGAACCCGACCCGCTTGGCTCTCGCGACTTGTCCATCGGCAAGACTGGCGCCGCGCTCGTAGGTAAACACGCCTGCCTCATGCGGGTTGCCGTCGAAGTCCGTGATCACCGTTCCCCCAGGTCCGGGACGACCCCAACCCGCAGTGCCGGGTTCGAGGTACAAGGTTCCGAACATGTGCGGGTGCAGGACGTGCAGGGAACGGCTGATGTCGGACGTAATGTTCGCCAGATACCCATACAGGATCATGAAGCTGTCGGCATAATCCTGCCGCGGGTTGATAACACCGAAATCCTTGTGCAGTACCGGTCCGGTCATGCCGAGGTTGGGGTAATCAAACGTATCCCATGTGAAAATGGGGACCTTCGAATCCGCAAACTTGTCACCCAGAATGTGCGCGTTCGCAGTTGATGAGATGACGATCAGGTCGGACCCGCGCGTCGCGCTCACGGGGACCGTATCACCCACCTGCTTGACCGTCAGACCGAGACTGGCAAGGTGTTTGGCCACCCGAGAATCGTCGTTGGGTATACCTGCTGGCGTATGACCCGTCACGAACAACACCACCTTGCCCCGAAGAACCGACCACGGCAGCATCTTCGCTTGCGCTGCCGGTATCGCTGCGGCGGCTACGAGCAGCATGCCGCACGCAAGACCCGCCAGCCGGACGCGCAGGTTCACGGCGAGGTCCCTACAGTCGGGGCTAAGGTCCAAAGTTCGACCCGCGTGCCAGTGGCAGCGGGTGCAGAAGCTCCATGCTCCAGCGCGAGCCACAGTTGATGGGTGTTTGGATCAAATGCCATCGCCTCGCACGCGCCCGGTAGCGTCAGGTTTCCATCCGCGCGGTATTTCACAAACGAAGCCATCTCGATGAAAGCCACTCGACCGTTGCTGCCCACACTGACAGCGAGGCCTTTGGGGCCTTTCGGACCAAACGGATGAAAGGAAAAAACCATTTCCCCCGCACCGCGTGCGCTTGACGGCAGCTCTTCGAAAGTAAATCCCAAATCAGCATCCACGATCGAACGCATGCCGTCTCTGCAACTGACGAACAAGCGCCGCCCCACCTGATCCATGGCCAACCCGGTTGGCGCCTTGCAGCCGCGGACGGGAATCGCACCCAAGTTAGCCATACTGGCGATGTCGACGGCGTCGATCGCACCGTGACTCGAGTTGTCGACATACAACGTTCCGCGCGCGTTGCTCGCCATCTGGCCGAGGCTTCCGGTCAGGTGCAGCATCCGGATTCGTTGTCCGCCAGTGATCTCGATTCCGGTCAACGTGGATGCTGCGCGACTCTCGACAACTACTGCGTGAGCCGCGGGGGCATATAGCAGCGCAGACGGAGTCCCACCGTTGAGGTTCTGAACACGTTTGATCGCGAGGGGCCGCAGAGAGAACGTGACCAACTCCGCTGGGGCTTGCAGTGCTGCAAAGCCTATTGACTGGCTCGGGTCGGTGGCGACAGCCACGACCTTGCCCGGCATATCCAACTTACCCGTTGATTTTGCGCTCGCTATGTCGTAGCGAACCAGCTTGTTCCCGGCCGCAACGTAGATCCCGGATGCCTTGGATCCGAACGCGACAGCCGTGACCGGTGCGCCAGCGGCAACACTCATGCGGTGGACCAGCCGTAACGGCGCATCGGCGGCATAGGTAGCCGTACACACAAGGCCGAGCGCCAGCCCTATCACGATTGGCGCTGCGGTCTTCCAGCATGCGACAAGCGGCCAGGGCTTCACCGGGTCGCCCCGCGCGGCCCCGGCACAATCAACTTTCCCGCTTGGCTTGCCTGGAAGCTGCGCAGCGGCAGAAACACGCCTTGGTCGAGCACGATCTGCTGCCCCTGCCTGCTCAAAATGAAGCGAAGGAACTCCTCTTCGCCCTTTGGCAGTCTGGTTCCGGGCTTCAAATTCACATTTGCATAGATAAGCCTGCTCAACGGGTAGGCAGCCGAAGCGACGTTCGCGTAGGTCGGCGCAACGTAGTGACCGTCATGGCCAATCGATATGATCTTGACCGGTTCATCGACGAACGCGAGACCCGCATAGCCGATCCCGTCCGGGTCCGCAGCCACGCGCTTGGCGATCGGAAAGACCATGGGATCGAAGTGCATGTCTTTCCGCCAGTGACGCCGGACGTCACCGGCATCGACCACACGTTCCCGCACGAATTCCTCGAAGCCGTTCCACGGCTTGATGCCATACACGTGGATTGGCTGTTTCGCCCATGCGCCCGTGGCGCCAAGCTGGCCCCAAGTCGTGGCATCCCCGCGTTCACCCATGGCGGGTTGTGAGAGCACGCTGTCGAGTTGGGCAAGGCTCAGCCGATCGATCGGATTTTTCTGGTTTACGAAAAACACCACCGCATCCAGGAATCCGAAATGCCGATACGAGCCCCCGGATACGGGGACACTCACCGGCGGATACCCATGATTGTGCGTGAAAGCTGCAACGTACGACGGCTTCAGTTCCCGCGACACAAACGCAATGCCGACCTTGCCTTGGTTCAGATGCTTGGCTGCGAGGCTACCTTCGAACGGCGATCCGAACGATATCTGGACATTCGGATAGAACTTCCGAAATGCGTGGATCCAGCCCCGGACGAGCCCGGGCAGGATATCCGACGCCGCTACAGCGAACCTGCCTTTCAGCTCGACTACTTTCGCTGGTACAAAGGTGGATAGTTTGGCATCCAGCTTTGGCTGCAGGAACTCACGCTGCGGCAACGGTCGGCCGTGAAGTCTGCCGGCTAGTTTCTGAGCGTCTGTCTGTGGCGGATGGCTCACTGCCGCTGGCAGCTGCCACTCCACTGTTGCTGGTGACGCGGCGGTGGCCGTACCGGTCACCACGACCCCAAGCACTAGGGCAGCCAGCCAGCCGACCGGGCACTGACGCGACCTGACGCCGCGCACCCCACCGCGCCTCATTCGAAAAAGCCCCTGACAGACAGGGTGAACAGGCGCGGCGCCCCGGGCAACAGATTGATATCGCCGTTGAACCCGGCGCTCTGGAAGTAGCGCTTGTTAAAAAGATTCTGGACTTTGAACGAGATAAGGTACGGGCCAATATCGTAGTAAAGCGCCGCATCAACCCGCGTGTATGCTGGAAGCTTGAGCATCGGAGCACCAATCTTTGTCGGCGTCAATCCATTTCTCTGGCCACTGTAGATCGCGCCTACTCCGAACCCAAGCCCCATCAAAGGTCCGTGCGTGAAGTCATAACGCGACCAAAGATGCGCGCTGTTATACGGCACGTTCGGAATACGGCTATTTACTTGGGCCAGTTTGCTTGATTCAGTGATCTTTGCGTTGGTATAGCCATAGCCCGCAATAAGCTGCCAATTCTCAAGTGGTCGCGCATGAAACTCAATCTCGGCACCTTGTGAACGTGCTCTGCCAACCTGCTCGTAGCAAGTTCCGAAAGGACATTTGAAGTGACTGAACGTATTGCGTTCATCGATTTGATACAACGCCAGCGTTACAAATGCCCTATGGTGCATGAAATAGTCTTTTGTACCAACTTCAATCTGTTTGGCAAATGTGGGTGCAAAATTGTTACGACCGTGAATATCGATCGCACTCGCTGACGGTGGTACAAACGACGTACTGTAGCTTGCATAGTAACTCTGGACGTCGTCAGGCTGATAAACAAGCCCGACCATAGGAAGGAACTTGTTGTTGGTGGTGCTATGGAACGGAACGTCCGGAACCCTGAGCTCGGCAGTTGCCTGATGATCTTGTGCGTACCGTCCACCGAGTGTAACTTTCCAGTGATCCGAAAACGTAATCATGTCTGCGAGGTACGCGCCGTACGTCTCAGTGGAGATGTAGCGGTGCGTCAACAGATTCGCGTGTCCTTTTGCAAAAAGTGGCAATTCTGACAGCGGTGGCACCGCACCGTAGATGGGATTGTAAATGCTGATGTTCAGCGAATCTGGGCCCGACGTTGGCGCGTTGTAGAATTGGGTCCGGTTTTCGTCCGCCGTGTCTTTGCCGGCCGTCAATCCAACCACTATCTTGTTGCTGATGCCAAAAAGATCCGCAGGTATATGGAGGTTTGTATCAAGGTAGTGATACCCGCGCTTGTTGATCTGGCCACGTGCGCGGCGACCAACGTACAACAAGTTCTTGAGTATTTCTGTTACGTCGAAGCCATGTGCCAAGTCGGTGTGCCAGACATCTCGCGTGTCGACATTCCAGACCCAGCCGTTCGCGAACCGGTGCTTGAAAAACAGCGCCAAAACGCTTGCACGTTCGCTCTCGTAGTCGCTGGGCTCCTGATACCGCGTGGTAATGGAAGGAACAAGATTGATGTTGCTGTCGGGGGCAACCAATTCAGTGTCGTAGCTGTCCCGGTCCCGCAGATAGGTGTACTGCGCTGTCAGGCTGGTGGCATCCGAGATGTTCCACGTCAAGCTCGGCGAGAAATACTGGCTGTGGTCGTATCCTGCGTTGCGGAAGGTGTCGTTGTTGGTATCGTCCATTACCAAGCGATACAGCACGCGCTTGTTGGTGTCGATCGGACCGGTCAGATCAACGGCCGCTTCTATGCCGGGGCTGTCGGTGAACCCAACGCCCGCGCCATCGTAGGTCCTTGCTCGGGTGAGGAATTCGTAGGCTGGCTCCGCTTGCGGCTTCTTGGTGACGAGATCGACAAACCCACCGGGCTGCTCCTCCCCGTTCAGGACAGAGGCGGGTCCACGTACAACGTCGATGCGCTCAAGGCCGAACGTCGGGAGTGGTGCAAAACGCGAGGCCAGTCCTGGGAGCCCATTCACGAGAATGGAATTTTGATCGTTGACGCCGCTCGAGAACCCCCGAAGCACGAGATCGTAAGCCGTGATTCCGTTGCTGTGGATGCCGGTCATGTAGGAATACAACTGATTCACGTTTGACACATCGACCGCGTTCATGAAACTGCGGGTGTACGTCGAAATTGAAAACGGCGTGTCTCGCGATGGCACGTTCATCCTGAGTGCGCTGTGCCCCGCCTTTGAAATGAATGACCCGTTGACCACGATGGTCTTGAGCGTCCTTACCTTGCGCTTCTTCGGGGGCTGTGGCTGCCGGCCGACAACCGGACTGACGGCGCCTTGCTGTGACTCGGGCGACAATTTCGAGTTCGTTCGTACGGCCGATGCTGTCGCGGGGTGCTGCGGCATCGCGTGAGCAGTGCCTGCCGCCATGGCAGCAGCGACTGCTATCACCAATGCGCTCGTCTGAATCCTGCTCATGGCCCGTCCCTCACACGATGTGGCTTGGCAAGCCTAGCGTTTCATTCTGTAAGCAACCTTGCACGCATCTAAAAATTTGTTCAGGTTACGTATCTCCGAATTTCGGCAGCTCGCCCTTGCAGTGGCTCGCTGGCCTTCTGCATGCAGTGGTGCCGAAAGGTGGAGTGGTGCACAAAAGTCCGACGCCGCTCCAGTGCGCACCCGGCACGTCACCCGTGCCGGATCGTGAGCCGGTTCACGTACGGAGGAAGCGTGCCTCGTTCGTTCTCCTTGGCAAAGAGTGCTGCCGGTGGCGACACCTTCACGTTTCGCAAGAGGTTGGGGCTGCTGAGAAGCTCGGATTTATTTTTCGGTGGCGGGCAACTCGAATACCACGCGCAGGCCCTTGACCGCCGCGCGCGGCTCAGCGCGGATGCGTCCGTCGTGCAGCTGGATGACGCTGCGGCAAATGGCCAGGCCTAAGCCGCTACCGCGATCCTCTTCACCGCCTTGGCGGAAGCGCACAAAACGTTCGAAAGCACGTTCGCACTGTTCCACGGTCAGACCCGGCCCTTCGTCTTCAACGCTGACCCGCCAGAATCGAGGCACAAATTCAGAGTGCAGCGTAATTAGCCCGCCCGATGGCGAGGCTCGAATGGCGTTGGTGACAATGTTGAGTACGACCTGTCGAATCCAGCGTTCGTCGAACGCTACCAGACCTTGGCCATGGCTCGTGCAGTGCAGACATCGCCCTTCATACTCGGCCAAGGCACAGATGTCCTGTTCGAATTTCTGTAAAAAACAGCTCGGATCCTGCGCAACCAGATCCATGTGAACACCCTGGGCCTCGGCGCGCGACAGAAACAGCAATTCATCCACCATTTGGTTGATGCGAGCCAACTCCTCCAGCTGCACCTGCACAGCATCTTCCTGCGCCTGGCTCAGGTTGCCGTCCACTAGGAGTTTCTCGGCATGCAGGCGCACCAGCGACAGTGGTGTCTTGAGCTCGTGTGACATCTCGGCGCTGAACTGGCGAACCTGGCTGAACGAGGATTCGAGCCGGTCGAACATCTGGTTCAACAGCCGGGCGAGATCGGACATCTCATCGTCAATACCGGTGACACTGATGCGCTCGGCAAGGTTATCCGAACGGATGCGGTTGGCCGTCTCGCCGATCAGCCGCACCGGCCGCAGCATCACGCGGGACAGCCCCAGCCCGATCACCATGCTCGCCAAGATCATGCACAGCAGCAGCGCCAGGCTGACTTCGGCATAGGCCTTCAGAGTCCGCATCATCTGACCCATCGGCGTGCCGATGCTGACGTCGAACGGTGGGAGCAGAAACTCCGCGATGCGCAATTCGCCGATGTTTGGCAGCGTGCCGCTGAACACTCGCTTGCCCTTCACGTCCGGAAGAGCGTATCCGGCCAGGTTCTTGGAACGGAAGAGGTTGCCGCGCCCGGGCGAGTCGATGCTGATGTAAAACAGCACGGAAGCGTAGTTGGTGGTTTGACGGATCCGCTCGTTGATGGTCGCCGGGCTTAGTGAAGAGTAATCCGGTCCCATGCGCGCCTTGATCTGTCGAAATTCGGTTGCGTTGAGCAAGTCCAGATCAGCGGTCAATGAGCTCTGAAGGAGCTGATAACCGGCAATGAACAAGCAAGTCAAGGTGAGCGCAACGCTCAACATGAACCAAAACGTGATGCGCGCCCCGATCGACTTCATACCAGCCGGTAGCCAACTCCTCGCACTGTCTTGAACAAAGGTTCGCTCAGACCGGCTTCCAGCTTGTTGCGCAGCCGGCTCATGTAGACATCCAGCAGATTGGTGTCAGACAGCCCGGGCCAGATGCGCTCGGATATGTACGAACGAGTGAGGGTGCGGCCTGCGTTCTGCATGAAGATCTCCAGCAGGGCGAACTCGCGGCTGGTCAGATCTACCGCCTTCTCCTCCAGCTCGACAGTGTGCCCGAGCAGGTCGAGCCGCACGCAACGATGGTTAATAACCGTTTGCTTTACAGCCGACTGGCGGCGCAGCAGCGAACGTACGTGGGCCAGCAGCTCGTCAAAGCTAAAAGGTTTGGGCAGGTAATCGTCGGCGCCGATGTCCAGACCCTTGATGCGATCCTCCACTGAATCGCGTGCGCTGAGGATCAGCACCGCCTCATTGAAACCCACTCGACGCCACTCCGAGAGGAGATTCAGGCCATCGCCATCGGGCAGGCCGAGATCAAGGACAATCACATCGTAGTTGGTATCAGCCAGCGCGTCACGGGCTTCTCTGCAGGTGCAGACCCAGCTCACCGTGTAAGCGCATTCGCTGAGCCCTTGCTTGAGGAATCGGCCGAGACGGTGTTGGTCTTCAACGATGAGAATCTTCATGGCGCCACTGCCTGCTGACAATCTGCGCATTGAGTGTAAGCCATCGTCGGATGCAGCGGTGACGCGCCGCACAAAGCACGCGCGACGCATATCGCGCGGGGTCGCCGTATGCTCTGCGGCGCGACGGACAGCCCCCGCACCTGGGGGCAGTGCGGCTGCGTGACCGTGGCGACCAAGGGTGAGGCCCGCGCCAAGCTGCTGCCGTGCCGCGTACATTCATGCCCCTTCGCCGTGCCAACCTGAAAAAATTTTAAGAATCGTTACAGATATCCGTCAGGAGGTTGCCGTAAGGTAGCCCCCGCAGCTTCCGGGTCCGACAAGTGCGATGGCGGTCAATCGATGGCTGCTGTGTCCGCCGCTGATCGCTTGCTCCTTGGCAATCCCGCGCGGCACGCCGGTGTCCGGCTCATTCGTATCCATCATTGAGGACGAAACCCATGCTTCGTTGCGCAGTGCTCCTAGCTACCGCCCTGCTGGCGCCACCGTTGCTGGCTCAGACGGCTACACCGAATTACGCCCAGCATCTGGTGGACGAAACGCTCGCCACGCATCCGGATATCACCATCATGGCGATGCGCGTGACGCCGCCCAAGCAGGCCGTCAACGTCATCATCGCCTCGAACATTGGTCGCATCGGCAAGCCTGCCGATTCCGACGACATGGGCGTGATCAACACCGGCAAGCCGGTGCTGGAAGTGGACAAAGCGGGCGACCGCTTCGAGGTGGAGATGCCGCTGAAGGACGTAACCAACGACACGGTCGGCGCGCTGAGCATCGTCTATCCGTACACCGCCGGCGATGACAAGGCCACGCTGTTGAAGAAAGCCGAAGCGGTGCGCGACCAGCTTCAGCGTCGAATCTCCAACGCCGCCAACCTGACCCAGCCCTACCAGTTCGATCCCGACATTCCGACCCGGACGTATGCGCAGCAGCTGGTGGATCAAACCATCACGGCGCATCCGAAGCTGCTGGTCCTCATGCTTCACGTCATGCCGCCGGGCAAGCATGCCAACGTGGTGGTGGCGTCGAATATCGGCCGTATCGGGAAACCGGCTGACGCGGACGACATGCGCGCCGTCGATACCGGCGTCCCGAACCTCGAGGTCAACGGCAATCGCTTCGAGGTGGAGACGCGCCTGCTCGATACCAGCGGCAAGACAATCGGCGCAGTAGGTATCGTGTTTCCGTACAAACCGGGTGACGACAAGGAAGCGCTGAAGCGCAAAGCGTTCGCGATCCGCGACGAGCTGCGCGCCAAGATCCCGTCTCTGGCCAAACTGATGCAACCCGTGCCGGTGCCCGTCGTGGCCGACCCGCACGCACCTGCCACGTTGATTGGACGCAGTGCGCACTGGAAGCCTGAGTATTCCGGCGACTTCGACCACTTCGGATACGACCTCAAGGGTGACCGGCTGTGGCTGGCGGCGGAGGATCATGGGACTCTGGAAGTGTTCAATCTGCGTACCGGTCAGCATGAGCGCACGATTACCGGATTCCAGACGCCTCACGCAATCGTCTACCTGCCCAAGGCCAACCGCTTGATCGTTACTGACAGCGGCACGGGCATGACTAAGATATTGAATGCCACCACGTACCAGATCGTTGGTCGCATTGCGTTGGCACCCGGCGCCGACACCGCGGAGTACGACCCTTCCGACGGCCACTTGTACATCGTCACCGGCGGCAAGGATGTGGGTATGCAGGATTGTTTCCTCAACGACATCGATCCGCTCACTGGCCACGTCTACCACAAGCTGCGCTTCGACTCCGATCACGTCGAGGCGGTGATGGCCGAGCAGCACGGTAACCGGCTGTTCGTGAACGTCGCCGACCATGATGAAGTGGCCGTGGTGGACAAGAAGACGTTCAAGGTGATCGCGCTGTGGCCGCTCAAAGGTGCCCACGATAATCTGACCATGGCGCTGGATGAAGCGGACCACCGCCTGTTCGTAGGTACGCGCAAACCCAGCAAGCTCTTCGTGCTGAATACGAACACGGGCACCACGGTGGCGATGCTGGATGCACCGGCTACATCCGACGCGTTGTTCTACGACAGGGCTAGGAGGCGCGTCTATGTGCCGGGTGGCGATGGCTATCTGGGCGTGTTCCAGCAGGTGACACCGGATCTGTACGCCGCTCGGCCCCGCATAACCAGCGCGCTGGGCGCCAAGTCAGGCATTCTGGTGCCGCAGCTCAACCGCATCTACCTGGCCGTATCGCCGGGTGAACATGGCAGGGGCGGCGCAGTGCTGCGATTCGCGCTGCATCCCTGAGAGCCCGCCGATGCGCACTTCCGTCAGGTCCTTGGCGCCGCTGCTGATCTGTCTCGGGCTGGCCGCCCCGCCACGTCCAGGCCACGCCGCGACCGCGTTCTACCATCTGGCCTCGGCCGTCACCTTGCCGGGCAAGTCGCCGGCGTGGGACTACCTGACCTTCGATGCGCAGCGCGGTGATCTTTTCATCGGCCGCCGCCACGCTGGTGTAACCGTGTACAACGTGGCGACGCAGAAGGTGATCGCGACCATCGCCGACTCGGAGGGTGCCAACAAGGCCATCCAGGTGCCCTCGCTCGATCGCGGATACACCGTCAATGGCGATGGCTCGACCACCGAGTTCGAGCTGAAGTCGCTCCGGACGATCCGGCGCATCCGGTTCGGGCGTAACGCCGATTCGGGCACTTACGAGCCGGTCACGGGGCAACTGCTGTTCACCATGGGGGACAGCCAGCAAGTCGCCTTCATGGACGCACGCACCGGCAAAGTGACGGCGCGGTTGCCGCTACCAAGCAACAAGATCGAAGCCTCGGCACCGGATGACAGAGGCAACGTGTTCGTGGCCGAGCGCGATCGCAATCAGGTGATTCGGGTCGATGCGCGCAGCCACCGCGTGACGGCCAAGTGGTCGGTCATTGGTTGCACCGAGCCGACCGGGCTGGCTTATGACGCGAAAGACCAGCGCATCTTTGTCGGCTGCCGTGGCAACTACCCCGTACTGGCGGTGCTCAATGCGGTGAGCGGAGCCACCGTGGCGCGGATCGCGATCGGTCGTGACAATGACGGTGTCGCGTTCGACCCGCGCACCCATACGATTTACGCCTCCAACGGCGTCGATGCCAACCTCGTGGTGATTGACCAGCTCGGACCCAACACTTATGCGCTGGAGCAGGTCGTCACCACACGACCGATGGCGCGCACCCTCGCGCTGGATGTCGCGCACGATCGGGTTTACCTCGTGACCGCGCAAGGCGCGGTCGATCCTGCGAAAAAAGTGGATACGGCGGTTGCTCCGTACTATCCGAATGTCTACTTCGACAACACTTTCGTCGTACTGACCTACCAACGGCACTGACGGAGACAACAGAGTGTGGTTGCCGCACATCACCCAGACGTACATGTAGTGATCATTTGAGCCACCCGTTGCGACGGGTGACCTTGAGATCGAGTAGGCCCCCAGAGAACATCGCATGCATGGCTATTCACGCAGTGCGTTGTTAGTCGCGCTGCTCCTTCCCATCACCGAGGGATAAACAACGTGTCTGAAGTTGCCGCTACCAGGATCGCCTCACGACTTGACCGACTGCCGCCGTCGCGCACCGTTTGGAAGATCGTCCTACTGATTTCGCTGGGCGGCGTTTTCGAGTTCTACGACCTGTTCTTCACTGGCTACGTGGCGCCCGGCATGCTGAAGTCGGGATTGTTCACGACACAATCGCTCGGCTTTTTCGCGAGTCTGAATGCGATCAAGGTCGCCGGCTTCGGCACCTTCGTGTTCTGCACTTTCGCCGGTCTGTGGGTAGGCGTGGTGTTGTTCGGACAGGTGGCCGACCGCGTTGGGCGGCGACCTGTGTTCGTCTGGTCGCTAGTCTGGTATGTGATTTGCACCGCGATCATGGCCTTCCAGCGCAGTGGCGAGATGCTCAACGTCTGGCGCTTCATTGCCGGTGTGGGCTTCGGGGTGCAATTGGTCACCATTGATGCCTATATCTCCGAGCTGATTCCCAGCGCGGAACGAGGTCGTGCGTTTTCGGTCAACCAGTTCATCATGTTCTGCGTCGTGCCGCTGGTCGCGCTGCTGGCATGGTTGCTGGTGCCGCTCAGCCCGCTCGGCATCGATGGCTGGCGCTGGGTGGTGCTAATCGGCTCGGCGGGCGCAGTGCTGGTGTGGCTGCTGGCGCAGGGGATTCCAGAGAGTCCGCGTTGGCTGGCGTTGCAGGGCCGTACGGACGAGGCGGAGACCATCATGACGGCGATCGAGCAGCGGGTGGTCGCCGAAACCGGCAAACCGCTGCCGGCACCCGCGCTCGCGGATGCCAAGGAGACCGGGCGGGGACGCTTCGCCGAGATCTTCTCGCCGCGGTATCGCATGCGAACGCTGATGCTCTCTGTTTTCAACATGGCCCAGGTGATCGGCTTTTACGGCTTCGCGGCGTGGGTGCCGACGCTGCTGATCGCACGCGGCGTTACCGTCACGCACAGCCTCGAATACTCCTTCATCATCGCCATTGCCAATCCGTTCGGACCGCTGCTCGGCGTTTTGTTTGCCGACCGCATCGAGCGCAAGCTGCAGATCGTGCTGGGCTTGGTGGTGATGGGCCTCAGCATGCTCGCGTTCGCTGCGGTCAGCGGCCCAGTCCTCCTGATCGTGCTGGGCGTGGTGTTCACCCTGGCCGCCAACGTGATGTCCTACGCGTACCACAATTACCAGGCAGAACTGTATCCGACCCGGATACGCGCGCGCGCAGTGGGCTTCGTGTACTCGTGGAGCCGCCTCGCAGCCGCGTTTGCTGGCTTGGCCATTGGCTACCTGCTAAACGCCGGCGGCGCGCTGGCGGTCGCGGTATTCATTGCCATCGCGATGGCGGTCGGCATTGTGATGATCAGCATTTTCGGGCCGCAGACCAAGGGATCGTCATTGGAAGAAATCAGCCGCTGAGACATGCTGTTGATTTCCGTTGTTCATCACAAAGGTACACAGTGTGACCCGTCCCGCAAGCCGCTGCCACGCGCTCACGATAGGCACACACTGGCTGACGTTGTTGCTACTCATCGGAGTGTATGCGCTGATCGAATTGCTCGGTGTGTTTCCCAAGGGCAGCGCACTCCATGACGACATGAACCCCAAGATGACCAGTTGCAAGCACGCGGACGCCTGACGTGTAATCTTGGTGAATTGAGTTCGACCCTGTCGACACTCCTTATGCATATTTTTCAGGACAAGGACGAAGCTGTCCATTCGCAGCAAGTTGCCATACGAAAGGGTTCAAGGTCAGGCGATCGAACCGAAGATCGAGGAGCAATGCCGAGCTTAGCAAGCACCAACGCGACCGTGCGGGACGAATGTAACCCCGAACGTTCTGGCCACCCCCTCACAGTACGTTGCCTGAGACATCTTGAACATCTCACCAAGGTGATGGGCAACGCGCGGCTCATGGCCCCCGCTCGTCAGCCTCAAAAAGACGCCCTCAAGCTGGCGTACACCAGCCGCCCAATGGGTGAGTAGGTGGCTATATCGCTTGTGGTGAACTGGTTTGTAAAGGCCCGCGGGAAGATCGGCGGCATCGTGTCGGCGATATTGTTCACGCCAAGGGCCAGTGTGATGCTCTTGTCACTGCTGTCGCTACTGTCACGCCCGAGTGGCCAAGTGTAGGCACCGCGAAGATCCCAAACGCTGTAGCTAGATACCGGAATGCCCGGGAGGGTGCCGGCGGCACCCGCATCCTCGACCGACGAGATGTAGGTATTTGCTATTGCGACGTCCAAGTTCTTGTACGACCAATCGAGCGTCGAATAGAAGCGGTACCTCGGCAGAGTCCCGGCGAACACGCCGATGTTGCTCGCGTTGCCCGCGTACTGCTGGAACGGATCGCCCGGTCGGCGCTGGAACTTGAACGAACTGAATATCATGCCTTTGCTCGACACCGTCCAGGTGCCGTACCGACTCGTGGGCAGGATGTAGTTCAGAGCCACCATCCAGGAATGCTCGATCAGGACGCTCTGGTTGCGGAACTTGTCGATGACGTAGAGCTGAGAGTACTTGCTCGGATCGGGCAAGCCGGTGGCCGGGTTGGTCAGGAACGCTTTAAGAGACCCTGGGGTGCCGAAAGGATCGGTACCGCCGAGGTTGGTGAAGTTGCCTGTGCTCACGCTGTTGAAGTAAGGCGAGGCCAAACCTTGATCGTTGACCGACTGCATGATGCGGGTGAAGTCCGCGCCGCCCGGGAAGCCGTGCACGCTGATCGAGGAGTAATCCGCAGTCACTGTCAGACCACTAATGAAGTTCGGATGAAATTCGAAACCGATCGAGCGCGACTCCGAGGTGGACGGCTTCAGCGACGGATTGACGCCGTCTTCACCATTGAAGCTATTTCCAACGGCGTACTGCGAGCCGAACACGATCCCGATGAGTCTGTCGGTCACTGGACGGGTGTCGAACGGGCCGTATGCCTGATACAGCGGCGGCGCCGCGAACGACTTGGTGTAGGTGGCGTGAAGCACGAACTGGTTGTCGAACGGCTCCCAGCGGAAGCCGATTTTCGGCGAGTTCTTGCTTCCGGCGTCGCTGTAGTGCTCGAAGCGGCTCGCGAGGGTGAGCGCGAACTGATGCAAGCCCGGGATATTCATGCGGCTCGACGTAATCGGGATCAGCGTTTCGGCGTACACCGCGTACATGTTCCGGCCGTGACTGAACGGATCGGTGTACAGGCCGCCGATCCAGTTCTGGTCGTTGCCGGCGGTGGATCCAGTGACCGGATCCGTGACGCGGCCATTGGGGTCGGCGTGGCCAGAGACCACTTCCCGCCGCCAGTTGACTCCGACCGCGACGTTCACAGGGCCCGCGGGCAGCGTGAACAGATTGCCGACGACATGCGCGTCCCAAGAATAGAGCTTGCTGTCGCCATTGAGCACCTCGGTACCGAAAATGTTGGCCAGTGCAGCCGCCGAGTTGCCGGTCACCGCGAAGGGATTTAACGCCGGCTGCAACACCATCGGGATAGTGGTGGAATAGCCACCGAAGACCTTGCTGTAGGCGCCGCCAGCAATCGCGTCGCCGCTGGAATCGTATCCGCCGGCAACGCCTGGTGCCAGATTGGGTTTGTAAAGCAGATTGGTATCGCGCTCTTCCAGCTTGCTCTCGCTGTAGTCAATGCTGGTATGCCAGGTCCACGAGTGGGACAGCTTGCCCTTGAGTCCTGCGGAGACGCGATACGCGTCGGTGGTGTCGAACACTCCTTTGGGTTGGGACATGTCAGCGAACGTCACGCCCGTCGCATCGGTGGTCAGCGGATTGTAGGGTGCGCCGGCTGGAACAGTGAGCGTGGCATAGGAAAAAGGCTTGCCCGCGGCCTGCCATGCGGTCGAACGGACCTTGTTCTGCGAGATCAGCACATCGCCGAAAGCTACCACCCGACCGTCGAAGAACGGTTTTGAGGTGATGTCCGCTACAAAGTTCTTGTGCTCCTCCTGCTGCAGGAGCATGGCGTACTTCGAATAGTCGAATCCGCTGGATAGCTTTGAAGCGGTGGTGGCGGTGTAGACACTTGGAGACAGATCCGCATAGCTGCCGGCGGTAGCGGAGGTGCCGGTCGGTACGGGCGGCGTGAGCAGCCCCGGCGCCAGCACGTAGTTACCCCCGTCGACGACGCCCGGCAGTCCTGTGCCCGGAACCACGCCATACTGCGGGCTGGTGAACGAGCGTTTGTTCTCGAACAGCGGACTGGTTTTGGCATAGCTAACGGTAGCGGTGATGTTTACCGGGCCGAGATCCCCGCCCAACGTCACGTACGCCGAACGATCATGATAGCCACCGTCCGCTGTGCCGTAATGGCTCCCGAACGTCACGCCATGGTAGTCGTGCTTCAGGATGAAATTCACCACTCCGCCGACCGCATCGGCGCCATAGAGCGAGGAAGCGCCATCGGTGAGCACGTCAACTCGCTCGAGGGCGGCGGCCGGAATCTGACTGACATCGACGAAATTCTTGCTGCCGCTCAGACCCGCAACCCCATCCAACGCCATGCGCCGACCGTTGACCAAGACCAGCGTCGGCAGGTTGCGCAGCTCGATATGCGAGCCGCCAGCGGTGAATTGGTTATGGTTCTGCGCGTTACTCGCGCCTGCATTGCTGCGCCCTGCGAAGGCGGGAATGGCCTTGCGAAGCGTATCCAGCATGTTGCCCGTGATCCCGGTCTTGCGGAGATCGTCCTCATAGAGGGTTGTGACGGGAACGGCTGCGGCGTTGGGGTCGATCGGCAACAGAGTTCCGGTGACGACGATCGGCTGGAGCTGCGTGGGCTGAGCCGTGGAAGCCGTGTGTGCGGGTTGGGCGATTTGCTTGGGCTTCGCCGGCGCCACTGCGGAAACGCTTTGTGCGGGAGAGGCATTACGTGCGGTTTGCGCGTTATTGCCAACGTCCGCTGATTTCGAAATTGCCGGCGGCGCGGCCAGACAGGTGCCGATCGCGACAGCGAGACAGGACGCTACGAATGTCTTTTGTTCCAACATAACTCCCTCCTCAAAACGCTGTGCACCAGTGTGTCGACCGGCAGCGGGCTGTCATCGGTGCACTGCAAGTCTTGTGGGCTCGCCGCCCACGCTCACGATCCGGAGGTAAACGGCCTAAGCGAGCGTGATAGAACGGTGGCCAACGTACAGGACGAAGCTCTACGCAGCCTGAAAATTGGATTACGAATCTTTAAGTTTGGGCTCGCTGTGGCGGCACATGGCAAGCCCGCTCGACCGACTGTAACGGCGCCTGCGGCGCCGACCATTGCGAAGGCCGGCGCCACCCCGCGGTCATCACCAATTGCAACGCAAATGTTGCATCGAGGTTCGCCTCCAACGTCCGTATATGGACTCCTCCCCTTTGCAAGCTTTCGTTGGCGGTGGCGTCCGCGTCGACTGCACACGTATATCCGGCCTCTGACAACCGCGCCCCGTTCGGGTGCTGGGCCATGATGAGTTAGCCGCGCATCGGCTCCCAATCGCTTTGGCGTGCTCGAAGCACACGGACGTTCCGGGTTTTGCCGACGCCGGTCCGACCGGTGCGTCATCACTGCAGAAAGCTTCGCAATCGTGGATGGAAGTACCTCGGGTGTTACGGCGACTCGGTTCCAGTGGACCATCGCTTACGCCGCGGCGGCCAACTCGGGTTGATAGTCCGTGCCTCGGCGCAGCATGGCCCATGCCATGCGTGCCATCTTGTTGGCCAGCGCCACGCAGGCTACGTTCGAATGCGACCGTGCCGCCAGGCGAAGCGCCCAACGTCGCAGTCAACGGGCCAATGCCGCGCAGTTGCTGCAGACGCCGTGCCGCAGGGTCAGCCTTGGCAGCGGCGAGGATTTGGCTGTCCAGTTCACCGATTCGTTCGTCGAGACCCTGCAGGTCGCGTCACAGCCCGTCCAGCAATTGCCGAAACGCCATACTCAAGCCATTGTCGGCGTCCTCCAGCCAACCCGGGATCGCTTGGCGCAGCGACTGCAGTTCCCTGGGTGCGACCGGCCCGTACTCGGCGACCAACCCCCTGGTCTGGTTGTTCTTGGCAGTACGTTGCTGCACCAGACTCGCCCGATCCGGTGCAGCGCCTGCAGATCCTGTTGGACAATGCTCTTCACTTGCACGAACCGCATGCTTGGCCGACTCATCGCTTCGCAGATCGCTTCGGCATCGTTGGCGTCGTTCTTGTTGCTCTTCACGTACGGCTTCACGAACTGCGGCGCGATCAACTTCACGTGGTAACCGTGGGCTTGCAGCTGGCGTGCCCAGTGGTTTGCGCCACCACACGCCTCCATGCCGATCTCGCACCCAGGCCCAGCGGTCGCCAGCACCGTCTTCAAAAATTGTTCTCGTGATAAACGCCGCCGCCAGACCGGCTGCTCGTGCCGGTCGACGCCGTGTACCTGAAACACCTGCTTGGCAATGTCTATTCCCATACGCGTAAGCTGCATGATCGTGGACTCCTCTTCGCTGGTGACTGGTCGTCACAACTCCAGTCTGGCACTCGATGCCGAGAGCGGGGAGGAGTCCATCTCATTGCTTTCGGCGTGACGATCGCGCGCGTACAGCGCGAGTTGCAGGGCCATACGTGCATAGCACTGGAAGAAATCGAACTGGATCGGCAACAAATCGTCGTGAGCCGGTCATTCGGCCAGCGCGTGGAGGATCACGCCGCCGTCGCCCAAGCACTGGCCACCTTCGCGGTACGGGCATGCGAAAAGCTGCGGCTTCGCGGACTGGTCGCCGGCGGCATTGGGATCTTCGCCAATACCGACGCCTTCCGGCCGGAACTTCCCCAGCACCCCCCGAGCCGAACCGTCAACCTGCCAAGGCCAACCGACGATAGCCGCGTGTTGTTGACGGTCTTGCGCTCCATGCTGCGGGGCTTCTTGCGCGAGGATCGCGGCTACAAGAAAGCCGGCGTGATGTTGCACGACCTTGGCCGGCCGGAACGCCTGCATGGCGATCTATTCGACGGTGCCACGCTTGGCGACCCCGCGTTGATGCGCGTGGTTGATCACATCAACGAACGTTACGGCCGTGGTGCCGCCGGGTTCGGCGCGACAGGATGGCGCGAGAATCCGGCGTGGGGCATGCGCCAGCGAACGCTGTCGCCTTGCTACACGACACGCTGGCCTGATATTCCAGCGGCGCGATGTTGAACCCCGCCGGGCGGTACGTCGCTGTCCGGGGCGCCAGCAGCAGCATTGACCAAAAGCAAAAAAGCAGTCCTGTACCTCACTTCTTGCGGCCTTGGCTCTTTGCCTGCTCCGCCAGCAGCTCCCTCGCCCGTTCAAGCAAGGCCTCGCGCTCGGTCCGCGCCGGCGGCATGTCAGCGATGAATCGCTTGATTTCAACGGCGGCGGCGACCTGCCCTGACCCCTCGAACGCTGCCGCCAGTGTCGCCCAGGCACGTTTCATGTTGCGCTGGCGCTCCCGTCCTGCCGCGATCCAGGGCTGACCCTCACCAATCGAGGTGCCCGACTGTGCTGCCTTGATGGCCTGCTCAAGCTTCCAGCGCGTGACGCGCGATCCGCGCCTGGCATCCATGTGGCGGATCGCCTGCCGCTGACCCTTGCGCACCACGCCGCGCGATCGGCGCGGCGTGGCTTCGGCTTTCACGCCACGCTTGCGTAGGGCGGCGGCAAACACCTCGCGCCAAGCCTGCAAATCGCCTTTGCGGGGATCGAGATACTGCCCTTGAAGCCCGTGCGTCTTGACGGTCAAGTGAACGTGCGGATGATCGGTGTCCTCGTGCACCGCCATCAGATAGTCGAATCGCCCCGCGAACTCGCTGCGTGCGAAAGCGCGGGCAGCGTCGGCAACGGCGCCGCGGTCCGTACCGACCGGCATCGACAGGATAAGGTTCACCGTGTCGCGCCGGCGCCCTCCCCGTCCCTTGTGGTCGTCTGACCACCAATCTTTGGCCAGGCTGCGAACGTTGCAGCTGCCTGCGATCAGTTCGCCGTTCTCACGTTCTGCGGTGAGCTTGCCGTTGCGGGTGATGTAGGCAAGGTGCTCCTTGAGGCGCTTGAACCCCCTCGCCGACCCCGTGATCTTGACCATCACCTCGGGTTTGCGGCTGACGACCCGCAGCACCCTGCCGGCGACGCCGGCGCGGCGACGCTTCGGCATGGCATCCGGCCCTTGCTTGCGCTTCCTGGCCCGAACCGGCGTCTGGAAGATGAACTCGGCCGGGCCTAGCCAGTCGATCTCGTCCCGATCATCCGGCATCGGCTGCTCCCGTTCGATGTGACGCTTTCTGCGCCAAAGTGCGGACGGCACGGTGGATCTTTTCGACGGCGCGTTCGGCGGCTTGGACGAACTCGCCCTGGGCATCGCTCCATTGGTCGCTGCGCAGCAACCGGTGCGTGATCATGTTGAGGTTGCGCCCGACCGGACCGATCGCCCGGATCGCTTCGCGCAGCTCGGCAAGTTCATCCTTCGAAAATGGTACGGCGTGGTCGAGCTGCTGCCGGATCAGGGCAACGACCCAGCCTTGGGCGGACTGCCCGGATGCTTCCGCCAGCTCACGCACACGCTGAACTTCATGGTTCCACAGCCGAAGCCGAAGTTGGCCGCCGTGACCGCGGCGACCGGCTGAAAGTTCACGCACTGACCGTTTCCCGGACGACTCGAGCACACGTTTCACGATTTGGCGGAGCAGCGCAGCTTCGGTCATGCCGTGCTCGCTAGCCAATTGAGCGAAGGCCGTTTTCATTTCCGCCGTACAGGGCGTTTTGAGCGTCGGCATCGGTTAAAGGGCTGCACCATAATGCGAACAAAACGGAATGGCCTGCGGGAAAACGGGACGTTTTGGCCCCGTCAACCCTATCCTGCACTAGCCCATTCCTCCTCGAAATAATGTCAGGCCCTGACATTGCGTCCCTGTCAGGGCAACTCGATGGATTGCAGTGTCAGCGAGGAAACCGGCGCAAAGCAGGCGCCCTGCTTTTCGCTCACAAGCTTCACGGACGCCACACCGTCAATGGCACATTGGCAGCGGTAGTCCACAACCCAGCTTGCATCCGTGTAACCAACCAGAATGCGGACCGGCAGGCTCGCGTCCGAAGTCGGGAAAAGTTGGCGGCCGCTCGGCGAAGGTTGATCGGACGTTTCATCCGCGACCTTGCCCGCCGGCGGCTGTGAAGGCGCTCCGCCACCCGTGCCGTCAACCGACTTTGGCGACAACGAATCACTGTCGGCAACGTCCGGAAGAAAGGAGGCTTGGGTTGCCGCACGTTCAATCAGTGGTTGATCGATCGGCTCTGACCTGTTCAGGAGTTCTGCCGCGACTTCCGGCTTCGCAATATGCAATTGCTGCAAGCTTCTGAGTGCGGTCAATCCGGTGACGCGACCGTCCCGGAGCGCGGACACCAGGACCGGAGGCATGTTGTCGATCGCCGCATAGGCCGTGACCCAGGTTCTACTTTTCCCAAGCGACTTGGCTAACTCGGCATGGGTGATACCGGTGGCGAGTTCAGCCGAAATCACGCGATAGATTTCCCACGCGCTCAAGTCTTCGCGCTGGATGTTCTCAACCAGTTGCGCGCGGGAGTTCAGATCGTCGCGCACAATGACCTCGATCTTGTCCCAGCCGAGCTGACGGACGGCGCGCCAGCGTCGTTCCCCGGAGATCAGCAAGTAACCGTCATCCTGAGTCTTGACCACTGGCGGTTGGATCATGCCGTTCGACGCGATGCTCTGCGAGAGCTCGACAAGGGCGCCTTCATCAAAGCGATTGCGTGGCTGGTTCGGATCAGGACGAATAGCATCCACTCGAACGCTGCGCAATCCATTTCCCTTGTTTTGCGCGCTGAGGAGCGCGCTAATGTCGCTCAAGCCGGAGAGATCAAGCGTCATGCGGCAGTCCTCCCATTTTTTCGATCAGATGCGCGATCACGTTCTTCATTTCGTGGCCGGCGACGCGAGCCGAAGTCTTTCGCATCGCCCAGACGGGCTGCCTCTCGCCTGCGGCTTCGGCAATGCTGGTTCTGAGGAAAATGGCCTTGCGAACCACCAGTTCGGGATAACTCCGCAGGAGTGAAACCAGGTTGGCTTTCTGCGCCGGGCTATGCGAATTCACCCGGCTCGGGAGCATGCCCAACACCTCCAGCGTCGGATTCAACTGTCGGCGAATCCCATAGATCGTTTGCAGCATCGCGGTGATGCCCTCGATGCTGTACGTTTGCAACTCGATGGGCGAGAGGGCGTGGCTCGCTGCGGCGACCGCCGCCACCATGCGCAATCCCAACGCCGGCGCCGTATCGATCAGGCACAGCTCGAATTGGGCCGAGTCCGAAAAGCGGCGGATGTGCTCCGCGAACGTCTGGATGATGTCCGGCCTGCCACCGTCGATCTTGAGCAAGCCGGCGTCGGCACCTATTAGCGTGATGGGAACTTCAGCCGGACGCGCGAACTGAATCGGTTGCGTTTCGAACAGGGTCGAGGCAGGGATGCCGCTGACGAATGCCTCGAGGCTGGCGGTGGTGTTGCGCTGCGGATCCAGGTCAACGACGAGCGTCCGGTTGCCTGCTTCCGCTGCGTAGTGCGCCATATGCACGAGCAGCGTTGTCTTGCCGACGCCACCCTTCTGGTTGGCGATCACGAGCGTCTTCATGGGTTTGATCCAGTCGCGGAATGCAGATGCAGTGGAGGACGGCCGCTGACAATCAGCGGCGAGCTACCTGGACGGCGACTTTTTCTTTCGCTTCGGCTCGACGACGATCAGGGACCCTTGCAGAGGCCACTCACCGGTCAGTTCCGCAATCTTTTCGAATGCAGCGTCCTCGGCCGCATACCACGCGCTGACCGCCAGCAGCTCCGGCATGATCTCGGCGACTTCCGCTTCGTCATCGAGGTCGTTGAGTTCGACGGTTGCGGCAAAAGCGTCTTCAATGGTCACCCGGCGTTTTTCGAGCTCAGCCTCCGCGGCCTGGGTTGCGGCAGCAATCTGCTCGTCGGTTCCGTGCACGTACCAAAGCGAAAGTTTCACGAAGTCTCCTTCTGCCGCTGCGCTGCGCAAGGTACCGCAAAGGCGCGCGCATGCAAGCATCGATCAAAAATGGGGAACGCCGCATTGGCCCCTACAGGGCCAGCCGACACGATGCTCAAGCCTTCTTCGCATCACGCTCGGCGATGCGTTCGGCCTTCCAGCGCTCGACTTCTGCCGAACTCCATGCGCTCGCGCGCGCACCGATTTTTACGGGCGCAGGGAACGTGCCTTGGGCGATCCGGCGATAGAGCTCGGAGCGGCTCAGCCCGGTGTGAGCTTTGACTTCGGGAAGTCGCAACAGGACGAATTGAGTAGTTGAATCGGTAGCCAGTGGCATCGCATTGGTCCTTTCGCGCCCGCGCCGGATTGCGTGGGCGGCCTTGAACGAGGCGATGCCTACTATCTACATATCACGAGCCGACTTCATCAACTGAACCGGTACGATGGCTACGCAACCGGTACGATGCATACGCAACCGGTTCGATGCATATCATTTGACGACGGATCCCCTCGACCACGCCGTAACCCAGCGCTGCACTGTCACGGGGTTTTCGATCACGGGGTACTTCGCAACCATCGCGCGAGCGAACGCTGCCGCGGACCGGTATATCGCCTTCCCGGCGCGCCACTCCTGCCACAGCTTGTAGGTTTCACGCATCACGGCTTGCTTGGGGTCTTTGGCAAGCTTGCTCGAAATCGCCGCCCTGGCTTTCTCCAACATCAGCGCACGGTGCGCAACATGGATCAAGGCTGCGATGGCCTCCGGGCTCATCGGGTGCTCGCGCAGATAAGCGGATGCTTCGTCCATGTCAGCGTGGCGCAGGTTCTCGAACACGCGCTCCGCTTCCTTCTTGGCAGCAAGGAAGCGCGCCACGACGGGTTTGAATGTTTCCGCAGTTTGCAGGATTCCTCGATAGCGTTCCGGGTTCTCGCGCAGCTCACGCAGCGTGATGCGCTTCCGTGTGGTCGATGGCATCAACATTTAGCTCCTGGTGCTGACTGGCAACCGCGACAACATCCAGTCACGAGTACCAGTGGCGTCCTGATTCAAGCGGCGCGCTGATCATCGCCGCAACGGAATGACATTGCTACCCGACTGCAAGCTGTCCAAGTAAGTCGCCCAGTCCTGCATCATCCCCCGACGCTCTTTCATGTACTCGGCGTGGTTGTAGCTCGCCCGCACCTTGTCCCTGTCTGCGTGAGCAAGCTGACGCTCAATCACGTCAGATCGATAACCCATCTCGTTCAAGATGGTCGATGCGGTTGCGCGGAACCCATGTGCCGAGAAACCGATACTGCCCTTGCCGTTGAATCCCATTCGCTCCAGCGCGCGGTTCAGCGTCGTTGCGGTCATGCATCCCTTGGGCCTGCGGTAATTTGGAAATAGCATGGACCGACCACCCGTGTAGCTACGCAGCTCCTTGAGCATCGCCACCGCCTGGCCGGATAGAGGTACGACGTGCGGCTCGCGCATTTTCATGCGTTCGGCCGGTATCCGCCATTCGGCACGCTCGAAGTCGATCTCTGCCCATGCGGCCTTGCGGAGCTCGACAGTCCGCACGAATGTCAGCAGCATCAGTCGCAACGCGATGACCGTGGTGCGATAGCCGCCATATTCATCTACAGCCGCCATGAAATCTTTGATCTGCTCTTGCGAGAGCGGCTTGTGATGCTCGACCTTTGGGCGCTGAATGGCGCCCCGCAACGCCGCCGCCGGGTCACCGTCTGCACGCAATGTAGCTACGGCGTAGCGGAATATTGCGGAAGACCATTGACGCACCAGCAGCGCGACTGACACTGCTCCCCGCGCTTCAACTCGTCGAACGATCTCCAGCAAGTGTGCGGCAGTCACGCTGCGAATCGGGAGCTTCCCGATATGAGGGAAGACGTCAGCTGTCAGGAAGTTGGTCACCTGCCGCTGGTAGTAGGGCGTCCAACTTCCGGCCTTCTTGGAAACCCATTCCTTGGCCACGGCCTCGAACGTATTGGCGTTTGCAGTTTGGTTGGACAGACGCTCGACTTGCCGGTTGTGGGATGGATGAACACCCCGCTTGACCAGGACGCGCGCCTTGCCATGCTCCGCTCGCGCATCAGCAAGCGACGATTCGGGATACTTGCCGATGGCGAAGACGTTCTCTTTGCCAGCAATCCGATATCGGTAGCGCCACAATTTCGTGCCGTTCGGACGCACGTCGAGATAGAGGCCTCCACCGTCAGCCAGCTTGATGGGTTTAGAGTTTGCTTTGACTGTGCGAACCTTGGCGTCGGTCAGCGGCATGTGCGGGTATCCTTGTTCCGATACCCGCAACGATACCCGCAATTTGCTTGGCTTGCCAGGGACACCACTGGACAGCCGAGGACATGATGTTATTGTTTATATTGAAATTTACTGGAAAATCGGGAAGCCTAGGGACGCCACTGGATGGCAATGATGATTGTCGATCAACAGCAACATGGCCGTCCGCTCCGAGTCGGGACCTGCCCGTGAAGTCCGCAAGTTTGAATGCACGCAAGCAGCGATACAAGGCGATCACGCGTGCGCTCCTGGCCGGAGGGTTGTTGCTGAGCATGAGCGCCTGCACCACCCTCGGTTACTACGCGCACCTCGCGGCCGGCGAGGCCGCGGTGTTGCGCGCCCGGGTGCCGATCCGGAAGGTCATTGCAGACCCCCGGGTCGATCCGGCATTGCGCACGCGCCTCGCACTGGCGCTGCGCGCGCGTGCGTTTGCGTCCGACCGGCTGGATTTGCCGCGCAACCAGAGCTATACGACCTACGCCGACATCCACCGTCCGTTCGTGATGTGGAACGTGTTTGCAACGCCCGCCCTGTCGCTCAAGGCCGTCGAGCACTGCTTCCCGATCGCCGGTTGCGTCGCCTACCAGGGCTTCTACCAAAAGGCCCGCGCCGCAGCGCTGGCGGCGCGGCTTCGCAAGCGTGGCGACGATGTCTGGGTCGGCGGGGTACCCGCCTATTCCACGCTCGGGCATTTCGCCGATCCGCTGCTGAGCACGATGGATCGCTGGAGCACCGATGAGCTCATCGGCACGATCTTCCACGAGCTTGCACACCAGAAGATCTATGTGAAGAACGATACGGCGTTCAACGAGTCGTATGCGACCTTCGTGCAGCGCGAAGGCCTGCGTGAATTTCTTGCCGACAATCATCTGCGGCTGCCCGATCCCGCCGCCGCCACACGGCAGCGGCAATTCACGGATCTCGTGCTGGCAACGCGCGCAAAACTGAAAACGCTGTACGCAAGCGACCTGCCAGACACCACAAAGCTGCACCGCAAGCAACAGGTATTTGCCGACCTGCGGCAGCAGTACGCGCGGCTGCGCGACGACGACTGGCATGGCTACAAGGGCTATGACCACTGGATCGACACCCCGCTCAACAACGCCAAGCTGCTGCCGTTTGGCCTGTATGACCGCGGCGTGCCGGCGTTTGCCGCGCTGTTTGCACACTGCGCCAACGCCTGGCCGTGCTTCTTTGCCGCGGTGCGCAGGCTCGGCCGCGAGCCGGCCGCGCAGCGCGACGCCTTCCTCGGCGCGGAGCCGCCGGCGGCTCCCTGACGCAGGTCAACGCGGGCGCGGCCACAGCGGCGCAAGCTTGCGCGGTATCCAACCACGCGAGCTACCGCATGAGCCCCCCCGTTGAGACTCCCGCCTACACGCCGTACCCCTTTGACGCGCGCGCGATCGCGCACCGTTTCCGCCACTCGGCGATCTTCGGCGCCCTGGACGCGCTGGAAGCGGGCGAGGCGATGCGCTTTGTCAACGACCACGATCCGATCCCGCTGCTCAACCAGATGCGGCAGCGCTATGGCGAACGCATCGACGTGATCTACCAGCAGCACGGCGACGGCGGCCCCGTGGTCATCGACTTTGTGGTGAAACGCTAATGGCCTTCCCTGAATTCTTTGCCGAAGTTGCGCCGCTGCGCCTGCACGATGGCCTGTCCGAGGTGCTGGGCGCGAGCGACGATGGCATGGTCGAGTACCACTACGCCGACGCGGTGCGGCTGGCCGGGCACTCCTGCCCCACCGTCGCCGGCGGGTGGCTCAGCACGCGCGCCGCGCTGCGCCACCTCTACCCCGACAGCGTCCCTGAACGCGGCGGCATCAGCGTGTATTTCAACGATCCGCCCGACGCCGGAGTCACCGGCGTGATCGGGCAGGTAGTCACGCTCATCACCGGCGCGGCCGCCGACAACGGTTTCCATGGCCTGGCGGGGCGCCATGTACGCGCCCACCTCATGCACTACGCCGAAGGCAACGTCGCGGGCGTGCGCTTCAAGCGCAACGACACGGGCGCGGAAGTGGAAGTGGACATTGACGCCAGCAGCGTGCCGCCTGACCCGATGATGCGCCCGTTGATGCAGCTGACGCTCACCGGCCAGGCCGATCCGGCGCAACGGCGCGAATTTGGCCGCCTGTGGCAGGACCGCGTGCGCCGGATGCTGCTCGTCCACGCCGACGACCCGGCCGTGGTGCAGGTGCACGAACTGGCGTAGTACGGCCCCGCCCGCTGCGCGGGCGTGCTGCTTTGTGAAGGACCGTTTCTTGGACCGCTGTGCGGCCAGCCTGCCTTTGAAAGGCGGTTTCGCGCGCCTTCGGCGCGCGAGCCCCTTTCTGTTACGGCAGAAAGGGGTGAAAGACCACTGCGCCTGGCATGCCGGTTTCGGCAACATCGTGTTGCCGAAACTTCCCTCGGTGCTCGCCGGACGACGGCCGCGCCGAACTCGCACCTCCCTGTGCTCGAACATTCGGCGCTTGCTCCGCCGTCCGGCTGCGCGCCGCGGCGTCATGCCAGGGCGCGCCAGCAGCCCTGCTCCGCTGACGGCCCTCCATGGCCTGCATACCTGCAATCTGCTATGCCGCAGGCCATGGAAGGCCGGACGCCGAAGCCAGATTGACGCCTTCGCACGACGCCGAGCATCGCAACGGCACGCGGGAGCAAGGCGCGAATGTCCGAGGCCATCGATGGCCGACTAAATCGGCAGGGACTGCCGGTTTGAACGCTGCAGGCGCGCGAAACCGCCGCACTACAACCCGCGTACCGCCTCGGCGACCGCGCGAAACAGCGCGCGGCCCTTGTTCATGGTTTCTTCCCACTCGGCGGCAGGGTCCGAGTCATGCACGATGCCGGCGCCGGCCTGCACATGCAGGCGCCCACCCGCGATCACCGCGGTACGGATCGCGATCGCGGCGTCGGCGTCGCCCCACCAGCCCATCCAGCCGATCGCACCGCCGTAGATGTTGCGCTTGAAGGGCTCAAGCTCCTGGATGATCTCGATCGCACGGATCTTGGGCGCGCCGGACAGCGTACCGGCCGGAAACGTCGCCCGCAGCACGTCCATGTAGCTGGTACCGGGGCGCAGGCTCCCCTCGACCTCCGAGACCAGATGCATTACGTGCGAGTAGCGCTCGACGGCAAAGGAATCGGTGACCTTGACCGTACCGGTCGCGCTGATGCGGCCGATATCGTTGCGGCCGAGATCGATCAGCATCAGGTGCTCGGCGCGCTCCTTGGGATCGGCCCTGAGCTCGGCTTCCAGCGCCGCGTCTTCCGCGGCTGTTGCACCGCGGCGGCGGGTACCGGCCAGCGGCCGCACGATCACCTTGCCGTGCGTCACGCGCGCCAGGATTTCGGGTGACGAGCCGACGATCTGGGTGTCGCCAAGATCGAAAAAGTACATGTACGGCGACGGGTTCAACGCGCGCAGTGCGCGATACACGTCGACCGGCCGCGCGTTGAAGCCGACGCTCAGGCGTTGCGAGGGCACCACCTGGAACACGTCGCCCGCGCGGATGTACTCCTTGCAGCGTTCCACCATGGCCTCGAAGGCTTCCCTGGTGAACGCCGACTTGAAATCACGCTCGTCCAGCGGCGCGCCGTGGACCGGCTGGGGGTACGCCGCTCCGCCTTGCCGCAGGTGGTGCGCCAGCGCATCGAGCCGCCGCTGGGCCCGCGCGTAGGCGTGCGGACGGGCAGGATCGGCGTGGACGATCAGGTACAGGCGGCCCTTGAGGTTGTCGAATACCGCGACCTCTTCGGCCAGCACCAGCAGGATGTCCGGCGTACCAAGCTGGTCCGCGCGTGTCCAGTTGGCGAGGCGGGGTTCGATGTAGCCGATCGATTCAAAGCCGAAATAGCCGACCAATCCACCGGTGAACGCGGGCAGATCCGGCAGGTGCGGCACCCGGTACTCCGCGCGCAGGCGCTCGACTTCGGCCAGCGGATCGGCGACCTCGCGCGTCTGGATCGCCGCGCCTTCCTCCAGCACCGTCAGCGTGTGCGCGCGGAAACTGAAGACGCGCCGCGCGGGCAGGCCGATGATCGAATAGCGCCCCCAATTCGCGCCGCCTTCGACCGATTCCAGCAGGAACGTGTACGGGCCGTCGGCCAGTTTCAGGTACACCGACAGCGGCGTGTCGAGGTCCGACAGTACCTCGCGCACCAGCGGTATGCGGTTGTGGCCCTTGCCGGCCAACGCCGCAAATTGAGCTTCATCGATCACGCCGTGGATCCTGTGGTGAAAAGTCGGGCCAAGGATGGCCGCCCGGGCGTTCGCCCGCCGGCAGGTTCCGGTCAACCGCCAGACACCCTGCCGCCGCAACCGGGATGATCAGCCAACAATCTTGCAACGATAGCAGCCTGGGTGCCAACGCTTATTCCGCCTCGGGCCGCCGCATCCCGCGCAGCGTCATCTGGAACGCGACGCCTGCTTCCTCGTTGTGGCTGGACGCGCGGCCCTGGTGCAGTTCGGCCACCAGGCGCACGACGTACAGGCCCAGTCCAAGGTGCGGCGTACCGGCGCGCGCGCCGGCACCACGCACGCTGACAAGTGAGTCGAACAGCTGGCCCTGCATGGCATCGGGCAAGTGGGGCCCCTGGTTGGCCACCACGATGCGCGCCTCGCCGGCCTCGACGGCCAGTGAAATGCGGATCCAGCCATCGGCCGGCGTGAAGGACAAGGCGTTGTCGAACAGCTTGTCCATGGCCTGCGCGATGAGCTCGGGCGCGCCATACAGCGGCACCGGCTGCTCCGGGATCACGCACTCGAGCGTGCGTGGCGCCGCCAGTGGCCGGTAGGCCTCGGCGCAGCCGCGCACCACCTGCGCCAGATCCATGTCCTCGCCGTCGGCGGATGCCATCGCGCGCTCCATCCGGCTGGCCTCGCTCATCGCACGCACGATGGTGCCGATGCGCGACACGCCGTCGCGCGCGCGCACCAGGTAGGGCACCGCCGCGGGCGGCAGTTGCGCGTGTTCGAGGTTTTCCAGCGACGAGCGCACGATCGCGAGCGGGGTGTTGAGTTCGTGCGACAGGTTGGACGCCAGTTTCCGCAGGTATTCGGTGTAGGTGCCAATCGATTCCAGCAGCCGCGACAGGCTGCGCGCAAGGTCGCCCAGCTCGTCCCGGTCCTCGACCAGCGGCATCTGCGCCAGCTCGAGGCCCTCGTGGTGCTGCGCGTGCTCGGCGGCATCGCGCAGGCGGCTGATGCGCACCGACAGCCACGTCGCGAAGGCAAACAGTACGGCGCCCGCGATCAACAGCACCGCGATCGAGGCCAGCATCAACCCGAGCAGCGCGCGGTTGGTCAGGAGTGGCAAGGCCTGACTGGACTGTTCCAGCACCAGTCCGCCGCGGTTTTGCCCGCGCACGTCCAGCGGCACCGCAACCGTCAGCACCACGCTGCCGGGCACGTCGCCCCCGCGCCAGTTGGCCGTGGCCTGGCCGTCCAGCGCCTGCTGCACGTCGGGTGCGGTCAGCCGCGCGATGTTGCGCGGCAGGTGCTGGCGCCGGTCGAGCGATGGCACCACCAGCAGGTCCGAAAGCACGTTCTGCAACCACGGAAAGCGGCTGGGCTTGGGCTGGTGCATGTCGAGCATGCTGCCGCCCTCGCCGATCACCCAGCCATCGGCGGACAGCAGGCGCACCCGCACCCCGCTCGGTGCGAGCTGGGTCAGATCGTTCGACAGCGCCGGCGACAGGCCGAGCAACGGCCGCACGTCCGGTTTGCCGCCATCGAAACGGGACGGCGCGTCGGCATCGAACACCCCAATGCCAAGCTGCTGCGGCGCCTGCGCACGCGGAATGCGCAGCTCAATTTCATACGCGCCGCCGGAGTCCCGCCACTGGCCGCTGATTTCATCGGGCAAGCCTTTCTTGCGCGCGCCCAGCGGGCGTGCAAGAAAGGCCCCCGAGCTGACGCTGGCAAGGAGGTAACTGCGCTGCCGCGTGCCCTGCGTCAACTGCAGCAGGACATGGTCGGACTCGATCGCCGCGGGATCGTAGGCATCGACGCGCGTATGGGTCGCGTCGGCCACCTTGATGCGCAGGTACAGCCACGCCTGATCGGTCGCCAGCTGGACGTCCACCCCCGCCCACGGGTGCTGGACCCAGCGCGCAAACGGCGCCCAGTCCGCGTCGTTGCCATCGATGACGATCGAGTGCCTGGCGTCCTCCACATACCAGCCCTGCGCGGCGTGCGGCAGGCTTGCGCCGACCGCGACCAGGCCGCGATCAAGCGCAAACGCCGTCGCCAGCAGCGTCTGTTCCTGGCTGTTGCGCAGCAGGTGTTCCATCTGCCGCACGTACAGCCAGCCGGCCCACGGCAGCGCGAGGGTGGACAGCGCAACCAGCAGCAATTTGCGGCGAAGGGTCAAGGTGCTGCGACCCGATGGCAGGCCAAGACAAGCGCGTGAAGGTTCACGGACATGGCCACTACATTACGGGATGCAGCAGCCGGGTGTGCAGTTGTGTCGACCGTGCCAGCGTTCACGCCGCGCTGGTGGGTCGGCTTCCCCCTTCCGCAGGAAGGGGGATCGGAGGGGATGGCTCGTCAGCTCGCAACCAGGTACCCGCCGTGAAATCACCCGTCATCCCCCCACCGCTACGCGGCGACCCCATTCCTGCGGAAGGGCGTGTCCAGCCCCTACGGCTTCCAGCGGTACCCCACCCCATGCACCGTTTCGATCGCGGCAAACGCCGGATCGACCGCGAGGAACTTTTTCCGGATGCGCTTGATGTGCGAGGTGATCGTCGCATCATCGACCACCAGCTCGGCGTCGCGCATCAGCTGGTCGCGATTCTTCACGTGACCGGGAAACCGCACCAGCGTATTCACCATCCAGAACTCGGTGACGGTCAGGGGTACCTCGACGCCGTTCCAGGTCACGCGCATCCGCTCGGCTTCGAGCTTCAGGGGTCCGTGTTCGACCACGGTCTCCGTCGTGGTGGGCTTGCGCAGTGATTCCATGCGCCGAAACAGCGCGCCGATCCGCGCGGCGAGCTGGTGAAAGCTGATGTCCTTGGACAGATAATCGTCGGCGCCCAAGCGCAGGCCCGAGATCACGTCGAAGTCCGAATCGCGCGCGGTCAGGAAAATGATCGGCAGCGTTGCCGAGCGGGCGCGCAGCTCGCGGCAGAGGTCAAACCCGCCCTCGGGCTCGTCGCCGAGGCCAATGTCGATGATGACGAGCTCCGGCATCCGGCTGGCAAAGGCGCCCGAGGCCTCGCCGCGCGAGGCAAACCCGCGCACCTCGTAGCCAAAGCGCGACAGCGCCTCGACGTAGTTGGCGCGAATGGAAGGCTCATCCTCCACGATGGCAATGGCGCGGGCCATGCAGGTCTCCTCATCAACGATGGGCCAAACAACGGGCCTTGGGGCACGAGCGTGCGCTACGCGCGCGCGCCACGCAACCGGCATGACCGGGCTGCCCGCGTTTTGCCATAAATCGCCCGCCCACGGCCCTTGACCTGCCCCCGCACCGGCGCGCATCCGGCGCCTAATGGCGGTTGTCGAGACTCCTGCCGTGGACGACGACTGTGGAACACCCCGCGCTGGCGCCAGAGACGCGACCGGCACAAAACCCCGGGCGGGCGCCCAGCGCGGTGGACCACCACATGCAGCAAACGGTGTGTTTTTCGGGTTTCTCTCCTCTCCTGGTCGGCCGCGGCTCCGGTGCGAAAGCACCGGGGCCGCTGGCTCGGAGCACGCTTGACCGGTGCGCCCGTCCATGCACGCCGCGACCCGGAATCACCGGCGCCCGGTCAACGGCCGGCGTCCGATAACGCCAGAACGGCCAGCCTTGGCCCAACTTCCCGCCACCACCGCTTCGGCCGGGATTCTTACCCCACGGCCGCACGCATGGCCGTGATGGTCTTGGCGTAATCGCCGCTGCCGAAGATCGCCGAGCCCGCGACAAACGTATCGGCACCGGCCTGCGCAACCGCGGCAATGTTGGACACCTTCACGCCGCCATCCACGTTCAAGCGGATCGCGCGCCCGCTGCGGTCGATGATCGCGCGCGCCCGCCGCAATTTGTCCAACGCCGCCGGGATGAACGATTGCCCGCCAAACCCCGGGTTCACGCTCATCACCAGCACGATGTCGAGCTTGTCCAGCACGTAATCGAGCCAGTCGAGCGATGTGGCCGGATTGAACACCAACCCCGCCTTGCAACCATGCTCGTGGATCAGCTGCAACGTGCGGTCAACGTGGCGTGTGGCTTCGGGGTGAAAGCTGATCGACGTCGCGCCGGCCTTGGCAAACGCCGGCACGATCGCATCCACCGGTTCGACCATCAAATGCACGTCCATGGGCAGCGTGATGCCGTAGTTGCGCAACGCTTTCAGCACCATCGGCCCCATCGTGAGGTTCGGGACGTAGTGGTTGTCCATCACGTCAAAATGGATCCAGTCGGCGCCCGCGCCGATGACGGCGTCAACTTCCGCGCCCAATTTGGCAAAGTCCGCCGAGAGGATGGAAGGCGCGATCACACAGGGTTGCTGGCTCATGACGATCCTTTAGTCATATCGAGGGCCGCAGATTGAACCCCTCTCGCCACGGGAGAGGGGTAGGGGTGAGGGTACGAACCTTGCGCAAGACCCGAACCCTCACCCGGTGCTACGCGCCACCCTCTCCCGCCGGGAGAGGGAAATCAAAGCGCGCTCCTACCTGAAACCTCGTTCCGATTGTATGCGCTCCCACGCCGCGTTGATTTCGCTCGCGCGCTGTTCGGCGCGGCGGCGCAGGTCCTCCGGCATGTTGCCCAGACGGTCGGGATGGTACTCGCTGATGAGTTTGCGGTAGGCGCGCTTGATCGTGCGCCCGTCGTCCTCGCGCGCGACACCAAGCACGGTGTACGGATCGGGACCATTGGTCCGCGGCGGCGCGCTGTAGCCCTGCGCCGATGCATAGGCGCCCGCCTGCGCCCAGTCACCCGCGCGCGGCCCGCCACCCGCGCTGGACGCAAACCCCTTCATGGCCAGCAACGCAACCAGCTGGATCTCGCCGATCCTGAGCGAAAACGCGGCGCGCCGCAGCACCTGCAGCTTGTCGTCGGTCAGCGGGCCGTCGGCCATCGCGACGTCGCACAGCATGTCCAGGAACGGCATGACGGAACTTCGCCGCGGCAGGCACCAGGCGCGCAGGTCGACCAGGGTGCGCGCCAGATCAAAATCCGGCGCCTTGCCGGAGTTGAAGGCGTCGATGGCCCGCCGGCGCCACAGGGCATCGAGCTCAAGGCGCGTCATCAATTTTTCGGCGGCGGCGACCTCGGCTTCGGACACCCGTCCGTCGCTTTTGGCCAGTGCGCCCATCACCGCGAACAGGGGCTCGACGTAGCCGGCCTTGCCACCGGTGCGCGTGAGGCCCGACAACCAGCCGCTGTCAAGGATCAGGTGTCCGAGTACCAGGCCAAACAGGGCGCCGGCAAAGTCGTGGGTCACCACCAGGCCGACCACGAAACCGATCAGTTTGCCCCAGATGCTCACGGCACCGCAGCCTGCGCCGCGGCCAGCGGCGCGACCGCGCCCAGCACGAATATCCACGACGACTTTCGCATCCGCCAAGTTTACCAGTTGCCCCCGCGACGACGCCGCGCCGGACGCGCATCGTTACAATGGCCGCTTTCCGCCTGCGGAGCGCTGCCGTGTCCACCACCCTGCTCGAATCGGACCTGCCCGGCCTTGAACTGTTGCATCGCGGCAAGGTGCGCGACGTGTACGCGCTGCCCGGCGACCGGCTGCTGATCGTCGCCAGCGACCGCCTGTCGGCGTTCGACGTGGTGCTGCCCGACCCGATCCCGGGCAAGGGCGAAATGCTGACCCAGATTTCCAACTTCTGGTTTGGCCAGACGGCGCATCTGGTACCCAATCACCTGACCGGCACCCCGGTGGCGGACGTACTGCCGGCGGGCATTGACGTTGCGTTATACGCAAGGCGCGCGGTGGTCGTGAAACACCTGCAGGCGATCCCGGTCGAAGCCATCGCGCGCGGCTATCTCGCGGGTTCGGGCTGGAAGGACTACCAGAAGACCGGCGCGGTTTGCGGCATCCGGTTGCCGGCCGGCCTCGCGCAGGCGCAAAAGCTTCCCGAACCGATCTTCACGCCATCGACCAAGGCACCCAAGGGCACGCACGATGAAAACATCGGCTTCGACGCGGTGGTGAACCTGATCGGCGCCGGTCTCGCGGCCAAGGTGCGCGACGCCACGCTGGCGATCTACAAGTTTGCCGCGGCCTACGCCGCCGAGCGCGGCATCCTGATCTCCGATACCAAGTTTGAATTTGGCACCGACGCCGCGGGCAAGCTGTACGTGATGGATGAAATGCTGACGCCGGATTCCTCGCGCTTCTGGCCGGCCGACCGGTACCAGACCGGCATCAGCCCGCCGTCATATGACAAGCAATTCGTGCGCGACTACCTGGAAACGCTGGACTGGAACAAGCGGGCGCCGGGCCCGAGGCTGCCCGCGCAGGTGATCGCCGGCACCAGGGCCAGGTACACCGAGGCACTCGCCAAACTTGCCGGTATCCGCATCGACTGACGCGCACACCCGCCCGGCGCCCGGCGGCGCGGTACATTAAGCGCGGCGATTCGGCCAGCGGGAGGCGGCAATGCGCGACGTCCACCAGTGGTTCGGCAGCTACGCCCAATACCACAAGAATCCCACCAACCGCGCGATCCACTGGGTGTGCGTGCCCGTCATCATGTGGGCGGTCATCGCGGCGCTGTGGACCATCCCGCCGCCGGCGCCGGAGTGGTTCCGGCCGGGACTGTGGGCCATCGCGGCAATGTTCCTGGCGTTCCTCTTCTACCAGCGGCTGTCACGCAAACTCGGTTACGCGATGGTCGTCGTCTTCATCGTGAGCGGGGCGATCGCGTGGGCACTGTACGGCACCCTGGGCCCGCGCCGGTTGCTGATCCTGGCCATCGTACTGTTTGTCGCGGCGTGGATTGGGCAGTTCATCGGCCACGCGATCGAGGGCAGGAGTCCGGCGTTTTTTACCAACATCGTGCAGCTCCTGATCGGACCGGCGTGGCTGATGGGCAAGCTCCTCAGGCGCATGGGGATCGGCTACTGACGCAAAGCGCCGCGCCCTTCCCGCGGAAGGGGGGTGGTTTTCTTCCCGCTTCGGAACAACGGGGTGGTTTTCCTCCCCCTTCGGAACGACGGGGGATCGAGGGGGATGGCCTTTCGCGCACAGTGAACCTGGGAAGCGCACGCCTACATCCCCCCGGCGCTGGCGCGCCGACCCCCTTCCGCTGGAAGGGGGTAATTTTCTTCCCGCTGCCACGGGAAGGGGGTAATTTTCTTCCCGCTGCCACGGGAAGGGGGTAATTTTCTTCCCGCTGCCACGGGAAGGGGGTAATTTTCTTCCCCCTGCCACGGGAAGGTGGTGGTTTTCCTCCCCCTTCGGAACGACGGGGGATCGAGGGGGAATGGCCTTTCACACTGCGCACGCCGCTCAACCCTTCGCCAGATCCCGATTCAACAACGCCGCCAGCCGTGCACCGGTCTGCCGCAAGCGCATCTCGGCGATGGGGCGTTCGCGCTCGACGTACGCCCCTCCAATGACGTGCGTCGCGGGATAGACGCCATCATCGCGATCGATCCGGCAACTCTCTTCGGCCCATCCGGCGGGCGTACCGCCGGTCTCGATGGGCGTGCGCTCGGCGCCCAGCTTGCGCGCGTACGCGGCCGTCGACAGCTGCACCGTATCCAGCAATCCCGAATCCCATACCCGGTGTAGGTTGGTACCGCGACCTTCGAAATGCACCTGGAAATCGTTGCCGCCCGCGTCGGGACGATACCCCGCGTGCAGCGGTTGGTGGACGTCGGCGACAAAATGCACCACGAACGCCAGCGCCTCGGCGCGCAGCGCCGGCCGATTCCCGCGGTTGGCCAGGATCGCCGAATACTTTTCAATCGCCGCCACCGCGCATTCGCCGCGCCAACAGTCACGCGGCGGCACGAACACGCAATCACTGGAATGAAAATTCACGAAGTGCAGCCGCTCGGTGCGGTGAAACAAGGCGGGATTGCTGTCGCGCAGGTCATCGGCCCAGTTCGCGACCTGGCTGAGATGTTGCGCATCACGCAAGGCCAGCAACCGCTGCGCTTCGGCCCGCGCCGGTGGCGTCAATTGCGCCTCGGCCAGACGTGCCACGATGCGGTGTCCGCGCGGCCCCCACGCGTACGCGGGCGGCACGCACACAAGCAGCGCCGCCAGTGCCAGTCCGCCTGCCCCAAGACGCCGCCAGCACCGCGAAAATCCAGCCACGATGCGCTCCCCGGCAAAATGCCAGTGTGCCATGTCCGCGGCCCGCACACGCGCATGCAATCCCGCTGCACATCGCCAGCCACCGCCGACGCGTACGCCGCCCGGCGGCCGGCCGGGCGAACCCGGAGGACGCGGTGCGCAGCACAGCAGCGTGTTCACGAATCCCTTAAAATGACGGTTTCCATCCAACTGCTCCGGCAAAGGACCACACCATGGCGATCAAGGTCGCGATCAACGGCTACGGCCGCATCGGCCGCAACATCCTGCGTGCGCTGTACGAATCCAAACGCACCGGCGCGATCCGCATCGTCGCGGTCAACGACCTGGGCGACGCCGCGACCAATGCGCACCTGACCCGCTACGACACGGCACACGGCCGCTTCCCGGGTACGGTAAGCGTCGAGGGCGGCGACCTCGTCGTCAATGGCGACTCCATCAAGGTCTGCGCCGAACGCGACCCCGCAAAGCTCCCGTGGAAGGAGCTCGGTGTCGACGTCGTGATCGAATCGACCGGCCTGTTCCGGTCGCGCGACAAGGCCTCGGCCCACCTCACGGCGGGCGCCCGAAAGGTCCTCATCTCAGCTCCGGGCACCGGCGTTGACGGCACCTTCGTATACGGCGTCAACGAGGACAAGATCAAGCCGACCGACACCATCATCTCGAACGCGTCTTGCACGACCAACTGCCTGGCGCCGCTCGCGAAGGCGCTGCACGAGAAAATCGGCATCGTGCACGGCCTCATGACCACGATCCACTCGTTCACCAACGACCAGGTGCTGACCGACGTCTATCACAAGGATCTGCACCGCGCGCGCGGCGCGGCCAACAACATGATCCCGACCAAGACCGGGGCGGCGGTCGCGGTGGGCCTGGTGTTGCCGGAATTGAATGGCCGTCTGGACGGCCTTTCCGTCCGGGTGCCGACGATCAACGTGTCGTGCATCGACCTCACCTTCGTCGCCAAGCGCGAAACCACGAAAGACGAAATTGACGCGGTGATGACCGCCGCCGCGGCCGACCCGCGGTTCCATGGCGTGCTGGTGGTCAACCACGAGCCGCTGGTCTCCAGCGACTTCAACCACAATCCGGCGTCCTGCACCTACGACGCGACCCAAACCCGGGTCATGGGCGGCACCCTGGTGAAGGTGCTGGCGTGGTATGACAACGAGTGGGGCTTCTCCAACCGGATGCTGGACATGGCGCAGACGTTCGGCAACATCCACTGACCCGCCCTGCCGCATCCACGCGCACGCGCGGAACCGCAGCGCCAGGCCGCGGTTTTTGCGCGCGTGCAGCCACTCAGGCCAGGGTGGGTGACACCGGGTAGGCCGGTGCGGCATCCAGCGCCGAGGCGCACACCTCGGCCAGTTCCAGCAAGCGCAGGTCCGAGCCGGGTGCGCCGACAAACTGCATGCCGATCGGCATTCCATCCGGCAACGTGCCCATCGGGATGCTGACCGCCGGGCACGCGGAAAGGCTCGCAAACGCGGTGAGGTCGGCCTGCGAGGCCGGCGCTGGCGCATCGATCGGAAACGCGCCCTGGGGCGTGGTCGGCAGCACCAGCACGTCCACCTGCGAGAACACCCGGCGCGCCTTCAGGACGGCAAAATCGAGCATGCGGTCGGCCACGACGTAATCGGCCGCGGTCTTGCGCGCGGCGAAATCGAGCAACCGTCGAAACTCGGCCGACACGGGATGCAAGGTGTCGGCCAGATCCTCGGCAAACACGCCGCGCATTTCAGCTTCCATCAGCAACAACCCGTAGCGGCGCATTTTCTGGAACGGCCAGTCGGAAAAATCCAGCGTCTGGCGCTCACCCAGTTCGCGTTCGAGCCTGCCCAGCGCCGCCTCGAACACATCCATGACGGGCTGCTCGACGCCGATCCCGGCAAGGTCCGGCAATATCCCGCAGCGCAAATGGTTGGGGTTCCAATCGGGCGGCTGCAAGGCGACGCGGCGCCGGCGCGAGCGCGGATCATCCGCATCGTAGCCCGCCAGCACCTGCAGCATCACGACCAGGTCGCCGACGCTGCGGCCAAGCACGCCGACTGCGTCGAGCCTGCGCGCGGCGGGCGTCAGTCCGCAGGTGGAAATCTCGCCATGGGTCGGCTTCAGCGCGAACACGCCGCAGTAACTCGCGGGAATGCGCACCGAGCCCAGCGTGTCCGAACCCAGCGCCACCGGCGCCAGCCCCGCCGCCACCGCGGCCGCCGAGCCACCGGATGAACCGCCCGCCACGCGGGTGCAATCGAACGGATTGCGCGTGGTGCCGAAATGCGGGTTGCGGGTCGTGGCGCCAAGCGCGCCTTCATCAAGATTGGTCTTGCCCAGCAGTACCGCGCCGGCCGCACGCAGGCGCGCGATCGCGTGGGCGTCGTAGCGGGGGATACGGCCATCGCGCGAAGGCAGGCCCGCGCGGGTCGGATATCCGGCGACGTCGAAATTGTCCTTGATCGCCACCGGGATACCGTCCAGCCGCCCGATCGGGCCCGTATGCCGCCGCTGCTGCGCGCTGGCAGCCTGATCGCGCACAATGTCGGGCCGCACGTCGACAAACGCCTGCAAGGCCGTGTTCTCCCGTCCAATGGCGTCAAGGTACGCATCGGCCAGCGCGGTGGCGGTCGTGCGGCCGGCGGCCAGCCAGTGCAGGCACTGCCACACGCCCCCGCGCCGCAGCGCCTCGGGCCCAAGCACCTCGCCGTCTTCAGTCGTGTTCATGCGGCCTCCAGTGCGGCGATTATGGGGGTTTGCCGCGTACGCGGGAACCCAAGACAATGCCTGGGGCAGGAACACGCAACGGGAGCCGGCATGAGCGAACGCGAAACGATGGAATACGACGTGGTGGTGGTGGGCGCCGGGCCGGCCGGGCTGGCGTTTGCGATCCGCCTGAAGCAGCTGGACCCCGGCGCCACGGTGTGCGTGATTGAAAAAGGCTCGGCGGTTGGCGCGCACATCCTCTCGGGCGCCGTGATCGAACCCGCGCCGCTGGACGCGCTGCTGCCCAGGTGGCGTGACGCGCCGCCACCCATTTGCGTCCCGGCCGCGCACGACGAGTTCCTGCTGCTGCGCGACGCGAGGCGCGCGACGCGGCTGCCAACCCCGCCGCAGATGCACAACCACGGCAACTTCATCGTCAGCCTTGGCGCACTGTGCGCGTGGCTGGCGCCGCAGGCCGAGGCGCTCGGCGTCGACATCTTTCCCGGCTACGCGGCGGCCGACGCCGTGTTCGATGCCGCGGGCGCCGTCAAGGGGGTGCGCATCGGCGACATGGGCGTCGCCAAGGACGGTTCGCACAAGCCAGGCTACACGCAGGGCATCGACATCCTGGCCAAGCTGACGGTGCTGGCCGAGGGGTGCCGCGGCAGCCTCAGCAAACAGCTGATCGCAAAGTTTGGCCTTGACCAGGACTGCGATCCGCAAACCTACGGGATCGGCCTGAAGGAACTTTGGCAATTGCCGCCCGGCCGCGTGCAGGCCGGCCACATCACCCACACCATCGGCTGGCCGCTGGACCGGAAAACCTACGGCGGCAGCTTCATCTACCAGCTGGACAAGGAGCGCATCGCGATTGGCCTGGTCGCGGGACTGGACTATTCCGACCCGCTGTTCCGTCCGTGGGAAGCGTTCCAGCAGCTCAAGCACCACGCGCGCATCAAGCCGTTGCTCGAAGGCGGGCACATCATTTCCGCCGGCGCGCGCGCGCTGATCGAAGGCGGCCTGCAGTCGTTGCCACGGACCGAAATGCCGGGCGCGATCCTGATCGGCGATGCCGCGGGCCTCATGAACGTGCCCAAGATCAAGGGCACCCACCAGGCCCTCCGCTCGGGGATGCTGGCGGCCGAGCACTGGGTGGAAAAGCGCGCGGCAGAAGGCTTTGACGCGCGCCTGCGCGCCTCGCCAATCACGCAAGAACTGCGCAAGGTGCGCAACATCCGTCCCGGCTTCCATGGCGGCCTGTGGTGGGGGCTCGCCAACGCCGCGTGGGAAACCGTCACGGTCGGCCTGTCGCCGTGGACGCTCAAGAACCACGCCGATCACACCGCGCTCGACAAGCTCGACCCGCCCGCAACCCGGGAGACCCGGCCCGGCCCGAACGTGACATCAAAGCGCGAACCCGGCTGGGTCGACCGCAGCCTGCCGCCGCGCGACCGCCTGGCGGGCGTGTACTTTGCGGCGACCGAACACGATGAGGACCAACCGGTCCACCTGCACGTCCTCGACACCAACATTTGCGCGGATCGCTGCACCATCGAGTACGGCAACCCCTGCACCCGGTATTGCCCGGCCAGCGTCTACGAGATGGTCGAAGAGCTCAACGCCGAAGGCGAAAAATCGCTGCGCCTGCAGATCAACTCGGCCAACTGCGTCCACTGCAAGGTCTGCGACATCAAGGATCCGTATGCCAACATCCTGTGGGTCACGCCCGAAGGCGGCTCGGGCCCGAACTACCAGAACCTGTAGCGCCGGCCCGCCCGGCGGCGTGCGTACGGCGTGCACCACGCGGGCAAGGACGCGCGCATGAACGCAAGCGTGGCGCCGGCGGCTGCGCTGTTTCCGCTGCTCATCGGCATCCCGGACGACCGCAAGGCCACCGTCACGCTGCGGCCAAACGGCGCGCTCGGTTACGAGCTTGCCGGCAACGCCCGCATCGCCACGGATCTGCCGCCGGCGATCAAGCGCCGCCTGCTGCGGGTGGTGTTTGGCCCCGGCGTGCCACTGCGGATTCCGCCCACTTTGCACGCGCGCCCCCACGTCAACGCCATCGGCGATGCTGACGTGTGCGGCGCGGCGTTGCGCACGCTCGAACAGCATCTCGTGCAGCACGGCGCGGCCTGTTTCAACCACCCCTCAGCGGTGCTCGGTACGGCGCGCGACCGCGCCGCCGACAAGCTCGCCGCGATCGACGGCATCTGGGCACCGCGCACCCTGCGGCTGCGCATCGAAGAACCCGCAGACGTGCTTGCGGCCGTCGAGCGCGAGGGCCTGCGCTGGCCGCTGATCCTGCGCACCGCCGGCACCCACAGCGGCAAGGCCACCGTGCGGCTGGACGCGCCGGCCGACGTCCGCGCGGGCCTGCGCGGGCTGGCGTGGGGCGGGCGCGACCTGTACCTCACCCAATACGTGGACTACCGCGATCCCGATGGCCATTTCCGCAAGCTGCGGCTGGCACTGGTCGGCCACGAGGTATTCATCCGCCACCACATCGTCGCCGACCACTGGATGATCCATTTCCGCGATCGCGACCTGCGCCACCTGCCCGAAGAGGAGCACGCGCTCGAAACATTCCACGATGGCCTGTTGCCGCAACTTGCCAGCCGCCTGCGCGCGGTCGCGGATGCCATCGACCTCGACTACACCGGGATTGACTGCAGCCTGCGCCCGGACGGGCGGTTGCTGGTGTTTGAAGTCAATCCGTTGATGGACATCCTGACCAACACCATGCCCGAGCCCAACTGCTGGGACGCACCGGTGCGCCGGATCGGTGCGGCCCTGGGCCCGTTGCTGACCGACCCGGCGCGCTGGCGGCATCCCGTGCAGGCAACGGCCGGCGCGTGAGACCGGCAGCGGCCAGGCTTCGGCGCAGCGGCGCGCGGACCGCGGGTCGCCGGGCCGATGGCGGCTGCGCGAACGCGCGCGGGCCCACCGCCGACGCGTGCGCCAGGCGCATGCCGACACCCTCGCCCGCGGTCCGCCGCGCATGACCGCCCTGCGTGTCATCGCCACCGTCGTGCTGGTCGTGTGGCTGACCGCCGACAACGCCGTCGTGCAGCGCCGGCACAGCGGCAGGGCCGAGAACCGGGACCGTTACTCAGGCGCGGTGCTGATGCTGGGCAGCCTGGCCGCGCTCGCCCTCGCTTTCTGGCTGGCGTTTGCGTACCCCGACACGCTGCGCCCGACCGTGCCGTTCCAGATCGCGGGCCTTGTCCTCATGGCGGCCGGGATCGCACTGCGCGCCACCGCCATCGCCCAGCTTGGCCGCTTCCACACCCCCAACGTGGCCGTGGTCAGCGGGCACACGGTGGTCGAGCGCGGGCTGTACCGCAGCATTCGCCATCCAAGCTACGCCGGCGCGCTGGTGGCGTTTCTCGGGCTCGGCCTTGGTCTTGGCAACTGGCTCGGGCTGGTCATGCTCATGACGCTGATGCTGGCTGCGTACCTTGTCCGCATCCACGAAGAAGAAGCCGCGCTGCTGGCGGGCCTCGGCCCGCCCTACGCGGACTATTGCCGCCGTACCCACCGCCTGCTGCCGGGAATCTACTGACCATGCCGCGCATCGCCCTCGTCACCGCCCGCGCCGCGCGCGGCACCGACCATGACATGCCGCTGCTGCTGGCCGCATTGCGCGACGCCGGCGCCAGCGCGCACGAGGCCGATTGGGATGATGCCGCGGTCGACTGGTCGCGCTTTGAGCTCGCGCTGCTCCGTTCGACCTGGGACTACTGCGAGCGGCTGCCGGAGTTTCTGGCCTGGGCCGAACGCACGGCACGGCAGACGCGGGTGCTGAACCCGTTGGACGCAATCGGCTGGAACACCGACAAGCACTACCTCACGGCATTGGAACGCGCCGGCGTGCCCGTGGTCCCGGGCCGCTTTGTGGAACCGGGCGACGCCGCGGGCGCGGCACTGGCGGCCGTGCTTTCCGCACACCCGGCGGCGCGCGACATCGTGGTGAAACCCGCGGTCGGTGCGGGGTCGCGCGATGCCGAACGCCATCCGCGTGCCGCCAACGGTGCAACCCTCAAGCACCTCCAGCGGCTGCTCGACGCCGGACGCAGCGTATTGCTGCAACCGTACCTGGAACGGGTCGATGCCGACGGCGAAACCGCCCTGGTATTTTTCAACGGCGCCTTCAGCCACGCGATCCGCAAGGGCCCGCTGCTGCAACGCGGCGCCGAGGCCACACGCGAGCTGTACGCCGCGGAAACCATCACGCCGCGCACGCCCTCGAGCGAGGAGCGGGACGTGGCGCAACGTGCCCTGGCCGCGCTGCCATTCGGCGAACCACTCCTGTATGCACGCGTCGACCTGATCCGCGCGGACGACGGCTCGCCGCGCGTGCTCGAACTTGAGCTGGTGGAACCGTCGGTGTTCATCGGTCACGCCGAGGGTGCGGCCGCACGCTTCGCCGCGGCCATTTTGCAGCGCATGACGGCATCCCCCCGCCACTGACGCGGCGACCGCCTTCGTTCCGAAGGGGGTAACACACGGCAGAGGATGGCCTTTCATGTCCCGCCGCTGACGCGGCGACCGCCTTCGTTCCGAAGGGGGTAACACACGGCAGAGGATGGCCTTTCATGTCCCGCCGCTGACGCGGCGACCGCCTTCGTTCCGAGGGGGTAACACACCACAAGCGCAACACCTTCCCCTTCGCGTGCGAAGGGGAATTGAAGGGGATGGCCTTTCGCATCCCACTGCGGACGCGGCATCATGCGCACACCGTGACCGTGCTCCGCGCCCCGCTTCCCCGCAACGTACGCATCCTCATCACGACGCGCGCGGTGCGCAGCGTCGGGCAGGGCGCGATGGTGGCGTCCTTCACGCTGTACTTGAACGCGCTCGGCTGGAGCGCCACCGCGATCGGCACCGTGCTGATGGGTGCACTCCTCTGGGGCACGCTGCTCACCATCACGATCGGCCCGCTGAGCGATCACGGCGGTCGCCGCTGGTTCCTCATCGGCTACGACCTGGTCCAGGCCGGCGCCGCGCTGCTGGCGATGTTGACCACGACGCCGTCGTTGCTGGTCGCCGCCGCCGTGGTCGGCGCGTTCGGGCGTGGCGCAAACGGCTCGGCCGGCGCCTTTTCGCCGGTCGAACAGGCGTGGCTGGCGATTGAACTGCCGATGGCCCACCGCGGGCGCGTCTTCAGCACCAACAGCGCGGTCGGCTACATCGGCATGGGGATCGGCGCGCTGCTGGTCGCGCTGCCGGCATGGTGGCTCGGGCATACCCTTGCCGCCCCGGATTACCGGCTGCTGTTCGTGCTGCCGCTGGCAGGTTCGCTTGGCAGTTTCGCGCTGCTCTGGCTGACCCGCGAACCCAACGTCGTGGCACCGCGCAGCCGCCACGCCGACACCGCGCCCGCCCTGCGGCGCACGGAAAACCGCCTGCTGGCAAAACTCGTCCTCGCCAATGCGCTGCACGGCCTCGGGATCGGGTTCGTGGGCCCCTTGATCGCCTACTGGTTTGCAATCAAGTACGCACGCGGCCTGACCGCGATCGGCCCCGGGCTCGCGCTGGCCTTCCTCACCGGCGCCGTGGGCTCGGTCATCGCCGGCACCCTGGCCCGCCGTCACGGCATCATGCGCACGGTCGTCTGGATCAACGGCCTTGGCGTTGCCCTGATGGCGCTGCTGCCGCTGGCGCCATGGTTCTGGGTCGCGATGGCGGTGTACATCGTGCGCGGCACCACCAACCGCGGCACCAACGGCGTGCGCCAGGCGCTGGCCGCGGGCCTGACGCGGGTCGAGCGCCGCGGCCTCGCGAGCAGTCTGCAGAACATCTCCTTCCAGATTCCGCGTGCCGTCGGCCCGGTCATCGGCGGTGCCCTGTTCCACGCCGGCCACCTCATGCTGCCGTTTTTCCTGGCGGCGCTGTTCGAGTTGGGTTACGTCTTCGCATTCGCGCGCTTCTTTGGCCACACCGAGGCGGCGCGGGTGCGCGAACCCTAGTCCGTTACAATAGCCGGGTGCCGAGCGGCGCCAGGCAGCCGCAAGATCAAGGAACCCCGATGAAGATTCTCGTCGCCTACAAACGTGTGGTCGATTTCAACGTACGCATCCAGGTGCAGCCGGATGGCTCGGGCATCGTCACCGACGGCGTCAAGCTGTCCCCCAATCCGTTTGACGACATTGCCCTGGAAGAAGCGCTGCGCCTGCGCGAAAAGGGCCTCGCCGAAGAGGTCATCATCGCGACGATCGCGCCCGCCGACGCGCAGCCGCATCTCCGGAACGGCCTGGCGATGGGCGCCGATCGCGCCTTGCACGTGGTCACGCCCGAAGCGGTGTCGCCGCTCACCGCCGCGCGGGTATTCCTGAAACTGGTCGAAAAGGAGCAGCCCGGCCTGGTGATCCTCGGCAAGCAGGCGATCGACGATGACTGCAGCCAGACCGGCCAGATGCTGGCGGCACTGTGGGATCGCCCGCAGGCCACGTTTGCATCGAAGCTTGAGATCACGGGCGACAAGGCCAGCGTGACGCGCGAAGTCGACGCCGGACTCGAAACCATCGAGGTCGACCTGCCCGCCGTCATCACCACTGATTTGCGCTTGAACGAGCCACGCTTCATCAAGCTGCCCGACATCATGAAGGCCAAGCGCAAGCCGATCGAAACGATCGAGCTGGCATCACTCGGCGTCGAGCACGGCGGCGAGATCAAGGCCACCCACTACGCACCTCCGCCCAAGCGTTCGCGCGGGGTGATGGTGAAGGACGTCGCCGAACTGGTTGCGGCGCTGAAGCAGAAAGGGCTGGTGTGACGCGCACTGTGCGCGTACGCCGTTGATATTCCCCTCTCCCGCCGGGAGAGGGTGGCCGAAGGCCGGGTGAGGGTCCGGTCCTTCGTGGAACATTTCACAAACGCGTACCCTCATCCGCCCCTGCGGGGCACCTTCTCCCGGAGGGAGAAGGACAAGTCAAAATCAAAGCGGGTGCAATCCAATGTCCAAAATCCTCATCATCGCCGAACACCTGAACGGCCAACTCAACTCTGCCACCGCGCGCTGCGTTGCCTGCGCGCAGGCCATCAAGCCCGACAGCGTCGACGTGCTGGTCCTGGCCGACGCGACCGATGCGATCGCCGCGCAAGCCGCGGCACTGGATGGCGTCGGCAAGGTACTGACGGTCACCCGCGCCGAGAACGCACACGCGCTGGCCGCCATCCTCGCGCCGCAGATCGCCGCCATCGCCAAGGGCGGTTACAGCCACGTCCTCGTGGCATCCACCACCTTCGGCAAGGACCTCGCACCACGCGTGGCCGCGCTGCTTGGCGTCGGTCAGGTCAGTGACATCATGGCAGTCACCGGCGCCCACACCTTCACCCGTCCGATGTACGCGGGCAACGCCATCGTCACGGTCGAAGCACCCGCCGACGCGATCCTGGTCGGCACCGTGCGACCGGCCTCGTGGCCCGCCGCGGGCACCGGTGCGGCCGCCGCACCCGTCGAGGCCGTGAAGGTGGACGCCATCATCCCGACGCACACGCGCTTCGTCGGACTGCAACAGGCCTCGAGCGAGCGTCCGGATCTCCAGAGCGCCGCCAAGGTCGTCTCCGGCGGCCGTGGGCTGGGCTCGAAGGAAAACTTCGACCTCATCTACAGGCTCGCCGACAAGCTGCACGCCGCCACCGGCGCCTCGCGCGCGGCGGTTGATGCCGGCTACTGCCCGAGCGACATGCAGGTCGGCCAGACCGGCAAGATCATCGCACCGGAGCTGTACATCGCCATCGGTATCTCCGGCGCCATCCAGCACCTCACGGGCATCAAGGACGCCGGCACCATCGTCGCCATCAACAAGGACGCCGAGGCACCCATCTTCGAAGTCGCCGACATCGGCCTGGTGGGAGATTTGTTCAAGCTGGTGCCTGAGCTGGAAGCGGCGGTGTAGTCGCCACCAGATGCGTATCCTGTTTGTCACCCGCAAATTTCCACCATCCGTGGGAGGGATGGAGGTATTCGCAGAAGAGCTTGCAGACGCGCTGAAACAGAAGTGTACGAATATACAGGTATTCAAACCGGACCCTCCGATCATCGGCCGGCCCGGACCGCTCACCCTCTTGTGGTTTCTGGCCAAAGCGTCGCTCTGCATCCTACGGGAGACGCGGCAACGTGATGTCGCGCTGTTTGGTGATGCGGTGCTCACACCGCTCGCGTGGCTCGCCAAATTGCGCACTCACGGGAGCGTTACGACCGTCGTCACGGCGCATGGTAACGACGTGTATTACGCGAATCGCCGCAAGTCCGGTTCCTTCGTGTACCGTGCAGTGCTGCGGATGTTTTCCCGTCACGTCGACCTGCTCATCGCAAACAGTTCGGATACACAAAATGCGGCAGCTGCACTTGGTTTTCGCAACACGTCTCGAATTCCACTCGGCACGCGTTTGGAGCCGCTCCCCGAAACACCGCCATTTCGCGAAAATGTCGTCCTTTTTGCCGGCAGGCTGATCCACTATAAGGGTTTGGCCTGGTTCATTTCTGCGGTGCTGCCCAAGGTCACCACCGGCGTCCAACTGTGGGTAGCGGGCCCGGCGTGGGATCCGGATGAAATGCGCGCTGTCGAGTCGTGCCAGCGTGCAACCTACCTCGGTAGCCTGTCCCGCGAGGCGTTGACGGAACTGCGCACCCGGGTCATCGCCTGCATCATGCCCAATCTTCCGGCGCAGTTAACCAGCCAGAACGAAGGCTTTGGCCTGTCCGCGTTGGAATCGGCAGCAGTCGGCACACCGGTCGTGGCAGCGCGGGTCGGGGGGCTGGCGGAAGCTGTGGTTGACGGCGTGACCGGCTTCCTGGTCGAGCCCATGGATTCCGACAGTTTCGCCGCACGTATCAACGCAATTGCTGTGTGGGGTCCTGCGCGTCGCGAACAATTCGCCCAAGCGGCGCGACAAACCATCGCGGAACGCTTCACCTGGGATCGTGTGGCTACCGACTATCTGCGAGAATTCGAGCAACTGGTCAGTGACGCGCGAGTCAACTGACATACCGCCCTCAATGCTGGGAACCGCATGTTCAGTCGCCCCTACCTGACGGTCACCGCGGGCTTCGGTTTGCGCTCGCTATCGTTGAGCGTGCTGGTGGTACTGCTGGCACGTGCGTTTGGCCCCAGTGAGTTCGGCGGTTACGCCGTCTCGGTGAGCCTCGCGTCTTTCATTGCGACCTTCAACGGCTTGGGCGCAGGGCCTTTGCATGTGCGCGACGTCGCGCAAGGCCGGCGAACGTATCCAGAGAGCCGCGACCTGGTTGCACGTCGGGTGTTGGTGTGGTTGTTACCGCTGGCAATCATCGCGCTTGCCTGCGGTTGGTTTCTGGTACCACACAACGTCAACCCGGCGGCGGTGGCCCTGATCGTACTCGGCGAGCTGCTGTATTACGTCGCGACCGATCTTGCGATGCGTGTCATGCAGGCACGCGAACGGTACGCCCGCATGACCATTGCGCTGTCCGCCCCATCCATGCTGCGGGTGCTGATCGCGATCCCATTGCTGCTGACCCACACACTGAATCTTGCGGCATGGGCCTTGGTGTCGACTGGAACCGGTGCCGCATTCTGCTGCATTGTGTTCGGCGCTTGGGCGTGGCGTACCCGCACGAATTCACACACGCACACCCCGTTATTCCAGGAAAGCGTGTCCGGGCTTGGCTTTGCCGTCGCCAATGCTTCGTCCCGCATCCACGGCGACGCCGACAAGGTCATCCTTGCGCGCATGGTGTCCACGAGCATGGCAGGCGTGTACACGCCCGCTTACCGGCTGGTCGAGGTTTTCCTGCTGCCCATCTCCGCCGGTGTCGAGTGGCTGTTGCCGTCACTGTTCCGGCAGGGCCGGCAAGGCTTCGGGCGTTCGCTGCGGTCTTCGATTGGCAAGATCGCATTAACGCTGTTGTATGCTTCGGCATTATGCGTCGGAGTCTACGCGGCCAGCTTTGTGCTGCCGTTGCTGCTGGGGCGGGCCTACGCGGAAACGGTACCAATCGCTCACGCCCTGGCGCTAATGCCCCTGACCATGACCTGCTGGGTGATCGTGCGTACGCTCGCCGCGACCTCCGGTCACGAGCGCTCCGCAGGCGTGGTCGAGCTTGTGGGCGCGGTGTTCAACATCGTCGTTACGATCGCTCTGGTTGCCGCATGGAGCTGGCGCGGCGCGGTCGCGGCCACCTACCTGACGCAACTCGCCATGGTGGCCGGCTACATCCTTTACATCGCGTGGCGCAGCCACCGACACGATGCCAGCAAAACCAAGGATCCAGCATGAAGATTTGGCTACCGACGATCCGCGCGCGCAGCGGTGCCGACGTCTATGTAGAGCGACTCGCCACCGCGCTGCGTCAACGTGGCGCGGAGCCCGTGGTGGAGTGGTTGCCCCACACCTATCAGTACGCGCCGTGGCTGTTGAGCCGGCGGCGGGTACCACCCGGTACCGACATCATCAATGCCGTAAGCTGGAGCGCCTTTGCGTTCGGCCACCGCGGAGTGCCGTTGGTGGTCACGACGCACCATTGCGTGGCGGGCCGTGGATACCCGGCATGGAAGTCCTACCCGCAGATGCTGTTTCACGACCAACTTGTGCGTCGCTTCGAACAGGCTTCGTTCAGGGCGGCCGACGCAGTGGTTGCGGTCAGCGAGTCCACGCGCCACGACGTTTGCGAGGATTTCGGATCGGGTACGAATATCCACGTCATCTCCAATTGGGTCGACACCCAAGTGTTTTCGCCTAGCCCACACGCTGTTGGTGACGGAGCAGGCAAGACCCGTATCCTAATTGTCGGCAACATGAGCCGCCGCAAGGGTGGCGACCTGATCGCACCTTTCTGCAATGCGTTGGGCCGTGCATTCGAGGTCACCGTGGTGGCGGGCCTGCGGGGCGAGCAACCGAAGGTCTCGACACGCGGCGCGAGATTGAACTTCACCAGCGGTCTGACTACCGCTCAGCTCGTCACCGCATACCGCAATACCGACATCGTCGTATCGCTGAGCCGCCACGAAGGCTTCGGTTACACCGCGCTGGAAGGCATGGCCTGCGGCAAACCTGTCGTGGCATTTAATGTATCGGGGTTGCGCGATGTCATCGTCAATGGCGATACCGGGCTACTGGCGCAGGTGGACGACGTGGTAGCGCTCGCGGCGCACTGTCGCACGCTGCGCGAGCATCGCGCGCAAGCGAACGCGATGGGACAAGCGGGGCGACAACGCGCGGTCACGGTGTTCGCACAGGAACGCGCGATCGACGCGCACCTGGCGCTTTATACCGAACTGCTGACAAGATGAGCGCGCACCGCCGCAAGCTGTCCGACAATGGCGTACTCCCATGGATCGGCGCGACTCCGACACTACGGAAATGCGAAATGCAGACCAAGTACGGAGCTCATGCACCGCCAACCTGATAACCTTGCGGCTTCGTACCACTTTCAGAAGGCGCGTTGACCCATGGATCTTGTGTCCAAACTGGCCCGCTTGGGCGCCAGTGTCGTTGACCGCTTCCAGCTGCAAGCGACCATCCGCCGAGAATACGACCGGGTCAAGCGCGAAGTCGAACTCAAGACTCCGGGAAACCCAGCCATCCACGGATACAAGGTGTATTCGCAATCCGACGAGGATGGAATCCTCGCCTATATATTTTCCAAAATATCCACCGATCACGTATTCGTGGAAATCGGGTGCGGCAACGGTCTCGAGAACAATACGCACGCTTTGATTCTTTCTGGATGGCGTGGCATCTGGATTGACGGTAACGAGCGCAATATCCGTGCGATTCGCGCCGCGGTTCCTCGTAATAACCGATTGGTTTACGAATGCAAAATGATTACGGTGGACAATATTGTTTCAACCCTGAAGTCGTCGCTGGGTGAGCTCGGCACCGATAGTACGGACTTGCTGTCTGTCGACATCGATAGCAACGATATCTATGTACTTTCAGAGGCAATAAAGCACATCAAACCGAAAGTCCTGTGTGTCGAATACAACGCAAAGTTCCCACCGCCGATGGACGTCAAGGTTAGATTGCCCTCAGCCAGATGGACTGGCGATGACTACCAAGGTGCGTCGCTGCAGAGTTTTGTCAACACCATCGAACCGTTCGGCTACCACTTGATCACGTGCAATCTGTCAGGAGTCAACGCCTTCTTCGTACGCTCCGAATTAGCGGACAAGTTTCCGCGCTACACGACCACCGAACTTTACCAGCCGGCCAGGTTTTACCTCAGGCACCTCGCTTCCGGCCACCCGGCGTCTCTAAAGTTTTTGGCCAACGCGGTGGCAGAAGGTACTCAAGGCCACATCTGAGCGAACTATGCGGGACCGCACGCGTATTTCATGCTCATCGGTAAGCATGGAGTCTAAATACGCAGCGTGATAACTACTTGTCGGATCAATACAAGCATGCCAACACTTGCGCTGGGCACGAAACGCACGACACTCGAAGAGGCCGATGCATAACCACATGCGCACGCCCGCACCGATCTTAGTTCATGCCACATGTACGGTACACGCCAGACAGCACGAAGCCTAAACTTCAACGGTAAGTGAATTTCGTTGCGTCATCGGACCTTGAATACCGCCGGTACGCGCGTCAACAAATTACGCAAACGCGGGGAAACGTTTTCCCAAGTGGTGTGAAAACGCAAAGACCATGGAATAGCGCTTTCCTTCCAGGCTCGATACCGGTCGGAGACGAGTACGCGCTCCAAACAGCGTACGCATCGCGACATGCAACCAGAACCACGGAACCGCTGGACTGTAATCGAGTGCCATGAAGTCAGAATAGCCGAGTCGCCGCAACTGAGTTAGAAGACCCTCGTTGTGTACCGGGTCGTTCGCTTCAAATGCCACGACTGGGTGCTGCTCGGCTAGCAGCCCAGCGAGCCCGGCAATCACCTTCGGCTCATGACCCTCTACGTCCATCTTTACCAGCGCGACAGGAAGGTCGGTAGCCTCCCGTACCGCCGTCGATGCGCTTCGCAACGGAATCGCATAGTGCCGGCCGCCACCCACACCGCGTTCGATGCTCGACGCGCCAAAATTATCTGCATCCCCCTCCCACAGCTGCGCGGTTGCATCCTTGTCTGACAGACCGTAATGAAGCTGGTCAACGTTGCTAACGTTATTTATTTCCACATTCAGCGCAAGAACGCGGCCGATGACGGGATGGGGCTCAAACGCCAGGACTCTGGCAAAGCGCGCGCCGACCGATACCGTGTAAACCCCGATGTTTGCTCCAATATCGAGAAACGCTGACGCAGCCGGATTTTCGATGACACCTTCGTCGCAGAGCCATTCGATCGCTGCTATCCCGGCACCTTCATAGGTACCAGTCAGTGCAATGTCGCGACCGATTACGTCATTGGGAAACGCGCACAATCTGTAGGGTGGGTCATTGCGTCCGCCACGCTTGAGCGCGACGATCAAGTGATGAAGCACCCCGCGCATCCAAAACACGCTTCGCGGTTCAAAGTGCACGAAATCACATTTGGTCACGTCACAGTCTCCGCCTGCCAGGGATCGTCTGTCCAACAATCGCGTAAACAAGAATCTTTACAAAACCCACAACGACGTTTGCTTCAGGATTGTCGCAACATCAATCCAATAGACACTACAGACTCCGCGATCACCATCACGCGATCTCAAGGTGCAACCCAATCGCGCGAGACCTGCGCACTCCGCTAACGTTTGACCGCCACCACCTGATAACCGCGAGGCATGAAATCCGATCCGGGCAACAAGCGCGCAAGGGTCCACGCCAGCAAGTTGCCCAGCAACACCAGCAACACCAGCAACGCCAGCAACGCCAGCAACGCCAGCAACGCCAGCACAGCGACAATCGGCAGCGCCCAACGATGCCGACGCCAGATGGCTAGGCAGGCATCACCGATCGCCAGGCCCATGATCAGACCCCCGACCTCCAGCGCACGCAAGCGTGGTTGGATGACTTCGGTATCAAAACCGTTAATCTTTAGTGCACGTTGCAGACCGTGCCGCGTGAAACGGTGGAAGTCGAAAGGAGCATTGTGGATCGGGTACATGAACGGAACGCTGAGCAGGAGCACACCACCTGGCCGTAACACACGCTCAGTTTCTGCCAGCACCGCTTGCGGGTCCGGCACATGCTCAAGCACCTCGAACAACATCACGCCGTCCATGCACTCATCACGCACGGGCAATTCACACGCATCGCCGAACACATCCGGGCGCGTGGCATAGAACTCCGTCACGGTGACGTAGTAATCCAGGCCTACATAGCGACACCCGTCGGGCAAGTGCGCGGCCAAGGCACGATCCGGACAACCTACGTCGAGCACGTCGCCGGAAAGGCGACCCAAATGACGCAAGCGGTTTCTATGCACGCCACGGACGAACCATTGCGGATGCAGCGGTGTGTGGTTCAACCAGCGCAGGCGACTTAAAAGGCCTCTGTCTTCACTCCGCACGGAGCTGTCGTCCGAGTCCCGCATGAACTGATTTCCAACCGGCTCGTCTCACCAAGGAGCGTGATGGTAATGGGTTCACATGCATTAATACACACCTACGCCGTGGGCCCACCGAACACAGATAGTTCCAACCCGTCCATCCCGGGCTACCAATCTCGTGCGCTCGATCCGCTACAATTTCTCCTGTTTCTCATCTGGATCGGGCATGTCGAACGACGAACCGTTGTGGACCCCGAGCGCCGAGCGCCGGGATGCTGCCAACCTGCACCGTTTCGTGCGCTTTGTGCACGATGCCACCGGCAACGATGACATCAAGAGCTACGCGCCACTGTACGACTTTTCGATCCGCCATCCGGAGAAATTCTGGCCGCTGGTGTGGGAGTTCTGCGGTGTGCGCGCGACAGGCGACTTCGCGCCGGCGCTGGTCGATGGCGACAAGATGCCGGGCGCGTACTGGTTCCCCCATGTCAAGCTCAACTTTGCGCAGAACCTCTTGCGCTTCAAGGATGACAAGCTCGCGTTGGTGTTCCGCAACGAGTGGGGTCACAAGCGGCAGTACACCTACGCCGAGCTGCACGTGCAGGTCGGCCGTATTGCGCATGCACTGAAGGCCGCGGGAGTTGCCAAGGGCGACCGTGTCGCGGGCTATCTGCCCAATCTGCCCGAAACCATCATCGCCATGCTGGCAACCACGTCGCTCAGCGCGATCTGGTCGTCGGCCTCGCCCGACTTTGGCGTCAACGGCCTCGTGGACCGCTTTGGCCAGATCGAGCCCAAAGTGCTGTTTTGCGCTGACGCTTACGCGTACGGCGGCAAACGCCACGACTGCCTTGCGAAGGTACGCGAGGTGCTGGACAAGATTCCGTCGATCGAACACTGCGTCGTGATCCCGTACTCGGGTGATCCGCTGGCGCTTGCCGGCATGCGCGGCGGCGTGAGCTGGAACGACTTCGCGGGCACGGCAGACCATCCGCTGGAGTTCACCCAGACCGCGTTCGACCATCCCGTCTACATCATGTATTCCTCGGGCACGACCGGCCAACCCAAGTGCATCGTGCATGGCGCCGGCGGCACGCTGCTGCAGCACCTCAAGGAACTGGTACTGCACACCGACCTCAAGCGCGAAGACCACATCTTCTACTACACCACCTGCGGCTGGATGATGTGGAACTGGCTGGTGTCGAGCCTTGCGGTGGGGGCGACCGTCGTGCTGTACGACGGCTCACCGACCTATCCCAACGGCAACGCATTGTGGGACCTCGCGGACGAAGCCGGGATCAGCATTTTCGGCACCAGCGCAAAGTGGCTCGACGCCACCGCGAAGATGGGCGTAAAGCCGCGCGAAACCCACAAGCTGCGTGCGCTCAACACCATCCTCTCGACCGGCTCGCCGCTGATGCCCGAGACCTTCGACTACGTCTATCGTGACGTGAAGGAACGCGTGCTGCTGGCGTCCATTTCAGGCGGCACCGACATCATCTCGTGCTTTGCACTCGGCAATCCGCTGCTGCCGGTGTGGCGCGGCGAGCTGCAGTGCCGGGGCCTGGGCATGAAGGTCGAGATCCTCGACGAGACCGGTACACCGGTGCGCGGCAAGCCCGGCGAACTGTCCTGCGCGGCGCCGTTCCCGTCGATGCCGGTGTACTTCTGGCACGATCCGGAAGGCACGCGCTATCGCGACGCATATTTCTCGAAGGTACCGGGCATCTGGTGCCACGGCGATCGCGCCGAGCTGACCGCCCACGACGGCATCATCATCTACGGCCGCTCGGACGCCACGCTCAATCCCGGCGGCGTCCGCATCGGTACCGCGGAAATCTACCGCCAGGTCGAACAGCTGCCGGAGATCCTGGAATCGGTCGCCGTCGGCCAGCGCTGGCAGGGCAGCGAGCGCATCGTGTTGTTCGTGCGCCTGCGCGAGGGACTGGTGCTTGACGATGGCCTGCGCGAGCGCATCAAGAAGCAGCTTCGCGACAACGCCAGCCCCCACCACGTTCCGGCGAAAATTCTGCAGGTCGCCGATATTCCCCGCACGATCTCGGGCAAGATTTCCGAGCTCGCGGTGCGCCATGTGATCGAAGGCGAGCCGGTCAAGAATACCGACGCCCTGGCCAACCCCAAGGCGCTGGATTTATACGCTGCGGTGCGCGGCGAGCTGGCCACCTGACCGATCTGTCGCAGGGGAGACGCGCAAACGATGAAGCTGATCATCCAGATTCCCTGCCTCAACGAGGCCGCGACCTTGGGAGCCGCGCTGGCGACGTTGCCACGCACGGTCGCCGGGTTCGATACGGTCGAATGGCTGGTGATCGATGACGGCTCGACCGACCACACGGGCGAGCTTGCGCTTGAACTCGGCGTTGATCACGTGGTACGGCACCCGGTGAATCGCGGCCTCGCGACCGCCTTCATGACCGGCATCGACACCGCCTTGCAACACGGGGCCGACGTGATCGTCAACACCGATGCCGACAACCAATACGAAGCCGCCGACATCCCGCTGCTGGTGCAGCCCATCCTCGAGCATCGCGCCGACATGGTGATCGGCGCGCGCCCCATCGCGCAAACCGAACACTTCAGTTCGATCAAGAAGTTCCTGCAACGCTTCGGCAGCTGGGCCGTGCGTTTGGCCAGCAGTACCGATGTGGCTGATGCGCCGAGCGGCTTTCGCGCCATGACGCGCGAGACCGCGATGCGCCTGAACGTGTTCAATGCCTATACCTACACGCTCGAAACCATCATCCAGGCCGGCTTGAGCAATCTTGCCGTGGTATCGGTGCCGATCCGCACCAACCCGGACCTGCGTCCCTCACGGTTGGTGAAAAGCATCCCCAACTACGTCAAACGTTCGCTGGTGACGATCCTGCGCGTGTTCGTGATTTACCGGCCCCTGACCTTGTTCATGTGGATTAGTGCCGGCTTGGGCACGCTCGGCATCGCGATCGGACTCCGGTATATGGTCTTCTATTTCCACCATCACGGTGGAGGGCATGTTCAGTCACTGATCCTGGCAGCGGTGTGTGTGATGCTCGCCGCGGTGTCGCTCATGATCGGGCTGATCGCCGACCTGATTGCGACCAACCGCAAACTCCTCGAGCAGATCGACTGTAAGCGTCAGCCGATGGCATCTTGCGACGCGTTGGCCTGGTGCGCTACGCGATGGGCAGCAGGGTGTCGATGTCGCGAGCTTGGGTGGTCGGCAGCCGCGTCAGCACGTCGGTGAGCC
>SCQU01000018.1 GCA_004299555.1 Rhodanobacteraceae bacterium
GGGGATGCCGTAGCCATCGCCATCGCGATGCAAGCGAAGGGGAACGCCGGGCACGCGACACGAGCGAGAGGGAAAGCCGATCACGCGATGCAAGCGAAGGGGGAACGCAAGTCGTCGCAATGCGCTGGCCCCATTCCTCGCGGACACCCACCCCCTTCCGCAGGAAGGGAGTCGCGCGCAGCGCGGAGGGATGCCGTAGCCATCACCATCGCGGTGCGAGCGAGAGGGAAAGCCGATCACGCGATGCAAGCGAGGGGGGAACGCAAGTCGTCGCAACGCGCTGGCCCCATTCCTCGCGGACACCCACCCCCTTCCGCAGGAAGGGGGTCGCGCGCAGCGCGGGGGGATGCGCTGCACCCCCCGCAGCGCCTTGCGCCGTCGCCCCCACCGGGTGCTACGGGCAATACGCGCGCAAGTGTCCCGGCACCTCCACCGGGCACACCCCGCACTGCCGGTTGCCGGGGACCGCGTAGTCGATGAACTTCGGCCGCGGCAGGTTGAGCCCCGCCATGAGCGCCTGGAAGTCCGCCAGCGTGCGCGCGCCGCCGAGCCGCGGGTTGCGCATCCGCTCCTGCGCGACCGACGACACCCGGCGCCCGTAGTAGTCGTGCGCCGGATAGACGAGCGTCTCGCCCGGCAGCGTGAACAGCTTGTCGCGCACGCTGTGGTACAGCGCCGCGGCACCGCCGTGCTGGAAGTCGGTGCGGCCGCAGCCATCGATCAGCAAGGCGTCACCGGTAAACACGCGATCATCCAGCAGATAGGCGAAATGGCCGTCCGTGTGCCCCGGGGTATGCAACGGGTTGATGCGGATGCTGCCAACCGCGAGCGGCTGGCCATCCTCAAGCCAAAGATCCGCGCACGGCAGGCGATCGAAGGCGGGCGCCGCGATCCGGCTGCCGCTGCGGCGCTTGAGTTCACGGGCACCGGTGATGTGGTCGGCATGCAGGTGTGTATCCAGCGTCCACGCAAGCTTCAAGCCGAGCCGCGCAACCTCGGCGAGGTCCCGCTCGACCATCGTGATGACCGGATCAATCAACGCGGCAAGGCCGGTTTCCGGGCAGCCCACTACATAGGTGTAGGTGCAGGACAGCGGTTCGAACAGCTGGCGAAAGAGCATGCGCAGACTCTCCTGGAGTGCCTGGACGCACCCAGTTTTACAGCAAGTGTGCCGCAAGCGCGATGCCGCCGTGGCGGGCCCCCACCGGGGCGCCTGACGGTGGCACGCCGTGCCTGCGGTTGCCCGGCGCGGTCACTGGCAAGCAAACGCGTACAAGGTCCGCACCAGCGCGGCCGCGGCGTACCGCGCGCGCGGGGCCATGAACACGGCTCAGCCCGCGATGCCGCGGCAGATGCGAAGGACAGTCCCAGGCCCGGCACCACGGCGATGTCCCGGTTGCCGTACGTTGTAGCCGCCGCGTTCACCATTGACGCGCCCGACAGCCCCGGCGCAGCCGCCGCCTGCCCTAGCGCGCGGACCCGGACACCCTCCGCGCGGCGGCCTGCAACTGCACGCCACACTCACCGGCACACTTGAACGTCAGCAGGTCGTCGGCGCGCGTGCGTCCCTGATTGATGGCAACCACCTCGACGCCACGCTGCACCGCCGCCCGCACCAGGCGAAAACTCGACCACACCATGAGTGAGGAACCAACGACCAGCACGCCATCGGCGGCCTCGGTCGCAGCGAACGCGGCCGCGGTGGTTTCACGCGGCACGGCCTCGCCGTAAAACACGACGTCCGGTTTCAAGACCCCGCCACAGAGCCCGCACGCCGGCACGTTGAACGCGCGGAAGTCAACGCCTTCAAGATCCGCATCGCCATCCGGCGCCGCCACTGCGGCGCGGGCGTCCCAGTCCGGATTGGCATCGCGCAGGCGCCGCTGGAACACGTCGCGGCTGGTGCGCGCACCGCAGCCCAGACACCGCACCACGTCCAGCCGGCCGTGCAGATCAACGACGTTGCGGCTGCCCGCGCGCTGGTGCAGGCGATCAACGTTCTGGGTCACCACGCAGGCAACGCGCCCGGCCCGCTCCAACTCCGCCAACGCGGCATGTGCCGCGTTCGGCTGCGCCGCCGCAAACAGCGGCCAGCCCGCAAAGCTGCGCGCCCAGTAGCGCTGCCGGGTCGCAACGTGGTGAACGAAGTCACCGTACTGTACGGGCGGCGAGCGCTTCCAGTTGCCATCGCCGTCGCGATAATCGGGAATGCCCGACGCCGTGCTGACCCCCGCGCCGGTAATGGCCGCGACGCGGTGCCGCGCGCGCAGCCAGCTGGCCAAACGCGCCGCGCCCGGGGCGGCGGCAGGAGTTTCGACTTGGGGTTTGACGTTCACCGTGGGTCATCGTAGTGCAAGCGCACGCACCCGGCCGGCCGACACCGGGCAAGCAGGGCATGCGCATGAGGTCATGCCCACCAGGCACCGGCAAGCGCCGCCGGACGTTGTACGCTGCGTGGCATGACGACCGCCCCCCTGGCACCATCCCGCGAATTGCCGCGCAAGCTGGGGCTCGTCACCGGGATGGCGGTCGTCGTCGGCGTCATCATCGGCAGCGGCATCTTCCGGGTGCCCTCGCCGATCGCCGCGGCCGCCGGCAACCTCACGGGCATCACGCTGGTGTGGGTACTGGGCGGCGTGATCGCCCTGTTCGGCGCATTGTCGATCGCCGAACTGGCGGCGATGTACCCGGCCGCCGGCGGGCCGTACGTGTACCTACGCGAGGCGTATGGACGGCCATTGGCGTTCCTGTTTGGCTGGATGTGGCTGCTGACCGAGCCGATTTCCTGGGCTGCGCAAAGCCTGATGTTTGCCGAATACCTCGGCTTTTTCGTGCCCATTCCGTCCGCCGCCCAGCACGCGGTGGCGGCCGTGTTGATCCTGCTGGTGGCGGCCGCCAACTACCGCTCGGTGAAGCTTGGTGCGGTGATCCAGAACACGTCGACCGCGGCCAAGGTGCTGGCGATCATCGGCCTCGCGGCGGCAATTTTCCTGCTGGCGCCAGGCGGCGCGGCCAATCCGCTGACCGCCGAACCCATGGGCACCGCCAAGTGGTCGGGCATCGGCATCGGCCTGATCGCCGTGCTGTGGGCCTACGACGGCTGGGAAAACCTGACCACCCTGTCCGGCGAGGTCAAGAACCCGCAGCGCAACCTGCCGCTGGCGCTGGTCGGCGGCGTCGTGGTCGTGATCGTGGTGTACCTTTTGATCAACGCCGCCTACCTGCGGGCGCTGCCGTTGCCGCAGGTGATCGCCTCGAAGTCCGTCGCCGCCGACGCCGCGGGCACGGTGCTCGGCCGCGCCGGCGCCTCGCTGGTCGGCGCGCTGGTGATGCTGTCGGTGTTTGGCACCTTGAACGGCAGCGTGATGTCGAGCCCGCGCGTGTTCTTTGCCATGGCAGAAGATGGCCTGTTCTTCCGCACCGTGGGCCGCGTGCATCCGCGCTACCAGACGCCCTACGTCGCCATCGGCTTCATCGCCGTGCTGGCGGTCATCTACGTCCTGCTGCGCGACTTCATGCAACTGGCCGAGGCCTACGTGCTCGGCATCTGGCCGTTCCTCGCGCTGTGCGTGATTGGCCTGTTCATCCTGCGCCGTACCCGGCCCGATTTTCCACGGCACTACCGCGCCATCGGCTATCCGGTGATTCCTGCACTGTTCGTGCTGGCGACCCTGGTGGTGGTCGCGAACTCGCTCTACGCGCAATTCTGGTCGACCGCGGCCAGTATCCTCATCACGCTTGCCGGCATTCCGCTGTATTTCCTGTGGCAGTGGCGGCAACGGCGCCGCGCCGGCCGCTGACGACGCGTGCCGCACACGCCGAGAACCCCGGATAGGCCAACCGGCGCCCCACGCAACGGCTAGCGCAGGCGGCGTGGGCGCACGACTATCCACAACGCGAGCACATACACAAACACGACAACGTACGCGAGCGCGAACACCCACAGCGGCAGTGGCCAGTAGATCAGCCGGTTGATCCAGCCCGCCAGCAGGGGCTGCACGTGGGCATTTCCGGCCATGTCGCCCTGCCAGATGGTAAGGAAGCACGCGCGTCCGGCAAGCGCCTGGCCCGCCACCACCGCCAGGCTCAGCACGTGCGCAAGCCGCCACCAGAATTCACGCACCCAGCGCCAACGGCGCCACGCGCCGAGCGGGACCAGCACGCAGCCCGCAACATTGAAAGCGATGATCACGAGGTGAACGATCAGGATTGACAGGGCGGCCATACCACGCGATTGGACCAGGGTTCATATGAACATCTGTACACGGAGCCCGCCACGACAGCGTCCCCCTCGATCCTCCTTCGTTCCGAACGGGGAAGACAGGCCCTGTCGGCATCCGCTTCACCATCCCCCTGCGCGACGCAAGGGATGACAAGCCGCAATGACCGGCTTCCGCTCACCCCCTTCCGCAGGAAGGGGGTCGGCGCACAGCGCCGGGGGGACGCCGAACGGGAATCACCCCATGGTCACAAATTCTTCCGCCGAAGTGGGATGGATCGCCACCGTGCGTAGCAAGTCGGCGTACGTTGCACCCAGCTTCACGGCAACGGCAAAGCCCTGCAGCATTTCGTCCATGCCCGGCCCGATGCCGTGCAGGCCGACAACCCGTTGCTCGACACCGGCGCATACCAATTTCATCAAGGTCTTCCCTTCGCGTCCGGCAAGCGACCAGGCCATCGGCGTGAAACGCGTACGATGGATCGTCACCGCCTCACCGTATTGTTTGCGCGCGTCGGCTTCCGACAAGCCGACGCTCCCAACCGGCGGGTGCGAGAACACCACGCTCGGGATGTTCGCGTAATCGAGATGCGCCTCGGGCCTGCCATTGAACAGCCGTTCTGCCAGCTGCCGCCCGGCCGCAATCGCCACAGGCGTCAGTGCGGGTTTGCCGTTGACGTCGCCCAGCGCGTATACGCCATCGGCCGACGTACGTTCGAACGCGTCGGTGACGATTTCCTGCTGCGCATCCAGCGCCACGCCCGCCGCCTCCAAACCCAGCGATTCGACATTCGGCACACGCCCGATCGCGCCAATCACGCAGTCGTACGGGCCGCGCCGGACGCCATCACTGCAATCGAGCCACAACGCCGCACCTTCGCGCGTGACGGCGAGCACCGCGCAACCCTCGTGATGGACCATCCCGTCCGCCTGCATCAGCGCACCCAGTTCGTGGCCAAGGTCGGCATCGAAATGGGTCAACAGACCGCTGCGCGTGATGAGTTCCACCTGGGCGCCCAACGCCTGCAACACGCCGCCGAGCTCAACCCCGATGTAGCCACCGCCGATGATGCCCACGCGCGCCGGGCAAGCATCCAGCTTGAAGAACCCGTCCGAGTCGATGGCCAGTTCCGCACCCGGTACGCCCAGCGCCCGCGCGCGCGAGCCCGTCGCAATGACGATATGCGGCGCACGGTAGTCGTTGCCGCCCGCGCGCAACGTATGCGGATCCAGGAAATGCGCGAGCGCCGGCACCACCTCGATCCCGAGCTTTTGCAGACGCCTGGCATAGGACGTGCGCGCGCGCTGCACATACACCTCGCGGCGCGCGATGAACGCCGGCCAATCCAGTGCACCGGGCGTGACATCGAAACCAACCGCCGCGGCCATGCGCTGCGACGCCGCCCATTCCGCCGCGTACCACATCGCCTTCTTCGGCACGCAGCCGCGGTTGACGCAGGTACCGCCCAACTCACGCGGCTCGAACAGCGTCACCCGCGCGCCGTGCGTCGCTGCGCGAATGGCGCACGCGAGACCACCCGAGCCACCGCCGATCACCAACAAATCCGATTGCGTATTCATGCCTGTCCTGGTCGCCAGAAGCTGCCACCAAGATCGGGGCGCCGCGGCCCTGGATCAACCACCGTACCGTGCGGAGCCCGGACGGTGGCTGCGCTCACCATCGTCGCGTTTTTCTTCAACTGGCAAAAGCGCACAACACACGCACAGATCGCGGAGCCGCAGAGACCGCGCACCAGCGTACTCGCACCGAATCCGGCAAGCGTGAAACCAGCTGTCCGGCGCACGCTGCCGGTCGAACGTCATACCCGTCCGGCGCGGAGCAGATGCGGCTTAATTGCCTCCGTCCCCTTTTTGTTCTTTTTGTTTCCAGGCTGCTAGGCTGGCGGGTGCAATGAACGATCCTGATCCGCGCCCACAAAAGCCCGAAAAACCGTTGCCGTGCGACTGCTGCGATGGTGGCTGCGAGCCCTGCGTGTATGATGTGTATGCCGACGAGATGGAGGCCTACGCGAAGGCACTGGCCGCATGGCAGGCGCGGCATCCGGATGCCGCGGCCTAGGCCGGCAGCGTCCACGGCGATGCCGCGGCGCCGCCTGCCCTCAAGCATCCCGGGCGGTCGCGGCGGAAGGGTCGATACGCCACCAGCGCGTGCCAGGCCCGTGGCCCTCGGCGCGCACGCGACCCTCGCGCCGCAACTGATCGATGACGCGTTTGACGCGCGCGGGCTTGGCGTCCGGGAAACCCTTGCGCAGCAAGGCAATCGGGAACCCGTCCGGAAGCTCGCGCAACACCGCAAAGCGGATGCGCGCATCCAGTCCGCCCGTCGCCCCGGCGTCGTAACGCGCTACGGTTTCCGCCACCTGCGGCAAGCGCGGCTGGCGGATCGCAGCCTGCAGTGCAGCGAACCAGCGTAACGCCCACACGTTGGCAAGCTTGCGGTTGCCGGCAAAGATGCACTGCACGGCAGGAAACAACGCGGGCAGCTCACCCAGCACGCGCCACAGGTGCGCAGCGGGCCACCGGCCAATTTTTGCGGGATTGCCGAAGTCGGCGTACTGGGCCTCGATGACGAGCGCCGCGTGCGGCCAGGCGGACAGCTCCGCGAGCTGCTGGTGCAGGCCCTTCAGCTCGGCAAGATCGCCCAGCAGGTTCTGCATGGTCTTGCGTTCGATGATCGCGTGCGGACGCTCGTCGTCGATCAGCGCGTAGTCGCCCACCGGCAGCCGGCGCTTGGTGACGCTGGCGCCCGGAAACGTCCACGCATAGCGCTCGCCACTGTCGATGACGATGCGCATGCCATCGATGTTGCGTGCGGACAGCTCCGCATACTTGCTGGACTTGTGTGCGCGCACCGCGGCTTCGGTGCGGAAAAACACCTGCTCGTACACCCCGCCGTCCTTGCGCGGCTTTTCGAGGATCAGGAATTCGCAGCGTTTGCGTTGCGCGCGGTCCAGGGTCACCGAAAGTTTGCGCCCGAGCCGGGTGACGTGGGCGACCGGCACGCGCTCGATTTCCGCGAGCGGCTCCAGCCGGTCGCGTTCACGTTCGCGCAGGCAAAAAACCTGCGTACCGGCGCCGGGCCAGGTTGCCCTGGCACGCACCGCAAACAGGGTGTGGCCATCCTGCTCAACGGCAATGCGGAATGGAAAGCGCGCATCGGACGTGCGCTGGACGATCCAGGTGGCGGTCATGGCCGTGCGATGGCGCGTTCATGGGGACCCATCGGCTACTCCTCTGCCGGCAGGCGGCCGGTTCAGGGCCACTCACGCGAACGGGTCGCGCAAAACGATGTTGGCGTCGCGGTCGGCACCGGTGGAAACGATGGCGAGCGGGCAACCGGCGAGCTCCTCCAGCGCGCGCAGGTAGGCACGCGCGGCGGCGGGCAGCTGGTCCCACTCGGTGACGCCGTGGGTGGACTCGTCCCAGCCCGGGAATTCCAGGTACACGGGCGTGCATTCCTTCCAGCCCTCGGCGTCCAGCGGCGCGTACTCGGTGCGTTTGCCGCGGTACTGATAGGCAATGCACACCTTCAGCTTGTCCATGCCGTCCAGCACGTCGAGCTTGGTAATGCACAGGCCGCTGATGCCGTTGATGAGCACCGCGCGCTTCAACGCAACGATGTCCATCCAGCCACAACGGCGCGGACGCCCGGTCGAGGCGCCAAATTCATCACCGCGCTGGCGGATGTGTTCGCCGGTTGCGTCATCCAGCTCGGTCGGGAACGGGCCGCCGCCCACGCGGGTGGCGTAGGCCTTGGCGATGCCGAGCACATAGTCGATGTAATCGGCGCCGACGCCGGCGCCCGCCAGCGCGCCGCCGGTGACGGTGTTGCTGGAAGTGACGTACGGATAGGTGCCGTGGTCGATGTCGAGCAGCGCGCCCTGGGCGCCCTCGAACAACACCCGCTTGCCGTCACGGCGCAGGTCGTGCAGGATGCCGGCCACGTCCGACTTCATCGGCTCGACGTACGCGCCGAAAGCCAGCACTTCATCCAGGGTTTGCTGGTAGTCGATCGCGTCGGCGTGGAAATACTTGGTCAGCACGAAGTTGTGGTAGTCCATCACCTCGCGCAACTTCCCGGCGAGTTCCTTCGGGTAACTCAGGTCCGCGACGCGCACCCCGCGCCGCGCGACCTTGTCCTCGTATGCCGGGCCGATGCCACGCCCGGTCGTGCCGATCGCCCCCGCACCCGCCGCCTTCTCGCGCGCCTGATCCAGCGCAATGTGGTAGGGCATGATGAGCGGCGTCGCCGGGGAAATCTTGACCCGCGAGCGTACTTCGACGCCATTGGCTTCCAGCTCGGCTATTTCTTTTTGCAACGCGGCCGGCGACAGCACCACGCCGTTGCCGATCAGGCACAGCGTGCCTTCGCGCAGGATGCCCGAGGGAATCAGGTGCAGGACGGTCTTCTTGCCCTTGATCACCAGCGTGTGGCCGGCGTTGTGGCCGCCCTGGAAACGCACCACCGCACCGATGTCCTGCGTCAGCAGGTCGACGATCTTGCCCTTGCCTTCGTCGCCCCACTGCGCACCAAGAATTACGACTGACTGACCCATTGTTCGGTTCTCGCTTCGACGATGTGTGTTGCCGTGCGGCGACGATCGGTGACTAGGCTCGATCGTCCTGATCTCGCCCAGTCACCCCGCCCTCGGCTCCTGCCTCGGGCGCTCGATCCTGCGCGAACTGCCACGGCAGTTCGCAAGCGCAGTCTCTCGCCCCCACTGCGCACCAAGAATTACGACTGACTGACCCATT
>SCQU01000019.1 GCA_004299555.1 Rhodanobacteraceae bacterium
CGGATTGCCTTGTGGAGACTCCGGTCTACCACGCCTTGGGCACCTTGATGCCGTCGGCCCGGAGGGTCCACTTGGCTTCCCACTGCCTGAAAAGTGGGAGGCGTCCATCCCATTTCCCTAGTTGTGGAATACGCCGTTGACGCCTGCGGCTGGCAACGCCAATACTGAGGGGGTCGTAACACTTTCTCCCAACCCGGCAGTCGCGTGCCGAAGCCAGTGCGGATCCCATAGCATGGCGCACGCGACACGGGATCGGCGTCGCCTTCCGCAATGATTTTCTCCGCCTGCTGGACGTCCGTGATGAGACCGACCGTGTTGGTACGCAGGCCGGTCGCCTTGCGGATCTCGCGCGCGAACGGCAGTTGATAGCCGACGCTAACCGGAACTTTCCGTTGCGGCGCGAGCCCGCCCGTCGACACGTCGATCCACTCGCAGCCCAGCGCCTTGACGTGCTTGGCGAGTTCGATCGTCTGGCCCCGTTGGCCCAGCCGCCTTCGATCCAGTCCGTCGCCGACACGCGAATGCCCAGGGGCTTGGCCGGCCACGCCTGGCGCACTGCGTCAGACATTTCCAATGGGTGGCGTAGTCCGTTTTCCAACTATCGGGCGCCGGCAATCAATCAGAACCGCTTCAGAAATGCATCGAGCCGCGGCACGCGGTGGCGCGAACGTCTGACGCTCGATTCACCTCTGGAGATGCAGCTGCGCGCGGGTCGAATCAAAGATTTCCCTGCGCACACCTGCCGACACGCCCGTGTCAACATGGGTCATCCCGAACAACGTCGAGAAGATGACGCGGGTGCTGGCGGCGCTGCGCGAAGAGCGGCGTGGGTTCAGCCCAATCGTGGCGGTTTCACGCAGCCTGGGTCCGACGTGGAAGTCTGGCTGGCCATCAGACGCCGACCTTGGTTAGCACCGGCGTGCCGACCAACGGTTACCGGAACGGGTGGTCAACCAGACCGGGATACTCTGCACTCGACGCGTTCGTTCCTCCGCGGGTTGCGAGCCAACGCTTCGCGGTGTTGAGGGCTTCCATGTACGCGTGTTGGGCAGCCTTCTTGTCATCTACGACTGCCGGGAAAAGACGGCTGTCAATTTCAACGCCATTTTCCAAGAGCTGCAGGCGCCAACCTCCACCCAAGCGATTAGGATGGCGGTCGATTCGGTAACTGTATGACTGCATGATGTGGATCGTTGTGCAAACTCGCGTAGCGACGCGAGACCACGCGAGGGGATCGTGGAGTACCTGCGTATGTCCCAACGATACGCCAGCACATTTCGTGCCATCGGCGGTGTCGCAGCCTTGGGGGGTGAGGTTTTGGCACTCGTCGTGGGATCTGATGGAAGACATGCCGTAGTATCCGCGTGGCGCTGCGCTGTCGGTCAGCGTGCACAGAAATTGCTGGCGTATGCGGCTGCGGCACACGGACCCGCCTACGCCCACTCCTGTCGACAGCCGGATACGGGCGATCGCGTACCGCTACCGTCTCGCGTGGGGCCGTTCTCCTTTGATCTCAACGACGTTGCCGCTGTGTTTGAATGGACTGTTGGAATTGGTCAATGTCGAGCCACAAAATATGCAGCGCCCAGCATCCACGCACTCGGTTTCAAGGATCGCGCGGATCAGTAACTCAGCAGGTAATGAGTGGTTGTGGAAGCGGGTGTAGATCTCCACGTGGGCGGCGCGTAGAGACTGAATCACCTTGTCGCGCTTGGCGAGCTTTTCCTTCAGACGAGCCACTTGGTCGCGTAGAAGCTCGGCGATCGCTTCGCCGGTGACCATCCGACGTCGCGACGCGAGTTCAGCGAGCACCTTCTCGATGATTGCGTCGTGCCTAGCCAGGGTCTTGCGCGTGCAAGGCACTTCCTTGGCCACCCGGGATGCGTTGTACACATACTGGCTGTCGGTAGCCTGGGCGGCCAATGCCAGCTCGCGGATCGCCGCTTCGATCCGCTTCTCCAGCGTGGTGCCGCGGATCTGGCGCTTCAGCTTGGTAGAGCGGGATGGGTCAGGGCGCTTTGCCATGCCGTCAATCTTCGCCGTTGATCTTCCGGATCTCGTCCAACGTTACGCCGACGTTGTGCCGGATGCGCTTGAAATGATCCGCAGTCGGCGAGCTCTGGACGCCTTGGGAATGTATCGCCGCGATCACCAAGTCCGACTCGCGCTGCATGCGTTCGAGTTCCGCCTTTGTGGCCTTGTCGGCCGGATCGACGATCAGGTGCTCACATGGACGCTCGTCGCGGCAGCTGAAGCAACTGAGGTGGTGGGGACAGGGGGTTGTGGCCCAACCGAGCGTACAGATGCCGTGTGGCATCGGGTTCACCATTCGAAGCACGGCTCCAAGATAATCTTCGGCGTCGTCACGGGAGAATTCGGCAAGGCGGCTGTAGCTATCGGTAACCTGCCCCACGATCACTTTGTCGCGGACGGCCTGCTTCAGGCGTTCCGATCGAATTTTGCTGCTGGTCTGATCGTAGGAGGCGTTCTGCGCCTTGTATTTTCGGTTGAAGATCAGCGCGATCTGGTCTTCGGTCAGTCCACCGTTCTGATAGATCGTGTTGAGCCAGTGGCGGACATCATGAATCGTGAATTTCGCAACCTTCCCGGTTCGGGGATCCGTGATCCCCAGCCTCGCGAATACGCTGTCCTCGTGGTTGCCGGTCCCGTGCGAACGCGCCTCGCCCGACAGCCACCGCGCAATCGATTTCTCGGTTAACGAACTGAAGTCGGCTTCGATGGTGCGACGCTCTTCTGATAGTGCGTATTTCTGAATGATCAGCAACGCCTCATCTCGATGGAGAATTGCGGTGCCGTCCTGGTTTCTGAGCAGCGGAGCCAGTGGTCGCCGAAAACGTTGCTCGATCGTCGGGTCCGCTACCGGAGCGGGAAAGCTGTGCCCTTGAAGCTGCAGCCTCCTGGCCTCGTCAAGGATGCTCTGAATCCGCATACGGCGGTCAAGCTTCACGTGGACGCCACAGTATCGCTGAAACTTCTCTATGGAAATCACGCGCTGATCTGTATTCCAACTCTCACGGGCCTTGCCGCGTGACTTGCTGTTCCGTACGGGCGGCAGCTTTCCGTTCCGTGCGGCGCGCTGGGTAGCGAGAAGGTCGGAGAACGTGAGTCGGCTGATACCGAGACGCCTGGATGCCTCGGATTGATTTCCGCCTACCGCCTCAAGTGTCCCAATCGCGTCGATGAAACGCTTGCCTTTCGTATACCACGCCCCGGTTGGGTTGATCATCTGATGTGCCGGATCGACCGTCCAGCCGTGCGCCCATCTCGCAGTGAAGTAAGAGAGCGCAGCGTTGTCGCGGATGATCCCACTCCAATCCAACGGTGGATCGTTCCGCATCCGCTTGGCGATCTCTCTCGCCGAGCTGGTAGCCCGTAAAATTTCACCAACCGCATCCTCAATGACGTCGGCCAGCAACGGGTGGATCGGTCGCGGCACAGGCTTGCCTGCTTTCTCGGGATAGTGCAACAGGTGAAGCCCGCCTTTCATCTTGATCAAGCAGTTGCAGGGGAGAAGCGCCAGTTCACCCACGCGAAACCCTGTGCCTACGCTGACCATGAGCACGGACAAGAAGAATTTGTCTTTTGCGATCAACCCCTCTCGATGTCGAGCGTTCAGTAGATCGCGAAGGATGTCCGTTGGAATAAGCTTCTTTGCGCGTTCGGCGTCCGTGCCGTAGCGCCCGTAGACAATGGGATTTCGAAGCCGGTTTCGGTACGCCAGCCGCATGTTGAATGAGGTAGAGAGCCATTGCGATGCCTGCTGCAAGTAGCCAGCACGGCGATAGGCGCTTGCGTAGCTGTCGCGGAGCCAACGCTCGGCTGCCAGGAAATCATCGGTTTTCAGCGCTAGCAACGGTCGCGCACCCAAGACGTGTGCGAGTGCGGCCATCGCTGCGATCCGGAACTCGACCGCGGCCAATGAGTTGGCTGCATTGGTCAGCCTTCCGTGCAGTACCCACAACTTGCATAGTGTCCTCAGTTCCGGATGCTTGATGGCGTCGAAGTAGGCGTTCCTTCGTGAGCTGTTGCGAGTGCTCCTCATCCACGGTAGGACGTTCCACACGTCGTCGACAATGGCGCTGCCTGGTGGCACCATTTCTGCGAGCTTGCTGGAGAGTTCGATGAATACGGAGTTCGCACCCCGCTCGGTCGACCAGCGCGCAGGGTCAATCGCGTTCATGACTGGCGTCGCTTAAATTCGATTGCTCGGCCTGATCCATAACTTCCCTGATCGCAGCCCCAACCCGGTCGAAGTCCTTACCGAGCTTGCTGCGCTCCTTGCCACCCTCCGCTTGGCCCCAGCGCTCAAGTTCGGATTCCACATACTTGAGTGATTTCTCGTGGGGGCCATCCCGCCATGCAAGGAAGTGCGGGCAGCCGTCATAACATGCCCAGAATGGGTGCAGGGTGCAGGCGCCGGCCTTACCGCAGCTACCTACGACCGCTGGTCTTGCAATGTCTCCACCAACGGTCGGGATGTGGATCGGACGCTCGTGCACTTGATCCGTGATCGTTCCTTTGAAGAAATAGGCGCGACGCAACTCCGAGAACACTTCGCCGACGCCGCGACCAGTCGAGCGTTCCAGCGCCGGCATGAGGTCGGAACCAACGGCTTGAATGTACGCGTCCGCGGAATACGGAGAGTCGTGTTCAAGTATTTCCTGGATTTGATCCCTGGGAGCGCCTTGGAGGGCCATGGTGGTTGCGCCCGTATGGCGGATACGGTATGGCGTAAGATTGATTGCGCTGTGTGTTCGCGGGCTGATGATTTGTCGCCGCTTGGCCCAAGTTTGAAGGTGCGCCTTGGCAGTCGCGACGTCAACCTGCCCGTACTTCATCCAACCTGATGTTCGATCATCCGCCAACGGGATGACGATGAGTCGATCGAAATGCTCCTGGAGCGCACGAATTCGCGCGCGCGCGGAGTATGCGCGAATATCCTCGGCAAGGCCTTCCGTAATCTGCCACGACGTGGGCCGGTCTCCCGCTTGGCCCTTTACTTTCGGAACGCGGAGGAAGAATTCACGTCCGGAAGGCGAACTCCACAGGGCGCCGCGCCGCATCGTAAGGACCTGAAGCGGTCGCTTGAGCGTTTCGTCAAGAATGCGTCCGAACACTCGCGTGGCACAGTCGGTGTCGTTCTCGCGAGGCGAGTCAACCTTCAACGCGCGCCGGATAAGTTCCCATTCCGACGAGGTGAACGAACCGCTGGTCGCATCCCACGTCATCACGAGCCGCAAGACCTGCACGTCGTTCCGGGCCTTCCACTGCTGCATCTCCGTCGCCAGCGCGAAATCCGCGCCAGCGAGTCCCTGTTCCGCTAGCTCGAAGTACAGGGATCGAAATATGCTGCATGAGTGCGCATCCATGCTTTCCCAGACTGCTAGCCAATCTGTAGCGCAGAGGTCGCCAAACTCGCGCCGCAGGAGCAGGCCACGATCTGATATGGCTTTGCGAAGCCGCTGCAACATGGCGCGGACGCTGCCCATGTAGGACGGCGCAAACCGCTTCAACCGCATACACACCGCATGTTGCAGTGGAAGCCGTACTGCGTCCGGCAGACCACAGCCAGTCCAATCCAGCGTGTGTAGCCGCCCGGCATACACCGCGCTCCAACACGTAGCCCCGACGTTGATCCACACCGGGCGTTCGGCGTCGAATTCGCAGCGAACGAAACGCCGCCCGTCGCTTCCCTCGAACAGCCCGGACTGGAAGTTTTCGGTCAGGCCAGCGCCGTCCACCGGCTCCCCTCGTTCTGCCATAGGCGTAACGTATGACGCGCTCTGTCGGCCCGTGCACGTCTGGTGTAGATATCCAAGCTCTTGTCACTGGACCAACCACCCCAGTGTATCAAGTCGGCCAACTTGACGTTGTACTCATTCCGATCTTGTATATCCGCGACGGCAGCGTAGGCGCGGTTGAAAAAATGCGTGGCGCGCCAGATGCCAGTGGAACTTGATGCCCGTCCCGGCCGTGACGGCGCGGGCTACGTCGCTTGCTGCACTGATTGACATCGGTTCGCCGTTCTTGGCGATGATCAGAAAGTCATGCGGCAACAAGAATTGCTTGACCTTCTTGCCATGGCGCTCGACTAGCTTGAACCGATGGGTCGTCACGTACTCCGACACAAGTCTTGGAAATACAGTAGCGTCGATGATGAAGCCCAAGTCGCGCGAGAGCGTCTTGGGACGCGGTGGATCCTTGCGCGGATCGCGGTATTCGTCGCCGCGCTCCTCGATCCGCACGACTTTGAAGTACGGTGCAGCACGCGTAGGACAGTCGATCATGCGCATCGCCAGAATCTCACTTTTGCGCATCCCAAATTCAATCGCCATGCGCCACATCAAGTAGTCTCGCGTTGCGACGGCGGCGCCAACCGTTGCTGCGCGAGTGGCCGGTTTGAGGAACTGCTCGATCGTGGCGATCTCTGCTTCGGTCAAGTCTGGTGCGGTGGGGTCGCTACGGACTTTGGTCCGAACCTCCTTCCAGGATCGTTGTTGCGACGCAACCAGACGAGCTACGTCTGCCGCTCGCTGCGTAGGGTTTGTGCCCGGACTCGCGAACTGCTCAACGAACCAACTGCAGATCGCAGCACAGGTGGCGATCTGGAGATTGAGAGAGCGGCGCTTCCTCTGGGTGATTACTCCGTTTGCCTGGGCCTTGGATGACCTAAGCCATGCGGCAAACGAGCGTATCTGGGCTGACGTCAGCGCTTGGCCCGCCAGCAGAAGTTGATCCAGATCGACGCGAGTGTCTTCGGCCCACGTGTACATGACGCCGAAGGAGGTCATTTCCCGATCGCGCGTGTTGCTGGAATCCGTTTTCAGGACCAAATGCGCTTCGTAAAGTGAGGCTGCCTGCATCGGACGGCCGCTTTCACGATGCGTGAGAACGTGACGAACACGTCCATCAGGTGCGATGAAAGAACTGACCTGAAATGCCGATCGAGTAAGGCGTTGGATACATACAGCCGCATCACGTTTCGCTGGTGGTTGCTTATCTACCTTCATTATCAACAACTTAGATTCGCCAATTCAAAGGGCCTCATAGCCTACCATGCTTTATTATCACGGCGAGCGCGCTCGTCACACATACGAACCCCAACAAAAAGCCCCTAAGAGATAGACTCCTAGGGGCTTTCACGAGATCTGCCGGGAAGATCACACAGATCTACAAGTAACCAGTTTGTACCATCAGTTACACTTGGAGTAGCCGCAGTTGAGGCAGGTCTGGCAACCGTCCAGCAGCACCAGCGCCTGGGTGTTGCACTTGCCGCACATGCCCGCGCCGGGCGGGAAGGACCCGGCGGCGTCGGCCGAATCGGCGGTGGCCGTTGCCGCCGCGGGTTCGACCATGGCGCCGCCCATTTCGCCGGCGGTGGCTATTTCAGGGTTTTTTTTTGCGCTGTTCTTGCGTTCAAACGCGGCGCGCTTTTCGGCAATCAGGGCCTTTTGCGCGTCGGACAGCTCGGTGTCCTTGAGCATGCCGATCATGCGCAGGTGCGCTTCGATGATGTTGCCGATCTCGGCCACGATCGACGGCATGTACACCCCGCCGGCCTTGAAGTAGCCGCCGCGCGGATCGAACACGGCCTTGAGTTCTTCCACCAGGAAGGTGACGTCGCCGCCCTTGCGGAACACGGCGCTCATGATGCGGGTCAGCGCCACGATCCACTGGAAGTGGTCCATGTTCTTCGAGTTGATGAAGATCTCGAAGGGGCGGCGCATTTCGAACTCGGTGCCGGCGTTCAGCACGATGTCGTTGATGGTGATGTAGAGCGCGTGCTCGACCAGCGGCGACTTGATCTTGTAGGTGGCACCGATCAGCACTTCCGGACGCTCGAGCTTCTCGTGCATCTGGATGACTTTCACCTCGGAGCGCACGGGTGCTGCTGCGCCCTCGACGCGCGCATCCGGCGCCGGTGCCGTGTCGTTGTCGAGGACCTTGTAGCCCTTGATTTTCCGGGTGATGCGAGTGGTCATGGCGTGCGTTCCTGCGGCGTAGTCCAACATCAGTGCTGAAAAAAACGACGCCGACCCGGCTCGGGCCGGCGCCTTGGGTGCTGCATTACTTTTTCTTGCGGGCAACCTTGCGGGCGCCTTTCTTGGCGGCTTTCTTTGCGGCCGGCTTCTTCGCCGCCTTCTTCACGGCCTTCTTCACCGTCTTCTTCGCGGCCTTGCGTGCGACTTTCTTGACCGCCTTCCGGGCCGGCTTGCGCGCACCCTTTTTCACTGCCTTCCTGGCGGTCTTCTTCGCGGCCTTGCGCGCGGTCTTCTTGACGGCTTTCTTGGCAACCTTCCGCGCGGGTTTCTTCACGGCCTTCCGCGCAACCTTTTTCGCCGGTTTCTTGGCCGCCTTCTTGGCGGCCTTTTTCTTGGCCGGTTTCCTGGCTGCCGGTTTGGCTGCCACCGGGGCCGGCGTGACAGGCGCCGCGGGTTCTTCGGTGATGCTCCACGGGAACGTGGTTTCGTTGCTCATCGGATGCTCCTCCGGATGGATCGTTGACAGTGGACCACTATTGCTGCTGCATAGGGCAACACGCGTTGCCGTGAACCATTCTCACACAAAAATTATCGTGCGATCGTCCTTGATCGCGACTTTTTGCATGCTCCCGGTGGGCCGGCGGTGTTGCGTTGGATATCCGCGCGGGCGTCCGTGCCCCGGCTTTTTGCAATAGCGGCTTCCAAGGAGGCCGCGAGCGCCTACTAAAACTTGCCGTAGTAGCCTTCTTTCAGCGCATCGAACAGGTTGGCGGCGGTATGGGTTTCGCCGTCGTATTCGACTTCCTCGTTGCCCTTCACCTCGACCACGCTGCCGTCTTCCAGCTCGAAACGATAGGTGGTGTTGGCCAGATCCGCATCCTTGACCAGTACGCCCTGGAATGCCGCCGGGTTGAAACGGAAGGTGGTGCAACCCTTGAGGCCCTTCCGGTACGCGTACAGATAAATGTCCTTGAAATCCGCATACGGGTAATCCTGCGGCACGTTGGCGGTCTTGGAGATGGCCGAGTCCACCCACTTTTGCGCCGCGGCCTGCATGTCGACGTGCTGCATCGGGCTGATGTCGTCGGCGGCGACAAAGTAATCGGGCAGTTTTTCAGCCGGGTCGTTCGAGCCCGGCTTGGCCTCGGCGTTGATGAGTGCGCGATAGGCCAGCAGTTCATAGCTCATCACCTCGACCTTCTCCTTGGTCTTCTTGCCGGGCCGGATGACGTTGCGCGAATAGCTGTGCGCAAACGAAGGCTCGATGCCATTGGAGGCGTTGTTGGCCAGCGAGAGCGAAATCGTGCCCGTGGGGGCAATGGACGAGTGGTGCGTGAAGCGTGCGCCGACGGTGGCGAGTTGTTCGACCAGCGCGGGCGCGACCGTCGCGACGCGCTGCATGTAGCGCGAGTATTTTGCGTGCAGCACGCGGCCGGGGATCGTGGCGCCGACCTTCCAGCCGTCGGCCGCCATTTCCGGGCGCTTGCGCAGCATGTCGCCGGTGACGGTGAAGTCCTGCGTCAGGATCGGTGCCGGGCCTTTTTCCTTGGCCAGTTCCAGCGCGACTTCCCAGCCGGCCAGCGCCATTTCGCGCGACACGTCCTCGGCAAACTGGACCGCGTCGGGTGCCCCGTAGCGCAGCTTGAGCATGGCCAGGGTGGATCCAAGGCCCAGGAAGCCCATGCCGTGGCGGCGCTTGGTGCGGATTTCGTTGCGCTGCTGTTCCAGCGGCAGGCCGTTGATGTCGACCACGTTGTCGAGCATCCGCGTGAACACCTTCACCACCTCGCGGAACTCGTCCATGTCAAAGCGTGCCTTCGGCCCGAAGGGGTCGTGCACGAAGCGCGTCAGGTTGACCGAGCCCAGGAGGCATGCGCCGTACGGCGGCAGCGGCTGCTCGCCGCAGGGATTGGTGGCGCGGATGTGTTCGCACCACCAGTTGTTGTTCATCTCGTTGACGCGGTCGATCAGGATGAAGCCGGGCTCGGCGTAGTCGTACGTCGAAACCATGATCATGTCCCACAGGTGCCGCGCGCGGATGCGGCCGTAGACCTTGCACGCCACCAGGCCGTCCTCGCGCACGAGGTAATTTTCGTGCACCGGCCATTCACGCCACACCACCGTGTTGGCGTCGGCCAGGTCAACCTCGGCCTTTTCCTTGACGTGGACGGGAAATACCAGCGGCCAGTCGGCGTCGGCTTCGACCGCCTGCATGAAGCCGTCGGTGATGAGGAGCGACAGGTTGAATTGGCGCAGGCGCCCGTTCTCGCGCTTGGCGCGGATGAACTCCTTGACGTCCGGATGGCTGACGTCGAAGGTGCCCATCTGCGCGCCGCGGCGGCCGCCGGCACTGGACACGGTGAAGCACATCTTGTCGTAGATGTCCATGAAGGACAACGGCCCGGACGTGTACGCCCCGGCACCGGACACGAAGGCACCGTGCGGACGCAGGGTGGAAAACTCGTAGCCGATCCCGCAGCCGGCTTTCAACGTCAGGCCCGCCTCGTGCACCTTCTGCAGGATGTTGTCCATCGAATCCTGGATGGTGTCTGACACCGTACAGTTGATGAGTGAGGTCGCGGGCTTGTACGCCTGGGCCCCCGCGTTGGAGGTGATGCGCCCGGCCGGGATCGCGCCATGGCGCAGGGCCCACAGGAAACGCTCGTGCCAGTGTGCCTTGAGTTCCGGGGTCGCCTCGACGTCGGCCAGGGCCTTGGCGACCCGCTGCCAGGTGTCGTCCACCGTCGCATCGAGCGGCTCGCCCTGCTTGGTCTTCAGCCGGTATTTCTTGTCCCAGATGTTCAGCGATGCCGGTTGCAAGGGAACCTCCGCCGCCGCCCGCGTCAACTGCTGTACCCGCGCGTTGCCCATTTCGTGTCTGTCCTCAATGTCTGTTCCGGGTTCTTGTCGCGCAATGCCCGGATAGCGACGACTCCATCCCGCGCGCCGCCGCCCTGGCGCCGCGTCAAAGGGTCTACCTGTTGGGCGTCACCGCATCGCTTCCCGATGCCGGTTGGACGCCGCCGTGCCACCAGATCAGCATCTTTGCCACCCCCCGCCCGGAACCGCGCTGAAGCCAAACTATTGGGCCGCACCGCAGCCCAAAACACAAGATGTTGTGATCACGAGCGGAATCCAACCCTACGCTGACCCACCGGGCCTGTAAAGGACCGCGCATGAAATGGCCCTGGCCGGCACCGTGACCCCGCGGTGCGACGCTTCCGGGGCTGCCGTGTACGCGGTAAATGGCTGATAATGGTCGGGTTTGGAGACCACGAGGAACCGCCATGTCGTTTGTATCGCGCACCCGCCTGCCTGCTCTGGCCACCGTTGCAGTGTTGGCGTTCGGTGTGGCGTGCCCCACGGTGGCCGGTACGCTGCCGATGGCGGTCAATGGCGAACCACTGCCGTCACTGGCGCCGATGCTGGCCAAGGTGTCGCCTGCCGTGGTCAACATCTCGTCGACCAGCCACCGCAAGGTCGCGGTCAACCCGTTTTTCAGCGACCCGATCATGCGCCAGTTTTTTGGCCTGCCGATGGTGCCGCCGCGTGAGCTGGTGGAGCAGTCGCTGGGTTCCGGCGTGATCGTCAATGCCAGGGACGGCTACATCCTCACCAACAACCACGTCATCGCCGGCGCCGACCAGATCAAGGTGACGCTGACCGATGGCAAGACCTATGCCGCCAAACTCATTGGCGCCGATCCGCAGACCGACATCGCGGTCATCCAGATCAAGGCCCCCGGGCTGGTGGCGCTGCCGCTGGCCGATTCGGCCAAGCTGCGGGTCGGCGATTTCGTGGTCGCGGTCGGCGATCCGTTCGGGCTCGGGCAATCGGCGACTTCGGGCATCGTGTCGGGCCTTGGCCGCCAAGGCCTGGGGCGCAACAGCTTCCAGAACTTCATCCAGACCGACGCCTCGATCAATCCCGGCAATTCCGGCGGCGCGCTGGTGAATCTCGCCGGCCAGTTGGTCGGAATCAATTCGATGATCTATTCCCCGTCGGGCGCGAGCGCCGGGCTCGGGTTTGCCATTCCCTCGGACCTTGCCGCGGACGTCATGCGGCAACTGATCGCGCACGGCAAGGTCGAGCGCGGCAGCCTGGGTGTCGAGGCGCAAGACCTGACCGCGCGGGTGGCAGCGGCGCTTGGCATCAAGGCGGCAAGTGGCGCGCTGGTCACCAACGTGCTGCCCGATTCGCCGGCGGCCAAGGCGGGGTTGAAGCCGGGCGATCTTGTGACCAGCGTCAACGGCAGGCCCGTGACCGATGCGCAGGACCTGCGCAACGCGCAGGGACTGGCACCGTTCGGCAGCACGCTGGCGCTCGGGATCGACCGCGCGGGCAAGGCGCTCACGATCGACGCCAGGCTGACGGCCTTGAGCGGCCAGGCCGCCGGTGCATCGCTGGATGCACGCCTCGCGGGCGCAACGCTGGAGGACACGTCGGCCGCCGGCGCGCGCGGCGGTGTCGAGGGCGTGGTCGTGTCGCACGTGGTGCCCCACAGCCAGGCCGCGCGCAACGGCCTCGTTGCCGGTGACGTACTGGTCGGGATCAACAACGTGGCCACGCCAAACCTTGCGCAGTTGCGGCGCGTGTTTGCACTGCATCCGCGGGTGCTGGTGTTGACCCTCGTGCGGCACGGCCAGGTGCTGCGGATCCAGGCGCGCGGGTAGGCGGCCTGGGTGGCGCGCCGGGACCGGCCGGGGCGGTCGGTTCAGGTCGCGCCTTTGCGGTTCGGCAATAATCGGCAATCATTTTCTCCACCACCGTTACGGTGATCCGACCATGTCGCTGCGTCCGTTGGGCCTGTTGTTTGCCGCCTCCGCCTTGATGTTTGCCGTCGCCGCCAGTGCGGCGCCGGCCAAACACCATTCTTCCCACCACACCACCCGCCATGAGCGGGCCTCCGGCCCGGCACTGATCGTGCGTGGCGACCAGGTCAGTACCGAGGGCCTGGTCGAGTCGGTCGCGCGCGCGTTTGCCGACACCGGCGACGGCCATCTGGAAGTGACACCCTTCAACACCATCGACGGCATCGACCAGGCGCTGTCGGGGCAGGTCGACCTGGCGGCGGTCGCGCGGCCGGCGTACCCCAAGCGGCCGGAGGAAGCCGGCCTGACCTTCACGCCCGTCGCGTGGGACGCGCTGGTGCTCATCACCAACGACGCCAACCCGGTCACGAACCTTACGCTCAAGCAGGTGCATGACGTGTACTACGGCCAGGTCAAGAACTGGTCGCAGCTGGGGGGTACCGATCAGCCCATTGATCTTGAAGGCGTGTTTCCAAAGCTTGACGGTGTGCAGTTCAGCTTCCGCCGCCTGCTGTTTGGCAACGGCGACTACCCGGTTGCGGTGCCGCGGCTGCTGATCAACATCGACTCGCTGCAGTCGGACGTGGCGCTTGATCCGCGCGCATTGGCGCTGTCCACGCTGGCCCACGCGCGCCGCCAGAAGGGCATCAAGATCCTGTCGATTGAAGGCGTGAGGCCGAGTGTCGCCACGGTAGCCAGTGGCCAGTACCCGTTGCCGCTGAAGATTTATCTTGCCTACAAGGCCGACAGCCCGAAGCTGGCGACGATCCAGAAGTTCCTCGCGTTCCTGGGCGGTGACACCGCGGGCGGCATCCTGCGCGACCACGACCTGCTGCCGTATGCGGGCGCGCCGGTGCTGAACGCCAGGACCGAGATGGACCGCGTCAATACGGTCGGGGCGTACCTGGTGGCCGAAGGCCTGCCCGCGGCCTACGCACCGGGCAACGAGTTTGCGCGCGTGGCCGGCAGCCCGCAGGAAGTTGCGCGTGCCGCCGCGCTGCAGGCCGCGGCGGCCAAGGTCGTGGAGGCCCAAAAGGCCGCTGCGGCCAAGGCCGCGGCGCTGGACCCGCCACCGCCGCCGGCGGCGGCCGCGAAGGACTATACGGTCGTGAGCGGCGATACGCTGTCGCGGATTGCCGCCAAGCACGCGACCACGGTGGCTGACCTGCGCAAGTGGAACCACCTGCACAGCGACATGCTGCGGGTCGGCCAGGTGCTGCGGCTCTCGGCCCGGTAGTGGCTGCCGGCGGGTGCCGGCAGCCCCGGCACCCGCGCGGCCGCGGCTTACAATGAGCGCATGCGCATCGCTTCGTGGAACGTCAACTCGTTGAAGGTGCGGTTGCCGCACGTCGAGGCGTGGTGCGGCGCCGCGCAGCCGGACGTACTGGCGCTGCAGGAAACCAAGCTCACCGACGACAACTTTCCGCGTGCGGCGATCGAGGGTCTGGGCTACCACGTCGCCTATTCCGGGCAGAAAACCTACAACGGCGTCGCGCTCCTCGCGCGCTCGCCGCTGGAAGATGTCGTGGCGGGTGTCCCCGGCCTTCAAGATCCGCAGCGCCGCGTGCTGGCAGCGACCGTGGGCGACCTGCGCGTGGTCGATCTGTATGTGGTCAACGGCCAGAGCGTGGGCAGTGAAAAGTATGCGTGGAAACTCGAGTGGCTGGCTGCCGTCACGGACTACCTGCGCGCGCAATTGCAGCAGCACGCAAAGCTGATCGTGCTGGGTGACTTCAACATCGCACCGGACGATCGAGACGTGCATGACCCCGACGCATGGCGCGACCAGATCCTGTGCTCGGCACCGGAGCGCGCGGCGTTGCGCAACATCCTTGGGCTCGGCTTTATCGACTCGTTTCGTCACTTTGTGGATGCGGCCGGACATTTCAGCTGGTGGGACTACCGGCAGGGTGCGTTCCGGCGGGACATCGGCCTGCGCATCGACCTGATCCTCGCGAGCGCGGCGTTGCAGGCGCAGATGGCCGCCGCGTCGATCGACCGTACGCCGCGCGGCTGGGAGCGCCCTTCGGACCACGCCCCGGTGGTGCTGGATCTGGCCGCCTGACGCGCAACGGGGCGCGCCTTGGCTGCCTTCAACCCTTGCGCATCGCGGGTTCCGCCCCGATGATTTGATCCATGGAAACGCCCGTCACCCGCGACATCATCGATGACGCCGAGCTCGAAGTGCTCGATCACTGGCTGCGCGGCCATGCCGCCGATGCCGATGCCACGCTGTTGCTGGACGGCGTGCATGGAATGCTGACGGCGCTTGCCATCGGGCCCGACCCGGCGTTGCCGGCCGAGTGGCTGCCCGAGGTGCTGCATGCGCCGTTCGAGAATCCCGAGCAGGGCGCGACGGTGTTGGCGTTGCTGGCCAAGCTCAATGATTCGATTCCGGCCGAGCTCGAAGGCGAAACCTACGAGCCGGTACTGGGTGAGGTCGACCGCGCGGTGGTGGCGCCAGAACAAAACGCACACAATGAGCTGACCGCGGCCGGCTGGTGCGAGGGCTTTTCCCGCGGCATCGATTTGCGCGCGTCGATCTGGGAATCGCGGCTGGCCGAGGATGCCGAGTTGATGGAGATGCTGAGCCCGATCATGGCGCTCGCGGTTGATGATGGGGTACTCGCGGCCGATGTGCCGATCGCCAAGCTCGACGATGACGAGTACGAAGGCTGCCTGGCGCAGATTCCGGACGCGGTCGAGGCCGTCGCGCATTACTGGCGCGTGCGTCCGCCGACCGAGCGTGAACGCACCGCGGGTGGTGGTGCATCGTCCAGCGCCTTTGCCAGCCTGCCGGCCAGGCGCGGTGGACGCTGGGTGCACTGAGCTCCAGGCATTGGCGATCGCCGGCGTGTTGCCGCCCCTTCGCGCCGAGGGCGCGCGCGGCAGGCGAGGAGGATGTTGATCCCGTTAAGCCAAGCCATCCCCCTCACTCCCCCTTCCTGCGGAAGGGGGGAAGAGTGTTATGGGGCTCGCTGTTCCTGCGGAAGCGGGAAGAAGGTTGTGCGGCTCGCCGTTCCTGCGGAAGCGGGAAGAGTGTTGTAGGACGCACGCGGCGGGCGCGGAGGATGTTGATGCCGCGACCCAAGCCATCCCCC
>SCQU01000020.1 GCA_004299555.1 Rhodanobacteraceae bacterium
TTGCGTTCCCCCTTCGCTTGCATCGCGTGATCGGCTTTCCCTCTCGCTCGTGTCGCGTGCCCGGCGTTCCCCTTCGCTTGCATCGCGATGGCGATGGCTACGGCATCCCCGCGCTGCGCGCGCCCCCCTTCCTGCCGAAGCGGTGGTGTTCGCGCCACGCGCTCGGCTTCCCCCTTCCGCAGGAAGGGGGATTGAGGGGGATGGCTTTTCGCATCGCGCGGCTGATCGCGCCTTACGCGGCGCCGGCCTCGCTGACGTCCTTGTACGCGTCGACCGGCGGGCAGGTGCAGAACACGTGCTTGTCACCGTACACGTTGTCGACGCGCGCGACCGGGGGCCAGTATTTGACCTGCTTGAGCGAAGCCAATGGATAGGCCGCCAGTTCACGCGGGTAGGCGTGCGTCCACTCGCTGGCCGACACCATCGCCGCGGTGTGCGGCGCGTGCTTGAGCGGATTGTCCTCGCGGTCGAGGCGGCCATCTTCCACCGCACGGATTTCCTCGCGGATCTGGATCATCGCGTCGATGAAGCGGTCCAGCTCGTGCAGCGATTCCGATTCGGTCGGCTCCACCATCAGCGTGCCGGCGACCGGGAAACTCAGGGTCGGCGCGTGGAAGCCAAAATCGATCAGCCGCTTGGCGACGTCTTCGGCGGTGATGCCGGACGCCTTCTCGACCGGGCGAAGGTCAAGGATGCACTCGTGTGCGACGAGGCCATTGCGGCCGGTGTAGAGGGTCGGATAGTACGGTGCCAACCGCCTGGACAGGTAGTTGGCATTGAGCAGCGCGACCTGGGTGGCCTTGAGGATGCCCTCGCGCCCCATCATCGTGATGTACATCCAGCTGATCGGCAGGATCGATGCACTGCCAAAAGTGGCGGCGGAAACCATACCGCCTTCGCGTGGAGCCGAACCCTCACCCCCGCCCCCTCTCCCGGAGGGCGAGGGGTGAAAGGCACGCGGCAGGTACGGGGCAAGGTGCGCCTTCACCGCGCACGGGCCGACGCCGGGGCCGCCGCCGCCGTGCGGAATGCAGAAGGTCTTGTGGAGGTTGAGGTGCGACACATCCGAACCCCAGCGCCCGGGCCGCGCAACGCCGCACAGTGCGTTGAGGTTGGCACCGTCGGTGTACACCTGCCCGCCGTACTGGTGGACGATCTCGCAGATTTGCTGGATCTCTTCCTCGAACACGCCGTGGGTCGAGGGGTAGGTCAGCATGATCGCGGCCAGCCGGTCGGAATACTGTTCGGCCTTGGCGCGGATGTCGGCAACCTCGACGTTGCCGTGCTCGTCGCACCTGGTGACGACCACTTCCATGCCGCACATGTGCGCCGACGCCGGGTTGGTGCCGTGGGCCGATTCCGGGATCAGGCACACGTTGCGCTGGGCCTGGCCGTTGGCGCGGTGGTACGCGCGTATGGCCAGGAGGCCCGTGTACTCGCCCTGCGCACCGGCGTTCGGTTGCACGCTGACCGCGTCGTAGCCCGTGATCGCGATCAGCATCGCTTCGAGGCCCTCGATCAGTTCCTTGTAGCCGCGCCATTGTTCGGGTGGCGCCAGCGGGTGGATGTCGGCAAATTCGGGCCAGGTAATCGGGATCATCTCGGCGGTTGCATTCAGCTTCATGGTGCACGAGCCGAGCGGGATCATGCTGCGGTCGAGCGCGAGATCCTTGTCGGCCAGCTGCCGCAGGTACCGCAGCATTTCCGATTCGCTGCGGTAGCTGTTGAACACCGGGTGGGTGAGGAACCTCGAGCCGCGCTTGAGGGCGACGGGCAGGGCGTCCGGGGTCGCGGCGTCGAGTGCGTCGATGTCGTCGATGCGCGCGCCAAACAGCGCCGCCAGTTGCTTCACATCGTCGCGGGTGGTGGTTTCATCCAGGCTGATCGCGAGGGACGTCGCGTCGATGTGGCGCAGGTTGATGTGCGCGGCGTTGGCCATCGCGTGGATGGTGTGGGCGTCGATGCCGGTGATGTGGAGGGTGTCAAAGAAATCGCCGCCGACCTCGATGCGGGCGCGGCGCAACCCCGCCGCGAGGATCGCCGTCAGCCGGTGCGTGCGGCGCGCGATGCGCGTCAGGCCTTCCGGGCCGTGGTAGACCGCGTACATGGCGGCCATCACGGCCAGCAGCACCTGCGCGGTACAGATGTTGGACGTGGCCTTTTCGCGGCGGATGTGTTGTTCGCGCGTTTGCAGGGTGAGGCGGTAGGCCTTCTGGCCCTGGGCGTCGATGGACACGCCGATCAGCCGCCCCGGCATTGAGCGCTTCCACGCATCGCGGCAGGCCATGAAGCCCGCGTGCGGGCCGCCAAAACCGAACGGCACGCCGAACCGCTGCGAGTTGCCGACCACGATGTCGGCGCCCCATTCGCCGGGTGGGGTGATGAGGGTCAGCGCCAGAAGGTCGGCCGCCACGGCAACCAGGGCCTTCCTGGCGTGCAGCGCGTCGCAGAGGCGCCGGTAGTCGCGAATGGTGCCGAAGGTGTCCGGGTACTGCAGCAGCGCGCCAAAGCAGTCGGTGTCAGCGAAGGTCGCTTCGTCGCCGATCTTGAGTTCGATCCCCAGCGGTTCCGCCCGCGTGCGCACGACCTCGATGGTCTGCGGATGGACGTTCCGCGAAACGCAAAAGACGTTGGACCGGGCCTTCGAGGAACGCCGGGCCAGCGTCATGGCCTCGGCCGCGGCGGTGGCTTCATCCAGCAGCGAGGAGTTTGCGATCTCCATGCCGGTCAGGTCCGCGCACATGGTCTGGAAGTTGAGCAGTGCCTCCATGCGCCCCTGCGAAATTTCCGCCTGATAGGGCGTGTAGGCCGTGTACCACGCGGGGTTTTCGAGGATGTTCCGCAGGATCACCAGCGGCGTGTGGGTGCCGTAATAGCCTTGGCCGATGAACGATTTGAAAACCTCGTTCTTGTCCGCGATGGCGTGGATCTTGGCCAGCGCTTCGGTTTCGGTCATCGCCGGCGGCAGCGCGAGCGGATTCTTCTGGCGGATCGAGGCCGGCACGATCGCATCGGTCATTGCGTCGAGCGAGTCGTAGCCGATGGTTTTCAGCATCGTCGCGATTTCGGCGGCGTCGGGGCCGATGTGGCGGCCGATGAAAGCGTCGTGCTGTTCAAGATCGTGCAGCGTGGGGGTGTGCTGGGTCATGGCGGGTCCGGGGTGGCGGGGTGTCAACGTGCAGGTTCGTCATCGCGGCGAAAGCCGGGATCCAGCGCCGTTGGTTGGGCAGCCGCCGCTGGACTCCCGCCTGCGCGGGAATGACACGTTCGAATGGATGGTTTCCTCGCCCCTCTGTCCTTTTTGCCTGAGAGTTTGGAAGCGCGTGCCGCTGCGCTTCTTGCCCCTTCGGCGCCGGTTCTTTCGCGGTACTGAAAGCCGGTCTCTCCAGAGTTTTGCAGGCGGTGGTATCGGGCCTGAGCGATTACGGGCGTTGCGCCTTCGGCAGCGGCAGTGCCGCTTCTTCCACCGTTGGCCGATTATACCGCCGTCGCCCATGGCCATTGCTGCGCGCGCAGGCCGGGGTCGGTTAGCATCCACGGGGTCCCAGCCATGCGGGTGGCGCCATGCCCTGTCTGCTCGTTGTGTCCGCGTTGTTCCTGCCGCGCTTCGTGATCGTGCTGCTGTGGCTGTTCACGCATTGGTTCAGTGGCATTTTCTCGCTGGCGCTGTGGCCGGTCCTCGGGTTCCTGTTCCTGCCGACGACCTTGCTGTGGTACACGGCCGTTGAGCACTGGTTTCACGGCCAGTGGGGCGTCATTCCGATCATCGGCATCGTGCTCGCGCTCCTGATCGACCTGTCGCCGACGGCGGGCCGGCATGGGCGCCGCGTCTACATCCGCTGAAGCCGTCCCCGCGCCCGGGTTCGGGCTTTCAGCCCGGGTAACGCCCCGGAGCCAAACAGGGTGGAGCGTCGACCTTCCGGTCGCGCGCAAGTACGGCCCTGTTTACGCTGTGTTCAGGATTCCAACAGCTGTAACGATATAACATTGCGCACCTGATCGCCGGCCGGACTGCATGTGGCGGGCGCCGCGATGGCTTGTTTGAATCCGTTGGAGCTGGCCGTGGCCGGCTCGCCAGCAAGGGAACTCGTTTTCGATGCAATCCACAGGCAAACGACCGGCGCGAGCGCCGCGCGCCGCACGTGCCGTTGTGCTGGCGGCGGCGCTGGTTCTCGCGGGTTGCGCGGCCGGCCCCAACTTCACCGCGCCGGCGCCACCCAGGGTCGCCGACTACACCGCACACCCGTTGACCAGTCCCGTCGCAACCGCCGGCGTGGCGGGCGGCGCAGCCCAGCAGTTCCAGCGTGGAGCCGAGGTCCGTGGCGACTGGTGGACGCTGTTCGGTTCGGATGGACTGGACGCGCTGGTCACCAAGGCGCTGGCGCACAACCACGACCTCAAGGCTGCCCAGGCCGCATTGCGCGTGGCGCACGAGGACCTCCTGGCGCAGCGGGGGTCGTTCTTCCCGGCCGCAACGCTGGGCGTCACCGCCAGCCGGCAGCATGACCCATCCGCCGCGCTGGCGCCCGTGCCCAGCAACAACGCGTACCTTTACAGCCTGTTCACGCCGCAACTGACGATCAGCTACACCCCCGACCTGTTCGGGGCGAACCGGCGCACCCGCGAGTCACTCAAGGCGCAGGCGCAGGCCGCGCGCTTCCAGATGCTGGCGGTGCGCAACACCCTCACCACCAATGTCGTGGTGACCGCGGTCGAGGAAGCTTCGCTGCGCGAGCAGGTGGGCGCGACCGGGAAGCTCATCGCCGCCGAGCAGCACAGCCTCGCCATCCTGCACCTGCGCCTGCAAAAAGGCGATGCGAGCAAGCTGGACGTGGCGGCACAGGCCGCGCAACTCGCGCAGACGGAAACCGCGCTGCCACCCCTGGTCAAGCAATTGGCCGCTACGCGGCACGCGCTGGCGACGCTGGTGGGCGAGTTCCCCGCGCAGTCGCCGGTCCCGACGTTCACGCTGGCGAGCCTGCGGTTGCCGGCCGGCCTGCCGCTCAGCGTGCCGTCCAGACTGGTCGCGCAGCGGCCGGATGTGCGGATCGCGCGCGCGAACCTGCATGCGGCGAGCGCCGCGATCGGCATCGCCGCGGCGGCGCGCCTGCCCAGCATCGATCTGTCGGCCGACGTCGGCAGCACCGCGCTGGCGATGTCAAGGGTGTTTGATTCCGGCACCGGTTTCTGGGGCGTTGCCGCGTCGCTGACCGCGCCGATTTTCAACGCAGGGGAACTGAAGCATCAGGAACGCGCCGCCAAGGCGGCGTACGTTGAAGCCGCGCAGCAGTATCGCAGCACGGTGCTCACCGCGTTCCAGAACGTTGCCGACACGCTGGTGGCGGTCGAGCAGGATGCCAGGGCCCTGCATGCGGCCGCCGCGGCCGAGCAGGCGGCGAAAACCTCGCTGGACCTGTCGCGCCTGCAGCTGCAGCACGGTTACATCGGCGCGTTCGAGCTCCTGGCCGCCGAGCAAGCCTTCCAGCAGGCGCGGATCGGGCTGCTGCAGGCACAGGCCAACCGGTTTGCCGACACCGCGGCGCTGTACCAGGCGCTCGGCGGCGGCTGGTGGCAACACAAACATTTCGCCAACAAGTGATCGCGATGAATCGATACCACGCACGTTCCAGCGGGTTGCGCGCAGGCGGCTGTGCCGCGTTGTTCGCCATCACGGCGTTGCTCGCCGGGTGTTCCAGCAAGCCGGCGGCGACGGATGCATCAACAACGCCACACAACGTTAGCCTGACCCGCGCCCAGCAGCAGCACATTCGCATTGTCACGGTGGCGCCGGTGCGATACCACACCACCATCACGACCACCGGCGTGGTCGACTTTGACCGCAACCACGCGACCGACATCCTGGCGCCGTTTTCGGGCGCGGTCACGAGGGTGCTGGTGACGCAAGGCCAATACGTCAAGCAGGGGCAGGCGCTGGCCGAAGTTGCATCACCCGATTTTGCCGCCGCAGCCGGCGCCTACCGGAAGGCGGTACTGGCGGCGAAAGCCGCCGATGCCGTGGCCGCGAACGATCGCGACCTGTACGCGCACCAGGCTGTCTCGCAGCGCGAGAACGCACAGGCGCAAGCGGACGCTGCCAGCGCCGACGCCGACCGCGCCGCGGCGTTGCAGGCGCTCAACGCGCTGCACATGGACCCGGCGGCCATCGCCGCGATCCGCGCGGGTAAATCGGCGGTGGACGGTGAAGGGGTGATCCGCGCGCCGATCGCGGGCACCCTGGTCACCAAATCCATTGCGCCGGGGCAAACGCTCGCGGCGGGCACGACGCCCTGCTTCACCATTGCCGACACCGCGAAGCTGTGGGTGATGGCGCATGTGTTCGGCGCCGACATCCTGCGCGTGCATACGGGCGACACCGCCACGGTGGACGTGGGTGACGGCAGCCCTGCCTTCAGCGGTACGGTCACCAATGTCGGCGCGGTCATCAACCCCGACACGCGCTCGGTGGAAGCGCGTATCAGCGTGGCCAATCCGGAAGGCACCTTGAAGCAACAGATGTATGTGGGCGTACACATCCACTCGCAGGCGCAGCTGCGCGGCCTGCTGCTGCCGGTCGCGGCGGTGCTCCGCAACAACCAGAACCTGCCCTTCGTGTACGTCGTCGCCGCGGATGGCGGCTACGCACGGCGCAGGGTAACCCTGGGCCAGCGTGTGGGCGATCGCTATGTGATCCCCGAGGGGCTCGCCGCCGGTGACAAGGTGGTGGTCAACGGCAGCATCTTCCTGCATTTCATCCAGACCCAATGAACGCCCAGCTTCCTGACCACGAACCGGGGCGCAAGCCGTCGGCCATCAACCGCATTGTCGCGTTCGCGCTCGAGCAGCGCATGCTGATCGTGCTGCTGGCGGTGGCGCTGGCCGCGGCGGGCGTGTGGGCCTACAACGTCCTGCCGATGAATGCGTACCCGAACCTGTCGCCACCGATGGTGGACATCATCAGCCAGTGGCCGGGCCACTCGGCGAAGGACGTCGAACGCCTGATCACCATCCCGACCGAGCGCGCGATGAGCGCCATCCCCGGTCTTGCGAACAAGCGCTCGATTTCCCTGTTCGGCCTGTCCGACGTCACGCTGACCTTCACCGACAAGACCGATCACTACTTCGCGCGCCAACGCATCCTCAACCGCTTGCCCGGCATCACCCTTCCGGCGGGCGTCGCGCCGTCGATCTCGCCGATGTCGCCGCCCTCGGGGCTGGTGTACCGCTACGCGGTGCTGAGTACCGACCGCTCGCCGATGGATTTGAAGACGCTCGAGGACTGGGTGATCCGCCCGGCGTACATCTCGATCCCGGGCGTTGCCGATGATTCCTCGTTCGGCGGCGGCAACATGCAGTACCAGGTGTTGTTGAACCCGGTGAAGATCGCGGGGCTGGGGTTGTCGGTGGGACAGGTCGAGGCATCGCTCGCGGCCAACAACAGCAATTCCGGTGGCGGCTTCTACCAGCAGGGTGGGCAGTTCTTCTATGTGCGCGGCATTGGCCGCGTCGAGACGCTGCAGGACATCGGCAACATCGTTCTGGCGGTCCACAACGGCACGCCAGTGCTGGTGAAGGACGTCGCAAAGGTCCAGGTCGGTACCGCGCCGCGGCTCGGTGAGTTTGGCTACATGGACATCAACGATTCGGTCGAGGGGGTGATCCTGACGCTGACCGGCGCCAAGACCGAAGACGTGTTGAAACGCGTCGAAGCCAAGACCCGCGAGCTCAACACCGAGATCCTGCCAAGGGACGTCAAGGTCCATCCGTTCTACGACCAGACCACGCTGATCAACGAGACCAAGGGCGTGGTGATGCACAACCTCACGCTCGGCCTCGTGCTGGTGGTCGTGGTGCTGGTGTTTTTCCTCTACGACCTTCGCGCCGGCCTCATCGTGGCGGTGACGGTGCCGCTGGCGCTGTTGTTTGCGTTCCTGTGCCTGGACATCAAGGGGGCGTCGGCCAACCTGTTGTCGATCGGCGCGGTGGATTTCGGGATCCTCGTGGATGGTGCGATCTTCATGGTCGAGAACATCTACCGCGAGCTTGCGAGGCGCCACGGCACCGAGTATTCCGTCACCGCGGTGATCCTGTCCGCGGCGGCCGAGATCGACCGCCCGCTGGTGTACGCGATCGCGGTGATCGTCGCGAGTTTCCTGCCGATCTACTTTCTGGCGGGACCGTCCGGGGTGTTGTTCAAGCCGATGGCCGACACCATGATCTTCGCGTTGATCGGTTCGCTGCTGGTGACGCTGACGCTGCTCCCGGTGCTGTGCGGCTTCTTCATGCGCAAGGGTGTGCGCGCGCGGTTCAACCCGCTCTACGAGTGGTTCAAGCAACGGTACGTCGGGTGGCTGCAGCGTGCCATGCACATGCCGTGGGGCGTGACCGGCGGCACGGTGCTGCTGCTGATCCTCGCGCTGGTGATGATGCGCGGTATCGGGGCCGAGTTCATGCCGACGCTGGACGAGGGCTCGCTGTGGGTGCGTGCCACCATGCCGTACACGATTTCCTTTGCAGAGGCCTCGGCGATTTCACCCAAGGTGCGCGCGATCCTGCGTTCGTTCCCGATGGTCACCACCGTCAGTTCCGAGCTTGGGCGGCCCGATGACGGCACCGATTCCACCGGCTTCTACAACGATGAGTATTTCGTCGGGCTGAAGCCGTATTCGGAGTGGCGCGGCAAGATCCGCAACAAGCCGGAACTGATTGCGGCGATGAACAAGAAACTACATACGCTGCCCGGCATCCAGTTCAACTACACCCAGCCGGCGGAAGATGCGGTGGACGAGGCCGAAACGGGCTTGAAGAGCTCGCTGGCGCTGAAGATCTACGGCCCGGACCTGCATGTACTGCAAAAGGAAGCCGTGGCCATCAAGGCGGTGATGGCCAAGGTGCCCGGGCTCACCAACCTGACGCTGGTACACGAGCTTGGCCAGCCCAACCTCGAGATCAAGGTCAACCGCGCCCGGATCGCGCGCTATGGCCTGAACGTCGATGACATCAACAACCTCATCAACGCCGCGGTGGGGGGCCAGGTTGCGACCGAGGTGGCGCAGGGCGAGCGGGAATTTGACCTGGTGGTGCGTCTGCAGAAGCGCTTCCGCGACAACCCGGTGGCGATCGGCGACATTCCGGTGGCAACGCCGGGCGGGCAGCAGATTCCGCTCAAGGAACTGGCCAGCATCAAGGTCGAGAATGGCGTGTCCTTCATCTACCGCGAGAACGGTTCGCGCTACATCGGCGTGCAATACTCCGTCACCGGGCGCTCGCTTTCCGATGCGGTGGGCCAGGCGATCAGGCAGGTCAAGCGGGACGTGAAACTGCCCCAAGGCTACACCCTCGAGTGGGGCGGCGAGTACAAGGATTACACGGCGTCGATCCAGCAGATGGAAGTGGTGCTGCCGCTGACGGTCGTGTTGATTTTTGCGCTGCTGTTCGTGCTGTACGGCAACTTCAAGTTCCCGTTCATCACCATTGTCGGGGTGCTGCTGTCGGCGCCGTTCGGTGCGACCCTGGCAATGTGGCTGACCGGCACGCCATTTTCGGTGTCGTCCGACATCGGCTTCATCGTGCTGTTTGGCGTCTCGGTACTGACCGGCGTGGTCTACATTTCGTGCGTCAACGAACTGCGGCTCGGCGGCATGGACATGGCCAAGGCCGCGCATGAGGCGGCGGTACTGCGCCTGCGCCCCATCGTGATGACCGCGGTGGTCGCGGCATTCGGCTTGCTGCCCGCCGCGCTTGCCCAGGGTGTCGGTACCGATTCGCAGCGCCCGTTTGCGCTGGTGATCGTGGCCGGCATGATCTCACGCCTGGTGATCGGCATCTTCATCGTGCCGGTGCTCTACAAGCTGGTCGCGCGCAAGAACGATCGATTGCAGGTCTGAGCGTGCTGGTGTAACGCGCGGAAAGGCAGCGCAGACAGCATGGGCCCCTGGCGGCGCCCATGCTGTGCCCGGGACGGTGCCCCGATCAGAAACGGTATTCAACGTTTGCGGTGTAGACCCTGGTGTTGATGTGGTAGCCGTGGCCTTTCCTCTGGTAGTAGCCACCGTTGGTGCCCACGCTCCAGTGCTGGTTGATGTCCACGCCGGTGCCAATACCCGCATACTCGTTCCGATCTTGATCCCTGCGGTGGGCCGGATGCCACGCAGCTGTTCGCAGCACCTTGCAACAAAAAACCCCGCTGGTATGCGGGGTTCAAGGTTGCTGTGTCACTAAATGCTATTTGTTGCGTCGATGACCTGGTGCCCAGGAGAGGACTCGAACCTCCACGCCTCGCGGCGCTAGCACCTGAAGCTAGTGCGTCTACCAATTCCGCCACCTGGGCAGGTGAGGTCGCGGCGCAGCGCGCCAGCGAGCCGCGTACGATACCGGCTGCGCGGCCTTGCTGTCAATGCGTGCGGGCCGGTTTTGACAGTAACGCCCTGAAACGGCGGGGCGATCGTGCCAAGATGCCTGCTCTGCGCGGAGGGTTGGATCATGAACAAGCGTTGGATGGTGGGACTGGCTGCGGTCACGCTGGCCGCGCTGTATGCGTTGCCGGTGATGTCTGCGGCGCCGGCGGCGGCACAGACGCTCGCGCCAGGGGCCACGGCACCCGATTTCACGGCGACGGCGAGCCTTGCGGGCAAGGATTTCACGTTTTCATTGAAGCAGGCGCTGGCCAAGGGACCGGTGGTGGTCTATTTCTTCCCGGCGGCCTACACCGGCGGCTGCGACCTCGAGGCGCACACGTTTGCAACCGAGGAAGTCAGGTTCAGGCAGGCCGGCGCGACGATCATCGGGGTGTCGGAAGATCCGGTGGCGCGGCTCAACCAGTTCTCCTCCGACCCGAAGTATTGCGCCGGCAAGTTCGCGGTGGCGTCCGATCCGGCGGGCAAGGTTGCCGCGCGCTATGGCGTCGAGCGGGTACCGCCGCAGAAGGGCGTGATCGATGTCCTCGGTAAACCCGTGACCCACGGTTTCTTCGCGCGCACCACGTTCGTGATTGATCGCGCGGGGAAGATCGTGAAGGTGCTCTCGTCCAAGGCCGACCACCTGACGCCGGACGAACACGTCAAGCAGTCGCTCGCGATCGTCGAACGGCTGCACGCGGACAAGGCGCCGTAAGCGCCGGCGTTGGGTGCGCGCCGCTTGCTTTCCGGGCGCCGCTCCGCGACGCTGGCGCCATGCCAAGACGCCATCAACCGCCTTCCCGCCCTGCGCGGAAACCTTCGGCGCGCAAACAGCCGGGTGCGCGCAAGCCAGCGCCGGCCGCACCCAAACAGAAGTTGCCGCCGCCGCGCAAGCGCGGCACCCCTCCGCCCGCCGGACGCCTGGTCGATCCGCACGCGGAACGCGAGGCGCGGCGCTATGAACATCCGATTCCCAGCCGTGAAGCGATTCTTGCCCTGTTGGCCGAACGCGGCAGCCTGCTGCGGACCGATGACATCGCTGCGGCACTGGGGCTGGAGGACGCCGCGCGGCGGGAAGCACTGGACAAGCGCCTGCACGCGATGTTGCGCGACGGCCAACTGTTGGAGAGCCGTCGCGGCGGGCTGGCACCCGCGGGCAAGATCGGCCTGATTACGGGTACCGTGCTGGCCAACGCGGAAGGCTACGGCTTTCTGCGGCCCGACGAAGGCGGCGATGATCTGTACCTGTCACCCGCGCAGATGCGTCCGGTGCTGCACGGCGACCGGGTGCTGGCGTCGGTCGTCGGCGTGGACCGGCGCGGCCGGCGTCAGGGCGCGATCCGTGAAGTGCTGGAACGGCGCGCGCCGCGGCTGGTTGGCCGGGTGGTGGAAGAACACGGCGTGGTCGTGGTCGACCCGGACGATCGGCGCCTGAACCAGGACGTGTTGATACCGCCCGATGCGCGCAACGGCGCGCGTGCCGGCCAGATCGTGGTGGCGGAGATCACCGAGCCGCCGACGCAGCAGCGCGGCCCGATCGGCCGCATCGTCACGGTACTGGGCGATCGCCTGCAGCCGTCGCTGATCGTCGAAATGGCCATTGAAAGTCACGGCCTGCCGCACGCGTGGCCAGCCGAAGCCATGCGCGAGGCCGAGGCCGTCGAGCCGCGCGTGACGCGGGCGGAGTGGGCCGATCGCGTCGACCTGACGCCGCTGCCGCTGGTGACGATCGATGGCGCCGATTCGCGCGATTTCGACGATGCGGTGTACGCGGAGCCGGTGCGTGGCGGCGGTTTCCGGCTGATCGTTGCGATCGCCGACGTGTCGCACTATGTGCAACCCGAGACGGGGCTCGATGGTGAGGCTTTCCAGCGCGGAACCTCGGTGTATTTCCCGGGCTTTGTGGTACCGATGCTGCCCGAAACCCTGTCCAACGGCATCTGCTCGCTGAATCCGGGTGTTGACCGCCTGTGCATGGCCTGCGACATGCGGGTGGGCGCCACGGGTGAGGTGTCGCGGGCCAAGTTCTATCCGGCGGTGATGCGCTCGCACGCGCGCCTCACCTACGACGAGGTGTGGCAGGCGATTGGTGTCGGTGATGCGGACGCCCGCCGCGGCATGGGCAAGTTGCTGCCGCACATCGAACACCTGCACGCCCTGTATCAGGCGTTCGCCGCCGCACGCCGGCGGCGTGGCACCATCGAGTTTGAAACCAGCGAGGTCGAGTACCAGCTGGATGCCGCGGGCGAAGTGGTGTCGCTTGGCGCGCACGCGCGCAACGACGCCCACAAGCTGATCGAGGAATGCATGATCGCCGCCAATGTCGAGGCGGCAAGGTACCTCGCGAAGCAGAAGATCCCGGCACCATTCCGCGTTCACGCGCCGCCGCCGGCCGACAAGTACGAGGATCTGCTGGCGTTCCTGCACGAGTACAAGCTGACGCTGCCGCCCTTGGCCAAGGTGAGGCCCGGCGATTTCGCGCAGTTGCTGCAGCGGGTGGCCGAGCGTACCGACGCCGAGCTGTTCCGCAGCGTGCTGCTGCGCGCACAGAGCTTGGCGAGCTACCAGCCAGCCAATCAGGGGCATTTTGGACTGGCGCTGGATGCCTACACGCATTTCACTTCGCCCATCCGCCGTTATCCCGATCTGCTGGTGCACCGCGCGATCCGTTACGCCCTCGCGGGCGGCAAGCCGGCGGCCTACCTATACACGGAAAGCAAGATGGCGACCCTGGCCGCGCATTGCTCGCGCACCGAGCGGCGCGCCGAGGAAGCCGAGCGCGATGTCGACGATCGTTACAAGTGCGCGTGGATGGAGCAGCACGTCGGCGCGGAGTTTGACGGCGTGGTGACCGGCGTCACCTCGTTCGGCCTGTTCGTCGAACTGGTCGAGTCCAAGGTGTCGGGGCTGGTGCACGTGTCGCAGTTGCGCAACGACTATTACCAGTTCGATGCTCGGCGGCACGAGCTGAAGGGCGATCGCACCGGCACCGTGTTTCGCCTGGGTGATGCGGTGCGCGTGCAGGTGCTGCGCGCGAGCATGGAAGATCGCAAGATTGATTTCCGGATCGCGAGTGACGGGGCGGACAGGAATACCCGGCGGCGCAGGCAGTAGGTGCGTGCTACGCGCGCTGCCGCCTTCCCCTTCGGCACGCAGGCGATCGAGGGAGACGGTGGCCGCGGCGCGCAACCGCATTCTTCGCGCTGCGCGCAACCGCCTTCCTGCGGAAGAGGGTAGGGACATGGGTGAAACCTGGATCGTTGGCATCAATCCGGTCGCGGGCGCCATCGCCAACGACCCGTCGCGGGTGCGTGAGGTATGGATCGAGCAGGGCAACCGCAACGTGCGGGTGGGCGCGTTGGTGGAAGAGGCCAGGCGCCTCGGGGTGCGCGTACAGGTGCGCTCGCGTGCGATGCTGGACAAGGTTTCCGGTTCGGCGCGCCACCAGGGGGTGGCCGCCAATTACCTGCTACCCGCGGCGAAATCCGAACATGACCTGGCAGCCTTGCTCGAAGCGGACGCGGTGCTGGTACTGGTACTGGACGGCGTCACCGATCCACACAATCTTGGCGCGTGCCTGCGCAGCGCGGCTGCGGCCGGCGCCAGCGCGGTGGTGGTGCCGAAGGATCGCGCGGTCGGCATCACGCCGGTGGTGCGGCGGGCGTCGGCCGGCGCGGTCGACCGGGTGCCGTTGATTGAAGTTGCCAACCTGGCGCGGGCGCTGCGCGAACTGAAAGACGCCGGCGTGTGGCTGACCGGACTTGCGGGCGAGGCCGAGACGCCGCTGTACGACGTCGACCTTGCCGGCAAGACCGCGCTGGTGATGGGCGGCGAGGGCGAAGGCATGCGCCGGCTGACGCGCGAAGCGTGCGATCGACTGGTGCGGATCCCGATGCCCGGGCGGATGGAAAGCCTGAACGTGTCGGTGGCCACCGGCATCGCCTTGTTCGAGGCGGTGCGGCAGCGGACAATGCACCCATGACCGTGACCTTCCAATGGCCAACCATCATCGGCCTCATCGGCATGCTGCTGACGCTGATCGCGTACTACCTGCTGCAGACCCGGTGTTTGCACGGCAATGGTGTCGCCTATCAACTGCTGAACGCGTTCGGGTCCGCCGCGATCATCGTGTCGCTGGTGTATGCGTTCAACCTGGCCGCGATGGTGCTGGAGATCGCGTGGCTGGCGATCAGCATCTACGGGCTGGTGCTTGGCTGGCGCAACCCGCATCCCCGGCCGTGACGCGGCCTTGCGGCGCCACACCGGTGCCGCCGCCGCCGCGGGTCAATCCACGTTATCTGCGGATCTACGCGGCGATTGCGGCGATTCCGCCGGGACGGGTCGCAAGCTACGGCCAGATCGCGGCGCGGGCCGGGCTGCCCGGGCGCGCGCGGCTGGTCGGCACGGCGCTGCGGGATACGCCGGATGGTGTCGGGCTGCCGTGGTTCCGGGTGGTGCATGCTGACGGCACCATCGCGCTTCCGCGCGGCAGCCGCGGCTTTCGTGAACAGGCGCGGCGGCTGCGCGCAGAGGGCGTCGCGGTGCGGAACGGACGCGTGGCGATGCCGGCGTTTGGCCTTGATCATGATCTTGACCGTGCCCTCTGGGGTCTGGGATAGCGTCCGGGCCGCCTCCATACGCGCGCGTCTGTGCCGGAGCGCGCCTTGCGTACGCGGCGATGGCCGGGAGTAGACTGCAAGCATCCGTTATGGGGGCGGACGATGCAGGCGCCGGCACTGTCAAGCGGGCTCAAGGCTACGGTCGCCGCGTTGCCACCGTGGTGCGTGCTGGTGGTCGATGACGAGCCGGAAGTCCGCCAGGTCACCCGGCTGGTGCTTGCCGGCGTCGAGTTTGCCGGCCGGCCGCTGGAGATCCTTGAAGCGGCCAGTGCCGCCGAGGCCGCCGAAGTGCTGCGCCAGCGCCCCGACGTTGCGGTGCTGCTGCTGGACGTGGTCATGGAGACGCCGCAGGCAGGCCTGCAGCTGGTGCGCCACGTACGCGAGGAGCTGGGCAATCGCTTCGTGCGGATCGTGTTGCGCACCGGCCAGCCCGGCGAAGCGCCCGAACTTGATGTCGTGACCGCCTATGACATCAACGACTACCGCGAGAAAACCGAGCTGACGGCGACGCGCCTCGTGGTCACCCTGTACACCGCGTTGCGGTCTTACCACGACCTGCGGACCATCGAGGCCCAGCGGCAGGGGCTTGAGCACCTGGTGGGGGCATCGTCCAGCATTTTCGCGCGCCGCAATCCGCACGATTTCACGCACGCGGTGCTGCAGCAACTGGAAGCGTTGCTGGGCGGCGGCGCGGAAGTATTTTGTTGCGAGCTGCCGGGCCGGGAACGCTCGCCCCCGGACAACTTTCGGGTACTGGCGGGCAGCGGCCGCTTCACGGCCGCGGTCGAGCACGAGGTGGCGCCGCTGGTTGCGGCGAACGTGCTGGAGGCGATGCGCGGCGCGTGCGCCGCGGACGCCAGCAGCTATGGCGACAGGGTGTGCGTGTTGCACCTGGCTGCGGTGCAGTCGCGGCGGCGGCTGCTGTTTGTGTGCCTGGCGCCGCACTTCAGCGACCTGGAGCGGCGGATCCTGTGGCTGTTTGCGACCAATGCCGGCATCGCGTGGGACAACCTGAACCTCGCGGCGGGCCTGCTGGATGCGCAGCAGGAGATGGTGTTCCTGCTGGCGAGCACCGCCGAGACCCGCTCACGCGAAACCGCGAGCCATGTGCATCGCGTCGGGCTGCTGGTCGAGCTGCTGGCGCGCGCGCTCGGCCTGGATGGCGACCAGTGCGACATGCTGCGCCTGGCCTCTCCATTGCACGACATCGGCAAGGTCGGCATCCCCGACCCGATCCTCAACAAGCCGGGGCCGCACACCGAACAGGAAGCGCGCGTCATGCGTACCCACACCGTGATCGGCGCGCGGCTGCTTGGCAATTCGCGGCGCCCGGTGATGCGGCTGGCGGCGGAGATTGCCCTCACGCACCATGAAAACTGGGACGGCAGCGGTTACCCGGCGGGCCTGGCGGGGGACGCCATTCCCTTGAGTGGCCGCATCACCATGGTGGCCGACGTATTTGACGCCCTGGGCAGCCGGCGCTGTTACAAACGGCCGTGGGAGCCGGAGGCGATACGCGCCTACATGCAAGGGGAACGCGGCCGCAAGTTCGATCCTGCCGTGCTCGGACTGTTGCTGACGCACTGGGAGGCCGCCGTCGCGTTGCGCGAGAAACTGCCGGACTGAGTGCGCGCATCAGGCCGGCGCGGCAGCATCGTCGTCGAGTGCAGGGAAGCGGATGCGAAAATCCACGCCGGCGCCGGGCGCCGAATCCAGCTCGATGGTTCCGTGCAGCACCTGCACTACCAGCGTGTAGACGATGTGCATGCCAAGGCCCGAGCCGCCTTGCCCGCGGCGGGTGGTGAAGAACGGCTCGAAGATGCGCGTGCGCACGTCTGCTGCCATGCCCCGGCCGTCGTCGCGATAGTCAAGCTGCGCGCCTTGTCCGCTGCGGGTCACCACGATCGCGATATGCCCGGGCTGGCCGGTGTCGAACCCATGCACGATCGAATTGATCACGAGGTTGGTGATGACCTGGCTCAACGCGCCAGGCGAGGTGCGGAACATCAGGTCCTCGGGACATTCCAGGCTGACCGTGTGCTTGCCGCGCCGCAGGCTCGGCTGCAGCGTCGTCAGCACATCCTGGATGCAGTGGGCGATGGCCACCCGGTGCGCGTCGCCGCCGGTCTGGTCGACCGCCACCTGCTTGAAACTCTTCACCAGCTGGTCGGCGCGCCGCAGGTTGCGCAGGATCAGGTCGGCGCCCTCGCTGACGCGGGCGCTGAAGCTGCGCAATTGCGCCACTGGCGGGTCGCCTTCGGCGACCGCGCGGGCCAGCCGCGTGGCCTCGTCGTGCAGGTACGACGCGGCGGTGACCCCGATGCCGAGCGGGGTGTTGATCTCGTGCGCGACGCCGGCCACGAGGCTGCCGAGGGATGCGAGCTTTTCCGATTCGACCAGCTGGTGCTGGGCGCGCGTCAACTGCGCCAGCAACGTGCGCAGCTCCGAGTTGGCGCTGCGCAGTTCATGCGTACGCTGCTCGACCCGCGTCTCCAGGGTTTCGTTCAGGCGGCGCAGCGACGCCTCGGCCGCCTTGAGCGCGGTGATGTCGGAGCTCGTGCCACTCATGCGCAGCGCCCGCCCGCCGTCATCGCGCTGCACCACGCGCCCGCGCGTCAGCAACCATACCCACTGGTGCTGCCGGTCGAGCGTGCGGTAGCTGGCCTCGAAGCTGTCGGCCTGACCGCTGAGGTGCGCGTGCAGTGCCGCCATGAAGGGTGCGAGGTCGTCGGGGTGCAGGAACGGTCGATAGCCCTCGAGGGTCTGGTCCGTGGCCTCGTCGCTGGCGGCAATGTTGGGCAGCCGGTTCTCGCGGTGCAGGCTGCCATCGGTCAGGTCGAGGTCCCACATTTCGCTGCCGCTGCCCCACAGCGCGAGCTTCAGGCGGCCCTCGCTCTGCAGCAACGCGGCCTGGCTCCGGCGCCGGCGCTGGAGGTTCAGTGCCACCCGCCAGGCGAAGATCAGGGCGAGGAGAAGGAACGCCGCGGCATACGCGGTGTAGGCCAGCGGCGAGGCCCATGGCGCAGGCAGCCGTTTGAAGCTGATGCCGGCGTCCGTGGCGCTCCAGGGGCCACCGTCGTGGCGTGCGCGGACCCGCAGGCGGTAGGTGCCAGGCGCAAGATTGGTGTAGTACGCGACCCGGCGGGTGGCCGGCGTGTTGATCCAGGCGTGGTCGTAGCCGTCGAGCCGGTAGGCGTACTGCGTCAGCCCGGGGGATGCGTAGTCGAGCGAGGAAAATTCTGCACCGAAGTCGTTCTGGGTGTGTGCGAGCTCGAGGCTGCGGTCACGCCAGCGGATGCCGTTTGGCAACCTGGCATGCAGACCGTACCGTTGGCCCCGCAACACCAGCGCGGTGATTGCCGGGCGGGTGGCCGGCAGTGGCGCCACCTTGGCCGGATTGATGATGGTCACGCCGTTCAGGCCACCGAATGCCAGGCGGCCGTCCGCCAGGTTGGTCCCCGCATCGATCCAGTAGCCGAGCTCACTTGCGCTGTCGGTGGCGCCGAAGTTGCGCACCTGCAGGGTCGCCGGGTCGATGCGGCTGATGCCTTTGAGGGTGCTGACCCAGATGTAGCCGCGGGCGTCTTCCAGGATCTCGCCGATCGCGTCCGACGCGAGGCCGTTGCTGCTGTCGATGCTGGTGAAATGGTGGCGTGGATCGGCGCCCTCGAGCCGGTCGAGGCCGCCGCCGATGGTGCCAACCCAGAGGTTGCCGCGGCGGTCCTGATACAGGGTGCTGATGGAGTTCGATGACAGGCCGTTGCCGGCGGTGGCACGGATGTTGGTGAAGCGTTTGGCCCCGCTGGCGCGGCGGTAGAGGCCATTCGAGTGCGTCGCAACCCAGATCGCCCCGTCGCGCGTCTCGAGCACATGGCCAACGTCGATGGCCAGGATGTCGTCGAGCGTGTCAGGCCCGTTGCCCGGCCGGTGGTGGACGAAGCCCGTGCAAGCCGCGCAGCGTTCATCGAGGCCCGCAACCTTGGTGCCGACCCACAGCGTCCCGTTGCGGTCCATGTACACGTAGCGCAGCAGGTTGGAACCCAGGCTGGCGGGGTCGTTGGGGTCGTGCCGGAGGTGCTCGAATCCCTTGCCGTCCGCGCGCATCCGATCGAGCCCCGCGCCCAGCACCGCCACCCACAGGCTGCCGTCCGCGGTGCGAGTGACGAACAGGACCGAATCGCCGGCGAGACTGGAGGGGTCCGCGGGGTCGTGGAGATAGCGCTTGCGGATGCCGCGGTTGAGGTCGAACTGGAGCAGTCCGCCGCCCTGCAGCATGCCGATCCAGAGGCTGCCGTCCGCGTCGCCGTACACGCTGCCCGCCGACGGCCCCGGCAGGGTGCGCGGGTCGCCGGGGATGCTGGAGATCTGGGTCAGGATCTCGCCGCGTGGATCGTGCAGGCTGAAACCGTTGGCCCACGAGCCCGCCACCAGCAGGCCATCGCGGGTAACCGCAAGGCTCCACAGGCGGTTCGCCGCGACGCTTTGCGGGTCAGCGGCATTGTGCGTGAACTGCTGAAACCGCAGCGTCGCCGGATCCAGCAGCGCGAGCCCCGCGGTGTTGCTGGCGACCCACAGGCGCCCGGCGCGGTCGAACGCCAGCGCCCGGATCTGGTCGCCGGGCAGGCTCGATGGCGCGTGCGCGGCGTGCAGGAAGTGGTGCTTGAGGCCGCCGTCGGGCGCGAACCGGTACAGTCCGTCCGCGTTCGTCCCCACCCAGACGTCGCCGCCGGCGCCTGCCGCCAGCGCGTACACGTCGAGCGGCTTTGAACCGGCAATGCCCCAGGGGCGGATCTCGGTACCTTGTCGATTGGCCCACCATAGGCCACTGCCCGTACCAATCAGGATATTGCCGTCGGCCAGTGGCAGCAGCGCGTGGACGTTGCCAAGCGCGGTGCGCGCGCCGAAGGCCGCCGTGTGGATCACCGTACCGCCACGCTCGATCCACTGCAGCGTGGCGCCCAGGGTGGCGATCCACAGGCGCCCGCGCGGGTCCATCGCCAGTGCGGCCACCGTGTCCGAGGCCAGCGTGCCGGGCTTGCCGCGGCCGGCGCGGTAGTGCGTGAAGCGGCCCGTGGCCGGATCGTGGTAGTCGAGGCCGCCAACCTCGGTGCCGATCCACATTCCGCCGCGCGGGTCGGCCGCGAGCGCGGTCACAAAGTTGTTGGACAGTGAACCCGGGTCCTGGCGGTGGTGCCGGAAGCCGAGGAATTCGTAACCGTCAAAGCGCGCGGCGCCGGCTTGCGTACCCAACCACAAAAAGCCCGCACGATCCTGCGCAATGGCAATCACGGTCGCCTGCGGCAGGCCCTGGGCGACGCTGTAGTTGCGGAAGCGGACGTTGTTGACGCCCGGAACCTGCGCGTTCACCGGCCACGGCACAAGGCACGCCAACACCAGCGCCGCCGCCCACGCACGCATGGCTGTGCCGACCCCCGCCTGTTGCCAGCCGCCCATGGCGCGAGGCTATCGCCGACGCCGGGACGAGGCAAGCACCGCGGCCGCTGTCAATGCTTGACGCCCCTGGTGATGGCCGCTGTAATAAGCGGTTCGTGATCGCGGCCCGCGCAATGCGGACACCGCCCGCGGTGACGACAAGCGTGGCCAGGTAGCTCAGTTGGTAGAGCAGGGGACTGAAAATCCCCGTGTCGGTGGTTCGATTCCGCCCCTGGCCACCATTTCGGAATCTCATTACCTCCCTTGGCAGCCAAGAAACCGCATAGCTATGCGGTTTTCACGCGGATATGCTGCTCACGGAGCGTCCATAACTTCCCTTGCAATCCTCCAACAATGCCGATAGGTTTGGCAATAACCCGGTAGCGCGAGAACGAGTTATTGGCATGTCGAGGTAGGTAAATCCGCTTACGCCGTCCGCGGTGGCGAATGCAAAGCCGAAGGCGGCGCCTTACCGCATGTCCGATGGCCGTGGGATGTTCCTGTTGGTGCAGCCCAGCGGCTCTCGCTGGTGGCGCATGGAGTACCGCCGGCCCGGGACGCACAAGAAGAACCAACTTTCGCTAGGCGTGTACCCGGACGTATCCCTGAAGAAAGCCAGGGAGCGTCGCGAGGACGCGCGCAAACGGCTTGCGGAAGGTATCGACCCGGGCGACAAGCGCAAGGCGGAAGCTGCGGCAAGCGCCGAGACCTTCGAAGCCGTGGCACGCGAGTGGTTCGCCAAGCATTCGCCCAACTGGGCGCCGGGGCATTCCAGCAAGATCATCCGGCGGCTGGAGCTGGATGTATTTCCGTGGATGGGTGGCAAACCGGTTGCGAGTATCGCGGCACCGGAAGTGCTATCCGTCCTGCGCCGAATCGAATCGCGGGGCGTCATCGAGACAGCCTACCGGGCGAAGACAAACATCGGGCAGGTGATGCGTTACGCGGTCGCGACGGGCCGTGCGACTGCCGACCCGACCCCGTCGCTGCGCGGTGCGCTGGCACCATCCCCCGAGCATCATCACGCGACGATCACCGATCCTGAGGGCATCGGTGAGCTGCTGCGTGCCATCGATGCCTACGCTGGCGACTACGCTACGCGTACCGCGCTGCAGCTTGCGCCGCTGGTGTTCGTGCGGCCAGGTGAACTGCGTCACGCCGAATGGGCAGAAATCGATCTCGACAAGGCGGAGTGGCGCATTCCTGCGCACAAGATGAAGATGCGTGCGCCGCACATCGTGCCGCTGGCTTCGCAGGCAGTCGCGATCCTGAGCGACCTGTTACCGCTGACCGGGCCGGGTCGCTACGTGTTCCCGAGCGCGCGCAGCCGCGCACGGCCCATGAGCGAAAACACCGTGAACGCTGCGCTACGGCGCATGGGTTTCGACAAGACCACCATGACCGGTCACGGGTTCCGCAGCATGGCATCGACTTTGTTGAACGAGCAGGGGGTGGAACCGCGACGCCATCGAACGCCAGCTGGCACACGCCGAACGTGATGCCGTACGCGCTGCATACAACTACGCCGTACACCTGCCCGAACACCGCAAGATGATGCAGGCATGGGCCGACTACCTTGATGGTTTGCGGGCGGCACCGACCAAGGTGGTGCCGATTCGCAAGCGCAAGGCAAATTTATAACAAGGATGCTATAATGCCGACATGGATGCTGAGCTACTACAACGCCAAGGGTGCCGCGCTGGTGGATGCATGGCCGGTTGGCATCCGCGCCGACTATGAACGAATTATTCGTGTCATGCAGGAATACGGCCCGGATCTGAGCATGCCGCGTACCCGGGCGATGGGCGGCGGACTGTTTGAGATTCGCGCCAGCGGCCGCGAAGGCATCGGACGCGCGTTCTACTGCACTGCGGTCGACCGGCGCATTGTGATCCTGCACGCCATTGTGAAGAAAACCGAGCAAACACCAAGGCGAGCGCTTCAAATTGCGCAGACTCGATTGAAGGAGGTGAAGGCGTGAGTCGTGACCATTACAACCCCGTGCCGTTCGACGTCGAAGCGACGCACAGACGATGGATGAAGCAACCAGGTTTTGCCGAGGCGTATGCCGCGCTTGAGGATGAGTACGCGGCACTGGGCGAATTATTGCGCGCCCGGCAAGCCGCTGGCATGACGCAGACTGACGTCGCGCAAAGCATGGGGGTTGCTCAATCGAGCGTGGCGCGTTTGGAGTCGTCGTTGGGTAGCCGCAAGCACGCGCCCTCCGTTGCCACGCTTCGTCGTTACGCCGATGCGGTGGGTTGCGATTTACACCTGACGTTGACGCCGAAGCACGGGCGCCCGCGCAAGCGCGCGTGACCGGCAGGAAGCCGGTTACATACGGAGCGGCTGCACATTGCGAGTTGTCTGCGCGAGAGCGCGCGTTCCTCGACGGTGTTCTCAGCGTCGCGTTCGTCGACAACCTGCCGGTCCTGCGGGCGCACTACCAGCTGCTTCGTTCTGGCTTCCGGGCAGCTGGTGACGTTGCGAGGCCCGTGACGACGAACAAGGAAATCCTGCCACTGCGACATAAAGGGGCCGGAGGTAATTAGGCGACTCGCGCCGCTCCCGTGTGCGTCGAGATCGACAAGTCACGCATTACCCAAGTTGGCAGTGAGCGGGTGCAGCCACGGTGTTGCCGTACGCAGCGCTGAGCGAATGTCCGTTTCGTGGCGCACATTCGAAGCGGCCGAACGGTCGTTGTTGGCCGCTTCCAGCCGAACAATTCGGACCATCAACGCTCCGCTGAGTCGACGTCGCTGACGGCGGAGGCTCCGGGCGCGGATCCTTCCTGGCCAAAGGTCGCGATTTCATCGGCCGACACGCCACCGGCCTGCATGGCGTTGACCGCATCGCGCAGGTGCGCCTCGGCACCGGGACGATGCAGGCGCACCTCGATGCGCGCGCGCATCGCCTCCAGTACCAGCGCGCGGCCGGGATCGGAGGTCGTGGCCTGGTAGGCCACGGGGTCGACTTCGGCGATCATCGCCAGCGCCTCGCCATTGCGGCCAAGGTCGCTCATTGCATTGGCCAGCGCGACGCGTGCGGCCTGCGTCACCGGACTCTTGTTGCCGGCAACTTTGGCCAGCCCCCGCTCGGCCTGCTGCAGGTGCGGCAGCGCGGCTTGCAGATCGCCGTCATCATATTCGTCCGAGCCGAGGTTCAGCAGTTCGACCAGCGCGTACTGGCTGTCCGCGCCCCAGCGCTTCGCGGCGCGCTGGTACACGTCGCGCTGCAAGGCCAGCGCCTTCGCGTCATCGCCGGTCAGCGAATACAGGTAACTCAGCGTGCTCAGGGCGCTGATCGCACCCTGGCTGTCCGGGCCCTGCGCGCGTTCGTAATCGAGCAGCGACTGCTGCGTGACCGGAATCGCTTCCTCGTACTTGCCCTGTCCGCGCAGCGCGTCGCCAAGACGCGAGCGCGCGGTGGCAAGTGCGGCAAGGCCGATCGCGGCCTGCGTGTAGGGTGCGCCCGCAAGCAGCCCGCGCGCGATCGATTCGGCCTGCTTCGGCCGGCCCATGCGCAGGTTGCAGCCCGCGATCGAAAGCAGCAGGTGCGCGGACATCACCGCGTCGTTGGGATGCAGGCGCCGTTGCAGTTGCTCCGCACGGGTGTAGGCAGCCAGCGCCGGCTTGGCCTGCATCTGCTGGTACAGCACGTTGCCCCGCGCGATGTTCGCGCGCAACGCGATTTCCGACGCCGCGTCGAGGCGCGCGCCCGCCGCCGCGTCGGCGCGATCGAGCAACGCATGCGCATCGGCAAAACGCGAGAGGTGCGCCAGCACCGTGGCAAGTTCGTATTGCGCCAGCACGGTGCGTGGATCGTCCGCGCCCCGCGTGCGCTGCAACCAGTCGGCTGCGGCCTCGAGTTGCGCGCCGGCCCTGGCGAAGTTGCCCGTGCTGCGGTAGGCACGCCCCAGGGTCTGGTGGAGATCGGCCAGTACCAGTGGCTCGCCAGCGAAGCGGCCGTCGTCCAGGTGCCTGGCGGCGGCATCGAGGATCTCGCGCAGGCTCGGATTGCGTTCGTACCACGCCGGCGAGTTGCCGCCGACGCCGGCGCCCAGCACATCCTCGTTGAGGAACCTGTTGGTGGCCGTGGCCAGCGCCGCCTGTTGCTGTGCCTCGGTGCGGGCGGCCCGGATTTGCCCGAGTTGCCAGAGGCTCACGCTTAATCCCGCCGCCAGCAGCACGATCGCCGCGATCAGCCACGGCCGCCGCGCGCGGGCGCGTTCCAGCGCGCGCTCCGCGGCCAGCGCGCGCGCATCGGAATCGCGCAGGCGCCTGCGTTCGACCGCGCGCGCCTCGCGGCCACGCAGCCGCTGCGTCAGTGCCTCGACGCTGGCGAGGCGCCGCCCGGGATCGCCGCTGGTCGCGGCGGCGATGTCCTCGCGCAGCAGTTCATCGTCGACGTCGCGCTCCCAACCCGGCGCCAGGGTGCGGTGCAGGTCGCCGACGATCATCTGGAACAGGATCAGGCCGAGCGCATACACGTCGCTCTCCACCGACGGCGCCGCACCAGCGAGCACTTCCGGCGCGAGGTACGACAGCGTCACGCCCGAATCCGCGGGCAGCGCGCTGGTCACCGTCATGCCCAGGCGGGTGATGCCGAGCGCTTCCAGTTTCCCGGGTTGCAGCAGCCGCCCCGAGCCGAAATCCGCGACGCGGAACTGCCAGCCATCGCCGCCGGGGGCCACCAGCACGTTGGCGGGTTTCAAATCCTTGTGCAGCACGCCCGCGCCGTGCGCAGCGGCAACGGCGCCGGCAATCTGCAGGAACCAGCCGATCCGCCGGTCGCGGGGGGCCGCGGCAAACGCCGGCTCGTCCAGCGCCCAGCGGGCCAGGTCCCGGCCCGCATACCGGTATTGCAGCCAGCAGGGTGGCGTGTCGAAATTCCAGTCGACCACCCGCACCAGATCGTCGCGTTCGCCGAGGCTTTCGCGCAGCACACGATAAATGGTGACCTCGCGCATCAGCGCAGCCAGGCGTTCGCCATCCACGGCGAACTTGTACACGCGCTGCTCGCCGGTCTTCTCGTGGCATGCCAGCCACACCGCGCCGTCGCCGGACAGATCCAGGCACTCGCGCAGACGGAAATGCCCGCGCCCCGGCACCGGTTGACCGGCCTGGAATGCGAACGCCACTGGCGCGTGCCGACCGGCCACGATGCGCTCGACCGGACCCTTGAAACGGTAGCCCACGCGAGGCACGTTGATCACGCGCGCGCCGGCTGTCGGGCCCAGCGCCTTGCGCAGCTTGGCGATGGCGTTGGCCAGCACGTTGTCCACGGTGGGCCGGCCTTCCCAGACCGTATCGAACAAATCCTGGCGCGGCACCACCTCGTCCACGTGGTGCAGCAGCAATGCCAGCACCTGGAGGGGGCGCTGTTCGAGGTCCACGTGGCGACCGGCCACCGACAGCTCCGCACGGGTCTCGTCGAACTCCACCTCGTCGAAACGGTAGCGGTACAGCGGCTGGTCCGAAGCCCCGGGCTGATCCATCACGTCCCTCATCCGGTCCCGGTCCCAATTGTGCACCGATCCGGGCGTGCTGTGACGCCGTTCACGCTTTCCAGGGCGCCGCCGTTAGCCATCCGTTAGACCGCCGTGACGACTTTTCCGCCGCGGCGGCGCCCAATGGCGCCGAGGCCGGTCACCGGCCGGCCATCACCGCGACCGGAGCCCCATCCGCAATGACACGAGGACCAACTCGACATGATCGGCATAGGGCTGATGCTGGCGTGCGGGGCCGCGGCGGTCGTCCTGTGCCTGCGGGCCTGCAGGGCCTATGGGTGGCGCCACCGTGGCGTGGGGGAACGCCAGGCGCGGGTCGAATATGCACGGATGCATCGCGACGGGGTGGACACGGCAGAAGCGCGACTTTCGGAAGCCGAGTTCATCCGTTACCGCGTGGCTTCGCGTCCCGGCGCGAGCCGGTACGTGGCCGCCGCTCTGGCGATGGTGTTGATGGGGCTATTCGCATTCTGGGGCCTGATGGCGGGCTGGCCATGGGGCTGACTGCACAACCTCGGAGGACACGGTCATGAACATACGCTACACAAGGTTCCACGCAGGCTTGCTGGCCCTCGCCGCCGGATTGGTCGCCGGTCATGCACAGGCGTTGACCGTGCATGACCTCAAGGGCCAGCACCTCGAGGCCTACTACGGCGCCTACGCACCGCGCGGCGATTGCCAGCGCGAACCGCGGATCACCGTGGACGACAGCGGCTTCACGTATCACTACCACGGCCAGCAGATTCACCCGGCAACATTCGAGTGGGCCGTCTCCTACTTTGGCCCGGAATACCAGGGCATCACCAACTATTTCTTTCCGTTCCCCGAGCCTGTAATTTATTTTGTGTCTGAGCCGGTTGGGTTTCAGTTGCCAAGGGTGAATCGATCCTGGAACTGGATCGCCAATTCCAGCTTCGCATCGTGCCAGTAAACCGGCGGGTTGT
>SCQU01000021.1 GCA_004299555.1 Rhodanobacteraceae bacterium
GCCCTCCGCCTCCTGCTGCGGGCGCTCGCCGGCGCGCGCGGTGCCACCGGCACCGCGCCAGCGCGCCGTCTCGCTCGATCAACGCGTGCGCCGGAGATACGCTGGCGGGGCCGCCGCCATGCTGCGGCTTGGTCTTGGCGCCCGGTGTTGGCACAATGGACGCTTGCCTCCAGACTGCACCCCATGACTTACCAGGTTCTTGCACGCAAATGGCGTCCCAAACAGTTCGAGGAACTGGTTGGCCAGGAGCACGTCGTCCGCGCGCTGACGCACGCGCTCGATTCGGGACGGGTGCATCACGCCTACCTCTTTACCGGCACCCGGGGCGTTGGCAAGACCACCATCGCGCGCATTTTCGCGAAAGCCCTCAATTGCGAGAAGGGCATGTCGGCGCATCCGTGCGGCGAGTGCGCGATCTGCAAGGCGGTTGACGCTGGCCGGTTCGTGGACCTGATCGAGATCGATGCCGCCAGCAACACCGGCGTCGATGACGTACGCGAGGTGATCGAGAACGCGCAGTACGCACCGGCCCAGGGCCGCTACAAGGTGTATCTGGTCGACGAAGTCCACATGTTGTCCAAGAGCGCCTTCAATGCGCTGCTGAAGACGTTGGAGGAGCCTCCTGAACACGTGAAGTTCCTGCTGGCGACGACCGATCCGCAGAAATTGCCGGTCACGGTGTTGTCGCGCTGCCTCAAGTTTGGCCTGAAGCGCCTGCTACCCGACCAGATCGCGGGGCAGATGCGGATGATCCTTGGCAAGGAGGGCATCGGTTTCGACGAGGGTGCCATCGCCGAGCTGGCGCGCGGCGCCGATGGCTCGCTGCGTGATGGCTTGTCACTGTTGGATCAGGCCATCGCACACGGCGGGGGAGCGCTGCACGTTGATGACGTACGCGCGATGCTGGGTACGATCTCCGGCAACGACGTCGGCGCGTTGCTGCAGGCGCTCGCCGACGGCGATGGCAAGGCATTGCTGGAAGAGGCCGATCGCATTGCCGGGCTGTCGCCTGACTTCGCGGTGGTACTGGAAGAGCTTGCGACCGCGCTGCATCGCATCCAGCTGCGACAGCTGGTACCGGGGTTTGCTGGCGATGAAGCAGAAACCGCGGTGCTGGATGGGCTCGCCGTCAAGGTGGCACCGGCCGACGTGCAGGTGTGGTATCAGTTCGCCGTGAATGGCCGTCGCGACCTGTCCCTGGCGCCCGACTTGCGTACCGGGTTCGAGATGACATTGCTGCGGATGTTGGCGTTTCGCGACACCACGCCCGGTGAGCCGGCCCCGCCGGAGGGCGCTGCAGCGAGCGATCCGGTACAGCCTGATCGCCCCGTGCCGGTTGGCGCCCACGCGCAGGCAACGGCGCAGTTTGCGTCGCGGCCGCGACCGGGGTCCACGCCTGCCGTTGACGCCGCAACGCAGCCGCCGGCGGTGCGTGAGCCCACGGCACCGCACATCGGTGGTCTGGCTGACTGGGAGGCCTGGATCCGGTCCGCGCGTCTGGGGGGGCCGGTAGCGCTGCTGGCGCAACACGCGATCCCCAAGTCATTGGCTGGCGATGTCCTTACGTTGGCCTTGAAGCCCGAACACGGGGTTTTCTGCAGCGACGGCGTGTGCAGGCAGCTGCAGGACCAGCTGGGCGCGGTGATTGGCCGCAGCCTGCGCGTGCGCATGGTGCATGAAGCGGTGGCGGAAACGCCGGCGACACGTGCGGCGAAGGTACGCTCCGATGACCAGGCGCTCGCCGCGCGGGCGCTGGCGGAGGATCCGGTCATCCAGAACCTCGAGCGCCAGCTTGGCGCCACCCTCATTCCCGACAGCATTCAACCGGCAGGTAAACAGGCATGAAAGGGCAACTGGGACAATTGATGGAGCAGGCGCAGCGCATGCAGGAGGACCTCAAGCGCGCGCAGGAAGAAATCGCCAGGCTCGAGGTCACGGGCAGCGCCGGTGGTGGCATGGTGGAAGTCACCATGACCGGCCGCCACGAGGTGCGCCGGGTGCGCATCGACCGCAAGCTCATGGCCGATGATCCGGAAATGACCGAAGACATGGTCGCGGCGGCCTTCAACGATGCCGTCAACAAGATCACCGCGGCCAGCCAGCAAAAGCTCGGCGGGATGAGTGCCGGCATGAACCTGCCGCCCGGGTTCAAGCTGCCGTTTTGATCGCATGTCCGACGCTCCCGACCTGCTGACCGCACTGATTGACGCGCTGCGCTGTTTGCCTGGCGTTGGCGCCAAGAGCGCGCAACGGATGGCGTTTCACCTGCTCGAACGCGATCGCGACGGCGGCACGCATCTGGCCGGTGTGTTGCAGCGGGCAATGCAGGGCATCGGGCACTGCAAGTCGTGCCGCAACTTCAGCGAGTCCGATGAGTGCGCGATCTGCGCCAACCCCACGCGCGATCCGGCGTTGTTGTGCGTAGTTGAAACCCCGGCGGATCTCCTGGCGCTCGAGCAGGCGACGGGTTACCGCGGCCGCTATTTCGTCCTGATGGGGCGGCTATCACCGCTGGATGGCATGGGGCCGCAGGATCTTGGTGTCGAGTTGCTGAAGCGCAAGCTTGCGGGTGGCGAAGTACGCGAGCTGGTGATTGCGACCAACCCCACCGTGGAAGGCGAGGCGACCGCGCATTGGCTGGGGCAGCTTGCGCACGCAGCGGGGGTGCGCCCGACGCGCCTTGCGCACGGCGTTCCGCTGGGCGGTGAGCTCGAGTACGTCGACCGCGGCACCTTGGCGCACGCCTTTGGCAGCCGGCGCGACCTTGAGGATTGAACGTGGCGGTAGGTGTGGAGCCGGCACAGCGCCTCGACGTGTACACTTTGCCCGTTGCGTGCCGCGTGCTGGAAGCGCTTCGCCGGCACCGGTCATAGCCTTGAGGTGATGCAATGCCCGATACCATTTTCGACAAGATCGTGCGCCGCGAGTTGCCGGCCGACATCGTGTACGAGGACGATGAAATCCTTGCATTCCGCGACATCCACCCGCAGACGCCGGTGCATGTCCTGTTCGTTCCGAAGCAAAAATCGTTGCCGACCCTGAATGATTGCAGCGCGGCCGACGCTCCGCTCGTGGGCAAGCTGCTGTTGGCCGCGGCCGCGTATGCCAAGCGCGAAGGTTTCGCCGACGCCGGCTATCGCTGCGTGGTCAATTGCAACCGGGACGGCGGGCAGACCGTGTTTTACCTGCACCTGCACCTGCTGGCCGGCCGGCAGATGCCCGAAAGGATGTCCTGAAGCCTTCGTCGTCCGCATGCTTTGACGCCCGCTTGCGCGGGCGTCACGGTTACCTTCATTGCTTGGGTGGTTGTGGCGCCGGTCGCGGCACCACGATGACGCGCGGCGGGTAGTACATGGGACCGCCGTAACCCCACGGGCCCCAGCCACCCCAGAACGGGTCGCCCCACGGGCCCCATGGCCCCCACATTCCATAGTCGGGTGTTGCAACGTACAGGGGCCGTTTGGGCCACAGGTAGACGTTGCTGGCGATGACGTTGGGATAGGTGTAGTTGAACTGGCCGATTTTGTGCTGGACGGTGCCGTCCAGCGTGCCGGTGACCGTCACCTCGCGGCCCCTGGCGAAGACCTCGGGGTCGTAGAACCCTTGCTTGCAGGCGACGAAACGGCCGGGGCTGTCAGCACCGCGCTGCGGGCGCGCCTGTGAATCGAGTGGCTCAGCCAGCACGAAGAAGCAGGTTTGTTGTTCGCGCGGTTCGGTCTGGATGATCTCGCCGCCCCAGCGGACCGGAGTCGTGCTGGCAGTGCCGCTCTGCGCGGCGCTCAGCGCGACCGGTGCATAGTTGCCCTGCAACGGTTTCGGGATCGTGGCGCAGGCACCCAATGCCAGCGCAGCTGCGACTGGAGCCAACAATAGAAGACGCGTCACGATGGGCCTCCGGTGGAAATACCTACACACGGCTATTTGACCACACGGCCGGGGTGAAAGCTGCGGACGCGGCGTGCAAACGCACGGGTTCGTTCAGGCGGCGGTTCGGGAAAGGCGTAGCGCAGGCACGCATACTCCCCCGCCAGGGCGCGCAGGGTCTCCGCTTCCGGCGGCAATGCACGCGCGGCACGGGTGTAGAAATCGCTGGGACCCTCGGCCGCACCACGTACGATGCCGCAACGCAGCAGTTTGCCTTGCAGGCGCGATTGCGCGGCGGCCAGCGCGTCGCGTGGCCTGGTGCGGGGGCGGAGCGATGCGAGCAGCGCCCCCGCGCTGAGCGCAAGAAACACGATCACCGCCAGCGTGATGCCCAGCATCTGCGCCGTCGCGTGTTCGATCCCAAAGGGGCGAAACAAGCGGCTTTGACGCAGGGCATCGAAGCCAACGACGGTTTGCCCCCACCAGCGGTTGACGATGTCAAAGCGGTTTTGCCATGGCAGCCACCAGCTGATGTCGCCGCCTCCGAGGGGCAGTCCGGTGTCGCTTCCGGCCTGTGCCATGATGACCTTGCTGACCGCGGCGGTCGGATCGATGCGTACCCAGCCGCGCCCGGCGAGCCAGACCTCGGTCCACGAGTGGGCGTTGGATTGGCGTACCAGCAGGTAGTGCGCCACCGGGTTCCAGTAACCGCCTTGGTAGCCCACCACGACCCGCGCTGGGATGCCGGCCGCGCGCATGAGGAAAGTGAAACTGCTGGCGTAGTGTTCGCAAAACCCGATCTTGGTGTCAAACAGGAAGTCATCGATGCTGTTGCGGCCGAGCGGCGGGGCGTCGAGGTCGTAGACAAAGCCGCCGTTGTGGTACATCTCGAGGGCGTCGCGGATGATGGCAAGGTCGTTGCCGGCGGCCCGCTCGCGCCAACCGGCCGCCAGTTCGCGCGTGCGGGGGTCGTAGCCGGCTGGCAGTTGCAGCGCGGCCGCCCGCAGACGCGGGTCAAGTGTCGATGCTCCGAGGTGATAGCGGGCCGCCGATTCGACCCGGTAGTGCAGGGTGTGATCGATCGGCCTGGATGCCTGCAGCGTCCGGTCCGGCAGCAGCGTCGTACCTTCAGGCGCCGCCACCGGTACGTCCAGCGCGAACAGCCAGTGCCGGTGGCTGGGCTCGAGCGTGACGCTGTAGCGCGTGACCGGTCCGCGGGCCTCTACCGGTGCCGGTGGCCAGGCACGGCGTGACGCGGGCCCGCGGGTCCATGCGCTGCCATCGAAGTGCCACAGCACCATGCCGCGGAAATAGCGCTGATCCTCGGGCGGCGGCAGGCCATCGAAGCCGATCCGCATGGCCACCGCACTGTCGGTCAGCAAGGTGTGCAGGTCGCCGGGTGCCATGCGGTCGGAAATGCCGGTGTGGGCGACGCCGTTGTCTGGCGCGCCCCACAAGGGTGTTGCCAGGCGCGGGATCAGCATGAAACCCAGCAGGGCGGCCGGCAGGCTGGCTGCCAGCAGGACCCCGCCGGTCTTGAATGCGGGCAGCCAGCGGCCTGGCGGCAAGCCCGATTCCAGCGCGCGCAACGTCGCCAGCGGTGGCAGCAGCAGCAACCCGACCATGATCGTGAACGCCAGTGACTGGTCAAACAAAAGCGCGCTCATCAGGATGAAGCACGCAAAGCCGACCGCCATGCGCGCGTCGCGCGCGTGTTCACTTTCGAGCAGCTTCACCACCAGCAATCCGCACACGATGGCCGCACCGGGGTCGCGCCCGAATGGCGTGCCGTACACCGCCAGCACCACGCCGGGGATCGCAATCAGCAGTGCGATGCGCAGCCACGCGGACGCACGCCGGTGGTGCCGCCGGCGTTGCCACCAGCGCGCGGCAATGATCGCGGCCAGTACCGCGGTGAACCAGGGCGGCAGGTGCGGCGCGTGTGCCGCGAGCGTACACAGCACCGTCGCGCACAGGAGGCTGAACGGCAGCGCCGCCAGTGGTACAGCCTCGCGGATGCCGGCCCTGGAACGGCGCCAGATCATGGCAACTCGGCCAGCGCTGTCAGGCACCGGTGGTAGTGCGCAGCGTCGTTGGCCGGGCCCAGCGTGCGGCGGTCTTCCAGGATCAGGATCCACGGCTGGGCGACGGCGTATGCATCGCTGACCCATGCGGTGAGCCGTGAGATGCGGGTTTCGCGGTCAATGCCGGTCAGCGTATTCCAGTCAAACTGCAGCGGCTGGCCGGGTGTTGCACGCTCGAATTCGCGCACCATCAGATGGCCGTGGCGGGCGCTGGATTTCCACGCGACGTGGCGGATGGGGTCGCCCGGGTGGTAGTCACGCAAGCCGGCAAATTCATCGCCACCGGTGATGCGGTGCTGGTGGTCGTCCGCGTACGCGGGGGGCCGGGCGTCGCGCAAGGGCCGCGGATAGACCAGGATCTGCTGGTCGGCGGTGATCCAGCTCCAGGCCCGGAACAGCCCGAACGGCAGGGTGGTTGACAGTTGCATCCGCGGCAACGGCATCCAGCCACGCGTGTCGGTGGCCACGGTGATCGTGGCCCGACTGACGCCGCGCGCCAGCGAACAGGGCTGCGGGACGGCATCCAGCGCAATGCGAAGGCCCGGCCGCGTGCGGCCATCGTCGGCAAATGCAAGATGGACGGGCAGCCGGGCGCCGCAAAACCCGCGGTCGGAGTGGACCGCGCGCAGGGTCAGGTTGTGCAGGCCGCGCCAGGTCAGCAACATGCTGGAGGCCAGGGTCGCGCCCAGCATGCAGGTCAGGAGCAGCGCCGAGTTGTTCTGGTAGTTGAGTGCGCCTGCGGCCATGGTGAAGATCAGCACGCCAAAACCCAATCCGGCACGGGTCGGCACGATGTAAATGCGGCGCCGGTCGAGCGTGATCGGCAGACTTTCAGGCTGGCGCCCGCGCGCCAGCCCGGGAAGCCAGTGGCGGATGCGCGCGGCGACGGTTGGACGTACGGCTTCCGTGGCGGCGTTCATGGGTATTACTCCACCGCCACCGATTCCAGCAGGGTTTGCGCGAGCGCATCGCGCGCAACGCTGCGCGCGGGAATCAGGCGGTGCGCGGCGACGCCCGTGAAAACGGCCTGGACGTCCTCGGGCATGACGTAGTCACGCGCGCCAAGGTAGGCCCACGCGCGCGCGCATGCCAGCAGCGCCAGGCCCGCGCGCGGTGACAACCCGGTGCGGATGTCGGGGTGCTTGCGGCTGGCGGTGACCAGAGCCTGCACATAATCGAGCAGCGCAGGACTGGCGGTGACCGCGTGGGCTTGGCTGCGCAGCGCCAGAATGTCATCAGCGGAAAGGCACGCGTGCAGCCGCCCCAGCAAGGTCGCGCGGTCTTCGCCGGTCAGCAGCTTGCGTTCCGATTCGGGGTCGGGGTAGTCCAGCGAAATGCGCAGCATGAAACGGTCGAGCTGGGAATCAGGCAGCGGATAGGTGCCGGCCGTGTCCATGGGATTCTGGGTCGCGACCGTGAAAAAGGGCTGCGGCAACGCACGGCTGGCGCCGTCGGCCGTGACCTGGCCTTCAGCCATGGCTTCCAGCAGTGCGCTCTGGGTCTTTGGCGTTGCGCGGTTGATTTCGTCGGCCAACAGCAGTTGCGCGAAGATCGGGCCGGGTTGGAAGCGAAACGCATTGCGGTCACGGTCGAACACGCTGACGCCCACGATGTCGCTGGGTAGGAGATCCGACGTGAACTGGATACGCCGGAAGCTCAGGCCGAGGGTCACCGCCAGCGCGTGTGCAAGCGTGGTCTTGCCGACGCCTGGGACGTCTTCGATCAGCAGGTGACCGGCCGCGAGCAGACAGGCGAACGCCTTGCGGATGGGCTGATTCTTGCCCACCAGTACGGCGTTGACCTGCGCGATCGCCGCGTCCAGGCGCTGGCGCGCGGTCGATTCAAGCGTCGTTGTGCCCGCAGCCGCCAAGTCTTGGTCCATGCCCGTTCTCGATCAGGTCTACCTGAACCGAGTGTACGACGGCGGGCGTCGCGCGGGTTCAGGGCAGCGCGAATCCGGCGGCGCGCAGCAGACGGGCCAGTGCGATCAAGGGCAAGCCAATCAACGCGGTCGGGTCGCTGCTGTCGATGCGCTCGAAGAGGGCGATGCCGGCGGCTTCGGCCTTGAAGCTGCCAGCGCAATCGAGCGGCTTTTCTGCTGCGAGGTAGCGATCGATCTCTGCATCCGTGAGCCGGCGGAACACGACGCGGGTATGGTCAAGGTGCGAGATCGCGTGCCCGGTGCGACCGTCAACCATGCATAACCCGGTGTAAAAATCAACCGTCCTGCCGCTACTTGCGCGCAATTGTTCATGTGCGTTCTTGATGGTGCCGGGTTTGTGCAGCACCTGGGCGCCGAGCGCGGCGACCTGATCGGAACCGATCACCAGCGCGGCATCGAGCGTTGGTGCCACCGCGCGTGCCTTGGCCTCGGCCAGGCGTACGGCGCGGTCGCGAGGGGCCTCGTTGGGCAGCGTCTCCTCGTCGACTGCCGGGGCGGCCTGGGTGAAATCAGCCACGAGGCGCCGCAACAGCCCGGCTCGATAGCGCGAGGTGGACGCGAGTACGATCCGTGGCAGGGTCATGGTTGCTGCGACAGGTCTTCGATCTTTTCGCGTACCGCGGTTTCCAGCGCGCGCTGGGCAGAGTCAAGTTCGCGCAGTTGCTCGCCGAGCGCGCTGCGTACCTTGCCGATCGCGTGTACTGCGGTGTCCAGCTCCCGCTGTTGCGCGTCGTCGGCCTTGTCGCGCAGCCACAGGCGGTGTGCCAGCAGTTCACGCAGAGCGGCGTCGATGGCGTGGCGGGCCTCGGCTTCGCCGGCGGCCGGCTGGTTGGGGTTGACCGACATCGCGGCGTGCGCGCGCTGCAGGCGCGTCCGGCATTCCTTGAGGTCGTGTTCCAGCGCGTCGGCTTCCAGGTACAGCGTGCGCAAGGCGTGTTGGTGGCGCATCTGCCGCGTCAGCAGATAGACGATGGTGCCGCACGCGAGCAGCGCGACCACGGCGGGCAGGATCATGGCAAACAGGGTGGCGGAGCTGACGTTCAAGTGCGAGCCATGTGGAATTGGATGCATTGCCTGGCAAGCATGATACGGGCCAAGCGGGCGCTGTGCCTTGCGGTTGACTTTGTGCAGTGCAGAATCTAGCATTCCACGCTTATGTCCGCGTCGTTGCCAGATTTCGTGGACGCCGAGCGCATGGTGGCTGGACGGCGGTCGTTTGCAGGGGTGCTGCCGGTTGCCGCGTTGCCGCGCTTGTTGCCGGCGTTGGCGGAAGACCGTGGTGAAATCGCGTACAATCTCGACTTTGAGCAAGGCGTGCTCGGCGACCCCGAGCTGCATGTCCGTCTGTCCGGGCGCGTGATTCTTCAGTGCCAGCGTACGCTGCAGCCATTTGCATGGCCGGTCGAAATTGACACGCGACTCGGGTTGCTGGCTGGCGAGGATGCCGCGGCGGCGTTGCCGGGTGCATGTGAACCGCTGTTGCTGGAAAACGGTTCGCTGCAGCCACGGCGCGTGATCGAGGATGAATTGCTGCTGGCGCTGCCGCTGGTGCCGGTCAAGCCCGGCAGTGAGATTTTGCAGGGTGGATGGAACACGCCCGGACAATCGCCGCAGGATGCGGGCAAGGACGCGCTGGTGACGCATCCGTTTGCGGATTTGCGCAAGCTGATGCAAGCCGGCGGCAACAAGCATCGTTGAATCAGTTGGGGCGCCAACGCGCCTCACGCGCCGGGACCGGCTGCCGTGCCCGGTGCGCAGTACCAGAATGACGAACGCGCTGCGGCCTGGCCGCGGGCGTTGGTTTGCAAGGCCGCGGCGGACGCCCGGATTTGCGTTGGAACAACCTTCAGGAGAGCCATCATGGCCGTTGCAAAGAGTCGCAAGTCACCCTCCCGTCGCGGTATGCGCCGTGCACACGATGCGCTGAAGACGGTCCAGCTTGCCACCGACCCCACTTCCGGCGAGATCCATCAGCGCCACCACATCACCAAGGATGGCTACTACCGTGGCCGCAAGGTGATCGAGGACAAGCAGGCAGTCGTCGACGAGGATTGACCTTGTCGGTGACAATGTGGTCCATTGACGCGCGGCGCTTGCGGGCGCCGCCGTGGTTTTTTGCATGCGTTGCGCTTGAACGGGGGAATCCATCTTGACGACCTATGCCCGCATCGTTGCGACAGGCAGCGCCTTGCCCGCGCGCGTCGTGACCAATGCCGACCTGGAAAAGGTCGTGGATACCAGCGATGAATGGATCCGCACGCGCACGGGCATCCGTGAACGTCACGTTGCCGCCGAAGGCGAGACCACGGGCGACCTGGCTTTTCGTGCCGGCCAGCAGGCACTCAAGGACGCGGGCGTCAAGGCGTCGGACCTTGACATGGTGGTGCTGGGGACGACCACGCCCGACATCATCTTTCCCGCCACGGCCTGCCTGATCCAGAATCGCCTCGGGGCGAATGGTTGCATGGCGTTCGACGTCAATGCCGCGTGTTCGGGCTTCATGTATGCGCTGGGTATCGCGAACAATTTCATTCGCACCGGCCAGGTCAAGCGCGCGCTGGTCATGGGTGCCGAGACCCTGACTCGCATGGTCGACTGGGAGGATCGCCAGACCTGCGTGCTGTTCGGCGATGGTGCCGGGGCGGTGGTGCTGGAAGCCACTGACGCGCCTGGCATCCTGGCGACCTGTCTGCATGCCGATGGCGGCTACAAGGACCTGCTGTACAACCCGGTCGGTGTATCGGTGGGGTTCAAGGACGAGAAGAATCACGGTGTGCGCATCAACATGAAGGGGCGCGAAGTTTTCAAGATCGCGGTCAAGACCCTCGACGCGCTGGTTGGCGAGACCCTCACCGCGGCCGGGATGCAGGAAACGGACGTTGACTGGTTGATTCCGCACCAGGCCAACCTGCGCATCATCGAGGCCACGGCCAAGCGCCTCGGCATTTCGATGGAGCGGGTCATCGTGACGGTGGACAAGCACGCGAACACGTCATCCGGGTCGGTGCCGCTGGCGCTGGATACCGCGGTGCGCTCGGGCAAGGTCAGGCGCGGCCAGAACCTGCTGCTGGAGGCGTTCGGGGGCGGGTTGACCTGGGCTTCGGCGATGATTCGCTACTGATGCCGCTGGCTCCGATCCCGGCCGGCGGGTTCAGGGACCGCAACCGGCCGGACAGCGCGGTTCCGGACCGCGTGCCTGCTGGTTGCTGGCGGGCGGCGGATCGTAGAGAGGCTTTGGATTTCCATGAATGACAAGACGAACAATCCGGCCACGGCGGCCGACCTGGCTTTCGTGTTTCCAGGCCAGGGTTCGCAGGCGGTTGGGATGCTGGCGGGGCTTGCGGCCGCGTTCCCGGTGGTGCGCGAGGTGTTCGCCGAGGCGTCGGAAGGCGCGGGGTTTGACCTGTGGGCGCTCGCGCAGGACGGCCCGGAATCCGAACTTGGCAAAACCGAACACACCCAGCCGGTGCTGCTGGCGGCATGCGTCGCGGTGTGGCGCGTGTGGCTGGCACAGGGTGGGCCGCTGCCCGCGCAGGTGGCGGGCCACAGCCTTGGCGAATACTCGGCACTGGTTTGTGCCGGCGCGCTGCCCTTGCGTGCTGCCGCCGCGCTGGTTGTCGAGCGCGGGCGCCTGATGCAGGCGGCGGTGCCGGCCGGGGTAGGCTCGATGGCCGCGGTGATTGGCGGCGATGAAGACCTCATCCGTGCCGTGTGCAAGGAAGTATCGGGTGAGGAAGTGGTAGCGCCTGCCAACTACAACAGCCCGGGTCAGCTGGTGATCGCCGGCCACACCGGCGCGGTTGACCGCGCCGCGCAGCGGCTGACGGAGCTCGGCGTCCGCAAGGTCGTCAAGCTGGCGGTATCGGTGCCGTCGCACACGCCGTTGATGCGTGAAGCGGCCCAGGAGCTTGCCGCGCGCATGGCGGATTTGCCGTGGCAGGTGCCGGCGATTCCCGTCCTGCAGAATGCCGATGCCAAGGCGCACGTCGGCATCGAGTTCATCCGCGCGGCGCTCGAGCGCCAGTTGTACATGCCCGTGCTGTGGAGCGACAGCGTGCGTTCGCTGGTGCAGAACGGGGCGACCAAAATATTCGAGTGTGGCCCGGGCAAGGTATTGACCGGCTTGTGCCGGCGCATCGACAAGTCGATCGATGCGCGCGCGCTCGGGACGCCGGATGAACTGCGTGACGCGCTCGCACAGGTGCGCGCATGAGCGCCGGCCTGCAAGGCGAAATTGCACTGGTCACCGGTGCTTCGCGCGGGATTGGCGCTGCCATCGCCGACGAGTTGGCGGCCGCCGGCGCCAAGGTCATCGGCACCGCGACTTCGGCCGCGGGCGCGGCGGCGATTACCGGTCGGTTGGCAGCGCACGGCGGTGAAGGCCAGGTGTTGGATGTCACCGACGGCGCCGCCGTCACGGCGCTGATCGATGCGATCGTCAAGGATCACGGTGGACTTTCGATCCTGGTCAACAACGCCGGCATCACGCGTGACCAGCTCCTGATGCGGATGAAGGACGAGGATTGGCAGGCGATCATCGATACCAACCTGACGTCGGTCTATCGCACGTCCAAGGCGGTGATGCGGACGATGATGAAGGCGCGCAGGGGCCGCATCGTCAACATCGCCTCGGTGGTCGGCCTGACCGGAAATCCCGGACAGACCAATTACGCGGCGGCCAAGGCCGGCATCATCGCGTTCTCGAAATCACTGGCGCGCGAGGTTGGTTCGCGCGGCATTACCGTCAACGTGGTGGCGCCGGGGTTTATTGACACCGACATGACGCGGGGGCTGAACGATGAGCAGCGCAAGGCTCTGGAAGGCAGCATTGCGCTGGGCCGGCTTGGTGCGCCCGTGGACGTCGCCCACGCGGTGGTGTTTCTGGCCTCGGCCGCGGCCGGTTACATCACCGGCGAAACCCTGCACGTGAACGGCGGCATGTACATGGCATGAGGCGGCGCCCATGGTTCTATTGCTCCGCGGAACCGGTTACCATTGCGACTTTCGCGCCGTGGTCGGGGCCCTTTTGGCTGACCATGGAAACACCCGCAGCCTGCGTGGCTGTGCTTGATCATGTACCGTGTGCATCACCAATGTACGCGGGTAGTGGGGAAGGGTCCGCCCCGACCTCGAATGCATTTGTCCCGGGAGGCACTGTCTCATGAGCAGCATCGAAGAACGCGTCAAGAAGATCGTGGTTGACCAGTTGGGGGTCAAGGAAGAAGACGTTACGGCGAACGCCTCGTTCGTCGACGATCTGGGCGCGGACTCGCTGGACACCGTGGAGCTGGTGATGGCGCTCGAAGAGGAGTTTGAAACCGAGATTCCGGATGAGGACGCCGAAAAGATCACCACCGTCCAGCAGGCGGTCGACTACATCAAGGCGCACGTCAAGTCCTGACTCACGGCCCCTGGCGGGCCTGCGGGCAGTGGCTTGATGCGTCTGTGGCAACCCGAAAGCTGCGCCGTGCGTGCGCAGCTTTCGCTTTGTTGGGCTTCAAACAATGCGGTGGCGTATGGCGCACCTGGCGCGGTGTTGAGTTCGCCAGGCTGGATGCAATGCAGCACGCGGCTGCCGCGGTGTTGCAATACTGGTTTTCACTTTTGAGCTTGGAGTCTCCATGAACAAACGGCGTGTGGTGGTGACCGGCCTGGGCCTGGTTTCACCGATTGGCAACGACGTGGCGACGGCGTGGAAGAACGTGGTGGCTGGCAACAGCGGTATCGGCCCGATCACGCATTTTGACGCCAGCGCGTTCCCCACGCGGATCGCCGGTGAAGTGCGCGGCTTCGACCCGGCGCAGTACATCGCGCCGAAGGACATCAAGAAGATGGATACCTTCATCCACTACAGCATCGCCGCGGGGACGCAGGCCTTGCGTGACTCGGGGCTTGAAGTGACCGCAGCCAATGCGCCGCGGATCGGCGCGGCGGTGGGTGCCGGCATCGGCGGCATTGCCAGTATCGAACGCACCTCGATTGCCTATCACGAGGGCGGCCCGCGCAAGATATCGCCGTTCTTCGTGCCCGGCTCCATCGTCAACATGGTCTCCGGTCACCTGTCGATCATGTATGGCCTGAAGGGGCCGAACATCGCGTGCGTGACCGCCTGTACCACCGCCACCCACAACATCGGCCTCGCAATGCGGATGATCCAGTACGGTGATGCCGACGCGATGCTCGCCGGGGGCGCCGAGTTTTCGGTTACCGCAACCGCGGTGGGCGGTTTTTGTTCCGCGCGTGCGATGAGCACCCGCAACGACGATCCGGCGCGTGCCAGCCGGCCGTGGGACAAGGACCGGGACGGCTTCGTGCTTTCCGATGGCGCGGGCATCGTCGTGCTCGAAGAGTACGAACACGCCAAGGCGCGCGGCGCGAAAATCTACGGCGAGGTGGCAGGCTTCGGCATGAGTGGCGATGCGTACCACATCACCGCGCCGAGTGAAGGCGGCGAGGGCGCAGCGCGCTGCATGGAGAACGCGCTGCACGACGCCGGCGTCAATCCCGACCAGGTGCAGTACGTCAACGCCCACGGCACCTCGACGCAGCTGGGGGATCTCGGCGAAGTGCTGGCGGCCAAGCGGGTATTTGGCGACAGTGCGAAAAAACTTGCGATAAGTTCGACCAAGTCGACGACGGGACACCTGCTGGGCGCCGCCGGTGGCGTCGAGGCCATATTCACCCTGCTGGCGATGCGCGACGGTGTCTTGCCGCCGACCATCAACCTCGATGCACCCGGGGACGGCTGCGACCTGGACTTCGTGCCCAATACCGCGCGCGACGGCAGGATCGACATCGCGATTTCCAATTCGTTCGGCTTCGGTGGTACCAACGGCACGCTGCTGTTCAAGCGGGTTTGACGCACGACCCGGTCCGGTGATCGCTGACAAGGCGGCGGGTGCGGGGTGCGGCCGGTCCACCGATTCGCCGTGCTGTACCGAATTGCCCGGCGTCCGCGACCTGCTGCCGTTGGCTGCCGCGCATCCCGGGCGCTATCCGGCGTTCCTTGAAAGCGCGAGTACGGGGCCGCAGGCGCGCTGGGATATCCTGTTTGCGTTTCCGCGGGACGCGTTTGCGCTGGGCGCGGACGGCCGGGTGCGCGACGCGCGGGGTGGTACGCGCGGCGGTGACTTTCTGGCCGCGCTGGATGCGGCGTGGCAGGCGGAACGCACCGCGCCGGCCGCAGGGGATCTCGGCTTGCCGTTTACCGGCGGCTGGGTCGTGTACCTGGGTTATGCGCTCGCGGGTGCGCTCGAACCGCGCCTGGCGCTGACACCGGCGGCGCCTTCACCGATGCCGGCAGCCATGGCGCTGCGCTGTCCCGCGGCGATCCTGGTGGACCATCGGGAACGGCGGACCTGGCTGGTGGCCGAAGCCGGTTGCGTGGAACTGCTCGATCGTTTACGTGCGGATCTTGACGCGGAGGTTGCGCCGGTACCGGTGTTGACGCCGCCGCAGGCGTTTGCAGAGGAACCGGCCGGGGTGTTCCTGCGCGGTGTTGCGCGCATCCACGAATACCTGCGGCGCGGTGACACGTTCCAGGTCAACCTTTCGCGCGCATGGCGAGCCCGTTACCGCGAGGCGCCCGCGCCCGTCGCGGTGTACGCGGCCCTGCGCCGCGCCAATCCGGCGCCATTCGCTGGCCTGCTGCAACGGCCCGGTTGGGCGCTGGCAAGTTCATCGCCCGAACGCCTGCTCGAGATCCGCGGTGGTGTCGCGCAGACTCGGCCCATCGCGGGCACGCGGCCGCGGGTGGCGGGTGACGATGACGCCGCGCGTATCCGCGAGCTGGTCGCAAGCCCCAAGGAGCGCGCCGAACACGTGATGCTGGTGGATCTCGAACGCAACGACCTTGGCCGGGTCTGTGTGCCCGGGAGCGTGGTGGTCGACGAGTGGATGGCGGTGGAGAGCTATGCCCACGTCCACCACATGGTTTCCAATGTGCGCGGTGTTTTGCGTGCGGATGTGAGCCCGGGGCGGGCCCTCGCCGCGGTATTTCCGGGCGGCACGATCACGGGCTGCCCCAAGGTGCGCTGCATGGAGATCATCGAAGAGCTGGAGGCCGCGCCGCGCGGGGCGTACACCGGAGCGCTGGGCTACCTCGATCGCAATGGCAACGGTGATTTCAGCATCCTGATTCGCACGCTGCAGGTTGAAGGTGCGGTGGTTTCGCTGCGCGCGGGCGCGGGTATCGTCGTGGACTCGGACGCCCGCGCGGAACTGGCGGAGACGCGGGCCAAGGCGCGGGGCATGTTGCGTGCGCTCGGAATGGCGGGCTGAGCATGCGCACCCTGGTCAACGGGCAGGACCAGCCGTGGGTACCGGCGTCCGATCGCGGGTTGCTGTACGGCGACGGAGTGTTTGAAACCATCCGTTTTGTGCAGGGCGTGGCCCCGTTGTGGCCGCGGCACATGCAGCGGTTGCGCGATGGCTGCGCGCGGCTTGGCTTGCCCGCACCGGATGTGGCAGCGCTGGCGCTTGAGGCGCAACGGGTGCGGGCAGGCATGCGGGACGCGGTGGTGCGGATCACGCTGACGCGCGGCCCGGCTGCGCGCGGCTACGCGCCGCCTGCGCAGGCGCGGGCCACGCGCATCGTCGCGGCGCATCCCGTACCCGCGATCGACCCGGATTGGTACGCGCGGGGAATCCGGGTACGCTTTTGCGAACTGCGGCTTGCGGTGCAGCCGCGGCTGGCGGGCCTGAAACACCTCAATCGCCTGCAACAGGTCATGGCGCGCGCGGAGTGGCAGGATCCGGATGTGGTCGAAGGACTGGTATTTGATCAGGATGGTTACTTGATTTCGGCGACGGCAGCCAACCTATTCGTGGTACAGGACGGCGTGTTGGTGACACCCGCGGTGGATCGCTGTGGCGTGGCTGGGGTGATGCGCGCCGAGCTCCTCGCGGCGCTGCCGTGCAGCGTGGTGCGCGCGGTCCCAAAGGAAGCCTTGATGCGGATCGACGAGATGTTCCTGTGTTCCAGCGTGCGCGGCGTGCTGCCCGTGCGCGAGGTCGCCGGCCGGGCGCTGCGCGTGGGTGCCCTGACGCGTACCGCGCAGGCGCGCTGGGCAGCGCTTGGATTTTCCGGAGCCGGGGCATGATGCGCGTGGGCGCGCGCGGTCAGGGTGGGCGCGTGGCGGTCGTCCAGGTGTTGCTGTGGCTGATCGTGCTCGTGGTCGCGGTGGCGGTCGCGTGGGCGGGCATCACCTACCGTCACTTCACGCACACGCCGCTGACGGTGACCAGAGCCGGCCAGACGGTGGAAATTGCCAAGGGCACCGGCTTCAACGGCATCGTCGGCCAGTTGCACGCCGACGGGGTCACGCGTGCGCCGCGGGTGCTGTGGCAGGTGCTGGCGTGGCGTCTGCGCGTGGTGAGCAAGCTGCACGCGGGCGAGTATGCGCTGGTGCCGGGCATGCTGCCGGTCACGTTGCTGCAGAACATGGCCGCCGGGCGCGTGTTGCACCGTCGCGTCACACTCGTCGATGGCTGGACGTTCACGCAGGTGCGGCAGGCGCTGGAACGTGCGCCGAAACTTGCGCACGCGCTGCGTGGGCTCCCCGACGACGCGGTCATGGCCAGGCTCGGGGTCAAGGAACTGGCGCCGGAGGGCGAATTCATGCCCGATACCTACGACTACGTGCTGGGCATGTCGGACCTTGACGTGCTCCGGCGCGCGCACGCGGCGATGCAGGCATTTCTAGCCACCCAGTGGGCGCAGCGCGACCCGTCCATTCCGCTGCAGCAGCCGTACCAGGCGCTGATTCTGGCTTCGCTAGTGGAAAAGGAAACCGCGGTGCCCTCCGAGCTGCCGCGCGTCGCGGGCGTATTCGAGCGGCGTCTGAAGATCGGCATGCGGCTGGATACCGATCCCAGCGTGATCTACGGCATGGGCGGTGCCTACGCCGGTACGCTGCACAAGGCGGATCTGGAAACCGACACGCCCTACAACACCTATATGCGCAACGGCCTGCCGCCCACGCCGATCGCGTTGCCGAGCCGCGCCGCGATCCGTGCGGTGCTGCATCCGGCCAGCGGCAACGCGCTGTATTTTGTCGCCAAGGGCGATGGTACGCATCAGTTTTCCGCGACCCTGGCCGAACAGAATGCTGCGGTGAAAAAATACATTCTCGACAAGACGCACAACCGATGAAGGCTCGCCAGCCACGACACCCCGGACCGCCACGATGACGGCAACGCGCGAACCGGCATCGCCACCGCGGGGGCGTTTCATCTCGCTTGAAGGCGGCGAGGGCGCGGGCAAGAGCACCCTGCTGGCGGGCTTGCGCGGGTATTTTGCGCGCCAGGGCCGCGACGTGCTGTACACGCGCGAGCCGGGTGGCACGCCGGTAGGCGAGGCGATTCGCGTGCTGGTGCTCGACCCCGCGCAGCGCGGCATCGGGGCCGAGACCGAACTGCTGTTGATGTTCGCGGCGCGTGCGCAGCTGGTGCGCGACGTGTTGCAGCCGGCGCTGGCGGCAGGGCGTTGGGTGTTGTGTGACCGTTTTGTGGATGCCAGTTATGCCTATCAGGGTGGCGGCCGGGGCGTCGAGGTTGCACGCATCGCGGAAGTCGAGCGCATTGCAACGGGGGGATTGCTGCCGGACCTGACCCTGCTGCTGGATCTGCCGGTCGCGGCCGGTCGCGTGCGCGCCCGCCAGCGTGGTACCGCGGACCGGATCGAGTCCGAGCGCGACGATTTCTTCCAGCGCGTGCGCGCGGCTTATCACGCGCGGGTGCAGGCGGAACCCGCACGTTTTTGCGTGCTGGATGCGGCACTGCCGGCGGCGGCGGTCTTGCAGGCTGCCGTTACCGCAATTGCCAGCCTGAGTGTGGAGCACGCACGATGAGTGATGCGCCAGATGAACCGGTCGCCATCGCGCCGGGTGACCCGTTGCCACCCTGGTGCGGCGCCGCGTGGGACCTGTTGGCCGCGCGTGCCGCCAACGCGACGCTGCCGCATGCGTTGCTGCTGTGCGGGCCGGCCGGGCTTGGCAAGCGGGCACTGGCCGACGCCTTCGTGCGCGCGCGGCTGTGCGAGTCGCCGCATGACGGGCACGCGTGCGGTGTGTGCCGTGGGTGCAGGTTGCTTGCGGCGGGCAGCCATCCGGATCGGGTGCGGCAGGTCACCCTGGAGCCCAATCCGAAAACCGGTGTGATGCGGAAGGAAATCGTGGTCGATCAGGTGCGTGCCCTGTCGGCGCGGCTGGCGATGGCGAGCCAGTTTGGCGGTTGGCAGTTGGCCGTCATCGATCCGGCTGACCGCATGAATCCGGCCGCGCAAAATGCGTTGTTGAAAACGCTTGAAGAGCCCTCGGGCGCCAGCCTGATCGTACTGATTGCCGACCAGCCGTGGCGGTTGACCGCGACGATCCGCAGCCGCTGCCAGCGGCTGGATTTGGCTGTGCCAGCGCACGCTGACGCGCTGGCGTGGCTGGCTGCGCGTGGCATTGAGTCTGCCGATGCGCTGCTGGCTGCAACCGGCGGCAATCCGGGACAGGCCTGGTTGCTGGCCGGGCAGGGGGGCATGCAGCGGCGCCAGGAGGTCGCGCGCGACCTCCTGGCGTTGGCTGCAGGCCAGGCGCGTGCGCGCGAGGTCAGCAAGACGTGGGCGGGCGACGCGCCCGAACAGCGGCTGGAGCAGGCGGTACGGCTGTTGGCAGGTGCGCTGCGCGCACGCGCCGCGGGACGCCGGGCGCGATTTGATCCCGGTTGGGATGCAGCTACCCTTGCCGCGCGCGCGCGTGCCGCTGGCCGCTTGCGGGCGGGTCTCAACGGGCCGTTGCGCAGCGACCTGGCCCTGTTCGAATGGCTGGACGGCATGACGCCCGACTGAGCATGCGGTGGCCGCAGCGGCCGAGGGCAAGCCGCGACGGGTGGCGCGGGTCAGGGTGTGGTCAACCTCGAGCCCCCACAATGGCGCCTCGTCCGCATCAACCCGGCCCTACGCGGGTTTCCAGGATCATCCGGTTGCGCAAGGAAAAACCATCCGACCTGCTCGACCCGGACGCCCTGTTGCGGCGGCCGGGTGCCCGTTTGTTGGTGCTGGCGCCTCACCCGGACGATGAGTCACTCGCGGCGGGCGGATTGATCCAGCGGGCCCTCGGTTATGGTGTGCCTGCATGCGTCGTGTTTGTGACCGATGGCGAGAACAATCCGTGGCCGCAACGCGCGCTCGAGCGCCGGGTATGGATTGGCCCGCGCCAGCGCCGCGCCTGGGGCGCCCGGCGCCGGGATGAAGCCGACGCCGCGTTGCGGGTGCTGGGCGGCGGCGCCGTCGAGGTCATTCGCCTTGGCTGGCCGGATGGTGGGGTGACCTGGCGCCTGCTGGATGCTACGGTGGCCAGCATTGCGGTGTTCGGGACAGTCATCGAGAACGTGCGGCCGACCGTGCTGGTGTTGCCGGATCTCGCCGATCGCCACCCCGATCACAGCGCGGTGCATGTGTTGCTGGACATGGCGCTGCGGGCACTACCCGGCGTGGCGAAACCAGTTTGCCTCGGCTACCTGTTGCACGGGCGTTCGCACGCAGGCTTGCCGTGCCGCGCGGTGCTGGCGTTGAACGCAGGAGAGCAGGCGCGCAAGCGCGGCGCGATCGAGGCGCACGCCAGCCAGGTGGTGCTGGCCCGCCGCCGGCTGTTGCGCAGTGCGGGGCCGGCGGAAAGCTTCGTGGCGGGATTGACCCCACAGGGTACCGTGGGAGCGCGCTTGCCGTGGTTGCCGCCCCGGCCGTTGCGGCCGTGCTTGCGGTTGCTGGCCGTCGACGCCACCGGCGGCGAGCGGATCCGGTTGCAGGGGCGCGGCCGTGCCAACGTGTACTGGCGCGATGGCAGCCCAGCGGCATGCACCGCGCGGGCGCTGCAGGCGCCGTTCTACGCCAAGCTCTACTGCCCGCTGCCATCGCCCTGGGTATTTGATGGCTGGGGCTGGTGCCGCCTGGACGCTTGACCCCGGCGGGTTGCAACGGCAATCTGGCGCACGGGTCGCGCAGGAGCACACACGATGGCAACGGCGGGCGGTATGGGTCGGCAAGGCATCCTGCCGATCGTCATCAAGGACAAGCACACCCTGTATCAGTCGTACATGTCCTTCGTGAAGGGTGGCGGGCTGTTTGTGCAGACCAACAAGCGCTACAACCTCGGCGACGAGGTGTTCCTGCTGGTGAGCCTGCCGGAGGCGACCGAGCGCGTCGCGACCACCGGCCGGGTGATCTGGATTACGCCGATCGCGGCGCAAGGCAACCGGCCTGCCGGTATTGGCGTGCAGTTTACCGAGAGTGCCGACGGCGACAACGCGCGCACCAAGATCGAGACCCTGCTTGCGGGCCTGCAGGGCGGCGACAAACCGACGTTCACGATGTAGCGCGGCCGGTGCGGCGCCCTGGCCCAGGGACTGGTCGGGGAGACAGGATTTGAACCTGCGACTTCCACGTCCCGAATAAAATTTCGGCCTGTTTCCAGTCAAGGGCTTACACGATAAGTGCTTGATTGTGCGTGCCGTTGCGTGCCATTCCGTTTCGGTCTATTCTCCGTCCTGCACTTACCAGTCACTTACCGGCTGGTAACTACGGTCTCGCGACGGATCACTTACGGATGCAGGCGAAGCTCACCAAGGCGGCGCTGACGCGGTTCAAGCCGGATGCGCGACCTTACGAGGTCAGCGACACGGAACTGACCGGCCTGATCCTGCGTGTGCAGCCATCCGGCCACAAGAGCTTCATCATGCAGTTCGGCCGCGGTCGCCGGCGCACCATCGGGAACGCGGCGGTGCTGACGATCGAACAGGCGCGTGTGACGGCCCGCCGCTGGCTGGCCGAACGCGACGAGGGCAGGCTCCCGCCCGCCGCGCGCGGCCCCAGCAAGCCGGTCACGCTCGGGACTTTCATCGAAAAGGAATACGCGCCCTGGTGTGTCGCCAACCGCAAGGCGGGCGCCGCGTTGGTGTCGGCGCTGCCTGCGCTGTTCGGCGATTGGTACGACGACCGGCTGACCGCGATCACCGCGTGGAAGGTCGAAAAGCTCCGCGTCGCCAGACTCAAGACCGGCATCAAGCCCGCAACGGCGAACCGCGACATTGACCGCATCAAGGCGATCCTGTCGAAGGCGGTCGAATGGGGCCGGCTGGAATCGCACCCGCTGCGCACCGTGAAGCGCCACAAGATCGACAACAGTCGTGTCCGGTACTTGGATGCCGACGAGGAACGCCGATTGCGTGACGCGCTGGACGCGCGTGAGAAGGCCGCCCGGCAACGCCGACACAACGGCAACGTGTGGATGCTCGCGCGCCATCGTGAGCCGCGCGTGGAGCTGGGTGCCTACTGCGATCACCTGCAACCTATGGTGCTCCTGGCGCTCAATACCGGCCTGCGCCGGGGCGAGCTATTCGGGCTGGAGTGGCGCGACGTGGATCTGGTGCACGATGACCTGACCGTGCGGGCCGCGAATGCGAAATCGGCAAGGACGCGACACGTCCCGCTGAATGCCGAGGCGCACGCCGTGCTGGAGCTCTGGAAGGGTCAAGGCGAAGGGACCGGGCTGGTATTTCCGGGCGTCGGTGGCGCGCGCATGACGAACATCAACAAAGCCTGGGCGGGGCTGTGCACCGATGCAAAGCTCGAGGGATTCCACTTCCACGATTGCCGGCATCACTTCGCATCGAAGCTGGTCATGGGCGGTGTCGATCTCAACACCGTGCGCGAATTGCTCGGGCATGCCGACATCGCAATGACACTGCGTTACGCGCACTTGGCGCCCGCGCACAAGGCGCGCGCGGTCGACGTGTTGAATCCACCAGGCAAACGAATTGGCCGAAGGGCCAAGTAAGCGGCCCGTCGGCGTGATAGCGCACGCCGGCAGGCCTTCCACAACCGACCGTAGGAGGTCGAATCATGGCAACCGAAAGTGTAGCAACCCAAAGCAAGTTTGCTCCGTTCTTCCTTCCCTTTGATTGCGTAAATCGCGCTGGGCTACTGGGGGCGCGAGCGCAAGCGCTTGCCAATGTCATCGGATTTTCGTCAAGCACCGTAGGCGACGGAATTGGCAGAAACGATATTGTGGAACTGTGCTACCTGCTGGCGGAAATGGTGCAGGAGTTGCAATCCATTGCCGAAACCCGCAGGCCGATGCCAGCACAGGAAGCGCAAGCATGAACGCCAAGACGAATGTTTCGCAGACCAACTACAGCTACACCGAAACAGACCCGTTCGAACGCGCGACCGCCCGGCTTGACGGGATCAAAGCCATACAGGTGCTTGCGGACTGTGCGATGGAATCCACGGAGCAACCCACGCCGCGCGTGTGGAGCAGTCTCTGGTTTTTCGTTGCAACAGTCGCGGAAGACATCGAGCGCGACATACACGAAATGCGCCAATCGCAGGCCTGACGAACACGCCACGGCTAGGCCGGCCAGCCGAACGCGCGGACTCTCACCGCGTTGCCGTGGCGATCTTTTGAGAGCGTGAGAGAGCACGCATGACCTACCATTTGGACACGAGCACTCCGGCGCTTGTCGTGAATCTTCGGCGACAGCTATCGCGGGGCTACGGCGCCGCAATAGCGAAACACGTCAAATCGATTGCGCAGGGATGCGATGATGTTGAACGGCTGCGCGCGCTGGTGGGGCTACTGGCAGACCACATCACGGATCCGCCCAGGCGCAAGCGTGGAGCGCCGCGCAAGAAAAGCAGCCCTGTGCGGACGCGGGAGGTTGACGGGAAGATCACGGCCACCATCGACTTGGATGCAATCATTCCGAAAACAAAGGCCGAACAGCGGCAGGAGCTTCATCGGCTCGTGTTGCGATTGCGGGTGCTAGATGAAGTCGAGCGCGTTCTGAAACGGAAGGATGTGAGCCTGACCGGTGCGTTCATGGAAGCGGCGCGCGCACTCAACATCACCGAAGCGCAGGCACGGAAAGCGTACTACGGCCACGATTCACGACAATCCTGATTTGCCGGGAATGCCTCGCCGGTATTTATAACTATCGTTTCTCGGTGTGTGGTCGCGTTTGATCACACGTAGCCGGAGAAACGAAGTGTCGAAGCAGATTCCGACGAAGCTCATCTACACCGTCGCCGAGGCGCAAGCGGCGACCGGGTTCCCGCATTCTCGCCTATACGAGCTGATCCGTGACGGCGCGCTCGTGACGTTCAAGGTTGGCCGGCGCCGGATGATTTCGGCCCGCGCGGTCAATGACCTGATCACCCGCCTGGAGCGCGCGGCTACGCCAAAGGACGCGGCATGAGCGCGCCGCTCCTGCAACCGCAACGGCGCAGTCGTGCGGAAACCCTGATTGACGTGCGGGCCGCCTGCGCCCGCATGGGCGCGCTCGGCAGCGAATCGCAACCGGATTGCAGCGAGATTGCCAGGACTGCTGAAGGGCTACGCCGTCTGCTTGCCGAACCCATCGCGGATGAGCGGGAGGTTTCGCAATGACCAGTCCGGAAAAACGAACCCCGGCTGGCGGGCCGGGGCGAGTTGGAAAAGCATCTTGTGGTTGGGAAGTGTACCAGAGTTCGCCAGTTGATCGACTGCTGTCGCGGCTGGAAGGCGTGAAGCAAACCGGACCGGGCCGCTGGCTTGCTCGTTGTCCCGCCCACCAAGATTGCAGCCCGAGCCTATCAATCAAGCAGTGCGACGGTGGCGTGATCTTGTTGCACGACTTCGCCGGCTGCGGTGCGGCGGACATCCTGGCGGCGGTTGGGCTGGAGTTGCGCGACCTGTTCCCGCGCGACTACGGCCGGCACGGATCGGGGCCGCGGCCGGATTGGCAGCGTGACCGGATCCAGGCTGCACTGGATCACGAAGATCTGATCCTGGAAATTGCGCGGGCCGATCTTGCCAAGGGCAAGACTCTATCCGCCGACGATCGTTCACGCGCGTTGCAGGCGCGGGATCGGGCACGCGTGCTGCGGAGGAAACTCCATGCACGACACTGACGAAATACTCGCGGAAGTCGACCGGGAGATCGAGACCACTGGCGTTGCGCCACCAGACGCGAACGCACTGGTGCCGGTGGACCTGCACGGCGTGATGACGAACGCGGAACCGCCCGTGCGCTATGTGTTCGACCCAATCATTCCCCGCGGCGAGGTGACGCTGCTGAGCGGCCATGGCGGCGCGGGCAAAAGCATCCTGGCACTTACCTTGGCTGCGCATGCCGCGTGTGGGCGCCGGTGGGGGCCGTTCGAGGCCGTCCAGGCCAGCGCGGTGTATGTCAGCCTGGAAGACCCGGCGCGCCGTGTGCGCAGCCGCCTGCGCCGCATCATCGAGAGTTGCGACCTGTCGGCTGACGACGTGATTGCCGGGCTTCGTGTGTTCGACGGCAGCGCGGCAGATGGCGTGCTGGCGTTCGAGCAAATGGACAACGGCGTGCGGCGGCTGCTGCCGAGTACCGGCATGGGCCGCGTGGCCGCGGTGGCACAACACGCCGACCTGATCGTGATCGACAACGCCAGTGATGCCTACGGCGGCAACGAAAACGAGCGGCGGCAGGTGCGGGCGTTCATCCGCATGCTGGCGGCACTCGCACGCGAGAACGATGCCGGGCTGCTGCTGGCCGCGCATATCGACAAGGCGAGCGCCAAGTACGGCGGCGCCGGCAACAACTACTCGGGTTCAACCGCCTGGCACAACTCGGTGAGGTCGCGGCTGGCGCTGGTGTCCGATGAATCCGGGATGCTGCTGGCCATCGAGAAAGTGCAGGACACCATGCTGCCCGAGCCGGTGCGCGTGGCCTTCAATGATTGGGGGGTGCTGGTGCCGCAGTCGGGGCGCGCCAGCCAAGCCGTTGCGGACACCCTGGCGCACGATGATGCCAGCGCGGTGTTGGTGGTTATCCGCCTCGCCCTGGCGGACGGGCAAACCGTATCGGCAGCCAAGAGCGGCAGTGCCACCGCCTGGCACACGTTGTGCGAATACCCAGAACTGGCAGGCGAGTACAAGACCGCAGCCGGCAGGAAGCGCGTCAATGCCGCGTTGCTGCGGCTGATGCGTGACGGCGCGATCGTCAAGACCGAGTATCGCAACGACAACCGCAAGCTGAAAACACGCTACGAACTGGCGCAATTTGGGCAGACCGGAATTACTGAACGCACCAGTACAGGTGCGCCGCTCCAGTCCCCCATACCCCCCAGCGCACTGGCGCACGCGCCTGACGGCGCGCGCCAATGCTCCACCACTACGCCGGAACAGGACTGGCGCACTACTGGCGCACTGGCGCACAACGATGACTGGTTGGCGAATGCCGACCCCGAGGTCAAAGCAACGTTGGGCGCCTTCAGGGCCAAGGCGGAGGGTGAGCCATGATCGCGGCTTCCCCTCGCGCGCGTGAATACGACGCGCTGCACGCCCAACTTGCCCACGCGGTGGCCGGCATGAGGGGCTACGAGGAGCGCAAGGCGAAGGAACGGATGGCCCTTGGGTCACATGACCCAAGGGTTGATGCAGGTCGTGTCTCCGAGGTTCTCGCCAAAAAGGTTGGTGTGGGTGAAAAGACCGTGCGCCGTGCCATCAAGCAAGGCATACCCCATGATCACGATCACGCTCTCCCGAACCCTGCGCGGAAACCTGCGCGCGCTGGTGCGCGCTGGCTATCGGGGGACCGTCTTGGCGCTTGACCGCGAGGCGCACCTTGTCGCCGTTCTTGATGTGCAGGCCGAGCGCGAACGTTACCTGGCGATCATCCGCGCCGATGCGATGCCGGCGGAAGCATCGGGTCTGCTGACACTGCCGGGCCTGCAATTCGGCGAGGGCCGTCCGGATCCGGAACGCGCGCTCCGTGCCGCGATCGACGCCGCGCGCGACGCCGGAATGGAAATCGACCTTGCGGCCGCCATGGTGACGCTCCAATGACCATCATCGGGCCTTGTATGAATCCGATCGCTTCGATAGAATTCGTCTATCGCCAACGAACTGCGCCACGCGCAATTCGCAGAGCGATCAAGTTTGCGGCAAGCCCACGGCGAAGCGCGCGACAAGTCTGGTTTTTCTAACCGGCCTTGCGTGCGCTTTTTTCATGCGCGCGGGCCACAAACTTGAGGAACAAACATGAAATTCAGAGAAGCGCTTCGAGCTGTCGCACCCGAGGCAGCGAAAGCAGGATTCCAGTTGGAATGCCACCGCGCTGACGCATCGAAATCCGAACTGTTGAAAGATCGCGCGAACTTGCGGCGATTGATCAACACCATGCAGGCGCAGGAGGATGAGTCACTTGATGCCGCGACCATCGAACGCCACAACAAAGTGGCCGATGCGGTTGTCCCGCTGATAAGCGAAATCAATGTGAGGCTCGATTGGCTGGATTCGGACGATGCGCCTGGTGCGAACGGTGCTAGCGGAACATGGGGCGGCCGCGCGGTCAAAGACACCTCCGGCCGGCGAATCGGCACGATGCTGGATGCAGCGGCGCTGCGCGACAGTCGCCAGATCGATGCAGCCTTGCGCGTGGGCAGTCGGGCAATCTCGGGCGCGGGCGATGATCCGATGGTCGCCGCTGGTGACCAGGGCGACCTCGCGACATTCTTCCGCGGGGTTTCCGGCGGCAGCACGACGCCTACAATCCGGGCAGCTCTGAACGAGGGAACGGACAGCACCGGCGGCTACGCGGTCCCGAGCTGGGTGCTGGCGCCGATCATCAAGGCGCTTGTGCCCGCATCGACGATGCTCGCCGCAGGCGCAAACATGACGGTGCTGGACCAGCCCGGCGATTCGTTCGTGATCCCTGCAGTGGACACGATTCCGACGCCCTCCTGGCGTCTCGAACTTGGGACGGTGAACAATGCCGGCCCGACGTTCCGCGCCGTCACGATCGTTCCGCGAAGCCTGGCCTTCATTTTCCAGGTCTCGCGCGAATTGCTGATGGACGCGCCCGGTATGAATGACGCGCTGAGTCTCGTCATCAGTCAGGCATTCGCGAAAGAAATCGACCGCGCCGGCCTGATGGGTTCCGGTGCCACGCCGGAAATCACCGGCATCTTGAACAATGCCGGCGTGCAGACCTACAACATGGGCACGAACGGCGCAGCGTTGGCCTTCTACACGGACATCGTGAAGGCCAGGCGTGTACTGACCGGCGTCAATGCACCAGCGCCGACCGCGATCATTACAAGCAACCGTGAAGCGCAAACCATCGATCTGTTCGCCGACACGCTGGGTCAACCGCTGCGCCGACCACAAGCACTCGCGGATATGCAATTCCTCTCGACAACGCAGATCCCGATCACTGGCACGCAAGGGACCGCAACGGATGCGGCGAACATGTTTATGGGTGACTTCACGCAGGCAACGTTCTACCTGCGCGAGCACCTCAGCGTCATGAAGCTCGATCAGCTCTACGCAGAAAGCGGGGCGATAGGCTTTCTCTGCCATGCACGCGTCGACTTGGCGCTGCGCTACCCGCAAGCGTTCTGCGCGATCAAGGGAGTGATCCCGTAACCGTAATCGCTCCCTGCAGGAGTGATCGGACCAGCCGGCGGTGTCCGAAACAACACCGGCAGTTGCGGCACCGTGTTCCGGTTCCTTCGGGTTGAGCGGTGTGACGCGACGACGATGCCGGGCGGCACCCAGCCGCCCGGCTCGCCTCTCAACAAGCCACGATCGCACCGGGTAGGGGGAGTGTAAATCGCTGGCCGGGCGTGTCTTCTAGACCGGCTGCCCAGTCAAATTTTCGCATCCGCAAAATGGAGAATCAGCCATGGCACGACCACGCAAGCCGACTGCCTTACACGCGATCACTGGCGCGCTGGAGCACGACCGGGCGCGTTTCGCCGACCGCGCGAACGAACCGCACGATGAGCGGCCATTGGGACCGCCACCGGACACACTCGAAGCGCCCATCCGCGCCGCCTGGCTGGAAATCGAGCGGCTGGCGCCTTGGCTTGTGTTCGCCGATCGCTTGGCAGTCGAGATTGCGGCCCGCCTGCTGGTGTTCGTTCGCATCGCGGGCGTGGCCATGGCAACACCTGCGCAGCTGTCGCGGTTGCAAGCTGCGCTCGGCGCGCTCGGCCTGACGCCCGCGGATCGTGCCAAGGTCAGCATGCCGGCACGAAAGCCCAACAACCCGTTCAAACAGTTCGGCAAGCGCATGGGAGAAACGGCATGAGCAATGAAGCAGGTGAATCGATCGACACCAGCCTGACGGTCATGGATGAGCGCACCTTCCCGGTTGTTGCCAGCCCGCATCCGCTGCGCAGCGACAAGGTTGTCGCGTACATACGCGAGGGTCAGACCCTACGAGAGGTTATTGGCGACCATGCGGCCTATTCGCTGAAGGTCGAAGTTGGCGGCATCGAAGTGCCCGAACATATGTGGAACAAGGTGCGTCCGCGCGCTGGCGTTCCGGTTCACGTGCAGGTCTACCCGCAGGGCGGTAATGGCGGGAAGCTGTTGCGCAGCGTGTTGCTTATCGTGGTCGCGATCGTGGCATGGTATGCCGCGCCATATCTCACAGGGGAATTCGGGTTGCTCGCTGGCGCGAACACAGCGGTGGTTACCGCCGGTCTTGCAATCGTTGGGCAACTCGCGATCAGTGCGCTAATCCCGCCACCTACGCCCAAGGGTCTCAACGGCGCATCCGGCGATCCATTCAAGCAGCTTGAATCGCTAACCGGCACCAGCAACCAAGCCAACCCGTACGGCGTGATCCCGTGTGTCGTCGGCAAGATGCGGTTTTAGACAGTGACCGTGATAACTCCGCTTCCGATGATGAAGCCTGGCGAGGCTCGCATGGTCGACGGCCGGAAGTTTTATCGCGTTGTCACGCCGGCGGGACAGGTTCCGCGTGATGCTGCCGTCCATGAAGCGGGGCACACGATCGGAGCTTGGTGGACCGGCAAGGGCATCACGCAAGTCGTGTTGTGCCCAGCCGGCGAGTCTGGATTGAGCTTCACCGAATGTGAGCGCTCCTACATCGAAGGCTCTGACGCGCAGAGCGTCGCGGCATTCTGCAAAAAACTTGCCCGAAAGGAACTCAATGAGCGCGTGACGCGCGAGCTCGTGCAGTGCATGGCCGGACCGATGGCCGAGGCCAAGCTGAAGGGCTACGGGTTCGCGTGGCAGGCGATGGCAATGGATCCGGGTTATCGAGAGTGGCGCGAAGGTGATCCGCCCAGCGACCTGCACGCATGGACAGCGACATCACACCTGCCGAAGCCGAAGGATCGCGCGCGCGTCGCGAACGCATCGATTGGCGTTTGCGCCAACATGCTCGCGTTCTATTGGGAGCATGTGGAAACGCTCGCCGCAGCCCTGCAGCAACGCCACACGCTGAGCGGCGCCGACGTGCTCGCGGTGATCGGAGAGGCTCCCCGGGAGCCGCTGTGCAAGCTCACGATGGGCGGTGCGATGCTGACGCTGTGAATCAAGCCGTTTCGCACTTACCCTGCACTTATTGAGCGAATACGAAAACGGCCGCGATTGGCGGCCGTCTGAAAATGCTTGATTCCATGCGAATTATTGGTCGGGGAGACAGGATTTGAACCTGCGACTTCCACGTCCCGAACGTGGCGCTCTACCAGACTGAGCTACACCCCGACTTGTCGCCTGGCGAAGTACACCACAGCGAGCCGCAAATGATACTTGGCACCGCTTGGCGTGCGCAAGCCGGTCGCGCGTGCTGCTAACCTTGCGGTTTTACCGTGAGGTCGCGAAGCCATGGCGCTAACCACGCCGCGTACCATGCCGGGTGTGCTGGAGCTGCTGCCGCGCGAGCAGATCGCGTTCCAGTCGATGCTGGATGCCATCCGCCGCGGGTTTGAGGTGTACGGATTTGTGCCGATTGAAACGCCGGCGATCGAATTTGCCGAGGTCCTTCTGACCAAGAGCGGTGGCGAAACCGAGCGGCAGGTCTATTTTGTGCAGTCGACCGGCGCGCTTGAACAGGCCGGACGCCCAGAGCATGCGCTGCGCTTTGACCTGACCGTGCCGCTCGCACGCTACGTTGCCGAGCATGAGCGCGAGTTGGCGTTTCCATTCCGGCGCTACCAGATGCAGCGCGTCTACCGCGGCGAGCGGGCCCAGCGCGGGCGCTTTCGCGAGTTTTACCAGTGCGACATCGACGTCATCGGCAAGGACACGCTGTCGGTGCGCTACGACGCCGAAATCCCGGCGGTCATCCACGCGGTATTCAGCGCGCTCGACATTGGCGGCTTCACCATCCAGCTCAACAATCGAAAGTTGATGCGGGGGTTTTTCGAAGGCCTTGGCATTGGCGACAGCGAGCGTCAACTGCTGGTCTTGCGCGAGGTCGATAAGCTGGACAAACGCGGTGCCGAACATGTGCGCGGCGTCCTGACCGGCGAACCGTTCGGGCTGTCCGCGGATGCGGCAGACCAGATCATGCGCTTTGTCGAGGTGCGGTCACGCTCGCTGGCCGACGGCCACGCCAAGCTCGATGCACTGGGCGCGGGCACCGAAACCTTCGAGCAGGGCCGCGCGGAACTGCGCGAGGTCCTTGATACCGTTGCGGCGTTTGGCGTGCCGGAAACGGCGGTCGCCTTGAACCTGTCGATTGCGCGCGGGCTGGATTACTACACCGGTACCGTGTACGAGACCACTTTGAACGATCACCCGGGCATTGGGTCGATCTGCTCCGGCGGCCGCTACGACAACCTCGCCGGCAACTACACCAAATCAAGGTTGCCGGGCGTCGGCATTTCAATTGGCCTGACGCGCCTGTTCTGGCAATTGCGCGAGGCGGGGCTGGTACACGCGGCCGACAGCAGTGTGCAGGTGCTGGTGACGCAGATGGAGGCCACACGGCTGCCTGATTGTCTTGCGCTGGCGCAGGCCTTGCGCGCTGCGGGCATCGCGACCGAAGTGGCGCTTGATGGCGGCAAGCTCGGCAAGCAGCTGAAGTACGCCGACCGGGCGGGCATCCGCTTTGCGATCGTCGCCGGCGAAAGTGAATGGGCGCGCGATGCGGTCGCGGTCAAGGACTTGCGGCGTGGCGAACAGTTCGAGGTGCCGCGCGCAGAACTGGTACAGGCGTTGAAGACGCACTTGGTGCGCGCACAGGTAAAACCGGCATGAAGGCAATTCGTTTGGATGGCACCGCGCTCACGCGTGCGGATGTGGTCGCGGTCGCGCGTCACGGCGCGGCGGTGGAACTGGATACCGCACAACTCAAGGCGGTACAGCACGCCGCCGATTTCATCGCGGAAAAGGTGCGTTGTGGCGAGCCGATTTACGGTGTCACCACGGGTTTTGGCAGCAATGCGGACAAACTGTTGGGCGCGCAGCGGGCGCGCGACGAGCTGCCGGGCGGCAATCCAAATCCACAAAGCGAATCACTGGCCGAGGAGTTGCAACACAACCTCATCATGACCCACGCCGTGTGCGTGGGCGAGCCGTTGCCTGCCGAGGTGGTGCGCGCGATGCTGGTCATCCGCATCAACACGCTGATGCGCGGGCATTCCGGGATTAGGGTCACGACCCTGCAGGCGCTGGCCGCCATGCTGAACCGCGGCATCGTGCCGGTGGTGCCGGCGAAGGGCTCGGTGGGCGCAAGCGGAGACCTTGCACCGCTCTCGCACCTGGCGATCGTACTGATCGGCGGTGGCGAGGCGTTTTTTGAAGGCAAGCGCATGGCTGGCGCCGAAGCCCTGCGGCGTGCCGGGCTCGCCCCGGTCAAGCTGTCGTTCAAGGAAGGGTTGGCGCTCAACAATGGCACCGCGCAAATGCTCGCGACGTCGGTGCTGGTGCTCGATGAGCTCGAGTATCTGCTTGGTGTGGCCGACCTTGCCGCGGCCATGACCCTGGATGCGTTCGCGGGCCGCAGCGGCGCGCTGCGCGCCGACGTGCATGCCTTGCGCCCGCATCCGGGGCAGGTTGCGGTTGCCAGGCACGTGCGGGAGCTGTTGGCGGGGTCGACGCTGATGGACATCCCCTACCACCTGGTACCGCGGTTCCGCACCTGGAGCGCCAAGGCGTGGACGACGCCGGAAGATCAGGCACTTTCCTTCGACATCCGCTGGGAATGGGTGCCAGCCGACTACCGTCGCGGGCGCGAGGCGTTCTACCGGAGGGTTCTGCCGTTCCGGGGCGGCAAGAAGCACCAGCCGCAGGACGCGTACTGCCTGCGCTGCATGCCGCAGGTCCATGGCGCCGTGCGCGATGCCTGGCTGCAGGCGTGCCGGGTCATCGATGTTGAATTGAACTCGGTGACCGACAACCCGTTGATCTTTCCGGAGAACGCCGGCACCAGGTACGTTGAAGAGCAGGTCATTTCGGCGGGACACTTCCACGGCATGCCGCTGGCGTTGGTGATGAGCTATGTGAAGGCCGCGATCCCGGTACTGGCATCGATTTCCGAACGGCGCCTCAACAAGCTGGTCGATCCGGCCAACAATGATGGCCTGCCGGGGTTCCTCACCGGCAACGAGGATGGGACCGACTCGGGTTTCATGATCGTGCAGTACACGGCGGCGGCGTTGGTGAACGATCTTGCGACCCGCGCCCATCCGGCCACGGTGTATTCGATCCCAACCAGCGCCAATGCGGAGGATCACGTTTCCATGGGGGCCAACGAAGCGCGGCAGGTGCTGGCCATGATGCGCGATCTTGGCGACGTGCTGGCGCTGGAACTTTATACCGCGGCACAGGCCCTCGATTATCGCCAACGGATGCTGGGCGCGGCGCGGCGGTTGGCGGCGGCGGGAGGTTGGCAGGCGCTGGCAACCAAGATGGACAACCCGCCGCCGGTGGGCGATCCGCAGCGTCCGCAGTTTGAACGCGAGGTGGCCGAGCTCGCCCGCCAGTTGGCGGAAGCCAAAGCGTTCCAGCCGGGTGCCGCGGTGCGGGCCGCTCGCGAAGTGCTGCGCGCGGTGGTTGAGTTCATGCACCGCGACCGCGCGCTGCAACACGACATCCAGGAAACCTGCCGCCTGGTACGCGAGCGCGCCTATTCGGTGTAGCTTGCGGGCACGAAGTCCGCGCGTCGGCGGGGCGGTTGGCAGCGCCCGAAACGTGGGGTGGTGCCCGCGTGCGGTATGATCGATGGCGATTCGCCCCATGGGGGTGGCGATCCCCCATCCGTCCCGTTGCGCATGAGCTTTCAGGTGATTCCCGCGATCGACTTGCGCGGTGGCCGTGTGGTGCGGCCGCCGCAGCGCCCGGGCGCGCGTGAAACCCTATCCCGTGGCGACCCGGTTGAGCTTGCCCAGCGGTACGCCGACGCGGGCGCGGAATGGCTGCAGGTGCTGGATCTGGACGGCGTACGGTCGGAGCGGTCTGAAAATATCGCAATCATCCAAGCCATCGCGCGCATCGGCAACCTCAGGCTGCAGGCGGGTGGTGGCGTGCGCACGACCGATGACCTGCGACGCCTGTATGGCGCCGGCGTGACGCGCGTGGTGGTTGGTCGCCTGGCCGTGGAAAACCCCTACGCCACGGCCATCTGGATCAGCCAGTTTGGAGCCGGGCGCGTCGTGCTGCTGCTGGATGTGTGCCGGCAGGCTGGCGCCTGGCGCGTGCCGGTGCCCGGCGGCGCCGGCGGCTGTTCGGTGCAGCTCGACCGCCTGGCGGCGCATTACGCGCGGGCCGGTGCCCAGCATGTGCTGTGTGCCGATCTTGCGCGTGACGGTGCGGCCGAAGGTTTCAACCTGCCGCTGTATCGCGACCTGCACGGCTTCGCGCCGGACCTTGAGGTACTGGCGGCGGGCGGCGCCTGTTCGCTTGCCGATATCCGCAACGTGCGTGCGACGGGCGTGCGGGGCGTGGTGCTGGGGCGTGCCCTGCTGGAAAGCCGGTTTACGCTGCGGGACGCGCTAAGGTGCTGAATCGTTGCGCGGTTGCCGGTCAGGCTGGTCCCGGCACCCGCGCCTGCAAGGACTCGGCCTGTGCCGTCAATGCCGCCAGCAGCGTGAACTGGTTGCGGGCGCGCTCGAGGTTCTGGCCCGCGTGGGTGACGCGGAAATAACGGTCGCCGTCAAGGTGATCGGTGAGGAAGCGCAGCCCGACGACCCCGGTGATGAGGCGCGCCGCAAATGCCAGATGGTCGCGTTCGAGTGGCGTCAGCAGGGTGCCGCAGCCGTCGCTGTACCCCTGCGCGAGCGCGGCAAAGTATTCCGGCCGCACCGCGATGGCGTCAAGGTCAGTGGCGTCCTCCGGCGCCGGGCTGAGCATGCTGCGCGCCATGTCGCCAAAATCAAACAGCAGGCTGCCGGGCATCACGGTGTCAAGGTCGACCACGCAGATCGCGCGCTGGGAAGCGTCAAACAGCAGGTTGTTCAATTTGCAGTCGTTGTGGGTGATCCGCCACGGCAGGCGGGCGTCAAGCAGCGCCTTCCAGCCTGTCAGTACCTCGGCAAACCCCAGTGCCGCATCACATTCGCGTGCCGCCGCGGCCGCGCGTCCGGCCCGGTCGGCCGCCAGCGCCGTGCGGAAGGCCTCAAAACGCGCGCTCGGATCGTGGAAGTGCGGGATCACCGCGCCCACTTGCGCGGGGTCAAGGCTGGCCAGTGCACGGGCGAAGGCGCCGAAGCCGCGTCCGGCTTCAAGGGCCAGCGCCGGCGTGCTGGCGACGTCGTGGGTGCGCGCATCCGGCACCTGGTCGTACATGCGCCACCAGCTGTCGCCGGCCAGTACCGCGGCGGGCTGGCCACCGCGCGTCGGGACCAGTTCGAGCACCGAGTAGTGGTAGCGGCCGGCGGCACGTTCGCGGCCAAGGTGCGCCGTGACCACGCGGCAGTTGCGCATCACCAGCGCCGGATCACGAAAAACGTGGGTGTTCAGGCGTTGGAGTACGCGGCGGTGTGCGCCGTCGGTGACCAGCAAGGTGCGATTGATCAGTCCGTGGCCAAGCGGTGTGAAGGCCGCGTGCGGACTGAGACCCCAGGCCTCGGCCAGGCCCTTGCGGGTGGCGGGGTCCAGGTACGCGGCGTCCTTCACCGGGGCGCCCACAAGGGGTCCGGGTAGATGCCCGTCGCGTGCAACGCGGCAAGGCGCGCGGCGACCCGCGGATGGTCGGCGGGATAGGTAAGCCCCAGCCACTCGCCGTTGCCGCGTAGCACCGCGAGCTTGCGCCGGCGCCGCGTGAGGTGCTGGTCAATCGCCAGGGGCAGGAAATATTCGTCCGTGGCGCAGGCCTGCGCGAGGAACGCGCGCAGCCCGGTCTCGAAATCGGGCAGCATGTCCGGCAGCAGGCCCCAGCAGTTGAGGGAAACCGTGCGGTCGGCGGCGAGAGCCTGTTCGACACCCGCCGGCGAGGTGCCGTGCAACGTACCGCCACGCATTGCGATGTGGGTGTATTCGGCGATGTCGATCAGGTTGGCGTTGGCATCAACCCGGCACAGGCCACGGTTGACCTCGCCGCAGGGGGACAGCGTGGCGTCCAGCCGGTAGCCGACCATCGCGGGCCCGGCCGCGGTACAAAAATGCCTTGCCAGCAACGCGAACGCGTCGTGGCCGTAGTAGTCATCGGCATTGATGACCGCGAACGGACCGTGCAGCAACGGCGCGCAGCACCACACCGCGTGGCCGGTGCCCAGCGGCTTGGTGCGGCCAGTGGGCGTCTGGCAGCCGGCCGGAACGTTGGCAAATGTCTGCCCGACAAATTGCAGGTCCGCGCGGCCTTGCAGCAGGGGCGCGAGGCGCGCGCCAAGCGCCGTGCGTAGTTCAGGTCGAATCACCAGCACGATGGAACCGAAACCCGCGGCCAGCGCGTCGTGGATGGCGTACTCCAGCAGCCATTCTCCGTTCGGGCCGACGCCGGCGATCTGCTTGGCATCGCCGTAGCGGCTGCCAAGCCCGGCCGCGAGGATGACGAGGCTGGGTGCCGTCATGTCAGCGCGGCCACTTCCACGGGATGATCGCGGGCACCCGGGCACGGTAGGCCTGGTAGCGTTCGCCGAAGGTTGCCTGCATGAAGCGCTCTTCGAGTCGCCACTTGCGCCAGAGCGCGAGCCAGATGAGCCCGAGCGCCAGCCAGCTGCGCCATTGGTTCTGGGCAATCGCGGTGCCGAGGATCGCGCACAGCATGCCGGTGTAGATCGGATGCCGGACCCAGCGGTACGGGCCCGTGCGAATCAGCTCGTGCGCATTCTTGACGGCGACGGACCCGCTCCAGTTGCCCCCAAGGTGGATGCGCGCCCACACGGCAAACGCGAGGCCCGCGACGACCAGTGCCAGGCCGGTGTCATAGCGTGGTTGGAAAGTGAGCGGAAACACCCACCCGCCCAGCCAGCCATGCGGACGCTGGACGATCAGCAGCAGGGCGCCGACCAGCATGGGCACCCAGTGCGCCAGGCGCGAGGCGGCCGACTCCGTGCGTACGGCGGGTTTCACCCGCAGCGAGGCGGCGGCCCAGTACAGGAACCACGCAGCCCACACCAGAGTGATCGGATCGTGGCGCATCGTCGGGGTCAGGCAAACGCGATCGAGCCGAAATCGGTGACGCACGCGTGCGTGCCCGACTCAGGGCAACGTGTGGGTGGGCGGCACAGCTGGACGGTCTGCATGCCGGTACCGCGCGCGGCGTCGAGTTCGGCGCCGATGTCGGACAGGAACACGATGGCCGGCGGCGTGAGCGCGATGGCTTCGGCAATCCGCAGATAAGACCCGCGTTCCCGTTTGCCGCCGATCTCGGTATCGAACCAGCCGTCGAACAGCAGCGACAGGTCGCCCGCTTCAGTGTGACCAAAGAGCAGCTTCTGCGCCGCCACTGAACCAGACGAGTACACGTACAGCCTGAGGCCTTGATCCCTCCAGGCGCGCAGGCGTTCGGGTACTTCCGGGTAAACGTGTGCCTGGTAGTCGCCCGCCGCGTAACCAGCCCGCCAGATCATCCCTTCGATGGCCTTTAGCGGGGTGGCCTTGCGGTCCTCGTCGATCCAGCGCAGCAAGGTGTCGACGACGCGCCGTGAGGTCGAGTCTTCGATGCCGGCTTCGCGCGCGGTCGCGTCCAGCCAGTGGGCAACTTCCGGATCGCCGCCGTGCGCGGCGATGAAGCGGGGCAGGTGCTGGCGTGCGTAAGGGAACAGCACGTCCTTGACGAAGGCAATGGAACTGGTGGTGCCTTCGATGTCGGTGAGGACTGCGCGAACACCCCTGAGTTCGACGTCCATGCGCGCTCAGTTCTCGAGGCGCGGGAAGCGGTCGGCAATGTCTTCGCCGGTGAGCTTGGCCACCCAGCCTTCGGGGTTGGTGAACAGGCGGATCGCAACGAAGTGCGGGTTGGGGCCCATGTCGAACCAGTGGGGCGTGCCGTCGGGCACGCCGATCAGGTCGCCCTGCTCGCACAGCACGTCGTAGACGCGCTCGGCGATGTGCAACGAGAACTGGCCTTGGCCGGCGACGAAAAAGCGCACCTCGTCTTCCGAGTGGACGTGTTCGGACAGGAACTTCCGGCGCAGCGCATCCTTTTGCGGGTGGTTGGCATCGAGCGATATGACGTCCACCGCCTGGTAGCCTTTCTCGCGCTTGAGGCGTTCGATATCGTCCTTGTAGGCGGCGACCACTTCAGCCTGCGACGCGCCGGGTGTGATGGGTTTGCTCGCATCCCAGCGTTCAAAGCGGACCCCGACTGCGCCGAGTGCTTTGGCAATTGCGGCGTGGTCGAGCTGGGTGACCAGCGGGCGCGTCGGTTCGCGCTGGTCGTATACGCGCAGACGGCTCATGGAGTGCCTCCAAGACGTTTCAAATCAAGTTCACATGCCAGCAGGAAGTCGAGCGCTTCAAGATGGCGCCTTGCCTCGCGCATGCCGCGGCCCCAAGTGTAAAGGCCGTGGCCCTCGATGAGGTAGGCGTACAGCGGCTTGCCGGCGTCAAGCCACGCGGCGACGCGGGCTTCAATGTCGGGCATGGCCTGGGAATTCGGGAACACCGGCACGACGAGGTCGGCGGCGTGCGTCCTGTAGCCGGTAATGGCCTTTTGCAGTTCCCAGCCGCGCAGCGTCACGGCACCCTGCGCGGCAAACAGGCGTGATGCGACGGTCTGGTTGTGCGAATGCGTATGCAGTACCGCGCCCACATCGGGCTCGCGGCGGTAGACCTGCAGGTGCAGTGCCGTTTCTGCGGAGGGATGCAGCGTCGGGTCGAGCGGGTCGCCTGCGAGCGTCACGGCCATGACGTCCGCGGGCGTCAGCGCACCCTTGTCGCGGCCGGAGATCGTCACCGCTACCGTCGCCGCGTCGATGCGCAGCGAAAAATTGCTGCTGGTCGCGGGGGTCCATCCGCGTGCGGCGAGCTCGGCACCGGTACGCGCAATTTCCACGCCGCAAGCATGCAGGCGCGTGGCCAGTTCGGGTGGAAGTAGCGGCATCTGTTGCGGGAGCCTGTTCAGAGGGCTGAATGTAACATGCACGCCGGCAGGGGAAACCTGCGCCGCCCGTGCCGTGGAGGTACCATGCGCGCAGTGCACATTGTCCATTTGTCCGTAGAGGAGTGCCGCCATGAAAGAAGAAACCGTTTCTCCGCGTCGCCGTTTCCTGAAGCTTGCTGGCGGCGTGGCCGCGGCTGCGGTGCTGGTGGGTTCGTTGCCGCGTCGTGCGTGGGCAGCGCTGCCGCATCTCACGCAGGCCAACAATGCAACCGCGAAGGCACTGCATTATGTCGAAGACAACACCAAGGCGCCGGCGCCGCACAAGCCGGGTCAGGACTGCACAGCCTGCGTGCACTACCAGGGCAAGCCAGGTCAGGCCTACGGCGGCTGCGCGATCTTCCCGGGCTTCGATGTGAATGCCAAGGGCTGGTGTGCAGGGTTCCAGGCCAAGAGCTGATTGGCACGCTGAATCCCCATTCGCATCCGTTGTGACCGGTGCGAATGGGGATGCTTTCGACAGGGGAAGGGGATCCGGCGCAGAGGGATCGGGTTGCACGCGCGCATGACGGGGCTGTCGCCGTCAACCGCAGCTTGCTGGGTGACGGTACCGGCCGCCACTGCAGTCGGGTTCCAGATGGACGCGTGTTGCATGGTCGCGGCATGGACGCCGCGTTGGTGCGCCGATGACGCCTGACGCCAGTGCCGGTGGCAGGAATTCATGCCACGCGTTTCGCGGTTCTGGGGCTGCGGCGCGGAGCGCGCTGTCCTGACGCTCATCGAATCGCGCGCTTCCCCTCCGGGGGCGTGCACCGTGCAAGCGTTTCTAGGCGCGTATCGGAAAAGTTGCTGCCCGGATACGACAGGCGGAGGAGCTGACTACGCCTGCCGCACCGGGCAACGGTCCGGGGTCCACTGCCAATGGGAAATCCCTCGGAGCACGCATCATAGCGCGGGCACCAGCAGCGGCCAAGGTTGCGGGTTCAAATATTGAGATGAATTTTTTTACCCAGTACAATCATTGATATACAACGTTAATGTTTTGTTGATTCGAGACTTGTCCACAGTACGCTAGCGTATGGTTACGGGGTTCTACCCGGCTTTCCACCCGCGCCATGAGCCTGTCCAAGCTGACTGTGGCGTATCCCGTACGCGAAGTAGATGACGAGTCCAACCAGGGTCCAGATGATCGCGCGCCACCAGGTGTCATGCGGAAGGCTCAGGATCAACACGACGCAACCGAAGGCACCGACGGTGCAGGTCACCCACGGCCACGGAGTGCGGAATGGGCGCGGCAGGTCGGGGCGCGTGTAGCGCAGTACCAGCACCGCGATGCAGACCACGAGGAACGCGAGCAGCGTGCCAATGTTGGTCAGCTCCGCCAGGATGTCGATTGGCAGCAGGCCGGCACCGATCGCAGCGGCGACACCGGTGATGACGGTGCTGATGTGGGGGGTCTGGTACCGTGGATGCACCTTGCCAAAGGCAGGCGGCAACAAGCCGTCCTTGGCCATGGCGTAGAAGATGCGCGGTTGGCCGATCACCATGACCAGGATCACGGAGGACAGTCCGGCCAGTGCACCGATGTCGATCAGCGGCACCAGCCACCTCCGGAGCGCCGGGACCTGTTCGATGCCGAAGGACACGGGGTTGGGCACGTTGAGCCTGGTGTAGGACACGATCCCGGTCAGCACCAGCGACACGACGATGTAGAGCGCCGTCGCGATCAGCAGGCTGGCGATGATGCCGATGGGCATGTCGCGCTTGGGGTTCTTGGCTTCCTGCGCCGCGGTGGATACCGCGTCGAAGCCGATATAGGCGAAAAAGATGATGGCCGCGCCTTCGAAAACGCCCATCCAGCCGTACCTGCCGGGGCGGCACATCTCGCCCGTGGCGCCCGCGATTGAACACACGCGATGGGGCACGAACGGGTGCCAGTTTTGCGGCACGATGTAGTGCAGCCCGAATACGATGAACAGGAAGATCACCGTCAGCTTGACAATCACGATCCAGAAGTTGACGGCCGACGAGTGCTTGATGCCGACGTAGCACAGCACGGTGATCGCCAGCACGATGAAGATCGCGGGCAGGTTGATGACGTCACCCGTCGCCACGATTGAAAATGCGCCGGTGCCCTTGGCCAGCGGTGCGTTGGCGAACGCGGCAGGGATGACCAGCCCCACGTGTTTCAGCAGCGACACCACGTAGCCCGACCAGCCGGCGGCCACCGCTGAAATCGACACCAGGTATTCCAGCACCAGGTTCCAGCCGATGAACCAGGCAATCAGCTCGCCAAGGGTTGCGTAGGAATACGAGTACGCACTGCCGGCGACCGGAATCATTGCCGCAAACTCGGCGTAACACAGCGCCGCCATGCCACAGACAAAACCGGCGATCACGAACGAGACGGCCAGGGCGGGCCCCGCGTTGTTCGCGGCAGCCACGCCGGTAAGGACGAAGATGCCGGTGCCGACGATGGCACCGATACCGAGTGCCGTAAGTGCGAACGGGCCCAAGGTGCGGTTGAGCTCGTTGCCCGCGGTTTCAGTTTCAACCGGCTTGGTGACCCACAGCTGTTTCCACGGACTCATGCGCGCCGCCTGCCTTGATCATGAGGGCGAAGTAGAGCCGCGCCACTTTCCCCTCAGATTGCGTGCGGGCCCGCGGAACAACGCGAGCGCGTCGACGATACCGGCGCACGCACGACGCGACAAGCGCCAGAGGTCATGCGCGAGCGCGAAGGGTGCATCACCCTGCCTGACCCGAAGGGTCACGCGCGTCCGGCGAATTCGCCGGTCAGCGTGTTGACCCAGACCTTCTCGCCGGTGGTGATGTATTCGGGCACCTGGATTTCGAGGCCGGTGTCGAGCCGGGCGGGTTTGGTGCGTTTGGTGGCCGAGGCGCCCTTCAGCTCGGGTGCGGTATCGACGACGGTCAGGGCAACGCTGCTGGGCACCAGCAGCGCAACCGGCGCGTCCTCGATCAGTTGTATGTAATAGCCTTCGACGCCTTCGATGATGTACGCCGCGTTGTCGCCGACCACATCGGGATCCAGCGCGTACGGGGTGTAGTCCTCGGCGTCCAGGAACACGAACGCGTCGCCATCCTTGTAGGAAAAGTTGGCGGCGCGCCGTACCAGTTCCATTTCCTTCAGCTCATCGTCGGCGCGCAGGCTGAGATCGAACTTGCGTCCACCGGGGATCGAGTAGAGGGTGAACCGGAACGTGACGTTGCCACCGCGTGCGGTCGGCGCGCTGCGCTCGATGTCGCGCACCTGGTAGACCGTGTCGCCGTGTTCGACGACGTTGCCTTTCTTGACCTCGGAAGCTTTCATTTGGGCGCCAGCCGGGTGGCGCCGTCGAGGCGAATGACCTCGCCGTTGACGTAGCGGTTGCCAAGGATGAAGGCGACCGTTGCCGCGAACTCTTCCGGCTTGCCGAGGCGCGAGGGGAAGGGGATCGACGCGGCCAATGATTGCTGTACCTGCGGCGGCATGCCATCGACCATCGGCGTCCAGAAGATGCCAGGCGCGATGGTGACCACGCGGATGCCGAAGCGCGCGAGTTCGCGCGCCATCGGCAGCGTCATGCCGACGATGCCGCCCTTGGATGCCGAATACGCAGCCTGGCCAATCTGGCCTTCATACGCCGCGACGGACGCGGTGTTGATGATCACCCCGCGCTCGCCGTCCTCGCCGGGCGGGTTGGCCTGCATCAGCGCGGCGCCGGCCTTGGCGACGTTGAAACTGCCGACGAGGTTCACCATCACCGTCGTCTGGAAGGTCGCGAGTTGCATCGGGCCTTCGCGGCCCAGTACCCGTCCGGCGCCGAGGATGCCGGCGCAGTTCATCACGAAGTTGAGCCCGCCCAGCGCATCGCGTGCGGCCGCGACGTTGGCCGTGACGCTGTCCTCGCTGGTGACGTCGGTCCGGTAGAAATGCGCGGCTGTGCCAAGCTCGTTGACAACGGCGCGGCCCTTTTCTTCGTTGACATCGAACAACGCCACTTGGCCACCGTGCGCGACGAGGTGCTGCGCGACTGCGTGACCGAGGCCGGAAGCGCCGCCGGTGATGACGGCCCTGGAGTGGGCAAGCTGCATGGATGGGCTCCGCGAAAACGAGCCCGTCATTCTACCCGCTACCCGGCGTGCGCGGCGCGCGCAGGTCACACGGCGCGAATGAACCAGCGATCGCAGCCGTGGTGGCCGGTCTTGCCGAGCGGCGCACACAGAGGCGTGAAGCCGTGCCGGCGGTACAGGTGCTGGGCCGCGTCCATGCCGGTCAGGGTTTCAAGATAGCAACGCCTGAAGCCGAGGGCGTGCGCGGTCGCAAGGCAGTGCGTGAGCAACGCGTGGCCGGCACCGAGTCCGCGCGCCGGGGGCAGGAAATACATTTTGCGCAGTTCGCAGATGTCGGGTTCGCCGTGTTGCAGCGGGGCCACCCCGCAGCCGCCAACCACCTTGCCGTCGATCTCGACCACGAAGTACGCGCAGCGCGCCTGCGCGTAGGCGGCACTCATCGCGTCAACCTCCGCATCGCTGATCGCAAAACCGGCACCGCCCGCGCCAAATTCCGGCATCACGGTACGGATGATGGCGGCGACCGCCGCGTCGTCACGCGGCTCGATCGGGCGAATCCGAAAACCCGAAGCCATCCTCATGAGCCCATGCGCGCGCGCGTCACCCGGCTGGAGGTCGGCTTGCCCAGTTGCTGCGCCAGCCACCATCCGGTGGCGACCAATTGGTCGAGGTCGACCCCGGTTTCGATACCCATGCCGTGCAGCATGTAGGCGACGTCCTCGCTGGCGACGTTGCCGGTGGCGCCCTTGGCGAACGGACAGCCGCCGGTGCCCGATACGGCACTGTCCACGACGCGTACGCCTTCTTCCAGGCAGGCAAGGATGTTGGCCAGTGCCTGATCGTAGGTGTCATGAAAGTGGACGGCCAACGCCTTCATCGGCACTTCCTGCGCCACCGCGTGGAGCATCGCGCGCGCCTTGACCGGCGTGCCGACGCCGATGGTGTCGCCGAGCGAGATTTCGTCGCAGCCAAGTTCGTACAGGCGCCTGGACACGCGCACCACGTCCGAGACGGGCACGTCGCCCTGGTAGGGGCAGCCGAGTACGGTGGAAACGTACCCGCGCACGCGGACGCCTTCGGCGCGGGCGCGTTCCAGCACGGGGCGAAAGCGCTCGATCGATTCGTCAATGGAGGCGTTGACGTTTTTCTGGTTGAAGGCTTCGCTGGCGGCGGTGAATACCGCGATGCTGGTGACACCGGCCGCGCGCGCGCGCTCGTAGCCACGCATGTTGGGCACCAGCGCCGGATAGTCGACACCCGGCCGGCGGGTAATGCCCGCGTACACGTCTTCGGCATCCGCGAGCTGCGGTACCCACTGGGGGCTGACAAAGCTGGTCGCTTCGATCGTTTGCAGCCCGCACGCCGTCAGCCGGTCGATCAATTCGACCTTGACCGCCGTGGGGACGATGGTTTTCTCGTTTTGCAGACCGTCGCGAGGGCCGACTTCGACGATGCGGACGTGGTTGGGAAGCATGCGTGGTCCAGTTTTTGAAGGTCGGCCGGGCGTTGGCTGGCGGGGTCATGCGCGGTGCGTGGCCGCGGCATCTTGCCAGTACGCCACGATGGCGTCAGGATGCGAACTTCTGCTGCGTTAATGATGCCATGACCGCACGAATACAAGGGTTGGATGCTGCGGCGCAGGCGCAGTACGCGCGTGCGACTGCTGCACTCGCGGCCGGCAAGCCGCGTGAAGCAGGCATCGCCGCCGGCCAGTTGCACGGGCGGTTCCCGGAGCATCCGGATGTATTGCATCTGGTGGCCGGCGTGCGTGGCCGGCTGGGCGATCATGCAGGCGCGCTGGATGCTGCCCAGCGCGCGTTGGCGCTGCGCCCGGACGACGCGCTCCTGTATTGCATGGTGGGCAACCAGCTGGCGGCCACCGGTCGGCTGGATGCGGCGCTGGCGGCGCTGCAGCGTGCCTGCGTGTTGCAGCCGCAGCTTGCGCTCGGGTGGTATGACCTTGGCGTCCTGCAGGTGCGCGCGGTGCAGTTTGAGGCGGCGGAAGCGTCCTTGCGGAAGGCCGTCGAACTGGCGCCTGGCAACCTGCGGGCGCGCCTGCAGCTGGCGGACTTGTTGAAGTCCAGCGGGCGCCTTGAGGATGCGGTGACGGCATATCGCGGCATCCTGGCCGCGTGCGCGGCGTGCGGCGATGCCTGGTGGGGCCTGGCTGGCATCCCGGCGGCCGGCCCTGGTGCAGGCGACATTCCCGCCATGCAAGCCGTGCTGCACGATCCGGCGGCCAGCGAGCGCGACCGGGTGGCGGTCGGGTTCTCGATCGCGCGCGTGCTCGATGCGTCTGGCCGCTACCCGGAGGCGATGGGGGTGCTCAAGGAAACGCACGCGCATGCGCAAGCGTTGCAGCCTTGGGACGGCGCCGCGTTTGGGCGCGGTGTCGATGCGGTGCTCACCGCGTTTGCGCGCGCGCCAGCGCCGCCGCCCGCCGGCGCCGCTGCGCTCGGGCAGGGTGCCATTTTTATCGTCGGCCTGCCGCGTTCGGCCTCGACCTTGACCGAGCAGGTGCTGGCATCCCATCCGCAGGTCAACGGCTCGGGCGAGTTGCGCGATCTGCCGCAGGTGTTGCGGGAAGAGTCGCAACGGCGCGGGCGCCACTACCCGGACTGGGCCGGATCAATGACACCGGCAGACTGGCGTCGGCTCGGCGCAAGGTACCTTGAGCGGACCGCGCGCTGGCGGCGTGAGCGGCCCTGTTTCACCGACAAGCTGCCCGGCAACTGGCTGCATGCCGGCGCGATCCGCGCGATGTTGCCAGCGGCCAGGATCATCGTCTGCCAACGGGATCCGGTGGAAACCTGTTTTTCGTGCTACCGCCAGTACATGACCGCAGACGGGCAGGGCTGGACCCACCGGTTTGTGGATCTGGGCGCCTATTGGGGTGCCTGCGACCGGGCCGTGCGCCAGTGGCTCGCGCTGTTTCCGGAGCATGTCTACACGCAAAGCTACGAAGGCCTGCTGGCTGACCCCGAGGGCAGCGTACGCGCGTTGCTGGCCTTTTGCGGGCTGCCGTTTCAACCGGGCTGTCTGGACTTTGACACCAACCCGCGCGTGGTGCGCTCGCCCAGCGCGCTGCAGGTGCGCGAACCGCTTCGGCATGACACCGCGCGCGCACCGCGCTATGGCGCGCTGCTGAATCCGCTGCGGCGTGCGCTGGGGTTTGTGGATATCGCAAGCGGACACTGAGCCCGCTTGCGGCTAGGCGGCAAACCGCACCAGCACCGCGTCCGCTTCGACAAAGTCACCGGGCGCGGCGGAGAGGCTCGCGATGACGCCGGCGCGCGGCGCCTTCAGCGACAGTTCCATCTTCATCGCTTCCATCACCAGCAGCTCCTGCCCGGCCTGGACCGTGTCGCCGGGCTTGGCCTTGACCAGCACGATGCGGCCGGGCATCGGCGCGGCGATTTCGTTGCCGCCGGCGGCGTCGCTGGCCGCCCATGCGAACGCGGGCGCGCGCTGGAAGCTCCAGCGGATGCCGTCGGGCGCATGCACCAGCACGCGCGTGGCGTCGGCACGTGCGTGGATGCGCATGGCCTGGCCGTCAAAGCGCGCGTCGAGCACCCGGCCATCCCAGCGGGCGCCGTCCACGCTGCATGCGGCGTCTTCGTACCGCAGCCGGTAGTGGCCGGCGTGGCCCCAGGCCTCGATTTCGTGCCGGTGGTCGCCGCGTGCAAGGGCGATCACGCGCTTGCCCGGGTGACCGATGCGCCAGGCGTCCGTGGTCTTCCACGGCGAGTACGGGTCGGCGGCGGTACCGGCGGTATGCCGTTCGTCGTGCAGCAGTGCCGCGGTGGCGGCCGCCAATACCGTGCGCGCGCCGGCTTCGCTGCCGCCGGCGATGAATTGGTCCAGATGCCGGTCGATGTAGCCGGTGTCGATCCGGTGTTCGATGATCGCCGGATGCCGTACCAGGCGCTCCAGGAAGGCGACGTTGGATTTTGGGCCCGCGATTTCGGTCTGCGCCAGCGCCTCGCGCATGCGCTGCAACGCTGCTGGCCGGTCGGTATCCCACACGATCATCTTGGCGATCATCGGGTCGTAGAAGATCGTGACGGTATCGCCCTCGATCACCCCGCCGTCGAGCCGCAGGCGTGCGGATGCGGGCGGCAATTGCAGGTGGGTGAGCTTGCCCGAACCGGGCAGGAATCCGTGATCCGGGTCTTCGGCGTACAGCCGCACTTCGATGGCGTGGCCGCGCGACACCACCTGCTCTTGCGTGAGCGGCAGCGGCTCACCGTTGGCGACCCGCAGCTGCCACTCGACCAGATCGATGCCGTGCGTCATCTCGGTGACCGGGTGTTCCACCTGCAGGCGCGTATTCATCTCCATGAAGTGGAAGTCACCGGCGGGCCCGACCACGAACTCGACCGTACCGGCACCGACGTACTTCACGGCTCTGGCGGCCGCAACCGCGGCGGCGCCCATGGCCGCGCGCCGGGCGTCATCCAGAAACGGGGATGGCGTTTCCTCCAGCACCTTCTGGTAGCGCCGTTGCGATGAGCATTCACGCTCACCGATATGGATGACGTGGCCGTGGCGGTCGCCGAAAATCTGGAACTCGATGTGGCGTGGGTGTTCGATGTAGCGTTCGAGCAGCATCGAGGCATCGCCGAAGGCGGCCTTGGCCACCCGCTGCGCGGTTTCCAGCGCGGCCGGGAATTCGGCGTCCGAACGTACGATCTGCATCCCTTTGCCGCCGCCGCCGGCTGACGGCTTGATCAGGAGCGGGTAGCCAATGGCATGCGCTTGCCGGGCGAGGAAGGCGCTGTCCTGATTGTCGCCGTCGTAACCCGGTACCAGCAGCACCGCGTGTTTGGCCATGAGGTGCTTGGCGGCGGCTTTGGAACCCATGGCCTCGATGCTCTCGGGATCGGGGCCGATGAAGATGATTCCGGCCTCGATGCAGGCGCGCGAGAAACCGGTGTTTTCCGACAGGAAGCCGTAGCCGGGATGGATCGCCTGGGCGCCGGACTTTTTTGCAGCCTCGATGATCCGCGTGCCGACGAGGTATGAGTCGGCGGGTTCCGATCCGCCGATCGGCCATGCCTCGTCGGCCTGGCGAACGTGCTGTGCATCCCGGTCAGCCTCCGAATACACCGCGATGGTGTGGATGCCGAGCCGGCGGCAGGTGCGAATCACGCGGCAGGCGATCTCACCGCGGTTGGCGATCAATACCCGTTCGAACACTATTCACCCTCCCAATAGTCACGCGTGTCCTCGCGCCTCGCGAGGTGCCGCATGGGCTCGCGCCTGACGTCCTCGTCCCATGGCTGGTCTTCATACACGCCAAACTTGCCGGAGTCGGGGTACTCGCACACCTCGATGGGGGCGAGCGTGCTCAGTGCGAGGTAACGCATCTCGCTGGCACCGGTGTTGATGATCTGGTGTGCGGTCTCCGGGCCGCCGCTGGGACAGGCGATGATGTCGCCACGCCGCAACGGGTAACGCTTGTCGCCGTAGCGGAGTTCACCCGTGCCTTCGAGAATGAAAAACATTTCTTCCTCGGCACGGTGGCTGTGGAACGGGCAGTTGCGTTTGCCGGGCGCTACGACCGTCAGGTTGTAGCCGAGCTTGCGCGCGCCGATCCGGCTCGCGATAGCCGCCCAACGGGTGTCGTACTGGTCTGCGTGGTCACCGGCTGGCGCACGCTCCGCGCGCGCCGGACGAACGTCGAGATCGGCAAGGTTGATCACCGGGGACGCGGGTGTGTCAGGCGTCATCACGAAGACCTCTGCGCCCAGACGGGCGGGTGCTTGTCGAGAAACGCCCCCAGGCCGTCCTGGCCTTCGGGCGATACGCGCAGGCGCGCGATCAACCCGGCGTTGGCAGCGTCAACGGCGGCGCACGATTCCAGCGTCATGCCGGCGGTCCGCAGGGCCAGTTGTTTGGCCTCATGCTGCGCGATCGGACCGCCCTTGGCCAGGAAATGCAGTTGCCGGTCGAGCGCGGCGTCCAGCTCGCCGGGTGCAACACACAGGTGCAGCAGGCCGATGCGCGCAGCCTCGGTGGCGTCGAAAATTTCTGCGCTGACGAACAAGCGGCGTGCCTGCCGCGGTCCGATGGCCGCAACGACGTAGGGTGCGATCGTCGCCGGCACCAGCCCGAGCTTGACTTCCGACAGCGCGAATTTGGCGCCTTCGATCCCGATGGCGATATCGCAGCATGCGACCAGGCCAACGCCACCGCCGTACGCCGATCCGTTGACGCGCGCGAGGGTGGGTTTGGGGAAAAATTGCAACGTGCGCAGCAAGTTGGCGAGCCGCAGTGCGTCATCGCGATTGGCCTCGGCGCTCGCCTGCACCATGCGCCGCATCCAGTTGAGGTCGGCGCCGGCCGAAAACGTCGCGCCGGCACCCGTCACCACCAGCGCGCGGACGCCGCGGTCGCGCCCAAGCGATTGCAGCGCGGTGGTGGCCTCGGCGATCAGGGCCGCGTCGAAGGCGTTGTGTACCTCGGGCCGGTTCAGGGTCAGCGTGGCCAGGCCGCCGCTGCGTTCCAGCCGAATGGTTGCTTCCATGTCCAGTGCCAGTCAAAACTGGAAGGATAACCTCGCCGTCGGGAAAACGCTTGGCCGCGCATCGCCGTTGCGGCCGCCGCCCGCGCGCAGGGTTGCATCAACAAATGCGAACGATTAGCATTTGCTACTGAATTGTAGCTGGCCGTGGAGTTCAGCAATGCGTTGGTCGTGGTTGCCGCTGGTGTTGTTCATGGGCGCGTCCGCGGTGGCTTTCACGGCCCACGCCGCGGCGATGCCCGAGTTTCACCTTGCCCTGCAGAACCACAAGTTCGAACCGGCGACGCTCAAGGTGCCCGCCAACACCAAGTTCAAGGTACTGGTGACCAATCACAACCCGACCCCGTCCGAGTTTGAAAGCACCGACTTCAACCGCGAAAAGATCGTGTTGCCCAACTCCACGATCGCGGTGTTCATCGGCCCGCTCGACAAGGGCACCTACAAGTTCTACGACGATTTCGACCATGCCACCACGGGTGTCCTGGTCGTGGAGTGACGCTGCATGCTTGGTATAGCCCTTCTGGTGTTTCGCGAGGTTTTGGAAGCGGCACTGATCGTGACCGTGGTCGCGGCAGCCACGCGTGGTGTCCCGCGCCGCCGGGTGTTCATCGGGGGCGGCATCGCACTCGGGGTGCTGGGCGCCAGCATCGTGGCCTTGTGCATGGGCTTCATCGAAGGCTCGCTTGGCGGCATTGGCCAGGAAGTGTTCGAGGCGGTGGTATTGCTGACCGCGGTGGTGATGATCGGCTGGCATGTCACCTGGATGGCCAGCCACGGCAAGGAGATGGTGCAGCACATGCAGCAGGTCACCGATTCGGTGAAGGCGGGGTCGAGCTCCGTCGTGGTGTTGCTGGTGGTGGTTGCGCTGGCGGTGATGCGCGAGGGTTCCGAGATCGTGCTGTTCCTGTTCGGCATGGCCGCGGGCGGTGCCAACGAGGCCGGATTCCTGGCGGGTGTCCCGGTGGGGCTGGCCGGCGGCGTGGGTGTCGGTTTTGCGCTGTACTTTGGCCTGTTGCGTATTCCGATCCGCTATTTCTTCAGCGCCACCAACTGGATGCTGGTGATCCTGGCGTCCGGATTGGCGTCTTCGGCGGCGGGCTTCCTGCTGCAGGCCAACCTCTTGCCGGCGTGGGGCAACCAGCTTTGGAATACCTCGTGGCTGCTCACGGACGGCTCGATCGTCGGCCAGGCGGTGCATATCCTTACCGGGTATGAAGCGCGTCCGGCTGGAATGCAATTGGTGTTCTGGGCCGTGACCTTCATCGCCCTTGTCGTCGGCATGCGGATGGTGTCACGCCGGATGGCCACGCAACACCGGCAGCGTGCGGCGCGGCCCAAGGCCTCGGTGCGCACCGTGCCGGCCGCGTGAATGCGGCGGTCTGGTTACATCCGGAACACGCCGTAGGGCTCGGGTTCGATCGGTGCGTTCATGGCCGCCGACAGCGCAAGGCCCAGCACGCGGCGGGTATCGGCCGGGTCGATGATGCCGTCATCCCACAGGCGGGCGCTGGAATAGTAGGCGCTGCCCTGGCGTTCGTACTGCTCGCGTATGGGGGCCTTGAACGCGGCTTCCTCGTCCGCTGACCAGGTGCCGCCGCGCTTCTCGATGCCGTCGCGCTTGACCGTTGCCAGTACCGACGCGGCCTGTTCACCGCCCATCACGCTGATGTGCGCGTTCGGCCACATCCACAGGAAACGCGCGCCGTAGGCACGGCCACACATCGCGTAGTTGCCCGCACCAAAACTGCCGCCGATCACCACGGTGAACTTTGGCACGTGCGAGCACGCGACCGCGGTCACCATCTTGGCGCCGTCCTTGGCGATACCGGCCTGTTCGTACTTCTTGCCCACCATGAAACCGGTAATGTTCTGCAGGAACACCAGCGGCACATTGCGCTGGTTGCACAGTTCAATGAAATGGGTGCCCTTGAGGGCGCTTTCGGAAAACAGGATGCCGTTGTTGGCGACGATCCCGACCGGGTAGCCGTGGATGTGCGCAAAGCCCGTGACCAGCGTCTTGCCGTAGCGTGCCTTGAACTCGTGGAATTCGGACGCGTCGACGATGCGCGCGATCACCTCGTGGATGTCAAATGGCCGGCGCGTGTCCGCCGGGATCACACCGTAAAGTTCCTCCGGCGGATATTTCGGTTCGCAAGGCTCGGTCAGTGCCAGCGGCATGGTTTTCTTGCGGTTGAGGCTCGCGACAATGTCACGTGCAATGCTGAGCGCGTGGGCATCGTTTTCGGCAAAGTGGTCAGCGACACCGGAAATGGCCGTGTGCACGTCGGCACCCCCCAGGGTTTCCGCGTCGACAATTTCACCGGTCGCGGCCTTGACCAGCGGCGGCCCGCCCAAAAAGATGGTGCCCTCGTGCTTGACGATGATGGCTTCGTCACACATCGCCGGCACATACGCCCCGCCCGCGGTACACGAGCCCATCACCACCGCGATTTGCGGGATGTTCAGCGCACTCATCCGTGCCTGGTTGTAAAAGATGCGGCCGAAGTGTTCCTTGTCCGGGAACACTTCGTCCTGCAGCGGCAGGAACGCGCCGCCGGAGTCGACCAGATAGATGCAGGGCAGGCGGTTCTCCAGCGCCACCTCCTGTGCCCGCAGGTGCTTCTTCACGGTGATCGGGAAATAGGTGCCGCCTTTGACGGTCGCATCGTTGGCGACGACCATGACCTCGATGCCGTGGACGCGGCCAATCCCGGTGATGAGTCCGGCCGCAGGGGCTACGCCGTCGTACATGCCGTGCGCAGCCAGCGGCGCGAGTTCGAGAAACGGCGAGCCCGGATCGAGCAGGGCGCGGATGCGCTCGCGCGGCAGCAGCTTGCCGCGCGCGACGTGCTTGGCGCGGGCCTTTTCCCCACCACCCTGCGCGGTGCGCGTCAGCTCGGCATCCAGCTCGTCGGTGAGCTTGCGCAGGTGCGCAGCGCTGTCCCGGAAGGATTCGCTTCTGGTGTCGAGGTGACTGGTAATGACGGGCATGGTGGGTTCCGTGATGCGCCACTGCGCGCGAAACCCTCATTCTATCGGCGGTCCCTCACGATCCAAAAAAACCGGCCGCGCGAGGCGGCCGGTTTCGGTTTGCAACACGATGCTGCGTGTCAATCAGTGCGCGGCAACCGCACCCTTGGCCTTGTTGGCCGCGTCCGCGACCTTGGTGCCGGCCTGCTGCGCCTTGTTGGCGGCGTCCTTGACGGCTGCCACTGCGCCTTCGGCGCTGGAAGCCGGGGCTTCTGCAGAGCCGCTGGCGGCAGGCGCTTCAGCGTCGGATGCAGCCGGAGCTGCAGCCGAGGCGGCCGGTGCGGCGGTCGAGGCCGAAGTGGCGGCATCCGCTGCCGAACCCACAGCCTGGGCAGCGCTGCTGGCAGCCGAAGACACCGCGGCGGCGGCATTCTGCGCCTGGTCGGCGGCGGACTGGTCGCTGCCCGAATTGCTGCAAGCGGACAGGGACAGAACCATCGCGGAGGCGACTGCGACCGCAAGAATGGTACGGTTGAACTTCATTGGAGATCTCCTGGAATAGGCCGTGGTTTGCCACAGACGTGGCCGCGGTATTAGACAACTTGTTGCTTCCCAAAGCCAGCGTTGTCAGTGGTGGCGTGTGCGGCGCGTTCAGGCCGCGTTCGCCAGCTTGGTGCCATGGGTGTCAGCCTGGCGTTCAGGGAAAGTTACGCCGGCGTAGATGCGCAACGGGCCGGCGAAAGGCCGGCCCGTTGCGTCGCGATGGCAGTCGATCAGTGGAGCGATGCGAGCTTCACGTTCTTCTGACCCAGCGCCTGCGCCACGTCATACATGGCCTGGTTCAGGAGCTTGTGGGTGGTTTCGTCAGCCGCGTGGCCGTCCTTGGCGTCGATATCCGCCATGACCTGGTTGTGCAGCGCGTGCGAGATGGCCTTGTCGAACATGTACCCGGACCAGAAGGTGCCATCCGGTGTCGTGCCTGCCGTGACCAGTGCCCCGGCGAGCTTGGTACCGCTGACGTCGGCCGGTGCCGGAAGCTTGACGCCTTGCTCGGTCGCACGCTTCAGTGCGTCGTCGACGGCAAAGGTCATGCCGTTGACGAAGGTGTCAACATCCTGCTTGCCATACTGCTTGGTGAGCTTGGCAACTTCCGCATTGACGGTCTTTTCGCCCAGCATCGACACCAGCGCCTTGGAGAAGCTGAAGTGGGCGGCGCCGCCGCCGGCCTTGACCAGTGCAGCGGTTGCCGCAAGGTCGGGTGCGCCGGTGTAGACCGGGCCGCCGAACCAGTTGGTGGCTGCCGTGGCCGCGGAGGCTGGCGCCGTGCTGGCCGACGCCGGTGCTGCGGCGGTGGCCGCGGAAGCTGCCGGCGCGGTTTCTGCCGGCGCTGGCGCTGCCGTGGCCGAGGCAGCGGGCGTGCCGCTGGCGGCGGTGGAACCTGAGTTGCCCGAGTTGCTGCAGGCTGACAATGACAAAACCATTGCGGCCGCGACGGCGGTCGCAAGTACGGTACGGATCGGTTTCATTGCAAATCTCCTGGAATTGGCGTTTGACAGCCGCGCAAGCGGCTGCGCTATACAGCGGCACACACTCTAACACTCTGGCGCCCGGGTGGCGGCGCGGCTTGTGCAATCGTGTGTGCGCAAGGCCGCGGCGTGTCAGAGCAGCTCGAGGGCTACCGCGGTCGCTTCGCCACCGCCGATGCACAACGATGCGACGCCGCGCTTGGCGTTGGCGTGGAGCATCGCGTACAGCAGCGTCACCACGATGCGCGCGCCGGTGCAGCCGATCGGGTGGCCCAGCGCGCAGGCGCCACCGTGTACGTTGAGCTTTGCGTGCGGGATGCCAAGGTCGTGCATCGCCGCCATCGCCACCACGGCAAAGGCCTCGTTTATTTCGAACAAGTCAACGTCACCGACCTTCCAGCCGGTCTTTTCCAGCACGCCCTTGACGGCGCTGATCGGCGCCGTGGTGAACCATTCCGGTTCCTGCGAGTGGGTGGCGTGGGCCACGATGCGTGCCAGCGGCTTGACGCCGCGCGCCCTGGCATCGTCGGCCGACAGCAACACCACCGCCGCGCCGCCGTCGGAAATGCTCGATGAACTGGCGGCGGTGACGGTGCCGTTTTCCTTGCGGAAGGCGGGCTTGAGGTTGGGGATCTTGGCCGGGTCGACCTTGCCGGGGGTTTCATCCACCGACACCCGCACTTCGCCTTTGCGGGTGGGCACGGTGACCGTGGTGATCTCGTCCGCGAACGCACCGTCCTTCACGGCGGCCTGCGCGCGGCGTACCGATTCGGTCGCGAAGGCGTCCTGGGCGGCGCGCGTGAAGTGGTACTTGTCCGCGCATTGCTCGGCGAACAGGCCCATCGACTTGCCGTCGTAGGGGTTGGTCAGCCCGTCCCACATCATGTGGTCGATCAGCTTGCCCTCGCCCAGGCGCAGCCCGGTGCGTACCGCGGCCATGTGTGGCGCGTTGGTCATGGACTCCATGCCACCGGCGACGACGACGCTGGCAGACCCGGCCTTGATGATGTCGTGCCCCAGCATGATGGCCTTCATTCCCGAACCGCATACCTTGTTCAAGGTCGTGCAGCCGACCGCTGCCGGCAGGCCGGCGGCCAGTGCGGCCTGGCGTGCCGGCGCCTGGCCCAGGTTGGCCGGCAACACGCAGCCCATCAGGACTTCACTGACGTCCGCCGGCGCGATCCCTGATTGCTGCAGTGCGGCGGCAATCGCGGCGGCGCCGAGCCTGGGGGTGGGAAAACCGGTGAACTGGCCGAGGAACGCACCAATGGGCGTGCGTTTGGCAGCAGCGATGACGATGTCGGACATGGGAGGCTCCAGCGAGGTTTTGACCCCTGATTATGCGTTGCATGCTGCGTCGCCGCAAACGACCGCTGGCTACGCCAAGGGGTGCTGGTGCAAAATGCGGGCAACTTGCACGACGGATGGGGAACCTGAACATGGTGGACGCGCGGCGCGTGGCGTGGTGCAAGGCCCGATGGCTGTTGGTGTGCCTGTTGGCCGGTGGACTGGCAGCCTGCGGCGGCGGCGGTGGCGGGTCGATTCGCCCGGCGCCGGCGACGCCCGCGCCACCGGTCGCGCCGCCACCCGCACCGCCGCCCGCGTCCACACCACCGCCCGCGAGCACGGCGCCGCAGCCGCCGCTGGATGCGCAGCTGGCCATCACCAACACCTACGCGGCGCACACGGCGGGCTATACCGGCCAAGGCGTCACGATTGGCGTGGTCGACAGCGGCATCATGCGCAGCAATCCGACGGTGGCCGGGCGCGTCAGCAAGGAATACATCGACGTTGATCCGGGCACCAACAACACCAGCATCGATGACGTGGTCGGGCACGGCACCTGGGTCTCCGAGATCGCTGCGGGGACGTCGTTCCGGCAGTTCCCGGGCGGGATCGCGCCGGGCGCGAGCCTGGTCTCCGCGCGCATCATTGACGACAACGCTCCCGACGACAACGGCAGCACCCCGCCCAGCACCGTGACGGCGGCCGACGCGACGTTCTTCGGGCAGGTCAACCAGCAGTTGATCGGCTCGGGGGTCAAGGTGATGAACAATTCCTGGGGCGGCATTACCTGGGATACCGGCGACGTCAGCGTCAATCAGGCGTTCGACGCCGCCTACAGTCCGTTCGTCAATCAGCAGGGCGGACTGGTGGTGTTTGCGGCGGGCAATGATTCACAAGCCAACCCCAGCACCATTGCCGCGTTGCCAAGCGTTGCGCCCGATCTTGAGAAGGGCTGGCTGACGGTGGTGGCGGTCGACAGCAACCACCCGACCCAGCTTGCCAGTTATTCCAACCGGTGCGGCGTCGCCATGGACTACTGCCTGGCAGCGCCCGGCGATGTGATCGTGCTGGACAAGGACACCACGGCGAGTACGGCCGACCCGACGTACTGGATCGTGTCCGGCACGTCGCTGGCCGCGCCGCAGGTCACCGGTGCGGCGGCTCTGGTATGGCAGGCGTTTCCGTATTTCACCAACGACCTGGTGCGGCAGACGCTCCTGGGGACCGCCGATCCGCTGGGCGGGTCGCAACCCAATGCCACCTTCGGTTACGGTGAACTGGATGTCGGCCGGGCCGTGCAGGGGCCCGCGCAGTTCAACTGGGGAAACGTGTCGGTCGCGTTCGACAACCTCACGTCCACCTGGAGCAACGATATTTCCGGTGCGGGCGGGTTGGTCAAGAACGGCACCGGCACGCTGGTGCTGGCGGGCACCGATACCTACGCCGGCGGCACCCAGGTGCTGGGCGGCTCCCTGCAGGCGGCCCATGCGTTGCCCGGCAATGTCACGGTCGGTGCGGGTGGAACGCTGGACGCGGTGCCCGGCGTGGGGACGTCGCTCACGAATTCCGGTACGGTCGTCGTGAAGGGGGGTGATACCAGCATCGGGCTCAACTATACCCAGACCAGCTCCGGAACGCTGGCGGTAAGTCTCGGCTCGGTGCTTGGCGTGCAGGGCGAGGCGGACATCGCCGGCACCCTCGATATCCTCGGCGCGGACCAGGGCTACGTCGTAACCAGTCACCAGGATGTGCTGACGGCGATGGCTGGCGTAAACGGTACTTTTGCACAAATGACCCTCTCGCCGGGGGTGTTTCTCGGCACGTCCGTCCAATATTCACCCACCACGGTGTGGCTGAACACCAGCAGCCTCAAGATCACCGCGGCCGCGCAGGCCATGGCCATCACCGACCCGGCTTCGACCGTGGCGGCCAAACGGGTGCAAAGTGGTTTCGATGCGATCGATTCGACACTGGCGATGGGCGGAAGCGTCGCGCCGGCCGAGTTGCAGGGCGCGGGCGCCATCCAGCATGCCCAGACTGCGGCATCGGCGCGCGCCACCCTGCAAAGCCTTTCCGGTCAATTGCACGCCGCGAGTGCCGCCATGTTGTTTGACAGCATGGATGCGGGTGACAACGCGCTGGCTGAACATTTCGATGGCCTGCTGGCGGGGCGCACGAAACCCGGTGTCTGGTATGCAAACCTCGGCGCGCAGGGTGACCTGCAGCGGGACGGCTATGCGGGCGCGACCTTCCGCTCGAGCGGCAGCCTTGCCGGCGCCGACGTGCCGGTGGGCACGCATGCGCTGCTGGGTTACGCGGCAGGGGTAAGCCGGGGTTACGGGCAGCTCGATGCCGCGTGGGATCACAGCCAGACCTGGGCCGAACACGCGACCGTCTACGGCGGCATCGTGCAGGGACCTTGGTATGCGTTGGCACAGGTCGGCGGCGGGCAGTTCCACGAAGACATGCAGCGGCTGTTGCTGCTGGGCAGTTTGGCCGCGCCCGTTGGCAGCCGCGTCAGCGGCAGCTATGTCGCGGGATCGGTGCAAGCCGGCTACCACTTCCGTGCGGCCGGGTTGCAGCTGACGCCTTTTGCGGACCTGCGCTACCAGCGCCTGCACCAGGGCGCGTTTGCCGAGCAGGGCGGTTATGGATTTGGCCTGATGGCAGATGCCCGCGCGGTAGGGCGTACGCAAGCCGGGCTCGGCATGCGGGCGCAGCGCAACTGGCGCCTTGGCAACGGCATGTGGATGCAGTTCGATGGCAGTGCGGCGTGGCGGCACGCCATGCACCAGTACGGCGACGTATTCGATGCCAGCTTTACCGGGTTTGACAACTGGATGCCGGTCAGCGGTGTCGGCTTGTCGCGCAATGAGTCGGTCCTGCGCGCGGGCTTGACGCTGTGGCCCACCGGCAGCTTCAACCTGCGTCTGGGCTACATGCGCGAACAGGGCCAGCGCCAGCAAGCGGACAGCGTGATGCTGCAGGGGGCCGTGGCGTTCTGACTGCGGCACCGCCGCTTCGATAGCTTTTCGCAGGAGCCGTTTCGGTCGCTGTATGGTCGATGCGACGACGTCCCTGTCTTTTTCCGCGCGCCTCCCGGGCGCGCGGGTGACTTTCTGTTTCGGCAGAAAGTCACCAAAGACCACTGCGCCGGGCATGACGGTCAAGCCGACGTCGTGTCGGCTTGACTACCCTTGGCGCTCGCCGAACGGCAGCCGCGCCGAACTCGCACATCCGTGTGCTCGAACATGCGGCGCTTGCCCTGCCGTTCGGCTGTGCGCCGCGGCGCCATGCAACGGCGCGGGGGAGAAACTCCGCTGCGTTGCTGGTCATCCCCGACCTGGGATATCGCAACCCGCGGTGGTGCTTCGATCGCCGGGAACGGAGCGAAAACGGTGCCGTTGGCGGTACCGCGGTTGCGTAGACGATCGCGCGAGCAAGGCGCGCATGTTCGACTGCAGGGATGCAGGAGTTCACGCCGGCGCGTGATCGAATCGACAAGCGGCAAGGGCCGTCGAGACAACCGGATGTTGTGGAGATCACCGCCACCGGCGCAATAGGAGATTGCGTGCCGAAATAAAAGTCACCCGCGCGTTAGCGCGGAAGCCTTGGCATCAGGCGTTGCCGTAGAACAGTTCGCGTCCGATCAACATGCGGCGGATCTCGTTGGTGCCGGCGCCGATCTCATACAGCTTGGCGTCGCGCAGGATGCGCCCGGTCGGGAATTCGTTGATGTAACCGTTGCCGCCCAGCGCCTGGATGGCCTCCAGCGCAACCTGTACCGCGTTGGATGACGCGTTGAACAGGCACGAGGCCGGGTCGATGCGCGACTTGACGCCGGCGTCAAATTCCCGCGCGACCATGTATGCGTACGCGCGCGAGGATTGCAGCGCGGTGTACATGTCGGCCAGCTTGGCCTGCATGATCTCGAAGCTGCCGATCGGCGCGTTGAACTGCTTGCGCTCGCGCACATAGGGCAGGGCTTCATCGAGCGCGGCCTGCATCAGGCCGATCGGGCCGCCCGACAGCACCAGCCGCTCGGTGTCGAGGCCGCTCATCAGCACCCGCACGCCTTCGTTGACTTCACCGACGCGGTTGGCGTCGGGGATCTCGCAGTCCTCGAACACCAGTTCGCAGGTGTTGGAACCGCGCATCCCCAGCTTGTCGAGCTTCTGCGCCGCGCTGAATCCGGGCATGCCCTTTTCGACGATGAAGGCCGTGATGCAGTGGCTGCCGGCGCTGCGGTCGGCGGTGCGCATGTACACCAGCAGCACGTCGGCATCGGGGCCGTTGGTGATCCACATCTTGGTGCCGTTGGCGACCCAGTGGTCACCCTTGCGCACGGCCTTGCATTGCATCGAGCCGACCACGTCCGACCCCGCGCCGGGTTCGCTCATCGCGAGGGCACCGACGAATTCGCCCGAGCACAGTTTCGGGATGTACTTCTTGCGTTGCGCCGGGTTGCCGTTATGGAAGATGTTGTTGACGCACAGGTTGGAATGCGCGCCGTAGGACAGCCCGACCGAGCCCGAGGCACGCGAGATTTCCTCCATCGCCACCAGGTGCGCGAGAAACCCCATCCCGCTGCCGCCGTCCTCGGGTGCGACGGTAATGCCGAGCAGGCCGAGGTCGCCGAATTTCCGCCACAGGTCGTGTGGAAACTGGTTGTTGCGGTCGATCGCGTCGGCGCGCGGCGCTATTTCCTTGTCCGCGAACGCGCGCACGCTGTCGCGCAAAAGGTCAATGTCCTCGCCGAGCTTGAAGGGCTGCATGGCGGTTATTGTCCGCGCATCCGGCCGAGGAAGCGGGCGCTGTCGGTGCCCATCGTTGGCAGCTTGATCTTGCCCACCGCGTTGATGCGTTCTTCGGCCATGCGGTCGGCGGCCTTGTAGGTCGGGATGCCGTCGCGGTCGGCGATCTGGAAGATGCGGCCGACGTTGTAGTAGATGCTGCGCATCATGCGCATCGCGCGTTCGCGGTTGTAACCGTCGATTTCGAGCGACACGTTCATCACGCCGCCGGCGTTGACCGCGTAGTCCGGTGCGTACACCACGCCGCGCTGCATCAGCTCGTCGCCGATGGCGTCGGTCGACAGCTGGTTGTTGGCGATGCCGCAGATGATCGGGGCCTTGATGCGGTTGATCGTCGTCTCGTTGATGGTGCCGCCCAGCGCGCAGGGGCTGAACACGTCGCAATCGACGTCGTAGATCTCGTCCACGCCGACCGCTTCGCAGCCATGCTCGTCGACACAACGTTGCACGGCGTCCTTGTTGATGTCGGTGACGAACACCTTGGCGCCCTGTTCGCGCAACAGCTTGATGAATTCGCTGCCGACGTGGCCCGCGCCCTGCACCGCAAAACGGTATTTGCCGACGTCCTCGTTGCCGTGCTTGTAGTTGAGCGTGGCCATGACGCCCTGCAGCGCGCCAAACGCGGTAAACGGCGAGGGGTCGCCCGAGCCGCCGTGGACCTGATGGACGCCGGTGACGTATTCGGTTTCGCGGTAGACGTATTCCATGTCGTTGACGTCGATGCCGACGTCCTCGGCCGTGATGTAGCGCCCGTGCAGCGAATTGATGAAGCGCCCGAGCGCGCGGAACAGCGCCTCGGACTTGTCGGTGGCCGGATCGCCGATGATCACCGCCTTGCCGCCGCCCAGGTTGAGTCCGGCCACGGCGTTCTTGTAGGTCATCGCCCGGGACAGCCGCAGCGCGTCGTTCAACGCTTCCTCGTCGGTCTTGTAGGGCCACATGCGCAGGCCGCCGAGCGCCGGGCCAAGCACCGTATTGTGGATCGCGATGATGGCCTTCAGGCCCGCGTCCTTGCTTTGGCAGAAGACGACCTGCTCGTGGCCGGTAGTGGCGATGGCGTCAAATATCATCGGAACTTGCTCCAGTTGCGCACGGCATCGGGGCCGAGACGGCGGACGGGCGCCGGCGGACGCCGCCAGCGCGACACGAATCGCGGCCGGTGCGTGTTCACCGCGCCGCGCCGTTGCAACGCCCAAGTGTACCGGCGACGGCCCTGCCCGGACAGGGCCGGCGCGTCGGCCGCCGGCCGGAATTGCGGCGCCGCGGGCACACCGCACGCCCCGCGACGGCGCAGATGCACGCAGACCCGGCGCTCCGGCACCGGGTCTGCATGTGCAGCGCGTGAAATCAGTCGCGCCGGTCAGTCGTCGTGGTCGTGACCGTGGTGGCCATGATCGTCATCCCCATGACCGTGGTCGCCGTGATCCTTGTACCAGCCGTGGTGGTGGCCATTGTCGTGATGCGGACCGCGCCAGTGCGGGTCGCGTCCCCAGTAGGCGCCGCGCATGACCCAGTGATTGCCATCACGCGCCCAGCGCGGGTGATAGTAGACATAGCCCGGCCGCGCGCGGTGCCAGATGCCGCCAACCCAGACGTAGCGCGCGCCGCTCCAGGTCCAGTAGCCCGGTGCCCAGACGTAGCCCGGGCGGGGCGGCGGCACGACCTCGTAACGCACCGGCGGCGGCGGTGTGCCGACAGTGATGCCGATGCTGACCTGGGCGCCGGCGGTTGGCGCGTAAACGCCAAGGCCGCCTGCGGCGAGCCCGAGTGCTGCGATGAGTGCAAGATGGCGCGTGTGCATTGATTGCCTCCCTCATGGCGGCCCGACCTCGGCCTGGCTTGATGGTAGTTGCGCGCTTCACCGGTTCGCGAGTTTCACCGGCCATTCATTCACATAGCGTCGGGTTTGGCATTCAGTGCGCGTTAGAATAAAGGAATGAACCAGACCGCCATTGAGCTTACCCCGCACGCTGCCCAGGCTGATGCGACGCCGCTGCGTTTTGTCACCGCCGGCAGCCTGTTCGACGGCCACGATGCCGCCATCAACATCATGCGCCGCATCATCCAGTCGCAGGGTGCCGAAGTCATCCACCTCGGCCACAACCGGTCGGTGGAAGACGTGGTGCGCGCCGCGCTGCAGGAGGACGCCGATGCGATCGCGCTGTCGAGCTACCAGGGCGGCCACATCGAGTACTTCAAGTACATGGTGGACATGCTGAAGGAGCGTGGCGCGGCGCACGTCCGCGTGTTTGGCGGCGGCGGCGGCACCATTACCCCGGAAGAGATCAAGCAGCTTGAAGCCTACGGCGTCGAGCGCATCTACCACCCGAACGACGGCATGCACATGGGCCTCGTGCCCATGATTGAAGACGTGATGCAGCGCGCGCGGCGCGGACGCGCCGGCCATGCGGCCGCCAGTGCCAAGCCGCAACTCGGGCAGCCTGACATCGACGATGAAATCAGCGTCGGCCGGATGTTGTCCGCGCTGGAAGACGGTGCGGTTTCAGAGTCCGCGCTGAAGATGCTGCGCAAGCAGTGGGCCGGCGCCAAGGGCGGCCAGGCGCCCGTCATCGGCGTGACCGGTACCGGCGGCGCGGGCAAGTCATCCGTGGTCGATGAGCTGCTGCTGCGTTTCCTGCACTCGTTTCCCGACATGCGCATCGCGGTGCTGGCGGTCGATCCCACCCGCCGCAAGGGCGGCGGCGCGCTGCTGGGAGACCGCATCCGCATGAATGCGCTGCGCAGCCACCGCGTGTTCATGCGTTCGATGGCGACGCGGCGCGCGCACGTGGCCACCAATGCGGTGCTGCACGATTGCATCGGGTTTCTGAAATCCATGCCGTTCGACCTGGTGATGGTCGAGACCGCCGGCATCGGTCAGGCCGACACCGAGATCGTGGACCTGGTCGATTTTCCGGTGTACGTCATGACCAGCGACTACGGTGCGGCCAGCCAGCTCGAGAAGATCGACATGATCGACTTCGCCGAGCTGATTGTCCTCAACAAGTACGACCGGCGCGGTGCCGAAGACGCGCTGCGCGACGTGCGCAAGCAGTGGAAGCGCAACCACACCGCGTTCAAGGTGGCCGACGAGGATGTGCCGGTGTACCCGACCATCGCCAGCCAGTTCAACGACCCGGGCGTCACCTGGATGTTTGTGAACCTGTGCCGGCTGCTGCGCGAGAAGGTTTTGCAACCGGCTTCTGGCGCAGATTCGCTGCGCTCTCCAGTCGACGCCGCTTTGCATCCCTCTCCCGCCGGGGTGAGCAGCGACGTCGGCGATCTGCCGGTGGCAGATCGCGACGCTGCGAACGCCCGAGCGCAAGAAGCGAGGGCTGGGGGTGGCGCGGCGCAGCCGCGCGACGGGACCGAGGGTGAGGGTACGGGTCCTGCGCGAGGTTCGTACCCTCACCCCCAACCCCTCTCCCGAGGGGAGAGGGGAGAAGCCACGCATTGCGACTTCAACCCGCAGATTGACACCACGCTCAAGGAACCGCGTGCCACGGTGCTGATTCCGGGCAAGCGCGTGCGCTACCTTGCCGAGATTGCCGAGCAGGGGCGTTCGATCAATGCCGATGCCAAAAGCATGGCCGCGGCCGCGGCCAAGGCGCAGCACTACTACGAGTCGCTGAAGGATCTGGAAGACCGGAAGCTGCCGCACCCGCTGGAAAGCTACCCGTCCACGGACCTCCTGTCGCACATCGGCACCAGCGCGCCCAATGCCGACCGCAGCCTGCTGCTGCTGCGCCAGCGCTACAACGAAGCCCTCAAGGAACTTTCCAACGACGCCATCGACCTGTTGCGCGCGTGGCCGGCGCGCCGCGAAGCGGTGCTGCGTGAGTTCAACGAATACACCGTGCGCGGCAAGGCCATCAGGGTCGACAACTACCGCGAAACCCTGTCGCACGAAAAGGTGCCGAAGATCGCGCCGCCGACCACCGCTGACTGGGGCGAGCAGCTGAAGTTCCTCCTGCTGGAAAACCTGCCGGGCGCCTATCCCTACACCGGCGGCGTGTATCCGTACCGGCGTTCCGGCGAAGACCCGACGCGCATGTTCGCGGGCGAGGGCACGCCCGAGCGTACCAACCGGCGCTTCCACTACCTGTCGCATGGGCGTCCGGCCAAGCGGCTTTCGACCGCATTCGATTCGGTCACGCTGTATGGCGAAGATCCGGCCGAGCGCCCCGACATCTACGGCAAGGTCGGCAACTCCGGCGTCAGCATCGCAACGCTGGTCGACATGAAAAAGCTGTATTCGGGGTTTGACCTGTGCGATCCGAAAACCTCGGTGTCGATGACCATCAATGGCCCCGCGCCGATGATCCTCGCGATGTTCATGAACACCGCGATTGACCAGCAGGTCGAGAAATACCTGAAGCAAGACGCCGACCGCTGGGCGGCGGCCGAGAAGAAGATTGCCGAGCTGATGCACGGCAAGCCCCAGCCGCGGTACCACGGTGACTTGCCCGAGGGCAACGATGGCCTGGGACTGGCATTGCTCGGCGTCACCGGCGACCAGCTGGTCGATGTCGAAACCTATGAAAAGATCAAGGCGCACACGCTTTCAACCGTGCGCGGCACCGTGCAGGCCGACATCCTGAAGGAAGACCAGGCGCAGAACACCTGCATCTTCTCAACCGAATTCGCGCTGCGCATGATGGGCGACATCCAGCAGTATTTCGTCGATCACAAGGTGCGCAATTTCTATTCGGTCTCGATCTCGGGTTACCACATCGCCGAAGCCGGCGCCAACCCGATCTCGCAGCTCGCGTTCACGCTGTCCAACGGCTTCACCATCGTCGAGTACTACCTTGCGCGCGGGATGCGGATCGACGACTTCGCGCCCAACCTGTCGTTTTTCTTCAGTAACGGCATGGACCCGGAATACAGCGTGATCGGCCGCGTCGCGCGGCGCATCTGGGCGCGCGCGATGCGCGAGCGCTACGGCGCCTCCGCCCGCAGCCAGATGCTGAAGTACCACATCCAGACGTCGGGCCGATCGCTGCACGCGCAGGAAATCCAGTTCAACGACATCCGCACGACGCTGCAGGCGCTGTACGCACTGTTCGACAACTGCAATTCGCTGCACACCAACGCGTATGACGAAGCCATCACGACCCCAACCGAAGAATCGGTGCGCCGCGCGGTCGCCATCCAGCTCATCATCAACCACGAGCTGGGCTTGAACTTCAACGAAAACCCGTGGCAGGGCAGCTACGTCATCGAGCGCTTGACCGACATGGTCGAGGAAGCCGTGTACAAGGAGTTCGAAGCCATCAGCGAGCGCGGCGGCGTGCTCGGCGCCATGGATACCATGTACCAGCGCGGCAAGATCCAGGAAGAGTCCTTGTACTACGAGGGCAAGAAACACGACGGCTCGCTGCCGCTGATCGGCGTCAACACCTTCCTGCCCAAGGAACATGCCGGCGAAGTCGCCACCAAGATCAAGCTGATCCGTTCGACCCCGGACGAGAAGCGCGAACAGATCGCCAACGTTGAAGCCTTCAAGCAGGCCCGCAACCGGTTTGCGCCATCAGGCGAAACCGACCACGCCAGCGAGATCGGCGCGACCGAACTGCCCAAGCCCAAAACCCGCGATGGTCATGGCCTCAAGTACCTGCAGGACACTGCGCGCGAACGCAAAAACGTGTTCGAAGCCCTGATGCAGGCGGTAAAGACCCACTCGCTGGGGCAGATCAGCCACGCGCTGTACGATGTGGGTGGGGAGTACAGGCGGAATATGTGAGCTACACACGCGCATGTGCGCTAGTAGACGTAACACGTTAGAAACGTAGGTGCGTGTGCAAGCTCATGTATCGGCGATTTAACGTATTGATCGACGCGGAAGCGGGGCGAGCGGATGAGCATTATCCACGTAAACCAGATTGCAGCACGCATTGCGCCACAGTTCGAGCCGTCCATTGTAAGCAACGGCGCGCTGCATTCAACTCCAGTTGACGCAGCGAAGCCTCTATTGACCCGATGCTTGGCTGCTTACGCCATTCAGTACAAAACAGCGTGTTCTGATGCGGATGCCGGCGCCGCTGTCGTTGATGGGTCTAATGACAACGGGATTGATGCCATATACGTTAATCAAGGGAACGGTGTCGTCGTGATGGCACAGTCCAAATGGATGAGCGACGGCACCGGCGAACCAAGTAGTGCAGACATTGGGAAATTTTGCCGCGGCGTTGAAGATGTTCTAAGTTTCGAGTGGGACAGGTTTAATGCCGCAATACAAGCAAAACGCACAGAGGTCGAATCCGTAATCAATTCTTTTGATGCGCACGTGGAGCTCGTATTGATATATACCGGCTCTCAAGACTTGGCGGTACATGGAAAGAGGCAACTTGACGACCTGCTTACGAAACTGAACGACTCGTCAGAACTGGTTTCACTCACAATTCTTAATCAAGCGGCGGTGCATGCATCCTTGGCAGCTGGCTCCGCCGGTGCGCCGGTTGTGCTCGAATTTGGCCTAGCAAATTGGGGACGCGTTGACGAGCCGCTGAATGCCTATTACGGGACGGTAACAGGATCGGAGCTCGCCGCATGGTGGAGCACGAACGGCGTGCGCCTTTTCGATCGCAACCTGCGCAGTGTTCTTGGAAGAACAGAGGTGAATCAGGAAATCACAAGTACGGCCATAAAGCGACCCCGTGATTTCTGGTACTTTAATAACGGCGTGACTGTGGTAGCAAATCGTGTCACGAAGAACCTTGCGGGCGGGGCTTCCCGCGACTTTGGAACATTTCGTGCCGACGGTGCGAGCGTAGTGAATGGGGCACAAACGGTAAGCACCCTTGGTCGCGCAGCGGCCAGTGGAGCGAATCTTGATGATGTGCGCGTCCTCTTACGCGTCATTTCATTAGAGAATGATTCCGCCAACACTGATTACAGTGCTGAAATTACAAGGACGAACAATACCCAGAATAGGATAGAGGCGCGTGACTTCGCTACTCAGGATCCAGAGCAAACACGGCTCATGAGAGAGCTCGCGATGGATGGTATTACGTATGCGGTCGTAAGGTCTGAGGAAACAAGCGCAACTGAGGACTTCATTGGGTTGCCGGATGCCACTGTGGCACTTGCGTGCGCGCGCGCTGACCCGAGTTTAGCGGTTCTCGCGAAGCGGAATATTGGACAATTCTGGTCTGATATATCGAAGTCTCCATATAAGACTATATTCAATCCTAGCACAAGCGGTGCGCGACTCGCTCGATCGGTTAGGGTTGTTCGAATGGTTGAGCAGCGGTTGCGGAAGCACATAGGTGACTTACCAAAGAAATCGGGTAAGCGGTACGGCATACTCGTGCATGGGAATAGACTGATTGAATCGCTTGTTTTTAAGCAGATTGGTGGCTCTGCGCTTGACGCGAGCCACTTTGACATCGCGCCATTCGGCATTGATGCCAAAGTTGATGGCATCGTTGATAAGGTTGTCGACGTCATCGACACGACGTACGGGGACAATTTCATGGCGACGTTGTTTAAGAATACCGACAAGTGTACATACATTTTTGCGCATGTTGTTTAACAAAACAGTGATCAGGTCGGAAAACGGAAAAGGAGACGGAAGTAATTAAGACCCAAAGAACTGAAAAAGGGGACGGAGGTAATTAAGGGAAAAAGGGGACGGAGGTAATTAATTCGCGGTGGGGTCGTCGGGAAAAAGGGGACGGAGGTAATTAATTCGCGGTGGGTCGTCGGCCTGCCATCGCCGCCTTCTGCGTGGGGTGATCGGGGAACGCGATGAGGAGCGCCTTGACCGTCGCCTGGAACCTCGGTCCGCCAAGCGCGCGGCCGTGTTGTGGGTGGCGGACCCGGTTAGCTACCCACGCTCGCCTACTTTTTTGAGGGGTGGCTATGATGGATTCATGTCCAAGCTGCTTCTGAACCTGCGTAACGTCCCCGATGATGAGGCCGACGGTGTGCGGGCGATGCTTGACGCGCAGCGGATCGCGTTCTACGAGACGAAGCCCAGCATTTGGGGTGTCTCGGCGGGTGGGATCTGGATCACTGAAGACGCGGCATTCGCGGACGCCAAGCGGGCGTTCGACGAGTACGACCAGCAGCGCACCGCACGCGCCCGTGCCGAATATGCCGCTGCCAAGCGCGGAGGCACCGCTGACACCTTCCTGACCTTGTTTCGCGCAGACCCGGTCCGCGTCGTGATGAGTGTGTTGGGCATACTTCTCGCGTTGGGCCTGGTGACGATCCCGTTCTTCTTGTTGGGCGGGTAGATCGCAAAAAGCGAAAAGGGGACGGAGGCAATTAACTCCTTAATTACCTCCGTCCCCTTTTTTCTTTAATTACCTCCGTCCCCTTTTTTCTCTTTTTTGTGCATGCGGGCCGCCTGGGCGTCTTTTTCACGCCACACCGTGGCCATCCAGGCCTTGATCCGGCCCCGAAAGGCGGGGTCCTGGTCGTAGCTGCCGATCAGTTCCGGCGTCAGCGGCCGTTCGCGCACGTGGACACGCACGTCATGCACGCGCCCAGCGATCAGGTCCATCATCGTGCAGGCGCCTGCGGGGTAGACGATCGTGACATCGAGTACCGCGTGCAGCGCGTCGCCCATGGCGTCAAGGACAAAGGCCGCACCGCCGGCCTTGGGTCGCAGCAGGTAGCGGAAGGGTGATTTCTGGGCTGCCTGTTTGGCGGGGGTAAAGCGGGTACCTTCCGCAAAGTTCATCACCGACACCGGCAGGTGGCGGAATTTCTCGCAGGCCTTGCGCGTCGCCTTGCGGTCCTTGCCTTGCAGCTCGGGGTGGCGCAGCAAGGTTTGCGCCGAATAGCGTTTCATGAAGGGGAAATCCAGCGCCCACCACGCCAGCCCCAGCAGCGGCACCCAGATCAATTGCTGTTTCAGGAAGAAACGCAGGAACGGGATGCGCCGGTTGAACACTTTCTGCAATACGGGGATGTCCACCCAGCTCTGGTGGTTGCACAGCACGAGGTAGTTGCCGTCGCGGCGCAAGCCGTCCAGCCCTTCGACCTGCCAGTCGATGCGCGTGAACAGTCCAAACAGCGCGTTGTTGACCCCAATCCAGCTTTCCGCGATCGCGACCAGCGCGCGCGCGAGCTGCCTGCGCACCGCTGCAATCGGTACGCCGACCTTGATCAACGCCAGCACCATCAGCGGCGTGATGTGGAGCAGGCTGTTGAGCAACAGCAGCAGCATCGCCAGCGGGATGCGCAGGAAGTTTGGTACGGTCGCGATCATGCGCGGGCTTTGTGGGGACGGAATGGCACATGGTGCCCCAAAAAAAGGGGACGGAGGTAATTAACCGGCGCCAGCACCGTCGACCTGCCGCCGCGGCCGTCCGCACGGCTTCAGTACCACAGGTCTGCCAAGTGCCTGCTCGACCATGGCCTGGAATCTTGGCTCGCCAAGCGCGCGCTCCTGTTGCAGGTGCGCACGGATGCGGTCGAGGTCGTCTGGATCCGACCCTCGCGCGAGCAGCGCGCGGTAAGTCGCCCCCCGTGTCACCGGGTCCGGGCCCAGCGCGAGGAAGTTCGGATGCGGGGTGACCAAGGCGTCGCCGAGCAACCCGAGGTTGGCATGAACGCTGGACCAGCGGTAGTGCTCGGGGCGTTCGACCATCGCGGCACGCACGGGGTTGAGCTCGATGTAGCGGTAGACGGCCATGAGGTACCGCGCGCGGTCGACGAGGCAGGATTTGAACCGCCCTTGCCACAATGGCCCGCTGCGTCCATGCCGATGGTTGAAGGCCTGGACGTAGCATTGGCCAACCTTGCGCATCGCGCGGGGTAGCGCGTCGCTGTCGGGCGACGTCAGGAGCAGGTGGATGTGGTTGCCCATGAAGACGTAGGCGTGAACCGCAATGCCATACTGGGCCGCGGCGTCGCGCAACAGCAGGTACAGATGCCGGCGGTCGGTGTCGTCGACGAAGATCGCGCAGCGGTTCACGCCGCGCTGGGTGACGTGCAGGGGGATTCCGGCCAGGTGCAATCGAGGCTTTCGGGGCATGGCGCCAAGGTCGCATGAACGGCCGTCGCGTACAGCCGGCGAGGGTCGCGCGGCCGCGTAGGCGAGCGTCGGGCATCCATGTCAGTTAATTCCCTCCGTCCCCTTTTTTGAACTCGAGACGAAGCGGGCGGCGAAATCATCTGAAGGTCGGACCGGTGCTGATACCCATCTACTTCTGATCCTTCTGCCTTCGGGAGAAGGCAATCCACAGCCGGTGCCCGACGCCGAGCACGCGCCTTAAACGGCGCGCAACCGTTAGACTGACACCCTTCCTGCGCGCCGAATTCTCGGTCGCCGACCGAGGTTTGCCCACATGACGCTTCCCGTTTCCACTCCCCGTTCGGCTCCGGCCGCTACGGACTCAGGCGATTTCGCCTCGTTGCATCTGGCGCCTGCCATCCAGCGCGTGCTGGCGGACGTTGGCTATGAAACGCCGTCGCCGATCCAGGCCGCCACCATCCCGCCCTTGCTCGCCGGGCGCGACGTGCTTGGCCAGGCGCAAACGGGTACCGGCAAGACGGCTGCCTTCGCGTTGCCGATCCTGTCGCGGCTGGACGCGAAAGCCGGGGCGCCGCAGGCGTTGGTGCTGGCGCCGACCCGTGAGCTGGCCATTCAAGTGGCCGAGGCGTTCCAGACCTACGCCGCGCACATTCCCGGTTTTCGCGTGTTGCCGATTTACGGTGGCCAAGGCTACGGCCCGCAGCTGTCGGGCCTGCGCCGGGGGGTGCATGTCGTGGTGGGTACGCCGGGCCGCACGCTCGATCACATCAGGAAGGGTTCGCTGGATCTTTCCGGGGTGCGCTTCGCGGTGCTCGACGAAGCGGATGAAATGCTCAACATGGGCTTTACCGAGGACGTTGACGCGATCCTCGCGGCCACGCCCGGCACGCGCCAGACCGCGCTGTTTTCGGCGACCATGCCGGCCGCCATCCGGCGGATTGCGCGGGCGCACATGCGCGATCCGGTCGAGATCACCATTGAGTCCAAGACCACCACCGCGGCCAACACCCGTCAGCGTTACTGGATGGTCAGCGGCATGCACAAGCTCGATGCCCTGACCCGGATCCTCGAAGCCGAAGCGTTTGACGCGATGCTGATCTTCGCGCGCACCCGCCAGGCCACCGAAACCCTGGCCGAAAAGCTGCAGGCGCGCGGATTCACGGCGGCCGCGATCCACGGCGACATCGCCCAGCCCCAGCGCGAACGCCTGGTCAAGCAGCTGCGTGACGGCGCGCTGGACATCCTGGTGGCCACCGACGTGGCGGCGCGCGGCCTCGATGTCGGCCGCATCAGCCACGTCCTCAACTACGACATTCCCTACGACGTCGAATCGTATGTACACCGCATCGGGCGTACCGGTCGCGCCGGGCACAAGGGCGAGGCGATCGTGTTCGTCAGTCCGCGCGAGCGCGGCATGCTGCGCGCGATCGAACGGGCTACCCGTCAGCCGCTCGAAGCGATGGAGCTGCCGAGCGTTGACGTCGTCAATGACCACCGCATCCAGCGTTTCCTCGGGCGCATCGACGCGGCGTTGGCCGGCGACGACCTGACGGCTTTTCGGCAGATCATCGAGCGCTATGAACGCGAGCACGACACGCCGGCCATCGAGATCGCGGCGGCACTGGCGCGCCTGGCGCATGGCGACAAGCCCCTGCTGCTGAAGGAACCTGTACGCGACAAGACCGAGCCCGCCGTGCGCGAACGCACGGGCCGCCGTGACACGCGTGCAGTGCGTGAGCGCGCGCCCCGGGCGGCCGGCGGGAACCATCCTGGCGCGGCACCGCGCAAACCCTACGAGCGCAAGCTGCGCGCGGAACGTCCGCACGAGGGTGAGGCCGGCAAACAAACCTATCGCATCGAGGTGGGTCATGCGCACGGTGCGCAACCCAAGAACATCATTGGCGCCATCGCCAACGAAGGCGATATCGACAGCCGCTACATCGGCCGCTTGACCATCCGCGATGACTACAGCCTGATCGACTTGCCGGAGGGCATGCCGAGCGCGCTGCTGGCGCGGCTCAAGAAGGTGCGCGTGGCCGGACGCCAACTGTGCATGCGCCTGGAGACAGGCGCCGCTTCCGCCACGCCCGCGCACGTGGTGCACGCGCGCCCACGCACAGCCGCGGGCCGGGATGATTCCGGTCATGGCGGTTTCAAGCCGCCACGGCGGCCGCGTTAGGGGTGCCCTTGTTTTGCTGATCACTCCCGGCCCACCACGGTCTTACCACGGTGGGCCCCACTGCGTTTGCAGCCCGGCGAACGGGAATGCCGCGGGCAGCGTGTAGCGCAAACGTCAGGAATGGCGTGGGTCAATCGGTTTGCCGGGTTTTCCGATTGCGGGCGCGTGTGCAAAACCGACCGATCCCGGATATCGCTTTGCGATTCCGGGATGACGCTCGAGGGCAGGGGGATCCTTGGTGTTGCAAACCGGGACCCGTGGCGGCTGGGCGGCGTACGCGCGCGCTGGCGCCTGCCGCCTACAGTGGATGCTGCCGATAGAAGTGTGCGAGCTGCCGGTAGATGTCCGGCAGATGCTGCTGCAGCGTTGCCGGGGTTTCAAAAAAAACCTCGCTGACCACCGAAAAGAACTCGGCCGGGCTTTCCAGTGCATACGGGTCGATCGGCAGCTCGGCACCGTTTTGGTGTGCGTGCTGCAGGCGGTGCCAGGCGTCCGAGAATGCCTCCGTCCATGCACGCCGGTCGGCACGGCGGGGCAGCGGCGGAAAACCGTTGGCGTCGCCATTTTGCATGTCGAGCTTGTGGGCCATTTCGTGGATGACGACGTTATGGCCTGGTTGCTCGCCGATGTTCAGCACGTCCGCCCATGACAGGATCACCGGCCCGCGCCCCCACGCTTCGCCGGCCAGCGCGGTGTGGGTCTGGTGGACAACCCCCGCTGCGTCCGTGTGTTCACGGCGCGGAATGAAGGCGTCGGGGTAGACGATGACGCTGCGCCAGCCGTCGAACCACTCGATGCCGAGTTTGAGGATGGGCACGCACGCGTGGGTCGCCAGCAGGACGCGGTCGGCACCCGTGAGATGCAGGCCCTTGACCGGCTCGATCGCCTTGCGTTGCAGGAACAGCGTTGCCAGCACACGCAGCGTCGCCTGGTCGGAAGCGCCAAGGCGCCGGGCCGGTCCGCAGTGCTGCAGCGCGTGCCGCCACAGTGGTTCGGCGATCGGATGGCGCGCGACGATCCGCCGGATGCGCCAGCGTTTGATGGCGTCGAACATCTCCAAGTGATGGGGGCGGGTCCACTGATCGCAAGCCGGGGCCCGGTGCCGCGCGACGTTGGGAAGGCTGCCCGCGGCACTTCGCCGCGGCGGGCGCCTGAGGTGGCGCTCGCTTCACCTCGCGCCTGCCGGTGCGATCACCGCGCCACTTCGCACCACAGGGTCATTCAGGTTTTCCGCCTTCCACACCATCGCGCGGTGGATGCGCTGCCAGCCGCTGGGGTGGTCGTAGAAGACGAATTCCTCGACCGGGCCCGGGTGCATCTTGCGGTATTCGGACAGCTGCACCGCGGCCTGCGCGAAACCATCGGGCTCACGCGCGGCGTTCAGGCCAAAGGCGTCGGCCTCGGCTTCCATGCTGCGGGTGATGGTGTTGGTGACCGGCGTCATCACGAACATGAAAATCGCGAGCAGCGCGGCCAGCAGGGGCAGCCCGGCGGCGTCACCCACGCCGCGCAGGCCCCAGCGCGCGCCCCAGCGGCGCATCGCCCAGCCGAAGCCGAAGCGCACGAAGGCAAACGCCAGCACGATGATGATGCCGAAGAACACGATGCCCTTGTAGACGTGGTTCAGCACGTAGTGGCCCATCTCGTGGCCGAGCACGGCCTTGACCTCCTCGGGCGAGCTGCGGTTCAAGAGGTTGTCGTTGAGGCTGATGCGGGTGGTGCCGAACATGCCGCTGACGTTGGCACTGATGCGCTTGCTTTGGCGCGAGGCGTCAAACCAGTACACGTTGGTGGCTGGAATGCCGTTCGCGCGCGCCATCGACAGTACCTGCGCCTTCAGCGGGCTATCCGGCAGCGGCTTGTAGGTATTGAACAGCGGCGCGATGTAGACCGGCGCGATGGTGGCGATGAACATCATGAACACGATCGCAACCCCGGCGCCCCACAGCCACCAGGTGCGCGTGGCCTTGCGGATCACCGCATAGATGACGACCAGCGCGATGGTGCCAAGGACCAGACCGACAACAAGCCCCTTGGTCTGTTCGCCGAGCCAGCCGCCAAGCGTGAGGTTGGACAGGCCGTACTGGTGCTCGCGGAAGTATCCCTCGTAGAGGTCCCACGGCAGCGTCAGCAGCGAGGTCAGCACGATGTACTGCACCACGTAGATCGCCGTCTGCAACCAGCGCCAGCGGGTGAGGCGTTCGCCGAGGTTGCGCATGCGCACGGAAAGCCGGGTACCGAGCAGTAGCCACGCCACGCCCAACGCAACGACCAGATCCCACAGGATCAGCCAGTAGCCGCCCTCGAAGTACGCGTCCGACCGCGCGCGCTGGCCGGGTGAAAGCTCGGCCATGTAGGCGCTGGTCGCGGCCTCAACGTCAAAGTGCGTGGCCTGCGCGGTCGTGGCCTGGGCTTGCGGCGGCACGCTGGCTGGTGCCTGTGCCGACGCCGTTCCGACCGCCAGGAATACCAGCAACAGCCACCCCGTCAGCTTGGTCATGCCAGTCCCCCGCGCCCTCAAAGAAGCTGCAATCTACAGGAATTGGCGCCGGTCGGCGCGGCGCCGGCAAGTGGCGTTGCCGCCGGTGCCATCGCCCGGTCGAAAGCGTGCTGCAAGGGGTGGCGCCCGGCCCACCGATCGCAAGCACGTGTGCGGCGTCCCAACCACTTGCCGCGTGGCCGGTTTCAGCCCGGCGCGTAGCGGCACTTCCAGTTGGCAGGAATGCCGTTCGTCGCAAGCAGGGCTGCAAGCGCGGGCGACGCGGCGTCCGCCGGATAGCGATCGGCGACGCTGTAGATGGCTTCCTCTTCCTTGCGGTCGTGGATGCGCAAGAGGTTCAGCAGTGCCGCCGATGCGGGCAGCAGGTCGTCGAGCGGCGCCTTCGCGGTCAAAAGGTCCAGGGCCGACTCGAGGTGGGGCCACATGTCGCCGTGTTCGTAGCGCATCTGCGCCAATGCCATCAGGCGCCGCTGATCGAGCTCGATCACGGGGAACAGGAAGGCTTCCTCGACGTAGATGTGGCGGCGCAGCAGGTACACGGCATCGGTCAACTCCCGGCGGCTGCCGGAGCCATCGACCAATCCCCGGATGCCAAGCTCCATGCTGCGGTGCTGCGCGGTCAGCAAGTCTTGATTCGTGGCGGTCATGGCATGTGACGGAACTGGAGTGGGCGTTGCAACCGGTGCTGCGCGGCGCGGTCAATCCTATCGGCCCGCGGCGCGCCATCGCTGACCTGCGTCAGCGGCGCGTCGTGGATCACGCACCGCAAGGTCAATCGCTGCGTGTTGCTGCGCTCGCCAGCGGCAACAGTATCGCGCTGCGTGCCTCCGGTCCGTGCTCGATCGTCACCGTGGCCTTCTGGTAGTCCTCCGGTTTCGCGAACAGGATGTTGGGTACGTACGTCTGCGGGTTGCGGTCGTACAGCGGGAACAGCGTCGACTGGATCTGCAGCATGATCCGGTGGCCAGGCCGGAACTCGTGGTTGACGGTCGGCAGGCGAAATTTGTATTCCTGCACCGCGTTGGCCGGAATGGGCGACGGGTCGGAAAAGCTCCCGCGGTAGCGCCCGCGGAAGATGTCCAGCGCGACCGGGTGCAGGTAGCCGCCGAGTGCCGGGTCGGTCGGGTCGGTCCCGGGAAAGACATCGATCAGCTTGACCACGAAGTCCGCGTCGCTGCCGGTGGTGCGCGCAAAAATGTCCGTAATCGGCGCGCCTTGCACGTGCACGGTTTCGGTGAGGGTTGGCGTCATGTACGCGAGCACGTCCGGTCGACCTTCGACGAAACGCTGGTCGTGGACCAGCCAGATGCGCCAGCGGTCGATGTCCTGCGGGATCGGGCGCGGCAGGAAGGGCACCGGCTTGGCCGGATCGGACACGTAGCTGTCGCTGCCGCCGGTGGGTTCGTCAAAGCCGAGTGCGAAGTCGCCCTGCAGGTACAGCGGCGTCAGCTTCTGTTCGTCGGCGGTTTTCCACTCGTCGAATTCGTCCCAGCGCTGCGCGATCGGGTTGTAGATCATCGCGCCGGGCAGGGCCTTGGCGAGCGGCGTGCCGCGCAGGTGGTGGTTGAACCACGGGATCATCACCTGCTGGCGGAACTGCGCCGTGGTATTGCCTGGCCATTTCAGCGGGCCGGTGTTCCAGCCGGCGCGGTTGATCTGGCTGTGCCACCACGGGCCGATCACCAGGTGATTGTTGGTGCGATGGCCAACCTTCACCAGCGCTTCCCAGGCGTGGACCGCGCCGTAGATGTCTTCCTGATCCCACAGGCCTTGCAGCCACATGGTCGGCACGCTGGATGGGCGGGCGGCAAGCAGGGTATCCAGCGCCTGCAGCTGCCAGAACGCGTCGTAGGCCGGATGTGCGGCGAAGCGGCTCCACCACGGCAGCTGCCGCATGCCGTTGGCTTCGGCGTAGGCGCCGGCCGAGCCGGCTTCAAGAAAATTGGTGTAGTCGTCGTGGTGCGCGCGTGGTACGCCCTGGCCCTTGCCCTTCACGCTCATCTGCCCGGTGAAGTAGTCAAGGCCGAGCTGGCGGAACGCGCCGTAGTGGTACCAGTCATCGCCCATCCAGCCATCGATCATCGGGCTTTCCGGCGCGGCCACTTTCAGCGCAGGGTGCGGGTCCAGCAAGGCCATGGCGACGGTCCAGCCGTCATACGACGAGCCGATCATGCCGACCTTGCCGTTCGCTTCCGGGATGTTGGCAACCAGCCAGTCGATGGTGTCCCAGGCGTCGGTGGTGTCGTCGGTGTCGGTCGGATTGAGGGGGCCGCGCACCGGGCGGGTCATGACGTAGTCGCCCTCCGAGCCGTATTTGCCGCGGACGTCCTGCCACACCAGGATGTATTTCGCGTCGGCCCAGTCGGTATTGCCCGACCACACCGCGTCGCGCATGTGCGGACTGTTGCCCGATGAATTCTTGTTGGCGTCATAGGGCGTGCGTTCCAGCAGGATCGGCAGCTCGCGCATGTCCTTGGGCGACATGATCACGGTGTGCAGCTTCACCCCGTCGCGCATCGGGATCATCACCTCGCGCCGGATGTAGTCGAAGTGGTCGCGCGGCTGTTGCCAGTTGGCCGGGATGTCCGAACCCGTCTGGATCATGTCGGGCGTGACTGCGGAGGCGTTTGGATTGGGTTGTGGTGCGGAAGATGGGGTCATGGTGTGTACGTTCGATTGACTGCCCGGCCGCCGTGGCGCGGGCAGGATTTGTGGGTGGCCTGAAACTGTAGCGCGGAAGGCGTGCCAGGATCAGGGACGCTCGCCGGCTCGGACGGCGTGGGGTATGGCCCGATGGCACGATTGCAGTACCGCTTCGGCAACGCGGATGCCGTCCGCAGCGGCGGAGAGAATACCGCCGGCATAGCCGGCGCCTTCGCCGGCGGGATAGAGCCCGCGGGTGTTGAGGCTTTGCAGGTCGTCGCTGTTGCGCCGAATGCGGAGCGGTGCCGAGGTGCGGGTTTCAACGCCCGTGAGGACGGCGTCGGGCAGTGCGTAACCGCGAATTTGGCGCGCGAAAACCGGTATTGCCGCGCGAATGGCGTCGATGGCGTAGCCGGGCAGGGCGGTGGCAAGGTCCGTCAGGCGCACGCCGGGCTGGTAGGACGGCGTGACGTCGCCGAGTGCGGTCGTTGCGCGGGCGGCCAGAAAATCCTCAACGCGCTGCGCCGGTGCGATGTATTCGCCGCCGCCCATGGCAAATGCGCGGGTTTCCCAGTGCCGCTGCAACGCAATGCCGGCCAGCGGGCCCTCGCCGTAAGCCGCGTAGTCAGCGGGGGTGATGTCGCACACGATCGCGGCGTTGGCGTTGCGTTCGTTGCGCGAGTATTGGCTCATGCCGTTGGTCACCACGCACCCGGCTTCGCTGGTTGCCGCAACGACCGTGCCGCCGGGGCACATGCAGAAGCTGTAGACCGAACGGCCGTCCCGCCCGTGGTGTACGAGGTGGTAGTCGGCCGCGCCGAGGACGGGGTGGCCGGCCTGCGGGCCGAAGCGCGCGCGGTCAATCAGCGACTGCGGATGCTCGATGCGGAAGCCGATCGAGAAGGGCTTGGCCTCGATGCACACGCCGCGGGCGGCCAGCACCGCGAACGTGTCGCGGGCACTGTGGCCGGGTGCGAGGACGGCGTGATCGCTGCGCAGCGCTTCGCCGCCCGCAAGCCTCACGCCGCGCAGGCAGCGCCCGCCACGGGCGTCGGTTTCGATCAGGAAGTCGTCCACGCGCTGGCCAAAGCGGATCTCGCCCCCGAGCGCGGTGATCCGCGCGCGCAGCTTTTCGACCATGCTGACCAGGCGAAAGGTACCGATGTGGGGCTTGCTGACGTAGAGGATTTCTTCCGGCGCGCCGGCCGCGACGAATTCCTTGAGTACCTTGCGGCCGTAGTGTTTCGGGTCGTGGATGCCGCTGTGGAGCTTGCCATCGGAAAACGTGCCCGCGCCGCCTTCGCCAAACTGGACGTTGGAATCTGCGTGGAGGTGACGCTGACGCCAGAGGTCCCAGGTGTCCCTGGTGCGTTCGCGCACGGCCTTGCCGCGTTCCAGCACGATGGGTGCAAGCCCCGCCTCGGCCAGGATCAGCGCGGCGAAGATGCCGCAGGGTCCGAAGCCGATGACGAGCGGGCGGTGCCCGGGCCGGTGCGGCGTGCGCGGCAGGGCATGGTAGTCGCTGTCCGGCGCGGCCTGTAAGTCACGATCGCTGCCGTGGTGTGCCAGCAGGCCGGCCTCGTCGGCAACTTCACAATCGAGCGTATAGATCAGCGTGATCGCACCGCGCTTGCGGGCGTCGTAGCCGCGGCGAAACACCGTGAAAGCAAGCAGGGCTTCGCGTGGAATGCCCAGCCGCGTGCAGATCGCGCCGGGCAGGTCCTGGGCGGGGTGGTCGAGTGGCAACCTGAGGTTGATGAGACGCAGCATGGACGTAATACGGGAATGGCGAAAGCGGCAGTGGCAATCCCGGCAATTATGCAGGCGGCAGGCGTGTTGCCGGCAGCGCCCGTGGGCGTGGAAGCGGCCTGAAACGGCGGGGTGACTTGGGCCGCAAGTAGTGATTCAATACAGCAACGCAGCAAGGCCCACTTGCTGCCGCGGCCGGGCCCGGGCAATCCGGGGCATAGCGCAGTCGTCGTCCGGGTTGGTCGGAACGTTCGCTGGGCGATTTGCCGTAAAGGCGGAGCAGGCTTGAGCGGGCCTCGCACCTTCGCCGACCAACTCAATCCACCTGTCACACGCAACGAGGAACGGTCATGAAGACTCGCGTGCTGGGCATCACCGCTTGGGCCGGCTTGCTGGTATTTGCCGGTGGCATCCTCCTTTCATCCACGGGCTGGGCCGACTCCGCCCCGCCGCCGCAAATACCGCGCTGTAGCCACAAGATAGGCACGGTAGCCGTGCAGGAACCGGACAACGGCAACCGCTGGTGGTCGGGCATGAACCTCGAATCGCCGGCGGCGCTGATCAAGGTCTACGTGTCCGAATCGGGCTGTTTCACGCTGGTCGACCGCGGCAAGGGCCTGCAGGCGGCCGAACAGGAACGCGCACTGGCCGGCGGCGGTGAAATGCGGGTCGGTTCGAACATCGGCAAGGGGCAGATGAAGGCGGCCGACTATGTACTCGTGCCTGACATTGCCAACAGCAACGCCCACGCGGGCGGTACCAACATTGGCGGCATCCTGGGCGGCCTGATCGGGCACGGCGCCGGCGCGATTCTTGGCGGCGTCAGCATTTCCAAGAAAACCGCCGACGTGGTGCTGACCCTGACCGACATCCGCTCCACCGAACAGGTCGCGCTTGAGCAGGGTCACGCGAAGAAGACCGACCTTGGCTGGGGCGGCGGCGGCGGCGCGTTCTTTGGCGGCTTTGCGGCGGGGGGCGCCAGCGGCTACGCCAACACCGAGATCGGGCAGGTTGTCGCGCTGGCGTATCTCGACGCCTACAGCAAGATGGTCGCCGCCTTGCAGCAAGGCGCGCCCAACGCGCAGGCCGACAACGTGCAGCAGGCGGTACGTTTGACCGAGCCGACCAAGCTGTACTCGGAAGCCAACCTGCACGCGTCCGTCGTGCGCAGCCTGAAGCCCGGCATGATGCTGTATCCCACCGGCGACAAGGTCGGCGTGTGGTGGAAGGTGTCCGATGAGCTTGGCAACATGGGCTGGGTGGTATCGACCAAGCTGGAATTGGCACGCTGACGGCTCGCAGTGGATGGGGCCGTACGCGCAGGCGCGTACGGCCCGCAGCCGTGAGGCAAACGGATCCCGGGTTGAATTTTTCAACCGGATCGGCCCGCCGCGGAAGTTGCCGCGAAACGATCGAGTGGCCGCTGCATTGGCTGGATTGGCCGGTCGAGCCGGCGTGATCTCTGGCGGCTGAGCGTGGCCCGCCGGCGGGGCCTGCTGTTGACCATGGCGCCAGGCGGCCGGGTGCACTACCCGCCTCTGCGCCGCTCACGCGCTTGGCAATACACTACCCGCCAGCGGAAGCCGGCCTGTTGCTGGCGGGAGTTGGGGGAACGCGTGACCGATCAGACCAAGACAACGGGCAAGCGCGGTTTCCTCGCCGAGCTTTCGCGGCGCCATGTCTGGCGCGCGGCGGTGCTGTACGCCGGCGCAGCGTGGGCGCTCTCGCAAGGCATCGCGCAACTGGGGCCGCTGTTCGACGCGCCGGACTGGGCAATGCGCGGGTTCGTGATTGCATGCATCATCGGCTTTCCGTTCTGGATCGCGTTCGCCTGGTTCTACGCGTGGACACCCGAAGGCTTCAAGCGCGAAGAGGAAGTCGAACGCACGCCAGCGCTCAGCCGCGCCACCGGCCGCAAGCTGGACCTCGGAATCATCGGCGTGCTGATCGTGGCGGTCGTGCTGCTGGCTTCGGGTTACTTCGTGCACCGCAGCGTGCCCGCCGTTGCGCCGGGGGCTCTGGCTACGGCAACGCCTTTCACACCGCCCGCCGACACGCTGGTGGTGCTGCCCTTCGCCAACCTGTCGGGCGACAAGAGCCAGCAGTATTTCAGCGACGGCATCACCGAGGAACTCACCAACGCGCTCGGCCAGGCCACCGGCCTCAAGGTGATCGCGTGGGATACCGCCTCGCATTACCGCGACAGCACGCAACCGGCCACCGCCATCGGCAAGGCGCTGGATGTCGCCAACGTCCTGACCGGCAAGATCCTGCGCCAGGGCAACGACGTGCGGGTGATCGTGGAACTGGTGAACGCGCGCACCGGCTATCAGGTCTGGGCCGACCACTACGACGATTCACTGGCCAATGTATTCAAGGTGCAGGACCGGATTTCGGCGGCGATCGCGGGCGCGCTCAAGGTGAAGTTCGCGAGCCTTGGTGCCGCGCCGACGGTGAATCCAGAGGCGCACGACCTGGTGCTCAGGGCACGCGCATTGACGGACAAGGCTCACACCGCCGCGCTCTTCGAGCAGGCGCGCACGCTGTTCGAGCAAGCCATCGCGCTCGATCCCGGGTACGCCGATGCGCATGCCGGGCTTGCGCACGCGTGGGTCGAGCTGACCCAGTTCTCCACGCTGCCGCTGAAAGAGGCCCTGCCCAAGGTTCGTGAAGCGGCGAACAAGGCGCTGGCGCTGGACCCGCGCAACGTGGAGGCGTTGGTGATGCTGGGCAATGCCGACGCGGCGGAAAACCGCATCACCGAAGCCAAGGCCGAGTACCAGCGCGCCCTGGCGATCGATCCCAGCAGTGCCGTGGCGCACCTGGACTACGGCACCGTACTGCCGCTCAAGCAAGCGCTGGCGCAGGAGCAGGAAGCGGTGCAGCTCGACCCCGAAAGCGCCACCGCGCAGAACAATCTCGCGACGACTGAGCTGGACGTGGGCGATTACGCCCAGGCGCTGGCGCCGTGGCGCGCCACCCTCCGGCTCGACCCGACCAGCGCCGATAGCGCGCTCGAGCTGGCATTGACCTATGCGCTGCTGCACCGCAACGAAGACGCGGTCAAGGCTTTCGGCCTTGCCCAGCCCGATGCGGAACTGGGCAAGGCGCTGGTCGCCGCGGGCCGGCTGACCTATCAATCCCTGCTCGATCCCAAACTGCACGCGCAGGCGCTGGCCGCCGTGGAGGCGTTGCGCCGGCGTGCTGACCTCGACCCGTTTTCCATGGGCGACGTGCTCCAGCTCGAACTGGCGCTGGGTGGAAACAAGACCGCGCTGGAACAGTTGCCGAGGTTCTGCGCCAGCTCCCCGGTTGCCTGCAGCGACATCAGCGCCAATCCGGAGTGGCTGCCGCTGCGCGGCCAGCCGCGCTTCAAGGCGCTGGTGAAACAGTACGACACCATCTCCCCGCCGGCGGCGGCCGCCTCCGCCGCGCCCCCTTCCGCCGCATCGTCGCCCTGAGGCGGAGGCTCATGCGTGCACTCCCATTGCTGCGCGCCGCGACGGGCGGCCGGTTTGGCCGGCAGCGGACGCCTGACTGCATCGCGCGACCGGCTGGAGTGGGCCGGATGCGCAACCCGCCCGGAGCTGCGCCATTCGTGGTCGGTGCCGGCGATACCGGTCCAGCGACGCGTGCGGCAGCTGTCCGCCGAACGGGCGGCCGAGTGGGTTGGCGACCCTACTTCCGGATCAATGCCTGGCCGGACTGAATACCGCAAAGATTCCGGCGTAGGGCTTGACCATGAATGCCGGCGCGCCGTAGTAGTCGCCGTCGACGTAGATCTGCGACAGCGTACCGTCAAGATAAAGTGCGTTGCGGCAACCGAGCTTGTCGCGGAATAGTTGCGCGAAGGTGTAAAAGTTCACGGGTGCGGTGCTGACGGCGAAGACGGCTTCGGCGGGTTTGCGAACGCACACGCCGCTGCGCCATTTTGTACTGTTGGAAGCCGCGTCAAAATGCGGGTTCAGCTTGCCCTCGATGACCAGCATCGGCCCCGATTGCGTGGCCCAGCGGGGCGCGGTGCCGGACGCCGCAAATGCGGCGGTGGTCTGGATGCTTGCGTGGCCGCCGGCGTCGATCGCAAACACTCCGTTCGGCAGCAGCGAAAAGTTTCCGGCCGTTGGATCCCCGTGCGTGGTGTTGAGTGGCTTGATGACCTTGCCATCCTCGACGTACATGCCGAGCGGCTCGCCCCTGGCGTCGTAGATGCCTGCATTCACCGCGAACTGCAGCGTCTGCTGGCGGGCGGCACCCCATTCCTGCAGTGCGTGGATGCTGGCAAAGGGGGCTCCACTTGCCGGATTGCGCCAGTGGAGCGTCAGGTCTGCCCTGGCAAGGTCGATCACCACAACCCGATAGTGGACATTGCCAAACAGCACGTCATGGCTCGACACGCCCTGCGCGGCGCCGGTGCAGGCGACCGGCAGCAGTGCCACCAGCAGCACCGGCAGCAGCCGGGATGGTATACGCAGCCGGTGGAGGGTGACGCGCCGGGCAGTCATGCCGTGATGGTCGCGGGACAGGGTGGCGGGATGCAAGCGTGGCCATTCCAAGGGTTCAGATCACGGCCTGCCGTTACCGTGGGGTCGCGGGTCGAGCGTCAGCCGGTAACGGGCTGGGCCCGGCAACAGGGGTGTCACACGGCCATGTACCCACGCCTCGTGCCCGTTGCCAAACCACGGCGACGTCGGGTTGTCGGACTGGCCCGCCGGCATCTCGAGGATTCCCCGCGCCTCGTCACCGGGCTGTACGACCATGCGGATGGAAGCACCGAATGCCGGGTGCAATACGCGCGGCACGTTGTCGTCGCCAGCCAGTTCATCGTGCGGCATGTTGAACCAGTCGGCCAGCCAGCGCGGCAGCGCGATGGCAAGCGGGTTGTCGATCCGGGCCGTGTTGTAGCGACCCCAGGTCTGGTCCTTGAGCGGGCCCGGCTGGGCGGCCAATTCGGTCGCAACCTCGCGCGCCGAGGCTTGCAGCAGGGCGTTCCAGTCCTGGTATTTGGGATCCAGCAGCCAGGCCGGCTTTTGCGCCACCAATTTCCAGACGGCGTATTCGCCGACGCCGGGAGATGGCCACTTGAAGTTGTGCCAGCGTGTCGCCGCGCGTGCGGTGAAGGGCGCAAGCGCATTCTCGCGGACTTTTTCACGGAACCTGCGTACCACCCGGTAGCCGACGCTGCCGGCGGCGGCGCGCGCCTGCCAGTGGGCGACGAAGGGTCGCAGTGCGACCAGCTTTGGGTCCCGCGACGCGTCCAGTACCCCCAGCAGCAGCTTCTGCCAGCGGGCGAGGAACAGGGCGCGATCGTCGAGCTGGATGTCCAGCATGTCGCGTGGGGTGAAGTGGGCGCGCGCCCGCAGGTCGTCGCGTATTTGCTGCGCGCGCGCGCCAAGGTCATAGCCGCCGTTGCCGATGGTCTGCAGCGCGGTGCCGGTGACGATGCGCTGATTGGCGGTCCAGATGCGCGAATCGGCCGGATTTTCGATGCGGGGGTCCTGCGCGGGACTCGCATAACCCGTCCAGCCGGTGCCAGGTTGCGACCAGTCCGCGGGTATGCTGGGATCAAACCCCGTGCGCAGCGGAATCGCGCTGCTGGCGATACTCCAGCCGATGTTGCCGCGGGCGTCGGCCACCACGAGGTTCTGCGGCGGAATGCCCAGCGTGGGCGCCAACGCCAGCGCTTGCTGGACGCTGGTCGCCGTCTCGAGCTTCATCACGTTGAGGTTGACCGCACGCGGTTCCTGCGCCACCCACGCCAGCGCCAGCGGGGTGCCGTCGGGCGCCGTGGCCATGATCGGCCCCCAGATCGTGTCCGTGACCGTGATGTGGACGGCGGGGGCGCCTTTCACCTGGATGATTTCGGCATGGCGCTGCAGCGTCTGCCAGCCGGCGGGGGTCTTGTACTGTGCATGATTGCCGGGGTTTACGACCACGCGCACCCAATCCATCCAGTCGCCTTCGCTGTTGGTGAAGCCCCACGCGATGTGGCCGTTGCTGCCGATGACCATGGCGGGCGCGCCCGGCAGGGTGACGCCGTTCAAATCAATCATGCGTTGGGGGTCGGCCGGATCCGGGTACCGTAGTTGCGCGCGGTACCAGACGTTGGGCACGCGCAGCGCCAGGTGCGGATCGTTGGCGAGCAGCGCCGCACCGCCGGCCAGCGCGCCGCCGACCGCAAAGCCGTTGCTGCCGATGCCGGTGTCGGCCGCATCTGTTTTCGCCACCGCACGCGCGCCGGCAACGAGTGCCGCGGTGGCTGGTGTCGCGTGACGCAGGTCCAGCACTGATGCTGGTGGCAGGGGTACCGGCGCCGTCGGCCCGCCTTGCAGCGGCGCTTCCCAGCGTGGCGCCGGTGCCAGCAGGAAATCGGACAGGGCCTTTGGCAACACCGCGCGCAGGCGCGCGATGTTGAGTTCACGCGTATCGTTGCCGTCCTGGTTGAGGTCGAAAAACATGGTGTCCACGGTGAGGATCGAGTCGGCATCCGTCCACGGCTCGGGCGCAACGCCGAGCAGCAGGTACTCCCACGGGCGCACCGCCAGATGCCGCAGGCCCGCGTTGACGCCCGCGGTGTACGCGTCAACCATGGCGCGCTGATACGGCGGCAATGCGGCCAGCTCGCGCACCGCCAACGCGCGCAGGCGGTGCTGGCGATGGCTTGCATCGGCCTTGATGGCCGCCTTGCCAAGCAATGCCGCCAACTCACCGGCAGCGACCCGGCGTTCGAGATCCATCTGGAAGAAACGCTCCTGCCCGTGAACGAAGCCCAGCGCGAAGGCGAGGTCGCGGCGATTGCGTGCGGTGATTGTCGGCACGCCGTTGGCGTCGCGCACGATGGTGACGGGCGCGGACAGGCCACGCGCGGCGATGCTGCCACTGGCCTGGGGGCGGCTGCCGGCGAGCAGGCGCCAACCCACCGCGGCAAGGATCGCCGCGACCACGATCAGCGCAACCAGAATCCGCTTGACCCAACGCATGCTGCATCCAGGGTGGTAGCCGCGCATTGTGGCGCGCGCACCCGCGGCCGCCAATGCCAAAGGTTGGCTTCAGGGTATCGCTGCCGTCCAGCCCGGAGTCGAAAACTTGGTTGTGGCCAGCGCCTGCGCAAGCGCCAGCTCGTGCGGGGACAGGACGTCGGCCTGCAACCCGTGCAGCTCACGGAAGGTGGCAAGCATGCGCTGGATGATCTCGGCGCGCGGAAGCCCGGTCTGGCTGCGCAGCGGGTCGACGCGTTTGGCGGCGCTTTGGGTGGCCTTGTCGGACAGTTTTTCGCGTCCGATCCTCAGCACCTGCAGCATCCGCGTGGCGTCGATGTCGTAGGCCATGGTCACGTGGTGCAGCACCGCGCCGCGCCGGCGCGTCTGCGCTGCGCCGGCGATCTTGCCGCTGGGCGAGGCGATGTCGTTCAACGGCTGGTACCACGCGTTGATGCCAAGCGCCTTGAGGGCGTCGAGCACCCACGCATCCAGAAATGCGTAGGATTCCTGGAAGCTCATGCCGGCGACCAGCGCCTCGGGTGCGTAGATCGAGTAGGTGATGATGTTGCCGGGCTCCATGAACATGGCGCCCCCGCCGCTGATGCGGCGTACCACGTCGATGCCGTAGCGCCTGGCCGCGTCCATGTCGACTTCATTGCGCAACGACTGGAAGCGGCCAATGACCACGGCCGAGGTTGGCCATTCCCACATCCGCAGCGTCGGCGGGCGGCGACCGGCCGCGACTTCGTCGGTCAGCACTTCGTCCAGTGCCATGTGCAGCACGGGCTGCTGCGGGCCGGCGTGGATCAGGCGCCACGCGTAATCGCGCCAGCCGGTTCGGGTCATGCCGCATCCCCCAGCGCGCGCCGCACCGCGGTTGCAACGGCGGCGGGCGAGATGCCATACAGCACCATGCCGGCTTCCAGCCGCCGTTCGACGGCGTGTGCCAGCTGCGTGGCATCCGCGCCGGCGGGCTGGCCCTCGAGTGCGGCGTTGATCACATCCAGCGCGCTGTCGGGCTCAAGGAAAAAGTCACCGCTGATCTGGACGCGGCAGAGTCTGCCGGCGTCCACTTCCAGATCCGCGACCACCAGCTTGCCGCCGGACATCTTGTATTCACCGTGCATTTTTTCATTCTGCCTGATTGCTGCGCGTCGTGCGCAGACCTGCATCAACCGGTGGTTTCAATCCGGTCCACGTGCCGCAGGCCACGCGGCAGCAAGCCGCCCCGCTGCGCGCGGTTGCCGCCGTACTCGACCAGGTCCGCCCATTTCAGGATGAGCTTGCGCTGGCCGGCGTAGAGGGTGACCGCGCCCGAATTTTCCGCGACCACGGCCACGCCGACCAGGCGCTCCCCGCCGGCTGCCAACCTGGCCTTGGGGATTTCGATCAGCTTGTTGCCGCGGCCGCGTTCAAGCTCCGGCAGGTCCGCCACCGAAAACATCAGGCAGTGGCCTTCGCTGGTCACGGCTATAACCCGGTCGCGCGCCGCGTCCTTGATGTACGCCGGTGCCAGCACGCGTGCGCCGGTATCAATGTTGACAACCTGCTTGCCGGCCTTCTTGTTGGCCAGCAGCCCGCCAAAGCGGGTCCGAAAGCCGTATCCCGCGTCGGTCGCGAGGATCAGTCGGGTGGCATCGTCGCCGATCGCGAGCGCATCGAAGCGCGCACCGGCCGGAGGTGCAAACCGGCTGGTCAGGGGTTCGCCGTTGCCGCGCGCCGAGGGCAACGTGTGCGCGGGCGTGGAATAGCTGCGGCCGGTGGAATCGAGGAACACGACGTGCTGCGAACTCTTGCCGCGCATGCTCGCGAGGTAGGCGTCGCCTTCGCGATAGGTCAGCGCCGCCGCGTCGACGTCGTGGCCCCTGGCGGCGCGCGCCCAGCCCATGGTGCTGAGGACCACGGTTACGGGCTCGGCGATCACGAGTTCGCTCGCATCCAGCGCCTGCGCCGCGGCGTGCTCGACCAGCGGCGAGCGACGGGCGTCGCCGTATTTGTCGGCGTCGGCCCGGAGTTCCTGCTTGATGAGGGTCTTCAGGCGCGCCTTCGAATTCAAGGTCACGTCGATCTTCGCGCGTTCGGCTTCCAGCGCATCGCGTTCGGCGTTGAGCTTCATTTCCTCCAGTCGCGCCAGTTGGCGCAGCTTGGTTTCGAGGATGTAATCGGCCTGTTCCTCGCTGAGCCTGAAGCGCGCGATCAGCGCCGGTTTTGGCTCGTCCTCGTGGCGCACGATGCGGATGACTTCGTCCAGGTTGAGGAACGCGATCCGCAGGGCTTCCAGCAGGTGCAACCGGTGTTCGACCTTTTCCAGCCGCTGGCGCAGGCGCCGGGTGACAGTGTCGGTGCGGAAGCGCAGCCATTCCTCGAGGATTTGCCTGAGCGGCTTGACCTGCGGCCGGCCGTCCAGCCCGATCATGTTGAGATTGACGCGGAAACTCTTTTCAAGGTCCGTCGTCGCGAACAGGTGTTGCATCATCGCGTCCGTGTCGACCCGGTTTGAACGCGGGATCAGCACCAGCCGAATCGGATTGACGTGATCCGACTCGTCGCGAACGTCCTCCAGCATCGGCAGTTTCTTGGCCCGCATCTGCGCGGCGATCTGCTCGATGACCTTTGCCGGCGAAACCTGGTGCGGCAGCGCGGTCAGCACCACGTTGCCGCGCTCGAGCGTGTAGACGGCGCGGCAGCGCACCGAGCCATTGCCGGTCGCGTACAGCGCCACGAGATCGCTGCGGGGCGTGATGATTTCCGCCGCGGTCGGAAAATCCGGGCCGAGGACGTGCTCGCACAGGTCCGCGACGCTCGCGCCGGGCTCGTCCAGCAGGTGGATGCACGCCGAGGCGATTTCACGCAGGTTGTGCGGTGGGATGTCGGTCGCCATGCCAACCGCGATGCCGGTGGAACCGTTCAGCAGGACGTTCGGCAGCCGCGCCGGCAGCCACGAGGGTTCCTTCAGCGTGCCGTCGAAGTTCGGCGACCATTCGACGGTGCCCATGCCGACTTCGCCCAGCAGCAGTTCGGCGATCGGGGTGAGGCGCGACTCGGTGTAGCGCATCGCGGCGAACGATTTCGGATCATCCGGCGAGCCGAAGTTGCCCTGGCCGTCGACCAGCGGGTAGCGATAACTGAATGGCTGCGCCATCAGCACCATCGCCTCATACACCGAACTGTCGCCGTGCGGATGGAATTTGCCGATCACGTCGCCGACCGTGCGCGCCGACTTCTTGGGCTTGGCGGTGGCGGCCAGGCCGAGCTCGCTCATCGCGTAGACGATGCGGCGCTGCACCGGCTTGAGCCCGTCGCCCACGAATGGCAAGGCCCGATCGAGAATCACATACATCGAGTAGTCGAGGTAGGCGCGCTCGGCGTATTCGCGCAGCGGGATTTGTTCGAAGTTGCCTTGCAGTGTTTCCATGGGATCCATTCGGGTTGCGACCGCCACGCTGGGCGAAGCGCCCATTGTCGCGGCGTGCGCGGATCCATGCACGCGCGCGGGCGTCAGCGCCCGGCGTGAGCCGGCCTGCGGCGGGTTTCCCGGATATCCCGGCAGACGCGGCGCGGGTCATGCCACCCGCGCGACTGGAATGTCGCCGCGCCGGCGGGGCTCAGCGCGGTACGCGGTAGCCGCCGGGCACGCCGTGCGGCGACAGGGTGAGCTGCCACAACTGGCTTTGGCGCGTGCGGAAGGTGGCTGCCGAACCGCAAAGGTAGTACCGCCACATGCGGCGGAAGCGCTCGTTGTAACGCGAGTCGGCTGCGGCCAACTCCGGCCATGCGGCATCGAAATTGGCAAGCCACGCCATCAGGGTCTTGTCGTAGTCGGCGCCGAAGTTGTGCCAGTCCTCGACCACGAACAGGCCTTCCAGCGCGGGCGTGACCTGCGAAGCGGCGGGAATCATCGAGTTCGGGAAAATATATTTCTCGATCCATGGATCGGGCCGGCTGGGCTTGCCGTTGGTGCCGATGCAATGCAGTAGTGACAGCCCGTCGTCCTTCACGCAGCGCCGGCAGACCTCGAAATAGGTGCGGTAGTTCTTCCAGCCGACGTGCTCGAACATGCCGATCGAGTACACCGCATCGAATGGTTCGTCGAGCTCACGGTAATCCTGCAGGCGGATTTCAATCGGCAGGCCCCGGCACAGGTCACGCGCAAAGGCGGCCTGTTGGGCCGACACCGTCACGCCGACGCCGGTCACGCCGTACTTTTCAGCCGCATACTTCAGGGTTTCACCCCAGCCGCAACCGATGTCGAGGATTTTCATCCCCGGTTGCAGCCTGAGCTTGCGGCACACGAGGTCAAGCTTGGCTTCCTCGGCAGCGTCGAGGCCGGCGGCGTCCTTCCAGTAGCCGCAGGAATACACCAGCCGCCGGCCCAGCATCTTCGCGAACAGATCGTTGCCGATGTCGTAGTGGGCCTTGCCGATCCTGAAGGCCTTGCGGCCGCGCTGCAGGTTGATGAAGCGCGCGCGCAGGTGCGCGCGGAGCGCGGCAAAATCGTGCAGTTGCTCGTCGAGATGCGCGCCGAGGACCTGGTAAAAAAACTGGTCAAGCGCGGGGGTGTCCCACCAGCCGTCCATGTATGCCTCGCCGAGGCCCAGCGAGCCGTGGGCAAAGGTGCGGGCAAACACGCGCTCGTCGTTGACCTTGAGATCCCACGCGCGGTCGCCGTCGATGCGGACGCCGGCGTGCGCCAGCAGCGTTTGCGCCTTTTCGCGCAGGGCTTGATCGTGGTGCGACACCGGACGCGATTGCGCGACGTCGTGCGCGGAGGGGGTCGAAAGGTCGTTCATTTCGCGGTCCTCGTTGGCTTGCGTAAACTCCACAGCAACGGGCACGCCGCAACCTGCAGGACAACCGCCGCGATTACCGTGTAGAGCGGGTTCACATCGTACAACACGCCAAGCAGGATGCTGCCCAGGCACCACGCGGTGCCATAGATGGCGTTGAAGATGCCCATCACCGTGGCGCGCCGCTCTGGCGGGATGCGGGTGGCAACCGCTGCGCGGAAGAGCGAATCGTGCGCACCGAAACCGACGCCCCACAGCACCATCCCGGCCAGCGCCGCCCATGCGCCGCCCAGGAACACCAGCGGTGCGTACAGCGCCGGCACCAGCGTCGCCCAGAGCAATACCGACAAGCCGCGCCGGTCGAACAATTTGCCAAGGACCAGCGCGGTCAGTCCGCCGGCAAGACTCGCGAGTGCGTACAGGGTGGGTACCACGCTGGTGGCGACAACGTGACCGCGTGCCAGGTGGAACGCGATCAGGGCAAAGTCCGAATATCCGGCGGCGACGAAGGCCGTGGCCACGAGGAAGATTTTCAGCTCGCGCAGCGCACGCGCGTCGCTGGTGCTTGGGAGTGGGTGGGGGTCGAGCGCCTGCGGCTGCGGGAACCGGCTGCGCGCGATGGCGAGGGTCGCGAGCGCTCCCAGCGCCGGCAACAACAACCAGCCGAAGGCTTCGCGGTAACCGCCGTGCAAAAACAGGATCAGCGCGGCGACCAGCGGGCCGAGCACCGCGCCGGTCGAGTCGAGCGCCTCGTGCAGGCCGAACGCCCAGCCCGCGCCGCCCATGTCCCTGGCCGCACTGGAAAGCATGGCGTCGCGCGCGGGCGTGCGCAGCGCCTTGCCGCTGCGCTCCAGGATCACCAGTCCCGCGGCGACCGGCCAGTTGCCGGCCAGCGCCAGCGCCGGTACCGCGAGCAGGTTGATCGCGTAACCGGCGATGGTGATCGTCCAGTAACGCTTGGTCTTGTCGGCCAGCGCGCCGGTGAACAGACGCAGGACGTAGCCGAACAGCTCGCCGCCGCCGGCGACCAGGCCGATGATGGCACCGGTCGCGCCGAGGGTGCCAAGGTAGGGTCCCCAGATCGAACGCGAGCCTTCGTAGGTCATGTCGGCGAACAGGCTGACGATGCCGAGCAGGACCACGAAGACGAGTGCGCGTTTGTGCGCCGCCGCGGGTCCGGGCGCCGCGCCGGTCACGGCGCGCCGCCATCCAGCGTGCCAAATTCCGCCGGCAGCGTCGCGTAGAAGATTTCCAGGTGTTCCGCGCGTACACGTGCCAGCATTTTGTCGGCCGCTTCGCGTGTCACCACGAAGTCTACCCGTACCGCCTCCTGCCCCGCGAGTTCGAGGAAGCGCGTTTCGTGGGTGACGCCGTGGCGGCCAAACCCCGCGATCGAGCGAAAGGCGGTACCGCCGGACAGCCCCAGTTTCCTCGCTTCGGCGAGCAGCCAGTCATACAGCAGCACACCCGCGTAACGGCGGTTTTCGTGGACAAAGAAGCGCAGGTAGACGCCTTGGGTGGGGGCGGGGTCATTCATGCGAGACTCCTGAGCAGCGCTTGCATCAACGCAAAACCGATCAGCGTCATGCCCAGCGTGCCAATGAGGTGGGCACCGATGATGGTTGCGGTCCAACCGTACTGGCCACGCAGCAGCAGGGTGATCGTCTCACCCGAGAAAGTCGAGAACGTGGTGAGTCCGCCCAGACACCCGGTGGTGACGAACACGCGGGTGGCGGGCGACAGCGACTGGAACTGGGCGAACGCGCCAAGGATCAGCCCCATCAACAACCCACCCAGCAGGTTGGCGGCCAGGGTGCCCAGGGGCACGGTCGGGAATACCGGATTGAACCACGTGCCAAACAGGTACCGCAGGCACGCACCGATGAATGCGCCGCTGCCGGCGGCGAGCAATGGATAGATTGGCATGTTTGCAACGGCTCCCGTGCGGGTAGTCGGGAACCGGGCGCGCTGGCTGCTCGTCAAGCGGCGCTGCCAACACTCCGGAGTCCCGGTCGTGTAGGCATCATCAGCCGGACGGGCCGGCGGTTCGGGGAGGCATGCCATCTCCCGTCAATGGGTGCGTATGGTAGCCGAAGCCGCCGCCGCCGCGTCAAGCTGAAGGTGGCAACAGTCCGCGCATCTGCAGGAACGCGCGGGCGTCCTCGGCATCGCGTTCGAACCACGCGCGCGCGGACCCCAGCCTAAACGAGTACCCCCACGCGTCCATGTCGGCAAATGCGCGCGCACGGCCAAAATCCGGCAAATCGTCGGCCAGCAGGATCTGCAGGTAGCAGGTGGCGTCCTCTTCCTCGAGCGAATCGCTGGCGTCGGTATGGATGGCGGCGCGCCGGGCAGGATCGGCCACCAGGAGGTGGCAGGCTTCGTGCAGCAGTGAATGCAGCGGCGTGTCGGGCCGCGCAAAGACACGTGTTGCGATCACGCCGGCTTCCGGCTCGCCCCAGTAGCTGCCGGGGATCAACGCACCATCAGCGACCTGCACGAGTTCGAGCCCGTGCCGTGCAAGCAGGGCGGTAGGCAGTGCGAAACCGATGTCGATGATGCGCAAGACATCCCCCCGATGCTGCGCATCGACCCCCTTCGTATCGAAGGGGGTAAAGCCAGGCTTGTTTTTCCCCTTCGTATCGAAGGGGGTAAAGCCAGGCTTGTCTTTCCCTTTCATATCGAAGGGGGTGAAGCCGGGCTTGTCTTTCCCCTTCATATCGAAGGGGGTGAAGCCGGGCTTGTCTTTCCCCGTCATAACGAAGGGGGTGAAGCCGGGCTTGTCTTTCCCCTTCATATCGAAGGGGGTGAAGCCGGGCTTGTCTTTCCCCGTCATATCGAAGGGGATGAAGCCGGGCTTGTCTTTCCTCTTCATATCGAAGGGGGTGAAGCCGGGCTTGTCTTTCCCCTTCGTATCGAAGGAGGTGAAGCCAGGCTTGTCGCCCCGCGCCGTCTCGAAGGCCGCCGAATCAGGCTTGTCTTCCCCCTTCGCGGGCGAAGGGGGACTGAGGGGGATGGTCGTCGGGTCCATGGACGCGCCGGTTTGCAACGTGAAGGTCAGCCGGAAGTACCGGTCGCCGGCTTGGCTTCGGGCAGTGCGACCGACAGCTCCAGTACCTCGCCGTCGCTGCCGCGTTCAAGGTTGACCTGGATGGCGTCGGGATCAACGCTCACGTATTTCCGGATCACTTCCAGCAGTTCGTTGCGCAGCAACGGCAGGTAGTCGGGGCCGCCGCGGTTGGCGCGCTCCTGCGCCACGATGATGCGCAGGCGCTCACGCGCCACATTGGCGGTGTTTTTCGGGCGCGGCCGCAAAAAATCGAGCAGGCTCATCGGCGTCCTCCTCAGGTTCCGAACATGCGTTTGAAGAAGCCCTTTTTCGGGGCGTCGATGAACCGCATGGGCACGTCCTCGCCGAGCAGGCGCGCGACGGCGTCGGTGTAGGCCTGGCCCGCGATGGACGTGGCATCGTGGATGACCGGCACGCCCGAGTTGGATGCGGCCAGCACCTGCTCGGACTCGGGAATCACGCCAAGCACCGGGATGCCGAGAATTTCCTCGACGTCGCCGACGCTCATCATTTCCCCGGCCTCTACCCGCACCGGGTTGTAGCGGGTGAGCAAAAGGTGCTGCGCACCCGCGCCCTCGCCGCGCTCGGCGCGCCGGGTCTTGGACGCCAAAAGGCCGAGGATGCGGTCCGAATCGCGCACGCTCGAGACCTCCGGGTTGACCACCACCACCGCGCGATCGGCAAAATACATCGCCAGGTGCGCGCCTTTTTCGATGCCGGCCGGCGAGTCGCACACGATGTACTCGAAACCGTCCTGCTGCAGGCCGTCCAGCACGCGGCCGACGCCTTCCTGCGTCAAGGCTTCCTTGTCGCGCGTCTGCGATGCGGCCAGCACGAACAGGTTGTCGTGACGCTTGTCGCGGATCAGGGCCTGCTTCAGCGTGGCCTCGTTCTGGATGACGTTCACGAAGTCATACACCACGCGGCGTTCGCAGCCCATGATGAGGTCCAGGTTGCGCAGGCCGACGTCGAAGTCGATGACGGCCGTCTTGTGGCCGCGCAGGGCCAGGCCGACGCTGAGCGAGGCCGAGGTCGTGGTCTTGCCGACGCCGCCCTTGCCGGAAGTAATGACGATGGTTTCAGTCAAGGAATGAACTCCGTTGGTACTGGGTCGAGAGGAAGGGGATGGGCCTGGCGCCGATTATTCCGGACGCGTCTGAATGCGCGGTGTCAAAGCGGGTCGATCTGCAATTTATCGTGTTCCAGCCAGATCTGTACCGCGCGGCCGGCGAAACTGGATGGCAGTTCCTCGAACACGCGGTAGTGGCCGGCGATCGACACGATTTCCGCGCGAAACTCACTGCAAAAGATGCGCGCTGCCTTGTCGCCCGCGGTGCCCGCGAACGCGCGGCCGCGCAGGGCCCCGTAGATGTGGATGTTGCCGTCGGCCAGTACTTCTGCGCCATTGGCCACGGCGCCGACCACGATGAGGTCGCAGCCCTGTGCGTAAACCTGCTGACCCGTGCGCACGGGATGCGGGTGTTGCAGCGCGGTGACCGGTTCGCCGGCGGCCGATGGCGTTGGCGCCGCGGCGGTGGCCGTGTGCGTCGCGTGTTCGGCCGCGGGCTGGGCGCTGGCCGCGCGTTCGTAGGCTGCGCGGAACTTGGCGATCAGCGGCAGTTCCAGCTGATGCGCCAGCGCATCGGTGGCCTCGTCGCCGTAGGCAAGGCCAACCGGCAGCATGCCGGCGTCGCGGATGGCCTGCAGCAGCGCGCGTGCGCCTGCGGCGTCGGGCTGCGGCGACAGGAAGGACAGGTCGACCACTACCGGCGCGCGCTCGAACAGGGCGGGGGCCTCGCGGACGCGCAGCTCGATCGCGGCCCGCAACGTCGCGGGATCGGCATTGCGCACGCGTACGTTGGCGATGCCGACCTGGCCGAACCGGACGTCGGCGGCTTCGAGGGCTTCGGCAGCGGTACCGCTGGTGCGTGCGTTCACGCTTGGCCCGCCGCACGCAGGGGCGTGGTTTCGGTTGGCAGGCAGCGCTGCGCCAGCCAGGGTTTGTCCGGCAGGCCGTCGGCATAGGTATCGCGCACGAACGAATAGCATTCCAGGCTTTTCAGGAGCAGGCTGACCCGGCGCCCGGATTCCGGCATCACCTGCTGCCCGACTTCATGGAACCCAAAGACGCCATGGAACAACACCGCGACGTCGTCACGCGGTTCCAGGAACACCTCGCAGGCGAGGTTCGGGGAACGCACCTCCGCGTAACTTTGCACGTCCGCGTAAAACGTGCGCCCGAGCCCGTGACCGCGGTGCAGGTCGCCAATCACCACGCGGTCGATGTAGACAAAACGGTCGCAGTGCGCGCGGAACCATTGGAAATTGGAACTGTTGTACGGCGTTGAATGCCGCAAGGCGATCAGGAACCCGGCCACGTTGCCGTCCAGCTCGGCGACCCGGAAATAGTCCGCGTGCCGGTAGAAGCGTTGCAGTTGCGTTGCATCCATCGGCAGGATGGAAGTTCCCGCGGTGTTGTTCAGCGCCATTACGGCGGCAAGATCGTCCGCACGTACGTCGCGAAGGTGCAGGTTTGGCGTCAGCGTCATGGCGTGTGGTTCTATCCCGATGTGGCGTGGAGCCGTGACCGTGTTCAGCTGCGCATTATCGCATGCCACCGGCGGCTGGTCGCGGGCGTCCTGCGGCCGGCCCGTCCCTACGCGCGTGGACAGCCGTTTTGCGGGCGCGGCTGGGGTATCATCGCTGGGTGCGACGGCCTTCGATCAGCCATGTCACCCTGCTGCGGTACGCAGGGCTCATCACGTACGCCAGCGTGGGTGTACCGCTGGTCCGCCGTGACTGGATCAACGCCGGCGCCGACCACACGGTCATCCACGCGACCCGCGCGTTGCACGCGCAAAGCCACGACGTGCTGCTGCTGTGGGCGCTCAGCTACGCCGTGTTCGGCGTGGTGTACTGGCTGCTGACGCGCAACCTGACCTCGCGCCGGCACTGGAGCCTGAAGCTGGCCGGCTTGCTGCTGCTGACGGTCGCCGCGATCGCGATCAGCTGGTTCAGCGTCAGCGGGCTCGGGGCACTGCTCTTGGCCGTCGGCGCGATGGTGCTGCCGTGGCTGTTGCCATTGCCGGTCGCGGCCGGCTGGATGGTGCTGCAGTACGCCGCGATCATTCCGGTGTACGCGATGTTTCCCAATTTCACGCTGGGCATGTCGGTGATGCAGGCGTGTCTGTACCTTGGTTACTCGGTCATCGTGTTCATCGCGTCGGAAGTGGCGCACCAGCAGGTCAACGCGCGCGAGGAACTGCGCCAGCTGAATTCCGAGCTGCGCGCGACCCGCGCCCTGCTGGCCGAGTCCAGCCGGATTTCCGAGCGCATGCGGATCGCGCGCGAGCTGCATGACCTGGTGGGCCACCACCTGACCGCGCTCAGCTTGAACCTTGAAGTCGCGGCCCACCTGGTGGTCAATCAGGCGGCGTCCGAACATGTCACGCGCGCGCGCACGACGGCCAAGCATTTGCTGGCGGACGTCCGTGAGGTGGTCAGTGAATTGCGCGATGACGAGGGCATCCACCTCACCGGGGCGCTGCGCGACTTGACCGAAGGCGTACCGGGGCTGGCGGTGCATCTTGAGCTGCCGCCGCGGTTTGCGGTCAGTGATTCGCGGCGCGCACAGGTGCTGTTGCGCTGCACGCAGGAAATCATCACCAACGCGGTGCGCCACGCGCGGGCCTGCAACCTGTGGCTGCGGATCGAGGAAGGCGGGGGCGGCGAACTGGTGCTGAAGGCCAGCGATGACGGCCGCGGCGCAGCCGAGTTCGCACCCGGCAATGGCTTGAATGGCATGCGCGAACGCTTGGCGGAAGTCGGGGGCAAGCTCGCGATCCACACCCAGCGCGACCACGGTTTCATGCTGGAGGCTTCGTTGCCGGTGGAAAACCGGGCATGATGGACACCGGTTCCACGGGGCCGGGAGCCAGTGGTTGCTGGACTGGGCATTGAACGGCGGCACTGATGGCCGCCAGGTGAAGGGGAACGGCGATGATTTCGGTATGTCTCGTTGACGATCAGACCCTGGTCCGCCAAGGCATCCGCTCGTTGCTTGAACTCTCACCCGAGATCGCGGTGGTCGCGGAGTGCAGCGACGGTGCAGAGGCGATCGCGAAGATCCCCGGGCTGAAGCCGGACGTCGTGCTGCTGGACATGCGGATGCCCGGCAAAAGCGGGCTGGACGTGCTGAACGCGTTTTCGGCGCAGGGCAAGGTACCGCCGACCATCATCCTCACCACCTTCGATGATGACCAGCTGGTGCTGGCCGGCCTCAAGGCCGGGGCCCGGGGGTACCTGCTGAAGGACGTCTCGCTCGAGCAGCTGGTGGATGCTGTGAAAACCGTGGCCGGCGGCGGTTCACTGGTCGCGCCGGTCGTGACCCAGCGCCTGCTGGCGGGAGTCAATCGAATCCACAACGAATTCAGCAGCCTCGGCCAGCCCGATCCGCTGACCGAGCGTGAAACGGAAATCCTGCGCCTGATGTCCGGCGGCTACAGCAACAAGGAAATTGCCAATTCGCTCAAGGTGGCGGAGGGTACGGTCAAGAACCACGTTTCCAACATCCTTTCCAAACTGGGCGTGCGTGACCGCACGCGCGCCGTGTTGAAGGCGCTCGAGCTGGGAATCGTGTGATGAAGCATGGCTGCCGCGGCCACAACTTGCGACCTGGTTCGCGCTGTCTTAAGGCCAGCCCTTTCGGGGCATGGCGCGAATGGCGCGAAGCGGCTACCATCCGCCATTCATGTTTTTTACAGTGGCGTACAGCGGCAAGTACGCGTGCGCCGACCCTGTGAACAAGCTGTCCGGAGATTCCTGGCATGACTCGTGTGCTCGAATTTGTCGTAGCCCTGATCATCGTGTTCGTCCTGGCCGTGATCGTGGGGTTGTTCCTCCCCAGCCACGCGCACATTGAGCGGTCGATCGAGATCAGCCACAACCCGCGCCATATCTACGACGTGCTGAACAACTTCAGGCGTTTCGAGGATTCCATGGGCGCCGGCTTGAAGGCGGAAGACCCGGGGGTGAAGTTCCACCTGTCGGGGCCCGCTTATGGCCCAGGTGCAACGATCGGCTGGACCGGCGACAGCGCGATCGGCAACGGCACGCTGGTCAACAAGTCCGGCACCGTCGATCTTGCCAACAACGGCACGGTCGTCTGGGACCTCACCAACGATTGGCACGGCAAGGACAAGACCTTCACCCTGGACATCACGCCGAATCAACAGCGCCGGATCACCAGGGTGACGTGGTCCTATGACGTCAATTACGGCTGGAACCTGGTCGGCCGGTACTCCGCGCTGTGGATTCATGGCCAGCCCGCGACGATCATCCAGTTCGGCCTCGATTCACTGCAAAACATGCTGGCCGGGATCGCCAACGTCGACTACAGCACGGTGCATCCGGGCCTGTATGCAACCACCGCGCAGCCGGCGTTGCTGGTATCGACCAAGGCCACGCGGACGGTGGACGACATCGATACGGCCAAGGCCGCGGCGATGAAGGAAATCCGCGCGGCAATGGCCCAACTTGGCGTCAAGCAGGCAGGTCCCACCACCACCGTGCGCAAGGAATGGGGTGATACCACCTTCGTGTTTGATGTCGTGGTGCCCATCAACACGTCCACGCTGACCGTCGCCGGCAAGACCGTCGACCTGACGCAGCTGACCCCCGCCGGTGCGGCGGCGGCTACCCCGCCGGCATCGGCTTCCAGTGCAGGCGCCGCCGCTGCTGTCGCGGCAGGTCCTGCGGTCGGCAGCACCGACCAGCACGGGCAGTTGGTCGTCAGTGCCAACGTGCGCGCGGCAATGATGCCCGCGGGTGAGGTGCTGGCCGCGCCGTGGGTAGGCGAGAGTGGCGTGCAGTTCATGGTCAAGGCGCTGGAAGCCTACGCGGGGACGCACGGCTACGCGTTCAATGAAAGTGCGGCCCCGGCGTACAACCAGCTGGCGTCGTTGCCGACCGTTTCCGACGACAGCCAGATCTACCGGGTGTTCCTGCCGGTCACCAATGCACCGGCGCAGACGCCCGACCAGCTGGCTGGACGCACGCAGGCGTTCACCGCCCTGGACCCGTCGTTGTGGGCGGGCTCCGGCACGGCGCCGGCCGCCGAGACCAAGGCCGCGCCTGCGAACAAGAAGATCGACAAGAAGGCCGGTAAAAAGCACGAGGCGCGCAAACGGCCCGCGCACGCGCGCAAGGCGCATCGCCGCTGAAGCGAGTTTGCTGAAAAGGCCCGCCGCGTGCGGGCTTTTTCTTGTGTGCTCGAAGAGGGTGACGCGCTGCTAGAGTTCGCAGGGTTTGGCGGTTCCGGCTTGCAGGCAATGATCCAGACAGAAAATCTCGGCAAGCGCTACGGCAGGTTTGCGGCGGTTGCCGCGCTGGACTTGCGGGTCGCGCGTGGCGACGTGCTTGCCCTGCTGGGTCCCAACGGCGCCGGCAAGACCACATCGATGCGCATGATTGCGGGCTTTTTGCGGCCGAGTACGGGGCATGCACGGGTGTGTGGCCACGACGTGGTGCGGGAACCGCTCGCGGCGCGTCGTGCCTTGGGCTATTTGCCCGAAGGCGCACCCAGCTACGGTGAATTGTCGGTTGCGGAATTTTTGGCGTTCGCCGCACGCGTACGCGGGCTGACCGATATTTCCGGTGCCCGTCGCGTCGATGACATGGTGGAGCGCCTGCAGTTGCAACCCGTGCTCGCACAAGGCATCGACACCCTGTCCAAGGGCTTCCGCCGGCGCGTGTGTCTTGCGCAGGCGTTGCTGCACGACCCGCCGGCGCTGATCCTCGACGAGCCGACCGACGGGCTCGACCCGAACCAGCAGCGCGAAGTCCACGCGTTGATCCGCGGTATGGCCCACGATCGCGCCATCATTGTCTCCACCCACTCGTTGGATGAGGTACGGGCGATTTGCAACCGCGTCGCGATCCTGGCCGATGGGCAACTGCGCGTAGAGGGCACGCCGGCCGAACTGGAAAGCCGCTCGCGCTACCATCGCGCGGTCAGTTTTCGCGCGCCCGCCAGTGCGCTGGCGCGCGAGCTGCTGGCGCGCCTGCCGGAAGTCGAAACGGTCGAGGTTGACCCGGTGAGCAGTTGGGTGACCGTGTTTCCCCGCGCAGGCCAGGACATCTTCCACGCCGTGGTGGCGTTGCTGGAAGCACAGCGCGTCCGGGTCGAGGAATTGCGGCTCGAGCACGGTCGCCTCGATGACGTGTTCCGCCAGATTACGCGCGCGGCGGAGCCATTGCCGGCGGTGGCGGCATGAGTGGCAGCCAGGCTTCCGGGGCCAGCCTGGCGCCGCGCGGGATGGCGTTCCGCGGCGTGTTCCTGCGTGAGCTGCGAGGCTACCTGGTGACGCCGGTCGCCTGGCTGTTCAGCGTGGTTTTCCTGCTCGCCGCCGGGGCATTTACGTTTTACCTCGGTGCGTTTTTCGAGCGCGGCCAGGCAGACCTCGATCCATTTTTCCGCTTTCACCCGTGGTTGTACCTGGTGCTGGTGCCCGCGTTGGCCATGCGGTTGTGGGCCGAGGAACGCCGGAGTGGCACGCTCGAGCTGTTGCTGACGTTGCCCATCCGCACCTGGCAGGCGGTGCTGGCAAAGTTTTTCGCGGCGTGGCTGTACATTGGCTGCGCGCTGGCATTGACGTTCCCGATGTGGCTGACCGTTGACTATCTTGGCCACCCCGACAACGGGGTGATATTGGCCAGCTACGTTGGAAGCCTCCTGATGGCCGGGGCCTTCCTCGCGATCAGCGAGTGCCTGTCCGTGTTGACCCGCAGCCAGGTCGTTGCCTTCATCCTGGCGTTGGCGGTGTGCTTCCTGTTTTTGCTCGCGGGTGACCGCCTGGTGCAGGAACCGTTGCTGGCACTGGGTTCCAATCGCGTCGCCGATGCACTGTCCGACCTGAGCTTGCTGACGCATTTCCAGGCGATCGCGCGCGGCGTGCTCGACTTTGCCGACGTCGCGTACTTCGTGCTGACGATCGCGTTCTGGCTGGCTGCGAACGTGGTGATCCTGGATGCGAGGCGCGGCGGATGAGGTTGCGCTGGCGCCCACGATGGTGGCTGGTGCTGCCGCTGCTGGCGGTGGCCTACGTGTTGCTGGTGCTCGGTGCGTCGCGCTGGCTGGGTGGTGAACGGGTCGATCTGACGCGCGACCACCTGTACACGCTGTCGCAGGGGACGCGCGACATCGTCGCCGGCCTGCACCAGCGGCTTGACCTGACGCTGTATTTCTCGGACCGCGCAAGCCACGGGCTGCCGCAGCTGCGCGCGTACCACCAGCGCGTCCTGCACATGCTCGAGCAGATCGTCCGCCGCTCACACGGGCGTGTCCACCTCACCCGCATCGATCCGCTGCCCTTTTCCGAGGACGAGGACCGCGCGACGGCGGCCGGGTTGACCTCCGTGCGCGGCGAGGGAACCGGTGAAGCCATCTTTTTCGGCCTGGCCGGCCGCAATGCGGGTGACGGGCGCACCAGCGCGATTCCGTTTTTCCTTCCCGCCAAGGAACCGTTCCTTGAATACAACGTGGCGCGCCTGCTGTATGACCTCAGCGTGACGCACAAGCCGCGCGTTGCGATCTACAGCGGCCTGCCGATCTGGGGCGGCACCGATGCCGATGGCAATGCGGTACCGGCCTGGACCGCGCTGCACCAGGTGCAGCAGTTGTTCGACGTTGACCGGCTGGACGCGGCAACGCTGGCCGCGCTGCGCCCGGGCGGCACGGATGTATTGGTGCTGCTGCAACCGACCGACCTGTCGCATGCCGACATCGTCGCGGTGGATCGCTATGTGCAAGCCGGCGGGCACCTGTTGGCATTCGTCGATCCGGACTCCGAGGTGGATGGCGGTGCGGCATCCGACCTGCGCCCGCTGTTCCAGGCCTGGGGTGTATCGTTTGATCCCGACCGCGTGTTGCTGGACCGCTCGCGTGCACTCACGGTGCAATCGCCCGTGACGGGTGCGGCGGTACGCAATCCCGGTGTATTGGGTCTCACCGGCGACGAACTCAATCGACGCGATCCGGTCACCAAGGCGCTGAGCGTCGTTGACGTGTCCTCTGCCGGTTATTTCGGGTTGCTGCCGGGTGCGTCGGTGCGGCTGGACCCGTTGTTGCAAAGCACCACCGATGCAATGGCTGTGCCTACGCGCCGCCTGCGCGATGCTGCCGATCCGGCCGCGCTGTACAAGGCCTACACCCCGGACGGCGAACACTATGCGATCGCCGTCCGGCTGCTCGGCCGGCTGCCGGTTGCGTATCCGGGCGATGCGCCGGCCGGCAAGCCTGTGCACAAACCCGCGGTGATCCTGGTGGCCGACACCGATGTGCTGTCCGATCGGCTGTGGGTGCAATCGAGCCCGACGCTGGGCCAGACCTTGATGAGTCCATTCGCCAACAACGGGGATTTGTTTGTCAATGCGATCGACGACCTCGCGGGCCCTTCCGATCTCATTGGCATCCGCGGCCGGGCGGTGACCGAGCGCCGCTTCACCCGCGTGGACATGCTGCGCCGCCAGGCCGATGAAAAATTCAAGGCCAAGCAGGTGGAGCTGCAGACCGAGCTTGCGGATACGGAAAAGCGGCTCGTCGAGCTGCGGCAGGGTGCCGGTACACAGACCCGGACCGCGGCGCAGAGGGCAGCCCTGGACCAGTTCATGCAGCGCAAGCTTGAAATCCGCAACCAGTTGCGCAAGGTGCAACGCAGCCTGGATGCCGACATTGAACGGTTGTCGATCCGGCTGAAGTTTGCCGACATCCTGTTGTTGCCGCTGTTGGTGGCCCTGGCCGGCCTGCTGTATGCGTTGGTGCGCGCGCGCAGGCGCCGCGCGGGCAGGGCATGGCATTGACGCCCGCCGGCGGTGGCCATGCGGGGCCGCTGCGCTGGCCGGGGGTTGCCGCGGCAACCGCGGGCGCGGTGGCGGTGGTCCTCGGCGCACTGGGCGCGCATGCGCTGCACGCGCAACTATCGGCGCCGATGCTGGATGTGTGGCACACCGCCGTGCGTTTCCAGTTCTGGCACGCGCTGGCGCTGGCCTTTTGCTCCGTGTTGCGCCCGACCCATGCGCTGCGCCTTGCCGCCGTACTGTTCGCGATCGGCATGGTGCTGTTCTGCGGCAGCCTGTACGCACTGGTGCTGGGCGCGCCGCGGGCCATCGGCCTGCTGACGCCGCTTGGCGGACTGGCTTTGATCGGTGCCTGGATTGCGCTGGGCGTCGCGTTTTGTCAACGCAGGGAGTGAGCGATGCCGGCAGCGAAGATTCCACGGGGGTTTGATGTGGCGGCGGGGGCCGCGTACCTGGCCCGGCGCGATCGCAAGCTCGCCCGCTGGATGGGCCGGATCGAGCCGCCCGATTACAACTTCCGCGCAGCTTTTCAACCAGTGGATGTGCTGGCGCGCTCCATCCTGCACCAGCAGCTTTCCGGCAAGGTCGTGCGGGTGATCGAGGCGCGGGTGGAAGCGCTGATGCCGCACGGCCACAAGCTCACGGCGCGCGGCATCGGGGCCGTCACCGATGACGCGTTGCGCACCGCCGGCGTGTCACGCAACAAGATTGCGGCACTGCGCGATCTTGCGGCCAAGGCGCGGACAGGCATCGTGCCCACGCCGGCACGCATCGACCGCATGGGCGACCAGGAGCTTGTCGATTGCCTGACGCAGGTGCGCGGCATCGGGCGCTGGACGGTCGAGATGATGTTGATGTTTCGTCTGGGCCGGCCCGACGTGTTGCCGGTCGATGATCTGGGCGTGCGCAAGGGCGCGCAGCTTGTGCATGGGTTCGACGCCCCGCCAACGCCCAGCGTGCTGCGCGAATTTGGCGCACGCTGGGCGCCGTACCGCACCCTGGCCGGATTCTATTTGTGGCGCGTGGTGGACGTGGCGGGGGCAGCGCCGGCGCGCTGAGCGTGCCAGCACCAGTGCCACGGTTCGTAGGCGAACGCGTGCGGATTGCCGCGTGGATAGGACAGCGCGAAGCCGAACGTGGCGGCGTGGCGGGTGAGCCACGCGAATGCCCGTGACTGTTCGAAGGTTTCTTCCAGCGGGGCGAAGCCGGGTGTGGTCAGGTCGACGCAGCGTCCGCTGTGGTGTTCGCTGTAGCCCGGTGCCGCGCTGACGCGCAGGATTGCGGCCATCGGCTGGCCGCGGGCGAGCTTGCGCTGCAGGATGCCGAGCTGGTATTCGATCGAGCGGAATGCGGAGACGACTTCCAGCACCACGCCGTCGCGCAGCGCGGCTTGGCGCAAAGCGGCCAGTGCGCCGGCCGCGCGCGGCTGCAACCACTGCGTGCGCCCGTAGACGTCGGTACCGATGGCTGCCAGGCGCGCGGGTTCGCGTTGCAGGCGCAGGCGGCGGGCCCGTGCGTAGCCGCGCGGAACACCAAGGTCCGATGCCCGTGCCAGCAGTGCGCGTCGGGCCGCGGAGCTGCGGCAGCGGGCCGGTGGCTCCGCGCCAATGGCTTTGGTTTCGATGCCCTGCAGCATCGCGGGTCAGCCGGCCGCACCCGGATTGCGCGGCCGGATGTAAAACCCGGCGACCTGACCGGCGCCGTTGCATGCGACCTGTGCGGTCAGTTGGCCCCTGGCGAACTGCAGGGGCGTGGCGACGACCGAAAATCCCTGGTACAAAAAACTGCGTGGCGTGCCGCGTGCCTTCAGCGCACCCACCTGTGCGCCGACGCCGAGCCAGGCGGTTCGCAGTTTTGCTGCATCGAGCCTGGTTTTCATGTCGCGGTCGAAATGGGCGGTGGCGGCGGAATAGTTGGCCTTCCCCAGCGCGTCAAGCAGCGCGTCCGAGCGGTGGGTGCAGGCCTCCATGCGCGCGGCGTTGACCTGTCCCGCGACCGCTGCCGCCTGCACGCTGGATGCCGGATGTGGGCTTGGCGGCCGCGCCGTGGCGAACGCCGGCAGAGCGCCAACCAGGGCAACCGCAAGCAGACTACGATGCATGGTGATATCCGGAAGTTGGGTGGCGAAGCACGGGGATGCGGCCGGGCCGGGAACGAGCCTACGCCGATTGGACTGCAGTGCCTGCCCGCGCGCAAGCCGTGGCTGCGCGGCATAGGCGCCGGACACCGCGCCGCGCGCAGGCGGCGCCACGCGTTTGGCGGGTGCAATCACGTTGGATACAGGGGTGGAACGGTGCGGTTGCCGCGTGCCAGTTGCAGTACCGGCTAGACTCTTCGCGGTTGCCAAACGTGGAGTGCGGGCATGAATGGGGTCGGTACACCGGGCTGGGCCATGATGGCGACCGAAATTCTGGCGTCGACCGTGTTGCTGCTGGTGCTGGTCGCGGCCGCCGCCGCGGTGGCGGTGTATGCCTACGATCGCATGCAAACGCGCAGCGCCATCCTGCGCAACTTTCCCGTCGTCGGCCATTCGCGCAAGGTGCTGCAACACCTCGGGGTGTTCTTCCGGCGCTATTTCGCGGCCGCCGACCGCGAGGAGTTGCCGTTCAACCGGGCCCAGCGCCAGTGGGTACACTTTGCCTCGGTAAACAGTGACAACACGCGTGCCTTCGGCTCCACGCGGGACCTGCGGGTCGAGGGCGTGCCGTTCTTCGTGAATGCGCCGTTCCCGGATCTTGGCACGGAATCGGTGGCACCCAAGCCGCTGCTGATAGGGCCCTATGCCCGCAAGCCTTACCAACATGCACCGTTTTTCAACATTTCGGCGATGAGTTTTGGCGCGTTGTCGGCGCCGGCCGTGCGCGCGCTGTCGCGCGGTGCAGCCAAGGCAGGCATCTGGCTGGACACCGGCGAGGGTGGCTTGGCGCCGTACCACCTTGAGGGTGGCTGCGACATCGTGTTCGAAATCGGCACCGCCAAGTACGGCGTGCGCACCCCGGACGGGCACCTCGATGATGACAGGCTGCGGGCGGTTTGCGCGCACCCGGAAGTGAAAATGGTAAGCGTCAAGCTGTCGCAGGGTGCCAAGCCAGGCCTCGGCGGGCTGCTGCCGGGGGCGAAGGTCACGCCGGAGATCGCGGCCATCCGCGGTATCCCGGTGGGCCAGGATTCGGTCAGTCCCAATCGTCATATTGAGATCAGCAATGTCAAGGAATTGATTGATTTCATTGAGCATGTGCGAGAAGTCAGCGGTCTGCCCGTGGGCTTCAAGGCCGCGCTTGGCGGCGTCGAATGGATTCGGGAACTGTGCGTCGAGGTGCACCAGCGTGGTCTTGCGAGCGCACCGGATTTCATCATCGTCGATGGCTCGGAAGGCGGTACTGGCGCGTCGCCGCAGACGCTGATGGATGGTATGGGCCTGCCCCTGCGGGAATCGCTGCCCATGCTGGTCGACACGCTGATCGAGCAGGGCTTGCGTGACCGGATCAAGGTGGTGTGTGCCGGCAAGTGCGTGACCGCCTACGAAGTGGCGTGGGCGCTCGCGATGGGAGCGGATTTCGTGAATTCCGCGCGGGGGTTCATGTTTGCGTTGGGCTGCATCCAGGCCATGCGCTGCAACAAGAACACCTGCCCCACGGGCATCACGACGCAGAACCCCAAACTGCAGCGGGGCCTCGTGGTCATGGACAAGGCCGAGCGCGTGGCCAACTATGCGCGCAACCTCATGCGTGAAGTCGGCACCATTGCCCACAGCTGCGGCGCCGGCGACCCGCGCGGCCTGCGGCGCAAGCACTGTCGCGTCGTCGTGGACGATGGCTTGTCGCAGTCGCTCGAAAAACTGTACCCGCTGCCGACTCAGCCGCCAGCTTGACCGGCACGCTTGGCCAGCGGCTGCCAGCCGCCGGGACCGAGGATTTGCAGGCTGTCAAAACGGGCCTTGTAGCCCATCTTGGCGTGGCCTTCGATCCAGTAGCCGAGATACAGGTGCGGCAGGCCGCGCGCGCGCGCCAGTTCGATCTGGCGCAGGATCGCGAAGCTGCCGAGGCTGCGTCGGGGCAGGGTTGGCTCGAAAAAGGTGTAGACGGCGGACAGTCCGGTTTCGCACACGTCGGTGACGGCCACGGCCACCAGCTGGCCGCGCAGGCGAAACTCCAGGAATTCGGTCGGGCTCCATGGGGCCGCCAGGAACTGCGAAAAATCGTCGCCGCTTGCATCGTCCATGCCGCCGCCCGGATGGCGCGCGCGGAGGTAGCGCGCGTACAGGTCGTGCCGTTCGTCGGTGAGCCCCGGCGGGCATGCAGCGACGTCAAGGTCGCGGTTGGCCGCGAGGCAACGCCGCAGGCTGCGATCGGGCTTGAAGGTGCTGACCTCGATGCGGCACGGCTCGCACGCGTGGCAGTTGGGGCAGTGCGGGTGGTAAACGTGGCCGCCGGCGCGGCGAAACCCGCGCGCGAGCGACAGCGCGTACAGGGCCGGCAGGTTCGGGGCCGCGGGATCGAGCACCAGGTTCTGCGCGGTGCGCGTGGCAAAGTAGCCGCAAGGGTGGGGCAGCGTCTGGAACAGGCGAACACGTTCGCTGCGCAGCGTCATTACCAGACCGCGGCCAGCCTGAGGGCATAGATAGCCACGGCGACCGCGACCGCCAGCAGTGCCAGCGTACGGATGCGGCTGGCGATGCGGCGGGGGTTGTGCTCGCCGTCCCGCTGAAAGCGGGAGTTGGCAAGTTCTTCGGCGTAGCGGGTGGCCGGTTCGATGCCAATTTCGCGCATCAGCTCACGCGCCCGGGTGTGGTCGTTGGCGTGCTGCACCCACACCGCCGGCCAGTCGTCGCTGTGACCGGGACGCGCGTACGAGAAGCGCCCGTAACTGCTGCCTTCGTAAACGCGGCGGTTGGTCACGCGGGTCGCAATGCCGTGCTCAGCCATCACGCTGACCAGGCGTTCGACGTTCTCGATTCGGGGCGAGCTGTAGATCCTGCGCATGTGCCGAGTTTACGACAGCCGCGCCGGGTTGCAATCGCCCGCGCGCCACGGTGTGGCGGCGCCGTCAGCCAGCCGTGCGCAGCCGCAACAGGCCTTCCTGCGCGGTCGATGCGACGAGCTTGCCGGTACGGTCGAACATCTGGCCGCGCACCAGTCCGCGCGCACCTTGCGCGGTCGGGCTTTCGCACGCGTACAGCAGCCAGTCGTCGACCCGGAACGGCCGGTGGAACCACAACGCGTGATCGAGGCTGGCCAGGTGCAGGCCCGGGGTCAGGTACGACACGCCGTGGGGCAGCAGCGCGGTGCCGATCAGGTGGTAATCGGAGGTGTAGGCCAGCAGCGCGCGATGCAGTGCGGGCGTGGCGTCAATGCGCTGGTTCAACCGCAGCCAGATGTGCTGGAACGGTGGGCGTTTGGCTGGGTGCAGCTCGTCGCGTGGCCACACAAACCGGTATTCGAACGGGCCGTCGGTGGACAGCCAACGCTGAACCTTGGCCGGCAGGCTGGCCAGTTCTTCCGCCGGCAATGGCGTGCGCGGTTCCAGATCTTCCGGCTTGGGCACTTCCGGCATGCTCGCCTGGTGTTCAAAGCCGGGTTCCTCGATCTGGAACGACACCGCGCAGTTGAGGATCGGTTTGCCGTGCTGGATCGCCTCGACCCGGCGGACCGAAAAACTCCGGCCGTCGCGGGCGCGGTCAACCCGGTACACGATGGGGGCCTCGATGTCGCCGGCCCGCAGGAAGTAGGCATGCAGTGAATGCGCCGAGCGCGCCAGGTCCACGGTCTGCTGCGCGGCGGAAAGCGCCTGGCCCAGCACCTGGCCGCCGAACACATAGCGCGTGCCGATGTCGCGGCTCTGGCCGCGGAAGAGGTTGTCTTCCAGGCGTTCGAGCTGCAGCAGGTCGATCAACTCGGCGACGTGGGGCTGGGTCATGGCAACGGTGTGGTAGGTGCAAAACGCCGCATTATACCGGCACCGATGCGGGTTTCAGCCGCTGCAGCGGGCACGCGCGCAGGATGCGCTCCCAGTCGAACAACGGCCCCGGATCAAGCTTGCGGCGCACCTGCCGTAGCGGGTCATCGGTCGCCGCGACCGTACCCGTGTCGAGGTCTTCGTGCCCCGCGATGTCGTGCAGGCTTGGCAGCGCGTTTTGCAGGTGGGCAAGCAGGTCGAGCAGGGCATCGATCTGGACGTCGGTGTAGGGTTCGGTCATGCGCTGCTGGTGCGAGTCGAACCAGTTGGGGTAGCGGCCGGTGTTCACCAGCTCGATGCCGATGGAATGTTGGTTGTAACCGCGGACGTGGTGGGCAATACGGTCGTCCCGGACGTAGCGGAACACCGAGCCGTCGCGGTCGATGTAATAGTGCCCGCTGTTGCCGGTGCCGCCCGGATGCACGATGCGTTCACCATACTCGCGTGCCAACGCGAGGTCTGGCAGCTCGGTGCAATGGATCACGACCAGCTGGACGGTTCGCGTATCGCGCGCCTGCAGCCTGTCAACGTAGGGCAGCGGTCGGTCGCGGATCAGGAGGGAATCATCCATGGCCAAAGTGTTGCACGAAACCGCCGACGGCGGCGGCGTGCCTGATACGCTGTCCGGCGCGCTCCACCCTCAGCATGCCCATGACCGGCCACGTCATCCTTTCCCACGGTTCCAACAGCGGCCCCGAGGCCACCAAGGTCAGCGCGTTGGCGCGCGTGGCCGAGTCGTTGGGGTGGACGGCGTTCCGGCCCGATTACCGCGCGGACGACGCCAACGGTTACGCAGGCTGCGTGGCGCCGCGGCTGGCGCGCCTGACGGCGGCCATGCGCGGTGCGGCGCGGCCGCTGCTGCTGGCGGGGTCCAGCATGGGCGCGTTTGTGGCGGGGCTGGCATCACTGCGCGCGCCGTGTGATGGACTGTTCCTGATTGCGTTGCCGACGGCCATCCCGGGCTGCCCTGAACCGTTTTCCATCGCGGCCGGTGTGCCGGCCATGCTGGTGCATGGCTACCACGACGAACTGTGTCCCGTGGATGCAGCCATCGCCTTTGCGCGCGCGCGCGCCATGCCGGCACTGCTGCTCGATGGTGATCATCGCCTGACGGATCACGTCGCGACGCTCGAGCGGCAGTTCGCACTGTTTTTGCAATCGCGGACGGGCTGAGCGATGACGGCGTTTTTTGCGACCTGTCCCAAAGGGCTGGAATACCTGCTGCGCGATGAGCTTGCAGCGCTTGGCGCCGACGCCCACGAGGCCCTCGCCGGCGTGCGTTTTACCGGTGAACTGGAGCACGCGTATCGCGCGTGCCTCGAGTCGCGCCTCGCCAGCCGCGTGCTGATGCCGTTGGCCGAGTTTGACGCGCCCGCGGCCGATGCACTGTACGCCGGCGTGTACGCGATCGACTGGGCGCAGCACCTGGCGCCGGACACGACGCTCGCCATCGACGCGACGGGCACCACCGGATCGCTCAACCATTCCGGGTTCGCCGCGCAAAAGGTCAAGGACGCGATCGTCGACCAGTGCCGTGAGCGCTTCGCCACCCGCCCGACCATCCGGGCCGATCGCCCCGCGGTGCGCCTGAACCTGCGCCTGCACAAGCGGCGCGCGACGCTGTCGCTGGACTTCTCCGGTGAGCCGCTGCACCGGCGCGGATGGCGGCGCGGCCAGGGTGATGCGCCGCTGAAGGAAAACCTCGCGTGCGCCATGCTGTTGCGTGCGGACTGGCCGGACATCTACGCCGGCGGTGGCGCGCTGGTGGATCCCATGTGCGGCTCGGGCACCTTGCTGGTCGAGGCCGCGTGGATGGCGGCTGGCGTCGCACCCGCCCTGCAGCGCGATTACTTTGGGTTTCTTGGCTGGCGGGGGCACGACGCCGCACTGTGGCAGAGCCTTGTGGATGCGGCCAAGGCGCGCGCCGAAGCGGGATTGCGCACGCTGCGCGCGTGCTTTTTTGGCAGTGACGCGGACCCGCACATGCTCGCGATCGCCACCGGCAACCTGCAGAACGCTGGCGTGGCCGGGTTTGCGAGCCTCGGCAGGCGCGCGGTCGAGTATCTGGAACCGCCGGCGGGTTTTTCCGGCGGGCTGGTCGTCACCAATCCGCCGTATGGCGAACGCATGGGCGACCTGGCCGAGCTGCCGCGGGTGTACCGCGCGTTCGGTGAGCGTTTGCGGACCCAATTCGAAGGCTGGCATGCGGCCGTCTTGACCAGCGAGCCCGCGCTTGAACGTGCGCTGGACCTGTATCCACGCAAGCACTACGTGCTGTTCAACGGCGCCATCGAGTGCCGGCTGGCCTTGTTTGAGGTCCGTCCTCCTGCGCGGCCGCGTGCGCCCGCGCCGCTGTCAGCGGGCGCGGAAATGGTCGCCAACCGGATCCGCAAGAACCTGCGCAACCTGCGCAGGCCGCTGGCGCGCGGTGGCGTGACGTGCTTTCGCGTTTATGACGCGGACCTGCCCGAGTATGCGGCGGCCATCGATGTCTATCGCGGTTGGCCGGAAGACCGCGCTGCGGGCGGCGATGCTGCGGCCGCACAAACCTGGCTGCACGTGCAGGAATACGCACCACCGGCCACCGTGGATGCGGGCGCGGCGCTGACCCGCTGGCGCGACCTGCAACGCGCCGCGCGTGCCGTGTTCGACCTTCCGCGCGAGCAGATCGCCACCAAGACCCGTACCCGGGGCAAGGGTGGCAGCAGGTACGGCCGCCTGGCCACCGGCAACGAGTTCATCATCGTCGAGGAAGGCGGATTGCGGTTTCGCGTCAACCTGCGTGACCGGGTCGACACCGGGCTGTTCCTTGATCACCGGCTGGTGCGGGCGCGCGTGCGCGAACTGGCGCGGGATCGCGACGTGTTGAACCTGTTTGCGTATACCGGGGCGGCCAGCGTGTACGCCGCGGCCGGCGGCGCGCGCAGCACCACCAGCGTCGACCTGTCGCAGGGCTATCTCGAATGGGCGTCGCGGAACCTTTCCCTCAACGGCTTTGGCGGCGCCGCGCACGTGCTGGCACGTGGCGATGCGATGACGTCCCTCACCGAATCCCGCGCGTACTACGGTTTGATCTTTGTCGATCCGCCCACGTTTTCCAATTCCAGCCGCGCGGAAGATTTTGACGTCCAGCGCGACCACGTTGCCTTGCTGGAAGCCTGCGGCCGGCGTTTGCGTGATGATGGCGTCATCGTGTTCTCCAACAACTTTCGCCGTTTCCAATTGGATGTGGATTCATTGGCGCGCACGTTTGCGCTGGAAGACATCGGCCGCGCCAGTGTCCCCGCGGACTTTGCGCGCCGGCCCCGTATCCACGGCTGCTGGCTGCTGAGAAAGCAAGCCTGCGCCGCCTGAACGCGCGCAGGAATTTCAGGGGTGATTCAGTCCGGCGGCGAGACGATACCCACCAGGACCCGGCGAACGGAGGCTGGCCATGGCAATTCGTGCATTCGCGCGCCGCGCGGCGCTGGCGGTTACGTTGGTGGCCGCGTCGATGCTGGTGGCGCCGCTGGCTGCCGCGCACGTACACGTTGGCGTTGGCATCTCGGTGCCGGGCATCAGCATCGGCGTCGGCAATTGCTGGCGTTGCGGTTATGGCTACGGCTACGTTGCGACGGCCCCGGTTTACTATTACCCGCCGGCCTATGCTGCACCGGTGTATTACCCGGCGCCCGTGTATTACCCGACCCCCGTGTATTACGGCTACGGGTACTACGCGCCGTACTACCGGCATGGGTACCACGGTCGCGGCTACGGTTACGGCCACTACTACCGCGGCCCTCATGGTTACCACGGCTGGCACCAGGGTGGCGGATATTACCATCATGGGCAGCATTGACCTTCGCCGGGCCGCTGGCGGACGCGTTGGATTAACTCCGGTTGCAGGTGGGTTGTGCTAAAACGTGGTGCCCATGGCACGCCCATCCGACTCGAGTTTGCACCCACAGCGCGGCGGTGATGCCGCGCTCGATTCGCGCTCGGCGCGTACGTTCCTGCGGCAGTGGCTGCGCAACCCCATGCGGATGGCGTCGATCACGCCGTCGGGACGGCAGCTCGCACGGTTGATGGTCGCGCAGCTGCCGCCGGGTGCGTCCCGGGTGGTTGAAGTGGGCGCCGGCACGGGCGTCTTCACGCGTGCGCTGCTGGCGGCCGGTCTGGCGCCCGCACGGCTGCTGGTCATCGAAATCAATCCGGATCTGGCGGCTTTCCTGCGCGACCGGTTCCCCGACGTCACGGTGGCATGCGCGGACGCGCGCAACCTGGACGCGTTGGCCGGCGAACACGGCCTGAGCGCGAGCGGCATGCTCGACGCGGTGGTCAGCGGGCTTGGCATGCTCTCCATGCGCGGGACATTGCGCACCGAAATCCTCGGCGCCGCATTTCGCGCGCTGGGTGATGCCGGGCGTTTCATCCAGTTCACCTATGGCCCGGTGAGCCCGGTGCGCCGGCGCGAGCGCGAGGCGCTTGGCCTCAAGGTGCGCCGCGCGGGATTCGCCTTGCTGAACCTGCCACCGGCGACGGTATATGTGTACGAGCGGACGCGTCCGCCGCAGGCTGGTGTGGCCACCTAGCCCGCGGGCGCGCGGTCTGTCACACGCCGCGTGATGCAGTCACGTGGACCGGTGGGGCCGCTGGGCAGCCGTGCGCCCGTCCAGCGCGACAGGCCGGCGCGTTCTCAGTGCTGGGCGCTCACCCACCGCTTGTATTGCGCGGCGGTGATGTATTTGCCCTGTTGGCTGGCAAACAGGAAATCACTGTCCAGCGGCGGGTAGGCCGCGGCTTCCGCTTCGCTGATGCGGCCGTCGTGGTTTGTGTCCAACGCCTGGAACGCGGGTGGCGGGCCGTAGTCCGGGACCTGCGCGGGCATACCCGCGCGTACGGTCAGGGTGCCGCCATGGCTGTCGGGCAGGGCGTAGGTCGCCGTGGTCTCGGTGCCCTGGTAAAAACGGGCGGTTGTGGCGGTACCGGTCGTCTGCGGCTGCATGGGCGCCGCTGGCGGTTGCTGTGCCGTCGCCACGGCAGCCGCGCCGAACAGCGCTGCCACGATGGCACCCGCGAGGGTCAGACGAATCGAACGTTGGATGGTCATGGAAAACTCCTTTGCCGAACGCCGCACGTTGAACGCGTGCCTGTGGTCTGAGACCGTGTCCGCGCGGGCGGGTTCGATCGCGCGATGCACTTCGGTAGTATCCATCAGCTTCCGTTCAACTGCGTGACGGCAACGTGACTTGGATCAATGGTTGCGGCCTTTACGCGGCCTTGGCCCTGACGGCAAGCGCATCCAGCAGCTCGGCCGCCATGCGCAGGCGGTCGGCAGGTTCCGGCAGCTCCAAAGTGACGCGCAATTTGTCTTGCCCGTCAAACTTGTAGACGTGCGGCTGCCGCTGGATGAGGCGGATGATCGTGGCGGGGTCCACGCTGGGGCTCGGGCTAAAGGTGATCCGGCCGCGGCTGGCACCGAGATCGAGCTTGGTGATTCCAAGCGCCGCCGCCCGGAGTTTCAGGGTTGCGACCGCAAACAGGTTTTTGGTGGCTGCCGGCAGCAAGCCGAAACGGTCAATCATTTCCACCTGCAGGTCGCGCAGCGCGGCATCGCTGGTCGCGCCGGCGATGCGCTTGTACAGGGTCAGGCGGGTGTGGACGTCCGGCAGGTAGTCGTCGGTGATCAGTGCCGGCAGGTGCAATTCCACCTCGGTACCGCGGTCGCCCGCGAGGTCAAAGTCGGGCACCTTGCCCGAGCGCAGCGCGCGCACCGCGCGTTCCAGCAGTTCATTGTACAGGGCAAAACCGATGGCCTCGATTTGCCCCGATTGCGCTTCGCCAAGGAGCTCGCCCGCGCCACGGATTTCCATGTCATGCGTGGCAAGCGTGAAGCCGGCACCGAGTTCTTCCAGGGACTCCAGCGCGGCCAGGCGCTTTTCCGCGTCGGCGGTCATCGCCTTCCGGTCGGGCACGATCAGGTATGCGTAGGCGCGATGGTGCGAGCGGCCGACGCGGCCACGCAGCTGGTGCAACTGGGCGAGACCGAAATGGTCGGCGTGGTCGATCACGATGGTGTTGGCGGTCGGGACGTCGATGCCGGATTCGATGATGGTCGTACACACCAGCACGTTGAAGCGCTGGCGGTGGAAATCCAGCATCGTGCGGCCCAGTTCCTGCGCGCCCATCTGGCCGTGGGCGACGCGGATGCGTGCATCGGGAACCAGTTCCGCCAGTTCGCGTGCCGTGCGCTGGATGGTGTCGATGGAATTGTGCAGGAAATACACCTGGCCGCCGCGCGCCAGCTCGCGCTGGAATGCCTCGCGGATCAGGGCCGGGTCGTACCGGGCGATCAGGGTCTTGACCGCCATGCGGGCAGCCGGCGGGGTGGCGATGATCGACAGGTCCCGCATGCCGCTCATGGCCATGTTGAGCGTCCGCGGGATCGGCGTCGCGGTCAGCGTCAGCAGGTCGACCTCGGCGCGCAGCTGTTTCAGGCGTTCCTTGTGGCGTACACCGAAGCGCTGCTCCTCGTCCACGATCACGAGGCCGAGATCCTTGAACTTGATGTTCGGCTGCAGCAGCTTGTGGGTGCCGACCACGATGTCCAGACGCCCGTCGGCGAGCCGCTGGAGCGCCCCCTCGACATCCGCCTTGGCGCGAAAGCGCGACAGCAATTCGACCTTGATCGGAAAATTGCTCAAGCGGTCGCGGAAGCTGTCAAAGTGCTGCTGCGCGAGCAGGGTGGTCGGGACCAGCACCGCAACCTGCTTGCCGGCGCTGGCGGCCGCGACGGCAGCACGCAACGCGACTTCCGTCTTGCCAAAGCCGACATCGCCACAGACCACGCGGTCCATCGGCTGCGGCGCGGCAAGGTCGGCCAGCACGGCGTCGATCGCGGCCTGTTGGTCGGGGGTCTCCTCAAATGCAAATCCCTCCGCGAAGCGTGCGACCAGCGCCCGGTCGTAATTGATCGCGTGACCCTGACGCGCCGCGCGCTGGGCGTGGATGGCGAGGAGTTCGGCGGCCGCGTCCCGCACTTTCTCGGCGGCCTTGCGCTTGGCACGGTCCCAGGCCTCGCTGCTGAGCGAGTGCAGCGGCGCGTGCTCGGGGTCGGCGCCGCTGTATCGGTTCACCAGCGCGAGCTGCGCCACCGGCACGTACAGCTTGTCGCCGTGCGCGTATTCGATCGCGAGGAACTCGCCCTGCGTGCCACCCACTTCGAGCGGGACCAGGCCCAGGTAACGGCCCACGCCATGGTCGGCGTGCACGATCGGCGCGCCGATTTCAAGCTCGGTCAGATCGCGCAGGATGGCCTCGGGGTCGCGATCGGCCACCTGGCGGCGCCGGCGCTCGCTGCGTGCGCGTTCACCTGCGTACTCGTGTTCCGTGATCACCGCGACCGGCGGCTGGGCCAGGACGAACCCGCGGTCGAGGGGTGCCACGGCAATCCATGGTTGCGGCGAGGCCGCTGTTGCTGCGCCGCCGTCCGCGGACGCCACCGGGTGCATGAAGGCCTGCCAGGAGTCCACCGGTACCGGCTGCAGGCCGCCCGCGCGCAGCTGTTCCAGCAGCGTCTCGCGCCGCCCCGGCGAATCGGTCGTAAGCAACACGCGCTGGTCGCGGTGAGCCGCCATCCACGTCGAAAGGCGCTCCGGAAACCCGCCCGCGGCGGTCACGGCTACGGAAAAATCGGGCGCCGCGCTCGTGCGGGTATCGGCAGCGCGAAGGTCCCCCGTTGCCACCAGGTCGGTGCGCAACACCTGGTTCAGGCGCTCGCGCAGCGCTTGCGGCGGCAGGTACAACTCCGCTGGTGGCAGGATCGGGCGTTCAAGGTCGTGCGCACGCTGGTCGTAGCGCTCGTTGGCCTGTTGCCAGAAGCGCTCGGCGGCGTCCAGCGAGCCGTTGCCAAGCACAAAGAGCGCATCGCCGCCGAGGTAATCGAACAGCGTTTCGGTGGTGTCGAAAAACAGTGGCAGGTAATACTCGATGCCGCCCGGCGTCACGCCTTGTTTCATGTCCTGGTACACCGGGCAGCGCCGTACATCGATCGGAAAGCGTTCGCGCAAGCGGTCGCGGAATGCGCGCGTGGCCTCGTCGGTCAACGGAAACTCATGGGCGGGCAACAGGCTGACGGCATCGACCTGGTGCAGGGAGCGCTGCGTTTCGGGATCGAAGGCGCGGATCGATTCCACCGCGTCGTCGAACAGCTCGATGCGGTAGGGCACGGGTGACCCCATCGGGAAAATGTCCAGCAGCGCGCCGCGTACCGCGAACTCGCCGTGCTCGCCCACCTGTGGAACGTGGCGGTAGCCGCAGGCTTCAAGGCGGCGCTGTTCGTCGGCCAGGGTCAGCCGGTCGCCGCGGGCGACCGCCAACCCGCTGCCCGCGATGTGGCTGCGGGGGGCGAGGCGCTGCATCAAGGTTGCCGCCGGCACCACCAATATGCCCTTGCGGGTCGTGGGCAGCTTATAGAGGGTGGCGATGCGTTGCGATACGAGGCGCGGATGCGGTGCAAACAGATCGTAGGGCAGCGTTTCCCAGTCGGGGAAATGCAGAACCGGAAGACCGCCGGCGAAGAAGGCGAGTTCTCCGCGCAGCGCACGGGCCGCACGGCTGTCGGCGGTCACCGCCACCAGAACGCCGTCGCGCTCGCGTGCCGCGGCGCAGAGCAACAACGCCAAGGAGGCGCCATCAGGCTCGCGCCAGTCGCGTTGCTGACCGGCCTGTTTGGGCAGCGGTGGAATGGGAATGGAAGGGGAAGTCATGTCCGCGATAAACACGCCAAGGCGTTGCCGCGGCGCGTCAGGCGCCTCAGCAAAATCCGCAATCGGCAATTTTACCAGTGGCGTGGCCGCTCAGTGGATCCAGCCGCCGACGCCGACGCCGAGGCTGATGTTGGGATGACCCTGGCGCATTTCGGCCGCGGTCCAGTGGTGGATCGCCGCACCGTGAACCACCGTGAATGTGTAGGGGGCTTGTCCGACGGTACCACTGCGGGTGCCGGCGAGGGTTCCGCGCAGGGTCACCAGTGAGCCGTCCGGAAAGTTCATGGGTTCCACGAAGCCCGGCATGATGGCGATGAAGCGGCCGGTTGGGGGCTGCCCAGGACGCGGCCGTTGCGATGCGTCGAGCGGGTAGGCGAGCACTTCAAGTTCGCTGTGATCGGTAAAGTTCTGCAGCGACACCACGCGGCCGCCCCACACCACCTGCAGGTCGCGGAAGTTGGCGGGTGCGGTGGCGACCTGTGCCGGGGTGGCGGCGACGAAGGATCCCGCGGTGGTCTTGTAGATCGGCGCGGGCGCGCACGCGGCCAGCAGCCCTGGCAACAGCAGTGCGAGCACCGGGAATGGTTGCAACCAGCGAAGCTTGCGCATCGGTGAGCGGCCTGTACAGGGGTGCGGCCGAGCATAGCGAAAAAACGCCAGGCCGGCAGCGCACCGGCGGCCGCTCACTTGCCGCGCAGCCAGAAAACGCGTTCGGAAGCCTGCGGTGACTGGGCCAGCACCGTGCGCAACGCCGGCAACAACGCCCGCAGGCCGTGGTCCAGCTTCCATGGCGGGTTGGCGATCAGCATGCCACACCCGTTGAGGCGCAGCGGCGAGTCGTCGGGCTGCACCAGCATTTCGGCAACCAGTACCCGGTCGAACGGGCCACTCGCCAGCTGGCGGTGGAATGGCGTGACGACGCGCCCCGACTTGATGGGATACCACACCGCATAGACGCCCTGCGGCCAGCGCAGGTGTGCCTGGGCCAACGCGGCTTCGATGGCCGCGAAATCGTCATCTTGAACTTCGAACGGCGGATCGATCAGCACCAGGCCGCGTTTTTCCGCCGGCGGCAGCAAGGCGTACAGCGCCGCGTAGCCGTCACGGACGTGGACGTGCGCGCGCCGGTCGCGCCGCAGCAATCCGCGCAAGGCCGTGGCTTCGCGCTCCTGGGTCTCGCACAGTATCAAACGGTCCTCGGCGCGCAGCGCGTGTGCGGCCAGCAGCGGTGATCCAGGGTAATGGCGTGATGCGTCGTCCGGGTGCAGTTCGCGGATCGCCGCGAGGTACCGCTGCAGGGGCACAGCCGGGTGCGCAACAGCGAGCATGCGGCCGATGCCGTTGTGCCACTCGCCGGTGCGCGTCGCCTCGGGCGCGTCGAGGGCGTAGGAACCGCGACCCGCGTGGGTGTCGAAGTAGCACAACGGCTTGGCTTTCGCCGTCAACGCGTCCAGCAGCAAAAGCAGGATCGCGTGCTTGAAAACGTCCGCAAAATTGCCGGCATGAAAGGCGTGACGGTAGTTCATCGGGCTCCTGACTGGCCGCGCAAGTATAGGCGGCCCGTCCGGCCCGGCCGGTTCAGGCTCTGGCGGTCACGCGCCCGCGCACCAGCAGCGGCCCGATCACGGCCAGGTAGACCACGTAGGCAATGAACCACGCGGCAGCGGCCCAGACCCAACCGGTGGGGCGGTTGATGCCGAGTCGCAAAACCGCAGCGACCGTCGGCAGCACAAACATGACCGCGAGCGTGAGGTTGGCCTTGATCGGAACTCCGCTATGGCCCTGTGCGACGCGCACCATCATGCCGAGCGACAGGGTGCCGAGGGCCCCGACGGTGATGCCGTGCAGCGTGTCCAGTGCCGGCATCTGGAACGCCCCGACCAGAGCCAGACCCCGTATGGCCAGGCCGATGGACAGCCACAGGTAGCCAAGGTGCAGCACCCACAGCATCGGGTCGTGCCACGCGCGCCAGCCGCGCCAGCCGAGCAATCGAACCAGCGCAAGCACGGCAACTACCAGCATCAGGCCGCCCCGCGGCAGGTTGGAGGCGCCAAACAAGCCACACAAAAGGACCAGCGCGCCGCCGCCGTTCACCGCCCAGATCAGGTATCGGTTGACCCACATCGTGTGGTCGTGGAGCTTGCGGCCGGTGAAAAACGGGATCACGCGGCCGCCAATGGCAAGCATCAGCACCATCAGCAGATCCACCGTGCCGATCAGCGCGCGGGTGGGAACGGTGGCGCTGCCCGCGAGCAGGCCCGCGTAAAACGCAATGTCCAGGCCGGCGTAGAACAGCAGGATGCCGATCAGGAACGCGTTGCGCTTGTTGTGTGACAGCCACAGCACGCGGCCCACCAGGAGTACCAGGCCGAACAGGTAGCCGACGTCGAACAGCGCACCTACCCAAAATGGCAGCCGCGACAGCAGCAGCAGGCGGGCGATGACCCAAACGGCGGTCAACAGCAAGAGGCCTGGCCGTGAGGTCGTGGCAATGCCCGTCCAGTTGGCCGACGCCGTCAGCAGGAACCCGCCCACCAGCGCGCTGGCGAAGCCGTAGAGCATCGTGTGGGCGTGCCAGTAGAGCGGGTTTTCAAGCGTGTGCGGCGGCAGCCAGCCGTAGTGCAGGAAAATGCCCCACGCCAGCATCCCCAGGCTCGCCGCCAGCGCGGCGCAGAAAAACAGCGGACGGAACGGGTGCAGTGGTGGGCGCGCAGGCCGGGTGACTGGTTCCGCAGTAGCGGCAGACATGGGCTGTCCGGAGGGTGGGTAAGGCGTGCATGATGATAATCCATCGGCGCTGCAGCCATGATGCGCATCAAAGGGCAACGGCGTGCGGCTGTGTCAACCCGGCCTGGTGGCGATGGCGCCACCGAATGCGATGCAGGCGTAACACGCGACCCCGCGCGCCCGCCAATGCCCGCAGGCGTGGCGAAGGACATCGCACAGGGTGTCAAAGTCGCCGCCCGACGCGGCGTAAAGGGATCCTGCGTGGTCCAACAGCCAGGCGTACCCCGACGCGGTTGGCAGCCACGCAAGATCGGCGAGGCAGTCGGCGAGGCCATCCCAGTTGTGGCCAAACGTGGCGGGAAAGTCCAGCATCGCGGCGACGCGCCGCAGCAGGTCGCCCTTGTCGGCACAGCCGAGCAGCGACGCGCGGCGCACCAACAGGCCGCGTGCGTGCGCCGCGGCGTTCAGTGCGTCAAGATCGGCCGGCGTCGCGATCCAGAGGCCACCTTGACCCGGATCGTCCAGGTTGATGGGTGAGGTCATGGCGGTGGCGTGAAGCTGCGGTAGCGGTCGGCGGTGTAGTGGTAGACCTTCGGCGGATTGCCGCCCGGGATGATCCGCTGCCCCCCACGCGTGCGGGCGTCTTGGGCTCCGTGCTGTGCCAGCATTTTTGCGATGGCATCCAGCGCGTGCTTGGGCGCCGGCGCCTGCGGGTATTCCCGGGCAGCTTCCCAGCGCGGGTAGCGATTGAGCATGATCGAGAACACCAGGTGCTCGCCCGCGGCGTCGGTGACAAAGCCGGTCAGCGTGTAATCGTGGCTGAGGGTGCCGGTCTTGGCCTGCAGGTTGTCGGTGGCAGCGCCGTCGCGGAAACGGTGTTCAAGCGTGCCATCGACACCGGCAACCGGCAGCGCGTTGCGCAGGTCCGGGCCCCACGGTTGGGTCTGCGTCCAGCTGAGCCACTGTACCAATGCGTTGGGCGTGACCAGGTCGCGGCGCGCAAGCCCGCTGCCTTCGCTGAGCAACGCCGCACCTGGCGGTATGCCGGCGCGGCCGAGCAAACCCCGCAGCGCGCAGCGTGCCCAGTTCGAGCTGGTGTCCGGCCTGCGCGATTGGCCGCAGGCGTTGCGCTGGGCCGCGACTACGCCGACCTGCAACCACAACGCCTGCGCGTACAGGTTGTCGGAGTGCTTCAGCGTGTGGTCGATGAGGCTCGCGACCGTTGGCGAATCGATGCTGATGATCGGCCGCGTGGTGGACTGCGTGAGCGCCGGGTCGGCCTGCGGCCAGTGCAGCACCGTCACCTTGCCACCGAGCCTGATGTCGCGGCGTGCCAGTGCCTGGCGCAGCGTCCTGGCGGCGGTGCGTGCGGGATCGGGCAGCGACAGCACATAGGTATGCCGCTGGCTGCGCCCGGGCAACGCACCGCTGGCGAACAGCGTTGCCGAGCCAACCGGGCGGAACAGGCTAAGCGTGGTGCCGCTGGCCTCGGAAGTCTGGTTGACGACCTGTACCTGTGCCGCATCGGGAGTCACGCTGAGGCTGCAGCAACGACGCCTCTCGCGGGTTACAGACACTTTCATCAGGTTGCCGCCAACGTCAAGGGCCGAGGGCGCTGCGCCGTACCAGGTCTGCAGGTCGTTCGCCTCCCACCCGGCGCCGATGGTTGGCCCTGAAAAGTAGGTTGCGTCCGCGATCAGGTTGCCCTCGACGCGGTGCACGCCAAGCTCTGCGAGTGCCGCGGCCATGCGCCCGGCCCAGTCGGGCGATCCCTCGGAGGTACCCAGCGATGGATCGCCGCGGCCGTACAGGATCAGGTCGCCGCGCAGCGTGCCGTTGGCGCTTACGCGGGCGCTGGTGGCGTACAGGGTCGTTGCGATGCGCGTCTGGTTGCCGAGTTCGGCCAGGGCCATCGCAGCGGTGAAAAGCTTGGCCGTGGAGGCCGGCACGAACAGGCGATCGGCGTTGTGGGTGTAAAGCACCTTGCCGGTATCCAGCGAGCGCACCGCGATACCCCAGTCGGCGCGCGCGAATTGCGGTTGCGCAATGTAGTCGTCGATTTGTTGTTGCAGGCCGGGGGCTGCGGCCGGGGCTTGTGCGTTGGCCGTGCTGGCAACGCCCGCCAGTACCGTGCACAGCAGCCAGCAGGGGAGCGCGCCGGGCAGCCTGCGTGACGTCCCACTGCTGCGGTTTGGCGCGTGGCTCATGCGCTCATTCTGCCATGCGCGTGATGCCCTTCAGGGGTCTTGCGCGCGCGCGTGGATTGGGGCATCGTTGCGCCTGCAACCCACTGTCGATGGAGCGCAGCATGAAAGGCCTGGAAAAGAAAAAAGAGGGCAAGAAGAAAGCCCAGAAAACGCTGAAGGAAAAGCGCGCCGAAAAACACGCCAAGAAGTCCGAGAACGCTTGAATACAGCTGACGGCGTGCGCGTCCGTGACGGCTCCGTTGATCCGTCACGGACGCGCGCGCCAGCGTTTGAGCGTAGCCGTATCCCGGCTAGCCCTGCTGTTTTGACTCGGCGGCACCCAGTACCGCCGCAGGTGGTTTGACGAGTGCGCGCCGGGTCAGCAGCGGGTGCATGCCTACCGCCGCGAGAATGATCGCCACCCCCATGTAGAACCAGCCGTCCAGCTGGTGCTGCTCACCCAGCAGGATGATCGCAAGCACAATCGCGTACACGGGTTCGAGGTTGGTCGTCAGCTGCACCGTATAGGCCGACAATTTGCGCAGCACCGCGAGCGCCAGCGCAAACGGCAGCAGCGTGCAGACCAGCGCCAGCGCCAGCAGCAGCACGGCGTCGTGCAGGCCGGGCAGCACGAAGGTGCCTTCACCGTGCCAGACCACGGTGACCAGCGTCAGGAACAGCGTGGCCGCACCGAGCTCGACGCAGGTGACGGTCAGCGGCTCGCCTTGTTCGGCCATGCGTTTGTTGAAGGCACCAAACGCCGCGCAAAACAGGGCCGAGAGCACACCCACCGCGACGCCCAGGCGCATGTCGGCCGGGACCCCGCCGACCACCAGCGCCACCCCGGGGATGACCGCCACCGCCAGCAACAGCTCGCGCGGCTCGAACCGGCGGCCGGCCACGACCAGCGGTTCGATGACGGCGAGGAATACCGGCGCCAGCGCGATGCACGTCGCGGCAACCGATGCGTTGGCCAGCTTGACCGCCGAGTAGAACGTCAGCCAGTGCAGCGCGACCAGCACGCCCACGCCGGCGTAGGCGGTCAGCGTGTGGGCGGACATGCCGCGCAGCTCACGCCATACCTTTGGCAGCAGCAGCAAGGCGGCGGTCACCAGCAACACGCGCCACCACACCAGCTGCAGGGCGGTCAGGGTGATGAGCTTGCCGAGGATGGAAGTGAAACCCCACAGCAGGACGCAAAAATGCAGCTGCCAGTGGGCACGCGTATTGGCTGACATGACCGGTTGCGCAAAGGAGGGCGGCCGCACGAAGTGTGCGGCCGCGGTGCCAATTTTGTCACAACGCAGCGCCGGTTACGCGGTCACCCCGGCTGCTCGCCTGGCGCGTCCGCCCAGTTTTGGTTGATGTGGTCAAGGACGCGGCGGCCGCGCAGGCGGAAGCTGTGCGCCAACCACATGATCAGCGCCGAAAAGATGGCGATCACGGCGACGCCGGAAACCAGATGCAGGTAACCGAGATTGCCCGCGTGTTTGTCGAGTTCAGGGTAACGCCCCAGCCAGCTGATCAGCGCCAGACCGCCCAGCCACGGCAGCACCCAAAAGCCCGCCTTGAAATCAAGCCGGGGCGTGTGCTTGCCGCGCAGTCCCTCGTGCAGGGCCAGCAGCACCAGCCCCAGCACCACCGCCAGCATCAGCTTCCATACGACGTCCCAGCCCGACCAGAACACGATGAGGTTGGACGACAGGAAGGCGAGGTAGGGAACCATCCAGCCACCCATGAGCCGGAACGGACGGTGGTGGTTGGGCAGCTCTTCGCGCAGGGCCATCATGGTCAGCGGGCCGGAGCCAAATGACAGCACGCTGGCGGAGGTCACGAAGCCGACCAGCTTTTGCCAGCCCGGAAAGGGCAGGAAGAAGATCAGTCCTACGATGAAGGCCAGGATCACGCTGACCCACGGCACGCCGCGCTCGCTGACTTTGGCCAGTACCGCGGGCGCATTGCGGTTGCGGCCCATCGCGTAGGACAGCCGGGCGGTTACCGTGGTGTAGATCAGGCCGGTGTCAGCCGGCGACACGAACGCGTCGACGTACAGCAGGAGCGCGAGCCAGGTCATGCCCAGCGTCATCGCCAGCGTCGCCAGCGGGCCGAAGGCCAGCGCGCGCCCTTCGATGCCGCCCGAGAAGGTGGTGCCGATGTGCTGCCAGCCGTTCGCCAGCGCCGCACCCGGCAACGCGCCGATGAAGGCGATCTGCAGCAGGATGTAGATGACGGCGCACAGCAGCAGCGAACCGAGCACCGCGATCGGCACGTTGCGTTGCGGGTTGTCGGTCTCGCCGGCCAGTTCCACGCCCTGGCGGAATCCGAGGTAGGAAAACACGATGCCCGCGGTCGCAATTGCCGAGAACACCCCGTGCCAACCCAGCGGCAGGAAGCCGCCCTGCGCGGGATGCGTGAAGTGATCCAGCTTGAAATCGGCCGACAGGAACGCCACGATCACGATGCAGATGATCGCGAGCTTCCACCACACCAACGCATTGTTGAGCCGGGCGAACCAGCGGATGCCGATCACGTTGATGAGGCTGAACAGGAACATCAAACCGGCCGCGGCGAAATAGCCTGGCGTGGTGAGCACCGCCACGCCGTCCTGCAGGTGCTGGAGCCAGGGGACGTAGTTGGACCCGTATTGCAGCGCGGCCAACACTTCTATCGGCGCGGTGGAGGCCGCGGCCAGCCAGGTGATCCAGCCGGTGGTGTAGCTGGCAAACGATCCGAACGCGAAGTGCGGAAAGCGCACCACCCCGCCCGAGACCGGAAACATCGTGCCCAGTTCCGAATAGGTGAGGCCGATGAATCCGATCATGATCGCGCCGAACACCCAGGACAGGATCGACGCGGGTCCGGCTTGCTCTGCGGCGTACATGGCACCAAATAGCCAGCCGGAGCCGATGACCGAACCGACTGCGGTGAAGAGAAGGCCGATCAGACCAACATGGCGTTTCAGGCGGTGATCGTCAGGCGTGGGGCTGGGACTTGCGGACTTGGCAGTTTCCCGGTGGCGCGGGCGACGGTGTGGACGTCCGATGGCGAGCAGGGCGCGCCAGCTGCTGGCGCGCTGCGAGTAACCGGTCGATGATTGCCGATGCCGCGTACGCGCGCAACCCTGGGGGCGGACGCCGATGCACCTTTCCGCCAGGTGCGCTGGCCGCACGGTCGATGGCGCGCATCCTGGACAGCGAACGGGTGCCTGCGCCGACGCACGGGACCGTTCCGGCGACAACATGGAACCGGCATCGGGTGGTCGCCGCGGTGCATTGGCATGCATGCCGCCGGCCGGCAGCAGTCCAGCGCGTTGAATGCGTACGGTGCGCCTATCGGACGCGGAATGCAAGACGTGTCAAATGCAGTGCATGCGCTAAGATCAGCCCATGCCATCGCTGCTTGCCAACCCCGTCTCCGGCCTGCGCGCGCCCTCAATCGCAGAGGCGCTGCTGCCCGATCGTTTTGGCTGGCTGATGGGTCTGTACGCGGAAAACCATCAGCGGCTGGCGCGCCTGTTCGCACCGCACCGGCTGCCGCCGGGCGAGTATGTTTCGAGCGTGGGCGACGGCCTTGACGTACGCCTGTCGGTACTGGAACGCCACCGCTACACGCTCGAGCTGGAGCTGACCTACGCGCTGCTGGATGCCACCACCGGCAACCCCGCACCGTCCGCGCAACTGCGCTGCTACCTCGACGCGGGCCTGACCGAAGCCCTGCATTGCCAGCCTGGGCGTGACTTGTGGCAGGTACTGGGACCGCTCGCGCCCGCGCGCAACGTGCTGCGGCACCGGTTGCGCATGAACGCGTTCCTCAACCGCTGGCTCGAATACCTGGCCGAGCAGGGCCATTCGCTGGGCCGGCTCGAACGCGTGGCCGCGGTCGATGCGGTCGCGTGATCGTTGAGCTGCCGGGCTCTGCCCCGGGAAGCGGCGCCGCGCCGGATGGAGTGGCCCAGCCCCTGGATTCTCCGCGCGGCGCGGATGCCTGCGCCGTTCACCCGGGGCACTGCCCGACAAGGCACCGGTGTTGCGCGTGGAAACCGCGCATCCTCGCCACCGGCTGTCAGTTGCCCACCCCGACGATACCTTGTGTCCGCAGGCGTTCGATCACGGCATTGATGCCGCCTTTTTGATATTCGGACACCACCTGGCTGCGGTAGAGCGTGATGTAAGAGATGCCCTGGATGATCACGTCGTAGATCTTCCACTGGCCGGAGCTGCTCATGCGAAACGCGTAATCGACCGCCACCGTCTGGTCGTTGCTCTGCAGCACCTTGGTGCGGACCAGCGTGCGCCGTTGGCCGGAGCCAACTTCCGAAGGCAGTACCTCGACATGGACTTGCGTGAAGTCGATCAACCCCTTGGCAAAGCCGCGTGCCAGTGCAGCATCAAATGCACGGCTGAACGCGACCCGCTGCGCGGGCGACGTCGTGCTGGCGTACTGGCCGAGCACGAGCAGCGATGCAAACGGCAGGTCGAAATTTGACAGGACAACATTGTTGATGATTTTGGTCATCCGCTCGGGATGTTTGTCCAGATCGGCCTGGTGGCCGACAACCTCGCGGCTCAACCGGTCAACCATGCCCTGCACGATCTCGTGCGGGGTCTCGGTCGCCGCGGCGGCGCGTGCGGGCACGATGCCGGTCACGCCCGCAAGGGCCGTCACCAGCAGCAGTGCACTGAAAAAGCGCAACACAGTCATCTCTCCACCCCGCACAAAACCCGGTACCCGCCAACGATAGCGCATCGCCCGGCAGGAGCGCTCCCTGCAGACGGCGCCGGTGCGGACGCGGTCAGGCGGGTCGTCCCGGTGCGCTTGCGCCACGGCATCATTCAGGGCGGTATCGGGCCGCGAACCACCTGCCATGACGACGCGGCTGATCGGGTTGCCGCGTTGGCACGCACGTTGCGGCCTTCTGGGTGCCGTCTCCGCCGTGGCGCGGAGGTTCCGGTGCGCGTTACATCTCGTGCGCATGCAGGAAATGGAAGAATTCAACGCCTTCGCGCAACCGCCGTTTGGTCATGTCCCAGCTCGTCAGCATTTCCTTGACGATTTCCCAGATCTTGCTGGGGCGGAAATAAAACGCTCGATAGAACCGTTCAAGGCCGTGATAAATCTCTTCGCTGGAGAGGTCCGGGTAGCTGATTGCGGCAAGCTGCACGCCCTTGTCGTTGACAAGGTTGTGCCCGCCGGTATCCACCAGCCAACCGTTTGCAACCGCCTGGTTGTACAGCGCGGTGCCGGGATACGGCGCGGCCAAGGACACCTGGATCGTGTGCGGGTTGATGGACTTTGCAAATTCGATGGTCTTGTCGATCGTCTCGTGCGTCTCGCCCGGCAGGCCGAGGATGAACGTGCCGTGGATCAGGATGCCAAGTTTGCGGCAGTCCTCGGTGAACCGCCGCGCGATGTCGGTGCGTAGACCTTTTTTGATATTGAGGAGGATCTGGTTGTCACCCGATTCGTAGCCGACGAGCAGCAGGCGCAGGCCGTTCTCTTTCATGATTTTCAGCGCTTCATACGGTACGTTGGCCTTGGAGTTGCAGCTCCACGTCCAGCCCATTTGGTGCAAACCGCGCGCAATCTTGTACACCCGTTCCATGTTCTGCTTGGACAAGTCCGTGAACGTGTCGTCGTCGAACATGAGTTCCTTCACTTCCGGCATGTTCTGCTTGATCCAGCGCGCCTCCATCAGCACGCTTTCCGCCGACCGTGTACGGTACCGGTGGCCGCCAACCGTTTGTGGCCACAGGCAGAAGGTGCATTTGGAGCGGCAGCCGCGCCCGGTGTAGAGCGACACGTAGGGGTGCTTCAGGTAGCCGATGTAGTAATGGTTGATGTTGAGGTCGCGCTTGTAGATTGGAGCCACGAACGGCAACGCATCCATGTCATGGATGGTCGGCTGCGACACGTTGTTGACCAGGCGTCCATCCGGGTCGAGGTAGGACACCCCGCGCACGCTTTCGAGTGGCTTCTTTTCCGCGATCTCCTTGCAGGTGTAGTCGAATTCTTCGCGGCACACGAAGTCGATCGCCGGGGTTGCCCGCAGTGAGCCTTTCGGGTCAACGGCGGTTTTCGCGCCAACCATGCCAAGGAGGATGCCGGGCTTGCGCGCCTTCAGGAGTTCGGCGAACTTCGCGTCGGTGGGGAACGATGGCGTGCTGGTATGGATGATCACCAGCTCGTAATCCTGCGCGATCTTGAGCGTCTCCTCCACGCCCAGGCCGTCGGCGGGCGCGTCCAGCAGGCGCGAGCCGGGCACCAGCGCGGCCGGCTGCGCGAGCCACGTCGGGTACCAGAAGCTTTTGATTTCGCGCTTTGCCTGGTAGCGGCTGCCCGCACCGCCGTCAAAGCCGTCGAAGGACGGGGCCTGCAAGAACAGCGTTTTGTACACGTCGGCCGGCGGCTGCCGCAGAGGGCGGGTGGCGCCACCGGGCTCACGAGCGTGCGCCGGCGGCGGGATCGTGGCGGTAGCGCCGGTGTGCGGTGGCGGCGGCGTAGGTGTGTCCATGTCATGTGCCCTCGAGCTGGCAGCAGCTCCGCTTGTGGCGGAGATGGATCGATCGGTTGAATCCCGGAACCGGTCTTTGGGTTGTCCAGGCGTGTTTGCATCCTGTCGGTGCCGGCGTGGCAACCGGCGCAAAAAGGTCCCGTCGGGATTGGGCCGGGTGCCTCACGCGGTATTACCGGCGGCTGCATGCCATGGGTGGAGCATGCCTGCGTGCCGCCTGGCTGAAAAGAGTATTTTCACGTCGTTGAGTTCCGGATCAAGCCAGGTGATGTGCGCTTGCCGCGTGCGTCCAGCAGCCTGCCGTGCCAGCGTACCTGCCAGCCGGTCAGCGCGATGCTCCACTGCAGCAACAGCAAGCCATCGCGCAGCGGAAACAGCAGCGCCTCGTACCACGGCAAGTGCGCGCGCGCTGCGCGCGACTGGATGGAGTGTAGCAAGAACCGCGCGCCAAGCCCGAGTGCGGCCAGGCTGGCCGTGAGCAGGCCAGGGGCCAGTACAAAACCCACGACGACCAGGGGCGAGGTAAAACAAACCCAGGTCATGGAAAAGCCCCAGGGCGCGATCGCGCGTACCGTGCGCAGCCAGCGGAGCTCCCGCGTCCACAGCGAGGACAACCGGCGTTCGCTGACCTGGGTGCCCACCATGACGTTGGACGTGACGATGTGCAACTGGCGCCGCCGCACCAGCTCGCCCAGCCAGAAATCGTCCGCCAGGGCGTTGCGCAGTACTTCAAATCCGCCCATCGCATCCAGCACGTCACGGCGCAGGGCGATGGTCGAGCCAAACGTGAATCGGGCCGGCGAGAACGCGTATGCCAGCCGAACCGATGGAACGAACCAGTCGTCGATGAACATGCGCCCAAGCCAGGACCAGAACCCGTGCTCGGCGATACCGCGATACAGGCAGGTGACGATGCCCGTGTCGGGTTCCGCCAGCGGTGCGGTGACACGTGACAGGTAGTCCGTGGGTACGCGGATGTCGCTGTCGGCAAGGACCAGCCAGTCGTGCCTGGCAAACGGCAGCATGTTGATGAGGTTGCTTACCTTGGGGTTGCTGCCATGGCTGCAGGGGCTGACGGCCAGCGCCATGTCGAGCCGCGGAAATTCCGCGTGCAGCTGTTGCACGGTGGCAACCGCGGGGTCATCAAGGTCGCGGACGCCAAACACCAGCTGGTAGTCGGGGTGTGACTGCAGGCAGAAGCTGCGCAGGTTTTCGTGCAGGTACGGGTCGGCACCGCGCAACGGTTTCAGTACGCTGACCGGATGCGGGCAGGGCTCCGCGGCGGAGCGGGCAGCGCGCCGGCGCGAATGCTTCCAGGTAACCAGCAACGCGACGCAGGCGTAGGCGCAGGCGGCGGCTGCGATCGCGATTCCGAGCCCATGGACGAACGCTGGGATGATCCACATCTGCAGCATGCTGTGCATACTACGCCTTGTCGCGGGTGATGGAGCGATGTACTTTCCCGCCATGCGTGCGGGCGGTCATCACGTATCGGGTACCAGGCGGCCGGGCGCTCAAGCGGCAACGTCACCGGGACCCCGGTGCCGGCGCTGGTTGTGTGCGTGCCTGGGCGTGTTGGCACTGGTCGCCAATGCCCAGGCGGTGGCAGGCCAGGGCCATGCGGATCCGCGGGCTGCCACGGCAATCGTGGGCGATTGGCTGGTGGCGAACCACGGCGCGATCATCCGCATCGCGCAAACCGGCGATGGTTTTGGCGGTTCCATCGCGTGGCAACTGCATGACCGGTACGGGCCGGAGGATGGCCCGGCGCTCGATGGCAAGATCGTCACCGACCGCCACAACGCGGACCCAGCGCTCCGTTCGCGGCCCTTGACGGGATTGCCGCTGTTGACCGGCTTGCGTTATGACCCGGCTGACAACGAGTGGGTGGGGGGACGGATCTACGACACCAACAACGGGCACACCTACCGTTGCATCGTGCGCCTGGCCGGCCCGGATCGGCTGGTGCTCCGCGGTTATCTTGGAATCCGCCTGTTCGGCAAGAATACCTACTGGCGCCGGGTTGTCATGCGGAAACCGGCCGCTGGAGAACCGCCCTATGTGATGGTTGCAACGAGCGAATGACGGCCGCTCGGCATCCACGCCAGGTTAGCCTTGGGCATCCCCGGTGCCGGCGGCCGCCGTGCGGGGTGTTTCGCCGCATGGTCGCTTCGGTCTGCCCGATCGATCATGCTTTGCTCCCGGCCCGCGTGTTGCCACTCGGGCGCGCCGCCGCTTCTCGAGCGGACGAATGAAAGGAGGCTTGCGTGGCAAAGATTGTTCGACGGAGCCTGGTCTGGCTGGTGGATTGGAGCGGCCGCCACCCGTTCATCGTGGTCTCGCTGGCGTTGCTGCTGGTGGTGCTGAGTGTGGCTGCAACCCGCGCCTATCTGGGCATTGACACCGATACCGACCACATGTTTTCCAGCCAGCTGCCGTGGCGCCAGCGAAGCATCCAGTTCGATCGCCAGTTTCCGCAGTTCAGCGATACGCTGATCGCCGTGGTGCGCGCGCCGACCGTGGAGCAGGCCCGCGCCACGGCCACTGCGCTGGCCGGCAAGCTCGCTGCGGATCCACGGCTGTTCCGGTCGGTCGCGACGCCCGGCATCAGTCCGTTCCTGGACCGCGAAGGGCTGCTGCTGCTGTCGCGCGCCGACCTCACCGATGTCATCAACCGGATATTGCAGGCGCAACCCCTGTTGGGGCCCTTGGCGATGGACCCGTCGGGCCGTGGCCTTTTCCAGGGTCTGAACTTGCTGGTCGAAGGCGTGCGCCATGGACTGGGTACGGGGCTGACCGCCTACGATGCGGCGCTCGACCATGTGGCGCGAACGCTCGAAGACGCGCTGCAGGGTCGTGATACGCCGCTGTCCTGGCAGGCGCTGCTGGTGCCCCAGCTGGTCGACGCCAGCGGCCCCGTGGAGCTCGTCCTCATCCACCCTGCACTCAATCACCACGTACTCGAGCCCGGGGCGGTGGCTACGCAGGCGATGATGCGCATCGCCCATGGCCTGCCCGAAGTGAAAGCCGGGCGGGTACGGGTTGACTACACCGGTTCCATCCCGCTGTCCGACGAACAATTCCAGTCCTTGACCGCGGGCGTGCTGCCCATGGTCCTTGGCAGCACATTGCTGCTGTTGATCTGGCTGACACTGGCCTTGCACTCATGGCGGCTGATCGTGCCGGTGGTGCTGACCCTGGTTGCCGGATTGATCTACACGCTGGGTTTTGCCGCGCTCACAATCGGCCGCCTGAACCTGGTGTCGGTGGCCTTTACGGTGCTGTTTGTCGGCCTCGCGGTCGACTTCGGCATTCAGTTCAGCGTGCGCCTGCACGCCCGGCAACGCAGCGGCCGCCGATTTGCGGACGCGATGCACGCAACCGCGGTCAAAGTCGCCGCACAGATCGGCCTGGCGGCGCTGGCCATAGCGTGCGGGTTCCTTGCGTTCGCACCCACCAAGTTTTCCGGCGTGGCCGAACTGGGCATCATTGCCGGCGTTGGCATGCTGGTGGCTCTGCTCTGCACGTTGACGATCCTGCCGGCGTTGCTGGCGCTGCTTGCCGCGCGCGGCCCGCAGCACGAAGGCGGCCCGCTACCCGGTGGAGCCCGCGCGGATGCCTGGTTGGCGCGCCACCGCCGTCCGACCCTGGTCGTGTTTGGGTTGCTGGCCATCGCAGGCCTGTGGGCTGTCTTCAACACGCCCTTCGATGCGAACCCCCTGCATACCCAACGCGCGGACAGTGAAGCGATGCGCACCCTGACCTCGCTGCAGGGCAATCCAACGACCAACCCGTTCACCATCAACGTGCTGGTCAAAGGCTTGCCCGCGGCGCGGGCCCTCAGTGCGCGCCTGGGTGCGCTGCCGGAAGTCGCACAGGTGATTTCCGGCGCCGACTTCATTCCGCAACACCAGGCCGCCAAACTCGCGCAGATCCAGCAAGCCGCGGATCTGATGTTCACGGTCACCGAGCCGCCCACGACGCTGCCCGCGCCGACGGTCGATCAGCTGCGGCAGGCCGCACGCGACACGCATGACGAGATCGCCGGCATCGCCAGTGCGTTGGCGCCCGGCTCGCCACTCCTGCGTATCGGGCACCTGCTGGGGCGGCTGGCAGACGGCCCCGCGTCGAGGCTTGTGCTGGCAAATCAGGCGCTGTCGCGGTTTCTTCCGGCGGCGTTGGCGCAGCTCGCAAGCTCGCTTGCGGCCAAACCGGTTGCGCGCGCGGATCTGCCGCCCGCCATCGAACGCGACTGGTTTACCGGGGACGGCCAGGTGCGCGTGCAGGTTACGCCGACCGCGCGGGCGCAAAGTACCGCGGGTCTGCGGCACTTTGTCCGGGTCGTGCGCTCGATGGCACCGCAGGCGCTGGGCCCGGCGATCGATACCATCGAGTCGGCCGACACGATCCTGGGATCCTTCCGTCAGGCGGCACTGTATGCGACCCTGGCCATCGCCGTGGTGCTCTTGATCGTGCTCCGGCGGGTACTCGATGCCGCCTTGATCCTGGTTACGCTGCTGATGTCGGCGCTGCTGACGGCACTCTTGGCGCGATTGGGTGGCATGTCCATCGACTATGCCAACATCATTGCCCTGCCGCTGCTGCTGGGCGTCGGCGTGTCGTTCAATGTCTATTTCGTGATGAACTGGCGCAACGGCCATCTGCAGTTCCTCGGGTCGCCCACGGCGCGGGCGATCCTGTTCTCGGCGCTGACCACCGGGACCGCGTTCGGCACGCTGGCGGTTTCGCGCAACCCGGGTACCGCCAGCATGGGCCTGCTGTTGCTGTTGAGCCTGCTCGGCGTACTCGCGTCGACGTTCATATTCCTGCCCTCGGTGCTCTACACGCTGGGGTCGCCTTATGGCAACCCGCCTCGCCCGGGGCCACCTGGTGCGGCGGCGTCTGCCTGACGGGGCAGGCGGCCAGGCCCGGGCATGGGCCTGGCCGGTGAACCTGACGCTTGCGGCCAGCCGCGAGCCGCTCGTGCGGGCCTGTCTGCAGGGTCGCCTGCGGACCCGGCGTACACCACGGGCGCGTTGGTATGACAGGAATGTTGCCCGCTTCGCCTCAACCGCGGTCCGTCCGGTCCGGCCGGCAACTGCTTGATCGCCTGCATCCGCGCAGCGCACTTGGGTATCTGCTGACCCGGCCTTATATTTGTGTCGCACCGTTCCAACCTACGGCCGTATGATGCCCGCCTGCCGGTCCCATTTTGTCCGCGCTGCACTGATCGCCGGCCTGGTGCTGGCCCTCGCGGCCTGCGCTGTCGCGCCACCGCGGCCGGAAGGCACCAGTGACCCGTACCAGAGTTTCAACCGCAAGATGTTCGCGTTCAACCAGACCGCGGACAAATGGGTCATGCGGCCGGTGGCCAAGGCCTACGTCAAGGTCACGGGACCGAAGGGGCGCGAGCACATCAGTGACTTCTTCGCCAACCTGCGTACGCCGATCACGATCGTCAACGAGTTGTTGCAGGGGCGGCCCGATCCGGCACTGCAGTCGACGTTGCGTTTCGTGATCAACACCACGATCGGGGTGCTCGGCTTCTTTGACCCCGCCACCGGCATGCAGTTGCCTGCGCATACCACCGATTTCGGCGTCACACTGGCGCACTGGGGCGTGCCGGAGGGGCCCTATCTGGTACTGCCGTTCATAGGGCCGAGCACCGTACGGGATGTGTGGAAGCTGCCGGTGGACAGCTACTTCGACCCGATGGTCTGGTACACACGCGAGCACAGCCTGAAGTGGCACGCGCAGTACGCACCCAGCCTGCTGTACCTGGTGACCGTGCGCGCCAGCGCGCTGCCCTTCGACGGGGTACTCGACTCGGCCTTCGACCCGTACTCCTTCGTGCGTGATGCGTACCGCCAGCAGCGCCTGTACCAGGTCTACTATGGCAACCCGCCGTTTTCGGCGATCCAGGCGCTGCAAGGCAGCGGCGCGAGCGGCGAAAACGAGCAGGACATCGACAAGTTGCTGGAGCAGCAACGCGAATACGAAAAGTCACATCCCGGTACCGAAAATGCCATCCCGGCACCGGCTGGAACTGCCCCGGCGCCGGCGTCGAGTGCGGAGCCGGCGCCCGCGAGTTCCACCAACTGATGCGGATGCGCTTGTCGCGGCAAGCACGCCACCCGCCGCGGCGTGCACGCCCGGCGATACCCGAAGGGGTATGCAGCGGTGTCGGCGGACTCCATCTGCGCATTGGGGCCGCGGCTTGGGTCTTGCGGACGCTAAACTCTCCGCTGATTCGGTCAACGGCAGCTTGTGCGCACCACACACCATCAATGAAGCACCCGCGGCAAGCAGCGCCGATTGCGCACGCTCATGAGGGGCGTCGGGCGTGCGTGTCCGCGGCGTCCATTTTGCAGTCACGCGCGTGGTCAGGCGCAACCCGTACGCTAGCCGCCATTGTTGTCGGTTCCCGGAGGATCAGAAATCCGTGCAGCCCCAGCGTACCGCGGCATCTAGGCCACGTCTGATCGTCACCGCAGACGATTTCGGAGCGCACGAAGCCGTCAATGAAGCCGTCGAGCACGGCTACCGCCAGGGCGTGTTGCGGGCGACGAGCCTGATGGTGGCGGCGCCTGCGGCGGCGGATGCCATCCGCCTTGCACACCGCCTCCCGGGCCTGGCCGTAGGCCTGCACCTGGTGTTGACCGATGGCGCCGCGCTGCTGCCGCACGCGCGTATCCCGGATCTGGTGGACGCTCAGGGTAAATTTCATGACGCGATGGTGCGCGACGGTTTCCGCTTCCTGCGCCGCGGCGTCAGGCGTCAACTAGCCGACGAGATCCGTGCCCAGTTCAAGGCATTTGCGGCGAGCGGTTTGCCCCTCGACCACGTCAACGCACACAAGCACTTTTATCTGCATCCGATTATTTTGTCACTGGTGATGTCCATTGGCGCAAAATTCGGCATGCGCGCCATGCGCTTGCCGGATGAGCCCGGAATGAGTTTCTCACTGCGTCCCTGGGTCGCACTGATGCGCCGGCGCATGGATGGCGCCAACATTGTCCACAATGACCATGTTTTCGGTATCCGCCAGAGCGGTCGCATGGATGAATCCGCGCTGCTGGATATCCTGCGCGGTTTGCCGGAGGGGGTTTCCGAAATCTACCTGCACCCTGCAATCCGCACTGAACCTGAGATAAGCGTTCCTGGTTATCGGCCGGTTGCGGAATTGGCGTCTCTGCTTTCACCGCAGGTGCGCGACATGATCGCCGAACGCTGCGTCCTGTGCCGCGGGTTTCGCGACCCCGCGGTCGCGCGTGCATGCGCGTGATGAAGCGGCTGGGCTACGTCACCGGCCTGCTGGGGCTCGCGTTTGCCATCGCGCTGGTTGTCCATGACGGTTGGCACGCGGTGTACGCGGCGATCGACCGTGCCGGCTGGGTGCTGCTGTGGCTGCTGCCGTTCCATTTTCTGCCGCTGGCATTGGACGTTTTTGGCTGGCGCGTGTTGTTGTCACCGCGCGATCCGCGGCGGCGCGCCGCCATTCCAGTGCTGTTCTGGATCGCCACGGTACGCGAAGCCGTCAACCGGCTGCTGCCGGTGGCCAGTATCGGCGGCGAAGTCGTTGGGGTGCGCCTGCTGAAATGGCGGGGTATCGATGGCGCTGCGGCCACCGCCAGCGTGATCATCGAAGTCCTGGTTACCATTGTGGGCCAGTACCTGTTCACCGCGCTCGGACTGGTGCTGTTGATCGGGTCGACCGCGCACACGGGGGTACTGGGTATGGCGCTGGCGGCGCTGGCACTCAGCCTGCCAGTGCCCGTCGTGTTGGTCGTGCTGGTACGCCACGGCGGGATGTTCGCGCGTTTACAAGCGTTGGGGCGCCGATGGCTGACGGGGCGTGCGGCGCGAGTCGCCGAGCTCATGAACGGTCACCAGCTGGACCGGGAAATTCGTGTGCTGTACGCGCGGCACGTCCGTGTGTTCGCGGCAGGCGGATGGCAGTTTGGCGGATTTGTGGTCGGCAGTTTCGAGAGCTGGCTGATACTCAGGATGCTGGGCCATCCGATTGGTGTCGTTGACACCATTGCACTTGAAGCCGTCACGCAAACCCTGCGCCAGATGATTTTCATAGTGCCGGCGGGGCTTGGAGTCCAGGAAGGCAGCCTGGTCCTCATGGGCAGTATCATTGGACTGCCGGCCGACCTAAGCGTGGCGCTGGCACTGGTGAAGCGCATGCGGGAGGTTGTGTTTGGCGTGCCCGCCCTCGTGTCGTGGCAGTGGGCCGAGATGCACCGGTTGCGCCGGCAACGATGCGTCGACGCGCGCCCCGGCTCGTCAAACCCGGATACATCCGGTATGGAATCGCGTTGCAGAGAGGCCACTGATGTCCAGCGTCCCCGAAATCCTTGATGCTGACCATGCCATGCGCAACTGGCAGGGCGCGGTATCCGGTCACGTCGCGGTGGGCTCCGATGCCCACAAATCGCTGTTCTGCCGAATGCTGCTGGACACGCATAATCCGTACAAACCCGCGATCATGGCCTGGCCCAAGCTGTCGCCCGACGCACTGCGGCGCATCACTGCGCTTCCGATCTGGGACATCGCGGTACAGACCGAGGGACGAGCCATGCTCCGCGCTCGTACGTACGCCGACACCGTGAGTGACCCGCTGCTGCGTGAAGCGCTTACCATGGATGCCAATGAGGAAGCTCGCCACAAGGTCGTGCTTTCACACCTCGTCCAGAATTATGGCATTGCACTGGCGCCCGAGCCGCAATATGAAGTGCCGAAAGACCCCGAGTGGGACTGGTTGGTCACCGGCTACAGCGAGTGCATTGACAGTTTCTTCGGATTCGGGTTGTTCGAATCGGCCAACCGCACCGGTTATTTTCCGGCCGAACTGGTGGAAACCTTTGAACCCGTTATCCAGGAAGAGGCCCGCCACATCCTGTTTTTCGCGAACTGGACGGCATGGTACCGCCGCCAGTTGCCGTGGTGGCGGCGGGTGTGGTTCAAGTTCAAGGTAATTGGGGTGTGGGGTTTCCTGGTCTGGGAGCGCGTTGGCATTGCCCGGGGGCTGGACAGCAAGGGCAAGATGCAGGACGCAAACTTTGCCGTCAGCAGCGGCCGGCAGCTGGATTCCGAGCTCAAGCTCGGCAAGTTGCTGGAACTTTGCCTGGTGGAAAACGAGCGCCGGATGAAGGGTTACGACCAGCGCCTGCTGCGCCCGACGGTCGTGCCCCGAGTGGCACGCCTGATCCACAAATTCGTGCACTGAGCCGCGGCCGGATCCCCGGCGCACCGACGCGTAGTGCGTAGCGACAGGGCTGGTCCAGGGACGCCGGCATTCCTGGCCCGGCGTGTGCACGGATCGCCCGGCGCTCAAGCCGATTCCCACGATCCTGCTCAGGTTTGTGTGTGGGCGAGCGGGTGGCGCTGGGTGGCATGGGCACGAAAAACCCCGCTGCCATGCGGGGTTCGGGGGTTCATCGGATCGGACTTCTTGAAAAAATGGCGGAGCGGACGGGACTCGAACCCGTGACCTCCGGCGTGACAGGCCAGCATTCTAACCAGCTGAACTACCGCTCCGCGTTGTGTGGAACCTGTTGTGTTCACCCTCCGTGGCGCGTCCCAAGCGTCCTGAATGTTTGACCTGCATCGTGCTGGCCACCCATTCTAGTTGAACATCCCCCTGCCGTGACAACAACCATGGCGTCCCCACGGGGATTCGAACCCCGGTCGCCACCGTGAAAGGGTGGTGTCCTAGGCCTCTAGACGATGGGGACACTGTGGGGATTTGGTGGAGCCAGACGGGATCGAACCGACGACCTCTACAATGCCATTGTAGCGCTCTCCCAACTGAGCTATGGCCCCACGCTGGGAACGCGAAAGGATAGGTGCGGACGGCTTGAGCGTCAAGCGCTTTTGCGCAGTGGCCGCGTGGTTTTTCCACTGGGGGGCAAACGGTTTGCACGCCATTGAATTCATCCGCGACCTGGCCTACGTGATGCTGGCGGCGGGCGTCGTCGTCGTGGTGTTTCCGCGGCTGAGGCTGCCGGTGTTGCTGGGCTACATCATCGCGGGCGTGGTGATCGGACCGCACATGCCATGGCGGTTCTTGACCGACGAGACGACGATGCAGTCCATCGCAAACCTTGGCGTGGTACTGCTGATGTTCACCCTGGGACTGGATTCCAACCTGCGCAAGCTGCGCGCGCTGGGTGCGGGCGTGATGCTGGCGGCGATGCTGGAAGTGGGCTTCATGCTGTGGCTGGGCATCGAGGTTGGCCGCCTGGCCGGGCTGGATGCCCGCGAGTCGCTGTTCCTCGGCGGCGTGGTCTGCTTTTCCTCGACGATGATCGCGATGCGTTCCGTGGGCGACCGGGGCTGGCGCGGCCAGCCGTTTGTTGGCGGCATGGTCGCGATGCTGGTATCCGAGGACATGCTGACGGTGGTGCTGATCACGGTGCTTAGCGCGGTCGCCGCAGGCAGCGTGGGTACGGCGGGCGTGGCGTTTACGGTGTTGTGGCGGATGCTGCTGTTTGTTTCCGCAGCCCTGGTGCTCGGCCTGCTGTTGCTGCCGCGGCTGCTGGACATTCTGGCCGCGCGCGGGCGTGACGAGCCTTTGCTGGTGGCGGCGCTGGGCATCTGCTTTGGTGCCTGCCTGCTGGCCGCGGGGGAGGGCTTCAGCGTGGCGTTTGGCGCCTTCCTTGCCGGTGTGGTGGTGGCCGCGGCGCGCTGCTCCGAGCGGATTGTGCACCTGGTGCGGCCCGTGCGCGACATGTTCGTTGCGATTTTCTTCGTTGCGATCGGCCTGTTGCTGGATCCGTCCGCGATGCTGCCGTGGCTGTGGCCGGCGCTCGGGCTCGCGCTGGCGGTGATGCTTGGCAAGACGCTGGCGTGCAGCATTGGCGCGTTTGCGTGCGCCGGCCGCAGCGCCGGTGACGCCTTGCGCACCGGCTTGACAATGGCGCAAATCGGCGAGTTCTCGTTTGTGATCGCAACCCTCGGCATCGGCGCCGGTGCGGTCGGCAGGTTCCTCTACCCGCTGACGGTGACGACGGCGATCATCTGCATGCTGGTGTCCCCGCTGTTGCTGCGCGCCGAGCCCGCGATTCTCGGTGCTTTGCGCCGCCTGCCGGCACCGGCGCGCGCACTGGCCAGCGGCTACCACGAGTGGATCAGCGGCACCGCGTCAGCCGGAGGCGATGCGGTACTGGCGAAAATGCTGCGCCGCCTCCTGTGGCACATCGCGATCAACCTGGTACTGGTGTGTGCGGTGTTCGGGATTGGTGCCTTCGTCAGCGTGATGGTGCCGGTGTGGTGGCCCGGGTTGCCGTTGCCGCCGGTCGCGCGGCGTTCGCTGATCTGGGCGGTGGCGCTGTTTGTCTCGCTGCCGATGCTGATTGCGGTGTATCGCAAGGCCGATGCGCTTGGCATGCTGCTGGCCGAAATCGGCATCACCGAGCACGTCCATGGCGTGCGTACCGCCGGCTTGCGGCGCGTGTTTGGCAAGCTGGTGCCGCTGGGCGCGCTGGCCGGCATGGCGCTGCTGATCAGCGCGTTTGGCAGCAGCATCCTGCCGCCACGCGGCGTGCTGGTCGCGTTGCTCGCGATCGTCGCGTTCACCACCTGGTTCCTGTGGGGCTCGCTGGTACGCGTGCATGCGCGGGTGCAGGCGGCGTTGCGCGACATGGTCGAAGAGACTTCGCGGCCGGCGCGGCACGACTGACGCGTTCGTCATTGAGCCCGTTCACGCGACGCGTGCGGCGCCTATGGCTGGGGCTGGTTGGGGCCGGTAATCAATGCGTGGGGCAGGCCTCCAGCGTGCGCGGTTTGCAGGCGTAGGGCAGCTGGTCGGCGGGGTGCCCGGCAAGGGTGTTGCCGATCCAGCGGTCGACGACCTCCTTCAGCACCGCCATGGGCAGGCTGCCTTGGCCGAGCACCACGTCGTCAAAGTCCTTGAGCGAATATTGCTTCCCGAGCCTTGCCTGCGCTTTGGCGCGCAGCCTGAGGATCGTCTGTTCGCCGATCATGTAGGACAGCGCCTGTCCCGGCCACACGATGTAGCGGTCGACCTCGGTCTGGATGTTCTGCCCGGCGAGGGCGGTATTGTCCTGCATGTATTTGACCGCCTCCGCGCGCGTCCAGCCGTCCTGGTGGATGCCGGTGTCGACCACCAGACGCACGGCCCGCCACATCTGGTAATTCAGATAGCCGAATTTCGAGTAGACGTCCTTGTCGTATAGTCCCATCGGCTGGTCACACAGCGTTTCCGAGTACAGCGCCCAGCCTTCGCCGAACGCGTTGTAGTACGCGAAGCGGCGAAACTTCGGCAGGTGGTGGAGCTCTTCGGCGACCGGGATCTGCAGGTTGTGGCCGGGGCGGCCTTCGTGACAGGTCAGCACCTGGATCGAATACTTCGGCCGCGTCTCGGGTCTGTAGAGGTTCACGCTCATGTACGGCACGTTCGCGTACGCGGGATAGGTGTTGGGCGCGAGCGCCGCAGGAATGACTTCAACGCCCCACGGCTGGCGCGGCAGCATCCACAGGCTCAGTACCTCGGTGAGGTGCGGATCGATGCGTTTGGCCGCCGCGCGGTAGGCTTCCAGGAGGTCGTCGGGGTCGCTGTAGTAGAACTTCGGATTGGTGCGCAGATAGCGCACGAAGTCCTTGTAACTGCCCTTGAAACCGGCCTGCTTGAACAGTGCCTCCATCTGGCCGTGGATCTGCGCGACCAGCTTCAGGCCCAACGCATGGACCTGGCCGGGCGTCATGTCGGTGGTTGTGTAGTGGCGCACGAGATACGCGTAGTACGCGTTGCCATCCGGCAGGCTGGAAACGCCGATGGCCGCGCGCGCGCGCGGCAAGTAGTCGTGCATGAAGAAATCGAGGAACCGCGTGTACGCCGGGTTGACCACGGTGGTGATCGCGGTTTGCGCCTGCTGCCGCAGCCGCGCTTGTTCTGCCGCCGGGATCGAGTCGGGCAGGGTATTGAAGGGCGCGTAGAACGGGCTTTGGGTCGGGTCCTTGACGATGTTGGCCTGGATCTCGCCGGGCACGCGCTCCATCACGACGCGCGGTTGGGTGATGCCGGCGGCCGCAGTTTCCTGCAGGCGGGCGGTGAACGCGGCGAGGTACGGGCCGAGCGCGTTGAGCTTGCGGATGAGGCCCTCGTAGCCGCCGGCGTGGTCGAAATGGGCGCCGCGGAATTCATCCGCCGCCAGCTGCGGGCCCCACAGCTGGGTCATCAGGCCCTGCGCGTCATCGGCGAATGCGGCGCCCGTGATCGCGTCCTGCAATTGGTATTCAAACAGGCGATAGCTCAACTGGTCGGCTGGGTCGAGCCTGGCCGGGTCGATCTTTTTGAGCGCGGCGAGATTGGCCTGGCGTTGTGCGGTTTCGCGTTTTGCCGCCGCCAGGCTCGGATCGCTCCACAGCAGCTTGTAGTCGGTACTGCCGGTTGGCGGTTTGGGATGGGCCTGGCTCCATGCCCGGTCAAACAACGCGTGCAGTTGCGCCGATGGCGTGGCGCCCGCGGAAACCGGTGCCGGCGCGGCGGCGACACCGGCGCACGCACACGACAGTGCAAGGACAAGAACGGCAATCCGGCGCATGCAAGTCAACCTCTGGCTGAATCGGTCCGACTATACCGAGCGCGTGGTGGGCCGCACGCGTGCAGGAAGTCGGGGGTCGGCACCGTGCGGGGCGGCGTCAGTTCGCCGGCGCGCGATGCCGTTTCCACGCGTAACCCAACCCCAGCAGCACGAACCACACCGGGGTTGCGACCAACGCCGCGCGTGTATCCGGCTGCAGGCTCAAAAGGGCCAGCACCAACGCGAAGAACACCAGACACACCCAGCACATCGCGGTACCCCCGGGCATTTTGTAGATCGACGCGGCGTGCTGCGCCGGCCGTCGGCGCCGGTAAATGATGTAGCTCACGAGGATCAGGGACCACACGAACATGAACAGCACCGCCGACACGGTCGTGATCAGCGTGAAGGCCGTGACCACGTTCGGGATCAGGTAGATCAGCGCAACGCCACCCAGCAGGCAGATGCACGAGAACCACAGTCCAAACGACGGTACCGCCGCGCGTGACAAGCGGCCAAACAGGCGTGGCGCGTGGTGTTCCCCGGCAAGTCCGTACAGCATCCGGCTGGTCGAAAAGATTCCGCTGTTGGCTGACGATGCGGCAGAGGTCAGGACCACGAAATTGATCACGCTGGCGGCGGCCGGCACCCCCGCCAGCATGAACAGCTGCACGAACGGGCTTTCGCTGGGCACCACCATCCGCCATGGGGTGACCGTCATGATGGCCGCGAGCGCCAGCACGTAAAACAACAGCACGCGAATTGGAATCGAGTTGACCGCGCGGGGCAGGTTGCGCATGGGGTCGGCGGTCTCGGCCGCGGCGGTTCCGACCAGCTCGATCCCGACAAACGCGAATACGGCGATCTGGAAGCCGGCGAAAAACCCGCTCCACCCGCGCGGGAAGAAGCCGCCGTCGTTCCACAGGTTGGCCACGCTCGCGGCGTGTCCGGTGGGCGACTTGAAGCCCCATGCGACCAGTCCGAAGCCAATGATGACAAGCGCCACGATCGCGACGATCTTGATCAGGGCGAACCAGAATTCCAGTTCACCAAACAGCCGTACCGTGACGAGGTTGAGGCTGAGGAGCAGCAATACGGCCAGCAGCGCCGGGATCCACGGCGGCAGGACAGGAAACCAGAACCGGACGTACGCGGCGATGGCGGTCATGTCCGCCATGCCAGTGACGATCCAGCAGAACCAGTACGTCCAGCCGCAGAAAAACCCGGCCCACGGACCAATCAGGTCGGTCGAAAAATCGACGAACGACTTGTATTCAAGGTTCGACAGCAACAACTCGCCGAGCGCCCGCATCACGAAAAACAGGATGACCCCGATGATCACGTACACCAGCAGGATCGATGGACCAGCCACGCTGATCGACTTGCCGGAACCCAGGAACAAACCGGTACCGATGGCGCCGCCGATGGCAATCAGCTGCAGGTGCCGGTTGGACAGGTTGCGGCGAAGGTGGTTGGCTGGTTCCGCTGCTGCGCTCATGCATCGCTCCCCAATGGCGAGTGCGCAACAATAGCGAAACCGACGCAGGTGTGCTGGTGGCGGTCGCAGGGAAAGTCGCAGCGGGGTGGCCTGTTCCGCGCCAGTACCGGGCCTGACGGGGTGCTGGCGAACGCGAAGGGCCCGGACGCACGGCCGCGCGCGAATGGCATGCCCTGCTGACGCGGGTCACGCGAGCAACGCCCCCTCAAGCTTCAACAGCTTGACCTTGCGCTCGATTCCACCCGCGTAGCCTGTCAGGCTACCGTCGCTGCCAAGCGCACGGTGACAGGGCACGAAGATTGAAACCGGGTTCATTCCAACCGCGGCGCCGACCGGGTGGTAGGCGCCGTGGCGACCGATCCGGTCGGCCAGCTGTGCGTAGGTGATGGTTTTGCCGTACGGGACATCCAGCAGCGCGTTCCAGACCTGCTGTTGGAATGCGGTGCCGTGGAGCGACAGCGGTACGTTGAACCTGCGACGCTGGCCGGCAAAGTATTCGTCGAGCTCGGCATGTGCATCGGCAAACGCCCCATCGTCACGCTGCCAGTCCGGCCGGATGGGGCGCGGGTGCCTGTGGTGTTCAAACGTCAGCTGACAAATGCCGGCGGCGTCCTGCGCCAGCAGCAGGGCACCCAGCGGCGAGTCGATGTAGGTGTAATGCGTCGTGCCGCGCGGTGAGGGTATGTGTGGCATGGGCACAGGGTAATTCAGGTTGGAGAACCGGGCGCTACTGGTGCCGTTTGCCGCTGCGTGATCAGGGCATGCTTTTTGAGCGCGTCGGGCCGCGGCTTGAAACCGACCGGCGTGTTGCAAGCGCCGAGTGATGTGTCCGGGTCACAGCGATGGGGTTGGCAATCCATTGCCCGCCGGCAGCCACAAAAAGGCCCGCGCGAGGCGGGCGCTTCGAGAACCGTCAGCCACAAAAAGGCCCGCGCGAGGCGGGCGCTTCGAGAACCGTCAGCGGGGGGAATGACTCGCGCCGTCCCTGGCGCTCGCCTTCGGGCCATCGGCTGCGCCGATGTTCGCTTCGGCGTCCTGCCTCCGCAGTGCTCGGCCCGTCCTTGGGCCTCGCCCCCTCGCTTCGCTCGGGGCCAGCCATTCGGCTGTCCGAAATCGCTCCCGCCGATTTCGTGAACCGCCTACGGGGGTAGCAATCCTTCGCCGCCGACAACCCACAAAAAGACCCGCGCAAGGCGGGCCATTTTGTGGGTTGGTGGAGGCGGGGGGAATCGAACCCCCGTCCGAGGACGCTCCGCGCCCGGCGCTACATGCTTAGTCCCGCGTTCAGTCTCGCTTCGCGGCAGCACGCTGGACAAAGCGCACCGCGAAGCCAGCAAGTTTTGTTTTGGCCGGCGGCCGGCTTGCGGCAGCCGTCGGCGATCCCGTGATGATGACCCTACATCCACGAGCACGAGCACAAGTGGGTTCGGGGCTTACGCCTTAAGCGGCGAGAGCGTAGACGTCGTCGTTGGCGTCTGATTTTTTGCCATCGGATTATCGAGGAAGATGACGCCCTCGGCATGCTCCAAGCTACTTCACAGCCCCCGTCGAAGCCAGGTCGCCCCCACGGTCAATCCATCATGCGGGAGGGTGCAGCGGAAATCAATCGTGGTGGCTGGCATCATGTGGGGCTCATTCATGGTCGGAACACCACGACATGGGCAACATCGTCTGGTTGGCGTCCTACCCCAAATCCGGGAACACCTGGTTGCGGGCGTTCCTGGCAAACCTGATTGCCAACCGCGCGGCGCCGCTGAATCCCGACGAGCTGCGCGACTACGATGACGCCGAAGCTGCGGCCGGCCGATACACCGAGCTTGCCGGACGCCCGAATACCGATTTGACCGCAGCCGAACTGGCCGCGCTGCGACTGGACGTACACGCACTGATCGCCCAACGCGCACGCGGAACGCAGCTGGTCAAGACCCATAACTTCTGCGGCAGCTTCGAGGGGCACCCGCTGATCAACTGGCGGGTCACCGCGGGCGCGATCTACGTGGTGCGCAACCCGCTGGACGTTGCGGTCAGCATGACCCACCACTTCGGATTGACCGTGGACGAGGCGATTGAACGCCTGGGCGACGACCGGGTGGCGTCGATCAATGACGCGTTGTTCGTGAGCCAATTCATCGGTTCGTGGTCGACCCACGTCAAGAGTTGGGCCGATGCGGCCGGGCGCCTCGGCGGCAACATCATCGTGCTGCGTTACGAGGATCTGCTCGACAAGCCCGCCAAGCATTTCGCCAAGGCCGCAAAGCTCATCGGGCTGGGCCAGGACCGGGCGCGCATCGAACGCGCGATCAGGCACACGACGTTCCAGACGCTCTCCACGCTCGAACAAAAGCACGGCTTCGTGGAAGCGGTCGATGAAAAGACGCGCTTCTTCTTCAAGGGCCGCGCCAACCAGTGGCGTGACCTGCTGACCCGCGGCCAGGTCGCGCGCGTCATCGACGCGCACCGCGAACAGATGGCGCGGTTCCGGTACGTCCCGGCCGGATACTGACCGCCCACGCTCAGCCCGCGCGGTTGTGCGCGCGCAGGGCGCGCTGCTTTTCGATGTTCCACTCGCGCTCCTTTTCGGCCGCGCGCTTGTCGTGCGCCTGCTTGCCGCGGGCGATGCCGATTTCAACCTTGGCGCGGTTGTGTTTCCAGTACAACGCCAACGGCACAAGGGTAAGTCCCTGGCGTTCAACCGCGCCGATGAGCTTGTCGATCTCGGCCCGGTGCAGCAGCAACTTGCGGGTGCGCCGGTCTTCGGCGATCACGTGTGTGGAGGCCGACAGGAGCGGCGGGATCGATGCGCCGAACAGGAACAGTTCGCCGCCCTTGACCAGCGCGTAGGCATCGGTGAGGTTGACGCGTCCCGCGCGCAGGCTCTTGACTTCCCAGCCCTGTAGCGCGATGCCGGCCTCGTAGCGTTCATCGATGTGGTACTCGTGGCGCGCGCGCTTGTTGAGCGCGATCGTGGACGACCCCTTGGTGTCCTTGTCTTTCTTCTTGGCCATGCTCGTTACAATGTGTGCTTGATCACGGTGCCGCCACCCCGGCGCGCAATCAGGAGAGTGTGTGCAGATTCATCGCCAGGCGCTGGTTGGCTTTACACCCGAACAGATGTTTGATCTGGTCAACGCAGTGGAAGCTTACCCGAAGCGCTTCGCGTGGTGCCTCGGCGCCAACGTGACCGAACACGACGGCGAGCATCTGGTGGGCCGGTTGGATCTGCGTTTCGCCGGTGTCACCCAGCATTTTTCCACCCGCAACACGCTGGATCGGCCGCACACGATCAAGATGCAATTCGTGGACGGTCCGTTTGACTGGCTGCACGGCGTGTGGACGTTTACCGCGCTGGGTGACGATGGCTGCAAGGTGTCACTGGATCTTGATTTTGAAGTGAGCAACCGGGTGACGGGGTTCGCGTTCCGTCTCGGGTTCCAGAAGCTGGCCGACCGCATGGTCGATGATTTTTGCAACGAGGCCAAGCGCGCCTATGCCTGACGCGGCCACCATCCGGGTGTCGGTGGTGTACGCCGGGCCGCAGCGGGTGTTCAGGGCCGAGGTGGAGCTGCCAAAAGGCTCAACGGTGGCCGAGGCCATCGCGCGGTCACGCATCCGGGAATCGCGTCCCGACGTTGACATTCACCCCGACCGGGTGGGTGTGTTCGCGCGCAAGGCCGCACTTGCCACGCCATTGCGCGATGGCGACCGGGTGGAGATCTACCGGCCGCTTGCGCTGGACCCAAAAGAGGCGCGGCGGCGGCGCGCGCGCAAAGGCTGATCAGCCGCCACCCTGCTTCTGTTTCTGTTCCAGCTGCTTCTGCTGCTCTTTGGTCAGGTTGGTCGGGTACAGCGGCCCGTACTTGCGCGCTTCCTGCAGCAAATCCTGCGGCGTTTCCTTCATGAAGTTGCCGTCGGTACGCACCAGCGCATCGTTGTCGAAGTACAGCTTCAGGGTGCGTTCCTTCACGGTGCCGCCACGGTGCTGCATGGTGGCGACGTAACTCCACTGGTTGGAGTTGAACGGGCTGACCACCGACGGCGTTCCCAGCAGCGCGACCACCTGCTGCTTGGTGAGGCCGGGCTTCAGCGCGGACACGTTCTTGGCGATCAGCAGGTTTCCCTGCTGTACGTCGGGAACGTAGATGGCGTGGCAGGCGCCAAGCGTCAGGGCGCTGGCGGCGACAAGCAGGAGTGCGGGGATCGTTGTGCGCATCGTCGACACGTTGGGCGGTGAACTGTGAATGATACACTAGCCGGGTCTGCAGCTGGATCGTCAGACATCACGTCGGCATCGGAGTTCAGCCATGGAGTCGCAAGACCTGCGCAACGTCGGGCTGAAGGTGACCCATCCGCGTATCCGGGTACTGGAAATCCTTGAAAACAGCCACGAGCACCTCACCGCGGAAAACATCTACAAGATGTTGCTGGAAGAGTCCGAGGACATCGGGTTGGCAACCGTGTACCGCGTGCTCACCCAGTTCGAGGCGGCCGGGCTCGCGATCAAGCACAATTTCGAGGGTGGCCAGGCCGTCTACGAACTTGATCGCGGCCAGCACCACGACCACATGATCGACGTGACCACCGGCAAGGTGATCGAGTTCGTCAACGAAGAAATCGAAAAGCTGCAGCGCGAGATCGCGGCCAAGCACGGCTACGAGATTGCCGACCACTCGCTGGTGCTGTACGTCCGCCCGAAGAAGAAGGGTGGTTCCAGGTAGGCAACCGTGTCCCGCCGGTGGCTGGCCCGGCCGGCTGGTGCACGCCGCCATCGCGATTGAGCCACCTTCGATGCGACGTCGTGGGCCTACGGGGCCTGCGCCTTTTCCAGCATGCGTTTGGCGTGGGCGCGGGTCTCGCGGTCGATCTCCACGCCGCCCAGCATGCGCGCGAGCTCCTCACGGCGGGCCTTGGCATCCAGCGTCGTGATGTGCGTGCGTGTCACCTTGCCGTCGATGGCCTTGGCCACCGCGAGGTGCGCGTGGCCTTGCGCCGCGACCTGCGGCAGATGGGTGACGCACAACACCTGGCAGCGTTCACCGAGCGTCCGCAGCTTGGCGCCCACGGTTTCGGCGACGGCACCGCCGATGCCGGCGTCGACTTCATCAAACACCATCGTGCCGACCGCGTCGGCGCCCAGCGCGGCGACTTCGATGGCAAGGCCGATGCGTGACAACTCGCCGCCGGATGCGACCTTGCGCAACGGACGCGGCGGCATTCCGGGGTTGGCGCTGACCATGAATTCACAGCGTTCGCGTCCCTGCGGGTCGGGTTCACCATCGGATTGCGCGTGCAGCTCCGCCGCGAACGTGCCGCCCGCCATGCCAAGTTCGCCCATCAGCATCGTGACCGACTGGCCGAGTTTGTGCGCGCCGCCGTGGCGTTGCCTGGACAGTTTCGCCGCGGCCGCGGCGTAGTCTGCCAGGCACTGCTTTTGCTCTGCCGCAAGCTGGGCCAACGCGTCCCCGGCGCCTTCCAGCTCCGCCAGCTGGCCGCGCAGCGTGGCCGCGTGCGCGTACAGCTCCGCAACGGGCATCCGGTGGCGCCGCGAAAGGTCGTGCAACGCGGTAAGGTGGGCGTCGACTTCGGCGTAGCGCTGCGGATCAAGGTCGAGGCCCTCGGCGTAACGCGCCAGCGTGCTGGCAGCGTCGCCAATCTGGATCCCCGCGGCGTCCAGCGTGTCGACGGCCGACTGCAAGGCGGGGTCGATCCCGGCCAGATGCTCAAGCTCGCTACGCGCGCGGGCAACGCTGCGGCTGGCCGCAAATTCGCTGTCGCCGTCCAGCAGTTCGGCCAGGCCTGCCGCGCCTTCGGCCAGTTTGCCGGCGTTGGCCAGACGCCTGTGCTGGGTCTCAAGGTCGGCCAGCGCTTCCGCGGGCAGCGCCCAGCGCTCCAGTTCGGCGACCTCGTGCCGCAGCAGGTCGATGCGTTCGGCGCGGTCGTCGCCGCCCGTCAACGCGCGCACGCGCGCGGCCAGCGCGCGAAACTGCGACGCCAGGCCGCGCACCTTGGCGGCAGCGTCGTTGCAGTCGGCAACCGCGTCCAGCATCCGCAGCTGCTGGCTGCGGTCGAGCAGCGTCTGGTGCTCGTGCTGGCCATGGATTTCGACCAGCGCCGCGGCCAGCTCCGCCAATTGGCCGAGCGCCACGCTGCGCCCGTTGATCCACGCCCGTGAGCCGCCTTCGGCCGCGATGACCCGGCGCAGGCGACACGCACCGTCGGCATCGTCCAGCGCCTGCTCGCGCAGCCATGCACGCGCGGCGGGCGCGGCGTCGAGGTTGAATTCGGCGGCCAGTTCCGCGCGCTCGCAACCGCTGCGCACCATGCCAGCGTCCGCCCGCGTGCCCGACAGCAGCAGCAGCGCGTCCACCAGCAACGACTTGCCGGCGCCCGTCTCGCCGGTGACCACGGTCAGGCCTGGCCCCAACGCGATCTCGGCGGCCTCGACCACGGCGAAGTTGCGAACGGAGAGTTGACTGAGCATGTGACCTACTGCCTGGAAGCCATGATTCTAGTGAATCCAGGACGATGGATGCTTGCATTCCGCACCCGCGGCCCGTATTAAATGGTGCATCATTCCCGCATAGGGACCAGCGTGCCCACCCGTCACTCCCTCGATCCTCGCGCCCGCCACCTGCTGCGTACGCTGATCGCCCAGTATCTGGACGCGGGGCAGCCGGTGGGTTCGCGCACGTTGTCGCGCTCGGCCGGACTGGACGTGAGCCCGGCGACGGTGCGCAACATCATGTCGGATCTGGAAGAGCTGGGCCTGATCGCCTCGCCGCATACCTCGGCAGGGCGGGTACCCACGGCGCGCGGCCTGCGTCTGTTCGTTGACAGCCTGTTGGAGCTGAAACCGCTGACGCACGATGCCATGCTGCAGATCCAGCGCGAACTGCCGCGCGAGACGGCCACGTCGCGCGAATTGCTGGGCAGTGCGTCCAGCCTGCTGTCGGCCATGACCCACTTCGTCGGCCTCGTAACCGTGCCCGGCATGGCCGACGCCCCCTTGAAGCAGATCGAGTTTGTGTCGATCGGCGGGCGGCGGGTGTTGGCCATCCTCGTGTTCGCCGATGGCCAGGTGCAAAACCGGGTGCTCAACCTGAGCCAGCACTTCGACGCGCGCGCGCTGGAACACGCGGCCAACTATTTGAACGGGCACTACGCCGGCCTGCGCATCGACGATATCCGTGTGCGCATCCTGGCCGACCTGCGCGCCGCGGGCAGCGAGCTGAACCGGCTGCTCGATACCGCGGTCGAGGTGGCTGCCGAAACGTTTGCCCCCGAACCCCAATCGGACATGCTGGTCAGCGGCCAGACCAACCTGATGTCGGATGAGGAGGGCCCGCAGATCGAACACCTGCGCGAACTGTTCGAAGCGTTCCAGCGCAAGCGCGAGCTGCTGGCACTGCTCGAAGGCTGCGCGCGGTCGCCCGGCGTGCGCCTGTTCATCGGCGAGGAATCCGGCTTCGAACCGCTGACCGGCTACAGCCTGGTCAGTGCGCCCTACGGCGGCGACGGGCATGTACTGGGAGCGATCGGCGTGATCGGGCCCACGCGCATGGCTTATCATTCGGTCATTCCAGTGGTGCAGGCGACGGCGAGGCTGCTCACCGATGCCTTGAATCGCGGCACGCTGGCCACATAACTTCGTTTAGCCGCGCCACCGGCTGCGCCTTCGCGGGCGCAGCCGGTGGTCATTTTGTTCACAGGAGCCTGCATGATGCACCCGAAGGAATCGCCCGAGTCGACGCCGCCGGTTGATGAAAATGCGCCGCCCGCGACCGCACCTGCCAACGCCGATGAGCTGGAAACGTTGACCCGGCAGCTGGCTGAAGCGGAGGCGAATCTCGCCGGTATGCATGACACGCTGTTGCGTGAGCGCGCCGATCTTGAGAACCAGCGCAAGCGCATGCAGCGCGATCTGGAGCAAAGCCTCAAGTTTGCCAATGAAAAGCTGCTGCGCGACCTGCTGCCGGTCTACGACGGCCTTGAAAGCGGGCTGGCGGTCGAGACGGCCGACGTTGCGGTCATGCGCGAAGGCCTGAGCCTGACCTTGAAGGCGTTGCTCAAGGTGGCCGAGAGCAACGGGCTCGAGCAGGTGAACCCCCTCGGCCAGCCGCTGGATCCGGAACGCCACCACGCGGTCAGCCTGGTGGAAGCGCCCGACCAGCCGGCGGGCACCGTGGTCGGGGTGATGCAGAAAGGCTATGTGCTGAATGGCCGGTTGCTGCGGCCGGCGTTGGTGACGGTCGCGAAAGAGCCGTAGGGAACCAGGGCCAGGGCCGGCCATCCGGCGCACGGGTTGAACGGGCGTCGCGGCTGATGCTGAACAGGCGACTTTGACCTTGGCCTTGACATAGCGCCGCCAACCCCCAGTTTGTGTTCAAGATCGGACGGCCCAGCGGCCGCAATCATCCAGGAGCTGAAACATGAGCAAGATCATCGGTATCGACCTCGGCACGACCAATTCGTGTGTCGCGATCATGGAAGGCGCGAAGACGCGCGTGATCGAGAATTCCGAAGGCGATCGCACCACGCCGTCAACCGTTGCATTCGCGAAAGACGGCGAAGTGCTGGTTGGCGCGTCGGCCAAGCGCCAGGCCGTCACCAACCCCGGGAACACCTTCTACGCCGTCAAGCGCCTCATCGGGCGCAAGTTCACCGACGCCGAGGTGCAAAAGGACCTCAACGTGGTGCCGTACAAGATCGTCGCGCACTCCAATGGCGACGCGTGGCTGCAGACGGCCGACGGCAAGCAGATGGCGCCGCCGGAAATCTCGGCCAAGGTGCTGATGAAGATGAAGAAGACCGCCGAGGATTTCCTGGGCGAGCCCGTCACCGAGGCGGTCATCACGGTGCCGGCGTACTTCAACGACAGCCAGCGTCAGGCGACCAAGGACGCCGGCAAGATCGCCGGGCTCGAGGTCAAGCGCATCATCAACGAACCGACGGCTGCCGCGCTGGCCTATGGCCTCGACAAGCAGGGCGGCGATCGCAAGATCGCGGTGTATGACCTTGGCGGCGGCACCTTCGACGTATCGATCATCGAGATCGCCGAGGTCGATGGCGAAAAGCAGTTCGAGGTACTGGCCACCAATGGCGACACCTTCCTCGGCGGCGAAGACTTCGACAAGCGCGTCATCGATTACCTGGTCGACGAGTTCAAGAAGGATCAGGGCGTCGACCTCAAGAACGACCCGCTGGCGCTGCAGCGCCTGAAGGACGCGGCCGAGCGCGCCAAGATCGAGCTGTCCTCGACCCATCAGACCGAAGTGAACCTGCCGTACGTGACGGCTGATGCTTCGGGTCCGAAGCACCTCAACATCAAGTTGACCCGCGCGAAACTCGAAGCGCTGGTCGAGGACCTGGTCAAGCGCACGATTGATCCGTGCCGTACGGCGTTGAACGACGCCAACCTGCGCGTGTCCGACATCGCCGAGGTCATCCTTGTCGGTGGCCAGACGCGCATGCCCAAGGTGCAGGAAGCGGTCAAGGATTTCTTTGGCAAGGAGCCGCACAAGGACGTGAACCCGGACGAAGCCGTCGCCGTTGGCGCAGCCGTGCAGGGCGGTGTGCTGTCGGGTACCGTCAAGGACGTGCTGCTGCTCGACGTGACCCCGCTGTCGCTGGGCATCGAGACGATGGGCGGCGTGATGACGAAGCTGATCGACAAGAACACCACGATTCCGACCAAGGCCTCGCAGGTGTTCTCCACCGCCGAGGACAACCAGAGCGCGGTAACCGTGCACGTGCTGCAGGGCGAGCGCGATCAGGCCCGCTTCAACAAGTCGCTGGCGAAGTTTGACCTGGCCGGCATCCAGCCGGCGCCGCGCGGCATGCCGCAGATCGAAGTCAGTTTTGACATCGACGCCAATGGCATCCTGCACGTCGCCGCCAAGGACAAGAACACCGGCAAGGAACAGCGCATCGAGATCAAGGCCGGCTCCGGCCTGTCCGACGAGGAAATCCAGAAAATGGTGTCCGACGCCGAGGCGCACCGCGAGGAAGACAAGAAGTTCCAGGAGCTGGTGGCGGTCCACAACAAGGCCGACCAGCTCGTACATGCAACGCGGCAAGCCATCAAGGAACATGGCGGCAAGGTCGGCAGCGACGTGATCGGGCGCATCGAGGAATCGGTGGCCGAGCTGGAAAAGGTCATGAAGGGCGATGACAAGGCTGCCATCGAGTCGCGCATCGCGAAGACCGAAGAAGCCGCGCAGTCGCTGATGGCGGCGGCGCAGGCGGGTGGCGCGCAGCCTGGCCCGCAACCGGGCGCGCAGCAGCAGGCGCCGGGCGGCGGCAGTGCGTCACCAGATGACGTCGTCGATGCCGAGTTTACCGAGGTCAAGGACAAGGACAAATAGGCATCATCCATCGGCGCTCCGCGTCGATGGCGCAACTGCCCGCGTTCGACCGGCACTGCAACCCGTGCCGTTCAACGCGGGCGGTTCCGTTGCAGGGGCGCACGGAGCGAAGTGCACAAGGAGGCGGGCTCGAGGCCTTTACGGATGGCGGGACGGTGGTGCCCAGGGCCATGGCACTGGAGCTCAAGCGACTTCACGTCCCCGGGCGCCGGAACTGGTCGGATGCGGCCGGTTGCCTCGAGCATCATCTGCATCGGCTTGTATTGGAACCATCGTCACCACATGTTGCTGGTGACCAGGCACGGCAAGGGACGCGTGATGCTGGCAGACCTGCATGGGTTGTTCCGGGGGACGTCGGTGCGGTTCACCGACACGGGGATGAGCAAAAACCACTTCGCCACGGTGCCGGTGGCCCTTTGTGGATTCGTACTTTGATGATGGGCGGGGCATTTGTGCAGATGCAACATGAAAGCGTGAAACCCAATGACCGCGACGCGGCCCTTTCGCAAGCCGCCGGCCGCGGCACGAAGGGCTGGTTGGCGCTGATTTTGCGTCTCGCGGCATTGGCAGCCGTGGCGTGGGTGCCGCCCGTGTCTGGCGCTTTGCGTACTGTGGTGGCCGCGATCCGGGTCACTCCCAGTGGCCGGATCGAGGCAAGGCTCCAGGCATGAAACGCGACTACTACGAAGTACTGGGTGTGTCGCGGGGCGCCTCGGCCGATGAGCTGAAAAAGGCGTTCCGCCGGCTGGCGATGAAGAACCACCCCGATCGCTGCCCCGGTGATCCAGGCGCGGCGGATCGGTTCAAGGAGGCCAACGAGGCCTACGAGGTATTGGGCAACGCCGAGCGCCGGGCGCTGTATGACCAGTACGGACATGCGGCGTTCGAGAACGGCATTGGCGCGGGCCGCCGCGGCGGTGGCGCGCCGTTTGGCAACGTGGGAGACGTGTTCGGGGACATTTTTTCGGACATCTTCGGCGGCGGGCGGCGGGCGGCACGCGGTTCGGATCTGCGCTATGTGCTCGAGCTCGACCTCGAGGAAGCGGTGGCGGGTGTGGAAAAGCGCATCCATGTACCGACGCTCGTCAACTGCCACTACTGCAACGCCACCGGTTCGGAGGATGGCAAGGTGGCGACCTGCCAGACCTGCCGTGGTCAAGGCCGCGTGCGGATGCAGAACGGCATTTTTTCCATCCAGCAGGCTTGCCCGCGCTGCGGCGGGTCCGGGCGCGTGATCGTGACGCCGTGCAAGCACTGTCACGGCGAGGGCCGGCTGGAAGACGAACGCAGCCTCGAGGTGAAGGTGCCAGCGGGCGTCGATGACGGCGACCGCATCCGGCTTGCAGGGCAGGGTGAGGCCGGGCCGTCCGGTTCGACACCGGGCGATTTGTACGTTGAAATCAACGTGCGCGAGCACCCGATCTTCAGGCGCGAGGGTGACGACCTGCGCTGCGAGGTGCCGATCCGGTTCGCGCAAGCCGCGCTCGGCGCCGAGATCGAGGTGCCGGTCCTCGGCGGCGCGACCAAGATCACGGTGCCGCCGGAAACCCAGACCGGGCAGGAATTCCGCCTGCGCGGGCAGGGGGTCAAATCCGTCCGCAGCCGGCGACCGGGCGACCTGTACTGCACCGTCGTCGTGGAGACGCCGGTACGGCTCGACAAGCAGCAGCGCGAGTTGCTCGAACGGTTTGAAGCCACCTTTGCCGATGCCGCCGAATGCAAGAAGCACTCGCCGCGTGCCAGCGGTTTCGTTGATGGCGTCAAACAGTTCTGGTCGAAGATGACCGGCTAGGCATTGTCCCCATGACAGAGGCCATCCAACTTGCAATCAGCGGCGCTACCGGGCGCATGGGCCGCGTGCTGCAGGACCTGCTGCGCGACGAGACGCGTTTCCAGCTGGCGGCGAAACTGGCAAGCGACCGCAACTGGCGCGCCGCACCGGCGCTGGACGTCGTGGTCGACTTCAGTGCTCCGGCCGGGTTTGATGCCGCGCTTGCGCATTGCCGGCAGCACGGCATTGCCCTGGTCAGCGGCACCACCGGGCTGGATGCGGCGCAGCGCTCCGCGATCGCTGATGCCGCGCATGCAATTCCGATCCTCTGCGCGGCCAATTTCAGTCTAGGGATTGCGGTATTGACGCGCCTGTTGCACGACGCCGCGGCGATCCTTCCGGGATGGGATTTGGAAATCCTCGAAGCGCATCACGCGGGCAAGATCGACGCACCATCCGGCACCGCGTTGGCGCTGGGCCGTGCCGCAGCCGCCGCGCGGGGCCAGGATTTTGACGCGGTGGCGTCGTTGTCGCGCGCGCGGCAGGCCGTCCCGCGCCAGGCTGGCAGCATAGGCTTTGCCGCGCTGCGCGCCGGGGACATCGTGGGCGAACATACCGCGCTGCTGGCGGCAGCTGGCGAGCGGTTGGAGCTCACGCACCGCGCCACCGATCGCGCCATCTTCGCGCGCGGCGCGCTGGCGGCGGCGGCGTGGATCAGCGGCAAGCCCGCAGGGCTCTACTCACTGGACGACGTGTTGGCGTACCCAGGCGCGTGATGCAGCGTTGACGCGCGGTCGAGCGGACTCGGGTCTGACGGAGGCGGCGTACGCCGCGACGGCGACCATTTCCGGCACGGTCAATTGTGCAGCTTCAACCCGCATCGGCGCGGCAGCGGGATCGGTGCGCCGGTCCAGGTGGAACAGAATCAGCTCGCGCGCGATATAAGTCGGTGAGCGCCCTGCGAGCGGCGGCACGACGCCGATGCCCGGCATGTTTGAGCCTTCGAGGTGGGCGCCGTGGCAGGACTCGCATGCGGCCGCCGCTCCCGCGCCTTTGTTTGCGATCGACGCGCCGTGCGCAATGCTGCCCGGTGGCACATAGGCGATGTAGCTGACGTGGCCGTCAGCATGGGAGTAATCCCGAAAGTCCACCGGCGTTTCGATGATGCGGTCGCCGATGGGCTCGCGTGCGCCATCCGTGTCTGGCACGCGCACGAAGAATTTCCAATGGGTCTTGGGCACCATCGCGGCCTCGATCACGCGCACCCGCGGGACAAATTGCGTGGCCGAAAAATAGTCGATGGCTTGTTGCGCGTCTGCCGGGCTCAACGCACGTGCTTCATCGACCATGTCGTGCACGGTCGCCGGGCCACCCATGCCGCGTTCACCGGCCTGGAATGCGGCGAGCTGGGCACGAATATAGGCCTTTGGCAGGCTGTCCAGGGTCGCGGTGGCGGGCACTCCGGCTCCGCTGATGGTGTGGCATTCCGCGCAGGCACGAGCCGGTTTGCGGCCGTCTGCGACGATGTGCGGTACCGGCGGGTGATCCTCCGGGAACCAGTCGGGATTCGTGTCGCTGAATTCCGCCTGCGTGTATGTCACCGTGCTGCCGGTGACGTGCAACACGCTGTCGGGATTGGGTTTTGGTGCATGTGGATCGGGTGGCGGTGGAAACACCGGAAACGCCCACGCCTCGGCGGCGGCGATTGACGCGTTGGACGCACTACGGCCGTGACCTGAAGCCGCTGTCGTGCCTGCCGCAAACATGCCGGTCAGGATCGTTGCCGTGATGGCAAGCGAAAGCTTCGATGGCGTACGCATGGGTTCCCTTTGCGAGAATCACATTGGCCGGGCGCAACCCGTCCGGATGCGCGTGCAGGCCATCCGGACGTTTGCGTGGAGCTGCCTTATTTGCCGGCGATGTAGCTCAGGTCGGTGTCGTAGCGATCGAAGTGATCGGTGGATTTCAGAGTGGCGGTGTCGAGCGCGCTGCGTATTGCGTCCGCTTCCTTTTGACCGTAGGCATTCGCGACCATTTTCCACAACGACGGGCTGGGATCGGCGCCGGCTTCGGCCCAATCCTGGCTGCCGATAGCTACTTGGAAGTCGGGTGCATCCTCACCACCGCCTTCGATGGCCACCGTGTCCCAGTAGTACGGCCACTTCGTCTTGACGGCCGCGGCGGCGATTTTCTTCACGGCATCGGTGAAAGCCATGCTCGCGTTGCGACCCGGCTTCAGGGTGTAGTTGATGACATGGAGGATTTTCGGCGGTGGCCGGTGCCGCCAGTTGCCAGGCATGTGGCTCATGTCTGGCTGCTCCACCATGAACGTACTGCTTTCATTCTTGAGGTGCGGGTCGACCTGCGTGTGGAAGGTTGCATCGCAAGGCTTGGCCGCGGCGTCAAGCGCATCCTGTTGGGCCCAGCTGGTGGGGCCAACGTCATAGGAAACCTGATAAGTGTTGGCGCCGGTTTCGTGGGTAACCGCGTACTCGTTGAACGTGATGCCGTGCTCGCGCAGGCACTGGTTGTAGGTTTTGACCCCGGCCCCATAGGCCTGCATTTCGGCGGGGGCGATGGTGTCGGTGAAATCGCGGGTGACGACGGCCTTGTCCGGATTTGCCGCATGGACACTGCTGACAGCGGCAAGCGCAAGTACTGCAACTACGCATGCAGTCAACGTCTTCATAAATCCTCCGGGATGTTTCGGGTGGTTTTGCCACGGCTACGCCAGCACACGCCTCCCCAGAGTGTGACGTAAATCACACGTTACACTCCGTCAAAACCGGGTACAAGTGCCAGGGTGATGCGGCGGATGCCTTTAACTCAGAGGCATAAACACGCTGCGAATTAGGCACATACAACGTATACCTAATGTAATTTGAAGGTAACGTTGCGAAAACCGCGTGGGCTGGGCGGTCGGGCTCAGCCTTTAGTCCCGGTGCGCGGCATTGCGGTCGCGGCCCGCTCCGAATTTCCTGTCGAGGCCGCCGGCGATTTTCTTGAAGAAACGCGTGGTGATGCCGCGCTGGGTCTTGCGCAATTTCTCTTCTTCGCTCGTCAGCCACGCGACCTGGATGACGCGGCGCTCGCCTGCATACGGCAGATGGCCGTGGAAGGAGTTGTCGGTGCGCTTGAAGATCACGAACTCGCCGTACAGCGGCTTTATCTCCGGCGCAATCATGGCATCGATGTCGTCGATTTTTGACAGCAGCCGCAGGCAGCCGTCGCTGGTGTCGTGCCAGCTGGCGTTGAGGTAAATCAGCACCGTGGCGACCTTGGATTTGCTGTCGGTGTGGATGGTGCCGTGACGCCGGTTCATGCTGCCGCACAGCGACACCAGCGTCGGGTATTGGCCGAGATTGTCGATGCCGAGTTTGGCGCCGACTACGCTTGCGAACGCGGGTGCGGTCACCGCTGCGACCAGCGCGCGCACCGATGCGCCGCATTCCTTTTCGGCGTAGGGGAAAAAGCCGGCTTCGGCATAGTGTGGAAAGTCGCGTTCCAGGTCCGCGCGCGCCTCCTCGGGCAGCTGTCCATGGGCGATGAGGAAGGGGAACGGGTCGGTGCGGACCAGGGTGTCCGGGCGGTCAAGGCGTGCGGGGTCGAGCAGCGTGGCGGCAAGCATGGTGGGCATCCTTTGGACGCGCGCATTGTATCGCCGCGCTGCGCGCACACCTGAACGCCGGGTTGGGTTCTGCTAGCATTGCGTCTTGCCCGAAATCGTTTTCGACAGACCCGCTTGGCGTGGCCTGCGGGCCGCCCTGTATCCGGAACCTGATCATGTCCACACCAGCCCTGCTCGCGCTTGCCGATGGAACCGTCTTTCGAGGACTGGCCGTTGGGGCCACCGGATCGACGGCCGGCGAGGTGGTATTCAACACGGCGATGACGGGCTATCAGGAGATCCTGACCGACCCGTCGTACGCCGGGCAAATCGTCACCCTCACCGCACCGCACGTCGGCAACACGGGTTGCAACCGGGTCGACGAGGAATCGGGCAAGGTGCAGGCCGCCGGCTTGATCGTGCGCGATGTGCCGCGTCTTGCGTCCAACTGGCGCAGTGCGGAGTCGTTGCCGGATTACCTGCGGCGGCACGGTATCGTCGCCATCGCCGACGTCGACACCCGCAAGCTCACCCGCATCCTGCGCGACTCGGGCACGCAAAACGGCTGCATCGTGGCGGGCGACGCGATCGACGTGGACGCGGCCGTCGCCAAGGCACGCGCGGTGCCCAACATGGTCGGGTTGGATCTTGGGCGCGGTGTCAGCGTGGCGGCACCAACACCGTGGCGCGATGGCGCCTACAACCTTGACGGCCAGGCGTTTCGTCCGCTCCGGAAGAAATACTCGGTCGTTGCCTACGACTTTGGCGTGAAGCGGACCATCCTGCGGCTGCTGGTCGAGCAGGGCTGCGATGTGACGCTGGTTCCGGCGCAGACGCCGGCTGCCGCGGTGCTGGCCATGCACCCCGATGGCGTGTGCCTTTCCAATGGGCCGGGCGACCCGGCTGCCGCCGGCTACGCCATTGCGACCACCAGGGCCTTGCTGGATGCCAAGATTCCGCTGTTCGGTATCTGCATGGGCCACCAGTTGATGGGGTTGGCGCTCGGCGGCAAGACGGTGAAGATGCCGTTTGGCCACCACGGTGCCAACCACCCGGTCAAGGACCTCGACGATGGACGGGTCTTCATCACCTCGCAGAACCACGGCTTTGCGGTGGATGCGGCGACGCTGCCCGCGAACGCCAAGCCCACCCATGTTTCGCTGTTCGACGGTTCGTTGCAGGGCTTTCGTCTGACCGACCGCCCGGCGTTCTGCTTCCAGGGCCATCCCGAAGCCAGCCCCGGACCGCACGACATCCGGTACCTGTTTGAACGCTTTGCCACCCTTATGCAGGAGGCTCGCTGATGCCCCGTCGCAATGACATCAAGACCGTCCTGATCATCGGCGCCGGCCCGATCGTGATCGGGCAGGCGTGTGAATTCGATTATTCCGGCGCCCAGGCCTGCAAGGCACTGCGCGAGGAAGGGTATCGCGTGGTGCTGGTCAACTCGAATCCAGCCACGATCATGACCGACCCCGACATGGCCGATCGCGTCTACATCGAGCCGATCACCTGGCAGACGCTGGAAAAGATCATCGCCAAGGAGCGCCCGGAAGCATTGCTCTCGACGATGGGCGGCCAGACTGCACTGAACTGCTCGCTGGAGCTGGCCGACCACGGCGTGCTGGAAAAGTACGGCGTCGAATTGATCGGCGCGTCGCGCGATGCCATCCGGGTGGCCGAAGACCGCGAGCTGTTTCGCAACGCGATGGACGAGATTGGCCTGACCTCGCCGCGGTCGGCCATCGCGCGCTCGCTGGAAGAAGCGCGCGCGGGCCAGGTTGCGCTGGGTTACCCCTGCATCGTGCGGCCGTCCTTTACGCTTGGCGGCAGCGGCGGCGGCATCGCCTACAACGTCGAAGAATTTGAGGCCATCGTCACGCGCGGACTGGAAATGTCACCCGTGCATGAAGTGCTGATCGACGAGTCGGTGCTGGGCTGGAAGGAGTTCGAATTGGAAGTCGTCCGCGACAAGGCGGACAACTGCATCATCGTGTGCGCGATCGAAAACCTCGACCCGATGGGCGTGCATACCGGCGACTCGATCACGGTCGCGCCGGCGTTGACCCTGACCGACAAGGAGTACCAGCGCCTGCGCGACTATTCGATCGCGGTGCTGCGCAAGGTCGGTGTCGACACCGGCGGCTCGAACGTGCAATTTGGCGTCAATCCCGCCAATGGGCAGGTCGTCGTGATCGAGATGAATCCGCGGGTGTCGCGGTCGTCCGCACTGGCGTCCAAGGCGACGGGATTCCCGATCGCGAAGGTGGCGGCCAAGCTTGCGGTGGGCTACACGCTGGATGAATTGAAGAACGAGATTACCGGCGGCAAGACGCCGGCGTCGTTCGAACCGGCACTGGATTACATCGTCACCAAGATGCCGCGCTTTGCGTTCGAGAAATTTCCGCAGGCCGATCCGCACCTCACGACGCAGATGAAATCGGTCGGTGAGGTGATGGCGATCGGGCGCACGTTCGCAGAATCGCTGCAAAAGGCGTTGCGCAGCCTTGAAACCGGGCACGATGGCCTGAACCCGGGCGGCATCGACTGGTCGACACCCGAGGGCATGGAATTGCTGAAGCGCGAGTTGCGGCAACCGGGTCCCGAACGCATCCTGCATGTGGGTGACGCGTTCCGTTCGGGGCTGCCGCTGCAGGAGGTACACGAACTGTGCAAGATCGATCCGTGGTTCCTGGCCGCAATCGAGGACATCATTGCCACGGAAGCCGACGTCAAGGCCGGCGGCATGCGGGCGCTGGATGCGCCGCGCATGCGCGAATTGAAGCGGATGGGTTTTTCCGATTCGCGCCTCGCAACGCTGCTTGAATCCGACGAGCGCGCGGTGCGCCACCTGCGCCAGACGCTGGAGGTGCGGCCCGTGTACAAGCGCGTCGATTCCTGCGCGGCCGAGTTCGCGACCACCACCGCGTACATGTACTCGACCTACGAGGAAGAGTGCGAATCGAACCCCTCCGGCCGCAAGAAAATCATGGTGCTGGGCGGTGGCCCAAACCGTATCGGCCAGGGCATCGAATTCGACTATTGCTGCGTGCATGCGGCGCTGTCGATGCGCGAGGACGGCTACGAGACCATCATGGTCAACTGCAACCCCGAGACCGTGTCGACCGATTACGACACCTCCGACCGGCTGTACTTTGAGCCGGTGACGCTGGAAGACGTGCTGGAAATCGTCGACAAGGAAAGGCCAGCCGGGGTGATCGTGCAGTACGGCGGGCAGACTCCGCTCAAGCTCGCGCGCGCGCTCGAGGCGGCCGGCGTGCCGATCATCGGGACGTCGTCCGATTCCATTGACCTGGCAGAAGACCGCGAGCGGTTTTCCGAGCTGATCAACAAGCTGGGGCTGCGGCAGCCTCCGCACCGCCTCGCGCACACCGCCGAAGAGGCCATGGTGCTTGCGCGGGAATTGGGCTATCCGCTGATCGTGCGCCCGAGCTACGTGCTGGGTGGCCGCGCGATGGAAGTCGTGCAGGCGGACGAGGATCTGGCGCGTTACATCCGCGATGCGGTGAAGGTGTCCAATGCCGCGCCCGTATTGCTGGACCACTTCCTCGACAACGCGGTCGAGGTCGATGTCGACGTGATCGCCGACGCCGATGGCCAGGTACTGATCGGCGGCATCATGCAGCACATTGAAGAGGCTGGCGTACACTCCGGGGATTCCTCGTGTTCGTTGCCGCCCTATTCGCTGTCACCCGCGATCCAGGCCGAGCTGCGCCGTCAGGTCACGCTGCTGGCGCGCGAGCTGGGTGTGGTCGGATTGATGAATACCCAGTTCGCGATCCAGGGCGAAGACGTCTACATCCTTGAAGTGAACCCGCGCGCGTCGCGCACCGTGCCGTTCGTATCCAAGGCGACCGGCCGGCCGCTGGCCAAGATCGCCGCGCGCTGCATGGCTGGCCAGACGCTGGCCGAGCAGGGCACCACGACCGAACGCATCCCCGGTTACTGGTCGGTCAAGGAAGCCATCTTCCCGTTCCTGAAATTCCGCAACGTCGACCCGATCCTTGGCCCGGAAATGCGTTCGACCGGCGAAGTCATGGGCATTGGCAAAAGCTTTGGCGAGGCGTTTGCGCGTGGCCACGAAGCCGCGCACATCGCGGCCCCGAAGCCCGGCAGCAAGGTGTTCCTGTCGGTGCGTGACGCCGACAAGCCGCGCCTGCTGGAAGTTGCGCGGGACATGGCCAAGCGCGGTTTTTCGCTGATCGCCACCGGCGGCACCTGCGCCTACCTGCGCGATCACGGCGTGACGTGCGAGCGCATCAACAAGGTGCTGGAAGGCCGCCCGCACATCGTCGACGCGATCAAGAACGGCGAAATTGCCTACATCGTCAACACGACCGAAGGGCGGCAGGCCATCGCCGACTCGTTCTCGATCCGGCGCTCGGCGCTTCAACAACACGTCACCTATTCCACGACCGTGGCCGGCGCGGCTGCGCTGTTGTATTCGTTGGATTATCGTGGACAGGGCGACGTGATCAGCTTGCAGGAGTTGCACGCCGGGCTTGCGCGCCGCGAATCGGGCGCACCCGACGCCACGCCCGTACCGGCCTGACCCACGCACGATCGTTGATGCATCCGGTCGCGGACGGGCGTTCGTGGCCACCTTCAGACAGTAAAGAGCGACGCACATGCAGCGAGCCCCCTTGACCAAAACCGGTTCGGAACGCCTGCGGTCCGAACTGGAGAAATTGAAATCGGTTGACCGCCCCGCGGTCATCGCCGCGATCGCCGAAGCGCGCGAGCACGGCGACCTGAAGGAGAATGCCGAATACACCGCGGCGCGCGAGCAGCAGGGCTTCATCGAAGGCCGTATCGCGTTGCTCGAGGCCGGGCTGTCCTTCGCCCAGATCATCGATCCGGCCAAGCTGAATCCGGCCGGCAAGGTCGTGTTTGGCGCAACGGTGGAGCTGGAAGACGAGGACAATGGCGGCAGCGTGACCTACCAGATCGTCGGTGACCTTGAGGCCGACATCAGGCAGAACCTGATCGCGGTCTCGTCGCCGATCGCGCGCGCGATGATCGGCAAGTTCGAAGGCGACAGCTTTGCTTTCACCGCGCCCGCCGGCGAGCGCAACTACGAGATCGTAAGTGTGCGCTACGCGTGATTGCCTTCCGTGACTTCGCCCTGCGCCGTGGCGGGCGCCTGCTCCTGGCGGGCGTGGACGCGGCGTTGCACGATGGCTGGAAGGTGGGTGTCGCGGGGCGCAACGGCAGCGGCAAATCCAGCCTGTTTGCCGCGATCCTGGGCCAGGTCGAAGCGGATGCCGGCGCGCTGGAGGTGCCGGCTGGGCTGCGCATCGCGTCGGTCGCGCAGGAAACCCCGGCGTTGCCGGATGCCGCCATCGACTATGTGCTGGGCGGCGATATCGAGCTTGCTGCCGCGCTGGCCGCGGAGGCCGCGGCCGAGGCGCGTGGGGATCATGCGGCGGTCGCGGCGGCACATCTGCGCATCGACGCGTTGAATGGCTACGATGGCCGCGCACGGGCCGGCCGGTTGTTGCACGGTCTGGGTTTCAAATCGGCCGATCACGAGCGTCCGGTTGCCGAGTTTTCCGGCGGCTGGCGCGGCCGCTTGAACCTTGCGCGCGCGCTGATGGCACCGTCGGATTTGCTGCTGTTGGACGAGCCGACCAACCATCTCGATCTCGACGCGGTGTTGTGGCTCGAACAGTGGCTGCGGCGCTACCCGCGGACCCTGATGGTGATTTCGCACGACCGCGAGTTTCTCGACGGCACGGTCGACCACGTCCTGCACCTGGAACAGGAAGGTGCGCGGTTGTATGCCGGCAACTACTCGGATTTCGAGCGCCAGCGCGCCGAGCGGCTGCACCAGCGGCAGGCCGCCCACGCTCGGGAGCAAGCCGAACGCGCGCACCTGCAAGCCTTCGTCGATCGCTTTCGTGCCAAGGCCAGCAAGGCGCGCCAGGCGCAGTCACGCGTCAAGCGGCTGGAGCGGTTGGCCGGCACCGAAGCCGTGCGCGCGGAGCGCGGCTTTGAGTTCCAGTTCCCGCTACCCGAACGCGTACCGCAGTCCATGCTGCAGCTGGAACACGTGGATGCGGGCTATCGCTCGTCCCATGTCCCGCTGGAAGAAGCTGCCCGAGGGGTGGAACAGGGGATCAGGATTTTGCGTGACGTGCGGTTCAGCGTACAGGCGGGTGACCGGATCGGATTGCTGGGTCCCAATGGTGCCGGCAAGTCCACTCTGGTCAGGACGCTGGTGGGCGAACTGCCGGTATTGGCCGGCGAGCGTCACGCGCACAAGGACGTCGCGATCGGTTACTTCGCGCAGCACACGGTGGAAAACCTGCGCGCGGGCGACAGCGCGTATGACCACCTGCGTGACCTGGCGCCAGGCGCCGCACCGCAGGCACTGAGGGATTGGCTCGGGAAATGGCATTTTGCCGGTGATCGCGCCTTCGAGCCGGTCGACGGCTTCTCCGGCGGTGAGCGCGCACGACTGGCCTTGTCGCTGATCGCCTGGCGCAAACCGAACGTGCTGGTGCTGGACGAGCCGACCAACCACCTGGACCTTGACATGCGCGGCGCGCTGGCGGATGCGCTCAACGATTATCCGGGCGCGTTGGTGCTGGTGGCGCATGATCGGCATTTGCTGGGGCTGGTGTGCGACAGTTTCTGGCGCGTGGCTGATGGCCGGATTGAGCCGTTCGATGGCGATCTGGACGACTATGCGCGGTGGTTGCGGGGCCGCGGCAGCGACAGCGCTGAGCGCCCGGACGCGACGCCGCGGACGCTGGACCCGCGCGAGCGTCGCCGCCAGGCCGCCGCTGAGCGCGGTCGCGGCCAGGCGCTGCGCAAGCGTCTGGGCAAGATCGAGGCGCGCGTCGCAACCATCGACGCGGAGCTGGCCCAATTGCAGGCGCGTCTGGCTGACCCTGAAATTTACGCGGGGGCAACCGCGGCGTTGGCTGGCATCGGGCGCGAGCAGAATGCCCTGCATGGTGAAAAAGCCGCGTTGGAAGCCGAGTGGATGGAAGACTATGCGGCGCTCGAGGGGATCGTCGCGTGAGCACCCTGCACGTCCTGCTGCCGGCACGGACCGGTTTTGCCGCGGCCGCGGATTGGCGGCGCTGGCTGGCCAGGGCTGACCGTTTGCCGGATAACCCCGCCGCGCGTGAGGTGGCCGTGCGCGGATTGTTGCGGTTCGCCGGTGACGCGGTTCCGCTCGCGGCGTTGCGGCACCACTGTCACGCGGACGATGCCGCCACGGGTACGTGGCTGTGCGCCGATCCCGCGTGGGTGCGGAGCGAGGCGACGGGTGCGCGCCTGATGACGTGGCCGCTCGCCGATTTGTCCGCGGCCGAGGCCGCGGAGCTGGCGGCAACGCTGCGGCCGTTGTTTGGTGACGCCGGGATGCCGCTGACGGTGGACACGCCAAGTGCATGGTGCGTGCGCTTGGCGGATGGGGCCCCGGCGGTCCCGTTTACCGAACCTTCCCGTGCGCTGGGAGTGGCGATGCTCGAGTGCCTGCCGACGGGCGAGGCCGGCCGCCCGTGGCGGCGGTTGTTCACCGAAGCCCAGGTCGCGTTGCACGCGCATCCGGTCAATGCCACGCGCGTCGCCGCCGGCAAGCAGCCCGTCAACGCACTCTGGTTCTGGGGTGCAGGCCCGTTGCCGGGCGGGGTTTCGACCGGGCTTGCCGCGGTCGCCAGCCACGCGGAGGTGCTGCGCGGACTGGCCAGGATTGCGCACATAAAAACCCTGGATCCGGCGCCCGAGGCCGTGCACGCCGCAACCGCCGGCGACGAGGTGTTGCTGGACCTTGGTGATGCCGCGGCGCCGGTCGTGGTCCAGCAGTGGTGGCCAGCGCTCCGGCGGTGGCTGCACGTGGGGCGTTTCACCAGCCTTGCGCTGACCTTTGCCAGCGGTGAGCGCTTCCGCGTCAGGCGCGCGCATCGCCTGCGTTTCTGGCGCCGCGCGTGATCAGGGATGCGCCACCCCTGCGCATCGTTCGCCGCACGCTGGCGCTGACACCGCACGCCTGGCCGGCATCGGTGCATCCGGTCCTGCAGCGGATCTACGCCGCGCGCGGTGTCGCGTGTCCCAGCGACGCTGGCCACCGTTTGTCCGGGTTGTTGTTGCCGGACACGCTGGGAGGCATCGCGCGCGCGGTCGCGTTGTTGCGTGAGGCCATCACCCGCGGGCGTCGCATCGTCATTGCCGGTGATTACGACTGTGATGGCGCCACCGGTTGTGCGGTGGCGGTGCGCGGGTTGCGGATGCTGGGTGCGCGCAACGTTGGCTATGTGGTGCCGGATCGTGCGCTACAGGGTTATGGCCTGACGCCGGCGCTGGTCGCAACCATCGAACCCGCGCCGGATCTCATCATCACCGTCGACAACGGCATCGCGTCGCTGGCAGGCGTCGCTGCCGCCAAGGCGCGCGCGAGCCAGGTCATCGTCACCGACCACCACTTGCCGGCGCCGGCATTGCCGGCGGCCGACGCCATTGTGAACCCCAACCTGCCGGGTGACGGCTTCGCCAGCAAGGCATTGTGCGGCGTGGGCGTGATGTTTTACCTGCTGCTGGCGTTGCGCGCGAGCCTGCGGGCGGATGGCGCGTTCGCGGCGCGCCGCGAACCCGATTTGTCGACACTGCTGGATCTGGTCGCGCTCGGTACCGTGGCGGACCTTGTGCCGCTGGATGCAAACAACCGCGCACTGGTCGAGGGTGGCCTCAGGCGCATGCGGGCGGGTGCCGCGTGTGCTGGCATCAACGCATTGTTTGCGGTGTCCGGGCGCGACGTGCATGGCGCGGCCGCGGCGGATCTCGGTTTTGCGATCGGCCCGCGTTTGAACGCTGCCGGGCGGCTCGAAGACATGGCCATTGGCATCGAGTGCCTGTTGGCGGACGACGCGGCGCGCGCGGGCGAGCTTGCGGCGATCCTGCAGGGCATCAACGCGCAACGTCGCGAGCTGCAGGCGTCCATGGTCGAAGGTGCGCGGGCGGCACTCGAGCACATCAAGCCGGGTGATGGCTGCGGCCTGTCCCTGTTTGATCCGGCGTGGCATCACGGCGTCGTCGGCCTGGTCGCGGCCAAGGTGAAGGAACGTTGGCAGCGGCCGGTGGTGGCGTTTGCGCCGGTCGGCGAGGGTGATGAATTGCGCGGGTCGGCGCGCTCGGTACCCGGCTTCCACATTCGCGATGCGCTGGCGGCGGTGGACGCACGCTGTCCGGGGTTGATCGTCCGTTTCGGCGGCCACGCGATGGCGGCGGGGCTAACCCTGAAGCTGGCCAACTACGCACGCTTTGCCGAGGTGTTTGACGCCGTCGTGCGCGAGCGCATCGCGCCCGAGTCACTGCAGCCGGTGCTGGCCAGTGACGGCGAATTGGCGCCGTGCGATTTTGACCTGCGCCTTGCCAGCCAGTTGCGCGTGGCCGGACCATGGGGGCAGGGTTTCCCCGCACCGGTATTCGACAACGTGTTCGAGTGTGTGGCGCAAAAGGCGATGGGCGTCGAGGGCGCGCACCGCCGCCTGCAGCTGCGCGATCCGCGCGATGGATGTGACTTCCAGGCGGTGTGGTTTGGCGCCACGGGCGATGTGCCGACCGGCATCCCGTTGCGGATTGCCTTCGAGCTGTCAGTCAACGAGCGGCGCGGGCGCGAATCGCTGCAACTGCTGGTGCGGCATTGGGAGCCGCTCGCGTGAAGTGGGCAAGGCCCGACTTGGGCCGGGCCGCGCCTGATTGCCAAGCGGTACGGCTTTTACCGTACCCCACACTGTGGGTTACTGCTTGTTGGACACGAACGTCATGGAGCGATCCGCCTTCACGTTGTGGCCGTGGGTCTTCATGGTCTTGCCATCCGCTGCCACGGTCATGGAATCCCAACGGGTGACCTTGCCGTCGCGGTAAAAGGTTTCGCGCAAGGTGTTCTTGCCTTCTCGTTTTACCGCGACGGTAGTACCGGTCACACCGGATCCGTCCGTGTACGGCACTGCTTTGCCATTGATCTCGGCGGTGTAGGAGTCGCCGGTTGGATCGCTGTAGCTGATGTTCTTGCCATCAACCTTGTAGGTACTGATCAAGCCATTCCCGGATGCGCCGACAACATGACTCAAACGCCAAGAGCCGGCCACGGCGTTCGATCCGTGCGCGCCCTTGGCTACCCGGCCGTACGCAGCCTTGCCGTTCACAATTTCGGAACCATTCTGGTAAATGGTGAGCTCGCTGGTGGCGGTCTTGCCGTCCGAGGCCACTGTGAAGGTGCTGCTCGACACGACCTTGCCATCCTTCTTGTCGGTTTCCTGGATGCTGTGGTCGTTCATGACCTTGATGGCCACCGTGTTGAAACCAGGATGCCCGGTGACTGCATGATCCTGGCCGTCGGCCTTCACGTTGATCGGCGGCGTGCAGTTGCAGTGGTACATACCGTTCGTGAGCGACATCACCAGCGGTTGGCCGGATTGATGCACCGTGGTCGGATCCATCTTCCAGGTCCCTGTGAATGCGCTCTGTGCGAATGCGCACACGGGAACGAACAACACGAGCGCGAGGCCCGCGATGAGCAGCCGCTTCATGATTGCCTCCAAGGTGGGGCCCGGGCACTTGCGACCGGCACCTTGGCCCTGAGGCGCCGCCCCCAGACTTTGTACGCGGCCGCGTTAGTCATGTGTAAAGGCCGTGTGCAGCCAGTGTGACGGCCACCCGGCAGGGACGCGGTTCAGCGTTTGCGCGCGAGGCTCAGGCCATCGCCGATGGGCAGCACGGCCAGGTCCACGCGTGCATCGGCATGCAGTTTGTCGTTGAGGGCCTGCAATGCACGCGTGTCCTCGTCTTGCGCAGGGTGCGCCACCGCGCCGTTCCACAGGGTATTGTCGAACGCGATGAGGCCACCCGGCCGCACCAATTGCAGGCAGCGCTCGTAGTAGGCGTCGTAACCGGTCTTGTCGGCGTCGATGAAGGCAAAGTCATAGGCGCCGGCGGCGCCGGCTGCGAGCCTCGCGTCCAGCGTCTCGCTGGCCGGAGCGATCACCAACTCGATTTTGCCCGCGACGCCCGCGCGCTGCCAGTAGGGCTTGCCGATCGCGGTGTATTCGGCGCTGGTGTCGCAGGCCAGCAGTCGCCCGTCAGGAGGCAGCGCCAGGGCCACGGTCAAGGCACTGTAGCCGGTGAAGGTCCCGACTTCGAGGGTGCGCCTGGCGCCCATGAGCTTCACCAGCAGCTGCATGAACTGGCCTTGTTCGGGTGCGATCTGCATGCCGCCGTGCGGGTGTTTGGCGGTGGCTTCGCGCAGCGCGGTTTGCTCGGGGTGCTCGCGCAGCGAGTGCTTGAGCAGGTAGTTGTATACGGTGTCGTCAAGCTGGATGGTTTTGCGTGACATGGGGCCGCCTCGGAAATTGAGGCCACCATGTTCGCACCTTTGCCAAGGGCCGGCGGCGGCGGCACTTGCGCGCCGGGGTGTGATCTGGGAGAGTCGGCAGCATGTCAAGGAAATCCGCCAGCAAGCTGCCTGCGTCCGTGCGTTTGCCGCCATCGGCGCTTGCGGCGGCGTTGAACAATCGCGCGAACAACAACGCCACCTACCGGCGGGCTCGCGCGTAGCAGCAGGATCCACCCGAATACGCGACCAAGCCCGCCACCAGCGGGTTTTTTATTGCACGAGTTTTGCAACCGAAATGCATTGACGGAGGCACGCGCCATGTGTGGGATCTTCGGGATGTTCGATCTGCAGCCGGGCGACGACGTGCCCGCCTTGCGCCGGCAGGCGCTGGAGTGCTCGCGGCGCCAGCGCCACCGTGGCCCCGACTGGAGCGGGGTGTTTGCCGACGCAGCGGCAATCCTCGTCCACGAGCGTCTGGCCATCGTTGACCCCGGCTCGGGTGCCCAGCCGCTGCGCTCGCGCGACGGCCATCTGGTATTGGCGGTCAATGGCGAAATCTACAACCATCGCGAACTGCGTCAGGCATGCGGCTACGACTTCACCACGGGTTCGGACTGCGAGGTCATCAATGCGCTGTACGCGGGCGGTGATCCCGATTTCGTCAAACGGCTGAATGGCATTTTTGCATTCGCGCTGTGGGATGCCGCGGCGCGCCGCTATCTGATTGCGCGCGATCCCATCGGCGTGTGTCCGTTGTATTGGGGCCACGATACGCAGGGACGCCTGTGCGTGGCGTCGGAAATGAAGGCGCTGGTGGGCGTGTGCGCGGATGTCGGCGAGTTCCCGCCCGGGCAGGTGTATGACAGCGCGAGGGGCGGGTTGCGCTGCTATTACCGGAAGCCGTGGCGCGGGTACGCGGCTACCCAGGGCCGCGTCACGCCGCCCGGCGCGTTGCGGCAGGCATTCGAGCGCGCCGTACACCGGCAGCTGATGGCCGACGTGCCCTATGGTGTGCTGCTGTCGGGCGGGCTGGATTCCTCGCTGGTGGCGGCGTGTGCCGCCAGGTTTGCGCGCGAACGGGTCGAAGACGATGACGCGAGTGAGGCCTGGTGGCCCCGGCTGCATTCGTTTGCGATCGGCCTGGACGGCTCGCCCGACCTTGCCGCCGCGAAGGTTGCGGCGGACGCCCTTGGCACCGTCCACCACGGCTTTACCTACACGCTCGAGGAAGGCCTGGATGCGTTGCCGGACGTGATTCGTCATGTCGAGAGTTACGACGTGACGACGGTGCGCGCATCGACGCCGATGTACCTGCTGGCGCGCCGGATCAAGGCCATGGGCGTGAAGATGGTGCTGTCGGGCGAGGGTTCCGACGAGCTGTTTGGCGGGTATCTGTACTTCCACAAGGCGCCTTCGGCCGAAGCCTTCCACGCCGAAACGGTGCGCAAGCTGGATGCCCTGCACAGCTACGACTGCCTGCGGGCGAACAAGTCCATGGCGGCGTGGGGTATCGAAGCGCGGGTGCCATTCCTGGACCTTGAATTCATCGACGTCGCCATGGGCATGGATGCCAGCTGCAAGATGGCGGGACCGGGCCGCATCGAGAAGGCGGTGTTGCGCGAAGCCTTCCAGGGCACGCTGCCGCGGGAAATCCTGTGGCGGCAGAAGGAGCAGTTCAGCGACGGTGTCGGCTATGGCTGGATCGACGGTTTGAAGGCGTACGCGGAGCACGCGGTCAGCGGGCGCGAATTTGCGGCTGCCGCGTCGCGGTACCCGTTGAACACACCGGCAACCAAGGAAGCGTATTGGTATCGCCGCCTCTTTGAAGGGTTCTATCCCGGCGACGCGTGCGCGGCCACGGTACCCGGCGGCAAGTCGATCGCGTGTTCGTCGTCCGTGGCGCTCGATTGGGACCCGGCGTTCGCGCACCTTGCCGATCCATCGGGCCGCGCGGTGCGTGGGGTCCATGCGCAGGCGCTGGCCTGAACGGCACCTGCGGCGGGCCTCCGTTTGGGCGTACGCTAGGCACCTTCGCGACCGGAGGGCGGCACCATGTTGCAGCGGGCGGGCTGGAAAGTGCTGGTCGGGCTGCTGGGCGCGTTGTGCGCCGGCGGCGTCGCGTGTGCGGCTGCCGACGGGCCCATCGTTGCCCCGGGAGATGCCGCGGCGATGCTGCAGCAAGCCGTCGCCGGCAGCTGGCGCCCGGCCGCGCACAAGGCCCGCGACCGGTATCGGCATCCGGTGCAGACGCTCGAATTTTTCGGCATCAAGCCTGACCAGACCGTGATCGAGCTGGCCCCGGGCGGCGGTTGGTACACCGAAATCCTGGCGCCGTTCCTGTACGCCCACGGACACCTCATCGAAGCGGCGGCGCCGGCTGCCAGCAAGAGCCAATTCATGGCCCGGATGGCGGCGGCCTATGCCGCCAAGCTCAAGGCCGATCCGGCCGTGTATGGCCGCATCGAAAAGGTCATTCCATTTGCGCCGCCGGCCCAGGTGCAGCTCGGGCCGGATGGTTCGGCCGACCTGGTCGTGACCTTCCGCAACACCCATGACTGGATGAACGACAGCCCGGCGACGCTCGCCAGGGTGTTCAAGTCCGTGTTCGACGTGCTGAAGCCGGGCGGCGTGTTCGGGGTGGTTGAGCATCGTGCCAAGCCGTTTGCGGACGCCGTGGAAAGTTCGAAACAGTTGCACCGGTTGCCCGAGGACTACCTGATCGAGCTGGGCCTGAAGTCGGGCTTTGAGCTCGGGGGCGTGTCCGAGATCAATGCCAACCCGAAGGACCCGGAAAACGTCAACGTGCACAGCCTGCCGCCCGATCTTGACTGGGGTGACACCGCGGCGCAGAAAAAGGCATACGCTAAAATCGGCGAGTCCGACCGGATGACATTGAAGTTCGTCAAACCGGCCGCACGCCCGCGTTGACCCCGCGCGTCGAATGCCGCCGCGGAGGCCGTGCGGCGCAGCCGCATGCACCCCCATTTCAAACCTGAGAAGGAACCTTCATGAGTCAGCAACGTCCCGTCATCGCCGTATTGGTCGGCAGCCTGAGCAAGGAATCCATCAACCGCAAGCTTGCGCAGGCGCTGGAAAAGCTGGCCGGCGCGCGCGCCGAGTTCCGGCACGTACGGCTGGATGACTTGCCCGTATACAACCGCGATATCGACGCCAACTACCCGGCCAGTTTTCTGCGTCTGAAAAACGACATCAAGACGGCCGACGGGGTGCTGTTTGTTACGCCGGAGAACAACCGGTCGGTGCCGGCCGTGCTCAAGAACGCGATCGACATCGCGTCGCGGCCGTGGGGAACCAACTCCTTCGCGGGCAAGCCGGGCGCCGTCATCGGGACTTCAACCGGTGCCATGGCGAGCGCGCTGGCGCAACAGCATCTGCGCAACGTGTGCGTGTTCATCGACGTCTTGATGATGGCCCAGCCCGAGGCCTTCGTGCGGTACCACGACGGGCTCATTGCCGACGACGGCAGCGTCACGGATGCAAGCGTCGCCAAATTCCTTGGCAACTTCATTGACAAGTATCTGGCGTGGGTTGCGCGTTTGGGCTGATCCGGCGCGCATGAATGGCACCGCCGGGGCGCGGCGGTACCACCCTTGGTGTGGGCCAGGCAGCCTCAGCGCTCGGGCGGGTTCGGTGCGTCGTCCCAATCGCCGCGTGCGGCGCGGTAGCGGCGAACGCCATACGGCCGCCGCACCAACGTAGACACGCCGGCCAGGATCACGAACAGCGGCCACCAGACGCCCCAGTCGAGGTTCGCGAGAAACATCACGCTGACCAGCACCACGGCCGTGGTACACACCAGGTAGTAGATGACCGCGCCGTCCACGCGGCCATGCCTGCGGTAGAGCTCGAAGGCGCGCGTCGCCGGCGCCATGGCGGCGACCAGGATGAACAACGCCCACCAGTTGCCGCGGGTCAGAAAGTCCAGCGGATAACCCAGGTTGTTGGCCAGGAACAACACGCCTATCGCGATGATGGCGACGGCGGGAAACAGGCGCCAGTGATGGCCCGCGGGCGATGGTGGGCGGTCGGCAGGAACCATGGCGCGCACTCCTTGTGGGTTTGGTACACGATAGGCCCGCCACGGGCAGTCCGCCAGTGACAGCTGTCAAGCGTTGCCGTTGATGCCGCGGCGGGCGCCGGAACAGTCAAACAAGCGTTTGATTTACGCTGCGCCCTTTGCTAGCGTGTGCGCGTTGCCGCTTTGGGGCGGGGAGGCACGCGGCAACCGGTGGCGCCATGAGGGGGTGCCTTGATCGATGCTGCGGCTCCTTGCCGAGGACACGGACGTCGGGTTGCGGCCGGGCCGCTGGCTCGACACTTGTCGCCGGTGCGGACTGTCCCGCGCGGGCGCGGCGCAGGAGGGGCAACATGAAACGTTTATGGGTGTGTTTGGGGCTGATCGTGTGCGGGATAGCTTCCGCGTACGCGACGACCGGTGTTGCGTTCGTGCACGGCACCGGTGATCAAACCGATGCCTACGACAATTATTGGCAGCCGGCGATGGTTGAATCGGTGCGTGAGGGGTTGGCCGATCCGGCCAATTTGCTGGTCGTCAATTGCGACTTTACCCAATACATGTGGACCAGTGGTGCGGCGGGCTGCCTGGCCACGCAGCTCTACAGCTTCATCCAGGCACGGCACATAACCGACCTTGTGGTCATCACGCATTCGGACGGGGGCAACGTGATGCGCTGGCTCCTGTCCAACCCGACCTACGACAGCCGCTATCCGGCGATCATTGCCAGCATTCGCTGGGTGGATGCGCTCGCGCCATCCAGCGCCGGCACTCCGCTGGCCGATGCGGTGATGCAGGGCAACGTGTTTGAATCCGCGCTCGGCTGGCTGCTCGGTTACCAGAATGACGCGGTACGCCAGCAGCAGACGAGCTGGATGGCGTACTACAACCAGAACTTTCTGCTCGGTACCGCCGGCCGGCCCGCGCTGCCCAAGGGGTTCTGGGACGTCGTGGGTAGCAACGTTGACGCCAACCCGTTTTCCTCGGCTGCGCATTGCGGCGGTTACGCCGACAGCGTGGGGCTGAAGATCACGCGCGCCTGGCTCGACGATTGCTCGGATGGTTTCATCAATTGTTCGAGTGCGGGTGCCGCGGGCCAGGTGTGGTTCTATGACACCCAGGCCGCCCAGGGCGGGAACGTGCTGAGCCACAACCAGAGCCGCCGGGCGTGTTTTGGCCTTGACGTCATCCTGCGCAACGACCTCGGCTGAGGAGGCACGCCATGCGAATCCAATTTCCGAACCTCGTTACGCTTGCGGTCGCGGCGTGCCTGCTGCCTGCCGCCGGCTTGGCGGCGACGGGTCCCGCGCGGTACGCGACCGGCCCGGTGCCGGTCATCACCGCCGTGCCGGGTCAGCTGGCGACGGCCGAGCGCGTTCACCTCGCGCTCGACCACGCGCCCGTCGCCGTTTCATGGGCGGTCCCCGCAACCCAGCGCATTGACTCAAGCCCGCGGCCGTACCGGCAGGTCAGCCGCCAGTACCTGATCAACGCGACGGGCGCTGAACTGCAGCGTGGGGTGGATGTTCCGCTGACCGCGGTGGGTGACATTGTGCGGATCAGTCCGCTCGGAGCGACCAGCGCAGCGGTGGACGCCGCACACCTGCAGATTGAAAGCAGGGGCCGCAAGGTTGACGCCACGCAGGTGAGCCAGGTCGTCGCCAGCGGGCGCCAACTGGCCAAAGCCGGCATGCCGATCCAGGGTGGCAGCACCGTGCTGAAGCTGGGTGCCAGCGTCCAGCCGGGCCGTGTGCGCATCAGCGCAGCCGGCGCGCGTGGACGGTACCTAGTGCAGGTCTATGAGCCCCAAAGCCCGTTTGCGTTGGGACTGGTCGCCGAACGCGGCAACAACGTGGCCGGGCAGCCCGTCCAGGTCAGCGTGACCTTCGTGCCGCCAGCCGCCGGGCACGCCACGTTCGCCCCGTCAGCGGCGCGCGCGAACCTCGAGCAGGTGACGGGCGTGTTGCAGGCGCCCGACGGCTGGAGCGAGACGGTCAACTTTGCACCGGGTGCCCACGGCAGCTATGTCGCCAGCGTCATGCCGCCCGCGGCGCACGCGGGCGAACGCGGGCTGTGGGAAATCCACGCGTTTGCACGCGGGCAGGCGGGCGGCCAGACGGTCCTCCGCGAAGCGGACAATGCCTTCGCGATCGTGTTGCCCACGGCGCGTTTCAGCCGCGCACCCGTGCGGGCCGTGACGCACGCCGGGCAGGGCGTCAGCGTGGATGTCGGCGTTGAGGTGGGAGCGGCCAGTCGCTATGCGGTCAGCGGCGTCCTGTATGGGCACACGGCGAACGGCCAGTTGCGTCCGGCCGTGTACGCGCAGGCGGCCGATTGGCTGGAACCGGGTCGCAGCGTACCGATCCGGCTCACGTTCAGCGCCACCGCGCTGGCCAGGAGCGGCCTCAAGGGGCCGTTCGAGTTGCGCGATTTGACGCTGGAAGACCAGATGCAGCTTGGTGTCCTGCAGCGGCAGGCGCTCGCCGCGCGTGGTTTGGGGCCGGGTCGCTGAGCGGTACGCGCCTCGTGCCGGTGGCCCCGGGCGCGCACCGGGTGAGCAAACCGCCGGTGGACGCATGTTCCACCGGCGGCGACCGCGGCGGCAGCCAAGCAAATCCGGCCCTTCGCTAGTAGCATTGCGGGTTTCTGTAACGGCAGAACCGCAATGATCGAGACCAATCCCATCCGCGCACGCATCGCGGATTTGCACGAACGTGTGGAAACCCTAAGGGGGTATCTTTGACTACCCCGCCAAGCGCGAACGCCTCGAAGAAGTAAGCCGCGAGCTCGAGAATCCAAACATCTGGGACGACCCGCAGCACGCGCAGGATCTTGGCCGTGAACGCGCACGCCTGGCCGAATTCGTGGAAGGCCTGGACGGCATTGGCCACGCGCTGG
>SCQU01000022.1 GCA_004299555.1 Rhodanobacteraceae bacterium
ATGTAGGGCTGGGAGCCGATGACCATGCCCCAGATCGCCACGATGGTCAGCCCCGCCGGCGCGGCAATGGAACCACTGGGACCGGGAAACACGGCCAGATGCCCCTCGGCATAGGGCATCAGGTTTTCCAGCGCCAGGTATTCCCCATCCCTGAGCGCGGTCGGTCCGGCCGAGAGGTTGATCGTGCGGAAGCTGCGTTCGATCAGCGTCAGGCTACGCGGTTGCTGCGGCTGGCCTTGGGGCGCGGGCATCAGTAGAGATTCTCGTTGTCAGGCCAGAGCTGCGACAGTCGGGTCGTGAAGCGGTTCACGGCAGCCGCCACCATCCGCTGGTAGAGCTGCAGGAACTGGCTGGCCTGATCGGCCTCGCCCTGCGACAACCGCGCCAGATAGGCCGCGTAGTAGGGCACGGGCTGGCGCGACATGCGGTCAGCGATCTCACCCATTTGCCCCACACTCGAAAGCGGCAGCGGGTACAGGAGGCAATCCAGCTCGTACGTGTAGGCGTTCGCCGGCACGGGCCCAAGAAACAGCGTGTCGCCGTAGATGGCGAACGCATTGGGCCATGCCTGGTAGTTGGGCTGGCCGCGGTAGGCGATGTTGAAGTCCGAATACGCCATGTTCCGCAACGCGATGCGGTAACCGACGTTGCAGGTGATCTGATCAATCGAGGCGATGCGGGCATTGAGGATCGACGCGGAGCCCGCCGGCACCGAGGTGATGACGCCCGCGGCATCCTGGATGACCACGCCACCGACCTGCCCCGAGCCTTGCGCCGACACCATAAGGTGACCGGTACCATCATCCACGGCAGCACCGGCGACGCCGGCAGGGGTGAAGACGACGGAAGGCGTCACGGAACCGGCCGCATACAGGCCGGCATCCTGGTTGACCACGACCTGCGTCACCGCCGCCGGGAGCGGCGATCCGAGCACCGTCGTGGCGACCGCCGATAGTGGCACCGAGCCGCCATCGAACGTGACCAGCGGCGGCTGGTAATAGGTGCCGCCAGAGACCACGCCCACCGACAGGGAGGCGCCGGGCGTGTTGCCGAGTTTGGCGGCAGCCGTGGCACCGCCGCCGCTCACGAGGCTGTACGGCGCGGTACCCCCCGCGGGAACTGCGACATTGGTCAATTGGTAGACGCCACCAATGGCGAATTGCTCGATCCCGGCCGGGAACGTGACGGTTTCACGGGTACGCAAACAGCCCGTATCCACGGCGGTGTGGACACGGGCCTGGTTGATGAAGTTGACGAGTTGCGGATCGGTGAAGTAGTCGCCCGAGGCGTCATGCAGAAGCGTGCGCGTATCGATCAGATACGCCCACAGGACGTCACCATTGTCGGTGTAGGCGCTCACCGTTCACGGTTCAAGCCGGGCCGAAGAATTGCACGGTGATGGCGCCCGTCGAATTGATGCGGGCATTGGCGCCGTCCGAACGGATGAAACCACCCTGGTTGACCGCGTAGAGCGCCACCCACGTCGTACCACCATCCGTGGAAATGTCCACGGAGGTGGCGGCGGTCGGGATCACCCACCAGTCGCCGGCCGGCAGCGTAAAGTTGCCCGCGCCGGCGAACACGTTGCTCTGCATGGCGGTGTAGGCCGAACCGGGGCCGCCGAGCGCGATGCCGGTGCCGGGGATCAGGGTCTTGGACGAAATCAAACTCATGGTCGTCAGCTCCTCACGAATGGGTGTAGCCGGTCGCCGCCGAGCAGGTGGACGGCTTGGACACGACCAGTTCCAAGAGGCTCAGCAGCGCGCCAATGAAGCCGATCTGGTTGTTGATAAGCGTGGACTCGAACCCGGTGAAGCCGAAGCTCACGTCCTGGTGGATGTAGAGCGAAACGTAATTCTCGTTCAGGTAGTAGATCGTCCCTTCCGTGGCGTTGGCGTCCATGTAGATCGGCACGCCGCCGACCGACAGCGCCTGGAACATCGCGGTCGCGCCGAACTGCCCATCCGAGTAGGTACCGCCCGGATTGACGTTGTAGCGCTCTTGCGCGGTGAAGTCGGTCGCCAGCTTGTGCCACGTCAGCGGGCCGGTCACGCCGAAGGTCGGACGTTCACCGAAGCCGGCCGTGGTCGTCTTGATGACGTCCAACAGGCACGAGTTGCGCGTCGGCGCAACGGTGCCTTCGGCAATCGCACCGGCCTGCCAGTTGGTATAGGTCGTGCGGCTGATGCCGCCGTAGGTGCCGGCGGCACTGATGGCGAGCGGCAATCCGCCCAGTTGCTGCGCGTTGGTTGAATTGTTGAACAATGCCGTGGTCAGCATCGACACCGCCTGGTTCGACGCATCGTCCATCGTGGCTTCGAGGATCGACACCACGGTTTCGTCCACCTGCAACATCGACTGCATGCCCAGGAGCGGCACCGGCACGACGAGGCCTTTCAGGTTGAACTCCGCCGGCACGAGGCCGGAAAGCACCTGCGGGGCCGGGAAGCTGCCGCCGAAATCCGTCCAGCTACCCGCGGTCATCGCCGAGAGCTGCACCGGCACGGTGACCGAGGACACGCCGCCGGAGGCGGCATTCGCCTTGGAGAACAGCAAGGCCAGCGTGGGGGACGCCTGATACAGCGCCACGATGGCATCTTCGGTGATGCCGCGGCGGGTGACCGCCGAAAGCTGGGTACCCAACGCGCCAGACGGGACGATACCAGTTCCAAACTGCGGCATGACGGCTTTCCTTCAATCAGTTCGTGGCAAGAAAATCGGCCCGACGCTGCGCCGTACGCAGATCCGCCACCGCCGAATACAGGTTGCGGCGACGCGCGCCGCGACGGTCTTTCAGGGCTTCCGCGAAGTTGGCCGGCAATTCCATCCGTCCCGTCGTGGGCACCCCGTCCTTCATCTTGGCGGCCTGCGATTCCTGCAAGCGCATGAAGCGCACGCCGGCATCGAAGTCCTCGATCTTGTTTTCGTCCATGAACTGCTTGACGTGCTCGATCTCGCCCAGCGCCAGGCCGTGCTTCTCGCGGGCGGCGGCGACGGCTTCGGCGCTGGCGCGCGCGGCACGTTCGGCTTCCAGCTCGGCCTTGAGCGCACCGACACTCTTTTCGTTGTCGGCACGAAGCTGGTCGATCGCTTCGCCCACTTCCACCTCCGGCACCACGACTTCCGGGTGCAGTTTGGCGGCGGAACGCAGCGCTTCGGTGCGCAGCTTGCGGTACAGGGCCGGGTCGCTGGTCTTCAATTCGGCCAGTACGGCAATTTCTTGTTCGTCAAGGGCAGGCATGTCAGAAATTCTCGTCGAGAAAGGCACGGCGGTTGCCGCCGGCGAAGCCGCCGGTCTGGTTCCGCCAAAAGCGGGTACGGGGGACTTTGTCGACAACCGGAGCGGGAGCCGGAGCGCTCACCGGCGGCGCAAACGACGTCGACGCCGGCGTGGCAATGGCTTCATCCATGCCACGGTTCCAGTTGATGTTGCCCGTCAGGGAGCCGTAGCCCGGGGACGACAACGATGGACGGCTCGAAGGCATCGATCAGGGATTCCCGCGCTTGCCGACGTGGGCGACGCGGCCGTACGGCGCCTTCTTGACGCTGCGGGCCACGGCCACGGCGCCGCCAAACTGCGGCGCGTACGGCTGGTTGATGAGGTTCGAGTACCGGCGCGGCTTGTCGCTCACTTCCGGTGCCTGCACGTCGCCCCCGCGGTTCGGGGTCAGGTTGTTCGGACGAATCGCCATTTAGGCAGCCTCTGGCATGGAATTGGGGCCGGGCATCGGGACGGGCGAACCCGCGATCTGCTGGGCCGCTTGTTGCGGCTGGGACGGCTGCGGTTGCGCCGCCGAACTCCAACCGGAGAAATACTTGCCGAGTTTCTTCACCGTATCCAGAAGGGCGGTGTGTTCCTCGGAGCCGACAGGGAAATTGGGCAGTTCGACGCTGATGGCCTGGATGGCCTGCATCACCTTGCTGCGGGACATGGCGGTCTTGCCGTCCGGGGCGGGTTGCCCCGCCGCCGGTGCTGGCGCAGCCGCGCCTGGGGTCTGCCCACCCACAGGCAACGGCTGTGACAGCGTGCCGAGATTCGGCGTGGGCACGGATCAGCGCCCCGCCTTCCGGCTCTTGCGGCCCTTGCTGCGGGCGGCAATCGCCTTCTTGATGTTCCGCTTGGCAGCGGCTTTCTGCGCGCGCGTGGCCATTACTTGCGCCCCTTGCGAGTGCTCTTGCGAGCTTTGCGATGCGACTTGCGAGCCATGATGCTCTCCTTCAGTGACGGGCGGACGAACGGTTCAAACGAACCTTTTCAGAGTGCCCTCTGGTTCTCTTTCATCCCCTTGCGGGGAACCCGTGCAAGTGCTTCCGCACCGCACGGTTCACTTTCTAGAACCGGTTCACGCAATAAGTCAAGCGGCAGGCCACAGTCTGACCAAGCGTGATCGGAAGGCTTTGGCCCTGGCCGGTCATCTTCACTCACCTTTCCTTGGGAAACGGTGGAAAGGCCACGTGTCGCAGGACGCCCTTGTTCGGTTCACGCTGACCTTGGCCGGTGTCGAGCCGGGATCACTTGCCAGCGCTTGACCCGATCCCCAAAGGAAGGCCGGGACGCGGGTCAAGGAGGCTGTCTCCCCACCGCGGTGATTTCTGACGGGCAGCCCATGCAGGCCCACGACTGTCGTGCGTCTTGACGACCGCAACGCAGAAGCCTGAAAAAAGAGTTGAAATTCCCCAAAGCTAGGGTATCATTCTTCTGTCTGGCTACTGCGTGGTGGTAGGGTCAGTCTACGTCGGTGACGTACGAGGCGCAAGCCTCCCCGAAGGCCCGGATGTATCCCCTGCATCCGGGCCTTCCTTTTGCTCGCGTTTCAGCGCTTCTTGCCGCGACCAAGGAGGCTGGCAAAGAGTTGCCAGCGGTCGTTGTTCGGCGTCTGCTGGATGGCGTCCTGCACCATTTTCTGGTGGGCCTTGTCGCGCGCTTTCAGGCGTTCCTTGAGCGAAGCGGCCATCGGCGGATCGGCCAGGTCAAGGAAGTCCTCTTTCTCGATGACGCCCATCTCCATGAGCTGGGCCGCTTCCTGCGTCGCACGAGAGGCGAACAGCGGCGAGGCGGAGTGCGCCGCGACTTCTACCGTAGCCTCGGAAGGCACCTGCCCCAGCACGTATCGGTCGCCATCGTCGTCCATTAGGACGGTATCGTCGTTGCGCTTCGCCGATTCCATCAGGAGCGTGGCGCCATCCGCGACCGCGCGCTCGATCGACTGCATCCGGGTGGTCAGGCGCCCCGCACCCGCTTCCATCATCGCCCGGGCATGCGCACCACCTCGTTCCCCACTGGTATTGCCTTGCAGCATGTCCGTGAGGCCCAGGGTGTTGGCAAACATCTGGTCGATGTCGTTGATGATGGCGAAGCTGACCTCGGACACGTGCGGGGTCAGGAGGTCGACCTTGGCGCCCGGCACCTGCGAGGATGCCAGGAGACCCCCACGGCGCATCACCGCCGCAGCCTTTTCGTCGTTGACGCCCGTGAAACCGGACAAGACCATCGGTGGGTTGGCCTGGCGGGCGGCGAGCCGGTCAAGCTGGTTCATCCGCTTCTCGCGCAGGGCCTGCAGCGGAATCAGTTGCTCCACCGTGCTTCGTCCCCAGAACCATTCATCGATCGGGTCAGGGGTGATCTTGACGAAGGGATGATGCCCCGGCAGGTAGTCGTTGGCTCGGTCGGACAGGATCAGGTCCTTCTCGATGATCTGGAAGATGCGCCAGTCGTGGGCCTCGTCATCCTTGACCCACACCTCCTCTACTTCCAGCGTGGGCACGTCGCTGCCGTAATCGGCACTGACGCTGCCCCAGTCCGTGACCGCGCCCGCGACGCCCTGCGAGGCGCCACCAGCCCAACCGATGGGGTTCATTTGGCCCACCGCCACCGCGCCCCGGCTGGGCGCTTCGGCGGTCGAACCATTGCCGAGGCGCGCAATCCAGCGTTCCGCCTCCAAGTTGCCCATGCCGGCCGCCGATAACCATTCCCGGACGGTTTCCACGTCCAGCCGGTAAACGTGGAGCATTGCCTGCTGACCTTCGAGTGTCGGCAGGTCATCCCGCCAAACGCCCATGTCGTAGGCGCCCACCGCAACGCACTTGGGGCGCCCGTGCTGCCACAGGAACTTGGCGAACCCCGCGCCGTACACGAGGCTCCATAACGTCTGCTGGCTGAAAACCTCATCGGCGCACGACTCATTCCACAACGTTCGCAACCGCAGCGCGGCGGTCTCGAACAGCGCCAGGCGCCCCTTGTTGGCGACGGGCCCGGCATTCAGGCTGAACCGGACACTGCGAGGCGCGTACAGGTAACCGGCCAGCGTGTTGAGCTGCGGGCAGATCATGTTGTAGCGCGCGCCCCATTCCGGTGCCCCGTGCAGGTACCAGCTGCGCCACGTCATCGCCTTGGCGCGGCGATCATCCATTGACCGACGCAGACGCGCGAGCGTTGCGTAGAGCCAGTCGATGCGTTCCGGGGTTGGCTTGGGAATGCGCACGTCAGTCGGCCTGCTTGTCGTAGCTGCCCACGATCTGGGTTATCGGACGCGGCACCGTGCCCAGCGGACTGACCTGGCTGCCGGGCATCGCCCGGCCCATGACCTGGTTCGCGGCCACCCACCCACCTTGGAACTGAGGGTTGCCTTGAACTCGCGCCTTGGCCTGCGTTACCCGTTCGTCGGTCGGCGGGGTCTCGCGCTTTAGCGAGGTCGTCGAAATGCCTTGCTGGTTAAGCGCCGTTTCGAGCATCCGGTCGGCGGCCACGTAGTCGGCATGCTTGTCGGTCGAGCCGAGGTAGGGCGCATGCACGATCCGGTACGCCGGACTGTTGCAGTCCGGGCATGGGTGACTGGGCGCGTCCTCGCCCCAAAACATCACGCCCCGGTCGTCGCAGGCGAAGCACCCGAACTCGTAGATGCGGGTCGCTGCGGCGCCGCACATGCGACAGAAGGATTGCGTCAGGTGGTCCTCCCACTCGGCGCCTTCCACGGCCACGTCCGGTTTCCAGCAATGCGAACAGCGCCAGCGCTTCATTTCGATCCACCGTCGATCTTGGCGCGAAGCGATTCGACCTCGGCTTTCATCTCGGCCAAGAGCGAGACATGGTGGCGATGGGCGTAGAAGTCGAACACCAGCAGGGCGGCAAGCAAAACGAGAATGGCGAGAATCATCGGGATGACCCTTTGCGAGAGGAACGGTTGTTGAGCTTGGCGCGGGCGCGTGATTGGATGCGCTGGGCCGTGGCCTTGCTGATGTTGCCGGCGCGTTCGCTGCGCGTCGCGGCGCCGATGGCGAGGCGCGCGTGCGCCTTGTCCGGAATTGGAAACGAGCGTCCGGGGCCGGCGAACTGGCTGGACTTGAGGTTGTCGCGCGCACGACTGCTCAGGCGAGGCATCACGGAACCCTCCGAAGGGATGACGGTCGCATGCTACCGCCGATCGCGTTCCACGTGGAACCTTAGTCCCAGCTCCCGAGCGAGCTGGCGGGTTGATCCGACCACAAGGCATCATCCGCACCCTGGCGGACGCCATCCAGCCAGTTGTGTACCGCCCGGTCCAGCGGCGTCGCCGGGCCGTGGCCGTAGCCGGCCTCCGCATGGGCCGCCAACAGCTCGGGCAACACCTGCTGCTGCCACGCCACCACGCCCAGCGCCAGCGCCACCACCCGGTCATCCTTGTGCTGGCCTTCGGCCTGGATGCGGCTGCCATTCTGGGTGACGAAGCGCGCTTCCTCCGGCCATTCCGGGGAATTGACCTCCACCATGCCGCGTTCCAGGCAGTCCCGTAGCAGGTTCATCATGATCTGCTTGGTTTTCCAGGTCGTTTCCCACTGCAGGAGCCGGCCACCGGAAAGGCTATCGGGGCGGCGGTACAGGTAATGGCGGATGGACCCGAACAGGTTTTGCAGCGCCCGTTGGGCGTTCGGGGAGAGCGATTCGATCCGGTCGGCGTATTGCTCGGGCATGCGCTGCAGCTCCTGCAACACGCCGCGGCCGGGGCCGCCCAGCTCGATGATGAGGGTGGCCGGCTTGGCGATGGACGAATACGCACCGGCCAGGTGGGCGAGAATCCAGGCGAAGCCGTACATGGTGCAGTCCGGCGAGTTGAACTCCGCCACTTGCACCACCCGATCCCGCTCGCAGCGCAACACCTGCGCGCAGAAATGATCGGCCCATTCCGACTCGCCATACGCCGGGTCGGCGGCAATCACGTATTCGGCATCGGACTGGGGTTCCTCGAAGATCGACAGCGGGCCGTCCGGGTCGGGCTCCAGCCGGGTATCCTCGAAGCGGGGGCCGATGACGTAGCGCCAGCATGCCCGGTCCTTGGCGAGGGCGGCGTCCCGCATCTTCTTGAGCGTCTGGGCGCCGAAGAACTGGTCACCGGTCATCACGAAGGCCTGATCGGCCGTCCACGGGTATTCGGCCACCAGCAGCCGGCTCTCGCCGGACTCCGCCCATTTCCAGCGCCACCACGCGAACTGCTCGGGCGTCATCTCGTGGCCGTAGCGCTTGGCGACTTCCCGTGCCCATGCCTGTTCCTCCCGGCTGGGTCGTCCGCGGCCGTAGGTCGACCACAGGCGAGAGGACTGCGGCATGCGATAGTCCTCCTTGGCCCACCAGCCAATGAAGATGGCATTGGTGGACAAGGACTTCTCCGCGTCCTCCCACATGTCGTGGAAAACGTTGAAGCCGCGGGCGGTGGACTCGAACAGGTACAGCCGGTCGGCGTAGGTCTCGGCCAGCGAGGCGTCCAGCGAAATGACGCCTTCGGGATCGGCCCACGAGGACATTTCCGTGGCGTGGCAGTAGTTGAGGCCTTCGCCGCGCGCCAGGGCTCCCGAATTGCGACCCCCGGCGATCATGTGACTGATGCGGGAGGCGTTGGCGAAGCGGATCTCCGAACGGTTGGACACCTTCACGGGCACCTTCATGCCGTTGGGAAGGCTGTCCATGTAGTTGGTCAGGATGTTGCGGGACAGATCCCGCACGGATTCGTTGGAGACCGCCAATGCCCCTTGCGTGCCGGCGTTCCGGTAGCACTGGAACAGGTCGATGGCCAGGGTCATCGTGGTGATGCCGAGCTGGCGGGCCTTGCAGCAGACGTGCTTGTGCTGGTCGTTTTCCAGCCCCTTCTCCAGCTCGTCCATGAAACGCACCTGGGCCCCGTTCCACTTGAACGGCACCCGTCCCTTTTCCTTGGAATTCAAGACGAGGTGCGAGCAGAAGGTTTCGAACTGCTTGCGGGGGAACTTCACGGATGGCTACCGAGGTTCGACAGCGACCCGTGGAGGAAATCGACCTTGTAGGTCATCAGCGTGGCCGGCGTGAAGGCCGAACCCTTGATCCGCCAGCAGCCATGTCCGTCCGGCAGGGAACCGCGTTCCCATACGGCGGAGCCTTCCTCCAGCGCCTTCACCATCGCCATCGAGCGCTTCATCAACGGCCCTTCCTGCATCCCCGACTGTCCGCAGACCATGCGGTAGAGCGATGAATAACAGACGCCGAGGCAGCGCGCCCAGTCCGCCATCGGCACCTTCGAACGGCGGATATACGCACGGATACCGGCTGCGGTTTTCATCAGGTCATCGCCACGAGGAAGCGGGCGGTCGTGCCAGTCGCCATCACCTTCGACGCCTTGCATGGCACCACTGTCCCCTGCTGCATGTTTGCGAACGTGACCGGAAGCGACCCCCCCCGGGAACGATCGTCACGTCCCCGCTCTTGCCCACGTAGACCGTGGTCGGGGGAATGTAGTCGACCGTGTCGGAGGGAACGATGGCGACGGCATTCTCCAGATAGCGGTTGATCCCACCTCCGGGAAAATGCGGCGACTCCGGCAGTTCGACCGTGGGCGTCATGGCCCCGTCCTCAGCGCTTCCACTCGCCACGGTTCTGGGCAGCCACCCCGTAGCGCCGAACCGGCTTGGTGGTGCCGGAAACGTTGGTGTTGCCTCGGCGCTCACTGTAGCTGGGCCCGGTCAGTCCATCCACACCATCCGGGGAGAAGGTTCGGTCCTTCGCGTTGCCAGGCTGGTTCTGACCCACGGACACGCGGAAGACGGGAAAGGGATAAGCAGCTTTGCTGCTCCGAGAAACAAGTTTCCTATCACGGCGGCTTGGCATCGGCTGGCTCCGAACCCAGCAGGAGCCGGGCTTGGGCAAATCCTAACTCAAGAAAAACTTTTTGGGGTGGGGGAGGGTGGGGCCTCTGCAGAAAATTCCGCCCAAACCCCAAGCGCCGCGCGCGCCGCGCCCGCGCCCGAATCGGATGAACTGAGGCCTCTCCACAGAGGCTGTAGCAGCCGCCCGACCCCTGCCCCGCTACCACCCTAGCTCCTACCCCACGGAAGCCCAGCAGAAGCCCGCACAGGAGGTCACAGAGGCATTGCAGGGATCTAGCGAGGACTTGTCAGCTGGCCAACAGATGCCCGGGCTGATTCGACATCAGTAGCTCAGTCTGATGCCCTATCTGGTTCCCTATCTGGTGCCCTATCTGGTGCCCTATCTGATGCCCTATCTGATGCCCAAGCCGATGATGCTTCTTAAGCCCTGGATTCATCTTTGTCAAGAGGGCAGATGTTGTAGCTGATGTGTGGTCTGATGATGGAGAGGTTTGATAGAGGGTGGATTAAGCCATAACCTCCCTCTGCTACACACACCCACATCTAACGCTAAGTCATTGATCCGTGTGACCACATCTACTGACAGAGCTCGTGCTAGATCCGATGGCGTCCAATGCATGAACGGACGATAAACGGGTGATGGACTGAGGGGGCTGATGTAGCAGACAGGCGTGTTATCCGTGGTAGTCTCTCAACCGTGGCGCAAGGCCACGACCACCACCACCACAAGGGGCTACACCATGAGCAAGTGCATCCGCATCGTCGCCGCCGGCGGCATCACGTTTCGCGCCTCGCTGGTCGAGGGTGACGACTCCGATTACCTCGGCAGCATGGAGTTTGGCACGCTGTCGGCCGACGGCCAGTACGAGCAGGACGATGATGAGATCATCGCCGCCGCGCGCGCGGAATTTGACGTCCCTGAGTCCGTCCCGGGTGTCGTTCTCTGACTCTCACCACGAGGGGTAACACCATGAACAACTACATCAACAGCTACATCAAGAGCTGCGCCAACGTGGGCGAGCTCCACGTTGGCGACGGGACGGACGTCCAGGTGATCGCAGAGCATTTTTCTGATCGTCGGATCGTATCCCTGTACATCGGCGCAGGGAGTTCCACCACGATGGTGCATCTTGACCCGAAGGGGGCGCGCGAAGTCGGTGCCGCATTGATCGCCGCGGCGGAGGTGGAGGCATGAACGATCTCCCCTTGCCGCTGCGCCAGGCGCTGGGCGGCTTCATGCCACCGGACGATGACGGCGACCGGATCGCAGCACTCACGGCCGAGGTCGCGCGGCTCAAGACGTGGATCGGTGAATTGACCACGCGCTACGACTCGCTGCTGCGCCTGCCGTTCCAGTTCGAGGTCTGCACGAAGCCCGCAGTCCGCTCGTGGGGGCCGATGGGTTGCGAGGCCGAGTACGCCACGCGCACCGCGAATGATTCCGTCGTCCACGAGGCCGTCGACTGGCTGATCGACAAACACATGGATGAGCTGGAAGCGAAGGTCGAAAAGCTGCAAAAGCTGGCCGATATCGAGGCGCAATCATGAACGCTCGCCCCTCTCGCCGTCAGCTCTGGCTCGCCGCCTTCGCCTACGCCGGCATGTGGGTCGCGTCCATCGCGTACCTCGTGCTGCATCACTACGGGATCATGCCGTGATGTGCCTCGCCGCCAAGTGTGACTTCACCCATTCCGAGAAGCGCGCCGCCATCGCTGCCCTGCGCGCGCTACTCGCTCACCCTTCGCCGGCCACGGCGCGCCCGTCGGGAGACGCGCGTCAATACGTACCCCCTGCGTTTGCCGTGGCCGGCGAACTCAAATCGGAGAAAACCGCATGACAACTCGCGAAGTACACACGCAGGAAGAGCTCGACCAGGCCATTGCCGACAAGATCGATGTAATCGAAATCCGGTCACCCGATGGTGTCTGGCTGACCATCTCGAAGAACGGGTCCAGCAGCGTCGAGGCGAGGGATTCCAGCCGCGTCGAGGCGTGGGGGTCCAGCAGCGTCGAGGCGTGGGGGTTCAGCAGCGTCGTGGCGAGGGAGTCCAGCCGCGTCGAGGCGAGGGAGTCCAGCAGCGTCGAGGCGAGGGAGTCCAGCCGCGTCGAGGCGAGGGAGTCCAGCAGCGTCGAGGCGAGGGAGTCCAGCAGCGTCGAGGCGTGGGGGTTCAGCAGCGTCGTGGCGAGGGAGTCCAGCCGCGTCGAGGCGAGGGAGTCCAGCAGCGTCGAGGCGTGGGGGTTCAGCAGCGTCGTGGCGAGGGAGTCCAGCCGCGTCGAGGCGAGGGGGTCCAGCAGCGTCGAGGCGAGGGGGTTCAGCAGCGTCGTGGCGAGGGGGTTCAGCAGCGTCGTGGCGAGGGAGTCCAGCCGCGTCGAGGCGAGGGATTCCAGCCGCGTCGAGGCGAGGGAGTCCAGCAGCGTCGAGGCGAGGGAGTCCAGCCGCGTCGTGGCGTGGGGGTCCAGCAGCGTGCATGCCCACGACGGATCCAGCATCAAGGCCGCTCCGCTCGTGGCCGTGTTCCTTCACTCATCAACGGCCGTCATTTCTGGCGGCGTGATCCTGGACCACTCCCATCTCGCCGACATGGATGGCAAGGCTTGGTGCGAATACTACGGCGTCAAGGTATCGCGCGGCATTGCGACGCTCTACAAAGCGGTCAACGACCATTGGACAACTTCTCGCGGCGTCGACTATTCGCCTGGGTCAAAACCGCGTTGCGACGACTTCAAGCCAACGAATGAGTGCGGCAATGGTCTTCACTTCGGCCCCACGTTACTGCACGCGAAAGCCTACTTCCCCGAGGCAACGAAGTTCGTTGCAGTAGGCGTGAAGCTGACGGAACTGCAGCCCATCTATCGGGATGGTTCGACCGCCAAGTGCAAGGCGCCGCGTGTAGTGCGCGCCTGCGTCGCAGTGGACATCGACGGCAAGCCGGTCGCACCCGATCCCGCAGGTGTCACTGGCACTCAAGTCTAACGCTGATACTATTCATGTCATGAAAGAACACACGCTATCAAACCGCCTGTACACGATCCAGTCCGGGCCACTGCCGGAAGGCCTGGGGAAGCCGAAATATCCCTTCCGTGCCATGCAGGTCGGGCAGTGGTTCGACGTGCCGCGCGAGCTGGATCATGCAGTGCGCGTACGGGCCAGCCAGCAGGGTCAGAAATACGGCAGGCGCTACAGCGTGCGCCGGATCGAGAGTGACCGCACCCGCGTCTATCGCATCGCCTAGGAGGATGCCATGAACAAGTACACGACGAAGGACGGCGCGTTCCTCAGCGCCGACGACCTGGCCACCTGGCTTGAATCGCTGCATGAAGCAGACGCTGACGGAGCGATCACGGGCGGAAAATGGGAACCGGCGCAGGTCGCAGCGCGCGCCATCCGCCGCATCGGCGTGAGCGAGGCGACAAGGGGCGGCGTGACGGAGGAAGTGGTGAAGCTGGCCTTCGACGCCTATTCACGTGTGGCTTACGAAGGTGACGATTACGGCCACGGGAATGATGATGGTTTCACACCCATGCGAGCTGCGCTCGAAGCCGTGTGGCCGGTGCAGGTGCAGCAGGGTGAGCCGGTGGTGTGGCGTTGGCGGCGGCGTCCGAATGACAAATGGGAATACGGGGCGTGGGACGGGGTTGCTCGCGCGACCTGTCGTGTAATGCGCGAAGACGGCTGGGAAGCTGAGCCGCTCTACGCCCACGCCCCGTATTCCCACGCTTCCGCCGAAGGAGCCGAGCCATGAGTGAGCCGCTCAAGGACTGCCCGCAACCGGAAACGCCGCTGCGCGAACGCGCGTACACGCCGGAGCAGGAAGCGGCGATGAACACGGATACGGCGCCCGATGACGATGCGGAGTCGATCTACCGCGAGGCCTACTTTGCCGGGATGGCGGATGGGCCGCCGCCGGCGACAGGTTGAACACCGGCCCAGCATCGGGAGCCGACGAAGGCCGATGCGCCGCCGCGGGTCGGAGACCACCCGCACCACTTTGACGATTGAATGAGATCTGAACATGTCCATGAACCTTCCTGTTTCCGGCGGACGCGATTTCAAGTCCATTCCGGCCGGCATGCACCTTGCGATCTGCAACCTCCTGGTTGATGCCGGCATGCAGCCAGGCAGCCGCGCGTTCCCGGCGCTCAAACATCGGCTCTATCTGCGCTTCGAGACGCCCGATCAGCGCGTGGAATACGAGCACGACGGCAAGAAGGTCGAGGGACCGCTGGCGATCGGTAACTGGTACGTCGCCAGCATGAATGCGAAGGCGACGCTGCGACAGCACCTGGAAGGCTGGCGTGGCAAGAAGTTCAGCGACGAGGAAGCCGGTGCTTTCGACATCGAGACCGTGCTGGGCAAGCCCTGCACGATCATGGTGATGGAGGGCGAGGACGGGAAGACCTACCTGCGTGGCATCGGCCCGGCGCCGAAGGGCTGCATCGCGAAAGCCGAGAACCCGCTGTTGTTCTACGCGCCGGGATCGTCCAGCGAGGCGTTGGCGAAGTTGCCGGAATGGCTGCGCAAGAAGATCGAAAACCAGCCGGCGCCGGAACCGGCCGGAACGCCGATCAATCCGCCGCGAAACGAGGGTGATTGGGCTGACGATTCAGAGATCCCGTTCTGACGTTTTAGTTTCACGACGGTCCGGCAACGAGTCGAGTTGCTGGCGCGAGTTGCACGCGCCGTGGGGCGCGTATCCAGATTTGCCGGCGAATGCCAGGAGAGCGGCCTAACGCCATGGTAAGCGGCGGCTGAAAGCCGTCCGCTCGGATGAATTGTTAGGTTGCTTTTCCAACAGGAATGACGATGAAACTAACTGACACCGAACGCTACGAGATTGAGGCATTGGCATTTACTCACACGACTGGTTACGACGCTCCCGGGAAGGATGTGGCACCGGCAGCCCACTCGCACTCATACGATGCACGATGCGCTGCATGGGATGTGTGGATGAAGGCAAACTGCCAGTGCATTGGCGCAATTTTGCATGGTGTGGAACTGACTCTCGAAGATGTTACTGATGCAACCTAACCCCTGAATTGAGTTGCGGCGAAGCCGTCAACTCGAATGACGTGTTAGCACTCACATTTGGAGAACTACATGCAAGGCAAGCGAGTTGAATTGATCCCACAGCCGGGCGGATTCCAGCTATTGAACGCTGGCGAGTACGGTAAATGGACGGATGGAACATGGTCGGCTATGACGCCAAACGGGCACGGCGCGAACCTGAGCCACCACGAGGTCACAGAACACGAAGACGGCACCATAACCGTCACGCCGTCGATTCTGGTGAGCAACCGCGACGGCCCGCTTTGGCACGGCTACCTGACGCAAGGCGTCTGGCGTGAGTGCTAAATGGCATGGCAACTGATAGCTACAGCGCCGAAGGATGGCGCAAGGGTTCACGCAAGGGACGCAGAAGGCGTGGACCGCGTGACGTGGTTCTGCGATGGCGATTGGGTATATGACGGCTGGCGCGAAACCGAGGACCGGCAGGAATACGAGACTGAGGAATGCTGGGAACCGACTGAATGGAATGCAAGCACATAACGCCAGAATTTAGCGGCGCGCGAAGCGCGTCCGCTGGAATGAGATGTTAGAACCCATGGCCGACATTGTTGACATTGCGCAGGCACGACAGGATCGCACGCCCCACGTAAGCGGACAGGCGCGCTGCGTTGCATGTAAGCACGAATGGGTTGGCGCGCACGAGTTTTGGAACGCTTGCCATGAAAAAGGCCCGCAAGAATCCGGAGCGGTGCAATGGCTTGAAGGATCAAACGGGGAGCTGTTGATCTTTACTCGCGCCGAATACCGGCAAACGCTGATGAACAACATCCACAGCTTGCCGGGAAAAAGGGTGCACTTCTTTCAGGGTGAAACGATGCCTCGGGAGGATGAAACATGACTCCTAAAGACTGCTTCCGCGAACATCCAATCCTTTTCTCCGCGCCGATGGTGCGGGCCATCCTCGATGGCCTCAAGACGCAGACGCGGCGCGTCGTGAGACTCAACGACGCAGGCCGCGTGGCACGAGCCGGCAAACAGTGGCATCCCGACGATCCGGATGCAGTGCTGGCTTGCCCCTTCGGCCAGCCAGGCGATCGACTTTGGGTGCGGGAGACGTGCCGTGCCGAAGAACTGGAAAGCGGGCTTGATGGCGTGCGCTACGTTGCCGATCGCGCGTTCATGGGAATCAAGAACACCCAGGAAGCGGAGTGGGCTTGGGCTGACCTGAACGCCTACCGCGGCAAGGGAGGCGCGGTGGTGCCGGCCATCCACATGCCACGCTGGGCCAGCCGCATCACGCTGGAAGTGACCGGCGTGCGCATGGAGCGGTTGCAGGACATCAGCGAAGCCGATGCGACGGCCGAAGGTGCGCGGGCGGTGCCGTGGGGGACATGGTGGCAGGGTTATCAGGATCTCGGCGACATGGACTTGATCCACCAGGAAGCACGAGGCGAGGCTCCGCCCGAATGGATGATCGAGCCGAAGCGGATGAAGGATCGCCCCTGGCTAGATCGCAGCGCAGTCGCCGAATTTCGCACTCTGTGGGAGTCGATCAACGGCGCCGGCAACTGGGACGCCAACCCGTGGGTGTGGGTGGTGGAGTTTCGCCGCATCGACCATGGAGACGTCGCATGACCATCCCAGCCTACCCCTTGCAATGGCCAACCGGCTGGAAGCGCACCCATGCATTTGAGCGCGCCCGTGCCAAGTTCGGCAAGCAAAGACAATCCAGCCATGGCAGCTGGAAGCCGCGGGCCGAGCTGACCATCGCGCAGGCGACCACGCGCGTGCGTGCCGAGCTCGAGCGCATGGGCATCCCCGATGCCGATCTGGTCATCAGCACCAACCTGCAACCGCGACTCGACGGCTTGCCGCGCAGCGGTCAGCGCCAGCCAGATGATCCCGGCGCCGCCGTGTATTGGCGCGAACGCCGCGGCGACGTGCCGCGCTGCATGGCAATCGACCGTTACGACCGGGTAGAGGACAACCTGGCGGCCATCGCGGCGACGCTCGAAGCCATGCGTGCAATCGAACGCCACGGCGGCGCGGAAATCCTCAACCGGGCATTCACGGGCTTCGCCGCGCTGCCGAACCCCGATAACGACGGATGGGCGTCCGTGCTCGGTGTATCCGAAACCGCCAGCCGTGACGAAATCGAAGCTGCATACCGTCGCCTGCGGTCTCTGCACCACCCAGACCACGGCGGCAACACTGTCGAGTTCAATCGCATCACCAAGGCCTACGGGGAAGCAACAGCATGACCGCCGACCAAATCATCCGCGATATGTAGTTTCCCTTCTCAGCCGCTGAGGCACACCTGATGAACGTTCCCGCTTCGCTGTTTCCGCACGCGTCCGAATCTCTGCATTGGTATTACCCGGACGGGAAGCCCGCCTATGAAGTGCCGTCATCGGATGGCACCAAGATGGTCAACCCCGACATTCGTCATGCCCGCAAGCTGTCGCTGCTGCCGTCCGTCACGACAGTCATGCGGGTGCTGGCAGCCCCCGGCTTGGAACGCTGGAAGCGCGAGCAGTTCGCCCTCTCGGCATTGACGCTGACCCGCTCGCCCAACGAACCAGACGAGCACTTCCTGCGCCGCGTGGATGAGGATTCCCGTGCCTGGGCGCTGAAGCGCGCCGACGAAGGAACGCGGCTGCACAAGGCGATTGAACAGGCGTTCCGTGGTGAGGATTACGACCGTGCTTTTGCGGACCACGTGGAGCTGGTGAAGAAGAAGCTGGATCAACTGCCGCTAGCGTTCGTGGCCGACTTCAAGACCAAGGACACGCTGGATGGCAAGCTGGAACGGGCGCTGTTCTACGATGAGCACGTGATGCAACTGGCGGCCTACGCCAAGGCCCTGGATCATGTCGACCGCGCGGATCTGACGTTCGAGCAATGCGTGGTGGGCGAGGGCTACGCGGGCCGCTGCGACGTCCACCGCCGTGGCTGTTCGGTGGCACCGCTGGTGTCGATCATGATCGGCGTTCGCCCGGCAGCGGTGGCGGTGAAGATTTGGGAGCCCGCCGAGGCCGAGCGCGGCTGGTCGATGTTCGAACATGCATTGAAACTCTGGCAACTCAAGAACCGTTACGCACCGAAGGCCATGCCATGATCGACAACGAGAAAAGACTAATCGAGATATTACGTGGACTTTGGGACGAGTACGAAGAACTGCTTGACGGCCGCTATTGGGTTGAAGGCGAGCCAACGCGACTGCGCTTGGCTCGCGAAACCCTCGAAGCACACGGCGAGAAAGGAATGAAACCAGCGGTTTCGCATCGCATCCAGTTTCCTCCGATGGAGCACAAGCTATGATCCCGTTCAAGCTCTATCTGTATGCCGCCATCGCGGCGCCGTTCCTCGTTTCCAACCTCGCTACCGGCATCTGGCAGCACCACGAGGGAACGCTGGCCGGCAACGCCGCCTTGATGCGCTACAAGGCCTCGCAATCGCTCGCCGTGGCCGAGGCAGCCGGTGCCGCC